>DATKTA010000023.1:0-347525 GCA_035531395.1 Bacteroidales bacterium
TGGATTATATGGCTGTATTATAGCAACTTAATAAGTCTTTTTGTTGATTTGCTGTACATGTTCTTTCTTGATTCAATCCACATTCCATTTCTTTCATATTGTTGCCCAACGAGTGTATAAAGGAATTTCCTTTATATTAAATATATCGGAAACAGTTCCAAAACTATGTGAATAATCAAATTGTGTATATATTCCTTATCAAGCTCGTTTTGTATTTACCTGTATACCAAATTTAAACCTAAATGTGATGACATACAACTTTATATTATTCTTTAAACAGCCATTTGTCAAAGGACCAATACCTTACTAAATAGACCATATATCAATTGTCTAACAAATGGCATCCCAAATACCCTCAATCAAATTAAATCTGGCGCGAGCCGTCGCGAAGTGCAGACAATCCGCCAGCGGGCGGACATATTTTTCGGTATATGAAGTGGGGTTATTGAATGACTAAAGCAAGGCTTATGCAATAACCCAGGGGCTTGGCCTTGCTGTGTTATGAAACCTGCAAGCTAAATTATATTTTTTAAACTGATAATTCTTTTTGCAGGTTCAATCATACCTTAGAAATAAATAGCAAATGATTAAATATTGCTTTATGCAAACCCACGTTTGCCGATTAAAATTAACTGCAGCAGGCGAGCATCTATCAATAGTGAGGGTTGCGATTTATGTTGTATACCTACAGCCTATGTATTCTGCAATGCAACATAAAGAGAGCAACCCGAACACCTAATCTCCTTACTTTAATCAGTAAGTATTTAGTTTATCACGAACCGCTTCATTAATTGCGTTTAACAATGATTTTTTACCGGTAGCGTCAGAACGAAGTTCCCATATCATAATCCCTGCAGCTTCCTTTTTCGCCAGTTTCGTTTTGTTCTTAATTGTAGGTATCCCATTATAATACATGATATAACCGTTGGGAAGGTCCCAATGGTCTACCCACTCGGCCCCTGCATACGTCGAAACAATATCAACATATTTCATAGAGGTAATAACAGGATCGGCCAATCCGGGACCAAATCCGCGGCCGTAGAAGGGCACGCCCAGAATCAGCTTTTCCTTTGGTACCAAGAGCGTAAATCGATAATAATCCAGATCGTCCATCGCATCTACGTAAGTAGAATGATGGCCGGGACGATCTGGCCTGCTCTGTCCGGTATGGTCGTACGACATGATATTGATAAAATCAAATTGGGACAGTACTTCTTGTGTTACCACATCGGCGGGACGACTGGGCAACGCTACCGTAATCAGCTTATTGTGGGATCTTAAAGCCTGTGCAAGTTCCATTATAAAAATCCCGTAATTGGGATCTGTCCCAGGTATAGCAGGGTTTTCTCTTGGAAAAGAACGTGATATTGCCATACTTTTTGGCCCAAAAACATAACCTAGTTCCAAATCCACGTCTACTCCGTCCACATCATATTGAAGGACTTTTGATACCAAATTTTTAATAACTCCTTGCCTTGTCTTGTTTTGTTTCAATAGTGCATGGTATTCCTCTGGACTAGCTCCTCCTCCAATGGAATAAAGAACCTTTACATCATGGCTATGCGCCGCTTTTATGAATGGGACCAAGGCATCGAAGTTCCGGTTAAAATTCCCTAAAACGTCCGGATTGACAAAGGCCAGAATTATATGGGTAAGCTTATCGAACGGAACTTGGGAAGTATCCGCTTCCATTGCCGCGTTAATGCTATAATATCCGACAATTTTAAAATCCGATTTAGGGTTCTGGGCATTTGTTTTTAAAGAGATAAGACATACGGAGATAAGGATAAGGAAGAACTTTACTCTCATGGCAATTTATTTTTTAAGATTAAACAAAATATATTTATTTCAAAATATTTACACTAAAAGAAAGGCATCTAGTTTGTTGCTTTAACAAAAAGATACTGTCTCCTTGTTTCTTAAAGCTTGCTTCTTTTTGAGACATAAAGAGAGCAACCCTCACACCTATTTACCTGGTTAATTGTCTTTTATACTTCTTTTAATTTGAATCCTCAGGTTATGGCACCGATTGATAGCAAGAAATTCAGCAAGATCCTTCAAAATTATTGTTGTTATAATGTGACAAGGATTATACTAGGAGATCATCCTGAAAAACTATTTATTGCAATCCATTGTAAAATAAACATTTGGGCTATCAGTTGTATCTACCTCGGTGCCAATCGGAGGAAATGGCATTGTCCATACACAAACTTTATATAAAGAAGGCATAGATTTTATAGTTAATAATTTTATTGCGGTATTTTTGGAAGCATCAAGACTGGATAATAAATTCCCATCACAATACAAGTAAATTAGTGTAGAAATTTTGGATACATCCAGGTTAGATAATAAATTGCCACCGCATCTTAAGAATTGTAATGCAGTATTATGGGATACATCCAGACTGGTAAGTGAATTGTCCTCACAATGCAAAAGAGTTAATTCCGGATTATTTGATACATCAAGGCTGGTTAATGAATTGCCAGAGCAAAAAAGCCTACCTAGTACATGATTATTGGATATATCCAGATTAGTAAATGAATTGTTACTGCATGCCAGTTGATGTAGTTCAGGATAGTTGGACACATCCAGACTGGATAATAAATTGCCAGAGCAAGATATAGATACGAGTCCAGGATTATTGGATATATCCAGGCTGGTTAATGAATTGTAACTGAATCCCAGATTCGCTAGTTCAGGATTATGAGATACATCAAGGCTGGTTAATGAATTGCCACCGCACTCCAAGCTCTTTAATGCAGGATTATTCGACACGTCCAGGCTGGTTAATGAATTGTCATAGCACATTAGTACATCTAGTGCAGGATTATGAGATACATCAAGGCTGCTTAAAAAATTATTACCACAATACAATTCCTCTAGTGCAGGATTATGTGATATATCCAAGCTGTGTAAAGAATTGACACCGCAACGCAATAAGGTTAGTTCAGTACTATGTGATATATCAAGGTTGTTTAAAGAATTGCCAATGCATAACAAAAAATTGAGTTCAGAATTTTTGGATAAATCCAGGCTGCTTAATGAATTAGAATTGCACCATAATTCCTTAAGTTCACGATTTTTGGATAAATCCAACCTGGTTAATAAATTGTCGTCGCAAATCAATTCTTTTAGTGAAGAATTATTTGACAGATCCAGACTGGTCAGCTTGTTCCAATTACATTCTAAAGTATCAAGATTTACAAATGCTTCGATGCCTTTTAAACTGGAAATGTTGCGACTAGAAACTTTTAAATACCTTACCTCAGCTGCTTCAACTTTACTTATAATTCCATCGCCATCTTTATCGACTCCTCGTTCTATCAGGGCATTTAAAAAGTTATTATCCGGTACAATAACAAGAGGGTCGTATTTTTTACATTGAACTAATAGTGCCGCAACTAATGTTATCAACAATACAATGATTTTTGAATGAATTACTCTTTTCATATTGTAGAATTTTTAGTTACTACTTATGAATTGCTTATGTCAAAGCTATGAAAGACAATGACACAAGTCAAAAAAATAATCACCCACCCAGGAATTCACCTAAATGGATGGCATTAGCACGGTTGTTTTCAGTGGTTCTTTAGATTTTAAAGTTGAGTTGAACCATCTCAGAACAACAGTAAAAAAATGCAGTATGACTCAACTATTAACCAGGATTCGGAGCTATACGACCTAGTACCTGGAATTCCTTCATTTGCGCTGTAATACTCTTAAATTAAAGAAGTAATAGGCTTTGTTCCGTATAATGTATACATCAATAAGACTTAAATCAATTTTAACAGCAGAAACAAGGCAAATAAGACCTTTGTACAATTCGCCAACGTCAGATCTCACCAAAACTTCGAACGGGCATTGTAATCGCTGTAATTGACCCGTTTTTGATAGGACCAGAATGCTATCAGTTTTACAATACTTGAATATCTCCTCAATGTACTTCCTCTTCTCATTATCTGTCATAATCAATATTCTGAAGGTAGTAGTACAACTTTATTGATCACCCAGATCTTAATGCAATCGATTGGGAAGTCTGAGAACTCAATTGATTGTGATATCAGTGGTTTCTTCCCTGTATCTTCCCTGCACGTTAAGTAGCCAGGTAAAGTCCTTTTTCAATTGCTTAAACTCCCATATCTGGAAATTGACATCTTTAAGTGCCTTATGATTCTGGTAACTTAATATTGCATCAAATAACCAGAAGGATTGTAGATCATCTCTGACATATTTACAGCCGTCAGTAAGTAGTATTGGAGATTTGCAACTGAATATCCATCAGGATAGCAGAATCCTTAATCTTCCTGGTAATTGCAGTATCAGATTCACTTGGATTCAGGTTCCCACTCGGATGGTTATGACATACAATTAATCCACTGGCATTAGCCTTAATTGAATATTGCAATACAATCCTGACATCTGTTACTGTACCATTAATGCCATCTTTCGATATTGAAGCAATTCCAAGTACTCTATTTGACCTGGTTAATAACATCAGTTTGAATTCTTCATGATGTTCTATGGTATCAATGTCCCAAGTTTCCATAAACAATTCATATGCATCCTTTGAGCATTTAATCTGTTGTCTGTCTGAAGCTTTAACTTTTGTTCTGTAGATAATCTGTACTTCTGATATGTCAGTCTGTTGTGTTTTCATATAAGTTTGATTATTGAGTAAATAGAAATGAAAAAGTAAAATCAACGAATTCCAATGGGGATAAATTTCCCCTATTATTATTAGTACCTTTATAAAGTATTTACTTATGCATCATAAGCGCAAATCCTCCTTTAAATGCGGCAACTTAAAATCATCAAGCAGGTCACCAACAGAGAGGACTTATCTATGGATAAATACCTTCAGGAGGTATCCAAGATTAAGCTGATTACTGCTGAAGAAGAGGTTGATCTTGCTGTAAGGATACACAAGGGGGACCTGGAAGCACGGGATCGTTTGATAAATGCAAATCTCAGATTTGTTATATCTGTTGCAAAGCAGTATCAGAATCATGGTTTGAGTCTTACAGATTTGATCAATGAAGGAAATTTTGGTTTGATTGAAGCAGCACGACGATTTGACGAAACAAGGGGCTTTAAGTTTATATCCTACGCCGTTTGGTGGATAAGGCAATCTATAATACAAGCTGTAGCAGAAAACGCAAGAATTGTTCGGTTACCATTAAACAGAATAAATCATATTAATAAAATAAAAAAAAACAATGCTGAACTAGAACAAAAGTATGAAAGAGAACCAACTTTCCTTGAGATTACACAGGCCCTAGAGCTAACTTCTACTGATGTGACCTTAGCTTTAAAAAACATTGGGTGGTATGTTTCATTAGATGCCCCGTTTGTACAAGGTGAAGAAAGTAACATGTACGATGTTTTATTGAACGAAGATGGTTCCAGTCCTGATGAAGAATTGCTCATTGATTCATTAAGGAAAGAAATTGAAAGAGTCCTTAATAAATTGACTCCACGAGAAGCCGACATTATCAGATTTTATTTTGGATTAAACGGCAAACAAATGCACACTGTTGCAGAAATTGGGGAGAAATTAAATCTCACAAGAGAAAGGGTCAGGCAAATCAAAGAAAGGGCGATCAAAAGATTAAAATATCCTGCAATAAGTGGAGTATTAAAGACCTATTTAGGATAACTGAATCTGCAATCCAGTTGCAAATTAAGTGATATTTAACACTCTTTCTTGATTCAAAGAAACAGGTTGTCTATAGTTAAATTTTGCTAACCTCTTGCCTTGATATTGTGCTGGTTATACTTCGGCTTCAGGCACTCGGTTTGACTGGTTAATTTTAATAAATGATTGACTGATTATAAAAGAAATGAAAAAGTCCGGTCCCAAAGTCCCAGGCTATACTGTTACATAAATAATATCCTGATATAGAATGTATTAGAGAATAGTGCAATTATGGCATATGCCCTAATTAGCTGTTTTAAAGCGATTTACGACACTTTTGTGTTTCGATAATGGTAGTACTGAATGGGAGATAGTGGCTTAAATGGGCTAAAAATAGCCTCTATGTGGATTGTGGCTGCATTGTATGTGTTTGATATACTGTATTATACAGTTATTGTAAGTTGTTGGGGAATTGGGGTTGGGATATGCAAATCTATAGCAAATACTACAAACCTTACTATTGTGGTTCGATGTTAGTTAATAAATATCAATATATAATACTCTCTTAATTAGGAAAAATCAATTTTGAAAACTTTAAAAAAAGCATTTCAATTTTACAGACAGGCTTATACAATTCTAGAAAATCAATGAATAATATTATATTATTCTACTTTTCTACTTTGACATTTACTGCGTTCAATCCTTTTGGACCTTGCTCTACATCATAGCTTACTTTATCTCCTTCAGTTATCTTATCTTTTAGGTCATTTTTATGCACAAATACCTCTTTAGTCCCATCATCAGGGGTGATGAATCCAAACCCTCTAGATTCATTGAAAAATTTTACTGTTCCGTTACTCATGATTAATAATTTAATTTTATATATAAGTGGTATCAAAATTAAACTTTATAATTTTAGAAACAATTTTATTTTACCCTTCCCAACTTTCCAAGCAGAAGAGTTGCATAATAGGTATTATAGTATATACAGTTAGAATAAATTGCAATTGGAAATCTACAATCTAATGTGCTATTATAGTGTGTTTTAAGTAACTTTATTGTTTGTTAAACGTATACAATTGTACTGCACAATTCGTGTCTGTTAATCCGGTTTAATGGCATAGTTTGATCCGGAATAATCTTAACAACTTAATAATACAACAATGAAAATACTGAAAACAGAATTCAGGAAGAATGGTCTTGATTATACGTTACTTAAACGTACAGATAAGGTTGCACTATTTCAATTAGGTCCTTCATCAGATCCAGATGGTTATTAAGTATGTAGAATTTACATAATGCGTCAGCATAGGGCTTTTGGGATAGACTTTGAAGAATCTGAATTAATAACCAGTAATGATCAATTCCTTACAGATGGCAGTGGTGCTTTTAGGAGTTTAGATGTTGCTTTGAAGCACTTTGATAAACTTGTACGTCATGATAACGTTGATGATTTAAGCTCTCCTGATCCTGAGTTAATAGCAGAGTGCCAGTCTGTAGGAGATAATGCCTCCTAGAGTAAACGTACAAGGGCACGTACAACTACTTTTAAGGTGGGTTTAAGTATCAACCTACAATAAACAACACACAAGGATGATTAAAGTATTTTATGGTTGAAATACTGTGCTATACAGTAATTAGGGATAGTTGGGGAATTGGGGTGGAGAATTGCAGATACATTGACAAATTTTATACCTAACGTTGAGTATAAGAATAGTAGTCGATTTCGGACTTCATTCCTGTCAAGTTACAAGAAAGTTGAAGCGGGCTACAATCCTTGAACTTACAACTAAACCGTCTATTATTTTTATACATTGTTACACACCGTATTTATTCATTTTCAATTCCTACAAAATATAAATCGAATCCACCTTTACCTCCTATTCTGTTCGATGAAAATACCATCATTGTCTGAGTCCAGGAAACACCTTCATCTATTAAAATTGGTCTATATTCATCAAATTCAGTATTAATCTTTTCTCCAAAATTAATTGGCTCACTCCATTCTCCATTTTCAAGATTGCTATAATACAAATCAAATCCGCCAAATCCACCGGCTCTGTCAGATGCAAAAACCATTTTGTTCTCAAAAATGAAAGGACATTTATCATCCGAACTGCTTGACAATGAACTGTCCATTAATATCTGGTAACTTGAATTATCTGATAACAATAATTCAATGTCTATTTCAGGATTCACATCAACGTAATAGAAGTCAAAATCCTTTCCATTTCTGTTTGAGCAGAAATAAATCCTGGATTTCTCAGAATTGAAAGCTGGATACATATCTTCAAATTCTGAATTTAGGAACTCAACTTCTTTGGGTTCTGAAAAAGTTTCATCAGTCCTGTTTGAAACAAAATTTATTTGAGAATTCCCTGTTACATCGGTTGAATACAACAATGTAAAATTAAATTTATCTATACTATGTCCAGTTATCAGGTTTGGCCCAAATTCGTTTCCAACAGTTTCTATTTTATTTAGTCCTGTTCTGATAACTTCATAATCTTCCGCATATACTCCCCAATTATTATATTGATTAGTAACTTTTAAAATGCCTGATGTTTTATCAAAGTTTACATTCATTGGCATGTAAATGATGTCAAAATCATTCCCTTGACTTTTCCTATTTGTAGAAAAGCAAAAAGGAATTAATTCTCCTAAACTTGGAGCTGTGGAATTATAGTCATCGTACTTGGTATTAAAGTCCGTCAGATTTATTGGTATTTCAGGGAGACTGCCCTGGTTATACTTATATCCACGTAGAATTCTTTCACATGATAATGAAACAATCAAAATGATTAGTAATACTATTATTGCGGTAATCTTCATGTATCTCTGTTTTTTTGTAATCACCTTTATTCAAATTAGTTATCACGCATAAATTTATCCATTAAACTTTGTATTGTTGCAATAGTTTTAGTTATTCCAGTTTCTGTTACCAAATTTAAGATTTAATGTAATTGCGAACAATTTTATCTTTACATCAATCAACTATTTGCCATATACCAATACCTTACCTAATAGACCAAATATCATTTGTCAAACAAATGGCAACCAAATACCCTCAATCAAATTAAGTCTACGGCTCGCCGTAGCGAGTAGCAGACAATTTTCGGCAAATGAAGTGGGGTTATTGAATCACAAAAGCAAGGCTTATGAAGTAACCCACCCGGGCTTGGCCTTACTTCGCCCTGCGAAGTCTGACGAAGCAGGGCTGTGTTATGAAACCTGCAAGTTTGAATTTCATTTTTACTTCATAAGTTCTTTTTGCAGGTTCAATCATACCTTAGAAATAAAAATTATAAATGACTAAATATTGCTTTATGCAAACCCACGAGTGCCGAATAAAATTGGCTGCAGCAGGCGAGCACTTATCCATAGTGAGGGTTGCGATTTATGTTGTATACCTGGAGGTTCCGGTGTTAGTGAGCACCCTATTCCGGTTTAGAGAGAGCAGTCTCTAATTAAATAAATTGTTCTGTTGGTTTGTACTGATATTGTACTGTTTACATTCCGGTTTATGGTGCTCAATCATTTCCGGAATCGTTTGTTCTGTTGATCCGGAATGAGGTGCTCTGAGTGACCGGATTTTCCATATCCCTCCAATTGCCCTCAATCAAATTCAGTCTGGCGCGAGCCGTCGCGAAGGGCCGAGCGTTAATCCATAGTGAGGGTTGCAGTTTGTGTTGCACGCCTGAGCCTATAGATACTGGTGCAACGCAAAGGGTGCAACCTGAACTCCTATTTACCTGATTAATAATACTTTAAAGTTTTCCTTGTTCTTCCAGCCATTTCCTGACCCTTTCATGCTCTGCCAGGTATTTTGCTTCAAGGTCTACAATAATCTTCTTAAACTCAGGATCGTTTCTAATACTATCAAAAAAAGGAGATTCTTTAAGATTATCAATACTTGGCTTGGAACACACTTTGGCTTTTGCAAATAACCTTAAATTCTCAAATGCTCTTTCTTTATCTCCCTTAATTGCGTAAAGACTTGCTAAATCGAAATATGCATATCCCCAGGATGAGTATAAGCGTCCTTTTATTATTGCTTCTTCACTTAATTTCTTCTGTTCATTGAACCAGTATTCGGCTTCCTTCTTATAACCATTCTGAAGGTAAGCATAACCGATTGGAAGCATTGATCCTGTCTGAAATTCCCCTTTTGCAGTCAATCCTTCAGCATATTTTTTGTAGTAATTTAGTGATTCCGCATACTGACCATCTCTAATATAAAAATTGCCCAGACTCGAGATAGTATTTAGATTGGTAGAATCTCTGAGGTAATTGTCTTTTGCTATTTTAAAAGCTTTTTCGGTATTTCCATATTGTATCTCTAACTGTGCCAGACTATTAAAATACTTTATTGAATCGCCCGTAAGTGTTAATTCCTCCTTGAAATATTGTATTGCTTTGTTTGGAAATCCTGCAAAATAACCATTTGCTACACCCAGAAGTGAAAGAATATCTGGTAACTCTTTCCCATGATTAAGATTTACTGCTTTTTGTAGATAATCTATTGCTTTAATCCAATCAGCATAGTAGTTGTTCCACAGATATGCACTATGGGCAAGCCCATAATATGATTCCCAGTTGTTGGGATTATATTTCAAAGATTTATTTACCTCAGCAATACCATCCTCTGTTCTTCCATTTAATACATAATATGTCCCTCTGATGAAATAACCTTCAGCTAAACGGTCATCAAATGAAAGAGCTTTATCCGCAAGTATTAAGCAGGAATCCAGGTAATTCTCTGAAAAATATGAATCATAAAAGTGTTTTTTCAAAAATACGTATGCTAATCCGCAATATGCCCTCGCAAACGTAGAATCATATTCCAAGGCTTTCCTAAACATCTCCTCGGCTACTTTCAGAGTGGGAGAATCTCTCTTAGAATTAAATAAATTCAATCTATCATTACCACGCTGATAAAAATCAAATGCAGTAAGATTTCCTGTAGAAGATTTTTCAATTAGTTGTTTTTCTTCAGGTGTTATTGTTGCCTTCAACTCAGCAGCAATAGTTTGTGCAACCTGACTTTGAATTTTGAAAATATCCTTAGTTTCTTTTATTTCCTTTTCATATGATTCTCCCCATAAATGCTTTTCATCGTTTGCTGCAATCAGCTGCACACGAAGACGGAATGTATTACCATATTTTTGAACACTCCCCTCAACTATATAATTTACATCCAGTTCTTTTGCAATCTTCGGTATTGCCGGTTTAGATATACCTCTGTATTGTTCAACTGATGTACGAGAAAGAACCCTGAAGTCCTTTATCTTCTGGAGATTATTAAGAATCTCATCCATCATTCCATTGCAGAAATATTCATTCTCTTTATCAGGACTGTCATTAACAAAAGGCAGAACTGCAATCGACTTCTCAATGTTGGAAATATCTTCAGCCTGTTTCTTGTTCCCAATAATCCTGAAGATTACAAATAATCCTGCAACGATAATAATTGCAGCTGTGCCAGTCAACAACCAACTTTTTCTGATTTTTACTAATGTTGATTCATCTGATATCTTATTTGTTTTTCTCTCAGATTTTTGTTCTTCAGTATTATATTCAGCTTTACTCTATACAGGTTCAGTTGAAGCTTGGCTCCTTATGGCATGTATAATCTCATCAATGGTATTGGCTACTTTGTTTATCTGATTCCTGTAATTTGTCTTAAATGAATTTTTCTCCTCACTATCCTTTGGTGTCAAAGGTCTGTTTACTCCTGGTTCCTTATAGATGAAATCAATAGCCCTTAGAACACCACCAATTTCTTTCTCAATAAGAGCCTTATCTTCAGGATATAGATCATGTATCTGAATTGGGATAAGTCTGTTTGCAACATTACCATTGGGTAATTTAACTTTCATGCCGAACTGGTCATTCGAAGCATGCTTAATAAATGCCTTAAACTCGTGTTCCCATGCAAATGATTTAGGATCGCCGTATGTTCGTGATATGATCGGGATGAACACAACGCATTTCAGTTTATCTTTCAGGGAGGCATCAACATCATGAGTCTCCAACAGTCCATCATGAGGGTTGATATCAAAATATACACTTATATCCTCCTTGAAAGTTGATTCTAATTCCCCCTTCAGATTATTAACAAACTCCGTAACCCAGCCATCATGTTTATTATCCTTTTGGCGGTAGCTGATGAAGATATCATATTCGTATCCCTGGATGAGACTTGCCATAATACAAACATTTTGTTAAAGTTATGAAAGAGTTGTATAAGAGGCAAATAAAAATCCACCTACCTAATTAATCAGATGGATGAATGAATAAAGAGAATAAACGAATAGCTTTATGGATATCTAATCTTTGACACACCTGACGCTATAGGCATGACGTTTGTCATACTGAAAATCGTGGCCCAGATAATTGTTGGCGTAATATAAACCTAGATGATTAGCTTCTGACGTACTAATCTCCGTAGCCGACCACCAGTATGCATTTCGGCCAAGATTAAAGAACTGACCGTCAATATCGCGTTTCCCCCCGGGTAAACCTGTAAAGCCGCTTTCATTTGTTGCCCCTTCATTAGGACTTTCCCAGTGAGCTGTACCTGTTTCCTTAAGTTTGCCTCCATTATTATCTCCAAGGTATGTGGCCAATTCCACCCATTCATCATAGCTTGGCACATGCCACCCTGTGAGGCATACTCCCTGCACTCTGCTTGGAACATTACTGCTGCCTTCTGCTCCTTTCATTGCAGCAGCCCAGGTGTACAATGCTCCATAAGTATCCTCATAGTTTATATCATTATCGTACCAGCAGTATGCCAGACTGGCTGAAGTAAGTTCATTCCAGGTTTGAGTATTACTTACCAGAGGAATTGAAGTACCATCAGAATATCTTGTAGACTTTAGGTTCTCAACAAGCCAGACCTGCGATCCGATTGTGATGGTATGATAAGAATTCCCATCAATATCACTTATTGTTATATCTGATGAGAAAGTCCTGAAACTGACTTCATTTCCATAGCCTGTACCGATCGAATTGGTGGCAAAAGATCTTACATAGTAAATTGTTCCTGGAGTCAAACCTGTAAGTTCGCTGGAAAATGTCCCTATCCCTGTTCCATCATCTGTTTTAAAATCACTGGTTGTCGGATTCGGATTTGTACTCCAGCAAACACCACGCATCTCAACAGCAGCTCCTCCATCAAAAGTTACATTTCCTCCTGAAGATGCAGATGTAGATGTTAAACTTGATATGGAAGATGTAGTAAGTGTTGGTACAATGGGATTTGTAGTAAATGTAATATCTTCACCATAAGCCGTTCCTGCACTGTTTGTTGCATATGCCCTGACATAATAAGTGGTGTTTGGAGTCAATCCGGTAAGATTACTTGTAAAAACACCTGTCCCGGGACCATCTGATGTCTTACTGCCTTCCGATGTCGGATTTGTTGAAGTGCTCCAGCAGACTCCTCTTGCAGTTACAAGGGCACCTCCATCATTGGTAATATCACCTCCGCATGTTGCAGTCATTGTAGTGACAGATGTAACCTCAGCCGTGGTAACTGATGGAAGTGAAGCGGCCTGAGTTGTAAAACTTATCTCTTTACCGTAAACAGTTTCTGCTCCATCGCTTATGTATGCTTTTATGTAATATTTAGTACCGGCTGTAAGACTTATCAGCTGACTCGTAAATCCTCCCACAGGAGGTGTGCCAAGCTGTGTTTTTGATCCTGCAACAGTTACATTTGATGAGGTACCGTAACAATGGCCGTGCTGGGTGGCTCCTTCACCAATATCAACAACCATGCCTGAAACATCTGAAGAATTGGTCAGGATATTGGTTACATCTCCTGTTGAAACCAGCATTGACTTTTCCAGCTTCTTGCAGGTGGTGACGGTTATTAAACCTACAAGCAGAATGAATAGTATAAGCTTGTTGTTTTTCATAGCAGTACATTCAGTTAAAGAACTGTACTTCTAACGAAGACTATCAAAGTTACACCATGTTTAAACCAAAGTCAACATTATTCTGCAATACAACATAAAGAGAGCAACCCTCACACCTATTAACCTGGTTAATTATCTTTTATACTCCTTTTAATTTGAATCCTTAGGTTATGGCACTTATTGATATCAAGAAATTCAGCAAGATCATTCAAAATTATTGTTGTTATAATGTGACAAGGATTATACTAGGAGATCATCCTGAATAATTATTTACTGCAATCGGTTGTAAAATAAACATTCGGACTGTCGGTTGTATCCACCGTTACACCAGTTGGAGGGAATGGCATTGTCCATACACAAACTTTATATAAAGAAGGCATAGATTTTAGAGTTAAAATTTTTAATGCAGAATTATTGGAAGCATCCAGGCTGATTAATGAATTATTCGAACAATAGAAACTTTTTAAAGCAGTATTTTTAGATACATCCAGGCTGCTTAATAAATTCCCATCGCACTGCAAATACTTTAGTGCGAGATTATTGGATACATCCAGGCTGCTTAATGGATTGTCCGAGCACCATAAGCTCTGTAATTCAGGATTATGGGATACATCCAGACCTGTTATTAAATTATTATAACAAACCAATTCTCTTAACAAAGGATTAGAAGATACTACCAGACTGGTTAATAAATTGTTCCGACAACGCAAGTTACGTAGAATATAATTATTGTAAACACTCAGACTGGTTAATGAGTTGTCGTAGCAGTTCAACATCAATAGTAAAGGATTATTGGATACATCCAAACTGGTCAACTGGTTATAAGAGCAATCCAAAGAATCCATATTTACAAATGCTTCAATGCCTTTCAAACTGGAAATGTTGCGATTATAGACATTTAAAAAAGTTACTTCAGCTGCTTCAACTTTACTTATAATGCCATCACCATCTTTATCGATACCTAGTTCTTTAAGAGCATTTAAGAAGTTATTATCCGGTATTGCAACAAGAGGGTCATATTTTTTACATTGACATAATCCTGCTATAATCAATATCAGATACAATATTTTGATTATTGTTTTCATGAATGACAAGCAAGATGTTAGTAATACAAATTTAGGACATCTGTGTGCAAAAGTCAATTTTATTTAACTAAAGTCCACCCATCCAGGATTTAACCCGGATGGATGGAATTAGCACTGTTGATTTTCATTGATTCTTTAGATTTTAATGTCGGGCTGATCCATTTTACAAAAACAGTAAAGAGAATGCAGCATAAGCCAATTATGCCTGCCCTGGTTTTTATATGCATAACCCGTTTACTCAACCGAGCTAAAAACTGGAAAGGAATAAGTTAAAATCCCTGAAGGTGGAAGAAATTCACCAGGTTATTGTATAGAAATAAGAATATAATTACCAACCAGGGAGAACGGAGAAATACTCCCCCCTTTTAAATAGTTACCTCCGTTAAACACAATCATCAAGTCCTCTGCCGGAAAAATAAACATATATTGATCTCCCCATCCGGCAGCTAAAAAGGAATTATAGGTATGACCGTTAACCTGAAAATCTTCAAGCCACCACTGGTATCCGTAACCATGGGCCAGAGTAAGCGTTCTTCCCTGGGTTGCAATATGTTTCTCTACAGATTCTGCTATCCAGTCAGGAGTGATTATCTGTTTATCGCCCCAATAACCATTGTTAAGGAACAGATAACCAATCTTAGCCAGTTCCCTTGGTCTGAGAAATATCCCTCCTGAGGCAAAATAATAATCCGGTGATAGGCGTTGCCATGCCCCTCCCTCGACATTCAGCGGATTAAAAAGGTACTCATTCCCGAAATCCAGAAGGCTTTTTCCCGAGTATTTCTGTATAACCGCACCCAGCACATTTGTTCCTCCGCTGTTATAAAGGAATTGTGTCCCGGGAGGGTACAAAAGGGGACGTGACAGAACATAATCCAGGGGATCATCAGAATCAAACATGGCCCTCACATCATTTGCAGGATCTTCGTATGAAGTTGAACTTTCATCCCAGGCCAGTCCCGATGACATTGTCAGAAGTTGTTTTATTGTTATATCAGCTTTGGCATCTGTCAGTATTTCTTTATATTCAGGGAAAATATCGATGACTTTGTCATCAACAGTATTGATAAACCCCTCCTTCATGGCCACTCCAAAAAGGACCGAAGTAATTGACTTGCTGACTGAAGCCAGGAAGTGGTCGGTTTCCCTGTCATATTGAATAAAATCGCCATTCGATCCGGGTGGATCCCATACATAAAGATAGCCCTCAAAATACTCTTCAAAAACCAGCTTCCCGTTTTTGAATATCAGAATATTATGAATATTATGACCGGATCTTCCATTAATGTGATCCATCATTTGGGAAAGGGTAAGGGAACTGATCCCGACATTATCAGAAGAATCGACTTCCCATCCATCAACTGAAGCTTCAGGAATATGATACTTATATTCATTAATTCTCTCTTTTTTGCAGCCTGATGATAATAATACCAGAGAGAACAAAACAAAAATGCCTTTTATCTTTCTCATAACACTCTTTAGATAAAATTCTAAGCTTACTCTATTGGTTAGAACCAAATTACAAATATTATATTATTCATAATACCCGAATACCACAAATTATTTTGTTACGTCTTATCCAATGTAGTCACCGGTTAAGAAGTGATTTTATTTACAATACCTAAAGTTACCTTCTTTCGGGTACAATCAGTTTGGCTGAAAAAGAAAAATAATCCCTGAAAGGAGAACCGAAGTGTCACTGTGACAAACTCGATCAGGAAATTGGATACCAGAGGCATGCCATTTTTTTAAAATTATGAGTATTTTTGGCACCCGGCTTTTGTGTCTGTCAGCCCGGTTATTCTTAATAGAAAACGGAAAGACTGCTATTTTTCACAAAACCAATGTAAAACAGTTTATAGCATGGAATTCAGACATATCCTGGAGAATTATAAATTCAACAAAATCAAATTAACAGCATGATTAAAAAGATTTTATTCCCTTTGTTTATAATTCTGGTGAGCTGCAACGCGCCTGAACCGCCGGCAAATACTGTTAAAACCAAATCGCCTTCAAAACCAAAGCCGGAGGCTTCTAAACCAGTGCCAAGTCCCTGGTTAGTCAGAAACTATGTCGATTCCAATGGTGAATCCACAGAAAGAAAATATTTAAGGTTTGATGCTGATGGAACCTTTTCAGATCAAACTGTATCAAATAATTACATCCATGCTGTAATCTTGGTTAATAAAGAAAATGCAGGAATACTGCTGCACCGGTTCAAAAGATCAAATCCTCCGGAGAAATTCACCGGTCCGGTTCAGATAAAGATTAAAAATTCAGCCGGTAATGAATTAGAGATGATTTCATCCAGAGGATGGAATAAATCGGGTGGTACATTAATTGAACAGAATAACAATGATTACAGCCGGTTCAGGATCTTTGTGCTTCAGAGCGAAGGTGTAATTAATGTTGAGATTCAGTGTGATTCTTCACCTGTATATCGTTTCAATATAGATGCAACCGGATTCGGGGACTCATTAAGTCAGATCTAAACAATAAGTGGATCCCTTTATAAATTCATGAAACTAAAAAATAATGTGATGAAAATTTACAGCCCAGGTCTTCGCATACTGATACTGACCCTAACCTCAGCGTTTTTGGCCGCCTCATCGTCAGCCCAGGAGTGGCCCGACTGGCGTGGCCGTAACCGTGACGGGATATGGAAAGAAACGGGAATCATAGGGAGATTCACATCTAACACAATCCCCCTGAAATGGAGCATCCCATGCGGACCTGGTTACAGCGGTCCCACAGTTGCCGCTGGAAAAGTTTATCTGACCGACCGGATTGAGAAACCGGAAGAATCAGAGAGAGTGCTTTGTGTAAATGCAGATAATGGGAAGATAATCTGGAGTTATAGTTATGAATGTCCGTACGGAAATGTAAGTTATCCGAATGGTCCTCGTGCCTCAGTGGTTATCAATGACGGCAAAGCTTACTCGCTTGGAACGATGGGTCATCTGTTCTGTTTTGAAGCCCAAACCGGATCAGTAATATGGCATCATGACCTCAACAGTAAATACAAGATCAGGATGCCCACATGGGGTATATCTGCAACACCTTTGATATTTGAGAATAAATTAATAATTCAGATAGGGGGAAGTGACGGCGCCTCAGTTCTTGCACTTGATAAAAATACCGGAAAAGAACTTTGGCGTGCAACTGATGATAAGATCTCCTATTCTGCCCCAATCCTTACCCGGCAGGCAGGTAAACCTGTTGTGGTGATATGGACAGCTGAGAATCTCAATGGTCTGGATCCGGAAACAGGAAGGGTGTATTGGAAAATCCCTTTCGCCGTGAGAATGGGTATGGGTATTTCCACACCTGTCAGGTATGGAGACTATCTGTTTGTCAGTTGTTTCTTCAGCGGCTCCCTGCTTGTAAAACTAAGCACCGAAACTACTTCAGCGGAAAAAGTATGGCTGAGGGCAGGAGAAAGTGAATATAAGACTGATGCACTCCACTGTGTGATTAATACTCCTGTAATCAGGGATGAGTTCATCTACGGAGTTGACAGCTATGGAGAACTGCGTTGTCTCCGGCTCAAAACAGGTGACAGGGTATGGGAGGATCTTTCCGCAGTCAATAAAAACAGGTGGGCAAATATCCATCTTATTGAACATGGAAAACAAACATGGATGTTCAATGAACATGGAGAACTTCTGATTACAGAGCTTTCACCTCAGGGTTTGAAAATAATAAGCCGCGCCAGATTGATAGAACCAACCACCGGCCAGCTTAACCGCAACGGGACAGGAGTTACCTGGACTCACCCTGCTTTCGCAAACCGGCATGTTTTTATCAGGAACGACAGCAGACTGGTTTGTGCATACCTTGGAGAAGCAGGTGACACAGGCCTCTTTTCACCGAAATAGAATGACCGGCTTATACCTGTTCTACCATGAATCGCTTTTCTTTCCTCCGTACGATGGCACTGTTATATTATTAACAGGTCTTTGTCTGTGTTCCGTCCTTTTTGCAATAAAATTGGCTGAGCGGTATTCCCCAAGATACAATACACCTGAAAAGGTATCTCCATCTATAATCCCGTTAAAAGTGAAAGGAATTGATTCGGCATTTTCTCTGTAATTACTCTGAAGTCTGACTTTTTTACCATCAATTTTCCCGGCAATATCAAGCATTGAGAATGTGCTTTTATGAGTGCCTTTTATATCGTTCCCGTCCTGATTCTCAAGAAATAACTTATGTTCTCCCTTACCTGAATAGTATTCAACAGATACATCCCAGTTACCTGTTAAATTGGCAGCAGGGGGTTCACTAACTTCACTCTTCTTTTCATGTTTCTGAGAGAGTATTTTATAGATCCGGTCGGCTACAACCTTTTCATCTCCTGGTTGCATCATCTGAGCGCTTATTGAGATCGAAGTAGTACCTTCCCTTGAATTTGTTCGTCCGCCGCCAAGTACAATCCTGGGCTTATTGGTACCAAGGTCATCGGTAACTTCTTCTCCTGTGATATTCAGCACTGCCGGATCCCATGTTATGGACAAGCGGGCACTTCGGTTATCAACTCCCTGTGGCTCTGTGATCTTTGTGGTCACCCCGCTTATTGCAGTTACCTTCTTTGAAATATATTCGAGCCATGAGATCCATGTCTTTTCCTCTTCGGGATGATTTCTTTTTACCCATGCTTCTATTGCAGCAAGCATCCCTATATGTTCTTCCTTGCCAACCTTATTGTCTCTTCCTGGACCATGGTGTGGTGAACTGGCCTGCCATGCTGAGAAAAGAAGGTCTTTATCTCCAAGGAGAAGTCCTGCGCACTGAGGACCTTTGATTGCTTTTCCTCCACTGTATGCCACTATGGTTGCACCACGTTTCAGATGTATATTTGGAATGGTAAGCACCTCGGCAGCGGCATCAACTAATATTGGGATATTCTTATCTCTTGCAACAGCAGCCACATTTTCTATCGATAAGGGTCCGGTGTCATATCCCTGGGGAGCAGAGAAAAGATAGATCATAGCCGTACGGGAGCTTATTGCATTTTTAAACTCTTCCATAGTATCAACAGTTATCAGATTTACTCCTGAGTTTCTTATGGCATGGTCATACTGGTTACGAGAGTAGCGGGGAGCTATCACTTCTGTTTTTGTAAATCCTGTAAGATCAGGAACCCTGACAAGCTTTTCCGGATCACCGTCGGTAATGCAGGCTACTGCAACATGCTTCATGCCTGCAGCACAACCTGATGACACCATTCCCCATTCGGCACCTGTAATTGCACCAAGCCTCTTGCCTACCGCCATGGCCAGCTCATCAATATGTACATAGTTCTGTGCGGCAAAATCAACAGCTTTGCGAACTTCCGGCAGTTCAATGGAGCCACCGATTGCCGTGAATGTTCCCTTGCAGTTAATTACGGGTTCAACACCTATTGACTGATATATCTGCGGCCCGAGAATCAAAGCACCTTGTTCCGGATTTGATAGAAGTCCTGCATCAATTACAGGCTTTTTCTGGTTAAATGATCCTACCAGTGGCTCGATCGACATTATACCGCCTGCCACAGGAATTGCTGATAAGGTTTTTATAACTTCCCTGCGTTTCATAATTTGTCGTGTTAATGGGTTGGTAAACAAAAATAGTAAAATGAAAGATGACGCGATTACTTTTTAATGTTAAAACAACTTAATTTCAAACTAAAATGTCATTTGCCGGATTAATTCTGCTATTCACCGAAAATCTTAACCAGAAATATTATTTGTTTAGTTAATTCGTTAAAAAACAGAAAAATGAATAAGAAGATCATAATTATAGGAGGAGGTGTCGCCGGACTTTCAGCTGGCATCTATGCCCGGCTGAACGGTTTTGAAACCGAAATAATCGAGATGCATTCTATTACCGGTGGTCAGTGCACAGCCTGGGAAAGAAAAGGCTACAGGTTCGACTATTGTCTCCACTGGCTGGTAGGTACCCGCAAGGGCCCGTTCAATGATATCTGGAGAGAGACAGGGGTGCTTAACAACGAGGTAAGGATAATTGATCATGAAGTCCATACAAAGCTTTATAACAGCGAAGGGAAGGAGTTCATCCTCTATACCGATCTGAACAGGTGGGAGGAGTACCTTTGCAAACTGGCGCCGGAAGATAATGGCAGGATCAGGAAGATGTGCAGGGATATGAGAAAATCAGCTTTTCTCCAGCCATTTCCCGATCCACCCGGTTTGAGGAATCCGATCAAATCATTAGGTTCCGTTTTCAAAATGATGCCTGTAATGATGCTATTCATGAAATATGGCCGGATGGATTGTAATCAATATTTCAGAAAATTGGGATTCACCAACAAAACACTTCTTGACTTCTTTGACAGCATTTACGGATCGCGCGATTTCTCTGCCCTGGCATTCATCATGATGTTCGCCTGGTTCAACCAGAAAAATGCCGGATACCTTGTGGGAGGATCACTTCCGATGGCTGAGAGGATGACAAAGAAATTTACCGGCCTTGGAGGTAAACTAACAACCAGAGCCAGGGTTAAAAGGATTGTGGTGAAAGATAACACGGTAAAAGGTGTTGTCCTTTCAGACGGCGGACAGATAGATGCCGATTACATTATCAGTGCTGCTGACGGATATTCAACAATTTTTGAAATGCTCGAAGGAAATTACCTTACAAAGAAAATCACCAATGCATATAAGAACTGGGAACTTTTTACACCGATAGTGCAGGTCTCATTCGGGATCAACAGGAGAATTGAATCACAATTCCCGGTTGAATCATGGATCATAAAGGATCAATCCATTGGCAGGACAAAGACAATTCATGGATATTCGATAATGAATTATTGCTTTGACCCCACAATGGCACCGGAAGGAAAAACGGTACTTGTGATGCGTTTTGATTCGCCCTGGGACCTGTGGAAAGAAATTAGCGATGCAGAATATAAAGAGGAGAAGGAACAGATAAGAAAAGATGCAGGTTCAATTCTTGAAAAACTCTACCCGGGGATCTCTGCTGATATTGAAACCATCGATGTTGCAACTCCTGTCACGGATGTAAAATATACAGGTGTCTGGAAAGGTGCTTATGAAGGATTCATGCCATCAAGCAAGAATCTGATGGACAACCTCAATTCTTTTATTCCGGGGTTGAAAAGGTTCTATATGGCCGGGCAATGGCTCTTCCCGGGTGGAGGATTGCCTCCTGCCGGCCAGTCAGGGAAATGGGCAATTCAGTATATATGCAGGGATGAGAGAAAAAAGTTCAGGGTAAAATAACCTTCTGTCAGGCAATTCTCTGCAGCTCCCTTACAAGAAGGTCAATCTCCTTTTTGTTATTCTCAATCCCGATGCTTACTCTTACAATTCCGGGCAGGCTGAGCTTGGGAAACAGTTTTAGCAGAAACCCCTGGAACTGTTCGAGGTATGGAGGAATGTTAACAAGATACTTCACAAGAATATGAGCACAATGACATCCCGATCGAACTCCTATTCCTCTGTCAGCCAGTGTTTTAGCAACCTTATTAGCTAGTTTCTCCTTTAATGAAAATGATATTACACTCCCTCTGCTGATAAATAACCGGGAATCAGGATCATTTATCCCGTACAGAGTCATCCCTTTAACAGTTGACATAGATTTAACAGCATAGGAAGTGAGTTCTTTTTCTTCATCATGGATAACATCCATACCAACTCTTTGAAGAAGCACAATCGATTTGCCCAAACCGGCTATCCCTGCAGCATTCTCATCTCCTGATGAATTGATAAATGAAAATTCATCTGTGCTGAACCTCAGTAATCCTTTCCGTACAACCAGCACACCTGCCCCGAAAGGTGCATAGACTTTGTGTCCGGAGAATGCCAGGTAATCGATTGCACATTTCTTTATGTCAATACTCCGGTGTGCGATCATCTGTGCAGCATCTACCAGAAGCCTTGCACCATATTTATGTACTATCTGGCTGATCGCCTCCAGGTCATTGAAAGTTCCGAGTACATTCGATGCTCCCGTGATTGTCACAAGTTCTATCCTATTTGTACCTGGTACATTCTTTTTATTATATCCGGACAGAAGTTCTTCAAGCTCAGCAAGGTCCAGAAACCCGTTTTTATCAGCTTTGATTCTTAAAAGAGATAATCCGGGAAAACTCCTCCAGGGAAGCTCATTGGAATTATGTTCAAGAATGGTGTTAACAACAAAAGTACCTTTCTCCTGCTCCAGCGAAAGACTTTCTGCCGCGAGGCTGATCGCCTCTGTAGTGTTGGAGGTGAAGATAACATCATACTCTGATAATGGAGCTCCGGTGAATTCCATGATCAATTGCCTAACAGCACCAATAATCTGGTTCTTAACCTCTTTCCCCTGGCTCAGTGTTTTGCGTACTGCATCCCACACAGGAATAAATGTACGTGTGCTGGCAGCATTATCAAGGTTAATGTATTTTGCCTGACCATGAACCGTAGTTACTTCAAGATCACGCCCGATGATTGTTTTCCTGAGTTCCTCAAGCATCATTCTACCTGAAAAGAGGGAAAGATTATCTTCATTCAGTATCTGGTCTGAATTAAGTATATTACCGTTGATAAATTCTGATTTTCCATGTTCCCTGGAAAGAATTAAAGCCCTGGTGAATGCGATGATATTGATAATTGCCGGTGTTCCTGGTTCATATCTTTCCGGACCTTTTGACCAGATTACCCAGCCGGGAGATACAAGCCGGGCTGTGCCTCCTCCGCTGAAGCAGTGCAAATTCTGAGGCAGTATGCCCTTCTTTAGAGCTACAGCACGCACCCCCAGTGATAGTCCTAAATCTTCACTGGAGACAACCACATATTTTTCCGGATTAATCCCCTTAACCATAAGTGCTGCCCGTCGGGGAGTGCTGAATATTACTATGTAATCACTTGCCGGCAGACCAAGATAATCGAGTACAATAGACCTTGCCTGGTCATAAAGCTTTGATGTAACCTGAGAATTGTGACCACTTCCACGGTGAACATTTGAATAAGTCTCCAGAACAGAATAGATGTTCTTCTCGAGCTCAGTCATAGGTGCAGTGGTTTGCTTTTCACTTTTCATTTCCTTCATCTTCTATATAAGAGAAAACCTCTCCAGGGGGAGTTTTGAAAACACGTGAGATACGAAAGGCAAGTTCAAGCATGACTCTGTAAAATATGGCTCATTAAACGGCTTGAGCAGGCTGATCCTGCCGGACAGAAATCTTCACTACATTTACAAATAATTAAAAATAAAAATATGAAAATTTTATCATGGAATGTTAACGGAATTCGTGCTATTGCAAAAAAAACATTCTTTACTGATCTTGAACTTCTGGAACCTGATATTCTTTGCCTTCAGGAAACCAAGGCCCAGGAACACCAGGTTGCAGAAACCCTAAAACCCCTGAATGGTTATAATATCAATTCAAATTCTGCAGAAAGACCCGGCTACTCCGGAACAACCGTGATATCTAAAATCAAACCACTGAATGTGATAAAAGGTATTAATATTCAGGAGCATGATACTGAAGGGCGTGTATTATGTCTTGAATTCGAGACATATTTCCTGGTCAATGTCTATGTTCCTAATTCCGGCAGCGAACTGAAAAGATTAGGCTACCGCCAGCAATGGGACAAAGCCTTTTATGATTATCTTAAAAACCTCGAAAAGGTTAAGCCTGTGGTTGTCTGCGGCGATTTTAATGTCGCCCACAAAGCTATCGACCTGGCCCGGCCAAAAGAAAATTATAACAAATATGCAGGATATATGCAGGAGGAGATTGATGGGATGGACCGATTCACCGGCGGTGGACTGACAGATACATTTCGCCATTTTTATCCCGATGAAAAAGGGAGGTACTCCTGGTGGAGCTATCGTGCAGGCGCCAGAACAAAGAATGTTGGCTGGAGAATTGATTATTTCCTGGTTAGTAAGGCCTGTCTTCCTTCAGTAGAAACTGCTTTTATTCTTGAAGAGATTACTGGTTCTGATCATTGCCCTGTAGGAATTGAACTTAAGTTGTAAATAGTAAAATTTGTTTATAACGGCTTGCCTTCCTGAACAGGCTTCATTCATATGTGATCATCTCGCTCCTGCGTTCCGATAGACCGGGGACAGTATGCAAGAATACTACTCAACCCTGGAGCTGTTGGAACCTATGTTTGGTAAAATAACATTATAGCCTGAACCTGTTGAGATTCCAGGAAGATACGATTTTATCTGATTCAGATATAATGAATTCAGTATAGGTTAACAGGAACAAACACCAGTGGTATCGGCAAACAGGTTGCTCCCGGTGGTGTAAATGTAATTCTGATCTTCTGGATTTCCTTTTCCGGATCGGAAGGGAATATCTGGAGAAGTACAGCCTCCGGTGATCCGCTGTTATACAATTTGTCTGAAGGTACATTTACAAATCCATCTTTAAATTTACCTTCACTTACTCTGACAACATTAACCATTCCATCACACCACCTGGCTCCGGCCCTGGCATTCCACGTGATTAAAGCCAGACCTTTCCCGTCAGGGCTTTTCCAGTTCAGCTCTATATCATACATAACCCCATAATTTCCCGACAGGTTCATTATCTTTCCTGTGCTTCCGTCAATACCGTTTACCCAGGGATCTGTCTTTCCGTCGGCAACAATGATTTGCGATGCTGGATTTAGGGTGCTAAGCGTATCCCTGGTAATTATCAGGTAATTGCAGACTCCAAACAAACCCCGGCCTGCATTCGTCCGGCTCGAAGGATGAACATTGCTTATACGATTTGCAGCGTCGGCCCCGGAACTCAGTGGATCTGTCTGTACAACACTTATTTCCCCGGGCTGGTCAACCACAAATTCATAGAAACCATGAACAAGCTCATCATATTTCACAATGTTCTTTTCCATTTGCTTGTCTATGGGTGCAACCGATCCTGGTTTAATTATAGCGGATATTGATTCTGGCCCTGAATTAAAATAATCAACCAGTCCCTGTTTGGCAATTTGGTAGTAATCTGCTGAAGGCTTCTGGGAAGAGTATCGAAGCATACGCAGATGCATTTCCTCTGTCCCAAGATTCTTTATGACAGCAGTTATCTTCCTGTCAATCCTGGAAGGCTCCTGTACGGCATTTACATTATATACATATAACCTGACTGTTCCGGGCTGTACTTTTTCCCTGACTGCTACAGCCTCCGGAATCCTTATATATTCAGGATCATCGGAAATAATGTATTGTGGCCCTGGAAGTACTATTTTCCTGTAATTTATCAAAGGCAGCTTTTCTGTCAGAAATCCTGACAGATTAACTGTTTCACCCTGACTGGCATTCAGTAAGATCCCATTCTGCCCGGGTGTTAAATTCTGGGAATGAAGGTTGGAAATTCCTGAATATAGTAGTGTTAATAAAATAACAGAACGGATCTTCATGTTTATCAAATATTAAGAATTGCATTTCATCCTGAGTCGGAAAACCAATGACATATTATAAACGTTTCATGAAATCATTTTTTACGAAGAGGAAGTCTCAGGACCTCACCTGGATCCGGCTTCAAAAATTCAGCTTTCAGGTCTTTGATGAAGGGCAGTGAATCATCCGGATCACATCCTCCATAGGAGCCGGGAGGCAGATCAAATGTCCCATAATGGTATGCGATCATTGCCTTAGCCCCGGATGTTGCAGCAATCCTTGCAGAACCTTCCGGACCCAGATGCGAATCAACAGCAGCAACATCAAAAAAGAGAACATCAACATTCTTAATTTCTTCTAGCTCCGGTATAAGTCTTGTATCTCCGGGATGCCAGATAGTGCCTTCAGGCGTTTTAATCAGATAACCACAGCAATCCTCTCTCTGCCATGGATCTGTTTCCTGCCAGTCATGCAATGCCGGGGTAATTACAATTTCAACATTATCAAATTTATAACTTGCAAAATCTCTGATCTTTATCGTTCTTTCTTCTTCTATACCAATTTCATTCAGTTTTTCAAGAACCGGTCCGGGACAAATAAATTTGGGTTCCAGCCTGGAATTAAGGATCCTGGCTGTCTTTTCAGCATAATGATCGCTGTCGGCATGTGTATAGCAGACAATATCAGCTTTTGGCACATTATCAGCAGTTACCGGCAGTGGCACCAAAAGCCGGTTTCCTGTTTCACATGTTTCATTGTCAATACCATAACTGATAAGCGGATCTATAAAAATAATAGTCCCGCGGCAGTTAATCAGTGCTCCTGCCATACCAAGCCAGGTAAATATTGTGTCATCTCTTTTTCTGAAAAAGGATTCATTAATGGGAATTGTTTTTAATTTCTCCTTTAAGGAAAATCTCATATTAAGGGCAATCATCCCATATAAAACCTTATTTAAAAACTCCTCTCTTTTCAAATGCTCTAAATTATATTTTTCTAAAAATGAACAATATATTAAGATTAAATTGACCAGCCTCCTCAGTTATGGAAATTGTGACTATCTGATAATTGAATTCCCTCCTCCTTGAAACACTTAAACCTGAATTACCATTAAATGAAAGACCAGCTTCCTCTATAAATTTAAGCATTTTCTTATTCTAATAACATTGGAGTATAAAAAAGAATATTGACTTTATTATTATCTATTACCCATTATGATTATCCTTAAACCTCTGCAATTTTATGTACATCATTAAAGGTGACAAATATCATACAACAAAACAGTCTTAAATGGAAGCAATATCATAATTTGCATAAACTGGTTTCTTAAGATTGATATAAGATATCTCAACATAACTTATTCTCATGTTATTCCCTTTAACTTTATTAAGCTCTTATCTGATAAATAATTAAAATCTTTAGCCATGGCAAAAAAATCAGTAGCAGTAGGCATCGATTTAGGAGGAACAAATACCGTATTTGGTTTTGTTGACAGGGAGGGTAATATTCTTGGCGAAGACAGGATAAAAACCACACAATATGATGAAATTGAGGTCTTCGTTGCAGCTTTATATGAAAAGATATTGGTTAAAAGCAAGCAGATTGGAAATGGAGTAGAGGTTGTGGGATACGGGATAGGGGCTCCGATGGGGAACATAAACAAAGGAACTATTGAACATGCTGCCGGACTGCCATGGAAAGGGATTGTACCATTGGCAGATGTTTTTAAAAGGCATACGAAACTTCCTGTAATTGTAACAAATGATGCAAATGCTGCTGCTGTGGGAGAGATGATTTACGGTGGTGCAAAAGAGATGAAGAATTTTGTTGTGATCACTCTGGGAACCGGCCTTGGCAGTGGATTTGTTATAGACGGAAAACTTGTCTACGGGAATGATGGCTTTGCAGGAGAAATAGGTCATACGGCAATTCGCCCGGGACCCTCCAACCGTGAATGCGGATGTGGAAGAAAAGGCTGTCTTGAAACATATGTCTCTGCCACCGGACTGAAAAGATCACTGCTTAAAATTATGGCCGACAGCACCCAGCCAAGTGAACTGAGAAAATATAGCTTTGAGGAGCTTGATGCTGAAATGATTCATGAAGCTGCCCTGCGGGGAGATTACCTGGCAAAAAGGGCATTCAGACATACAGGCAGTATGCTTGGATTTAAGCTTGCTGATGTTGTGGCACATACCAATCCTGAAGCTATCTTTCTCTTTGGCGGACTTGCTCTTGCTGAAGATCTGATTTTTGAACCTGCAAAAGAATACATGGAACAACACCTTCTGAGTATCTACAAGGGAAAAGTAAAACTACTGGCATCAGAACTGAGTACTCAGAATGCAGCTGTTCTTGGAGCCAGTTCCCTGGTATGGTCTGTTAAAGAATAAGATAAGCCATCCTGGTTTATTAAATTCCTGAACCTTATTCCAGTCTCTTAAGGACTGAAATAAGTTTATCCGTTTTTAATTCAATGTCCAGAATTTCCTTTTGCAGTCCTAAGACAAATTTATTGTTTTGAAATTCACCTCTGACTGCAAGAAAATCCAGGTCTCTTGTATTTTCATCTCCATCGATGCCAAATCCCAGTCTTGTGCCTTTATCAAATTCTTTTTCAGCATCTTTTAGAACCATGTTATTCAGCTTCACCGTATTCGTTTTCCAGTCAGTGATTATCTCTATCAGTTTACTGATTGACATATTTTCGGGGCTGGTTCCTGCCTGGTTGCCAATCATCTCTGAACTCCACTCCCATGAAAAGCGTTCATAATTTTCATATATTCCCCTCAGCCTCTCTGACAAATCGTTGATTGATCCCAGTTTCCCGGATTTGACATCATCTGTAAGAGTCTGTATCTTCGATGCCGGTGCAAACATTCCACACACATCTATCCATTTGTCAATACCTTCCTTCCCAACACTCTTCAACCTTTTACTTATCTCATCAGTTGATGAAATACTGTCAATATCCCCTAGTTTTTTGACTATTTCATTTCCAATAAATGATTTCAGAGCCATTTCATAGTATTTCCTGGAAGTCTTCAGGAGCAGCCGGTGAATGTTAATACCCTTATAATTTATAAAATCCTGTGTTTTCGGGGTTTTTTCAGCTAGTTCATTTAGTATGCTTATACCATTCAATATCCTTCCCACAATATAAGGATTGAACAATTCAAAATTAATAAGATCAAGTTTTTCAGGATCTTTCCTCCTGTCTCTTGAAGACCATTTTTCACTATCCCTTCGGGTTCCCACAGTGAAGATATTCATCGCAGGAGTAAGTTCACTTTTACCCTTTTCCTCAGTTATATATGAAAAAGGAAAGTCCGATGAGTCAAAGTTGGTAAAATGTTTACCCATTACAACAGAAAATGATCCTATCCTGCATGGTAAAAGCAGGTATGCAAAAGAACCGGTTTTTGTTCCTCGCTCGAGAATCCCCTGGTGAACAGGACCAAGCTTATACATGTGGTTACTCTGGTTGGTCCCGCTACCGGCATTATAAAAAGAAAAGAGGCAGGCAATCAGCAAAGTCGACTTATGATGAGTTACAGTATAAGGACCTGCAAAGATGCTGCAACCCTCACCATGAAAAGCTTCGCTGTTTGCAAAGAATAACGAATTTTCAGCAGAATATTGTTTACCTATTTTTACCCCCTGCCCCACAAATGTTTTCTCAAGCAATGCATTTCCATCGACTGATGATCCTGACAGAACAATGAACTTTTTAGCAATAACACCTTCGCCAACAAATGTCGGAGCTTCTTTACAGCTTACTATTGTACCTTCTTCCAGCAGTATAGAAGCTGATATAACTGCATATGATCCTATCGATACATCCCTGATTATAAGTACATCTCTGATACTTGCATTTGATTCAATCCTTCCCATGGATGATCGTTTTGACTTTACATAGTCTCCGATCATGCTCATCAACCTGGCTGTAAACTCCTTGTCGTGACGGTACAATACAGCCAGATAAGCTATCTGTGATGTAAGCCTGTCAAATATTGGCAACCCTCGTCCACCTCCTTCATTCAAAGAATCAACCTCAACTCCGTTGCCGAATGTCGATTCGCTATCCATTACCAGTGAACCCACATTTTCAATCAGCACATTATCACCAATTATATAATTGGCCAGGTTTTTTACGTTAGTAATGCAGACATTATCAGAAATTTCACAATTGCGGATATAGCTGTTATATATTCCGCATTTTCTTGTAATTCCCTCAACATCAGGTATAGTACGAGAGATGACACCTAGTTTTACCTTGCCTTCAAAACGGGTATTTTTTATGTTAAGGGCTGAAAAATCTTTATGCACAGATATTTCAGACCAGTTTTCCGAAATGCAACCCTGAGAAACCAGGAAACTGATTTCTTTGTCAGTCAATGATCTGTAAGACATTTTAATTAAGAAGTTAATTTAAGGAAGTGTATGTTCATTTATCCCTTCAAGATTATTGAAATATTTCACTGTTTCAACCTGAAGTTCCATTGTTGCAGGTTCGTCGCAAACAAAAATAGCCTTCTGATGCATCTGCAGCATGGATACCGTCCACATGTGGCTGATGCCACCCTCTACTGCTTCCCTTACAGCTCGTGCCTTATTGAACCCTGTAATTATTATCAGAACCTCCCTTGCGTCCATAACAGTGCCAACACCAACAGTAAGGGCCTGTGTTGGTACTTTTTTCATATCCCCGTCAAAAAACCTTGAGTTTGCCAGTATTGTATCGTAACTAAGTGTCTTTATTCTTGTCCTTGAACTAAGTGAAGATCCTGGTTCATTAAATGCTATATGCCCATCAGGTCCTATGCCTCCAAGAAAAAGATCAATACCTCTGTATCGTTTAATTTTCTTTTCATATTCAATGCACTCTTTTTTAAGATTTTTGGCATTCCCGTTGAGGATGTTGATATTTTCCCCGGGAATGTCAATGTGGTTAAACAGATTATCAAACATGAAATAATGATAACTCTCCTTGTGGTTTTCAGGCAAGCCGACATATTCATCCATATTAAATGTCACAACATTCCTGAATGAAATTTTTCCAGCTTTGTACCTTTTAATGAATTCCCTGTAAACAGGTAGTGGAGAAGATCCTGTCGGTAAGCCAAGTACAAATGGTTTCTGCTTTGTAGGCTTTGCTTTTTTTATTCTGTCAATTACATAATTCGCGATCCAATCACCAACTTCGGACGCATCTTTCTTAATAATTATTCTCATAGAAATATTAATTTTAAGTTAGTACATGCAATTTTGAATATCAGACAGGTTTGTCCCCGATATTTTAAAAACACCAGTATTTATTCTAAGGCAAAACAACCCCAAGGTACCCTTATCCTCCTACAAATAGGTACTTATGAAATCGACTGCCCCGGAAACGTTTTCAACCTGAAGAGACTTATCTTCATCCATTTCAATGTTGAATTCCTCTTCAAAACCTGCTACCAGTCGAATACTCTGAATAGAAGATGCTCCTAAATCAGTAACAAAATTCGCGTTATCACCTATATCAGATACATTCTTTTCAAGTACTTCGGCAATCACTTTTTTTACTTTGGCATTTATTTCTTCTTTGTTCATTTTTAAATATTTTTTTGTGATAAATCGTTACATTTCAATGTTGAACCTTTGAAAAGCTTTTATGTTTTTTGCTATTTGAGATTCCTGAGATTACCCCCATATTTTGCACAAAAATCAGGCATAAATTCTTTTACCCTTGCCTCAAGTTCTTCATCAGTAATTGTTGAAAGCCTTCCCTCAATTTCATATTGATCCATCACCCACTGGGCCACTTTATAGACCTTGATCTTGCTTATCCGGTTTTCCCCTTTAAGACCAAAATACTCATTTACCCATATTGATATGCCATCAACACCGCTCTTATCAGTAATGGCAACCCGGGGTGATCTGTTGAGCAATTTTGTAGTGTCAAAAATATTATATATCTGCTCAGACTGTCTGAGACCTCCGGCATGTATACCCGCCCTGGTTGTATTAAAATGCTTCCCTACAAATGGATAATTATCTGTAATTTTAACTCCTATCGAATCCATATATTCAGCTATTGAGGTAATCATGGTCGTATCAATACCATTCATGTCTCCCTTAATTGCAATATATTCAATAATTGCTCCCTCTAGTGGAGGATTACCGGTTCGTTCGCCAAGTCCGAATAAAGTAGTATTTAATGCATCGCAACCATACAACCATGCCGTTCCTCCGTTAATAAGAACTTTATGAAAATCGTTATGACCGTGCCATTCAAGCCGGCTGCCCGGTACACCACATTCCTTATTGAGTTTGTAAATCAGCTTGGGAATGCTTCTTGGCAATTCAACTCCCGGGTAGCTTATTCCAAATCCCATTGTGTCGCATAACCTGATCTTAGCCGATAACTCTTCAGGAACCTGCTCACTCATTCTCATAAGCCTCTCTGCAAAAGGAAGAACAAATCCTTCAATATCAGCCCTGGTGATATCTTCAAAATGACACCTTGGCCTAATACCTGCTTCAAATGCAGCTTCAACAACTTCACAATATGAATCCAGGCATTCCTGGCGGTCCTTAAATTTCAATTTGTGGAAAATATGAAAATCTGAACAGCTTGTAAGCATTCCCGTCTCTTTCAGGCCTGCTTCCTTTACAAGACGGAAATCACCCTTGTTTGCCCTTATCCAGCCGGTACATTCCGGATATTTATGTCCCAGTTCCCGACATTTATCCAGGGCATCCCTGTCATTCTTTGTATAAAGGAAAAACTCCGTCTGGCGTATTACTCCATTAGGCCCTCCAAGTTTATATAACAGGTCATAAATCTTAACTATCTGTTCGACAGAATAGGGAGGACGGGATTGCTGTCCATCCCTGAATGTAGTATCTGTAATATAAATATCCCTCTTAAGCAGTGATTTGGGATCAAATTCAACTGGCTTTCCATCTATATACTCAACCACAGGTCCGTCAAATTTGATAAGAGGCGGAAGATTATAGTTGAAGGTTCCTTCAAGGAGATTGGGTTCAGATGTGTTCACTAACGGGTGGGATTTGATCTGGTTGCTCATATTATTTTGCTTTCATGAATAGTTACAAATAATGTGAAATTTAAATAATTGTGCCTGAATAATAATATTTTTATAACAATTATTTGAATATTAATGACTTATAATTGCTTTTTAGTTAATATCTATTATCACCTAATAAGCTTTAACGATCTATTTAATTAACTAAATATAAAGCAATTACGTGGAGTCTCAATCTGTCAAAAAACGACGAATTCAAATATAGTATTATATTTGCTTGCATAATAAAATTTGTGATTTTTATTACAAAAAATCCTTAACTGCCGTTTTTATCTGGCTTTATGAACGAGACACAAGCAATAACAAACCTGAATGGAAACTCGGTAGCTACTGACATTATTGCAAAATGGGAAGAGGAGATAGATATTGAGATTGCCCGGCACAATATTATTTGACAAGCTGAAATCAACAAAACACATGATCATAATTGTCCAAACAAAATGATAAAATTATGAAAACCAAAAAGATTGACCGAAGAAGATTTCTGAACAATTCCCTTGTTATTGGTGCGTCTTCGTTATTAGGTGCAAAATTGGCCGGACAAATTCCCGCCAATTTAGCTTTCAATTCTGAAGAAGTGTTCAAAGAACCTGAAAAGGATTTGCCAGTATATGGCAGATTTGATGTAATTGTTGTTGGTGGTGGCCCTGCCGGATTTGCAGCTGCACTGGCAAGTGCAAGAAATGGTGCCAGGACCTTGATAATTGAGAGATATCCTTTTTTTGGGGGAACAGCAACGGCTTCTCTAATGTTAAATATTAATGGCTTCCGTAACCAGGTCAAACCTGATGGATTGCAAACCAGTAAAGGTATTCCTGAGGAAGTGATCCTAAACCTGAAAGAAATTAAAGGAATTGGAATATCAAGTTACAAACAGGAACAATATCCTGATGAAAAAGGACAGATGTCTTATAGCTATGCAATAGATGGAGAGAAAACTAAGTATGTCCTGACAAAAATGCTATATGATGAAGGCGTAAATATTCTGTTTCACACAATGTTTGTTGACTCCATCATGGAGGGAAACAATATTGCCGGTATAATAATTGAAAACATTTCAGGCAGGCAGGCAATCTTTGGAAAAGTAATAATTGATGCAAGTGGGGATGCTTCAGTGTCATACAAAGCAGGAGTTCCTTACTGGCAGGCCGACCTGAATAAAGATAAGCATTTACCAAACTGCCTCATGTATAAAGTTAATGTTAAACCTGAATACTCTGAAAAACTCGGAGGGCCACTTACTAATAACTCTCTAATCTTATGGGGGCCAACTTCAGATACTGATGGCGTGAATGCTGATGATGTTACCAGAGGTGAAATCGATACCAGGCTGAAGGTGTTTGAACATTTCAGGAATACCCAGAAAAACAGAGCTCCGCTTCTGGATGATGCATACATAGTAGAAACCGCCCCGCAAATGGGGATAAGGCAGACACGCTTTATCGAAGGCCTTTATAAATCTTCTGCCGAGGATGCTATAGAAGGAAGAAAATTCGATGATTCAATTGCTATGTCAGCCTGCCCGATAATAAATTACTATGGTTACAGGCGTTACCTTGAACATGAAGGATATGAGATACCATATCGCTCTTTATTGCCGCAGAAAGTTGAAGGACTAATTGTGGCAGGAAGATGCATATCTTCCGATCAGCAGTCCTATGAATCCTGGAGGGCGATGGCTCCTACAATGTCAATTGGTGAAGCTGCAGGCACTTCAGCCGCCCTTTGTGTGAAGACAAAAAAATTACCAAAGGAAATTGATGTGGAAATGATCAGGAGGCAGCTTATAAAGCAAGGCGCTGAGATTGGACAGAACAAGAAGGTATAATCAGCATCAAAAAGAAAACAAATTTTAGCCATTTAGTTAATGTATAACAAGTCATGAAAAAGTTCAATAGTGTAGTCCCAATGTTCATTTTGCTGTTAACAGGAATTTATTGTTGCCAGCCAGCATTAACACAGGTGACTGAAGCGAAGGATAACGACCCGGGAAAAAGAAAATCTGGAGATCCTGTATCAGCATTGCCTTCGAATGTTGAAAGAATTACGTGGTTTGGTGAGCGGGCGGACATTTCACCTGATAACAGTAAGATAGCCTTCATGTCAAAAAGTTTTGGCGATGCCATGGTGATTGACCTGCAATCCCGTCAGATCAGTTGCCTGACATGCGGAATCCCGGCAGCCGCTTTTCTCAGAGTCATGCATCTTTCCAATGGTGATTATATACTTGTCGGGCCTGATCATTTTGAAGATATCCGGATAAGCCGCAGCCGTGATAATGAATTGTGGTACCTTAATAAAAATCCTGGTTCAAAGCCGGTAAAACTTGGGCAGAAAATGAGTGAAGGCGCTGCGATATCAAAAATATCAATGAAGATCGCTTTTGCTGAACTGCATGACGGGGTTCCTGAAGTACCGGAGGGTGCTTCAAGGATTATCGTAGCAGAACTCGATCTTTCTGGTGTAACACCGAAACTAGTCAACAGGAAAGTTGTTTTTGAAAGTCCTGACAGAAGTTGTACTGTCGAACCAAACGATTTCTTTGATAATGACACCAAACTGACATTTACCTGTTATGAACCAGGAAATAACGGGTCTGTAATGAGCCTGGACCTGGTGACTCACCACATCACCAATCACAGCAAAAAACCTGGCACATACAATGAAGTGGAGGGTATTTTCCCGGATGGAAAATACACCTGTGTGGAGAGCGATCGTCAATGTTCCTGGCTGGGCGGACACGGTGCCGGCAATGTGGATATATGGAAATTAAAGCTTGACGGAACGGGAAAGGATTTTGAAAGACTTACTTTTTTCAATGACTTCGCTGGAGGAAAAGCATCAAATCCGGTAATTGCTACAAATGAAGAATTTATGGCGTTCCAGCTTGCTAAGGCAAATGAGGTTGCAGGAGTAGGATACGGAATATTGATCTATAAATTTAAAAAATAGTCCGGTTTTGGTCTAAGATCCGATCTATAGAATCTCAACGCCCTTGATTGTTTGGAACTAATCAAACCATTTTTTTACCCTCGGATCCTTATCCAGACCGTTTTCCCATTCCTTAAGCCATTGCCTGTGATCTTCCAGAATAGGCTTTAGCGAACGTTCATCGATAAGGTTTTTCATCTCCAGGGGATCTGCAATCATATCATAAAGCTGGTCACAATTGTCATTTCTGTATGTAATATATTTGTATTGCCTGCTGCGAACCATTCTTCCGTTATCAGTTGAGCATTCCGCCACTAAAAACTCCCTGGGATCATCATAATTAGTCCCTGTGATGGCAGCATCAATTGCAGGTTTAAGACTACGTCCGCGAACAAAGGGAGGAATATCCGCACCTGCCAGGTCACAAATAGTTGGCATAAGATCAAGACCGCTGGCCAATACAGTATCATTTGAAACAGCTGAATTTATAGCACCAGGTATTGCGACAAACAATGGTACCCTTGCACTTTCGTCGAATAAAGTATTTTTCTGAACATGAGTACGGTGTCCCATACATTCACCATGATCAGAAGTATATATGATAATAGTATTATTCAACTGGCCAGTATCTTCAAGTGCCTGGACAATTCTGCCAATTTCTGCATCGACCATCTCCACATGCCTGTAGTAGCACCACAAATAATACCGCCAGTCAGTTTCAGTCCAGTGACGCACAATTTCATATAATCCCTTCTGTTCAAATGCCCTGGAATCGCAATGCTTATAATTGAAATTGGCAGGAATCGGAGGAAGATCATTTTCATTCAAATCGTAAAGAGGTTCATCAAGAACCTGAGTATTCATGCGAATAGTCTCACATATATCGTGTGGCTGGGTATAGGAAATGGTAAGAAAATAAGGATTCTCTTTTTTATAGTTTCTGATAAATCCTTCGCATGCAACCGATATTGAGGAATCACCAATAATCCCGTCACGGTTAATTCCTGTACAGATTACATCAAAACCTTTTATATTATACATATGCGGAGCGTCTCCCACATGCCATTTCCCCGCAAATACGATAGAATAATCACTTTCCCGGGAAAGATATTCCCCAAGTAAAGGATAATCCTTTCTTATTATATCACCATACAGATTTGTAACTACTCCATTCTCACTAGGCATCATTCCCGAAAACCACGAACCCCTTGCCGGACCACTCAGAGGACTGGGAGAATAAGATAATTCGAAATTAACCGCCTTCTTTTTCAGCCTGTCAAGGTTTGGCGTTTTACAGTATTTATTCCCCGATGATGAAAACGCACTGTAATGATGCTGGTCCGCAGATATAAATATTATATTCTTCATGAGAAGTTAATCTTCAAACTGTCTTCTTTTACCTGTCGAACAAATCTCTTCGACTATTTCTTCAGCCTTTATGTCGTAAATAAATGCATTATGAAGTGTACATATAAAAAGTGGTGCCCCTTTATCATCAAGCCAGTAGTCAAATGGAAGAATTCCATTTCCATGATGTTCAATTTTTTGTAGGGCTCCAAAATTATTGGAAACATAGTCATCGCTGGTATTCCGGAAAAGCAGGTGATTATCCTTTTGCAGGCGTAACTTTTCAAGCATGACAAAATGTTTTGGGAATTGATTTGTCTTTTCATTAAGCATCCCCGGAAGCGCAGCAAGGAGTGAAAAGTCAGATGTAAGTCTTGTTCCGGACTTAAATTGCATAACTGGTCGGGGAACATTATTCACATTAATTTTTACAGCAACCTCATCGGATAATTCTTCCAACTGTCCTCTTTCAACAAATGAACAATTATCCAGTACGGCACCGGCCCGCCAGATGGATTGTTTAACCTCCCATTTCACCGGAGTTGCAATATCGTTGTCCTTACAAATAATATGGGCCTCAGTATAATGAAAATCATCTTTAAACGGAGGACGACTACCCTGCTGAAGAATTTTCTGTCTGACATTTAGAGTAAACTTCCCCGGGAATTCATCGCTTATAGTTTTCTCCAATATTAAGTAACCAAGTGTTGATGATTGATTGTTGTCGGCCTGCCCCGCACCAATAGCAGTCCATAAACGATAAGGCAGCTGCCAGTTTCCCGATCTGTTGAATGTAATTTTATCCATTCTTTGCGAAACACCCCGGTTTATCAGGATTGTTTCAGGATTGAGATAAGTAACTATTTTATTTGGCAGCGATTTGATCTCTTTTGCATAGATCCACCTCGGGAACATGGTGGCAATGACGCTCAAACCAATTCCTGCAATTGCTTCTCTTCTGTTAAATTTGGCTGACATAATTGAAAAGGCCTGATTTATTCTGAACAAGAAATCTTATTTCATGAATAAAGTTAAACAATTTTTTACTCATGAGATTAGAATTCAATATTAAGTGCCGGCTTTAACTATTTGATTTAATTATATAAATATGCGCGATTTTTAAACCCACTGGAAATAAAAATAGAATTAGACTGTTTAATATTACTTTTGTGTATCTGTATAAATACTCTGCTATTATGTCAAAGCTTTTTTCGCCTCTGACCGTTAAGAACATAACCTTAAAAAACAGAATAGTTATGTCACCTATGTGCCAGTATTCGGCAAAGGACGGATATTCAAATGACTGGCATCTTGCACATTACGGGAGCAGGGCTGTTGGAGGAGTGGGCCTTATTATCCAGGAAGCAACTGCGATTGCGCCTGAAGGACGTATCACTTCCGGAGATCTTGGTATCTGGAGTGATGATCATATCCCGGGACTTAAAAAGATTGTCGATTTTATTCATCAGCACGCTGCCGTTGCTGGCATCCAGCTTGCTCATGCAGGCAGGAAAGCTTCATGCGCTGTCCCGTGGGAAGGGGGCAAACAACTTGACTCTGGATCAGGCGGATGGCAGACTGTTGCACCAAGTAACAGACCATTTTCATCTGGAGAGAGGTTGCCTGAAGCTCTTGATAAAAACGGAATTGAAAATGTTATTTCCTCATTCAGATCTGCTGCCGTTCGTGCTCTGAATGCAGGGTATAAAGTTATCGAGATCCACAGTGCACACGGCTACCTTGTTCAGGAATTTCTCTCTCCATTGAGTAACCATCGTAAAGATGAATACGGAGGGTCTTTTGAAAACCGTACAAGGCTACTGAGGCAGGTCGTTGATGCAATCAATTCAGTATGGCCAGCGGAAAATCCCCTCTTTGTTCGGATCTCCTCAACCGAATGGACAGAAGGGGGTTGGAGTCTCGAAGAAAGCGTGAAACTGGGTTACGTTTTGAAAGGAATGGGTGTTGATCTTATAGATTGCTCTTCAGGAGGAAATATATTTGATGCAAAAATACCTTTTGTCCCGGGATACCAGGTTCCATTCTCAGAGGAAGTCAGAAAGTCAGCAATATTAACTGGTGCTGTTGGTCTCATCACCTCTGCCTCGCAGGCTGAAAAAATTCTTCAGGAAGAAAAAGCCGATATTGTATTTCTGGGAAGGGAACTGCTCAGAAATCCTTATTTCGCTCTTCATGCAGCAAAGGAGCTTGGAGAGGAAATAGCATGGCCTTCACAATACCTCAGGTCAAAATAATTTCAACCTGTTGCATGCCTGAGGGCTGCCCTGGCCAGGATTCTTGTTGAATCAAGTACCGGCATAGATGATTCATCGGGAAGCACTATCAATGGGATTTCAGTACACCCCAAGACAACCGCGTCGCATCCTTTCAACCTGAATTCATCAACAATTTCCAGGAAATATCTTTTCGAATCTTCCTTTATTACTCCGTAAACCAGCTGATTAAAAATTATCTCATTTATTCTAACCCTCTGTTCCGGTTCCGGAATGAAATAATCTATCTTCATCTTCTTAAGAACTTCCGGATAAACAGGACCCTCCATAAGGAATTTTGTTCCAAGTATAAGCAGCCTCCTGTGTCCGTTCTTTTCTGCCTCCTTCGACACTTCTTCCCCAATATGCAACCACGGAAGCGGAGATTTCTCCATTACGTGTGAAAATGCCTGGTGTATAGTATTATCAGGACTGATAAGAATATCCGCTCCAGCTTTGTGTAGTTTTTCGGAAGATGATAGCATGATATCCGCAACCCCCTGCCAGTTGCCAGAATCAATGAATCTCATATACTCACTCAGCGGATGATTGTGAAGACTCACCTCAGGATGGGCGTGTTCCCCCATGATTTTGGATCCTTCGTTGCAAATGGTCCGGTAACAGAGCGCAGCTCCTTCATAACTGCATGCAACTATTCCAATGTGTTTTGGCATATAATTTCTATTTCCTGTAATTTACCACCTCATCATATTTCTTCCTGGCTGATGCTGATGAAACTGCATCAACATTTTTATCGATATGCCCGATTCTGAGTATAGTCACAACTCTGTATCCTTCCGGGATTTCGAGTATTTGTTTCATGGTCGAGTTAACATTTCTTATCGGGCCGCCATATATTCTGGCTCCAAGACCAAGGCCCTGTGCCGCTATGTTCATGTTTTCTGTGGCAAGTGCACAGTCGAAATCAACACCAGGACCTTCCTGCGATTCAGGACCGGAAACCAATATTAAAACATTTCCAGGACTAATCGTGCCTATCGCTTTTTTCATAAGGGCAGTATCCTTTACAACAGTAAACTTCCAGGGCTGACCGTTACGAGAACTGGGAGCTTTTATCCCGCATTGCAGGATCAGATCAAGATCCTGATCAGATACAGGTTCTGAAGTATAGACCCGTGCAGAGTAACTTTGCATAATTACATCTGTAACGCTGCTGCTAACACCACTCTGTCCATACAGAATAAAACTGCCTGTCAGAAATGCCATAATAAACGCTGTTAAAGATTTGATTTTCATATTCTATTATTTTTAGTGTGACCTGACTGGTTTTTCTTACCTTTTATGTGCACTATGATTAAGGTGATATTCAATTTTAGCCTGTTTGAATTGGAACATTAAATTTACGAAAAATTACTATCTTGGATTAACTGTTCCCTGTATGAATAACAAATACTTTAATAACCATCTGATGTATAAAATAAAGATTACTTTGATATTCCATGTATTGATCCTGATCTCTACCAGTCCTGTAATTGCACAGCAGGAGAAGAATCAGGGAAACGAGGCAAACAGGAATATCTATTTTATTCCCTTCTCACATCTTGACCTGATGTGGGCAGGAACCCGGGAGGAATGCCTCTCAAGAAGCAACAGGATAATTGCTTCTGCCATTGAGCTTGGAAGAAGACAACCTGAATTTCATTTTCTTATTGAGGATATGGTTTTTGCCGACAATTTCATTAAAAGTCATCCGGGTTCAGGGGATGTGAAATATTTAAAGCAATTTGTAAAAGAGGGTAGATTTGAAGTATCGCCCAAATGGGCCGGCATTTTCCAGAATCTTCCTCCCGGTGAGGTCCATGCAAGGAACTACCTTTATGGAAAACTATATGCAAATCAGGTTTTTAAAGTAAACCCACTAGTCTCTCAACAGGGAGATATTCCCGGATTTACCCCCCAGTATCCTCAGATAATGGCTAAAGCAGGTGTCCCCTACATGATTATGACAAGGATGGGGCCTGCTAATATTTCGCTTTTCAACTGGGCTGCACCGGACGGATCAAAAGTTCTTGTATGGGATACTAAAAAAGGATATGGCTGGGGCGTCTCTCTTGGTCTGCATAACTCTCCTCTTACAGATGAGGCTAAAAAGAGGATAAGGAAAGAGGTCAATGAAATCAGGATGACCACGAGTGGACCTCTCTATATGGGATGGGGTACGGATCTCTGGTCGCCAAACGAGAACCTAATTGAGAATGTTAAACTCCTTAATAAAGAAGAGCCTGATTTTAAATTCATACCTTCCACTCCTCTTGAGTATTTTGAAAATGCAGTAAAAACCCCCGGTCTCCAGGTTATTGCCGGGGAGATCCCTAATTCCTGGCCAAGTGTCTCTTCATCATTTCCACACATGTGGAAATTAGGAGTTTCGGCAACAAGCACCTTGCTCTCTGCTGAAAAGCTTGCAGCTGTAAATTATGCGCTTGGTTATGCTGACTATCCTGAAGAAGAATTTGGTTATCTCTGGAAGAAGCTTATCGAATCAATGGATCATAATCATGATGGCCAGGGTGGTCTGACCGGTAATATTCGAAAGATAGAATACTCCAGTTTATCCCTGATCAGAGGCGGTGATATATTGAGGGATATGGCCCGGAATATCGCAGAAAAAGTAAATATCCCGTTTAAAAGAAGTTTCCCCATTGTGGTCATAAATGTTAATGGCTGGGATAGAAATGATATTGTTTCTGCTCATGTATCAATCTATGGCGATGTTGGTCCTTATCAGATTGATGACTTTAAGAAAGGGCTTAAGCTTATCGACGAAAAAGGAACCCGGATACCATTCCATGTTATTCAATATACAGATGTAATCTCAAGATCTTACGATCTTATATTTGTGGCGGAAAAGGTCCCGGCACTTGGATACAAGACCTATTATTTGCAGTCGGATGAAAAAACGGAAGAATTTTCAATGTCTGCCACAATTACACTTGATAGTGATCTGGACAAAAGAAATCCATCCCGGCCTCTTGGAATGCAAAAAATAGAAAATGAATTTTATACAATAACTGTTGACAGAGCAACAGGCCGGGTATCAGTTTTCGACAAAGATCTGAATCGATTGATTTGCAGGGATATGGAAATTGTTGCTTTGGAAGAACGCGGGGGGAACAATCCAAATCCTGAGGAACTTACAGGCCGTACCTTTTACAACAGTATTGACCATACAGGCATAGAGGAGTCAAATTCTGTAAGAACCGTATTCCGGATTGAAGGATCTGTAGCAGGTATCCCTCTTGTTCAGCGCCTGGTTTTATACAGGAACCTGAAACGTCTCGATATAGAGAACAATATTAAGTGGACCTATCGAAAATATATCCGGCTTGAACAATTGTTTCCCTTTGAAGAGGATGAAGAGGTTGTATATGGAGTCCCCTTTGGAGCCAGCTCACCAAATAATATAATGCCAGGTGCTGGACCGCGGGCAAGAGATGAGATTCAGAAGGATGCCTGGGTAAAATACCGTGAAATCCAGGACTGGATATGGGTTGGAACAAAGAATTATGGATTTACAGTTGCCATTGATCATAATCTTTTACGCTTCGACAATTGTATTATAAGATCCCAGATGCTAAGAGGATTGCGGTGGACATCAGGAAGGATAACCAGAGATGGAATTACTACAACCAATCAATATCCTCCTGAAGGTAATTATACATTCAGATATTCCTTTACTTCCGGACGGGGTGACTGGAAAGAAAATGATTCATACAAAACCGGTATTGATTTCAATACTCCGCTTATCCCGGTTGCAGTAGCTGATGAAATATCGGAAAAATCACTGCCTCCAAGTGCTTCGTTTTTAAGACTTTCATCTGATGACCTTGTTTTGAGCGCAGTTAAGAAAGCTGAAAATGATCCAGGATTGGTTGTCCGGTTCTTTGATATCAAGGGATCAGGGGGAAAGACCCAGGTTTTATGGATGGACAAAATACAGAACTTCAGGGAAGTAAATCTTATTGAGGAAAAACCTACTCCAAAAGATCAGATTTTGTTGAAAGTGGATCCCTTCGAGATAAAAAGTGTTAAACTTCATATTAAGTGATAAAAATCTAAGATATTTACTCGATAACTGAATACCCTTTAAAAAACCTCAATCATGAAGATCAAGTCGACCCGGCTATTGTCTCTATTTTTCATCGGTCTGTTTATTATTAACTTCCTCTGGAACTCTTCTGTTTGTGCTCAGGAACCAGAAAAAACTGATATATATTTTGTCCCCTTTTCTCATCTCGATTTCTTCTGGGGAGGAACAAGAGAGGAGTGTGTTTCACGCGGGAACCGCATTATTTCACGAGCAATTCAAATTGCTGATAAATCACCTGAATTCCGCTTTCTCCTGGAAGACAATGTATTTGTCGAAAATTTCATGAGTACACACAAAGGATCTCCTGAAAGTTCAGAATTTAAAAGACTTGTAAAAGAAGGTCGTATCGAAATATCCCCGAAATGGGTTGGAATATTTCAGGAACTGCCAGATGGTGAGGTGCATGTAAGAAACATGACTATCGGTAAGAGATATGCAAAAGATATTTTCGGAGTTGATACCAAAGTAGCTCACCTGGGAGATTTGCCGGGTTATACCCCTCAGTTTCCACAGATCTTGAAACAAACAAGAGTACCGTATGCTGTGATAACGCGAATGGGTCCGGCAGATAAATCAGCTTTCACCTGGACTTCCCCTGACGGCTCCGGTGTTCTGGCTTGGAATGCACTGAATGGGTATCCCTGGGGTACATTCCTCACTTCTGACAGGACATCATTTGAAGAGAAGAAAGAGCGTTTTATGAATAACCTGGCTGTTGTTAAGAGAACCACAAGCGGCCCTGTAATGATGCACTGGGGTATTGACCTCTGGGCCCCTCCGGTCGATCTGGTTACGAAAGTCAATGAATTTTTCAAACAAGTACCTGCCAGACTAACCATTTCAACTCCGTCAGAATTCTTTCTTAAGCTTGAGAAAAGTCCTTCACTTCCCGTCGTCTCAGGAGAGATTCCTTCATCATGGCCAAATATTGTATCTTCACTTGTACATATATGGCCTTTGATAATTCCTGCTACAAACACCCTCCTTGCAGCAGAAAAATTTGCAACAATTAACTATTCCCTGGGATATGCCGAATACCCTCAAAAAGATTTTGACTTTCTCTGGAAAAAGCTTGTTGAGGCGATGGATCACAATCATGATGGCCAGGGTGGAACAATTGGCGATAACCGCAAAATTGAATACCTGCAACTTTCAATGATACAGGGCGGTGAAATTCTGCGGAATTCGCTTAGAAATATTGCCGAAAGAGTTCAGATCCCTGTTGAAAACAGCTTCCCTGTTGTGGTATTTAATCCAATGGGGTGGAAAAGAAGTGATATTGTAAATGCACATATTACCTTGTATGGTGATGTTGAACCATCTGACCTTGGAAACTTCCGTAAAGGGATTCGTTTACTGGATGAATCAGGTAATTCAGTTCCTTTCTATGTTAAAGAGTGGAGCGAAAATATTTCCCGGGCAATGGAGATAGTTTTTGTAGCAGCAGATGTTCCTTCCGTCGGATATAAGACATTTTATGTTGTATCCACTGATAAACCTGAAGAATTTGCCCGGAATACTGTTATTAAACTGGATTCTGACAACGATCGCAGGGAGCCAAGGCGGGCACTGGGAAGGGATATTATTGAAAACAATTTTTACCGGTTGACAGTTGATCGGGCTACCGGCCAGGTAGCATTATTCGATAAAGAGTTAAACAGAGATGTTTGCAACGGCATGGAGTTGGTTGCCCTTGAAGAACGGGGTGGAAATTATATTGGTAAGGAGCCACCCAGCGGCAGAACATTCATAAACCTTATAAATGATATAACTGTTACGGAAAATAATCCTGTGAGGACTATCATAAGGATTAAAGGAACAGTGGCAGATATTCCTGTAACACAAAACCTGGCTCTCTATAACAATCTGAAACGCCTTGATATTGAAAACATAGTTGACTGGAAAGCCAGTAATTCGCGCTTTGTTCGTTTACGCCAGGTATTTCCTGTCGGATGGGAAAATGCAAAGATTAATTATGGAATTCCATTCGGTGCAAACTCAGCAGACAATCTTATGCTTAATGCCGAAACAAAAAGAGATGATGAGATCACTAATGAATCCTGGAGGAGCTCAAGGCTTATTCACGACTGGATACATGCAGGAACAGACAGCGAGGGTCTGACTATCTCTTCCGATCACCAGCAGATAAGGCTGGGTGATAATGTGATATATGCTGAGATGGTTCGTGGCACACGCTATGTATCAGTTAAGGTAAGCACAGATGAAATTCTTTCTTCAAGAAATTATCCTCCGGAAGGAGTCTATATTTTTCATTATTCACTCTCTTCAGGAAAAGGTGACTGGAAAGCAATAAAAGCTTATAGGTCAGGAATGAATTTTACGAATCACTTGATACCCATAAGTGTAGCTGATGATCTTAGCGGAAAATCATTGCCGCCATCTTATTCCTTCTGTTCAGTACAGCAGGATAACATAATAATAAGCACTGTAAAAAAAGCCGACTTTAACTCCTCTCCAGTTCTGCGACTTTACGAAATAGAAGGTGCTGATGTAAATACAGCCGTGAACTTCCTCAACAGCCAAGTATCATTCAGTGAAGTAAACATGCTGGAAGAGGATCTCGGTAGGACATCAGGAAAAATACTTTCCGCCAAACCCTATTCAATATCGACAATCAGGCTTAATATTGCAAAGAAAAAATAAGTACATATACAAAACAAACTGAAATAAAATAATATGATCATGAACGGGATACTTTTATTTCTGGCTTTTACCACAACAATCGCCATACCTCAGAAAGAAGAAATTGTCACAATGAGTGCAGTTAAAGACTTTTCACTTGAACTCAGGGAGGGCAAAGCTCCCAACAGGTTGCCATATAATCCATATCATGTTGAAAAAGAATGGAGTGCACTTGCCGGTGACGACCTTAATTTTGCTTTCCATATGGCTTCGGCAGAGGGTGAATTTAAAGGAAGACCTGGTATTTACACAGTTACCCTTAACACCCTTACTGAAAGGGATGGTGAATGTGCCTATAATGTTTATGTGAATGACAAGCCAGTGGGCATGTGTCAGAAAAATCCACCAACAAATGAATTCTGTGCTCCTTCAATGCTTATATGGGCTGGAGTTGATATACCGGCAAACGCAAGAATAAGGGTTGAATCAAACAGTTATTCTAATCTCCGGAGGCCTGAAATGAATTTCTTTGAATATGCACGTGGACGTTGGACAGGAGTTGTTTTCAGACCTGAACAAAACAATATATCTGCCTCAACAAATATTGTGAATCCTTCATTATTTGAACTTTGTAAAAATGTGGGATCCTCTGATATCAAGGCTGAAATGAAATATGATATACCGTCCCTGTCTTATTATCTTGTTGCATGCGGGACAGGAACAGCAGATAACAAAGATAGTTTCGGCTTTCTGCATAAAAAGGTAAATGGTGATTTTATACTTGAATCCGGGATTAAGCTATTAAATATTACAGGCAAAAATACTTCGTCAGCAGGAATTATGGTGCGACAGTCATCTGATCCGGATGCCCCTTTTATAGCCTGTGTTGTACAGGGTGACGGAACCATGAAATTAAAATACAGGGCAGATTCAGGTAAAATTGCCAAAGAACTCAACATTAAAGTTACAGGCGCAGAGATGATACAGGTTGAAAAAAAGGGAGACACCTATACTGTTTCAGCAGCAAAATTTGGTGAAACATACGAAAAAACCAGTGTTCAGGTTCCGGGAATAAAAGGCTCTCTGCTCACCGGTTTCTTTGTTTGTTCAGGCTCAGAAACAGAGAAAGAGGCTGCTGCCTTCAGTAATATAAGATTTTTTGAGCAATAGATGTTCTGACATAATCAATAAAGATCCATTCCTTTAAATGTCCTTGTATGGTTAAGCGATGCCAGGTGCCCGTGCCAGGTAAGCCTTCCTGATCTTGTACTTGTAATTGTTGCAGATGCAAAATTATCTGCCCTGATACTCATGTCAATATTGAAAATCCCAAGGTTTGAGACCAGATTAAATGATACCCTGTGTGTAAGAGACTTAAGGTTACGCTGGATCTTATATTTTGAAATATTGCCTTCCGTTGTTACTCCACCGAAACCATTGTTCCCCACAAGCATATCTGAACCTGTCTGAAGTACCCCTTTTTCATCTTCGACTCTAACAAAATTAAGAGTATTGCTTACTGAAATCCGGTCACCAATTTTATTCTGCAGATAATCTGCTTCAAGGACATATCTCCTTGAAACAAGAAGAGAGTCCAGAGCATAAAAGTTGTATGTCATCCTTGCCTTCTCAGCCTCTTTCCGGGATATTTTGTCTTCCCTGGCATCCTGCGATTTACCAATTGTTGTAATACCTGCCAGGACTGCTAAATAAAGAATAAATATTATCTTCTTTGTTTTCATAGCATATATGTTTATTTAAAAGAAAATCAAAATATATGCCAGAACAGTTAAAAATAACATGACCTACAGATATTTTTCCTTGTTTTAAGGAATCTTGCCAAAAACATATCATATTTGGATATATTCTGTTGCCTCTTTAATGCATTTCCTTACCTTGTTTTATTATCTCATATCAGTTAATAATATCTTTGTGATCCATGAGGTTAATGAAAAAACTAAAATATTTTCTGAGCTTTCTCTATCCTGTTCCTGTTGAGGTTACAGAGAGTAACCGTAACCCCTTTCTTGAGATAGTAATGTTTGATGGTAAATACTCACTTAACAGCAGAAACACAAATTATTCATTCGGTACCCTTCATACTCTTTTCATCAAGATCTTCATAATGCTTGATCTTGACTGGAGAAGGATTAACGAAACGCTTATCCTCGGTTTTGGAACAGGAAGTATTGCTGAGCTGATTGGTAAATACAAACCTGACTGTATTATTGATGGTGTTGAGATCGATGAAAAAGTGATTGAACTTGGAAGGAAATATTTTAACACAAACTCCTTAAAAAATGTAAATATCCACTGCGCCCCTGCAGACATTTACATAAATGAATGCCACAGGAAATATGATCCTATTATCATTGATGTTTTTCTTGATATGATAGTTCCCCCGGAGCTGGAAACAGAAGATTTCCTAGTTCGTGTAAGAAATTGCATGAAGCCCGGAGGAATTGTAATCTTCAACAAGGTCATTTACACAAAAGCCATCAGTGACCAGATACCATTACTGAGCAAGCTTTATAAAAAGATTTTTGGAAACCTTGATATACTGACTGTAATGAGATCAGGGAAGATCTTTATTGCTCGAAGCCAGTCATCATAATATCAATAAACCGGTCTGTTTTTCAGGTTTCAGAACAAGATCTATGAATGATATACCCTGACACATGACACTATATTAATCAGGATCGCTGGCTTTTACACTGAAAGAATCTTTTTTACCGGCACTTCCCCATGTTGTCTGGAAAACTGTTGTTGCGACATGGTTTTCCTGAAGCTTATCCCTGCCTAAAACAAACCACTCAATCTTCCAGACCCCTTCAGTATTATTTCCTTTCCTGATCCCAAAGTATGAATATCCGGATGGAAGGAACTCTGCGGGTTCCGATTCAAATACTTCTCCATCAGGATAGGTTATCCTGTATCTGGACATCCATGCAGGCTTAGCTTTACTATTCAGAAATTCCTTTACTTCCGGTCCCTGTATCCATCCTGCAAACAGCTGATTTCCATTATATTTACCCTCCAAAGCTTCCTTCTCTGCTAATTCCTTCAAATCCCAAATGTTATTCCTCATTATTATTTTCAAAGGTTTGTCGGAATTCTCGTCAACAACAATAAGCCCTGCTCCGCTATCCTTAAGGGTCCAGTTTTGTGCAAATATACCAGGAGCCACTATTAATAAAAACGTGAAAAAGATTATCCTTTTCATAGCTCATTCCGGATTATCCTCGTTATAGATATAATTTGTTTGCAGACACTGATTTTTTACAAAATACAGCGATGGCGTATCAGCTCTTATAGAAGATTTCTATCAAAGCAACACCTCTTTTATAATCTACCCTGTGGACCTTGACTTTGAACACATTTTTACCGGTAAGAGAAGTAAGTTCTCTGTATAGTTTCTGTTCCTTTTCAGGCTTAAGAAGATCCAGATTTTCATAGGTGATAAGATGTGAATCGGAACTGTTCCTCAGATGATACTCTTCAAGCAAATATGCTGAGATAAGAATTAATAAATTGAAAATAATTATACCGAACACCGGGAACTTAAGTACCTTAAGGGCATTCATCATTGACATACCGACAACAGCAAAGATATAGGCCATGTCCTTGATGCTTATACTGCTTGTTCTGAATCTCATAATCGCAAAAATTGCGAAAAGCCCAAATGCAAAGCTCATTTCCATAAAAATATTCCCAAGTATGGATGTAATGAAGAATACCATTATGCCCATCATGAACAAGGTAAAAAGCAATCCTTCCTGCTTGGTATATTTATAATAGATGAACCGTATCAGGATAAAAATAAAGAAGATGTTCATAACAAAACGCAGCAGGATTGCTATGAATGTTGGATTATTCAGGCTAAAAAACCCGGAAGGTATATTGTCCATAACAACAGATTAGTTTATTAAACTGTAATTTAATGCTGTCCTTAGTAAATTTATGAAATTTTTTATGTCTGTTACTAAAAACCAGATTTTTATTGTATTCTTCCGGAAACAATCTATTTCTTTGTCCAGCTGTTAAAAATAGATAGCTGCAGAGAATTCATATTATCCATCTTGTAAATAGTGAATCTCTTTCCCCCTGTATTTTTTTCCAGATTCTGAGAAATATTAAGGCCGGCATAAGAAAAATAAAGAGCATAATCAATCTCCTTTGTTGTGGATACATATTCCAATAACCGGACCTTTGTCATAATAGGAGATTGCCTGTACGGAATTTCACCAATAATCCCTACCCCTGCTTCTATAGTCTTCCGCAGATCGGAGATAAAAGCTTCGCGGTTAAAAGATCCGGGATTATACGCAATAAATTTGTGCATTACACCACGAACCTGAAATGATGGCAGTTCATCAAGATTGCCTGTCAGCAAAGGACAATCATACAGTATATCAAAATCCCTGGCCATAAATTCATTCCCCTTTCCTTCAACTTTTTCCAGGCCGGTTGCTACCTTATCCCAGCCACTGTACGGCTTAATTGTGACATTTACAGGTGTATTAATATGGTCTTCATATATACATAAAAGTAGCTGCCGGTATTATGTAACCATGTGTGGAATCAAGGAAATTGTTGGCTACAAATTTTTTCTCCGCTTTCACATTATATTTTATGCAGAACCCATCTTTCCCTGGTGAGATTATTCTCCAGGTATTATCATTCATCTTATTAACCATAATTGTCTTCCCATCATTTCCCATGGCATAAAAGTCTGATACTTCTCTCCAGTAATTCATTATCTGGTAATATCCGGGCATCCATTGAGGCATTCTGAAATCGATGGTATCAATATTACATTCCCGGCACTCCATTTCAACCTGAAAAAGATGATTGGCCGGATCTTTCATTGAAACGGTGTAATGCAAATCAGATATAAGGTTTTGTCCCTCCAGCCTGACATTTAGAAATAAACCGGACAAAATGAATAAGAAAAACAACCTGATTATGGCATTTTCAGATAAAATAAATACTCTCATTTTCATCTTACCTGTACTAAAAATGGAAATTCAAACTTATACATTAAATTTAGCACTTCTTTGCATTCAATTTCTCAAAGAATGAAAATTATGAATTAGCTTTGAAATGATAAACCAATAAAATCCTGAACCATGAAAGTTTCTACATACATAATCATCCTGTTAATGATTTTGACAATTTCCTCATGTTCCAATGGCGGGAATGAATGGTCAGACCTGTTTAATGGAAAAGATCTTACCGGATGGATTGCTACTGAAAATACAGGCAGCTTCAGGGTAGAAGAAGGAGCTCTGGTGTGTTCAGGGAAAAGGGGACATCTTTTCTATAATACTGATGTTCCTTTCAAAAATTTTGAGATGATTGCAGAAATCAAGACTCTCCCCCTGGCAAATTCAGGGATATATTTTCATACCAGTTACCAGGAAGAAGGATGGCCTGAGGCCGGTTACGAGGTGCAGGTAAACAATTCACATATTGGCGCTGATAACTACCGTGAAACAAAAAAGACAGGCAGCCTGTATGCTGTAAGGAATATTCATTATCAGATGGTCCGTGACGGAGAATGGTTCACAATGCGAATTAAGGTGCTAGAGAACCATGTTGAAATATTTGTAAATGATATTAAGGTGGTTGATTATATACAGCCTGATAATCCATGGAGAAGTGATGAACATAAAGGAAGGCTGCTTGGATCCGGCACTTTTGCCCTGCAGGCACACGATGAAAATAGTACAGTGTATTTTAAATCTATCAGGGTAAGAAGGCTTCCCGGCGCGGAAAAGTCACCATTGGCTGTCGAAGAAGAATGGGAAACTACTCTGGCTAAACTTATGGATAAAGGATTTCCTCTTGTTGATTACCACGTACATCTCAAAGGTGGTCTGACTCTGGAAGAGGTCAAAGAGAACTCACTGAAGCTGGGAATTAACTACGGACTTGCTCCTAACTGCGGATTGAAATTTCCTGTAACGGATGATGCTTCTCTTGCAGCATATATGGATACCGTCAGGGGACAGCCAATCTTCAGAGGTATGCAAGCTGAAGGTCGTGAGTGGATAACTCTTTTCTCTCCCGGTGCAATTGCAAAATTCGATTATGTCTTCACTGATGTCATGACCTTTACCGATAGTAAAGGCCGCCGTAACAGGATATGGATAAAGGATGAGGTTTGGATTGATGATAAGCAGCAATTTATGGAGCAGCTGGTAGGAAAAATAGAAGCCATATTTTCACAGGAACCTGTTGACATTTATGTGAATCCTACTGTTCTGCCCGATGCTCTGATGCCAGAACATAAACAACTCTGGACCAATGAAAGAATGGCTAGGGTTGTGAAGGTTCTTGCCGATAACAATATTGCCCTTGAGATTAATGCAAGGTACAAAACTCCAAGCTCAGAGATGATTAAGATGGCCAAAGCATCAGGTATTAAATTCACTTTCGGGACCAATAACACAGGCCGCGAACTTGGCAGGCTGGAATATTGCTTGCAGATGATAGAGGAGTGCGGGCTTACACCCGACGATATCTTCATGCCTAAACCACAAGAAGAGAAACCGGTGCTGGTGAAAGGATTGCCATCCAAAATTACAGGATAGATTAAAAAAAAAGAGCAAAATGAAAAGAGCAGAATTCCTCAGGACAGCTGCCTTAACGGCAGCAGCAGCTGTAGTTCCATCATCCGTCATTCCGGGAAATGATCCTATGCAGAAACCGTCAGGGCCAATCAATAAAAATCCTCTGAAGATTGGTGTAATGACTTATACTCTTGCCAAAGACTGGGATATTGAGACAATAATTAAAAATCTATCTGAGGCAGGTTACCAGACAGTTGAACTTCGCACCACTCATGCCCACAAGGTTGAGGTTAACCTTAATGCCAAACAGCGGGAAGATGTCAGGAAGCGTTTTAAAGATTCTTCCCTTGAGGCGATAAGTCTTGCAAGTGGTTTCGAATATCATTCACCGGATCCTGCTGAACTCAGGAGAAATATTGAAGGCACAAAAGAGTATATAAAGCTTGCAAAAGATGTAGGAGCGCTGGGAATAAGGGTATTTGGCAATGCTCTTCCAAACGGGGTACCCGAAGAAAAAACAGAGCAACAGATAGCAAAAGCATTGGCTGAGGTTGGGGAATTCGGGTATGATAACGGCGTGGAAGTAAGAATCTGCGTTCATGGAACAAAAACAAACAGACCTTCTGTTATAAAGAAAATCATCGACCTTTCTCAGAGCCCTCATGTATGGGTGAACTGGAACTGTAATCCGGAAGATACTGAAGAAGGAGGCTTTGAGGCTAATTTCAACATGTTAAAAGACCGGATCAAAGGGGTTCATATGCACGAACTCTGGATGGCAGATTATCCTTATCGCCAGCTTTTCAGATTTCTTTCAGCTAACGGCTATAAAGGATACTGTAATGCTGAAATTGATGGTAATCCTGATCCTGTAAGATTTCTGAAATATTACAGGGCACTATTCCTTGCTTATCAGGATGCTATCTGATCTCCGGATTTTATTGTTCTGATACTGAAAACTGGTCCTGCTGTATTGTTGGCATGCGCCCGGAACTTTACTATAATACTTCTCCTTCCACGGGTAATTTCTTCAGCAATAGCATATTGCACAAAAACAAATTGTCCGTCCTTTTTATTGCTAATATTTTCTGTTGCAATCACCTTGCCGTTAACAAGAATATCAAATGTCTTGGCACCTGGAAATCCTCCCCAGTATTCAACAACCAGAGCATTTGCCATATCAGGATTCACTCTCATTTCGAATGAGAACCATCCACCCCTTGCCTGAAACGTTCATCACCTGTTGTCTGATACATCAATGCACAACCACTCAAATAATGACCAAGGCTATGACCTGCAAGCGATTCATTCTCCCAACCCAGATATCTGGAAGCTTTCGGTTTCAGTCCTGCTTCATCGTAAAACCGTGAAAGTAACTTGTCCGGATCGTAGTTAAGCAGTGTAGTTCTTTTAAGTTCGGTAGCATGAAGAAAAGGCCCGTCCAGAAGTTTAACGTCATTAAGCATAGATGGAAGAAACCTGAAATCAACTATTTCCGGACCGCCGGTTTTCACTCTGTTTGTTCCTGAATACTACATGTAGAAAACAGAAATGCAAAAGCTATTGTAATTGCCAATAATTCACTATGCTTCTTCATAATATCAACTCTTGTATATTTAAGTGTAATAAATACACTTATTTAAAAAACAAGTAAAATTAAAATCTCATTATTCTTCCACCATATGACTTTATACGCAACTTTTTCAACTCTACTACGCTTTACTTTTTTGAAAGAATTAATCCAAGTCTTTATTTTAGTCCTCAGGGAACCCGATATCGGAAATTTGAATTGCCGAATTATTGAATAAACCCGGGTCATTAACATATGACAACTTTAAATACTTTTTCACTATTGTCCTGTAAAATAACCGGAGAATCTTTGCTTTACTCTGAATAATATCTTTTTCAGTGTCTGAGGTATGAAGGAAGGTATCTGGGTGCGAAACATTATGATATTTTACTTTAAAATCCTAAGTGCCTGATATTCAGGGCGTAATGAAGTGAATCGATTAATCTCAAAATCATTTTTATCATTTTCCGGACAATAGTGATACTTTTATTTACGTTTTTGGCATGATTTTTACATAAAAATATCAATTTTGCAGCTTGATCTACAATATGAAACCCGCATATATTTGCACACACAAACACAATTTGATAATAATCAGTAAGATGCGGGTTCGATCATGCCATTGAAATAAAATTATTATATGATGAAAAACAAAATTAGATATATCCTGGCTTTTTTGCTGACCCTGGTTCTGGCAATTAATTCAATTACTTCATGTAAAAAAGACGATGAAGAGCCTGTTACCGGGAATACTACACCTGCAGCTCCAACCGCTTCTACTGACACTGTATCATATATCAGTCATACCTGGACTACACTTAACAGCCTGATCAATGCTAACAATCTTGAAACGACAATCTCTTTTGAATACGATACAACTACAACATTCGCCTTTTCAATTCCCGCGTATCCGGATACTCTTACAGGAAATAAAAGCACAAAAAGGAGTGTTGAACTAACTGGTTTAACTCCCAGTACAACCTATTATTACAGGGTTAAAGCCGTTAATTCATTGGGTTCTGTAACAGGTTCTGAACGCAGCTTTACAACTCTTCCTGAATTTACAGGTGACATAGTTTTCAATCCTGATCTTATTTATGATCAGGTTACAGATGTCGAAGGAAATGTTTATAAAACGATTCAGATCGGTTCTCAGGTCTGGATGGCTGAAAACCTGCATACACATAAATATAATGACGGTACCGATATACCGCAGTTAAGTTATACAACAAGCTGGTCTGCTTTAGAAACCGGTGCTTTATGCTGGTATAATAATGTAACCCTTACATATGGAGCACTATACAACTGGTATGCGGTAAATTCAGGGAAATTATGCCCGGCAGGTTGGCATGTAGCATCCGATGAAGAATGGACTACACTTACTTCTTTTATAGGTGGGACAGAAACTGCCGGTAACAAGCTGAAGGAACAGGGCGCCCTACACTGGACAACTCCCAATTCAGGTGCTACCAACTCTACTGGTTTTACTGCCTTGCCCGGTGGTTACCGCTATTATAACGGAGTCTATAATGCAGGTAAACGATATGGCTACTGGTGGACATCAACAGAAACTAATACAGTCAATGCAGTGGCCCGTGATCTTTATTACGGTTATACTAACATCGACAAAATAAACAGTGATAAAAGAACCGGGGCTTCTGTTCGTTGCATAAAGGATTAATAGATTCCTTTCTGTGAGGATGCATGCTTTCTTATCTTTTTCAATAAATAATCTGACAAAGATATTGGTGAATAACAGATCACATTATTAATGTCTCAAACGGTAAAGAATACCAGAGAATTAATTGTGTATATTTGTTATTAACCGATGAGAACCAAAATTCTATATAAGGTTTTTATGACCTTCATGGTCATAGCGTTTTTCATTGAATGTGACCGGGAAAAAGATCTCCTTGTTTTTACACCTATTGACCTGCACCGGTTCAGTAAAGATCATAAAGGATTTAACCTCCTGGGTAAATTTGATGTCGGCTGGTCAAACAATGGTTTTTCCGAGGAAGAGTTTATTATTGTCAAAGATCTGGGTTTCAATTTTGTAAGACTGCCTCTCGATTACCGGACTTATACCCAGCCTGGCAACTGGGATATTTTCATCGATGAAGAAATTGCTGAAATTGACAAAGCTGTCGAATATGGTGAAAAGTATGGTGTACATGTATGCATCAATCTGCACAGGGCTCCGGGTTATTGCGTAAATCCGGCAACAAATCTTCCCGCAAACCAGAATATAAGCCTGTGGTCTGATGCAACAGCACAGAAAGCTTTTATTAATCATTGGGATTATTTTGCAACGCGATATAAGAATGTCCCATACGACCGGTTAAGCTTTAACCTGGTCAACGAACCGGGCACAATGGAAGAAAACACGTATGTTACAGTTATGAAAATGGCCATCGACAGGATACAGAGCATAAATCCTGACAGGATAATATTTGTGGATGGACTGAATTATGGTCGTGATATCCTGCCCTCCCTCAGGGACAGACAAAATATTATCCAGGCATTACATGTATATGATCCGTTTACACTTACCCATTATAAAGCAGAATGGGTAAATGGTTCAGATTCATGGCCTCTGCCTGTATGGCCAATGACAGATATCAATATGTATCTTTATGGTCCTTTGAAAAGCGATTATCAGTCTTCTCTGACCCTGGAAGGAAATTTCCCAAAAGAAATGGAGGTCATCATAAATATTCACCAGGTATCAGTTCTGTCAACCCTTGAAATAAAGCTTGATAATAATGAAATATATTCCAGAAGCTTCGTCTGTAGTTCCGATCCGGGTGAAGACTGGACTCAGATAATAAGCACGCAATGGGGTTACCAGAATATTTCAAATAAAGATTATTCGGTAGTTCTGACTCAGCCGGGAACAAAGATTACTTTTTCAAATACTGCAGGCGACTGGATGACTTTTAATAAAATTACTCTCAGGACAATAACAGATACATTGGAAATTATTCCGGCCAATACTACCTGGGCTATAAAACAATCCTCTTATTTAATAGGCTCTGATGGAAGGATAACATATATGAATGGAAATCCTGCAGTTGCCCTGGGTGATCTTACAAAAAGAATTGAAGAGGCCGGGACAGAGAATATCCCGGTTATGATACAGGAATTCGGAGTGTACAATAAAACTCCCTACAGCGTCACAATAAGTTATCTTAAAGATGTAGTGACCGTTTTTAATAACAGCAACGTAGGATATGCAATGTGGAATATGATCGGCACTATGGGTATAATTAACAGTGAAAGAGCCGATTGTCCATATGAATCATACAGGGGAAAATCAATTGACAGACAAATGACAACCATAATCCAGAGTACAGGAAGATAAATCAGAAAATTATGAATAAACAAAAAAAATACCTGGCTGTTTCTATAATCTCTCTTTTTTCTTTATTGCTTCTTACAGAGACTGTGCTGACTGCAAAAGAAAGCTCTCAACCAACAGATACTGTAAAAAAAGTTATTAATGCTATGCTTGCTATGCAGAGGAGAGCCTGGGAACAGGGTGTTGCTTCACAGGCACTGCTTGAACTTGGAGAAAATGATCTTGTTATTCTTATGGCAAAAGACGCTGTTGTGAACCAGAAAAAAGATGGCCGTCTGGGTTTGAATGAAGGTGACCGGCCGGTGACCGATCCTGCTTCCAACGGCGAACCTGTGGTTTATGCATCAAAACTGACCGGAGACGAATCGCTTAAGGCAGCAGCAAATGAAATGCTTGATTTTCTGCTTTATAAAGCTCCAAAAACACCTGATGGGATCATCTACCACAACCATATTGAAAACATGATCTGGGTGGATGCCTTTTATATGGCTCCTCCTTTTCTTGCAGTCTGTGGGCGGTACGATGATGCCATTAAACAGATCAATGGCTACAGGAGAATTCTCCTTGATCCTGAGAAAAAACTCTATTATCATATGTGGGATCAGGATCGTCAGAAATATGCGAGAAAACTATTTTGGGGTGTTGGAAATGGATGGGCTGCGGCAGGTATGACAAGAGTATTGAGAGCCCTGCCTGAATCAATGACAAATGAAAAAAAGATGATTGCCGGGTATATAAAAGAGTTAATTGATGCTTGCCTGAAATACCAGCGCGATGATGGTCTCTTTCATGATATCCTTGATGATCCAACAACATTTGTTGAAACAAACACGGCACAGATGATTGCCTATTCTATTTTCAGGGGTGTGAAAGGCGGTTGGCTTGACAGATCATACTTGAATTATGGTTTGAAAATGCGAAAGGCAGCATACAAAAAAGTCGATCAGTTCGGGCTGGTTCAGGGGGTATGCGGAGCTCCTAATTTCAACAGATCCGGAACAGCTACCGAAGGACAGGCTTTCTTCATTCTGATGGAGGCTGCTTATCGCGATATGAACAATAATTAATAAAACTTGCTTTATGAAATACTCCAGACGGAATTTTGTCAAAACAGCAGGAATTGGAGGTATTGCTCTGGCATCAAATACTTATAATGTTCTTCCTGATAAATCTATAAAGGTTGAAGTACTGAATCCTTTTAACCGTGTTCCGGTAAGTCTTATAATAGATGACTCAACCTGTCTTGTAAATATGGCACATTATGGTATTCCGCAATTTGGAGAGGTTTTCCCTGATCAGTACAAACAGGACTGGAGGAAATTGCCCAGGGAAATACCCGACAGCTTTGTCAGAGAATTCGGGGAATGGTGCCATGAGAATGGTGTCAAAGGAAAATACAGCATAGTTCCCTACCCTGCATGCACAGGATGGGTGAGCCGTTTCATTCCGGGATGGACCAAAAAAGAACTGGAAGATAGCCTTAAACTTGTCAGAGAGCTTATGGTTCCTGGCTGGGATATTCATCCTGAAATGGTCAGTCATACGCGTGTTATTGATATTAAAACAGGCAGGCCGTATCCTTTTCCTACTCCCGAATATATGGAGAACTGGGAATGGAGCCAGACAAAGAGAGCTGATGAACTGGCTGCCTACCAGGTATATGCCCTTGAGATACTTAAAGAAGCCGGACTTCCGTGTGAGGGTCTGACAACTCCTGGCGGTTACGGTGGCAGGAATCAGGATAATCTGGCCTTAAGCACCAAAGAGGCTGTCCGGCATGTTTATGGCTCCGAAATATCACATTATTTCCGGGATCTTTTTACTGAAAAAGGGGAAAGTGTTGCGCCACAGGTACTTCATGCATCAGGACTTGATGGTTCTGATCCGGCATGCGTTGTTTCTATCCTTGGCTGTACCGGCGACTGGCTTGGCGGCTGGGATGGCTTAACACCAGGCAGTCCTGACCTGTTTATTTCAGCAGATCTCTCCTCAGGCCGAATGGTCGATGTAATAGAAAGCGGGGAACCTGCTGTTATGGTATGCCACTGGCCGGGAGTATATTTTAATGGAGAAAAAATAGGTTTTAATATTCTGAAAGAGGTAAAGAAAAGACTGGATCAGAAATATAATAACCTCATATGGATGAAGCTGGGAGAAATATCAAGGTACTGGGCTGCAAAAGAATTGACAACTTTCGTTCCAACAGATAAGAATGTGCGGATCAGGGCTCCCTTTTCTGCTCCGGGTTTTACAATTAAGACAAATACCATTACAAGAAATCCTCAAATAAAAACCAGGGGAGAATCAAAACCCCTGGTCAGAATAAAAAACTTAATTGATTTGAAGCCAAATACCTGGTTTGCAGATAAATCTGGAACTGTCGTCTGCTTTGACCTTGAAAAGGGTGAAAGCGAGCTGATCCTTTAGGTCTATTCTACCCAGGGTACAAGTTTTGAAGGATAATAGTTGATCTCCAGTGCTTTGAATCGCTTGGCCTGATTACCCAGGCGTACTTTATACTCATCCCAGTTCCTTAATGATGGATCGGTCCATCCTATTTCGGCTAACCCGGGAAGCCGGGGGAATGTCATATATTCAATCTCTTCCATATCGGTTACTGTCTCTGACCATAAAGCCGCTTCAATACCGATGATCTTATCTCTCCCGATTCCCGGTTCAAGTTTTGCAGGATCCCAGTTGTAGGCTTTATCTACTTCAATCAGGCCAGCCCAGGTGTATCCGATCGTGTTTGTAGAATCATACTTCATATCGATATATGCTCTTGCTGCCGGCGACATAAGTAGCTTTGCCCCCTGAGCCACTGCCTTGTTTGCATTTTCAGCACTAGCCCAGTACTGTGCAACAGCGCCGGTCCTTAGTACGCCTAGTGAAATCTCATCCCATCCAATAGGTGTCTTTCCCAGTTTTTTTACAATATCCTGAACTCTTTCAACAAATGGAATGTAATCTTCCTTCTTTGTCACATGCGATTCATCTCCGCCGATATGAAGATAAGGACCGGTGGTCAGTGACGCCAGCTCTCCAAAAACATCTTCAATAAACTTATAGGTGATTTCCTTTTTGGTTGCAAGGGTGCTGAATCCAACTTCGGTACCTGAGTATAATTCAGTTGCCTTTCCGCTTATATTAAGTTCCGGATAAGATGCAAGAGCTGCATTGGTATGCCCTGGCATGTCAATTTCTGGTACTATCGTAACAAAATGATCATCAGCATATTTCACTATTTCAGTATACTGGGACTGAGTATAATAACCACCAACTCCGCCGCCGACTTCCGTTTTACCACCATAAAGAGCAAGGTTAGGCCATGATTTGATTTCAATCCTCCATCCCTGGTCATCCGAAAGATGAAGATGAAGATAGTTAATTTTATATGCCGAAATAAGATCGATGTACCTTTTAACATCTTCAACACCAAAGAAATGTCGGGTAACATCAAGCATAGCACCACGATAGGAATACACCGGATAGTCGGTTATTGTCCCTGTGGCAATATGCCATTCAACGTTCTGAACATTTTGCATCTCAATTTCTGCCGGGAATAACTGACGAATGGTCTGAATTCCATTGAAAAGTCCTTCCGGTTTGTTAGCAGCAATTGTAATTAGTTTCTTTGTGATTTTAAGTGTGTAGCCTGAATCTCCGGATAATGGATCAGCCCCTGAAAGAGTCAGATAAATATTCCCTTTCCCGGGCACCTCGATTGTCTTTTTAACATCAATCATATATCCTATTGCCGGCTCTAGCCTGTCAGCAAGGTAATTCGCCAGGAAAACAATCTCTTCATTGGTATCATTGATATATACTGCCGCCCTTTCCCCCAGACAGAAGTAATCACCTGTGGCAGTAACAGAAACCGGCTTTGGGATTATATTGTTCCTGGTAAGATCTGTTGGTTCCTTTGGTGTGCACGAAACCTGCAATATGATTGCTGTAATTAACAGAATCATTGTAATCGAAATAGTTGATTTCTTGTTTATCATAACATTGAATTTTAGGAGCGTTAAGATAAAAATTATATTTTTAATCTCTTCGTAATAAACATATTATAGTTAAATATTGTTTTTTTGTTTAAATTGAATTCATGAAACCCGCATGTATTTGTATGCACAAACACAATTTTATAATAATCAGTAACATGCGGGTTCCATCATACCATAGAAATAAAAATATTATATGATGAAAAAAAACAGGACTCTTTCGGAGAATGCAGTTTTTACAGATCCCTTCAAACAGTTTACTTTATGGTATAAAGAACGCCTTTCTGCTGTATCGCAATATCCCGATGCAGTCTGCCTGGCAACAACATCAAAAGAGGGCCGGGTTTCAGCAAGGATGGTTCTGCTTAAAGATTTCAGTGAATCCGGATTTATATTTTTCACAAACTATAACAGCAAAAAAGGGAAACAACTTTCGGAAAATCCATATGCTGCAATGCTTTTCTATTGGCCTGAATCGGGTCAGCAGGTAAGAATTGAAGGATATACTGAAAAAGTATCTGCTGAAGAATCAGTAAAATATTTCAATTCAAGACCAAGAGATAGTCAGATTGGAGCCTGGGCCAGTGAACAAAGCAGTGTTATACCTGACCGCCCTTATCTTGACAGCAGGGTTGAGTTTTTCAAAAAGAAATACTCTGGCAAATCTGTTGAAAAACCCGAATACTGGGGAGGATTCCGCCTTGTTCCTGACAGTATAGAATTCTGGCAGGAGGGAGAATATCGCCTGCACGACCGTATTCGTTATACCAGGAAGGATGAGTCCTGGATTATTGAACGGCTTGCCCCCTGATCGCAACAAAAAGAATTTACCTTCCTGCAGGATTTCCTGATTTCTTAAAAAACTCTTCCTGAAGCTGTTGTATTGTCATGTCACTTTTCAGGAATTTAATAAGCTCTGCCAGTTGTTCAGCATCACTTTTAACAAGCAATTCTCCCAGTCTTTTGTTTGGAGTATTCACATCACTTGCAAAATGATTAGGGAATTTTGCATACCACCAGATACCTGTATATCCGAATGGCAGTTTGCTCAGCTTGTCCTGATCAGCTCCTGATTCATTTTTAAGTGCATCTGTATCAACCAGCGAAGGGGCTATATATGTCATCATGGAGGTCTCTTCTTCTCCTGCATGTCCATCCAGTTTTGCCTTTTTTAGAGAAGCGATCTCTTTTTCATATTGAGGATTTGCCTCCGGCCTGAACAAAACAACAGTATAATCCTGCTGTGCATCAAGCTGTGTCTGGCAGAAATATTGCAGGAAGCTTGTATTTCCACCATGCCCGTTCACAAGGATTATCTTTTTTAAACCATTGCGGGACAGCTCTTTACATGTCTCTTCAAGCATATTCCACATAAGTTCATGGCTATATGCAATTGCCCCGGGTTGGTGCTTCGCCTCAAATATTTGTCCCGTAAAATATGGCGGGAACACAATAGCATATTCTTTCTGGGCTGCCGTAAAGGCTATTTCCCGAGCCTCAAACATATCAGTTCCGAGTGGAAGGTGAGGGCCATGTTTTTCGATTATACCCATAGGTATTACACATACACCACCAGCCTTCTCAGCTGCCATTGGAAATTTAGGAGAAGTAAGTTCTTCCATTTTAAATGACAGGCCTGATCCTGACTGCTGAGCCATGAGTAATATGCTCATGAATAAAGCTGCAGTTAATAATGAGATTTTTTTCATGATTGAATTATTTAAATATTTCCTGATTGATGTTCGTGCGTGTAGCAAGAAGTATAATGAAAAATCTGAAATACCTGATTCCCGATAAGAATAATCCAAAACCTATGCCAATGTAAATAATTGATAAATATGATTTTGGAAGTGGAGAATGCCTCAGTAAGATACCCATCGATACCATAACCGGAACGATAAGATAACTTTTCCATGTCATAAATGAGAACAGGCATTTCTTTTCAGTCAAAGGCAAAAGCCTTTTTAAATTTTTGTCTGCGATCCTGAGAAATCCAAAGTGGTGTATCGGTAATGCCGCAATAAAACCTACAGATCCGAAGATCAACTGGTCTTCTAAGCTCAGGGATACAAGCCATGATACAGAATAACCTATCAACATTATTCCCACACCGCACCACATTAAACTAGCCAACAGTACCAGTACTTTTTTGTCAACGGCAGGCCTGAACTTCATTATTCTCGCCTTCATTTTTTAATTATTGCAAGGCGGAATGGCTTTATCTCTATCTTCTGCCAGACACCGTTTGTAAAATACGGTTCATCCTTAAGTTTTTCATCAAGAGTAGTTCTGTCAGGAAATTCGTATATTATCATTGAACCCACCATTTTTCCCGAATCGTCGAGTATTGCTCCTCCTGCAAGGCACTCACCTTTGTTTTTAAGAACCTCAATCTTTTCAAGGTGTTCTACCCTTACTTTCATTCTTCTTTCAAGCGCCTCAGCATCATTTCCATCATAAGCTATAAGCAGAAACTGCATAATTGATCAGTATTTGTTTACAGGGCACAAAATTATAACAATTAAGATACATTTGAGTGGTATGAAGTATTAATTGGAATTGCTTTATCATTGTTATATTTGCCTTTTGGTATTCATATATCAATAATAACAAGCTAAAATACTTTTTTTTAACAATGTTGAATATCAGGAACATATTTAATTTAAAGGGTTTTCTTAAAGACATTAGAAGAAAAGACCATGAGCCCGGCTATGGTGGCCTTGATATTTTCAAATATATCGGACCCGGGCTTCTTGTAACTGTCGGATTTATTGATCCCGGGAACTGGGCGGCCAACATTGCATCTGGTTCAGATTATGGCTATACACTACTCTGGGTTGTATCACTTTCGACAATAATGCTTATCGTTTTGCAGCATAATGTTGCCCACCTTGGTATTGCAACAGGTCTCTGTCTGTCAGAGGCAGCAACTATTTACCTCCCTCCAAAAATATCAAAATCAATTCTCTCGTTTGCAGTTCTTGCTTCTGTTTCAACATCACTTGCTGAAATTCTCGGAGGGGCAATTGCACTTGATATGTTGTTCGATATACCAATTAAAATCGGAGCTGTTCTGGTAACCATTTTTGTAACGATAATGCTGTTTACAAATTCATATGGAAAAATTGAAAAATGGATCATCGGTTTTGTGTCAATTATCGGACTATCTTTTCTTTATGAATTATTCCTGGTTGATATAGACTGGGTAGCTGCAGGGATCTCATGGGTTAAACCAACAATCCCTGAAGGTTCAATTCTTTTGCTTATGAGTGTTCTTGGGGCTGTAATTATGCCTCATAATCTTTTTCTGCATTCTGAAGTGATACAAAGCCGTCAATGGAATCTTCAGGATGAAAAAATAATCAAACGGCAACTAAAATTTGAATTTGCCGACACTCTCTTTTCTATGGTAATCGGATGGGCTATAAACAGCGCTATGATACTTCTGGCTGCTGCCACTTTTTTTAAAAACAGCATTAAAGTGGATGAATTACAACAGGCAGAAAGTCTCCTGGAGCCTTTATTGGGAACAAACGCTTCAGTGGTTTTTGCAATAGCTCTATTATTTGCCGGAGTAGCATCAACAATTACATCAGGAATGGCAGGAGGTTCTATCATTTCTGGCATGTACGGAGAACCTTATGATGTTAAAGATAATCATTCCAGGGTTGGTGTCCTTGTTTCTCTTCTAGGTGCCCTTGTTCTTATTTTTTTTATAAAGGATCCATTTAAGGGATTGATCTGGTCGCAGGTCTTTCTTAGCATTCAGCTTCCGTTTACTGTTGCAATCCAGGTCTATCTTACCTCCTCCAAAAAAGTGATGGGCAAATATGTTAATTCAAGGTTCCTGCAAATACTTCTATGGACAATTACTCTGCTTGTCACCTATTTCAATGTCCGGCTGCTAATGTTTTTTTTTAGTTTTTAATGTTAACCTTTCTTAATGAAAGAAAAAAAATATAAAACCGGTTTTATTCTGAGTGGCGGAGGAGCCAGAGGTTTTGCTCACCTTGGATTTATTCAGGCTCTTAAAGAAGCTGGTATAACTCCTGATATAATCTCTGGTACAAGCGCTGGTGCTTTGGTCGGCGTTCTAACAGCTGATGGTTATCCTCCCCGGGAAATATTAAAATTACTCAACAGCGGCAGTCGTCTCGATTTTATGAGACCAACCCTTCCAAGGGAAGGACTGCTCCAGATTTCCGGAATAATCAAAATACTTAAAGCCCATCTGCATGCCACTCGATTTGAGGAGCTGAAGATACCTCTATATGTTACAGCAACCGATATCAACAACGGAAAAGCTGTCTATTTTTCTGAAGGAGAACTTCTTGACAGGGTCATAGCATCTATGAGTATTCCTGTTTTGTTTCAACCGGTAGTGATAGAAAATATTCAGTATCTCGATGGAGGTATTGTTGACAATCTGCCCATTCATCCGATTGAAAATCAGTGTGAATCGCTTATTGGATCTTTTGTTAATCCTGCCGGATCGGTTCCAAAAATAAGTGGCCTGATAAATATAGCTGAAAGAGCCTTCATTCTGAGCATGAACCAGGAGGTTACTGAAAAAGCAGACAAATTTGATTTCCTCGTAGCTCCTCCGGAACTCATAAATTATGGGATCCTTGATCCTGAAAAGGCAGAAGAACTTTTCGCCCTCGGATATAAAGCCACAAAGGAGAAGCTTAAGAATAAAGCCTTACTTAAAAAACTTGGACTTTGATTTGTCAAACAGTATTTATAGCAAGCCATTTATATACAGTAAATTGAAATTAAATTACTCGCCTGATTATCACTAAGTTATAAGGTCATGAAAATAAAGGTTGCTCTATTTTCAATATGTTCATTTCTTTCAGTAATAGCTGTTTCCCAGGAAAACAATCCCGAGGTACTCCCGATTAAATCAAGGCTTGAGATATTTGTTGACAGCCTCCTTATAGAATCTTTAGAGAACCTGGAATTAAGGATGCATGTACCAGCAGACCGGGGTACTGTTTTAAAGTTTGACAGGCCCTGGGAGGGTCCTTTTTCAGCTTATTCAACAGTAATTAAGGATGGACCTGTTTACAGGCTTTATTATCGGGGACTTGCAACAACAAAAGGTGAATCTACAAATGAGGAGGTAACCTGTTATGCTGAATCAGCCGATGGAATCATCTGGACCAAACCAGACCTGAGATTATTTAAGGTGCTGGATACCTGGGACAATAATATAGTTCTGGCCGGCTCAAAGCCTGCATCACATAATTTCTCCCCTTTTCTCGACACCAATCCAGGCCGGTCAAACGGAAAGTTCAAAGCTCTGGGAGGTCTGACCGAAGGATTGTTAGCATTTGTATCTGATGATGGTGTACTCTGGAAAAAGCTTCGCGAAACACCAGTCCTGACAGGAGAACCATTCGATTCCCAGAACATTGCCTTCTGGTCAGTGAATGAAAACTGTTATGTCTGCTATTTCCGCAAGTGGATAGAATCAGGAGGAAAGTCTGTAAGAAGTGTAGGCAGGAGCACATCTGTCGATTTCATAAACTGGTCAAAGCCGGAGGCAATGAATTTCGGAAACACTCCCCTGGAAGAGCTATACACCAACCAGACAAGCCCTTATTACAGGGCTCCGCATATCTATATTTCTACTGCGGCCCGTTTTTTCCCTGGTAAACAGGTTATAACTGAGGAACAGGCAAAAAGACTTAATGTAAATCCAGGTTATTTTAAAGACTGTGCTGATGCTGTCCTCTTAACCTCAAGGGGGGGCACTACCTACCAGCGAACTTTCCGGGAAGGTTTCCTCAGGCCAGGAATAGGGCTCAATAACTGGATCTCCAGAACAAACTATCCTGCACTGAATGTTGTTCAGACAGGTGAGACAGAGATCTCATTTTATGTTAACCAGGACTATGCCCAGCCAACAGCAAACCTTCACAGGTATTCACTCCGAATTGATGGTTTTGCTTCACTTCACGCCAAATTTGAACCGGGAGAGCTGGTTACAAAGAAAATTAGCTTTACTGGCTCTGAGCTGATATTGAACTTCTCCACATCTGCTGCCGGATATATACTGGTGGAAATTCTTGATACTAATGGAAGCCCTCTTCAGGAGTTCTCTTTTGAAAATTGCATTCCGGTAATAGGAAATGAGATTGAAAGGACGGTTGAATGGAGATCGTCTTCCGATCTGACAAAACTTAACAATATCCCTGTAAGGATCAGGTTTAGAATTAAAGATGCCGATCTTTATTCATTTCGCTTCAGGTAACTGGAATCTCTGTTATAAAACATATTATTAATTGATCATCGAATACAGCTTTCTGATCTCCTCTTCCCATAACGATTCCTCGGGAGTTTCCAGTATCAAAGGCATGTTATCAAACCGGGGATCCTTCATTATAAGAGAGAATATCTCTTCCCCCAACAGCCCTGCCCCCAGATTATCATGACGGTCTACCCTCGTTCCCAGATCTTTTTTTGAATCATTAAGGTGCATCCCTTTAAGATATTTAAATCCTACTATCTCAGCGAATTTATCGAATGTCTCTTTAAATCCCTCAGATGTTTTTATATTATAACCTGAAGTAAATGCATGACATGTATCAATGCATACTCCCACTCTCGATTTATCCTCAACATTATCAATTATTTCCCTTAATTGTTCAAAACTATGACCCAGATTTGTACCCTGACCGGCAGTATTTTCAATTACTGCTGTAACTCCTTTTGTTTTGTCAAGTACGATATTAATTGATTCTGCTATCCTTTTCAGACACTCTTCAATACTTTTAGAATTGAGGTGACTTCCCGGGTGAAAATTGAGCCTGTCAAGTCCCAGCTGCTCGCATCGCTGCATCTCATCAAGGAACGATTCCCTTGACTTCGCCAGGGGCCCTTCCTCGGGATGGCCAAGGTTGATAAGGTAACTGTCGTGCGGAAGTATCTGAAACGGCTTATAATCAAAACGTTCGCAATTTTCCCTGAATGATTTGATACTGCTCCCGGTAAGAGGATTGGAAAACCATTGTCTCTGGTTCTTTGTAAAAAGGGCAAAAGCCTTAGCTCCTATTGCAACAGCATTTATAGGAGCGTTTTCAACTCCACCCTGAGCACTTACATGTGCGCCAACATACTTCATGAAAATATTAATGTTTTAAAAATAACCTGATCCGTCCCAGCAATGTGTACACAGTTTTTCCTTAGGCAGGCCGATTGCTTTAACCAGATCATCAAGGCGCTGGTATATCAGGGAGTCAAGGTTCAGGTTTTTAGCAATTTGCGTTACCATTGCAGAATATTTCTCTGAATCCGGATCAGCATATTCTTTAAGATCCTTCTCCTCTCCGCCAAGTTGTTTAATTGCCTTTCTTCCTGCAAGCTCCATAATTGATCTTGATTCTGAGAAATTCAAAAAATTGCATGAAAACAACAAAGGAGGACAGGCTATTCTCATATGCACCTCCTTCGCACCTGATTCCCGAAGCGCATTGGTACTGTCTTTTAACTGGGTTCCTCTTACTATACTGTCATCCAGAAAAATCATTCTCCTGCCTTCTATTACAGCTTTATTGGGAATAAGTTTCATTTTTGCAACAAGATCACGCAGGCCCTGATACTGAGGCATGAAACTCCTGGGCCAGGTGGGTGTATATTTAGAATAAGCCCTCTTATAGGGGATTTTTTTTGCATTACCATACCCATGTGCATGGCCTACCCCGGAATCGGGAATGCCGCAAACAAAATCTGCTTCAACAGTATCGTTTGCAGCAAGGGACTCACCACACCTGTAACGGCATTCGTCCACATTGATGCCTTCATAATATGAGGGAGGATACCCATAATAAACCCACAGGAAAGAGCAAATCTGCATCTTTTCTTCCGGTTCTCTCATCCTGGTGTAGCCATCTGATCTTATCAAAACAATTTCACCGGGCCCGAGGAAATACTCAATTTCAAATCCTGTATTTGGAAAAGAACATGATTCAGAGGCGACGGCATAGCTGCCTTCTTTTTTACCGATGACAACAGGGGTTCTCCCATTCTTGTCGCGGGCTGCAATAATTCCTTCATCTGTAAGTATTAGTAAAGAGCATGAACCTTTTACTTCTTCAAATACATTCTCTATCCCTTCTTTATGGCTTTCTTTTTCACAAATCAGGTTTGCAACTACTTCGGAGGGGTTGGTATTTCCTTCAAAATTTTCTGTGAAATGATTTTTCTTCTTAAGAAATTTCTCCTCCAGCTCTGCGAGGTTAACAATACGGCTTACCGTCACAATTGCAAAACGACCAAGATGTGAGTTGAATAAAATAGGCTGAGGATCTGTATCGCTGATTACACCCATGCCTGAATTACCTGAAAAATCTTTAAGAATATTTTCAAATTTATTTCTGAAATAGGAATTTTCAATACTGTGAATCGATCGCCTGAAACCATTATCGGGCACAATAAAGACCACTCCAGCCCGTTTTGTACCAAGATGTGAATGATAATCAGTTCCATAGAAAACATCTTCGACACAATCTGTTTTTGAAATAACACCAAAAAACCCACCCATATTGCTGTATTTTAAATAATTAACATTAATATCGTTCTCTGTAAATTTAATCATTGCGCCGGAATTAATAAAAATTATCAGGATATTATTATTTTTGCCCACCCGATCGTTCAATTATAAAAGAAAAGAATAATGACAGAACCATTAAAATCCAAACCTCTGGACAATTTTTTAAAAAAGCTTACACCCTCCAGTATGATGGCCATATCTGTCATCCTGGCATTTCTTTTGATTTTTCTCATTGTTATGTATTTCAGTCAGAAAAGTAAAATGATAGAAATGGAAACAGTTCTGACTGAGGAGAAAGATTCGCTGACAAATGAATTAAAATCAATGGTATATGCATATGATACCTTGAAAACAAACAATGATACACTCAAGGCAGGATTGGTAAAAGAGCGAGAAAGAATAGTCCAGCTTCTGTCAATTAATGCCTCAAATGCCCAGCTTATTAAAAAATATAAGAGCGAGATCTCGACAATGAGGGAAATTATGAAAAACTATATTGTCCAGATTGACTCCCTGAATAGCAGAAACAAAATCCTTGTCGCCGAAAATACTGAGATAAAACAGCAGATGAAACAGGTGCGAAATGTAAACACCGAACTGTCAAAAGTAAAGGAAGAACTATCGGGTAAAGTTGAAATAGCATCTGTTATCCAGGCTAAGGATGTGGTTGCGGCCCCTCTTAATAGAAAAAGAAAAGAGACCTCAAGAATTAGCCTGCTCGACAAGATAAGGGTCTGTTTTACATTACGTGAAAATCCCATAGCGAAAGCAGGCGAGAAAGAGGTATTTATGAGACTTATACGGCCGGACTCTCTTATAATAACGACAAGTCCGGATAATCTCTTTGAGTATAAAAGAAGCAAGATTATCTATTCTGCCAACCGCACAGTGGATTATATAAACCAGGATATTGAAATGTGTATATATATGGATAATACCGGTGATTTTATTGTCGGTACCTATAGCATTGAAATATATCTCGAGGATAACATTATCGGCAAGACAACTTTCATGCTGTCGAAGAAATAATTACTCTTCTGAAGGCATCATAAACTCAGATATTATATTATCTGATATCATTTTTCCCTGGTTTGTGAGTATCAAAAACTGATTCTCTTCTTTCATCAGTCCGTAATCCTTGAATTTTCCCGAGAGGTTAACAACATAATCATACCCTTCCTTTTCAAATGTTCTTTCAACATATTCAAGATCAATGCCCCACATTGTTCTAAGGGATGTCATTATATATTCATTGAACCTTGCCTTTGTATCAAGTTCCTCTCTCTCAAAAAAAGTTTTTCCGGAGTTAATTGCACGAATATAACCTTTCACGTCACTTATGTTCCATTGCCTTGAGTAGCCATTAAATGAATGTGCTGAAGGACCAATTCCAATATAACTGACTTGTTTCCAGTAATTTGTATTATGTTTTGAAAAAAAACCAGGTTTTCCGAAATTTGAAATTTCATAATGTACAAAACCTGCTTTCTCTGTTTTTTCTATCAACATATTGAAAAGAGCAGTGCTTTTGTCTTCATCTATTTCACTTATCGCACCTTTTTCCAGCATTTTCCAGAATACAGTTCCTTTTTCAAAAGTAAGATGATAAGCCGATAAGTGCTTTATCTTATAAGAAAAGGAAAGATCAAGATTTGCTGACCAGTCCTGCAAGGTCATACCGGGAATTCCATAGATAAGGTCGATTGTAACATTTTCAAATCCCGCTTTGAATATCTCTTTAAGAGCAAATTCCGCCTGTGCTGAATCATGTCGCCTGTTTAGCAGCTGCAGGTCCGAATCCTTCCATGACTGTACTCCCAGGCTTATCCTGTTAATGCCTGTTTTCTTAAGCCCTGAAAGATAATCAGATGTAATATCATCAGGGTTAATTTCAATAGTGATTTCGCAATCCTCCTCAACCTTATATGTACTTCTGATGCTGTCCAGCAAAGAATCTGTTTGCCTGAGCGAAAGTAACGAAGGAGTGCCTCCGCCCAGATAAATCGTCGACACGTTTTCATTCCCAAGATAATCCCGCCTCAATTCCATTTCCTGAACCAATGCTGAAATGCACTCGCTGTTATCACCGGTTGTAACAATGTGATAAAAATCGCAGTAAGAACATAGCTTCCTGCAAAAAGGAATATGAATATATACTCCGGCCATCCTCAGAAATATAGCCTTGAAATTATACATTAATTATAAACTTTATGGCTATTTTTGATGCAAATATGTAAAATGATTAAGAGGTATAAATACACTATCCTACTATCCCTGGTTATTCTCTATCTGAGCCTGAAAAATGCTGATGAATTAAATAAGGTTCAATTCCTCAATATACCTCATTTTGACAAATTTGCTCATTTTTGTATGTATTTTGCTCTGATGATAGTTGCAATTTTTGAAAGTCGTAAATCGTTAATCGGAAACCGGCCGTTATTGTTGCTTGCCATTTATCCATTCCTATATGGTGTTTTAATGGAAATTCTTCAGGAAATATTAACAACAACTCGAAATGCAAGTATATATGATGTGATTTTCAATACACTTGGCATTTTTATATCTGTACTTGTGTGGATGTTGATTATGAGGGTCTACAGGGAGAAAATCAGATAGTAATAATCTTTGAATTATTTGCTTTCACCACAAGATCATAAACAGTTTTGCTTTTAAAAAGTTTTATCAGCTCTGACCTCGATTTTGCATAATCATCATGTATGGGGCAAGGCTTTTTATTTTTGTTAGCAGAACGGCACGACCCGTCATGCATTAGGCAATCAGTGAAAATATCTTCTCCGTCAATAGCAACAATAATATCGTAAAGAGTTATTATTTGCGGATCTATTGCCACTGAAAAGCCTCCATGAGGACCTTTCATTGATTTGAGAATTTTTTGTTTCGCAAGCTGCTGCAGAATTTTACCTAGAAAAGGAGTTGGAAGGCCGAGGTCTTTACCAATCTGTTTTATTCCTGTTTTACCTTCTTCAGAACTTCTGTCCGCAAGATAAATAATTGCTCTGATGCCATATCTGCATGAATTTGAAAGCATCTTAGTAAAATTTTAATGGAATTTTGTCTATTCTGGGTTTATGTCTGCCTCCTTCAAATTCTGTTGTTAAAAAGGTTTTAACAATGAGATATGCCTCCGATTCATTTATAAACCTGCCGGGAAGAGCACAAATATTAGCATCATTATGAGCCCGGGCCAACCTGCTCATCTCTTCATTCCAGCATAATGCACTTCTTATTCCCGGGTGTTTGTTAACAACCATATTGATTCCATTCCCGGTTCCGCAAATCGAAATACCAAGATCATACTCACCAGAAGAAACAGCATCTGCTAATGGATGACCATAATCCGGATAATCCACCGGAGGATTTTCTGCAGAACAACCAAAATCAGTTACATCGTACTTTTCCTTAATTAGAAATTTTAAAATTTTTTCCTTAAGGAAGAAACCTGCATGGTCGGAAACCACAACTATCTTCTTCTTTTTCAAATTAATGTAACTTGTATGTTCAGATAATTATTTTACAAAGTAACATAAATGTCGTTTTTAAAGAAAATAATATTCGAATATCTTTTTAGATATTTAATAAGATTTATAAACATAATTCCGTTCTGATGATAACTTACTCGGAAAATAGTGTGATTGAAATTTTGTTAATAAGATGTAAAAAAAGAGATGATAAAAAGGAATTTATTCATTTATTAAAATGATTTTTCACCTGTTTTAATAAAATCAGATACCAGAAAAAAGTTTTAATTGAATTTAATGAAAATACAAACCTTAAATAAACATATTAAAATATAATTTTGCCTTGTTATTGCTATCAACAATCTAATTTGAACAGTTGTTAATTATTTCAGTAATATTCTGATAATCAAAAACGGTATGTTTTTTGATCTGTTAATAAGCTGTTTATTGAATATTAATGATGAAAAAAACAATATAATTCTTAAAAATATTTAAACACAATTAACAGGACATCATCATCATCATAGAAAATTTTATTAATTAATTATTTAAGATATTATATTGTTAATAATGGTTCAAAACAGAATGAATATTAAAACAACATTATTGATTAAGTTTATACCGCTAAATACAATTCTTTAAATGAAGCATCTTAAAGCCGAGGAGTATATAGAAGGGATAAGAAGACTGAGAGCTGAAAAGAATGCGATAATACTTGCTCATTATTATCAGACAAGCGATATTCAGGATATAGCTGATTTTGTTGGTGATAGCCTTGCTTTATCTCAAAAGGCAGCTTCAACCAGTGCAGATATTATACTTTTTGCAGGGGTCAGGTTTATGGCTGAAACAGCAAAAATTCTTGCTCCGGAAAAAAAGGTATTATTGCCAGATATTAATGCAGGGTGCTCTCTGGCTGATTCATGCAAAGAAGAAGATTTTAAAAAATTCATCGATGATCATCCAGGCAGGACTGTAGTTACTTACGTAAATACCACAGCAGAAATAAAGGCAATGTCTGATATAATCTGTACATCAAGCAATGCTGTACAGATAGTTCAATCATTACCTGATGATGAGAAGATAATTTTTGGTCCCGACCGCAATCTTGGTAACTATGTTCTTAATAAAACAGGACGTGACATTATTGTATGGAATGGTGCATGCCATGTTCATGAAGAGTTTTCCCTGGAAGCAATAATTAATCTAAAAAAAGAGTACCCTGATTCAAGTTTAATAGCACATCCTGAGTGTGAACTTCCGGTAAGAATGGTTGCAGATTTTATAGGATCAACATCTTCATTGCTGCAATACTCTAAAAAGGATAATGCTAAAACTTTTATTGTTGCAACTGAAGCTGGTATAATTCATCAGATGCAAAAGGAAAATCCTGATAAAACCTTTATACCAGCACCTCCGAAAGATTCAACATGTGGTTGCAGCGAATGTAATTTTATGAAACTCATTTCACTTGGGAAAATTTACATATCTCTTCAAGATGAATCATTTGAAATAATTATTGAAAAAGATACTCTTAAAAAGGCACAGAAACCTATTTTAAGAATGATGGAAATATCAAAGAAACTTGGACTATAGTTTATGAAAAGGTTTTTAACTTCTATTATATTTGTCTCGTTTCTTTGCCTTTTAAATGCACAGGACAGTAGCTCAGACATAGAGGATGGCTATCATATTTTTAAATATCCAAACGGAGCCATATCAAGCGAAGGTATAATTAAAAACGGAAAACCTGATGGTTTCTGGAAGAGTTATTATGTTACCGGTATAAAAAAATCTGAAGGAAAAAGAACAACATTTTTAATTGACAGTATATGGAATTTCTTCGACCAGGCAGGAGACACTACAGAGAAGATAAATTACCTTCTTGGCAAGAAAAATGGCTGGTACTATAAATACAGGAAAGAACCCTTAAAAGGTGTTTATGTATGGTCAAAAGAGCTGTATGCCGGAGATAAGAAAGAGGGAACGGCGTACATTTATTTTCCTGAAGGTAAAGTGCAGCAAACTATTTTATACAACGGCGGTAAAAAGGAAGGTCTGTCGAAGGAATATGACAGGGATGGAAATATTATTACACTTTTTGAATATAATAATGATTTTCTGGTAAGCCGTGAAAGAATAAACCGGATTGATAGTAAAGGACTAAAACAGGGAGAATGGAAAGAATTTTATCCTAATGGGAATATAAAGTCAGAAAAGACATTTAAGGATGATCTTATGCATGGTTATTATAAAGAGTATGATAGTCGTGGTAAACTTATTCTTACAATGCTATATGAGAATGGATCAATAGTAAAATCGAGTGTTGAGGATTCTCCTGACATCGAAATAGTTAATAGATATAATTCTGATGGTAATCTGGTATATAGTGGTCCATACAGAGAAAAAATACCGGTTGGAGTACATAGAGAATATGGAAAAGACGGCAAGGTTATAAATGCTTACATATATAATGATAACGGTCTTCTTTTATCCGAAGGAATAGTTAATGAAGCTGGTAACTATAATGGTAAATGGAAAGATTTATACCCTGACGGTAAAACTCAGGCAGAAGGTCAGTACAATGAAAACAGAAAAACCGGTGCCTGGAAATTCTATAATCAGGCAGGAAAGATTGAACAGACAGGATCATTTAACAGCGGAAGACCAGACGGGTTATGGAAGTGGTACTATGAAGGCGGAGAGCTTCTCAGGGAAGAAGAATATTTCCAGGGCAAACGTGACGGGGCTACTACTGAGTATTCTGAAACTGGGGAAATAATAACACAGGGTCAGTATATTGATGGAGAAAAAAATGGTGAATGGAAGTACAATTCAGGTGATTATACTGAAGAGGGTAAATATATTACAGGACTTAAAGATGGCATGTGGAAGGGTTATTACCCTGACGGAAAACTTAAATTTAAAGGAAGTTTTGTACAGGGAAATCCAGACGGTGAGCACAGGTACTATTATGAAAATGGAAAAATAAAGGAAGAACAGCATTTTGAAACAGGAATCAGACAGAAAGCATGGAAGAAATTTGATGAAGAGGGCAATATTATCCTGGTAATTATATATAAAGATGATGTTGAAACCTTAATCAATGGGGTAAGGATCAAACTGCCTGAAAGCGACGTCAAACTGATTAAGTAGAGAATTTACATATGGAGGACAATCTGGAGCTCAGAAAAGAGAGTATTTCCTTAACTGACAAGGAGTTTGAAAAACAGCTGCGTCCTCTGAGCTTTATTGATTTCAAGGGGCAAAAGCAGGTTATCGAAAACCTTGAAGTCTTTGTAACAGCTGCAAAACAAAGGGGAGAGTCTCTCGATCATGTTTTGCTGCATGGACCTCCGGGGCTTGGCAAAACAACTCTGGCCGCAATAATATCAAATGAACTTCAGGTAAATATGAGGGTAACATCAGGACCTGTTCTTGATAAACCAGGTGATCTTGCTGGTCTTCTGACAAATCTACAGGAAGGTGATGTTCTTTTTATTGATGAAATTCATCGTCTTAGTCCTGTAGTTGAGGAGTATCTTTACTCTGCAATGGAAGACTTCCAGATAGATATTATGATCGATAAAGGACCAAGTGCCAGATCAGTCCAGTTAACTCTTAATAATTTCACACTGATAGGTGCCACAACCAGGTCTGGTCTTCTTACCAGCCCATTAAGAGCAAGATTTGGCATAAAGTTCCATCTTGAATATTATGATCATGAAATACTGGCAGGCATTATTAAAAGATCTGCCGGAATTCTCAATGTAAAAATAAACGAATCAGCAGCAGAGGAGATATCACGCAGAAGCAGGGGTACCCCTAGAATAGCAAATGCTCTGTTAAGAAGGATCCGCGATTTTGCCCAGGTAAAAGGTACAGGTATAATAGATCTTGACATTACCAGGTATGGACTGAAAGCTCTTAAAATTGATCAGCATGGCCTCGATGAAATGGACAACAGAATCCTCTCAGCTATAATAGAAAAATTTAATGGAGGACCCGTAGGACTAAATACAATATCTACTGCTGTTGGAGAAGAAAGCGGAACCATTGAAGAGGTATATGAGCCATTCCTTATTAAGGAAGGATATTTGAAAAGAACACCACGTGGAAGGGAAGCCACCGAACATGCCTACAGGCATCTGGGTAAGCAATTCAGAAGCAAGGATACAGGTACGCTTTTCTGATCAGATTATAAATTAGTTATAGACATTGCTTATTTTCTCAAGCCCCTTAGTATTGAGAATTTTGATTTTTCTCCCGCTAAGCTCAACAAGCCTGTCTGTTTTAAATTCCGATAGCAACCTTATTACTGATTCTGTTGCTGTTCCAACAATATTTGCCAGCTCCTCGCGGGTAAGTGATATTTTAAGGAATTTGTCATTATCAACACCAAAATCATTTACAAGAAGCAGAAGAACTTCTGCAAGTCGTTCTCTTACTGTTTTTTGTGCAATATCGGTAATAAATGAATTTGCTTCTCCCAGCTCATGGCATGCAAGCTTAATCAGATCAAGCGCAAAGGTAGAATTTGATTTAATGAAGGAAATTAGAATTTCAGAAGGAATAAAGCAAACCTGGCAATCTTCAATTACTTTTGCTGAAGTACATGCCAGTTCATTACTTAAAACACTCCGATACGCAATAATATCTCCTTTTTTGGCGAATCTTATTATCTGTTCCTTACCATCAAATCCTGTCTGAAAAACTTTGATTATACCGCTGCTGACACAAAAAAACCCGCTTATACGATTACCTTCCTGGTAAAGAACATCACCTCTCTTGTACTGCCTGAAGTCCTTTTCATAGTTAAGAATGTCAGTCTCTTCAGTGGTCAGATTTCTAAAGATGCCATCAGATTCTAATGAACATTTTGTGCAAAGAGGTATTTGATTTTCATGTTGTTTCATTTCATACAATGAATATTAACAATTAACATACAGAACATAGTTTCTGTTCAGTGAATCAGAAAGCTGTTTTAAACTGATCAAGAAAACGAATATCATTTTCAAAATATAAACGTAGATCATTTACCTGATATTTCAGCATCGCTAATCTCTCAATGCCCATACCGAATGCAAATCCGGTATATTTATGACTGTCGATATTGCAAGAATCAAGCACATTCGGATGCACCATGCCACAACCAAGAACCTCAAGCCAGCCTGTATATTTGCATACATTACAACCTTTACCGCCGCAAATTTTACAACTTACATCCATTTCTGCCGAAGGTTCTGTGAAAGGGAAGTAAGATGGCCTTAATCTTATCTCGGTATCTTTTCCAAACATTTCCCGGGAAAAGAAGAGAAGTGTTTGTTTGAGATCTGCAAATGATACATTTTCATCTATGTATAATCCCTCAACCTGATGAAAAATACAGTGAGCCCTGGCAGAAATTGCTTCATTACGGAATACCCTGCCCGGGGAAATAGTTCTTATCGGTGGTTTCTGATTCTGCATTACCCTCACCTGTACTGAAGATGTATGTGTACGAAGGAGTATATCTTGTGGCCTTGACTCTTCTATCGATTGACGGGATATATAAAATGTATCCTGCATATCCCTGGCAGGATGCTCCGGTGCAAAATTAAGCCTTGTAAATACATGATCATCGTCTTCAATTTCAGGACCTTCAGATACAACAAAACCAATTCTTGAAAAAATATTTATTATCTCATTTCTTACTATTGATATGGGATGACGGGAACCGAAATGACTCGGATATGCAGGGCGGCTGAGATCCTGTCCTTCAGTTTTTTCATCTACGATAGTTAAAGATGATTTAATTGAATTGTATTTTTCAATTGCCAGCTGCTTGAGTACATTAAGCTTCTGCCCTACCTCTTTTTTATGTTCCGGAGAGATAGTCTTAAAATCCTCAAAAAGATCAGAGAGAAGTCCCTTTTTACTTAGAAATTTTAACCTGAATAACTCAAGATCTTCATAATTAGCTTTATTGAAAGAGGAGACTTCTTTCAACAGATCACCTATTTTTTCAAGCATTATTATATTTTTTATGCAAGTATAAATTATTTTCTGACAACTTTCATTTTAAGGATAGTTATATTATTCAATGGTTTATCTGATTGGTCAGTCTTTTCAGCAGCTATTCTGTCAACTACATCCAGCCCTTCGACAACCTCGCCGAATAATGTATAACTACCATCAAGCCTTGGGGTACCACCAATAGTAGTGTAAACAATTCTCTGTTCAGGTGTATACTTAAAATCCGGAGTGATTGTAAGATAGTTAAACATTTTGCGGGACGCTATCTCCTGTATCTCGGCATCTGATGCAGAAGATGAAACCGATCTGAGACTATCTGCTGTTTCCCTGACCAGAATGTTAAATTTACCCTGTTTGATCAGACTGTTAATCCTGATCTCGGCATTATTAAGCTCATTATCAGTATATTTTTTACCCTGAACAAGGTAAAACTGTGTTCCGGATGATCTCATATAAGGGTTTATTTCATTGCCCTGGCGAGCAGCAGCCAATGCACCTTTTTTATGAAATAATGAAGGATCAAATTCTGCAGGTATTGTATAATTCTTAAGTGAATCCGAAATAGTTTCAGAATTACTTTTTGTAAGTGGATCACCTGCCTGGATCATAAATTCATTTATTACTCTGTGAAATGATATGCCTTCATAAAATCCTGTATTTACTAGCTTTAAGAAATTATCTCTGTGCAATGGAGTTTCATTGTAAAGTTTTACTTTAATATCACCGACATTTGTCTTTATCAGAACAAATACAGTATCAGTAGATCCCGTTGAATAACATGCGGACAGTAAAAAGATTAATGTCAGGATTATAAATCTGTTTAATCGTATGTTCATGAAATTAGAGAATTGGTTAATAACGTTCTGTAAATACAAATGCAAAGATATTTAACTTTGGACGATAGTGGAAAATATTGATTCGCATTTTGGGTTTTATATAAAATATAGTTATTCAGAGCATAGATTTTTTCATTAGAACTATATTTGCAAATTCTTTTTTAATGTGAAGGAGGTAAAAAAACTTGCAGGTCAGACTCTAATTTACGGATTGGGTACTATTGTTCCCCGTTTTCTGCATTATGCGGTTTTAACTCCATTCTATACGAGGATTTTTACAAATACCAGCGATTATGGTATTGTAACTGAATTGTATGCCTGGATGGTTGTTTTGCTTGTTGTTCTTACATATGGAATGGAAACAGGATTCTTCCGGTTTGTACAGGAGAGGGAAGATTCGGAGAAAGTTTACAGTACAGCCTTGATTAGCTTGTTTGTCAGTTCATTATTGTTTGTTATCCTGGTGTATGTTTTTATAGAACCGGTTTCTGCAGTAATGAATTACAGGAATAATTACGATTATATAAGAATGTTCGCGGGAATTGTAGCTATTGACGCTTTTGTTGCAATTCCGTTTGCAAAACTAAGAAAAGAGAATAAACCTCTTACATTTAGTGTGATCAAAATATTGAATGTATTCATTACCCTGGGTCTTGTAATTTTCCTTTTACAGATAGCGCCAAAAATATATCAAAACAGCTCAGGCTGGTTCAGAAAGGTTTATAACCCTGATTATAAAGTTGGTTATATTTTCCTTGCAAACCTTATTTCCAGCACAGCCACATTGTTAATGCTTATACCGGTTATATTAAAAACCAAGCTGAATTTTAGTCCGGATTTGTGGAAACGAATGATTCATTATTCATATCCGTTACTGCTTGCCGGACTGAGTGGTTCAATAAATGATACTATTGATAAAATTCTGCTTAGAAGGATAATTGGCGAGGAAGAAGGACTTTCATTACTGGGTAAGTACGGTGCTGCTTATAAGATTGGCGTCTTAATGGCACTTTTTATACAAATGTTCAGATTTGCAGCGGAACCATTTTTCTTCGAGAGGGCAAAACAAAGCGATGCAAAAGAAACATATGCTTTTGTGATGAAGTATTTCGTTATTATAATGCTGATTGTTTTTCTGGGAATTAATCTTTATATATCAGGTTTCCAATATATAGTGGGACGTAATTACAGGGAGGCACTGGTTGTGGTTCCAATAATTAGTATGGCCTACCTTTTATACGGTATTTATATAAACCATAGTATTTGGTACAAGCTTAACGATCTTACTAGATATGCTGTTTATATTACTTTAATTGGAGCTGTAATAACAATTTTAATTAATGTATTATTCATCCCGGCATACGGTTATATGGCCTCAGCATGGGCTCATATAGCTTCATATGGAACCATGATTATTTTTTCGTTCATATTTGCTGAAAAACACTATAAAGTCAGATATGAGATGGATAAACTTATATCATATTTTGTAATAGCTATAGCAATGGTGCTTTTTGGACATTATTATAATTATAACAATATATTAAGTGAAATCGTTATAAACACTGTGTTGTTAGGGTTATTTATTGGCTATGCACAATACCGGGATAAATTGTTAACAGTATTCTTCAAGAAGGAATGAAAATAGGGATAGTAAATAAATTGAAACATAAATTGCCTGCCTGCTCAACAATTTCATCTTCAGGTATGGATGTAAGGGCAGATATTGTTAAGCCGATTGTTTTGAAGTCATTAAAACGTACTTTGATAAATAAAGGCTTGTTTATAGAGATACCCGTTGGATATGAAGCACAGATAAGACCGGGAAGTGGTCTGGCCATAAAGCACGGAATTACAGTCTTGAATTCTCCCGGGACTATTGATTCTGATTATCGTAGAGAAGTTTGTATTATTTTGATAAACTTATCAGTAGAGGATTTTGTTATAAAGGTTGGTGAAAGGATATGTCAGATGGTTGTCGCTAAACATGAGATGGAGGAATGGATGCAAGTAGATACATTAGACGAAACAGACAGGAGTGTTGGAGGTTTTGTACATACAGGTAAAATATGAAAAACAAATACTATATTTTTGGTACTATACTGATACTTTTAATAGCAGGAACTTCTTGTGCTTCAAAAAAAAGTGCAGTTAGAGAAGATAAATCATTCAAGAAATTTGATGAAGCAGCCTTCGATTATGTATATGTGGAAGCGCTAAAGCAAAAGCTTCTGGGTAATGGCGGAGATGCTTTAAGATACCTTGAACAATGTGTAAAATTAGATCCTGAAAGTGATGCTGCATATTATCAGATGGCTCAAATAGTTCTTGCTTCAGGAGACATGGTAAATGGTAAAAAGTATGCCAGACAGGCATATCGGCTTGACGATAAGAATCTATGGTATACAATGATGCTTTCAGGAATTTATTATCAGGAGGGTAATATAGACAGCGCTATTTATATTTATGAGAAAGCTTCAGTCTATTTTTCTGAAAAGCAGAATGTAAAAATGGCACTTGCGAACCTCTATACTGAGAAAAGAGATTATGGAAAAGCGATAAATATTTTCAAAGAGCTTGAGCTTAAATATAATATAAATGAGACAACAACACCAGCTTATATTCACTGCCTGGTGCTTGCAGGAAGATTTGAAGAAGCACTTTCGAAGACGCAGGAGATTATAGATAATTTCCCGGCAGAAGTAGAATATTATGCCCTGATGGCTGAGGTATATAGGGAAAAGGGTGACGGAGTTAAAGCCCAGGAAGTATATCAGAAATTATTGGAGGAAAATCCTGATAATCCTCAGATCCAGATATCAGTGTGCGATTTTTTAATTACAGAGAAGAAGTATGATGATTTATTCATACTGCTTAACCCGGTTATCCTGAATACGGAAATTAAGAGGGAAGATAAACTCGCATTGTTTGCCAGACTTATTGAAAATAAGGATATTACAAAGGAAAACAATGACAAAGTTTTACTTGCTTTGATGGTATTGGAAGCGACATATAAAAATGATGATATAATTCCATTGCTGAGACCAGAATTTCTTGATAATATTAACCGGGATAAGGAAGCAATTAATCTACTGGAAGGTATCATTGCACGTATGCCAGGAAACTATTACGCATGGGAAAGGTTGCTCTTGCTTTATATGAAAAGTGGTGATTATAAAAATCTTATGATTAGGGGAGAAGAATGTGCGTCAAAATTTAACAGATCTTTTCTTGCAAAGCTTTTATATGCAAATGGCGCACTTGAAAGTGGCAAGTATGATACAGCAATAGAAGAACTTAGAAAAGCGGAAATTCTGGCAGGAGATAATAAAGAATATATATTACAGGTTCTTACAATGCGCGCAGATGCATATTACAGGATGAAAAACTACAATAAGGCTTTTGAAACTTTTGAGGAAGCTATAAATATGAATGGAGACGATATTACAATTCTTAATAATTATGCATATTACCTTGCTGAACAGAATATGGAGCTAAAAAAAGCTGAAGAGATGGCTGTAAAAGTAATAGAGAAAGAAAAAGACAATGCTACTTTTCTTGATACTTATGCATGGGTTTTATACAAAAGAGGAAAGATAAAAGATGCTGCAAAAATTATGGAGAAAATAATATCAGAAGGTTCAGAGACTAATGCCGAATATTTTGAACATTATGCTTTTATACTGAAAAGTCTAAAGAAGTGTGATATAGCAGTTGAATACTGGTCTAGAGCGATAAAGCTTGATAGTACAAAAACAGAACTTCAGGAGGAGATAAAAAATTGCACAAACCGTTAATATCATATCTAATTATATTATTTTTTACAGGATGTTCAGTCTCTGGAAAGCTTGGGAATAATAAGGTTGGGGAGGGTGATAAAATTGAACTGGGAATACTTAAATCAAAGAATCTGGCAAATAATTCTTTTTTTATTCAAAGGGCTGATATTGAATTAGTGACTAATGAAGATCGAAAAAGTTTTCTTGCATCAGTGAAGTTCAATATACCAGATACATTTCTGATTAGCATAAGGTCGAAATCAGGAATTGAGGCAGCTCGTATTTTTATGACTGCCGATACTTTGCTTATAAATGACAGGATAAATAAAATGATGTATTTTGGTTCAGGAGATGCCTTAAAGAAAAGATACGGATATAGCGGAGAATTAATTTATTTATTGTTTGGAGGTTTTTTAGAAGATTTTAGTGTTAAGGGAAAAGTTATTGATTGTAATCAAGGAGAGGCAAAGGAAATTTTTCAGCTGGAAGATTACAGATTAATTTATTTCATTGATTGCAAAGCAGGTGAAGTTAAAAGGATTCAAATTAATTCTGAGAAGGGTGGTAAAAATATTATAATAAAATTTTTCGGACAAGAGAATAAAGCAGATGTGAAATACTATAAACGAATTGAAATTAATACTATAAACGATTATGAATTGGTAAAAATTGTAATTAATAAAATAGAAATTCCATATAAAGGAAGGATTGAGTTTATACCAGGTAGAAATTTTGAACAGGTAGAGATAAAATGAAAAAATTTCTGGCTATAGTATTATTTATAAGTTTATCCTTCAACTGTTTGTTTGCACAGTCACGGGCTGAGCTTGAGGACACGAGGAAGAAAACTATCGAAGAGATAGCTTATGTAGATAATCTTCTAAAATCTACATCAAAGGAAAAATCAGAAAGCATGAAATCTCTTTCGATAATCAATAAGAAATTGTCACTTAGAGAATCGGTTTTGACAGGGATGAGGGAAGAAATAGATTTACTTAATTACAGAATAGGACTTAATAGTGCAGCAATAGATATGATGGAGTATGATCTTGCTGAACTGAAGAATGATTATAGAAATGCTGTTTTAAGCTCCTACAGATCAAAGAAGGGAAATCCGGAACTGGTTTATATTTTGTCTGCAAAGGACTTTAACCAGGGGTATAAAAGACTTAAATATCTTCAGCAAATTACTAAATTCAGAAGAAAAGAGGCAGAAATTATAATGGAATTAAGAGATCAGATATCTGTTTCTAAGGAGAAACTACAGGCAGATCTGGCAAAAATCTCTGATTTGAAATCTAAAGAAGAATACCAGAAGGATCAGTTGCAAAAGGAAAGAAATACAAAACAAAGCATTGTAAGAAAACTAGGGAAGCAGGAAAAAAAGCTTGCAAAAGAACTTGAAGAAAAGAGAAAAATAGCAAAGAAAATTGAGACAGAAATCATCAGATTAATTGAAGAAGAAAGACGAAGGGCTACAGTAAAGGAGGTTACTGCAGAGCAGAAGCTACTTGGAGAGAATTTTTTTGATAATAAGGGAAGATTACCGTGGCCTGTAGAGCAGGGAGTTGTCACTAGTCATTTTGGAATCCAGAAGCATCCTGATTTTAAGTATCTGACAGAAGACAATATCGGTATAGAGATAACAAGTTCAGGTACTGTGTCAGCAAGGGCAGTATTTAATGGTGAAGTGGCTAAGGTTTTTTCTATTCCAGGAGCAAATATGACAGTAATAGTAAGGCATGGTAAGTATCTCTCTGTATATGCTAACCTTGTAAATGTGAAGGTAAAAGTCGGAGAATCAATAGGTGTCAAGAAAACTATTGGGGACGTTTATAAGGAGACTAAGGACAATAGTAATAGTGTTCTCAAATTTATGATATTTGAGAATGAAAAAAAGTATCTGGATCCCGAAGCATGGCTATCAAAAAAGTGAAATATTATGTAACAATTTTCTTTTTTTTGAGTATAAAGGAGATTCACAATAAGATATGCTAAAGAAGATAAGGATAGAATCAAAATTGTCAAATCTCAGAATAGTTGAAAAATCTGTAGATGAAATTACAAGCGAGGTTGGTATTTCAAATAATTATTACGGAAAGATTTTAATATCTGTTCTTGAGGCTGTCAATAATGCTATTATTCATGGTAATAATTCATCTGCCGAGAAATATGTTGATATTACTATAGAATTCAGAAAAGAAAAGCTAAAAATTATAGTAAAAGATGAAGGGCAGGGTTTTGCGCCGGATAAGGTGCCGGACCCTACTGTGCCTGAGAATCTCGAAGAAGTTAATGGTCGTGGTGTGTTTTTAATGTCACGTCTTGCTGATGAAATAAAATACAGTAAGAAAGGAAATGCTGTGACCATGATTTTTAATAATGTCATATCTTGAAAATCCGTATTTTTTACGAGGAAACAAATTACAAATTCCTTGGATGGAGGAAGGCTGTTATTTTATTTGACAAGCTTTTAAAAAGCGAAAAAAGGCTTGCTGGTGAGATCAATATTATTATTACAACGGATAATATTATCAAGCCTTTAAACCGGGAATTTCTGAACCATAATTATAATACTGATGTTATAGCTTTTGAATATAATTCAGGAACTATAATAAATGGGGAGATTTATATAAGCAAGGATACAGTAAAAAGAAATTCATATAACTATAATGTTAGTTTAGAAAACGAAATGTTAAGGGTTATGATTCATGGGTTGCTTCATCTTGCGGGTTATAATGATAAAACACTTGGTGAGAAAGAGAAGATGCACAGGATAGAGGATAAATGGCTGAATAGGTTTTATAATGAAACAAATGGAATTTAGATATGATATAATTGTTGTGGGAGGAGGACATGCTGGATGTGAAGCTGCCCGTATTTCTGCCGTGATGGGAGCTCGGACTTTGCTAATAACAATGGATATGACAAAGCTTGCGCAGATGTCTTGCAACCCTGCAATGGGAGGAATCGCAAAAGGGCAGATTGTCAGGGAAATTGATGCATTGGGAGGAATGAGTGGATTAGTTACTGACAGGAGTATGATTCAGTTCAGGATGCTTAATAAATCAAAGGGTCCTGCTATGTGGAGTCCTAGGGCACAGTGTGACAGACAAAAATTCTCAAATGAATGGAGAAAAGTTCTTGAAGGTACTGATAACCTCTTTATTTGGCAGGAGCAGGCAATCAGTATTATTATTGAGGATAATAAGGTTAAAGGAGTTGAAACTGCGTTTGGTAATAAATTCTATGGCAAGGCTATAATTCTTACAAATGGAACTTTCTTGAATGGTTTAATGCATGTGGGTTTTAAAAATGTAAAGGGAGGTAGATCTGGCGACCAGGAATCTGTTGGTTTAAGTGAACAACTTCGGCAGATAGGTTTTACTGTTGAAAGAATGAAAACAGGAACAAGTGCAAGAATTGACGGAAGAACAATAGATTTTTCTGGAATGATAGAACAAAGAGGGGATAGTGAAAAAAGGGGTTTTTCTTTTATGAATGATGAGACTCATATTATTGAAGAGAGAAGCTGCTTTATTACACATACAAATAATGATGTTCATGATGCGCTGAGAAAAGGATTGGAATTCAGCCCGCTTTTTACCGGTAAGATTAAAGGAAGAGGACCAAGATATTGCCCGAGCATTGAAGATAAAATTGTGACATTCGGCGAAAAAGAGTCGCATCAGCTATTTATTGAGCCAGAAGGTTCAGATACGATAGAGTATTATATTAATGGATTTTCAAGCAGTCTTCCTTTAGAAGTTCAGTTTAATGCCCTCAGAAAAGTAAAAGGTTTGGAAAAAGTTGAAATATTCAGACCAGGATATGCGATAGAATATGACTTTTTTCAGCCAACACAACTGAAATCTACACTGGAAACAAAAAGAATAGAAAATTTATTTTTCGCGGGACAAATTAATGGTACTACCGGATATGAAGAGGCTGCAGCCCAGGGAATAATGGCGGGAATTAATGCTGTAAATAAAATTAATGGTAAGAAGCCATTTATTATGGGAAGAGAAGAATCATACATTGGTGTTTTAATAGACGATCTTGTGACAAAGGGCGTGGATGAACCATACAGGATGTTTACGTCCAGGGCTGAATATAGAATTTTATTAAGGCAGGATAATGCAGATGAAAGATTAACCAGGAAAGCTTTTGAACTGGGTACGGTTGATTCTAATAGAATTGAAAGACTTGATCATAAAGAATCAATGGTTAATGAAATTATTGATTTTTTGAGCGACAGAAGCGTGGCCCCGGATGAAGTAAATAACTTTTTGGAAGCTGTGAAAACATCAAAGATAGTTCAGAAAATAAAAGGAATTAATATTGCAGCCAGACCTCAGGTAGAAATAAAGCAGCTTTTAAGTGTCATAAGTGGAGCTGAAAAATTGAAAGCCGTTAGCTCTAATAGATATACTGAAATTGCAGAGTCTGCTGAAATCAGGATTAAATATGAAGGCTATATTCAGAGAGAAAAGAATGTAGCAGATAAAATAAAAAGGCTTGAGAAATTGAAGCTGCCTTCAGATATAAATTATAGCGAACTAGTTTCAATTTCAACAGAAGGAAGGCAAAAATTGAACAAAATACGTCCTGAAAATATTGGTCAGGCTGGAAGAATTAGCGGAGTATCTCCTTCAGATGTTAATATTCTTTTAATGTATCTGGGTCGTTAAGATGTTCCACGTGGAACAATTTTAAAAAATATTTTTTAAAATGAAAATATTAGGGAAGCTGGTAGATATACATGCTCGTAATATATACGATGCATGTATAACTATTGATGGTGAAAGGATCAGAAGAATAGAAAAATGTGATATTGATACAGAATATTTCATTATGCCGGGATTAATAGATTCACATATACATATCGAAAGTTCTATGGTTACACCCTCGGCTTTTGCTGTAGAAGCAGTAAAGAGCGGAACCGTTGCTGTAGTTTCTGATCCTCATGAAATAGCAAATGTTTGTGGTGTGGAGGGAGTTAATTTTATGATTAATGATGGAAATAATGTACCTCTTAGGTTTTATTTCGGAGCTCCCTCCTGTGTTCCTGCAACCAGTTACGAAACCAGCGGAGCGTCTGTTAATATAAACGAGGTTGAAGAATTGCTGGGAAGATCAGAAATACATTACTTATCTGAAATGATGAATTTTCCTGGAGTTGTAAATGGGGATAAAGAGGCTATGGGTAAAATAAAAGCAGCTATAAAAGCTGGTAAGCCTGTAGACGGACATGCTCCTGGTTTAATGGGTGAGGCTTTAAAAAAATATGTTTCTTCAGGAATTTCAACAGATCATGAGTGTAGCTCCCTTGATGAAGCCAGAGAGAAGATATCTCTTGGAATGAAGATTTTAATTAGGGAAGGAAGCGCTGCAAGAAATATGGATAATTTAAAGGAGCTTATTAACAGCCATCCGGATATGGTAATGCTTTGCAGCGACGATCTTCATCCGGAAATGCTTATAAATGGCCATATAAATAAACTTATTGCCAGATTGATTTCTGAAGGATTTGATGTTTATGATGTAATACGGAGTGCAACAATAAATCCTGTTTTGCATTATAAGCTTGGTTGTGGATTACTCAGGGAGGGAGATGCTGCTGATTTTGTAATCGTAAAGGATCTTCAGAAAATGGAAGTAGTTGAGACCTGGATTGGAGGTTCAATGGTATACGGCAAAAAGCAAGTATTATTCGAACCCGCAAATAGTATAGTTATTAACCGGTTTAACTGTAGTCACATAAACGCTGAGGATATTATAATTGATAATAATGGAGATAGTTTCCGGGTTATAGAAGCCCATGACGGAGAGCTGCTGACGAAGCAAATAATTACGAGGCAGGAGAAAGGCTCTACTCTTATTTCTGATCTGAAAAAAGACTATCTCAAAATAGTTGTAAAAGACAGATACAGTGACGCGCCACCACAGACTGGGTTTGTAAAAGGATTCAAATTAGCTAAAGGAGCTTTTGCAAGTTCAGTAGCACACGACAGCCATAATATTGTGTGTGTTGGTGTCGATGATGCCGATATCGTTGCTGCAGTTAATGCCATTGTTGATATGGAAGGCGGACTCTCTGTTTCGACAGATAAGGAACTTTTTACTCTGCAGTTGGATATCGGAGGTATAATGACTTCAGGTTCATGCTACGAGACGGGCAGCCGCTATAAAGAATTGAGCAAAATCGTTAAAAATCTGGGATGTACAATGGCTGCTCCTTATATGACTCTTGCATTTATGGCTTTACTGGTAATACCTGAACTAAAAATTGGAGACAGGGGGCTATTCGATGTACAAAGTTTCAGGCCGGTCACCCTTTTTGTTTAACTGACTGAAGCACTTAACATTTATGTGGCGGGCGTTACAATAGCATTACTTCTCACTTTTTACCCATGTTCCGATAAATAACGGTCCCCCGGAGTGGAGACTTCTTAATATACAATAACTTATCAAATCTCCCTTACAGTAGTCTGTGAAAACATGTAATTGAGACACTCTAGTAAAGTTCTCATTTGTTATCTTTAAAAAATATTGTTATTCGGATGTTACATCAGGAAAGATTCAAAAATATACTTTCTCTGCTACCTTCAAAACCGGGCATATACCAGTTCTATGATTCATCCGGGACCATTCTATATATAGGAAAGGCAAAGAACCTTAAGAAAAGAGTTGCATCATATTTTACCAAAAATCAGTCAGGAAAAACAGAGGTTTTATTGCGCAGGACAAAAGATATCAGGCATATCGTAGTGGATAATGAATCCGATGCTCTGTTACTTGAGAACAATCTGATAAAGAAACATCAGCCCAGGTATAATATACTTCTTAAAGACGATAAAACATTTCCCTGGATCTGTATCAAAAAAGAGCCTTTTCCAAGAATTTTCAGTACTCGCAATACAATACGGGATGGATCTGTTTATTTCGGACCCTATACCTCCGGCCTCATGGTAAAGACTCTTCTGGATCTTATCCGTCAGATATATAAGCTGAGAACCTGTTCGCTTAACCTTACAGATGAGAATATAAAATCAGGAAAATTTAAGGTGTGTCTGGAATACCATCTTGGAAATTGTAAAGCACCTTGTATAGGTCTTCAGGATGAATTGAAATACGATGAAAACATTCAGGAAATAAAGGCAATCCTGAAAGGAAATATATCCTCAGTGATAGAACATTTAAAGTCACAGATGATAGATTATTCAAATGAATTGAGATTTGAAGAGGCCCATCAGATTAAGGAAAAGATTGAGATTCTTTCACACTTCAGAAGCCGGTCATCAGTTGTCAGTAATACAATTAAAAATGTCGATGTTTTTGCCTATACGCAGGAATCAGACTATGCTTATGTTAATTATTTAAAGGTTATGGAGGGAGCGGTTATTCAGGCTTTTACTGTTGAACTAAAAATACGACTTGAAGAAGAAAAGGAGTCTGTTCTTGGATATGCAGTTACGGAAATACGAGGAAAACTAGACAGTGATTCACTGGAGATAATTGTACCATTCAAACCTGATATTCAGCTTAATAATGTGAAATATACTGTTCCAAAAGCAGGTGAAAAGTTTAAGCTGTTAGAGCTTTCTGAAAGAAATGCTATTTACTATAAGCTGGAGCAGAAGAAGAAGAGAAACGACACTGTAAAACCTCAAGAGAGAACAGGAAAAAATCTGGAGAAACTTAAGAACGACCTTCATATGTCAGAATTGCCTGTACACATAGAATGTTTCGATAATTCAAATATTATGGGAACAAATCCAGTAGCTGCCTGCGTTGTGTTCAGGAGCGGGAAGCCAAGTAAAAAAGATTACAGGCATTTTAATGTGAAAACCGTAACAGGCCCCGACGATTTTAGCTCAATGGAAGAAATTGTCTTCAGGAGATACAAAAGGATGATAGATGAGGATAAAGAACTTCCACAGCTTGTAATCATCGATGGAGGAAAAGGTCAGCTTTCATCTGCAATGAAAAGCATTACCCGACTTGGGTTAAGGGAAAAGCTAACTGTAGTTGGAATTGCAAAGAAACTCGAGGAAATTTATTTTCCGGGCGATAGTGTGCCAATCTATATAGACAAGAATTCAATTAGTCTGAAAATAATACAGCAGTTACGAAATGAAGCTCACCGTTTCGGTATTAATTTTCACAGAGACAAAAGATCTTCCTCAATGTTAAAATCCAGCCTCGATGAAATTGATGGTATAGGAGGAAAGACAAAAACTATTTTGTTGAATCATTTTGGGTCGGTGGACAAAATCAGGAATTCATCCGTTAAGGATCTTGAAGAACTTATCGGGCCATCAAAAATGAGGATAATTATCAATTTTTTCAAGAATCCTTCCTGATTTCCACGTGGAACATTTTCATGCTACCTGGGTGTTAAGATGCTGTAATATATTTGTTTAAATAATAATATCCTGTCCGTTAAGACGGTGAGAAATGAATATTTTGAGCTGGATGGAGAGAGGGGCGAGGATTTTAGGCTCCTGGACGGGATAAAATCACTTAATTGAAAGAGCGTTTTTAACTTCCCTCGAAATTTCTAATGAACCATGAGTTACCAGACCTTTCATTCCTGTTTCGACAGCCGCCCTGACATTTATTTCAAGATCATCTATAAAAAGTGTCTCTTCCGGAATAAGTGAATATTTTTCAAGAAGAACTTTATAAATTCTGATGTCCGGTTTTGAAAATCTTACTTCGGCTGAGATCACTCCTCCGTCAAAATAGTTGAAAAAATAGTAGCCCGATTTAATTTCATGGAACATATCAACAGGAAAGTTTGAAAGGAAATATAACCTGAAACCTTGTTTCTTAAGTTCTGGAAGAAGATCTGCATTCTGATGGAGAGGAATCATCAGATCTGTCCGGAGATTAAAAATATGGGCTATTTCTTCTCTTGATAAGGAAGAATTTCCAGCGATGCTATCAATAGCCTCAGGTAAAGTAATATCTCCGTTGTCAAGCTGAAGCCATTCTCTGGAATAGAAAATATCATTAAGAATCCGGGTTTTGTCTTTTGTTGAATAATCTTGTGTATCGAGATATTCCGCCGGCCTGAAACTTATTAGAACATTACCGAGATCAAAAATTATATTTCTGATCATCTCAGGGATTTTTCATACTTACAGGCTGGCCTGTAGCTTCAAGAACATTCCACCAAAGCTCTCCCTCAATATCAATTTTCTTGCGTTTAGAGGTTACCATAGGTATAGGCATAAGTGTAAAATGGTCGTTCCAGAATCCTACAACAAAGTCTGTTTTCCCTGCAAGTGCTGCATGCACTGCATTTTGCGCAAGAAGATTACAGAACTTGCTGTCGTTGGCATTGGCAGGAGTACTGCGTATAATATAGCTTGGGTCTATATATTTAATTGAATGGGGGAAATTCTTATTCTTAAACTCTTCTGAAATTTTTTCTTTAAGATAAATTCCGATGTCCTTATGTTTTACATTTCCGGAGGCATCTTTTTTAATGCCTGTATCTTCGAATAGATCCTGGCCTGCACCTTCTGCAACTACTATCACAGCATGTTTTCTATCCTCAAGTCGTTTTCTGAGAACTTTTAGAAATCCCCGGGTTCCATAAAGTTCAAACTCACTTTCCGGAACCAGCACAAAGTTAACCTCCTGCACAGCCAGGGCTGCACTTGCTGCGATAAAACCAGAATCTCTTCCCATTAACTTAATGAGGGCAATGCCGTTATATGCACCAACTGCCTCATTATGAGCATTTCTGATAATATCTCTTGCCACAGAAAAAGAAGTTTCAAACCCAAATGATTTCTGGATCATATCGATATCATTATCAATAGTCTTAGGAATTCCGGCAACACTGATTTTCAGCCTTCTTTTCTCAATCTCTTTATAGATATCGTTAGCTCCTCTAAGCGTACCGTCACCTCCAATACAGAAAAGTATATTAATATTCATAATCTCAAGAGTGTCTACTATCTTTTCAACATCCTGGTTTCCGCGTGATGAACCTAAGACAGAACCTCCTATAAGGTGTATATTGCTAACCATTTGGGCGGTAAATTCAACAGCAGGGTGGTTATAACTTGAGACAAGTCCTTCAAAACCATATTTAATACCAACTATTCTGCTGATACCATATCGGTAATGAAGCTCATTAACCAGGCTTCTTATCACATTGTTAAGACCAGGGCAAAGCCCTCCGCAGGTAACGATGGCTACCTTTGTTTTAGCCGGCTCAAAAAAGAGCATTTCCCTGGGACCTGCCTTTTCAAAAGAAATAGGGGTTTCACCAGTATCCCTGCATTTAAGAAAATATTTAAGTGAAGTGTCATAAATAATCCTCTCGTCATCTTTCACGAACTTGTAAATAGGGCTGTCTTCTCTGCGATTAAGTTTTAAAGGAGTTTCAACATTTTCCTTACCCAGTGATTTGACATAAAAATCCTCTACCTTCATCTTGATATCAATATTTAATACAAAAAATAATTTCTCCGGAAATCATACTTGTTTCCGGTAAAATCAAAGATAAATAAAAATATGGATTAGGGTGGAATAACCGGTTTAAACGATCTGCTTTATTCTGCCAACCAGACCGTTATCTAGTAACACCTTTATTCCATGAGGATGATTTGGTGACGATGTAAGAATTTCTTTTACCTTTCCTCCCGTAAGTCGTCCTGTTCTCTTGTCCTGAGATAACTCAACCATAACTTCTATTCCGGGCCTGATATCTGCTCTGCGAGTTCCGTCCATTGTAGGTATATTAATTTATTTGTAAAAGCCTATTTTTATTTTGAAATAAAATAAAAGTAAATGTTTCTGGAGTACCAGATGCATATTGTTAAGAATTGTTAATAAAAAAAAATAATTGGATTCCAGTCTCTATCCCCTGGTGCCTTTTACTTTCAACCTTATTCTGTAAAGACTTTTGCTTGCTGTTATAAACAAGCTCTTCATGTCTTTATCCCCGAAGCAAACATTTGCTGTCCAACCTTCAGGAACAGGTATATTGCCTATTTTTTTTCCTGTTTTATCAAAAACGGTTACTCCTTTGCCGGTCAGATAAATGTTGCCTTTTGAATCTATTGTCATACCATCAGATCCAAGTTCACAGAAGAGTTGTTTCTCTGCAGCTGTTCCGTCCTTAGTTATTTTATATTGATATGTTTTATTATCTCCTATATCAGCTACAAAAAGGGTTTTTCCATCTGGAGTACCAACAATTCCATTTGGCTGCCTGAGATCATCAATAATACGTTTAACACTATTGCTTCCCGGTTTATTGTAGTACACACATTGCAGTTCCTGTGGCATGGAAGCGTGCTCCCACCATGGTCTTTTATAAAACGGATCAGTGAAGTAAATTCCTCCGTTATCCGCAATCCATAGATCATTTGGCCCATTCAGAAGCTTATCATTGTATTTATATGGATATTTGCTAATGTTTTTGTCCGGGCCTATCATCCATAATTCATTCTTTTCGTCAGCGCAAGCCCATAAGTTACCTTTATTATCAAATGACAACCCATTTGATCTTCCACTGGGTTGAAGAAAAGTTTCAAGCTCTCCGCTTACTTTCCAAACCATGATTCTGTCATTTGGCTGATCGGTAAAAAACACATTGCCATCGGCATCAGCCGTGGGGCCTTCCGTGAAAAGAAACCCATCAGCAAGTTTTTCAAGCTGAGCGCCATCCTCTATAATTGAGGTCAGATCTTTATCCTGAACAAATCCATAAATAAGAAAGGCAAAAAAGACTGTGAAGAGAAGATATCTTGATTTCATTTGGACATTATTAAGTGTAAAAAAATCAGGCAATTGCTTGTTTAATTCTTGCCATGTAATTATCAATCTGTTCTGGCTTCTCAAATCCGACAGTTATAAGGTCGACTGTTCCTAAACCAAGAACAAATTTAAGTGAAGCATCAATCTTTTCAGAGTTTTCCCTGAAATTACCGTTGCCTATAAGTTTCATGCCGATCACTCCTTTACCGGACTTATGCAGTTTTTCAATAACAGGGACAACCAGTGCAGGGTCTTTTTTATCCATTGCCTCACCAAATGGATTAATCCGGACATGAACTACGTCAACCCAGGAAGATTCTGCTGCAGCTTCCATTGCCTCTAGTGAATGAACAGAAACACCGTGGGCTCTTATTATCTTTCTGGATTTCAGAGTTTCAAGGATATCCATCTGTTTTTTCTGCTTATCTGTCCAATGTGCATCAGTCATACAATGTATCTGTATCAGATCTATATAGTCAGTTTTCAATTCTTTTCTGAACCTGTCAACAACAAGATTCGCGTCAGGCCTTTCAGGTTCGGGCAAGCCACCCTGTCCAACCCAAATCTTTGAAACGAGTGTATATTTTTCCCGTGGAATTCCTTTAAGTGCTTCAACAGTAAAGGGATGCGTACCATAAGTATCTGCACAATCAAAGAATCGTATCCCTTTTTCAAATGCCTGGTGTATTATGGATTCTGCAACACCGGCCCTTGTAATATTAGATGAACGGTTACCTCCACTGAAACCTGTTCCCATTCCAAGAAATGTGGTTCTTATTCCGGTTCTTCCGAGAGTGATCATCTGAAGAGGATCGTTCAGGTCGATACTTTTTGATCCCTGGGCGAATATTGTTTTTCCAAGTATTATGCTTCCTGCTCCTGCTCCAACACTTCTGGTGATAAACTCTCTGCGATTCAGTTTCTGTGTCATATTAATTTTGATTAAAGTCTGTGTTAATCCAACCCGAGTTGTACAATAAGATTACCCGGAGCTACAGGTTTACCCTTTTTTGTTGCTACACCGGTTACCCTTCCATGAGCAATAAGTTTATTATCAGGTATTCGGAAAATAGACTGAATAAATAAGAGGCGTACATTTCCTTCTCTTTGAATATCAACGGTAACAATAAAATTATCTGCACTCCTTAACGGATATTTATAATCAATCTCCACTTTCGTCACAATCAGGTCAATTCCCTCTTCATGCAGTTTGTAAAAGCTTATACCTCTGGATATTAAAAATTCATGCCTGGTGTGTTCAAGATAATGCTGATAATTTGAATTATTTACAACGCCCTGAATATCACACTCATAGTCCCTTACTTTAAACTCCAGTTTATATTTAAAATCTGAATCCTGCATAATAAGCAAATAACATAAAATAATTACTAAAAATAGTTATTTGGGAAACACTCTGAATAACTTTCTTATTGCCTTATGAAAATTATGTATTCCATTTGGTTTATAATGCATCAGAACACATTCACCTGTAATGTAATTTAAATCACTTCCTTTAAGTTCTGCAAGCGCCTCCTTACTGTCTGCCATTTGTTGTATCCAGATATTTTTTATCCCTCTTGACTTTGCCTCTCTGATAACGCCTGCCGTCTGATCTTTCCGGGTCATAATTATAACACCTTTGACTTCTGGCGGCACAGATAAAATATCCTTATAGACTTTTACGCCATATATTTCTTCAGCATATGGATTTACAGGAATAACTTCCAGTCCTTTATCTCTGAGCTCTCTGAATGCAGCCTGACCAAATTTCTTTGGATTACGTGACACCCCGGCCAGGGCAATGGGTGTTGCTCCCATGAATTCTTCAATTTGTTTTAATGATGCCATATCAAGTAATAATTTGATGATTAATAAAATAAGCGTGATTTATGTCAGCCTGTAAGTATAAAGACTTAAAAGTAGTATAAAAATAACAATTGATACATATTTTTACTTACTTGGATGAAGGTTTAATAAACACTTGGAGAAATGAAAAAGCCTGACGACCGCACAGGGTACCTGTTTTCAAAAGGGTACTCTAACTATGTTTTCATTTTGCTATTCCTTCTTTATATGTTTGATTACATAGACAGGATGGTGGTTACTTCTATGTTTAGCTCTATTGAGAGAGACTGGGGTATAACTCACACCCAGAGCGGATCACTGGTATCTGCCGTCTTTTTTGCGATAGTTATTTTCACCTTCCCGATATCAATCCTGGTTGACAGGTGGAGCCGGACAAAGACTATCGGAGTCATGGCTATACTTTGGAGCATTGCAACTGCAGTCTGTGCATTAACGGGAAATTACGTACAGTTGTTCATGGCAAGGTTATTAATAGGTGTTGGAGAAGCAGGATATGCTCCCGGAGGAAGTGCAATGATATCAGGGCTATATCCTATTGAAAAGAGAGCAAAAATGATGGGTATCTGGAATGCTTCGATACCCCTCGGATCAGCTATAGGTGTTTTGCTAGGAGGATTAATTGCCGCAAAACTGGGCTGGAAGCATGCTTTTGGAATCGTTGCTTTGCCTGGTATGGTTGTTGCAATTCTGTTCTTTTTTGTTAAGGATTATAAAACGGTTGATCTCTCATTTATTGATAAGAGCAGCAATAAGATAAAGATGGAGAAGAAAGATATGTTCAGAGAGTTTATTAAAAAACCATCTGTTCTCTTTACCTACTTTGGGATGGCTGCCGTTGTCTTTGTAACAACTTCAATGCTCACATGGCTTCCAACTTATTTTGAAAACGTCAGAGGTGTTTCACAGGAATCGGCTGGAAAGATGGCCAGCTCAGTTATGGCACTGGCCCTGGTGGGAGCTCCTCTGGGAGGGTATCTCACCGATTTATGGAGAAAAACCAATGTAAAAGCACGCCTTATATTTCCCGCATTATCGACACTTTATTCCGGACTGACCTTGTTCATTGCTCTTTTCTTATTAAAGGGAACCTTTCAGTATATAATGTTTCTGTTATTCGGAATTGGCGTTATTAGTTTTATTTCAGGTGCAGCTTCTGTCACTCAGGATGTTATACACCCGGGTTTACGGGCAACATCATATGCAATTGCAGTTGTCATTCAGAATCTTCTTGGTGCCACTACCGCACCGGTTGTAATGGGGAAAATTTATGATCTTACAAATATTCAGACCGCTTTATCATTTCTCCCGTTTGTGTTGGTTCTGGGTTCAATCCTTTTCTGGCTGGGCTCCCGGCACTATGAGACTGACCTTGAAAAGGTGGCTAAGATAAAACTTGAAGCTGCTTAGTCGAGATCAGACTTCAACTTGTAATACAACACATGGAAGAAGAAATTTATTTCTTTCTTAAAGTGGTATATTGAATAAATTCACGAAGTGATTCTTTAACATCTGAGTCGGGATATGAATCAAGTATTGCCAGTGCTTTATCTCGATACTGATTCATTTTAATCTCAGCATACTCATTGCCTCCGTACTCAGAAACAAAACTTATTACCTCGTCAATATCTGACTTGGATTTTTTTCTGTTCCTTACTATGCCAAGGATATGATTTTTTTTAGTATATGATGAATGTTCAAGAGCATAGATGAGAGGCAAAGTGATCTTTTTCTCTTTAATATCATTACCAGGAGCCTTGCCCGTAAGGCCTTTGCTTTCATAATCCAGAAGGTCATCTTTTATCTGGAATGCAATGCCTATGTTTTCTCCAAAATCCTTCATTAACTGAATTATATCAAGATTATCAGAAACTGATCTTGCACCGCATGCAGTACATGCAGCAATTAATGCAGCTGTTTTACTCAAAATAATCCGGAAATAATCCTCTTCTGTAATATTCAGCTTTCTTGATTTCTGAAGCTGCAGGAGTTCTCCTTCACTCATTGACTTTACTGCTTCAGAAACAATCTCAAGCATATCAAACCGGCTATTTTCAACGCTGATGAGCATGCCTTTTGAAAGCAGAAAATCACCTACCAGAACAGCGATTTTCGAATTCCAAAGAGCGTTTATAGAAAGTGCACCTCTTCTTTCATTGGCATCATCAACCACATCATCATGAACAAGTGACGCAGTATGTAAAAGCTCGATGAATGTGGCCGCAAGATATGTCGGCTCTGATATATTGCCATTGAGTTTGGCAGTCAGGAAAACCAATAAAGGCCTCATCTGTTTGCCCTTACGACGCAAAATATAATTAAGGATAATATTCAGAAGCGGGATGTCGCTTCTCATAGTCCTGCTGAAATAGGCTTCAAATTCAGCCATCTCCTTATCAACAGGTTTTTTTATTTTATCCAGTACCGACATATGAATTTATTGTCCCAAACTTACGTAAAATTATTATTCATAGGAATAATTGATAATATGCATCTTAAAATATACTGCCAGGGATATTTTGATTTTTTGCAGAATTATATAATGAAAGCAGAAAAGGTTCTGGCAAATATGTAAATTAGTACAGAAAAATAAATAATATGTTAAACAAGATATTGGATTTCAGTCTGAAAAACAAGTTGATTGTGATTCTCTTTACAATGACTGTCGTATCATTTGGATTGTATGCCGTTTTAAAAATACCTGTAGGCGCAGTGCCTGATATAACAAATAATCAGGTTCAGGTTATTACGACCTCCGGAAATCTTTCAGCACAGGAAATTGAGCAGTTCATTACAGCACCTGTTGAAATGGAAATGGCTAATCTTCCGGGTGTAACAGAAATACGGTCAATCTCCAAATTTGGAATTTCGCTTGTTACTGTTGTCTTTAATGACAGGATCGGGACCTATCTTCCCAGGCAACTGATCGCAGAAAAACTAAAAAGTGCTTCAGCAAAGATCCCGGAAGGATTTGGAACACCTGAAATGGGACCTATTACTACCGGGCTGGGAGAAATTTACCAGTATACCCTTGACTTGAAACCTGGTTATGAGGATAAGTATACAGCTATGGACCTCAGAACAATTCAGGACTGGGTTGTTCGGAGGAGATTATCTGGAATTAACGGAGTTGTTGAAATAAACAGCTGGGGCGGCTATCTGAAACAATATGAAATTGCTATTGACCCTGCTCTTTTAAAGGCAGTTAATGTTACTTTATTAGATGTCTACAATGCAATTTCTTCAAACAACAGCATTTCAGGGGGTGCATATATTGAGAAGACAAATCAGAGTTTCTTCATTAGAGGTGACGGACAGGTAAAAACACTTGACGACATTGAAAATATTGTGGTCTCTTATAATAACGGATTTCCAATATTAATCAACGATATAGCAAAAGTTCAGTTTGGATATGCCAACCGTTTTGGCGCTATTACAGCAAATGGAAAGGGCGAAACTGTTCTGGGCCAGATTATGATGCTGAAAAATGCCAATTCCAAGGAGGTAATCAGCGAGGTAAAAAAAAGGGTGGAAGAGATTCAGAATAATCTACCAGAAGGAGTATTTATTAACCCGGTACTTGAAAGAGGTGAGTTAATATCAAAAACTTCAGTTACCGTGGTTGAGAACCTTTTGCTGGGTGCATTGATTGTCTTAATCACTGTAATACTGATACTGGGAAATATAAGATCGGCACTGGTAATTGCATCAATGATACCACTGGCATTGTTATTCACAATTTCAATGATGTACATATTTGGCATCGATGCAAACCTCATGAGCCTTGGTGCACTCGACTTTGGAATCATTATTGACGGGGCTGTTATAATTGTAGAATATATTGCTCTTAGAATAACTGTTCAGAAGAGTGACATAAACGGCGTTACCGGTGACGAAAAACAGTCGCTGATGGACAAAATTTCTTTTGAAGGATCGTCCAAAATGATGAATTCTGCCATTTTTGGACAAATTATTATTCTGATAGTCTTTATTCCAATCTTGTCCTTAAGCGGAGTAGAGGGTAAAATGTTCAGACCAATGGCTATCGCATTCTCTTTTGCGATTATAGGAGCTATGATATTCGGACTAACATGGCTTCCGGTGGCAGCCTCTCTTTTCTTGAGTCCGGAAAGAAAAAGAAAATTCAATGTTTCAGACTGGATTATGGGAATCGCTTACAAATCATATAGTCCGGTAATAAAATGGTGTTGTGAACATAAACGGGTTGTATTAGGAGCTTCACTTGTTTCGCTGCTGTTCACACTTTTCATTTTTTCGAGAATTGGCGGTGAATTTGTTCCAACTCTTGATGAAGGAGATTTTGTGATTCAGCCGGTATTAAAAACAGGGACATCACTAACCAAAACAATTGAAATGACAACCAAAATGGAAAATATCCTCATTTCAGAATTCCCTGAAGTTGACCAGGTTGTAAGCCGTATTGGTGCAGCAGAAGTTCCCACAGATCCTATGTCAATGGAAGAGATAGATATGATTATCAGGCTTAATCCAAAGGACGATTGGGTTAATGCTTCAAGCAAAGAAGAACTCGCAGAAAAATTCAAGGCAGCATTATCGGTTTTGCCAGGTATTGATTATGAATTTACTCAGCCTATTGAAATGAGGTTTAATGAACTTATAACCGGTGTTCGGTCAGATATCGCCATCAAGTTATTCGGGGAAGATCTGGAATATATAAATCAGAAGGCAAGTGAAATCAGAAACCTGGTAGCAGAAATCCCAGGAGCCGGTGATGTAATCCTTGAAAAGACGGCAGGTCTGCCTCAGGTGAAGATAGAATACAACAGGGAAAAAATTGCATATTACGGACTCGATATAGAACTCCTGAACAAGTACCTTTCTACAGCATTTGGAGGAGAAATAGCAAGTGCCGTGTTTGAAGGGGAGAAACGATTTGATATGGTGGTCAGGTTTCAAAAAGAAAACAGGACAGATATTAGCGATATAAAACAGCTGTTTGTACCTCTTAATAACGGGTTGCAAATTCCGCTGGAAGAGCTTGCAAACATACAATATGCTGAGGGACCGGCAAAGATTTCAAGGGAAAATACACACAGAAGAGTAGTTGTAAGTGTAAATGTCAGAAATCGTGATTTGCAGTCAGTTGTAAAAGATATACAAACAACAATAAACAAGAACATAAGCCTCCAGCCGGGTAATTATATTGAATATGGCGGGCAGTTTGAAAACCTTCAGAATGCAACGCGGCGTCTAATGATTGTTGTACCTATTGCTCTTTTGCTGATTTTTATTTTCCTTCATTTTGCTTTCGGATCTATCAGGGATGCCGCCCTGATATTTACAGCAATACCTCTTGCAACGGTCGGTGGAGTTATTCTGTTATGGCTGAGGGGAATGCCATTCAGTGTTTCTGCAGGAGTAGGATTTATTGCACTTTTTGGAATAGCGGTTCTTAATGGTATTGTACTTATAGAACACCTTAAAGAACTTCAACATTCAGGGACAATAAATATGAGAGAACTGATTTTAACCGGTACCAAAAACCGTCTTCGCCCTGTGATGCTGACTGCCGGAGCTGCCGCAATGGGTTTTCTTCCAATGGCAATTTCAACAGGCGCCGGCGCAGAGGTACAGCGTCCTCTGGCAACAGTTGTAATAGGTGGGCTGGTTACATCTACTATGCTTACTATGATAGCCTTACCTCTTCTGTTTGAGATATTCAATAACGTAAAATCAATTAAATTATTTCCTTTCAGAATTATTAGATACAAAGAGATAATAACAATACTCATTTTCTTTTTATTACCGCTATCCGCGATTGCACAGAACAAAACAATGTCATTAAATGAGATTATAGACATAGCGGTTGTTAATAACAGGGAAATCAATGCATATAACCTTAAAGTTGAAGAAAGCCGAATCCTAAAATCAACCGCTTTTGGAATAGATAAAACGATTATTTCATATGGAACTGATCAAAACAACATTGCTGAAAACGGATATCCAATAAATGTTTGGGGTATTGAACAGAATTTCAGCTTTCCAACATTGTACAGTGCTGAGTTAAATGCAAAGAAAATAGATATTTCAAAGTCGGAAACTGCACTGGAAATTCAGAAAAACAAACTGAAAAAGGAATTATCTGTTTGTTACTTTGAACTTCAGAACTTTTTGAACCGTAAAGATATTTTTATCAGTATTGACAGTCTGTATACTGCGCTGCTGAGAAGTGCTGAAACACGATATCAAAAAGGAGGAATCAGTGAACTTGAACTCTTAAATATTATTGCCAGGCAACGTCAGGCTCACCTTGATTTAAACAGCATTCAATACAGCATTGATAATTCAATTCAGAGGTTGAAAACCCTGATGAATGACTCAACTGATTTTAATATTCCTCTGATTACAGAAATCCTTGAATCAGCCGAAAACAGTGTTGAAACAAATCCTGTATTCAGGATGTTGATGATTCAAAATAATTATAACGAGGCAATTTTAAAGATCGAGCAAAACAAATTACTTCCGGATTTATCACTGAATTACTTTACGGGAACGAACAATTATGAAAATTCCAGGTATTATCATGGGTTTCAGGTTGGACTTGCTGTGCCCCTCTTTTTTGGCAGTCAGAAATCCAGGATAGAATCTTCCAGAATTTCACTTAATGCACAACAATTAATTGCTGAAAATGAGATAATCATGCTCAGGAATAAAATTGCAGCATTTAAGAGGGATGAGCTAAAATACAGGGAAGCAATAGATTTATATCACAGTTCCGGGAAACAGTTATATGATGAAATTTTAAGAGCAACAATTAGAAGTTTTCAACTGGGTGAAATTGATATATTCAAATTTACAACAAGCTATGAAAATGCAGTCAGGATAAAGGTTGATTATCTCGATAATGTATTGAGATATAATACAATCCTCCTTGAACAAATGTATTTGGTTAATTAATACTAATAAAATGAAACTATATTCTTTGTTTTCAATTTTAATGGCGATTGTCTTAATTTCTTGTAGAGACAATGTTGCCGAACAGAAAACTGAATCGCAGGAACATCTGATAACCATTTCACAACAACAATTTGTTGCCGGACAAATGTCAATGGGAGAACTGGAAATGAAGGTTTTTAAACAGACAGTTCACTGCCACGGAAATATCATCTCTAAGCCAGGAGGCACTGCAACTATCAGCACTAATGTATCCGGACTGGTAAATAGAATATTTTGCACTCCTGGACAAAAGGTAACTTCAGGTCAGGCAATATTTGAAATTACGGGGAATGAACTTATTGAATTACAAAAGGATTTGGCTGAAACTTCAAGTTTGCTGATCAGAGTCAGATCTGAATATGAAAGGTTAAAATCACTGTTTGCTGAAAGGGTCGGATCAGAAAAGGATTTGATTTTTGCAGAAAGTGAATATAAAGCAATTCAGGCTGCATATTCAGCATTAAAGATGAAAATTCAACTGCTTGGTTTAGATGTAGCACAGGTAGAGAAGGGCATTTTTAGTGAGTCATTTACCTTAAAATCGCCAATCAATGGTTATATATCACAGATCAATGTCACAATGGGTCAATATGCAGATCCACAAACAGCTATAGCCGAGGTGTTTGATGCCTCAATGCTATATCTCAGAATAGCAGTTTTTGAGAAAGACATAACAAGTCTTAAAGAAAAGCAAACAGTATTATTCCGATTGCTGGGAAATCCAATGGAATATATAGCAACATTGAGTTCTATAGGAAGAAATATTGACAATGAAACAAAAACAGTTTTGTGTCTGGCAGAAATTGATGATCTTGGAAAAACCAATTTTGTAAGCAATGCATATATTGAGGCTCGTATCGTTACACAAATAGATACTGTAATTGCCATACCTGAAGGAGCAATAGTCAGATCAGGAGGGAATAATTATCTGTTATTATTTGAAAATCAAGATAGTGACACATATTATTTCAGCAAAAAAATAATTGAAACCGGTCAAAGTATAAATGGTTATGTCGAAATTCTTAACCCTCCTGATAATAGAAAAGTATTAGCCGGCGGGGCATTTAATATTCCTGTAGAATAGTTCTTTTGTTGCCCTTGTATTTGTTGCTGTATCTTTACGAATTCAATTAATTTTTTCAGTATGAAACAAAAGATCTATCAGGTAGATGCTTTTACAGATAAGCTTTTCCGCGGAAATCCTGCTGCTGTCTGTCCGCTTGAATCATGGCTCAGTGATGACCTAATGCAAAAGATTGCCTTTGAGAACAATCTTTCGGAAACGGCCTTTTATGTCAGGGAAGGCATACATTATAATATCAGGTGGTTCACACCTACGGTTGAAGTTGACCTCTGTGGCCATGCAACACTTGCCACAGCTTATGTATTATTCAACTGGGAGAACCATGAAGGAGACAAAATAATATTTAAATCTATGCTGTCAGGAGAGTTAGAGGTGGTTAAAAGTGATGATTTACTTACACTAAATTTTCCTGCTGATTTTATTGAGCCTGCAGAATTAACTACAGATTTTACGGAATGTTTTAATATCAGACCGATACATACATTCAGGGGAAAAACAGATTATATGCTGGTTTTTGATAATGAGAGAAGTATTGAAACACTGATCCCTGACCTTGTTAGAATATCAAAACTTGACTGCCGAGGTGTTATTGTTACCGCCCGGGGAAATAATGTTGATTTTGTTTCGAGGTTCTTTGGACCTCAGTCAGGTGTTGATGAAGATCCGGTTACAGGTTCAGCACATACAACACTCACTCCATATTGGTCAAAGCAGCTTGGAAAGAAGGAACTGACAGCAGTGCAACTTTCAAACAGGAAGGGATATCTTAAGTGCAGCATTTTTAATGACCGGGTTGAGATAAGCGGGGAATGCAGATTATATTTGAAAGGAGAAATATTTATTAAAGAATCATAAACTAAAAGTTGATTTTATTCAGTAATATTCAAACATTTTAAATGATTATTTGTTGAATAATAAATCTTAAGTGTTTATGAAACAGGTGATTATTTTCATTCTGGTATTAATGCTGCTGACTTCATGTGATAAAGGATTAACTGTATATCAGATGCGTATACTCATAAAGAATGATACCGATAGCAGTATGAAAGTTACGCTCTATCCTAAAAGCAAGTATGTTAGATATGGGATGTATTCATATTCTGACATGCATACAAAATATAAAGACACAACCTTTATCCCTGATATGAAGCTTGGTACGGAAATATATTCAACAGATACTCTTGACATGGACCCTCAAATTCTGATTAACAGGGTTTTTGACAGTATGAAGGTTATACTCTCTTCAGGGAAAATACTTAAATTTTCATCCCTGGGCGTAGTCAATTATCCCATGAATCCTTTTTCTGATAAGTCAGCATGGATTTATCAGAAAAATATTCTTGAACATGTGAGAACATGGAGAGATAATAATGTGGAATCAGAAGATTATATATTCATAATTGCCAGGTAAAACTTATTCATTGGAAAGGGTTTCCTTGTGATCATTATATCTCAGAATTCATTTGTAAAAAATGAGACTAACAAAACTATTTAAGGAATTTTTTGTAAGCGAAAAAGCAGGAGGATTGCTTTTGATTATGATGACAATCTTTTCACTTGTATTTGCAAACTCGGTGTGGAAAGATAGTTATATTAACTTTTGGGATACTTACATAGCAGGTGATAGTATTGCACACTGGATAAATGACGGGCTTATGACTATTTTTTTTCTGCTTGTAGGGCTGGAGCTGGAAAGAGAATTTTATCAGGGGGAACTCTCCGACATTAAAAATGCCTCCTTTCCTATTTTTGCTGCAATAGGAGGTATGTTTGTTCCGGCAACATTATTTTTAATAATTAATTTTGGGTCAGGGGATAAATCCGGAGCAGGTATTCCTATGGCAACAGATATAGCATTTGCTATCGGCATTTTATCTCTTTTAGGTAATAGGGTTCCAGGTTCATTGAAAGTATTTTTAACAGCGCTGGCAATTATTGATGACCTTGGAGCGATAATCATAATAGCTGTATTTTATACTGCCTCTCTCTCATTTTCAAATTTATTTATCGCATTAGCTATTTTTGGCATCCTTATAATTTTAAACAGAATTAAAGTATATAGTCTAATACCTTATATAATAGGAGGTATTGCAATGTGGTACTTTATGCTGCATTCGGGAGTACATGCCACTATAACGGGGATTTTACTGGCATTTGCAATTCCTTACAGCAGAGAGGAGGAAAAATCACCTTCCCTCATTCTTCAGCATCACCTGCATAAACCTGTAGCGTTTGTAATATTACCGTTATTTGCGCTTGCTAATACCAGTATTGCCTTTGGCGAAAACTGGATCAGCGGGCTTGGTCAGACAAACAGCCTTGGAATAATGGCAGGACTTATTATCGGGAAACCTGTCGGTATTTTTTTGTTTTCCTTTATTGGCGTGGCACTGGGACTTTGTGTATTACCTGAGGATTTAAAATGGGGGAATATTATTGGAGTAGGGTTTTTAGGTGGTATCGGATTTACAATGTCTATTTTTATTACGATCCTTGCTTTTAACGATTCAGCAATCATCAGTATGTCTAAGATTGCAATTATTTTTGCATCAGTAATTGCAGGGATAACAGGATATATTTTGCTTAAACGGACTCTTAAGGAACCGGTTATAAAGGAGGATGACGGAAATTGAAACGAGGAAATACAGGCCGGCAAAAAAGCGTGGAATCAATATATGAATATCACTATCAAAAAAGCTGAAGAGAAGGATTTCCCGGCAATCCTTTCGCTTATTAAAAAACTTGCTGAATATGAAAGAGAACCTGAAAAGGTTACCAATTCAGTTGCTCTTATGAAGGAGGAGCAGGAGCATTTCAGATGTTTTGTGGCAGAGACAGAAAATGGTGAAATTGTTGGTATGGCGCTATATTTCTTTGCGTATTTTACCTGGGTTGGAAAGTCTCTTTATCTTGAAGATATCTTTGTAGAAGAACAATTCAGAAGATACAGGATAGGAAGCTCATTGCTGAATAAAATTTTTGAAGTTGCAAAGGAGGAGAATTGTAAAAGAGTCAGATGGCAGGTGCTTGACTGGAATTCAGATGCAATAGCATTCTACAGGAAAAGAGGAGCTGAGATTAATAATAAGTGGCTTAACTGTACTTTCGACAGAAACGGTATCATAAATTTTAATGTTTAAATATATGCCGGTTACATATTAACATATTTGCATATATTTACAGAACAAATTATTATGATATGGAATTTAAGGATCTGACAGCTGAGAATCTTGAGAAAGCCGCAGGCATGCTGAAAGCAATTGCTCATCCAATCAGGATTTCCATTGTTGGGTGTCTTGAGGATGGAAATAGAAGGACTGTTACGGAGATACATAATCAACTGGGGCTCGAGCAATCAACTACGTCTCACCACCTTGGAATTCTTAAGGATCGTGGTGTTCTTTGTTCAAAAAGAGAAGGCAAAAATACCTGGTACTATCTGAAGCACGAAAACCTGAAAACTGTATTAAGTTGTGTGAGCAATTGCTGTGAAAAATAATCTTAAGTTGCTATATCGTTAAGAAAGACCCCTGAACATTCTCCTTTGGAACAGGAGAATAGAAATTACACCGCAGGTAATTGCCGAATCGGCAATATTAAAAACCGGTCTGAAAAACACAAGTGATTGTCTTGCATTGATAGGAGACCAGTCAGGCCAGCTTGTATCAATTATAGGGAAATAGAACATATCCACAACTCTCCCATGCAGAAATGATGAATATCCTCCGCCTGGAGGGAACAATATTGCAGGCTGGGTATAGCTTTCACTGAATAACATTCCATAAAAAGCACTGTCGATAATGTTACCAATCGCTCCTGCCATGATAGCACTTACTGCAAGTATTAATGCTGTATTGGCTTTTTTTTCAATTATTGAATTAAGGAACCATCCTATTCCGAAAATTGCAATAATCCTGAAGACACTTAAAATAAGTTTACCGGGCTTTCCGCCCATCTCCATTCCAAAAGCCATTCCGTTGTTTTCAATAAAATGAATAAGCCCCCAGTTGCCGAAAAGTTTTACTTCCTCCCCGATAACCATATGCGTTTTGATCCATATTTTAAGGATCTGGTCAACTAGGAGAATCAAGAATATAAGCAATACTGCTTTCTTTCGGGGTGACATCACATCTCTATTTATTCAGGGACGCAAAATAATAAAAAAAGAAATGACTCCTTAGCTTAAATTTGAAGAAATGAAACATGTGCACTATAATTTTTGTTAATTTAACAGGTACTAAATCAAATAATCGTGCCAGGCAGGACAGCAATAATCTTTGGAGGAACCGGTCTTATTGGAAAAGCATTGACAGAAGAACTCGGCAAATCCTGTCAATATGAAAAAATTATTGCATTTACCAGGAGGAAGACGGAGTTTGATACCGTGTTGAAAGTTAATAACCAGGTTGTTGATTTCGAAAATCCGGAGAGTTTTTCCGGACAAATAATAGGAGACGATATTTTTATTTGTCTTGGAACGACAATTAAGAAAGCCGGATCGGTAAAGAAAATGGAAAAGATCGACAGGGACCTGCCGGTAATTCTGGCGAAATACGCACATAAAAATAGTGTCAGTCGCCTGGCTATTGTCTCATCAATAGGTGCAAATGTTAATTCTTCCAACTATTATCTCCGTATAAAGGGAGAAATGGAAAGAGAGATAATGAATATTAATTTTGAAACAGTTGCAATTGCAAGGCCTTCTCTTCTTCTGGGTAGAAGAGATGAGAATAGGTTTGGTGAATCAGCAGGCAAACTATTTATGAAGGTTTTAAGCCACCTCCTGTACGGGAGATTAAGAAAGTACAGGGCTATTGAGGGGAGAATTGTGGCAAAAGCTCTGATAGGAATTCTCCGGTCGGAGACTGGTAAAAACATATACGAATCTGATCAGCTGCAAAAATTGGCGTACAGGAAATAAAAAATCCCGGCCTGGCCGGGATTTTAAGTATTTTTTATTGGCAATCTACATTAACCTTTTGTGCATTCCAGCAGTACCAGGTTCCTAGAAGATAATCAGAACTTTTTATTCTTCCTTCCTTTGTGGAAGTATTCCATTCTATATTTACATCAGAAAACTTCACCAGGGTGGTGCTATAATAATGAACAGTAAAGTAGGCATTATATGCATTGTTTGTTATTCCATACTCTATATATGCCCCATTACTGTTACCGCTTTTAAGGTAGGTATATTTGATTGTGCCTATTTCAGTTCCTGATTTTGTCCAGTCTATCTGGAGTATAGGTGTCTGAACAGTGTTGCTTTCGGCAATAGTCCACTGACCGCCTGTTCCGTCTAATTTGGAGGTGCCCTCAAACCATTTAAATTCAGGAAATGCGTCTGCACCCTCTCTTGCGATATACATTTCCCATTGAACATCAGAAGCTACTATTGCTCCTGTAAGCCTTGCTTTGTATATAACTCCGGCGGCACTGACATTATAGCTCCATTGCCATTTCTTGTCCGACAGGTAAACAGGATCCTGATCAACAGCAACTTTAAAAGAGGCAACAGGTATTGCCAGGGTTACTGCGATGATAGTCCTCCATGTTCCAACAATTAGAGCAGCTGTTTCCCAGTTAAGATTTTCTGTGCCCTTATTTTCAAAGCCAAGATCAGCCGATTTTGAATTGCTTATGAAATTGCTGAAATCGATTAGCATTGATTCTGCAGGCGGAAGACCAGGAGGATCTCCCTTATCTTTTTTACAACCACTGAAACTTCCTGACATAAGTATGATAATCAGTGTCAGAGTAAATACTTTTTTCATGATCTTACATTTTAGATATATCTGTTAAACGCAAATAGCATCTTTATGTTATCTCAATATAATACAAAGATATAAGAACGAATTAAATAAATGAATAAAAATGTTGTGAATCTTAATCTTGTGTAAATCAGAATATCAAAAGAGGTGAACTTCAGAAGAGACTATCAGTAGTAACATTATTAAAATTCCGTACGAATTTATTAGGATCATAGCCCTTTTAACCTCCCCGGGCTCTTTGCTACCGAACAGGTTTCTGTAAAAAAGCAGAATGAAGCCAATATTTAAAAGTGAAAAAGGGATTAGAAATTGCCTGCCAAATACGTCTGTAATTGAAAAAAATACCAGGAGCAGAAGGCTGGATATCACCACCCATGCGAATACCAGTTTTCTAATCTGAAGATTGGTGAGATAACTTGAAATTGTTGCGAGCCCGGCATTTCTGTATTCCTCTCCGTATTTTGCTATGATCAGCCAGAAATGAGGTACCTGCCACAGGAACATAAATAAAGAGAAAGCGATAATATTGAGATCAGACAGAGAACCCCCTGCCGAAGAATATCCTATCATTGGAGGAATTGCACCCACAAGGCCGCCGGGTATTATTGATAGCACAGTAATCCTCTTAAGCCTTGTGTATACTAGGTTATAAAGTATCACATTAAAAATGCCCAGGGCAAAAGGAAGGACTCCATTCTGAAGAAGGAAGAGCATTCCGGCACATAAAAGAAAAAATGCTAAAAACAGAGCCTTTTTTTCAGATATCACTCCTGAAGGAATTGGTCTTCCCTTTGTTCTGTTCATCAAAAGATCAGTTGTTCTTTCAGAATACTGATTGAGCACAGCAGCTCCTGCTGCAAGAAAAAATACCCCGCCGGAAAGCCAGAACAAGCTGTGGAATATATCATTGCCGCAAATAAGATAGCCGGTTACAGAAGACAGAACTACTGCAATAGATAATTTGTACTTGATCAGATCAATGTAAACGGAAAGTTTTTTCACAGCATTATTTTTCTGCGGCAAGTGTTTTAAGGTATTCGACTATGGTTGCTAAATCTTCTTCTCTGACAAGATCTTTATAAGATTTCATTAATCCACCGGTATATCCTGATACTATCTCTGAGTCAGGATCATATATTGAGTTTGCAATGTATTTGTCATCAGCCTTAACGCTTTTCTGGCTGCCTCCTGAAGTCACCATCCTTTCACTGCCATAAAGCCCTTTGAAAGAAGGTCCTACCAGTTTTGAGCCGTCGAGAGAATGACAGGCAATACAACCCGTATTTCTTAACAGAAGATATCCATCCGGTTCGGGGATAGCAGCAGCAGCTTCATATTCTTCAAACCATTTGTCATAATCGGGCTGTTCAAGGACTTTTGCTTTTGCAAGCATTGATGAATGAAGCAATCCGCAGTATTCAGTGCAGAGTATTTCATATTCGCCAACAATTGTGGGAATGAACCAGAGATATGTGTCATACCCGGGGATAACATCTTCTTTGACCCTGAAGGCAGGAATAAATAAACTGTGATTTACATCTTCCGATTTCAGATTAATCCTGACAGGTTTATTCACGGGTAGCACCAGATCAGAGGATTTGATATTATTACCATAATCAAATTCCCATTCCCACATTCTGCCTATTGCCTGAACAACCATTGCATCGGCTGGCGGTTTTCGCATGGGAGCAAAACCTGACCATCCGTAATAGAACATAATCATTACTATTACCAGTGGTACAATTGTCCATAATATCTCAAGTTTTACACTTCCTGTAAACTGTTGTGGCGCTTTGCCTTTTTTCCTTGAGAAATGGAAAACCATCCAGATAATGAATGTCGTAATGCCAACAATAAATACAAAGGCAATTGAAAATATAAATAAGAAAGCCTTATCTACACCTTCCGCCATATTTGATGCTCCTGTAAACATAATTCTTACCTTAAATAATAATCAATAAAAGTTATTATAATAATCAGGGCAAAAAGTACAAATACGCCGCTTATCATTGCCTTAATGAAAAGGCTTTCATGTTTTACATGCATGAAATTGATTATGACAGTTGCTACCTTTATACTCGCAATTAACAGCGCAACAGCAACAGTATAAGCCCCGAAATGCCATCCCGTTGCTGCAACAGAAATAAAAGTAAGCAATAACAGAGCTATCAGCACTACTGCATGAGACTTATAACTTGAGATATGTGTTTCCCCATTTTGCATAGGATAATAGTATTTAAGTTATCAGATAAAGTAATGGGAAGAGGAATATCCAGATAAGGTCCACCAGGTGCCAGTAAAGGCCGCTGTTCTCTAAATGAAGATAATGTATCTGGCTGACTGTCCCCTTCCTGATCTTAAAAAGATTAATGGTCAGAAGGATCATTCCGATAAGCACATGCAAGGCATGAAGTCCGGTCATCATATAGTACAAACCGAAGAAAAGAAGTTCTCCCTGAGGCATATTTTTCAGGACTGCTGATCCGGGGTAGATTTCAAATTCAAACTTATGTGACCATTCGAAGTATTTATTCAGCATGAAGAGGGCTGCAAGAAGAATTGTAATTGAAATAAGCAACATGGCAAGATTCTTCTGATTTTTCTGGATCGCGGTTATAGCCATTGCAACCGTCATACTGCTGATAAGCAGGAAGACAGTATTAAGTGTGCCTATAAAAGTATTAAGTTCTGCAGCAGCTGTATGAAAATCAGCCGAATATTTTGCTCTGAAAACGGCATAAACCAGGAATAATCCTCCAAACAGGAACAACTCCGTAAAAAGGAATATCCACATACCCAGTTTCCCTGTTTCGCTGTCGATTTGGTTACTATGAATTGCCTGAGAGGACATATTAATTCTATCTATTTGGTTTCAGATTTGTTGCCGAAGAAATATGGTGGTGTTGTTATTTCCGGGATGACTTCAAAGTTTTCATGCGATGGAGGAGAAGGAATCATCCATTCAAGAGTAACTCCATGCCATGGATTTGAAGGAGCCGGCGCCCCTTTTCTTGCGTGGTATATCAGGTTGTAAACCATAATTATTAATCCGGCAAAGAGAATAAAACCACCGATAGTAGATATTACCTGGCCGGTTTGGAACTGAGGCAGATAATCAAAATACCTTCTTGGCATTCCCTGTATCCCTATTATAAACTGAGGGAAATAAAGCATGTTGAAACCTATGAAAATAACGGCACATCCTAAATATGCAATAGTGTTGTTGTACATCCTGCCGAACATTTTGGGGAACCAGTAATGTATACCGGCAAAGAATGAAAAACCCATACCTCCGAAAATAATGTAATGAAAGTGTGCAACAACAAATGATGTGTCATGAACCTGTACATCTGTTGCAACTGAACCAAGAGTAAGCCCTGTGAATCCACCAATCATGAAAAGGAAGATAAAGCAAATGGCATACAAAAGAGGCGGTTTAAGGTCTATTGACCCTCCATACATGGTAGATACCCAGTTGAAGACCTTTATTGCACTGGGTATCGCTACAATGAACGTCAGGAAGGAAAAGAACCAGCGAGATCCGTAACTTATCCCGGCAGTAAACATATGATGTCCCCAGACAAAATATCCTACAAAGGCTATTGCAAGGCTGGAAACCAGAATTGCAGTATATCCGAATACAGGTTTCTGGCTGAAAGTAGGAAAGATTTCAGTTACAATACCCATACCAGGCAGGATCATAATGTAAACAGCAGGATGAGAATATATCCAGAAGAGATGCTGGAACAACACCGGATCACCTCCAAGCGCAGGATCAAAGAAACCGATCCTCAGAACTCTTTCGGCAATTACCATTAAAAGGGTTATACCTACAATAGGAGTGGCAAGCACCTGTATCCATGCTGTTGCATAAATGGCCCATGGAAAAAGCGGCATCCTGAACCATCCCATTCCGGGAGCTCTCATCCTGTGAATTGTAACTATAAAATTTAAACCGGTCAGTATGGAAGAAAATCCAAGAATAAACGCAGCTACAAGGGCATAGATCACATTTGTTGATGATTCTGCACTGTATGGAACATAAAATGTCCACCCTGTATCTGGTGCACCTCCGCCGATAAACTGGGAAAGTACTCCGAAAACTGCACCGATTACAAAGAGATACCAGGAAAAGAGATTAAGCTTAGGAAATGCAACATCTCTAGCACCAATCAGTATCGGAAGAAAAAAGTTTCCGAAAATAGCCGGCAGGGCTGGTATAACAATAACAAATATCATAATTATACCATGAATTGTGAACATGCCATTGTATGTCTGCGGACCCATAATTGTTTCTCCGGGAGAGAATAGCTCAATCCTCATCAGCAGGCCAATTGTTGCTGCGATGAAGAAAAATACCATGATGCAATAAAGATAAAGCAATCCTATCTTCTTATGGTTGGTGGTAAGCAGCCAGGAGAGAATACCTTTATACTTACCCTGGTGCTGAAGATAGCTTATATGTGATCCGTGTTCAGATGTACTCATATCTTAAATGTTTTTCATTTTTTCTTTTTCTTAAACAGAAGTATGCCCAGAATGATGAATGCGATAATCAGTGTTATAGCGCCTATTATTCTGGTTATTTGTATACTGTATGTCTTACTTGCTGGATTATAGGCAAAACAATATTCAAGAATCCTGTTTATTGTCGGACGGGCTATTCCCTTCTGGGCTTCAATAATAGCCATCTTCAGGTCAAACGGAAGGAAGGTAAGACCATAAAGATACCTGGTTATTTTTCCCTGCGGGCTAAGCGCAATTATTGCAGAAGCATGTGCAAAGTCCAGCCCCTGAGCCTTATACTTATATCCGGCTGCCTCAGTAATCCTGTTGATATTATCCTGGGTCCCGGTCAGATAAATCCAGAACTTCTGATTCTCCTTATTTATTTTCTGGACAAAATTCACCTTTTTTTCCCTTGCTTTTTCGGGGGTGTCCTTTGTATTGAAACTGATCGTAATAATCTGGTAATATGTTCCAAGAGCAAGGTCCGTTTTACTTACGACATCTGCAACTCCATCCATAAGCGGGCTACAAAGATTTGGACAATCGAAATAAACAAAGAAAAGAATAGTTGGCTTGTTTATTAATTGTCCGAGAGTTACTGTATCGCTTGATTCATTCAGAAACCAGAGATCCATTGGTATTGTATCTCCGAGTTTTTCAATTATACCAATCTCAATATCTTTATTGATCAGGTTGGATTTTACCATTTCCTGACTGAAGATACTGCAGGAAACAGTTAGAAATAAGGTAATAATAAGTAACTTTTTCATAAATTTTCTATTTGACACGGGTTGTTTCCTCCTCAGAATATATGCCTGCTATCATTAAGGATCCTCCCATAAGTGAGATATCTTTTAAAAGGGCAATAAGCGTTATTGTCTGATCATTTCCGCTTATAAGATGAGGTATATGGATTGTTACGATGAACAAAAAAAGCAGAATTGCCAGAATTACAGTTGAAAATTTTATATATTTCTTAAATATAATACTGATACTTACAGCAATAAGCATAATTCCTGTTAAAAGAATTGTATAGGCGCCCAGCGGAATAAAGGAGGTGATAATTCCCAGATAGTAATCCTTCATAATAAAGTGATTTATTCCGAATATCAGGAAAGGGAGTGCAAAAAGGATCCTTCCGATTGTGGTAATGTTTTTCATTGATTCAGATTTAATTTACCAACATTAATTATTCCTGTTTTTCTGAAGAAGCTGATTCCAGATATTTGCCAATGATATGAATGTCTCTGATTTTCATCAGGACAAGTATAATGAAACTCCATGCAGCAATTATACCAAGAACGAATGAAAGTAAAATCCATATCGGTGCTTTTCTGACTATGTTCCACATCGCCCTTTTAGCGACCAGACTCACCGGTGTGATTTTTATACCTGCTGTCAACACAGTATCCTTGGATGCTGATCCAAATATCTCTTCATCAATAAACCTTGCGCTGATTGCAACATTTCCAAGGGAATCCCCATGCATTTTTGGCGGGATTCTGAAAACTGCCCTGCCTGTTTTATCTGTTACTTTTTTTTCATCAATAGCCTGGTGTCCGAAGGTTCTGTGGACATATAATCTTACGCCCGCATCTGTAACAGGGATCCTGGTATTTTCTTTGTCTGCAAATGCTGTAAGGATAATTGTGCTGTCTGAGGGATTATGTTCAAGCGACATATTTATTGTTGCCCCCGGGTATGAAGATGAAGAGATTATGGCCCTTACCTGCTGTTTATATGTTTTGTTGAAACTCCTCAGATATGATATCACCTCCCAGACCTCATCGGTAGTGAGCACACTTTTAAATGAAGGCATCTGGCCATTACCGGTTGTAACTTTATAGAATAACTCTCCATCGTTATTTTTTTGTATCTTTTCTGTTGCAGGGTCTCCGGGAGGAGGCACCAGGTTAAGATAATTTGATTTTCCTGGTGTGCCATGACACGACATACAGTTTAGTGTGTATATCTTTTGTCCGGCAGTTCTTGTGTTATCATCGAACTCAAATGTACTCAGCCGTCCCTTCTTATCATCCGGAACGATCCATTCCTGACCCTGTAATGCCGGAATTGCAAGTTGTAAGATTGTCAGAAACAATATAATACTCCTCATAATACCAGGTTTAATTAATTTCCGCTTTTTCTTTTACTGATGCCTCCTCTTCTGCTATTTCCCAAATAGGAATTACAGGAAATAATTTTGACAGAATTGTTATAATCATCAGTACAAGTATCATAGATGCCAGAGTAACGGCTGTCTCTGTTACTGTCGGTTTATATATCATCCATTCTACCGGTACGTTCTGGATTGGAAGATACGGATGTTCCTGAGGAGGAACAACAATAATATATCGTTTAAACCAGGCAGCAATAAATACAAAAATAGAAATCAAAAGAAGTGGTAGTGGTTTTCTCATTTTACTAATAAGGAGAAGCACAACCGGGATTACAAGTCCGAGAAGCTGTGTGCCCCAGAAAAGCAATGCATGATGTCCGATAAATAATTCCCTTAAATGGATAGCATCATGTGCTTTAAGTTTATATCCCGGTACAATGAATTCATTGATATTAAAGTAAATATAAACTATTGACACAAGAGCGAGTACTCTTCCGATCTTTTCAAAATGATCATCAGTCAGGTATTTTTGAAGCCTGTAGCTGGTCCTGAAAAAATACATTGCTATTATTACTGCTGCTGTTCCTGATACAAATGCACCTGAAATAAAATAGGGTCCGAATATTGTGCTGTCCCAGCCTGCGCGGGGTGTAACTGCAAAAAGCCATGAGGTAACTGTATGAATGGCAAAAGCAAGAGGAACAATCAGAATGAGAAGGATCCTCATTGCCTGATGCATTATCTCAAATTGTTTTTCGTGATTTACCCAGTTTATTGAAAGGATCTCATATGCTTTAACAAGGAATTTTGGTCTGCCCTCAAGTCTGGATTTTGCAATGGCCAGGTCGGGTATAAGTGGAATAAACCATAGCATCAGACTTACAAAAAAGTATGTGGTAACAACCGTTACATCCCATACAATTGGTGACTGGACTCTGCCAAACATGAAAAGGTAGGGCAACCTGTCAGGACGACCCATGTCGGATATGATTACCAATCCGGCTATTGCAGCAAATGCTACGGCAATTATTTCAGCGATTCTGGCAATAGGCTTGATCCATGTTACTCCTGCAAGTCCGAGTACCGAACTGATAAGCATCCCGATGAGGCTTGTTGCAACAAAGAAAACAAATGTTGCAATATACATTCCCCAGCTTGTTGCATCTCGCAGGCCAGTTACGCCAAGTCCCTTATGAAGCTGCAAAGTATAAGCATACAGGCAGGCAGCAAGGGATATAGTAAGTATACCCATCCAGATTATAAATCCTTTGTTTATTCTGACATTTCTCAGGACATCAGCTGAAACTGATTCCAGTATTTCCCGGTAAAAGGCTGTACTATAAAGAGATCGGGCCATTTAATCCTGTTTTATGTAGTTTCCTTATATTCGGTTTTTTCACCTTCTTTAAAATCAAATATCCTGTTTTTTGGAGGAAGATAATAAACTCTTGGTTTTGTGCCTAATTCAGCCATAAGCCTGTAAGCTCCGTTTTTTTCAAGCAGTTCGCTCAGACTTACTGTCTCTTTGGTTGTACCGTTTGTCACAGCATCTTCATTCTCATCGCCAAAGTAAAAAACACCATTGGGACATGCTGAAACACAATACGGAAGAGCATTTTCCCTTAACCTGTCAGCACTGAAAAGACACTTTGATATTGTACCTTTCTTCTGAGGAACATTCAGTTCTACATTATAGAGCTTATCTTTATCCGATTCAGCATTTAATGGTTCCTGCCAGTGAAACATCCTGGCCGAATACGGACAGGCTGCCATACAGAACCTGCAGCCGATGCATCTTTCATTGTCAATAAGAACAATGCCATCCTGCCTTTTAAATGTAGCATCAACCGGGCAGACTGAAACGCATGGAGGATTATCACAATGCTGGCATGGCTTTGGCATATAGTATTTCGGAGTATTCACCGTCTCCTGCATTACCAGGGTATTAATATGATATTCGTAAGGTCGCAGATGATGCGCTGATTGACAGGCATTAACACATTTTCTGGCATTTCGGCATTTAGACAGGTCAATTACCATAACCCATTTTTTCCCTTTAATTCCTTCTCTTCCCTTTGTATGGAGCACCCTGACCTGATACTTTATATCATTGATTTCTTCTCTGGGAACTTCAACAAGCCTGTTATCTTCAGTAAGTACTTTTACAGTATCGTCTTTATGCTTGTTTTTTTCAAAACGATACCCTGAGTATACTGCTGCAGCCCCTGCAACAGATGCTGCACCCACAAGGCCAACCTTTTTCAGGAAATCACGTCGTGATGATTCAAGCGTTTCATCAATCTTTTCGTCGTCCGATTCCGGTTTCTTGATCTCTTCACTCATACAGATTGAATTGTAAAATAATACTCTCTGCTATTAGAACTTAAACCTTATTTTCAGGGATTTGCAGGTGTAAAGTTTTTAACAGCATATCCGGAGCCTGTTATTGCATCCCTTATTTTCAGGGTATCAACAAGAGAGGGAAAATATTCAATTATGGCCCTTCCGTCTGTGAATGTTGCTTTAACGGATTTAATACCCTCCAGTTTCCCGACATTTCTCTGAATAGTCTGCTCGCAGCCTGTACATGTCATTCCTTCGATATTAACTTCAATCAAAGATGCAATTCCCTTTTCCGCTGAGGTGTCCTTCTTGTTGCCACCGCATGATATTCCCAGCATTAAGCCTCCAAACAGTAACAAAACTGAAATCAGATGTTTCTTTCTCATGGTCAGAATTGTTTAGGTAAGTGTTAATAGAATAACACTGTTAAAAGTATGAAATATTTTGTAACACATAAAATTTGTGTCAAATAGCATAGCAGCATGTCATTTTTTTAGCCGAACTTGAACAAAACAATTTTCATTTTGTTTAAGAATAAAAAACACATCATGAAACAAAGAGACTTTTTAAAATCATCTGTTCTGATAGCAATAGTCCTGATGACTGTTGTATATGTTAATGCCAGCGAACCTCAGAAGAAAACTGCTACTGACCCTGAGGGTGTTATACCTGCTGAATTCCCGGCCCTTCCTTACGGTTATGATGCTCTTGAACCCTATATTGATGCACGCACAATGGAAATCCATTATGATAAGCATCACAGGGCTTATTACAACAATCTTGTAAATACTGTTAAAGGAACTGCTCTGGAAAAGACTCCAATTAATGAGATCTTTGCTACGATCTCAAAACAGAGTGATGCCGTCAGAAATAACGGAGGAGGGTATTACAACCATTTTATTTTCTGGCAGAATCTTGGAAAGGGAACATCTTCGCCTTCAAAGGAACTTTCTAATGCAATTAACAATACCTTCGGTTCATTTGACAAATTTAAGGAGGCATTCAGTACTGCAGGAAAGACAAGGTTTGGCAGCGGCTGGGCATGGCTGGTTGTTACCCCGGACAAAAAACTTGCGGTTGGCAGTACTGCTAACCAGGAAAATCCGCTTATGGATATCTCCCCGATAAAAGGCACACCTCTTCTAACACTTGATGTATGGGAACATGCTTATTATCTGAAGTATCAGAACAAGAGAGCTGATTATGTTGATGCTTTCTGGAATGTTGTGAACTGGGATGAGGTAAACAGAAGGTACAAGGAAGCTATGAAATAGCAGAAAGTAAATATTAACAAAAGGGGCCCGGAAATGGCCCTTTTTTTGTTTTTGCCCCAGCCCCTCTGAATAAAAGCTGAGGAATATTCTTAATATCCTTAAACATCACAAAATTCTCTTCCCTTCACGGGAGATGTCATTCACAGTGGCGAATGACAGAGGGGCTATCAGGTATATAGGAATCTTTTGATTTTCAGTGTAGCAGTCTTCTGAAATGGTGCAGACTGAAGAATAATTTTGTTGATCTGGCTGAATTTATTTACATGTGAATTAACATACTCTTTCAGTTCCGTAAGAAGTTCCTCTTTCTTCTCTTCATATTTTTCCGACATATCTTCTTTCAGATTCTGATATTTCTTTTCAATCTCTTCCATGTTCAGGTGAACCATGGCTACAAGCTTTCCTTTTTGCTGAATTACAAGAGATTCCACAACATAACGGAAATTGTTTATGACTGATTCAATTTCTTCAGGGTATATGTTTTCTCCACTTGCTCCGACAATCATATTTTTAAGTCTTCCTTTGATATAAAGATTATTTCTTTTGTCAAGAGAACCAAGGTCGCCGGTTTTGAACCAGCCATCAGGAGTTATTACCTCGCTAGTCATTGCAGGTTCCTTGTAGTAGCCTTTCATTACATTCGGGCCCCTTGTCCAAATTTCTCCTTCCCCTGTTTTTTTATCAGGATTGTTTATAATGAGCTCAATATCTTCAATAGCAGGACCCGTTGATTCAAAAACCGATTTTGAGGGATTGGCTCCTGCAAGCAAAGGGGCTGTTTCCGTAAGGCCATATCCAATGGCATATGGAAATTTTGCTTCTATAAGGAATTTCTCGACAGTCCTGTTCAGCTTGGCGCCTCCGATACCGTAAAATTTAAGATTCCCTCCAAAGGTGGCATATAGTTTTTTTCCGGCAGCTTTATTTAAAAGCTTCCTGAAGAAAGATATCTTATAAAGCATTTTAAGTACTACCTTTTCCTGGATTGAAGGAAGAATCTTATTGAAATATATTTTTTCCATTATCAGTGGCACCGTAAGCATCATTGTAGGTTTTACCTCTGCCATAGCTGGAAGAAGTACAACAGGGGTCGGAGGTTTCCTCAGAAAATATACACATGCTCCCCCGAGCATGGGCAGTATAAGTCCGAGGGTGTTTTCATACGTATGCGATAATGGAAGTACTGAAAGGAACCTGTCATTTTCATCAATCCACTGAATAACCATGCCTTTCATGGCATTAAATGTAATATTCTTGTGCGTGAGCATCACGCCCTTTGAACGTCCTGTAGTACCTGAAGTGTATATTATTGAAGCAATATCATCTTCCTCAACATCGTATTTGCCAGCTGGCACATCACTTTGATTATAGACATCTGAAGTCCCTTCACTTCCTGTAATTTTAAAATCTTCAATTTGAATTATTGTCTTAAGAGTCTCAGATTTATACCCTTCAATTCTGTTAAGCAGAGGTGTTGAGATAAATATGGCCTTTGATTCTGAATGATCAAGCACATTTCTGACTTCAGTGGATGAAAAATCAGGCAGTACAGGAACAACTACTGCACCCATGAATGTGATCGAGAAAAATGCTATACCCCAATTTGGCATATTGGCACTTAAAATAGCAACTTTATCACCTCTGGAAATTCCATTTCTTTCCAGAAATGCCATCACTGCGCGAATTTCCCTGTCTACCTCTTCATAGGTTTTTGGATTCTCACCCACAAATGCATATGCATTCTTCTTTCCTTGACTACTTAAAGTCTCTGCAAATTTAGATGGGAAAGTCATCTTTGACGAACTCATATTATTATCCCCCATTTAACTCCGGTTATTTATCTGTAACTAAACTACAAAGGTAATCAATTATTATCTTTCAACATTTAAAAGTGATTACTATATTGACGATAATACTGAAAACCAGAAAGGAATAATGAGCCTTTTATCAGCCGGAATGGTTATTTTTGTAGTTCATTTTAAAAATCAGGGTTTTATGGCTTCAGTAATAAGGGTGACTAAGGAGTTTGGTTTTGAGATGGCTCATGTGCTGTGGAATTATGATGGTCCCTGCAGGAATGTCCATGGACATTCTTACAGGCTTTTTGTAACTCTATCGGGGATGCCGTCCGAGGATCATACTAATCCTAAAAACGGTATGGTTATAGATTTTACGGATCTTAAACGAATTGTTAAAAAGGAGATTATTACCGCTTTTGATCATTCCGTGGTGGTAAGTAAAAATCACGATGCAGATAAAATCAGGATGTTCATGAAATTGTTCGGTAATACAGTTCTTGTAGATTATCAGCCTACCTGTGAAAATCTTGTTGCTGATTTTGCTGTAAGGCTTATACCTTCTCTTCCGGCAGGAGTTAGGTTATATAGTCTGAAATTATATGAAACAGCCACCTCATATGCTGAGTGGTTTGCCAATGATAATGTTTAAAAAAGTGACTAAAGTGAACTAGAGTTTGGAGTACTTAAAGTTAAAAAGCAATCATTGAAATTATAACCAACTCTAGTCACTCCAAACTCCATACTCCAAACTAATTCATTATGACAGATAATCAACCCAAAAAACTTTTCCTGCTTGATGCCTATGCCCTGATTTTCAGATCATATTATGCATTTATAAAGAATCCCAGGGTAACATCCAAAGGATTAAATACCTCCGCAATTTTCGGGTTCCTTCTTACTCTTGAAGAAGTTCTTCAGAAACAGAAACCTACACATATTGCTGTTGTTTTTGATACACCAACACCAACTTTCAGGCATGAGATGTTCAGGGAATACAAGGCACACAGGGATGAGACTCCTGAAGATATAAAGAAGTCTGTTCCTTACATAAAAAGGCTTCTTGAGGCTTATCGTATCCCTGTAATTGATTATCCGGGATTTGAAGCTGATGATGTTATCGGGACTCTTGCAAGGAAAGCCTCAGGTAAAGGCTTTGTAACTTATATGATGACACCCGATAAAGATTTTGCCCAGCTTGTCTCAGAGAATGTGTTTATGTTCAAGCCATCACGTAGCGGTAATGGATCAATACAATGGGGCATAAATGAGGTAAAGAATGAATTTTCGGTGGAAAAGCCTGAACAGGTAATTGATGTACTGTCACTTATGGGAGATACTGCTGATAATGTTCCGGGGGCACCCGGGGTAGGTCCCAAAACTGCAATGAAGCTTATCTCAGAATATGGCAGCATTGAGGAGCTGTTCAGAAATACCGGCAAGCTGAAGGGGAAGCTTAAGGAAATAATTGAGAATTACAGAGAACAGATAGAGCTATCAAAAAAGCTTGTCACAATTGAGCAGGATGTGCCTGTGGACCTGAATGAAGAGGCTCTTCTTCTTGAAATTCCGGATAATGTTAAGCTAAAGACTCTCTTTGACGAACTTGAATTCAGAACCCTTGCTGCAAAGATATTATCAGAAATTGACAAACAGAAACAGCAGAATCTGTCTTCGACAACATCGCTGGTTCAGATTGAATCGCAGCAAGGCTCTTTATTTGGAGAAGAAGTCATGGCCCCTGTTAATGTTCTGGCTACTATTGAAAACACTGAACATTCATATACTCTTTTAAATTCAAAAGAAGATATACAAAACTTTGTTATTGTTTTAAACGGACTTAAAGAATTTTGTTTTGATACAGAAACCACAAGTATAAATCCTCTTGAATCAGAGCTTGTTGCAATGGCTTTTTCATGGGGAAAGGGGGCTGGATATCTTATCCATTTTCCTGATTCACAATCAGAAACAAAGGAGATACTGGATATCATCAGGCCCGCTTTGGAGAGTGAATCCATAACCAAGGTTGGGCAAAACCTGAAATTTGATATCCAGGTTTTGGTAAACTATGGGATTGAGGTCAGGGGTACATTATTTGACACAATGATAGCCCACTATCTTCTTGAGCCGGATATGCGTCATAATATGAATATTCTTGCTGAGACTTATCTTTCTTATTCTCCGGTTCATATCGAATCGCTTATCGGAGAAAAAGGGAATAACCAGAAAAATATGAGGTCTGTACCGGTTGATAAACTGATAGAATATGCTGTTGAAGATGCAGATGTAACATGGCAGCTCAGGGAAATCTTCGAGCCAAGAATAAAATCAGAAAGACTGGAGGACCTTTCATCAGGCATAGAGATGCCATTGATAAGTGTTCTTGCCGAAATGGAAAGAACAGGCGTCAAGCTGAATTATGAGGACCTGAAAGTAATTGCTTCAGGATTAAGGGAAGATATAATTGCACTGGAGAAGGATATATTTAAGCTGGCCGGTACAGAGTTCAACATTTCCTCGCCAAAGCAGCTAGGTGACATTCTTTTCATCAGACTAAAACTTGATGAGAATGCAAGGATGACAAAAACACGGCAGTTCATCACCAATGAAGAGATACTTCAACGACTTGTACATAAGCACCCTATTGTTGACAAAGTACTGGAATACAGGGGTCTTAAAAAATTGCTTTCAACATATGTTGATGCACTGCCACTGCTTATTAATAAGGAGACAGGTAGAATACACACTTCGTTTAACCAGGCTGTTGCAGCTACCGGACGATTAAGTTCCAACAATCCCAATCTTCAGAATATTCCTGTAAGGGATGAAAGGGGAAGGGAGATCAGAAAAGCATTTGTTCCGGAGAATGATCATATCTTTCTGTCTGTCGACTATTCACAGATAGAGCTCAGGCTGATGGCACATCTTAGCCAGGACAAAAGCATGATTACTGACTTTCTATCCGGAAATGATATTCATGCAGCTACTGCATCAAAGATATTTGGTGTTGATTTAAAGGATGTTACAAGGGAGATGAGGGGCAGAGCTAAAACCGCAAACTTCGGAATTATCTATGGTATTTCATCGTATGGATTGTCAGAACGATTAACCATCAGCCGTAAAGAGGCAAAGGAGCTTATTGATGGTTATTTCAGCTCTTACCCCGGGATCAGGGTTTATATGGATGAGAGCATTAAAAAGGCCAGGGATAATGGATATGTAACAACTATGTTCGGAAGAAAAAGATATCTGCCCGATATCCACTCAAGGAATCAGGTTGTAAGGGGCAATGCTGAAAGAAATGCCATAAATGCACCTATCCAGGGAAGTGCGGCTGATATAATCAAGATTGCCATGGTGAGGATCCATAAACGTCTTAAAAAGGAAAAATTCTCATCAAGAATGATACTTCAGGTTCATGATGAACTTATATTTGAAGCTGCAATGACTGAACTGGAAAAGCTTAAAGAAATGGTTATTAAAGAGATGTCGGAAGCTGTAAAGATAAGTGTACCCCTTCAGGTTGACTGGGGTACAGGAATGAACTGGCTTGAGGCGCATTAGTAAGAAGGCAGAGGGCTGAGGGCTTAAAGCCAGAGGGGTACAGGGTATTTACTATTTGTCTGGCAAAGCCGGGGATTGACAGCCTTGGTGAACTTAAAGAAAAAACTGGATATTAAGATGGAAATTAAAGTGTTGTTTTTCGGAGTACTTGCAGAAGTTACAGGTACTGGTTTTAAACACTATAATGGTGTAATTAATTTGTCAGACCTGTATCACAGGATAACTGATGACTTTCCGGAGATCGCACATTATAATTTCAGGATAGCACTTAATAATCAGATAATTGAAGGTGAACATCCGATAAAACCAGGAGATGAGGTGGCATATCTTCCGCCTTTTGCAGGAGGATGAATAATCTATAGATAAATTATAAGATGGCAAGTAAATACTTGATTGAAGGCCCGGTAACATCAGTTGAAATAAGTGTTTACCTGGATGGTATGGCTGCTGCTAAAGATACAGGAGGTCACTCATTTTTTCTGGGTCAGGTCAGGGCCGATTTTTTAAAAGGGAAGATTGTTATGGCTATCGAATACTCTGCCTATGAGAGCATGGTAAATACGGAAGCCGACAAAATAGTCGAATCAGTTACCTCCGAATTTGACGATGTAAGATCTGTTAGAATAATTCACTCAACAGGAGTTGTCAGGGCAGGGGAGGTCTCTCTAGCTGTTATGGTTTCTGCAGGTCACCGGCAACAGGCGATGCAGGCTTGTTCCAAAACAGTTGAATTGATTAAGGAAAGACTACCGGTATGGAAAAAAGAGATATATGAAGATAATTCACATGCCTGGAGAGAAAATCAGTGACATGGATATTAGTTTTTCTCACTTCTTTCAATCGGAATGAATCTCTTTGACTTATCTCCCTGGTTATCCCTGGTAATAAGAATAGATCCTGTAACCCCACTCAGCAAAGATTCATATTGTTTTTTGTCATTAAGTACCTGCATTGCTTTCATTACCTGTTCATCCTTCCTTATAGTACTGGCAATAGCTCCTGATTCATAGAAATATCGCCTCATTATTTCATCTTCAAGCAATTCCGTTATTTCAGGCCTGAACAGATCAAGATCCGCGTCAAAGGTATGGGCAAGGTCTTTCTCAAGGGTTAAGAACAGATCTTCATTCTGGTCATAGTATTTTTCTTTTTTGGCAACATCAATCAGTTCATTGAGTGACTCCTCAGTTACAGTTTTATAACTGAAATTTCTTTTTTTAAGGAACTCTTTGAAATCATTGTAATCCTTATCTGAAAAAGAAAACACTTCGGGTGTTTTAATTTCAGGGTGGTCCCAGTAGTACTTTGTGGCAAAATCAAAAATGTGGTTCCTGATATAAAGTTCTGTTGCAACCTGGCTTAATGCTTCAGGTTCAATGTTAACATCAGGTGTAATTCCTCCCCCGTCTTTTACAATTCTTCCCTTTTTTGTCTTAAATTCCTTTATAAGAGAATCAGGAATGTATCCTACACTGCCATCTTCATTAGGATGAGAAAAGTCGAGAGCCTGGATGCACCTTCCGCTTGGAATATAATATTTTGCTGTTGTAACTTTAAGCTGAGTATTATAGCTTAACGGACGTGTTATCTGTACAAGCCCTTTGCCGTAGGAGCGCTGGCCTATGATCACACCCCTGTCAAGATCCTGAATTGCACCAGCAACAATTTCTGAAGCTGAAGCTGATCCACGATTTATAATTACAGCCAGGGGTATAGTCTCTTCTATAGCACTTTTTTCCGTCTTAAATGTTTCGTCAAACTGTTTTACCTTGCCTCTTGTTGAAACAACCTCATTTCCAGGGCCAACAAAAAGATTTACAATTTCAACAGCTTCGGAAAGAAGTCCTCCCGGATTTCCCCTGAGATCAAGTATAACCCGTTGTGCATTGCTGCCTTTCAATGATATAAGTGCAGCCTTTACATCATCAATACAGTTCTGTGTAAAATTGGTAAAACGAATATATCCGGTCTTTGAATCCAGCATTCCGTAATATGGTACAGGAGGTATAACGATCTTTTCCCGTTTCAGGCGGAATTCCTTATCCTCTCCTCTTCTTTCGACTGTTATTGTAATTTCAGTACCAGGATTTCCTTTAAGTTTTTCACTAACCTTTTCAGTTGTAAATCCCTTAAGTAAGACCCCGTCAACTTTTTTAAGAAGATCACCAGCCTTAATACCGGCAAGATCGGCCGGAAATCCTTTGTATACCTCACTTACAATAACATAATCCCCATTGCTTCTTACAAGTGAACCTATTCCCCCATATTTACCTGAAGTCATAAAAGAGAGTTCATCGACTTCAGACTCAGGGTAATAGACCGTATATGGATCGAGTGTTTTAAGCATGTTATCTATGCCGTTTTTAATAACCTTGTCAGGATCAATTTCATCAACATAGAACGTATTTACTTCCCTGATCAGGGAAAAGAAAATATCCATATTCTTGGCAAGCCTGAAATCTCGGGTTTCCTGCATAAAGAGGAAGCCGGTACTTAATCCTGCAACTATGATTAAGGAGATTATTATGACCAGGCTTTTGCGTCTGTTTTTCATGATAAATAAGACTTTAAAATGAGCAGCGAAAATACAAAGAAAAATCGGTAAGAAATTTGGACTGTATATAATTATGACAACTTTAACATTTTAAGCATCATTCAGATATGGTTAATTATTTTAGTTATGGCTTCCGTTAACGACTTTTCGATTGATCTGTAATCCGGAACATTATCAGTCCGGAGAATTATAAACAGAGAAATATTCATATTTTTTTCTTCCAGGTGCAGATATAGCTTTGACTTATTTTTCCTGTATGCTTCACGCATCCTCCTTTTAATAAGATTCCTCATTACAGCAAGACGAAAGCCCTTTTTTGAAACGTTGAAAGCTACCCTTACAGGGAATGGCTGTGGTTCAGGATTTATATTCCATACGACCTTGAAGAGGGATGTATAAAAGACTTTTCCCTCCCTGAAGAGTGCTTCTATTGTTTTGACACTGCACAATCTTTCCTGTTTGGAGAATGTCTCCCTGGCAGAACTCATGATAATGAATTATTCAACAGAATTAATCTGCGACCAGGCTTAATATCAAGGAAGATAATAAACAAAAGTTATTATTATCTGAGGTTTCTGAAATGCTCTTTCAGATATTCATCAAGCGCCATCGTCATTGAAGGTGCCTTGGGATTGGGAGCATCTATATCAAGACGTAGTCCTTCATTATGTACGGCACAAGCTGTAGTTGGTCCGAAAGCTGCAATTTTGACTTCACCCTGAACAAAGTCAGGGAAATTTTCCTTAAGCGATTTAATACCCGACGGACTGTAAAAAACCAGGATATCATAGTCGAATTCGGTTACATCTGAGAAATCGGAACTAATTGTTTTATACATAGTACCGATGTTGTAATTGATATTGTTGTTATCCAGTAGTTCCGGAATTTCAGCATTGTGAGGCTCGGATAGTGGTACAAAGAAACTATCTTCCCTGTGCTTGGCAATAATATCGATAAGATCCTGAAACTTGGATTTCCCATGGAAGATCTTTCGCTTTCTGTAGACTATATATTTCTGAAGATAAAAAGCTACATTTTCAGTGATACAGAAATATTTCAGGGTATCAGGTACAACAACACGTAAATCATTACAAATCCTGAAGAAGTGATCAATACCAGTTTTACTTGTAAAAATAACCGCAGTAAAATCAAGAATATTGATTTTTTGCTGTCGGAAATCTTTGGCCGATACTCCTTCAATCTGACTGAAAGGTTTAAAATCGATCTTCAGATTATATTTTCTTGCCAGTTCGAAATAAGGTGATTTCGGATTTAACGGCTCTGGCTGCGATACTAAAATCTTCTTTATTTTCAACTCTTTACAGTTTAGTTTTATCCTTTTAAGTACGACTCGCCAATATTATGCAAGGCCTGAGAAATATTTAATCGTTATTAAAACAGGCAGAATTTCCAGCGCACAAAGGTATAAAATCAAATAGAATATTGAAGTATTACGATTTATAAATAACATAAATAACCTTAAAATTCGTATTATCAATAGAATTCCAATTATAAAAGCTCCCAAAAGAAAATAGCTTCCGTCTGGCAGAATGCTAGTATATAACATCATTATTACAAGAATAAATATGAAGAAGGCCCCAAAACGGTAAGACTGATAAACTGTATGAACGTAGTCATGAAAAACTGCTCTCTGGTTACTCAGCAATCCTGTGAAAAAACAAACGATATGTCTGAGTGTAACAGAAACTATTATAACACCTAACGCTATCAGCCATGCCAGAAAATAGGTAATCCCATCAGGAATAATATGAAAGTATGATGCTGCAAAACAGGAATAGAGTGCAATAACCATGAAAGAGCTTAGATTAAGTATTGTGGTCTGCCACTGAAATATCCCCATCATATCTCTGGTTCCTTCCTCATTTGTTCCCCGGAAAAGAAAGAATCTGGTTATTGCAGGTGAAAAACTTTTTGTAGTGGACTGAACGACAGAAAAGAAAATTAGTGCAAATATTAATATTCCAAATACCCAGTTATCATGAAACATCTGTTCAGGCATTATTTCGCCTGACCTTAGGTGCATTTCAAGAAGGGCTTTTCTTTCGGATTTAATCCTAAGATTATTTTCTGTAAACCGATATGGAAACTGATTGAGGTAACGCTGATCAATAGAACTTAATACAAAATCGGGATTATGGAATGTTACATCAGCTACAGAATTTCTGATGCATACTGATGTTGTATCGTAAGGTTCATTACCGGTGCTTGTTACAATCCCAACCTGTTTCGAAACTATAGCATTGCTTTCAGTTTTCTTATTGTTTGTAAGGACTGAATCAATAAGTTTTCTTTCAGTTTTTAATGTATCTGGATTTGAACCGGCCGATAATGAATCTGGTCCGGAATTTAATGTATCCTGGATAATGTTAATCCTTCTGGGAAGTGAGTCCTGAATATACTCCGGCAGATACCTGATGATCATTTTTTCAGAATAATTCCACAAAAGTAGTGATAATTACCAGAGTTGATCTTTATACAGGTTATGTATAGCAATCAGAAGTGCTCAATCGGGCAACCGGAAATGTCAGAAAGTATATTATTTGCCAGCCTGCTTGAGCCAATTCTGAAGAGAGATTTATCAAGCCAATCATCTCCCAGGCAATGTTTTGTAATATTATAATAACTGATGGCATCAGTTGTATAAACAATTCCACCGGCAGGTTTGAAGCCCACCTTTATACCTGTCTCCGCATAGAAATCAGAAATAGCTTTGCACATGACAAATGCTGCTTCCGGTGTTGCGGAAACTGGTGTTTTTCCTGTTGAGGTTTTAATAAAATCAGCTCCGGCATCCATTGCAATCATTGATGCCTTAAAGATTTTTTCATGGTCCCCCAGTAGTCCCGATTCAACAATTACTTTAAGCAGTTTTCCCCCGATGGCCTCTTTAATCTCTCTGATTTCATCTGCAACAGATGCAAAATCGTTACCAAGAAATGCACCAACATTTATTACAATATCAATTTCGTCTGCTCCGGCCTCAACAGCCAGTTTGCATTCGGTTACCTTAACGCTTCTGAACGTCTGTGAGGTCGGGAAGCTTGCAGCAGCAGCAGCAATTTTTACATTGCGGGAGGTCAGCTTTTCCTTGACAACAGAAACAAAATTCGGGAATACACATATGGCTGCGACATTGGGGATATTTGTATAGCGACCAGAGAAACTGTTGACTTTACCTGTAAAATGTAATATATGGCTCTTGTTATCGGTTGTATTAAGGCTGGTCTGATCTATCATGCTCAGGATGTCCATCAAGAGATGTTTGTCAGGCGCTGTGGCTGAGGCAAGTGATGCCTTTTTAAGTCCCTTTTTAATTTCTGATTCCGAAGGACATAATTTAAATAATTTTTGATATAATTTTGTCATAGCATTCTCTGTTATGAATAACCAAATATCTGAAATATGATTGAAAAGAACGGGTTCAATATAGTGTTTTTTGTAATTACTATGCTTTCATTTAGCATTTTTAGTTGTAAGGAATCTGCAATATGCATTAATCAGAAAATTCTTTTACAAACGGATCGGGAATTTTCAACAATGTCGGAAAGGGAGGGAATGTTCATGGCATTTCTTGCCTACATTGCTGAGGATGGTGTGATTCTTAGGGATAATTCCTTTCCTTCAAAAGGAAAAGAATCTCTCAGGGAGTATTATACCGGTAAAAGTGACACTTCATTCACTCTGGCCTGGGAACCCATATCTGCTGACATTTCAGCCAGCAGCGATCTGGGGTATACCTATGGTACTTATACAACAACAGCAAAAGTATCCGGTGTGGTTTCTGAAGGAACATATGTTACTATCTGGAAAAAACAATCCGATGGAACCTGGAAGTTTGTGCTTGATACCGGGACCGAGGGGTTGCCTGATTCACAATAATATCTAAGACTTGTTCAGCTTTTTGTTCCGTGCAAGCGATGCAAAGATACCCAGGAAAGAAAGCACTGAAAAAACAAGGAATGCTGTCCTCATAGCTGCAATCAACCCGGGATAATTTGAAGGATTAATTGGATTTTTTCCAATATATACTGCAAGCAACATCATTGCAATGCCCATACTCATCATCTGACCCACCATTCTCATCGTACCTACAGCTGCTGAAGCAACTCCAAGGTGACGTTTTTCAACAGAACTCATTATTGCATTGGAGTTAGGAGAGGAGAAAAAAGCAAAACCAATTCCCATAAGAAGAAGAAGAAGAATAAGGATATAGTAAGGTGTATCAACTGTCATGAAACAAAGCAGGATTAATCCAATAGCAGTCATTGCCATACCTGCAGATGCAATTACACCTGGATTTCGTTTATCTGACAACCTGCCGGCAAGAGGTGATAAAAGTGTCATTGCCAATGGTTGGGATATCATTATTAATCCTGCAGTTCTGGCATCAAAACCTTTCAGATACTGAAGATAAAGACTTATGAAAAACCCAGTTGCGCTTGTTGCAGAATAATGAATAAGGGCAGCTATTCCTGAAAATGCAAATACCCTGTTTTGAAATACAAGTTTAAAATCAAAAACCGGATTCTCAATCCTGGTCTCGATAAAGAGAAAAAGGACAGCTGTTAAAATACCTGTAGCAAGGAATATCCATCCTGATACTGACGGAAGTTTTGAAAATCCGTACATTGATGAAAAAAGGGCAATCCCATATACAATTGAACCTTTCCAGTCGAATTTCTCATGTGATGCATCAGCCCATTCTGTGTTTATCCTTCTCTGAATCAGCACCAGCGATACTATCCCAAACGGGATCAGGAATGCGAATATACTCTTCCATCCAAGATACTGCGTTAAAACTCCTCCTATAATCGGGCCAAGTGAAAGTCCAAGATAAACAGCTGTAATATTGATACCCATTGCCTTTCCCCTTTCACCCGGTTTGAAAACGGATGTGATAATCGCAAGGCTTGTACCGAAAATCATGGCACTTGCAACACCCTGAAGGGTTCTGAATATAATCAAGACCTTAATATTCCAGGCAAAGAGAATAAGGAAGGTCGAAATTGTAAATAAAAGTATTCCAAGATGAAATACCTTTTTTCTTCCAACTATATCGGCAAGCCTGCCAAGCGGAAGAAGAAAAATTGCCGAAGAAAGTATAAAACTGCTAATGACCCATCCAAGTTCAATTGCATCAGCATTAAGATCATTACCAATTGATGGTAACGCAAGGTTTACAGCAGAACCCAGAAACGGGGTCAGAAATGCTGCAAAGGTTGCGACAAGTAAAACAGATCTTTTTAACGATTTATCATTTGTTTCAGATTCCATAATATAATTTTGTCATTTACACTTCGTGCGTTATTGATTGTCATCACACCATTTAATGACTACCTAATGACCACCGAATGACCACTTAATGACTATCAATGACCATGAATAACCAACTACCCAACTCTCCTTTTCACCTCTTCTCCCATTCTCCCCTCTCTCCATCATTCCTACTCCTTCTCCCTAGTATCAATAATTATAGTAACAGGTCCATCATTAATAAGTTCGACTTTCATCATTGCACCGAACTCTCCGGTTTTAACCTCTTTGCCGGTAAGCTCTGATAACTTATTTACAAACTGATTATATAATGGAATTGCTTTATCGGGATGGGCTGCCCTGATATATGAAGGGCGATTGCCTTTTTTTGTCCCGGCATGAAGTGTAAACTGGCTTATTGCCATTATTTCACCTTTCACATCCTGCACAGAAAGATTCATAATTCCATTATTGTCATTGAAAATTCTGAGCTGGACAATTTTGCCGGACATCCAATTTATATCAGTATCATTATCTGCCTCCTCAAATCCTGCCAGAATCAGCAATCCCATACCAATGGAAGATTTTAAAACATTATTTATTGATACGGAAGCCTTTGAGACCCGCTGAATTACTGCTCTCATTTTTGACCTTCTATTTTGGAGATCAAATATATACATTCATAAGAGAAAGTTATACGTAATGATTTATATTATATTTGCCCAACTTAACCCATTGTAATGGATTATTTCACTATTCTGGCAATAGCCATTGGCTTATCTTTTGATACTTTTGCTGTTTCCCTGTCCTATGGTATTGTCAGAAGCGGTATCCTTTTCAGGCAGGCTTCCGGTGTTGCACTTGTTCTAGCACTGTTCCAGGGTGGATTGACTGTTGGGGGATATTTTCTGGGATCACTTTTTTCCAGTGCACTTAAAGCAATAGATCACTGGATAGCTCTGTTACTTCTTGGATTCCTTGGATTGAAAATGATCATTGAAGGGATGCGAAACAAAGACAGGAAAGAACCAGGAGATCTAAACAAAATTCTTGTCCTTCTTACTATTGCTCTTGGGACTAGCATAGATGCTTTTGCAGTTGGACTAAGCTTTGCTTTCTTCAGTGTTAAGATTTGGAGTGCCGGTATAGTTATTGGTGCCATAACGTTTCTGGCTTCAATGACAGCTATCCGCATTGGTAAATCTGCAGGAAACAGGCTTGGCAGCAAGGTAGAAATAATAGGAGGCCTGATCCTTGTCGCGATTGGTTTAAAAATATTTCTTGAACATATTCTTGCTGCCTGATCAGAAATGTAGCATTTTTCTTTGCCTCTTTTCAAAAACTGCCATTTCAGTAAAACCTATATACCTTAGCAACTCATAGGCTTCTTCGAAGTATTGCGCCACCCTGAATGGCATATGAGCATCAGAATTGACACAAACCGGAACATTTTCCTCCCTGAATATATAAAGGAATTTTCTGTCGGGATAAAAATCGGCAAGAGGTCTGTTCCTGCCATTTGTATTGACTTCAAATACAACATTATGCTTTTTCATTGAATGTGCAAGCTTACGGTAATAGGGTTCAGGATCAATCGTTGTTCTGTAGCCGAAGATCCTTATCAGATCACAATGGCCGATAATGTCAAATATTTCCGAAGCTACAGCTGAAATCACCATTTCAAAATAAGTCTCAAATAACCTGTCAAAATTCCTGCCCTGATAAAACTCCGGGCCATAATCGACAGTTTTATCTCCCATATAGTGGACTGAACCAATAATATAATCAACAGACAGCGGGCTCAGGAAATTGCTTATTTCATCCTCTTTGCCAGGGGAAAAATCAACCTCAAAACCTGTCCGGATTCTTAGGCCGGATGTGTTTTCACTAAGGTTTTCGATATGTTTTATGTATGTATCAATGGCCTCAATTTTAATATTACACTCTTCAGGATCACGAAAAAGAGTAAGATGCTCAGAGAACCCTATCTCGCTCAGTCCGGCAGAAACAGCAGGCTCGATATAATCTTCAGGCACTGACCTTCCGTCGCTGTAGACTGAATGTATATGGTAATCTGTTTTGTATATCATTTTTTTCTTCGTGAAATTCTGACAGGAGCTTCAAATTAGCTCTAAATTTCAGAATAAAACAAATCGATTATGGAAATTCTTATTAATAATGGTAAATTTGTGAAAAAGAGAAAAACGTGAGCGATAAGAGAAAACCCTGCATTTGTGAAAACTGCGAATTCCGGGATGTTGTATTCGCTTTCCTGGATGACCAGTCAATAGATATGGTTTGCGAAAACAAGGAAGAAATTTCATTCCGGAAAGGCGAAATTATTAATCACGAAGGAGAGAAGATAACCACTTTCAAGTATCTTAAAAGCGGACTTGTAAAGTTATACAGGAGAACCCCTGCAGGAGATGAACAGGTAATTACAATTACCAGACCATTTGAGTTTGTAAGTAATATGAGCATCTTCTCAGAAGAGAGATATCAGTATTCAGTTTCCGCACTTGAAGATGCAATTGTCTGTGCCATTAAACTTGAGTTTATAAAGGATCTCTTTTTGAAGAATGGTTCATTTGCTATGGGCCTTCTTACCAAAGTCTCGATAATAAACGACAAGATTATACGGCAAACACTTGATATAAGGCAAAAAAACCTCATCGGAAGAGTGGCATTTGTGCTTCTTTATTTTACAAATGAAATTTATAATTCAAGAGTCTTTGACCTTCCGGTGTCACGAAAGGAGATTGCTGATTATATTGGAATGAGCACGGCAAATGTTATAAGAACATTGTCTGATTTTAAAAAGGAAGGCATAATCAGGATCTTTGGAAAGACAATTGAAGTTGTTGATCTGCAGCGTCTCGAAAATATTTCGCGGCGCGGATAAGTGATGACTTATCATCACAGAAATATAAAATCAAAAATCCTTTTTGTTAAAATTCTGTTTATGAAAAGAACATTCCTGTTTGCAGGAACTTTTTTGATTTCCCTGTCGATTGTTTCCCAGACAACAACAAAAGGCCAGGTTCAATCAGAAAAGCTAATACCTGAAAATAAAATTTATACTGTAGCAGGTGAAAGGCATGGCATAAGTTTTTTTCCGAAGGTCAATTTAAATTATGTTCAATATACCCCTGGGGATACACTTTCATTTAATCAGTATCACTCCGAACAGGTTATGGTTCACTGGCTTAAAAAGTGGGCGGATCAGTATCCTGATCTTATAGATCTTTATGTTGTCGGGGAGAGCTTTGAAGGCCGGCCTGTTTACCAGATAACCCTTACAAACAAGAAAACAGGGAAGGATACTGAGAAACCCGGAGCCTTCTTTGAAGGTAACCGGCACAGCGGAGAGATAACATCAGCTGAGTCGGTGATGTGGCTTATAAAATATCTTGTTGAGAATTACGGAAGAAATCCTGAAATAACACATCTTATTGATACTAAAGCAATTTACCTGAAACCTGTAAATAACCCGGATGGTCAGAATCTCTATCTGCATACTGCCCAGAGCAACCGGAGTACCGTTCGCCCCGAAGACAACGACAATGATGGATTACTGGATGAAGATGCGCCGGATGATCTTGACAGCAACGGGGTAATATTAAATATGAGATGGAAAGATCCTGTAAAGGGGAGCTGGATCCCGGACACACTTGATCCGACAGGAAGGATAATGAAAAGAGTAGGAGAAGGTATAGGCATTTACAGTGTTGCCTCTGAGGGAATTGATAATGATGGTGACGGACGAATAAATGAAGATGGTATAGGAGGTCTTGATCTTCACAGAAATTATCCGGAAAACTGGCGTCCTCAAAACGAACTTACCGGCAGGGGATTTACACAGGGTGGTGCTGGGGAATACCCTCTAAGCGAAACAGAGACCAGAGCTGTGGTTCTTTTTCTGCTTACTCATCCGAATATTTATGTAGTGAATTCAATGGATACCAGTGTTCCTATGCACCTCCGGCCACCTTCAACTTCTGCTTCAGAAGATAGGATGTATCCCGATGATCTTAAATGGTATAAGATATTTGATGAGATTGGTGAAAAGATCACAGGGTATGAGAAGGCCGGAGATGTTTACAATGATTACAGCGATGGGGCCGGGAATCCGCTCTTCGGACATGGACCCGATTTCGGATATTTTTATTACGGAGCGATATGGTATGGCGATGAGTTATGGAATACAGGAAAGAATAAGGATTATAATGGAGATGGTGAAATTGACCAGGTTGAAATGCTAAGATGGGATGATGAAGAGAATGACAGTCTGGGATTTTATGAATGGATAAAAGTTAAGCATCCTGTTTACGGAGAGGTTGAAGTAGGCGGTTTTGATCCGAAGTTTTTTCTACAGAATCCTCCTGTTAAATTTCTGGAGAAGTGGGCTAAAAATGAGGCATTATTCAATATTGAGCTTATGAAACACCTTCCGGAACTTGAATGGGGAAATATTGAGGTCCAAAAAATTAAATCCTATAAATCTGATTCAGCAGATTACCGGGTAAAAGTGAGTTACAGGAACACGGGAAAACTGCCGACAGCACTTAGCCAGGCTTATCTTGTGAAGATTGTGAAGGAGGACAGGGTTGTGCTGGATTTTGATACCACCGGAACAGGCAACCACAAATTTATTAAGATAATTGAAAAGGAAAAACCTGCCAGACAAAGCCGGAGGAATTATCAGGGCATGGGGTATGGATCAGATCCCAGAGTGACGACAGCATCCAAAAATATGCCTTTTACACAGGGAGGTTCATTTACCACAGCAGTATTCTCAATCAGGGTTTATGGACAACAGGAATTATCCGGGAAGGCGAATGTTATTTCAACCAGGGGAGGTGTTCTAAGGGATAAAGATTTTAATATCAGATAACAGCAAATACTATTTATCAAGCACATCTGTAAGTGCAGGTTCAAGATTGCTGAACTTAAATGAGAACTCGGTCTGATTAATTTTTTCTGAATTAATCCTGCATCCATTCAGAATTATATCTGCCATCTCCCCTATCATCAATCTAAGAAGAAATGCGGGTACCGGAAGTTGAAAAAAAGGCTTATTCATTGCCGCGGCGAGATTCTTCATAAACTCTTGATGGCTTATATGTTGAGGCGATACCGCATTATAAGCCCCGTTCATATTATCATCTCTTATTGCTTTAAGATAAATGTTAACAAGATCATCAATATGTATCCATGGCATATACTGTTTTCCTGAACCTAAAACAGGAAATATTCCCAGTCTTGCCGGTTTTAGCAGTTTGGCCATGGCGCTGTCACTCTTTTCAAGGACAACAGCCGTCCTGATTTTAACTGTTCTTATCCCGATTTCATTAAACTTGTCAGCTGCCTCCTCCCATTGTCTGCAGGTAGTCCCAAGGAAATCATCTGCAGGTGGATCTTCTTCCTTAAATATGTGTTCTAAAGTAAGGGAACCGTAATAACCCACAGCAGATGCAGATATAAAACCCTTTAAGTCAATTGAGTTGTCACGAACCACCTTAAGAAGCAATTTAGCAGAATCTATCCGGCTGCTTAATATCTCCTTTTTCCTGGCTTTGGTCCACCTCTTCTCCCCGATATTTGCACCTGCCAGGTGAACAATATAATTAACTCCCTCTAAAACAACGGGATCAATGATTTCTTTTTCGGGGTTCCACCTGAAAACACGTACCCTTCCAAACTGATTGGCTTTCCTTGAGAGATGTGACACTTCATATCCTTCTGATAATAAGGCGGATGTCAGATACCTGCCAATCAGACCACTTCCCCCTGTAATTAGTACCCTGGAAGCTTTTTTCCTGTTGATATCAGTTTCACTATCAGCCATAAATTTGATTTTCAGAAAGATAAGAAAAGGATATAATAATTCCAATGACTCTGTCTCATAAGTCCCTTTTTATAAATACACCCCTATCCCGATAACTCCCGATAGCTATCGGGACGGGACCCCCAGGGGGACTTATTGAAATACAATAACTTGAAAAGCCCCCCTTTTGGGGGTTTGGGGGTATAAACCGTCAATTTAGACAGGCTTATTGATACCTTCCCCGAACCGGACTTCAGCCCATTATGCTTCAATTATTATGAAACAGTTAGAAAATTGAACTTATTCTTTTCTCGAAATTAAAAAGATATTATCATATTTGTCGCCGAAAAAATATTATGTAAATGATATTTAAAATAACAGTTTAATAATTATTCAATTGTGTAATCAGTAATGAAAGAAAAAACCATGAAAGATGCAGTTGCTATATTATGTGCAGGAGGGCCGGCGCCTGGAATTAATACAGTTATAAGTGCAGTTACCAAAATATTTTTGCAGAACGGGTATACAGTTCTCGGAATAAATGGTGGCTATAAGTCACTTTTTGCCAGTGAACCTTCATATGATTATCTCGATTTCGAATTTGCTGATCAGATATATAGTCGTGGCGGTTCAGCTCTTAAGATGAGCAGACACAAACCAAAGGATGATGAATTTAAAGGAGATTTCTTTAAGAAAAACAATGTAAAACTGCTTGTTACTATCGGTGGTGATGATACCGCATCTTCCGCAAACCGTCTTACAAAGTTCCTGAAGGAACAGAAGATGGATGTAAAGAATATTCATGTCCCGAAAACCATTGATAATGACCTGCCATTGCCTGAAGGGACTCCTACATTCGGATACCATTCAGCAAAGGAAGAAGGTGTGCGTCTGGCTACTACTATTTATGAAGATGCCCGCACCAGCGGTAACTGGTTTGTTGTTTCAGCCATGGGACGTGAGGCCGGACATCTGGCTTTTGGAATAGGAACTGCATGCCATTATCCGATGATCATTATTCCTGAGATTTTTAACAAAACTAAAATCACTTTCGATAAAATCACACGACTCGTAATCTCATCAATGGTAAAAAGAAGGCTGCTGGGAATAGATTATGGTGTCGCAATTATATCCGAAGGAGTATTTCATTTTATGAGTGAAAAGGAGATTATTGATACCGGAATAAATTTCACTTTCGATGATCACGGTCATCCTGAGCTTGGCAATGTCAGTAAATCACACATTTTTAATATGCTTACCCAGCAGGCGCTTAAGGGATTGAGAATAACAGTAAAATCCCGGCCAAATGAGATGGGTTATGAATTAAGATGCTGCCGTCCGGTAGCATACGATCTGAATTATGCTACGCGTCTTGGCCTTGGTGTTTATAAGCTGTTCAAAGATGGTCTGACAGGATGTATGGTGACAGTTGACAGGACAGGACGCATTATGCCATTGTTCCTGAAGGATGTTGAAGATAAAGATGGCAAGGTAAAACCCCGGCTTGTAAATGTTGAAACAGAAAAGGTTCAGCTGATATACAGGAACAATCTGCATTACATTACAAAGGCTGACTACAGGGGAGCAAAGAAGTATGTTCAGAATCCTGAGGATTATGATTTCTTCAGGATACTTGAATGGGACGAATCAGTGATATTCTGAGCGAGCTCAATATATTGTTTTAAAGGGGTGGATTTTTCCATCCCTTTTTCTTTTTTATCTGACAGTTAGTCAAATGAATTGCTTTTTTATCGGGTTTAATATACTTTTATAGATTATTAAGATCTGTTGTATCAAAAAATTATAACTATGGCAACTCAAAAGACAAAAGGCATTTTAGCAATCCTGACAGGTGGTGGAGATGTACCGGGATTAAACCCTGCTATACGCGCAGTAACAATTCGTGCAAACCGTGAAGGATACAAAGTTATCGGACTAAGAAGGGGCTGGGCCGGAATTACCGAAATAATAAGGGACCATAAAGCTGATAACTCCAACAATTTTCAGATATTAACAGATGATATAGTAAACAGGGCCGGACGAACAGGGGGAACATTCCTGCATACTTCAAGGACCAGGCCAAGTCATATGTCGAAGGAGAGTGTTCCGGATCATCTCAAGGAGACATATAATGAGGAATACAATGATCTTACACCTGAAATAATCAAGAATCTTGAATGGCTTGGAGTTGATTACCTTATCCCTATCGGAGGTGATGATACTCTGAGCTATGGAGTACACCTCTATAAAAAGGGGATTAAAGTAGTTGCTATACCTAAAACAATGGATAATGATGTTCCGGGAACAGATTATTGTATCGGTTTCAGTACCTGTGTTACAAGAACTATCCAGATGACAAACAGTCTCAGGACTTCTGCCGGATCACACGAAAGGCTACTGGTTCTCGAAGTCTTCGGTCGTTATGCCGGATTTACGGCAATGCTGCCTACCATGGCTGGTGCGGCCAACAGATGCGTTATCCCGGAATATAAGTTTGACATTGAGCTTCTTACAAAATTGTTGGTTGAGGACAGAAATCATAATCCGAGTAAGTATTCTGTGGTACTTATTTCTGAAGGGGCAATGTTTGAAGGAGGTGAAATGATATTTTCTGATAGCGAAAAAGATGCATACGGCCATGCAAAATTAGGTGGTATTGGCGATGTTGTATCACAAAAGCTAAAAGAACTCTCTGGTAAGTATAATCATGGAAAAACAATAAATACAATCAACCAGAAGCTTGGATATATGGTCCGGGGCGGTGATCCCGATGCTATTGATTCAATTGTGCCGATGGCATACGGAAACCTTGCCCTTGATCTTATTCTTAAGGGAATGCATGGAAGGATTGTTGTGCTTAAGAATGGACGTTATGACAATGTTCCGATTGATGTTGTAACTACATCCAAGAAATTGGTCAAGGTATCTGAGCATTACAATACGGAACGATTAAGACCCTATTATCACAGCTTTGAAATGAAGCCATTCCTTCTGATGGCATCAGATACTTAACAGGATTAATTTGTATTGAAAATATATTTAAGAGGCTGTATCAAAAGCCTCTTTTTTATTTAAAGCCCCTCAATCCCCTAAAGGGGGAGTATTTAATAATCAGCATTTTAAACAATCTCCCTTTAGTGTGCAGTGGCAAATTAAGGCTTTTGATACAGCTTCTGTTTATTTAAGAATTATTAAACGTATATTGATTATTTTTGCAGGAAATAAAAACACTTGGGGAAAGGCATCGTAATAAAATCAACAGGCAGCAGGTACCGTGTACTTGATGACAAGAATAAAATAATTGATTGTCATATCAGAGGTAAGCTGCGTATAAGGGGCTTACGGACAACCAATCCTGTTGCAGTAGGTGATAGAGTGCTTTTTGAAACCGACATTAAGACCGGTAGTGGTATAATTACTGACGTTCTTGACAGACGGAATCATTTTCTGCGAAAAGCATCAAACCTTTCAAAGCATTCGCAGATTATTGCTGCAAATGTCGACCAGGTATTTCTGATGGTCACAATAATTCATCCTGAAACACCTGTTGAATTCATTGACAGGTTCTTAATAACTGCCGAAGCTTACAGGATTCCGGCTTTTATCCTCTTTAATAAGACAGATTTATATGGATCTGATGAATTGGAGAAAATGAACTATCTGGAATCTTTGTATAGTAAAATAGGATATGGAACATTCAATTTTTCTCTGAAGTCAGGAAGTGATCTGGAGCCGCTAAAGCAAATATTGAAAGGCAGGGTAAGTCTTATATCCGGTAATTCAGGAGTTGGAAAAACATCATTGCTTAACACACTTAATCCTTCACTTAAACTGAAAACAGAGGAGATTTCAGATTATCATAAACAGGGAAAGCATATCACAACTTTTCCGGAGATGCACCAGATGCCATTTGGTGGCTATATAATTGATACACCTGGAATAAGGGGATTTGGCGTGGTTGATATGGAACGAAACGAGATTTACCATTTTTTTCGTGAAATATTCAGGATCTCAGAAAAATGCAGGTTCCATAACTGCCTCCATCTTGATGAACCGGAATGTGCCGTAAAAGATGCAGTAGAGAATGGCGATATTGATTTTCTCCGTTATAAGAGTTATCTGAATATTATGGAAACTGATGACCGTAAATACAGGTGAATTGATATTTTCTGCATAAAGTTTATCTTTATATCCGATTGAAGTAAAACATATTAGGTTGAAAAAGATTCTTATCATAGTATATTCTGCTGTTCTGGTAATATTGCTTGCAAATTATTTCTACTATAATAGTCTGTATAATAAACAGATCAGCTATATTATTGAACTTTTAAACCGGCAGGTTCAGATTGTAGGTCTTTCAGTTGACAACACTAATAACAGCTTTTTAAGCGACCTGAACAAGATGAATTTTGATGAGGACATGAGAGTTTTTTTTGCTAATGCAGGTAACCATTACAGGGCAAGTGAACGCATGAAACTCTTCTTTTCAAAGTATGAAAAGTTTGTAACCGGAATGAAATTGTACGATAATGCAAAGAATGAATTCACCCTAAAAAAGGACATTGATACGGGGGAATGGCTGGAACAGACATTTATTCTCCATGAGCAGGCCAAGATCTTTGACAGGGAGGAGCTTGTTGCAGAGAACAGAAAATTTGAATATTATCTTCCTTTGATAGAAAACAATTCAGCAATCGGAAATATTGTTGTTACTGTCGATTTTGAAAAATATTTCAATGCTATTTTTTTAGAGTTTAACCTTCAGGATTACCAGTGGCAATGGGTTTTGACTAATTATGGTGAAATTGTTTATGACAACAGCGGAAAACAGAATCAGTATTCCCAGATTAAAACCATAACAGACGGAATTCAGGCCGGGTCGGTTGAAAACCTGATTCACAGGGCTACAATTGAAGGGAAGCGGCGTCAGATAATATCTTCATATTATTCAACCCAGTTACTTCAGAGAGAGCTTGGCCTGGTGTTTTCTGCTCCTACAGATTTTTTTCAGAAGTATATTATAAGGAATTCTCTTTTTATTGTTCTTGGGACTTTGGTTTTTATACAGCTGATCATAATGGTCCTGCTTCGATATATTAAATCACAACATAAAAAGACCGATAGCCTGAATGAATCGGAGAGGATGCTTTTCCGGCTTATTGAAGAGATGCCTGCAGGTGTGATTATCCATAATAAAAACAGGGAAATAATAAAAGCCAACAGGGTTGCCGCGAGTCTTTATTCCTATAATGGTGAAGCAGATATGGTTGGAAAGATTTTTCCTGAGACCTATTTCTCACATGAAAACCAGCACCTTTCCAGGAATATTGAAGGCTCTTTTAACCCAGACCAGTTTATAGTAATTAAGAAAGAAATTGGAGAAATAGTCCTGTTCCGGAATAGCCTTCCTCTTGTATTTATGGGTGAAGAGTCAACCATGGAGATTCTGCTGGATGTCACCATGCTTGAATCTGCAAGAAAAAATGAAGCAAAGGCAAATGTTGCCAAATCTGAATTCCTTGCAAGGATGAGCTATGAAATCCGCACTCCATTGAACGGGATTATAGGTATGACTGATGTTCTGACCAGGTACGATTTATCTGAGGATATAAAGGAAATAGTCGTTTTACTCCGGAGATCAACAGAAATTCTTCTTAATATTATCAACGATATTCTTGATTTTTCCAGGATCGAATCAGGAAAGATGATTCTTGATGAAATTCCTTTTAATTTTCGTGAGGAGCTTAGCTATAGTACTGAACTTGCAAATAAGTCAGTTTCAGAAGATGTTAAATTTTCATTTACTATCGACAACAGGATCCCGGAAAGTGTTATAGGCGATCCGTTCAGACTAAGGCAGATACTTGCCAATCTGATAAACCACTCTATAGCAAATACAACCTTAGGAGAAATTCGACTCTCCTGTTTACTCAAAAGCAACAAAGATGGATTAATTGTAATTGGATTTGAACTTTCTGATACAGGAATTTTGTTTGAAAAATCAGACCTGAAAAAGATTTTTGGTGATTTTATAAATATTGAATCACATGCGGTTAAAACTAATGATAATTCAATATTCGGGACTATAATAGCCAAGCAGTTAGTTGAACTTATGGGTGGAGAGCTTACTGCTGAAAGTCCTTCCGGTCTGCCCGGAAATAAAGGACTGAAAATTAAGTTTACAATTCCAGCCTATTCGAATGACAGACTTGTTAAAGTCCTGGACATGTCAGGCATAAAATCATTTCAGGATATTAAAACTCTTGTTATAACTGGTTCACAGAACCGGGATGAAGAGGTGCTTAGCGATCTTCACAGAGTAGGATTTTCTTTATTGATTACCACTTATCAGAAAACAACAATTAACCAGATCAAGGCTAACATGAATTTCCCTGATGAGAGATATAATCTGATTGTAATTATAGATGATGAGGATCTTAATGGATTTGAACCGGTAGCAGAAATGCAGGATAAAAATCTCTCTACAAGTTTCATAATCTTGTTTATTACCTCTGATGATAAACGCGGGAATTTTCTGAAATGTATTACAATGGGTGTTGATCATTACCTTATTAAACCATTCGACACACAGGAACTGATAAGTATAGTTAAAACAAGTTTCCCAAATATTGAAGATAATTCATCCACGGATGAACAAGATGGAATAAAGAGCGATTTAAAAATCCTTGTTGTTGATGATAACCTGATGATTCAGAAGGTTATTGGAACAATGCTTAAAATGCTCGGATACAGTTTTGACATGGCGGATGACGGTTATGAAGGATATATAAAAGCAACTACCAATAAATATGATCTTATTATTATGGATTTGATCATGCCTGAGATGGATGGGTATGAAGCATCAAGAAGAATACTTGAATATGACAAGGAAGCACTTATTGTTGCGTTTTCAGCTGATAATCTGCCTGAGTCAAAAAGAAAAGCAGAAATGTCGGGTATAAAAGATTTCATTTCCAAGCCATTAAAAATTGAGGAGGTAAAAAGATTATTCGCCAGGTATTTCAAAAATTGATTATATATCTGAAAGGAAAATCTCTTTTCTTGCTTTTACAGAATTAACTCAAATCATGACCTTTTTAAGAACAGGAGTTGAAAACTTCCTTCAACTTTCAGAAAAAACAACTATTTGTGATGTAAGATCACCTTCAGAATTCGCTTCCGGACATATTCCCGGGGCAGTTAATATACCCATATTTTCTGATCAAGAAAGAGAACTTGTTGGCATAAAATACAAAAAAGAGGGAAGCATTCCAGCTATAAAGCTCGGGCTTAATCTCTCCGGACCGCAGATGTCTGAAAAGCTGTCAAGGGCTCTTAAAATTTCAACAGACAATCAGCTTCTGGTACATTGCTGGAGAGGAGGGATGAGGTCGGAAGCCATGGCATGGCTGTTTTCTCTTGCAGGCATAAATGTAAATGTTCTAGATGGTGGTTATAAGGCATACCGCCATTTTATTCTTGAGAAGTTGTCGGAAAAAAGAAAAATGATGATTCTTGGAGGACTTACAGGAAGCAGCAAAACACATATATTAAACCGTCTTAAAAAATCGGGTTGTCAGGTTATTGATATGGAGGGACTGGCAAACCACAAGGGTTCAGCTTTTGGAGCACTTGGGCAGATGCCTCAACCATCCACAGAACATTTTGCTAATATACTTTATGATGCCTGGGGAAAAACAGATCCTGATGTCCCTCTAATGCTTGAGGATGAGAGCAGGAATATAGGAACTGTTTTCATGCCTGACACACTTTATGAAAACATGCAGAAGGCTCCTGCAATAATACTTATGATGGATGTGAAGACCAGGATGCCCCGATTGTTAAGGGAATACACTCAATTTCCTAAAGAGGTCCTGGTGGCTTCGGTTAAAAAAATAAGCAAACGTCTTGGTGGTGATCTTACCAGGGAGGCTATTAAAGCTATTGAGTCGGATAATTTTTCAAAAGCAATAGAGATAACTCTTACATACTATGATAAAGCTTATTTGTTCGGATTGAATAAGAAGAGCCCTGACAAAATTATTTATATTAAGACTGAAACTGACGATATAGAAGAAAATGCTGCCAAAGTACTTGAGGCATCTGAAAAGATAAAGTGGTAAAGATATTCTATTGCAGGTTTTTAAGATCTTTTGCGTCAATCCATTTATAAACTTTATCCGACCTTCTTAGATAATCAGGAGCTTTAATCGAACAGAGTTCTCCTCTTCGGGCAGTATCAGTATCCCTCAGATCAACCCTTATTTCATCGATCTGATATTCTATAACCCCGCTAGTTGGTCCTGTAATAAGTATTTTATCACCCTTGTTAAGGTCACCGTTTTCAAGTTTAATTTCTGCTACATTTATTTTTGTAAAGTAGTTGGTGATCTTACCAAGATAGAGTTTTCTTTTTGTTGCACTTGATCCGTAATTAGAGTTCCATTCACCTAATTTCTGACCAAGGTAGTACCCATCCCAGAATCCCCTGTTGAATACTGTTGCAAGCCTGGTGCGCCACATTTCACTCTTTTCCCTGTCATATGTTCCTTCTGATATGGATATCACTGCTTCGTTGTAACATGAAGAGACCTCCCTGACATATTCTGCTGAACGGGCTCTTCCCTCAATTTTCAGCACTTCTACTCCTGCATCAATTATTTTATCGAGGAAACCGATTGTGCACAGATCTTTAGGAGACATAATATACTCATTGTCAATTTCTAATTCATATCCTGACTCTTTGCCTGTTACGATGTATGATTTTCTGCAGGTCTGATAACATTCTCCACGGTTAGCTGATTTGTCATTCTCATGCAGGCTCAGATAACATTTACCTGAAATAGCCATGCAAAGGGCCCCATGAGTGAACATTTCTATTTTTACAAGATCTCCTTTGGGTCCTCTGATGTTCTGATCAGTAATTGCTTTATGAATAAGCTTAACCTGGTCGAGATTCAGTTCACGGGCAAGAACCACGACATCGGCCCATTGAGAATAAAACTTCAATGATTCAATATTGGTAATATTAAGCTGGGTAGAGAGATGCACTTCAATGCCTGCTGAAAAAGCATAATTTATAACAGCCAGATCAGAAGCAATAACTGCAGTGACTCCAAATTTAACGGCTGTGTCAATTATCTTTCGCATCTGTTCGGTCTCATGGTCGTAAACTACCACATTGAGAGTAAGATAACTCCTTAGGTTGTTTTGCTTACAGATTGAGACTATGTTTTTAAGATCATCAATGGTAAAATTATTTGATGATCCTGCCCTCATATTAAGTTGTTCCACACCGAAATAGACAGAATCAGCTCCACCCTGAATCGCTGCCATCAATGAATCATACGATCCTGCCGGGGCCATAATTTCTATTTCTTTTCTGTTCATAAGGGACTGCAAATATAGTATTTAGAAATTTGCTCTGTTCAATATTATTCTGATGCATGAGCCCCGGCCAACCTCCGAAAACCTTACAAATATTTTTCCATTGTGGTAATCTTCAATAATTCTTCTGGAGAGTGATAGCCCTAATCCCCATCCTCTCTGTTTTGTTGAAAAACCGGCACTGAAGATTTTCTTGAAGGCCGATTTGGGAATCCCTTTGCCGGTATCAGTAATATCTATTATAACATTTTTATCTGTTTCAGTCATTTTGAAGCTTAAATCGCCACATCCTTCCATGGCATCTATTGCATTTTTAGAAACATTCTCAATTACCCATTCAAGAAGAGCCAAGTTTAACGGTATCAGAATGATTTTCGCCGGATCATATTCAGAAATAAATCTGATTTTTGAAGAGGATCTTGACTTAAGATAATCAATGGTATGAGAAAGTATTTCAACAATGTTTTCCTCAGAAAGTGAGGGATTTGATCCAATTCTTGAGAATCGTTCGGTAACCTTTTCAAGCCTTTCTACATCGCGGGCCAGTTCTTTTGTTATGTTCACCTCCGGATGTTTTTGCTGTAGAATTTCAATCCAACCTGCAAGTGATGATGTAGGTGTGCCAAGCTGATGAGCTGTTTCTCTGGACATGCTCACCCATACCTGGTTCTGATCAGCTTTGGTTGATGAACTGAAAGCAAGGTATGAAACAGTAATAAATAATATTATGATACTCAGCTGTATATAAGGATAATACATTAGCATAGTAAGAATTATACTATCTTTATAATATATCAGGTTGTAGTGTCCGTTTTCTAACCTTATTACAATAGGATTATTCTTTTCCTTAATTTTTAAGAGCATTTTTTGAAGGTAAATCGGGTCCCCACTCTTTTCTGGATTGAAATTTTTTGCAGATACTATTACATCTGATTCATCCGTGAGGATGACCGGAACTGTATTGTTGTTGTCTATTATTGAGAAAAGAAAGTCAACATTCTGGCTTGAATCAGATATTGCAATCAATCTGGTAGCTTCTGCCCATAATTCAATATTCTTTCTCTCCTCCTTCTTAAGTTGTCCGACAAGATTGTTAGTATATATCAGTGAAGACATCCCTATCAGAATGGCAAAAAGCAGCAGGAACAGCTTCCAGTGATTTTTAAAACGTTTAATTTTCAATCAGGTGATAGTATTGGGCAAAATTACTTCTTCTTAAACAAACTTCTTAATGCTTTCTCCTTTTTCAGATCTGATGATTCCGGCTCTTTGTTCAACGTATCGGAATCATCCCAGGTTATTCTGACCCTGGGCTTTCTTTCTGCGGGATTCTGATGGGTGATAGTATCTGCTTTAAAAAACCCATATTCCTGATTAAGAATGTTCTTCATCGTCTGCCTTTCCGATTTGATACTGGTCTTAACTTTCTCTCCGGCTGCTTTTACATCATATCCTACCTTAATATCGTTTCCCTTACTCTCTATCCTGAGGAGAAGCGAAGTTCTTCCCAGACCATCATCTTCGATAACTCCGAATTCAGTATTCCCCGTTCTGTTTTTCTTTCTTTTTTGGCTAAGGAGCTCTGAAAGCTTTATTTTTACATGATATTCATAAGTATTGTTAAAATTGTGTCTGCCGTTAATCTCCATATCAGCTGCTGATGAATTAACATCCATCTGAGGTATAAAAAGTGAGTTATTCCTTATAAAGAAATCATTTTCAAGTTTTTCGAACCTGATATTTTCAAGTTCCTTTAAATCGATGAAGGATGACAATTTTCTGACGGGTTCAAAGTTGATAAGAGCTCCATTATAAATAATATAACGCCCTTCAGCAACCACTGACCTTATTTGTGGTTTAAGAAGGGAATCCAATGGTAATAGCAGTGTCAGCGAACCTGTCAGATTACCTGAAAGGTTTTCTGCTTTTATGAAATTCTGTCCAAAATTTCTGAAAGTTGTAAATGTCCTGTTTATATTTACATCAGAAATGGTGAATATTCCTTTGCAGATTAATGATTTGTTGTTGTTTTGCATTGCGAAACCATTACCTGAGATAGTACCATCCAGTGTTTTCATTTTAAAGGAATTAAAAGTAAGCAAACCTGGTTTGTAAACCAGGTTTGCAAACACATCTGATGCGGTTATGGTTTCATCATTAAGAGCATCAGCACTTAGTATAATATCCAGGTAAATATTCTGTGGCATTGAAAATGCTTTGAGTTTTCCGGGGTTTTGTTTATCAGTTGCGTCTGAATTATTATAAAATGCACCTGTTATCAGTTTGTCAAAGTGAATGTTTGCATCAGCTTTAAGTCTTACATTATGTCCGGCCAGCCATTCAGGCAGATTATTAAATTCTCCATTTACTGAAATTTTCTGGCCCTGGTAAAGAAAAGACAAGTTCTTTGCTTTTATAGCTGATGATAAGATGATCTCTCCATTTACATTGCTAAGAGTTTTGTCACTTCTCCGGAGCTTTATATTGAAAGAACTGAATCTCATTGAAGCCTCCGGTTTCAGTTTAACCAGATCATTTATTGAAATGCTGTCATCAGGCCAGTAATCTGTGGTTAGTTTCATATCGAGATCAAAAAATCCTGAAGCCTCTTCTATCTCCTGCAGATTAAATATATGCTTCAGTTCACCAGGGAAAATCCGCCCCCTGAAGTCAAGTTTAGAAAGTGGTTTATTAAGGTTTCTGATTGACAGATTCCCTGAATAATCAGAGGACCCCAGATGTGCTTTCAGGTTTCTTATTGAAATGACAGCACTCTCCTGGTTGTTTTTAATTCCATTCGAATAAGAACCGTTAAATGATATGTTGCTGATGCTTATCCCTCTTCCTGCATAAGCAATACTTCCGTTCTCAAGAATACAGGTTGATTCGATATGAGGATTAGATTTTCCGGAAGCCTCTCCTGTAAGACTGCTTAAAATTTTTAGATTTCCTGAAAGTGCATAATCTGCAAGGTGCTTGTTATAAATTTCCGGAAGGTATTTTCTGATCTTTGAAAGATCGATATTTTCACCATCAAGTTCAAGATTCATAACATTGTCAGAGGTGATATTACCAGCAATATGAAAAATAATACCTTCAACAGAAAGATCGCCATTTTTTATCAGCAAACCGTTTTCGGAATCCTCCATTTCCAGATCCAGCCCTGCATTAAATGGGATCGAGATGGTAATGTTATCCTGCTGTATGCGGCTGATAAACAGTTCCGTTTCTGCACCCAGGGTTATATAATGATTTGAAATTTTGCTGGTGAGCTTTCCATCATTAATGGTACCATCGATTAATAGCCTTGTGGCATGATTATTATAGATTATCTGCAGATCAGATAGAAAAATCCGTCTGAGATTAAGAGCAAACCTGCTGCTGTCAGGATCGCGGGTTCCATTTACGTCAACATAATTTGTCCTGCCCAGGGAATCAGCATAAATATATATCCGTCCATCCCTTATACCAACCCTTTCAATATCGTATATTTTGTTAATAATATCAGTTATGTTGAAATCAACTGAAAGATTTGAAGCAATAAGGAGTGTGTCGGTGTTAATACCTTCAAACTCTTTATTATTAAAAGCTTCAGAGGATAAAACATATACATCCTTTAGTTCAAGTGTGGCTCTGGGGAATTTCTTCAGCAGGGAAAGCCGGAATGAACCGACATCAATTTTTGTTGCGATGTTTTTATTAATTGTATTGAGAACAATTTCAGCTACCTGATCACTAAGAAGATATGAAGCAGTGATCAATGAGGCCGAAATTATGACCAACAGCAATATGATTATTTTCAATATTTTACCAGTGATTCTCATTCTGATACCAGACTCTCCAAAATATATTTTGAATACTTACCCCAGTAGAAATGAAAGATCTTCTCCCGGAATAATTTCAACCGGAACCTGCCCTTTTTTGAAAATCCTCATCTTTCGTCTGCCAATGAGAGTCAACCTGCTATTTTCCCTGAGGAGCATTGTCCCTTCTCTTAGTCCTGCAACAATTATACCGGGATTGGCTTCGATGAATTCCTCAATTCTCTGTTCCCTTGTTTCTCCGGCATGTCCTTCAGGATTGGCATCGAGATAGTGTGGATTAATCTGAAAAGGTATCAGGTTGAGAGCACTGAATGAATCAGGTTCAACAATTGCCATATCATTAGTGGTTTTAATTGTCGGACAAACCATATTCGAACCTGCACTCCACCCAATATAAGGAGTGCCTGAAATGACCTTTTGTCTGACAACGTCGATGAGGCTATTATCCCTGATAGTCTTGAGAAGCTTCCATGTATTCCCACCTCCGACTACAATTGCACCTGCCTCTCTGACAGCATCAACCGGATCGGGGAAACGATGTATTGATATAACCTCATGTCCTATCTCCCTGAATCGTTCATTCACCTTTTCTTCGTAGGCGTCATATGAAAATGTAACTGCAGCATATGGGATAAATAGTGCTCTGACAGGTTTTTCCCCAAGGAATTTCTTAATGTTATTCTTTGGGTATTCGAGGTATGATTCACCTGCATTTGTTGAGTTGCTTATAAGTAATAACCTCATATTATCTGTTTGTTATTGTCTTGATATTGTGATTTTCAGGAACATTAGTTACAGTAAAAGTTCTGAAGATATTATTAAAAATGTTTATCATAAGTATTTTCCCGGATAGAATTTCACCTGCAGATATTATAATCTTAATCACTTCATTTGCCATAAGCGTACCTGCTATACCTGGTAAAACCCCCAGTAGCCCAACCTGGGACGGAGAAGGATTCTTGTAAGTATCTGTCAGTCCTGATGGATTAAAGCATCTGTAAGTAGGACCGCCCTGGTAGTTAAAAACAGAAACCATTCCTTCGTATTTATAAATAGACCCATGCACCATAGGCTTATTCAATATTACACAGGAATCGTTGATGACATATCTTGTTTCAAGGTTATCGGTTGCATCTACAATGACATCAAAACCGTCAATTATTTTCAATGCATTGGATGCATCAAAACGAAGATTAATTACTTCGAAATCTCCATTTGAATTAAGATGTTCGAGTCGCTCTTTTGCAATTATGGATTTTAGTTTACCTATGTCTGAAGTACCATACAGAACCTGCCTCTGAAGGTTTGTTTCATCTACTGCATCAAACTCAACAATTGATATTTTGCCAATACCTGCCACAGTAAGATACTGAAGTACAGGACACCCGAGGCCTCCGGCGCCAATAACCAGGACTTTTGCTTTCCTGAGCATTTCCTGTCCTTCGAGACCGATTTCAGGAATCATAATCTGCCTGCTGTATCGCCTTATCTCCCTCTGTGATAACAAAGATGATTCCATCTGGTATATGTTTAACCTGAATGCAAATATACTCCTGAAAGGTAAAACAAAAAAGAAACGTACTGGTTGTAAGTACGTTTTAATTTAATAAACAGTAAACAGGTAAAATTCTATTCCTCACTCACCTGGTTATTTACAGGAGCTTGTATTTTAAGGATTTTCGAACTGAAATATACAGATTTTACTTCTCCATTGTCGTTACTGTTTTTTACAAAAGCCATTTGCCAACCCATTAGCTTATTAATTCCTGTAACTCCTGCCTCTGCAATCTCATAACCCCTGATAGGGCTTTCGTCATTCGTTTCTTCTTTCAATATTTTCTCCCTGAAAGTCTTTGCAATATACCTTCTTATGGCCCAGTGATCCTGAGATTCTTCCGGTATTGATAACCTGAGCCGGACAAGGTCACCATGATTGTCATGACTATTTAGCATTAAAATATTTGTATGCGGTTGTACGTAAGTTATTGGAATCATATTGTTTTGACGGGAGATCTGAACTTCAACAGACATCCCCTCTGTAATTTCATTTTCATTTGCAGCTGTTAATTTATTAACAGCAACAGTTTGATACACAGGCGATTTACTATCAATATGTTTTTCTGGCAGGGCAGCAATCTGGATCTTTTCCTGATTGGCTGAATTTACAGTCTTTTCTTCATTAACAATTTCGTGCGATATGTTGCCTGATGTATCCTTGTTATTTTGTGAAACAAACAACCAGGATAAAACGAGGATGGAAACTGTTGCAGCAGCACTAAGGGATGCTACCGATAGCCTGATAACCCTCTGAATAGGGGTGATCCTGATAAGTTTCTTCTTATTCTTATATATAATATCGGGAGGGGAAAGCCTGATTAGTCTGAAAAGCTCAAGAACATATTTTCTCTCAGGATCAGCAGTAACTATTTCAGAAAATTCTGTTATTTCTTCTTCAGAGAGGTCATTTTCGATGCAGGCAACACATAAATAATCATATTGATTATCAGATATATCGGAGAAAGATTTATTAAGGCTTGTCTTACCGGCATACTCAATGTCCGGAGGCATTAACTTTAATTCATTCAACTCATTAAGCTCTTCACTGAGATCAGGATTTTCTGAAAGAAAAATATTAAGCTGTTCAGTCTGGATCTCATTCAGATTTCCATCGAGCAAGTCAATAAACCATGTTTCGTAATTTGATCTGTCGATTTTCATTCTATAGAACAGTTTCTATTTTCCCTATATATGATTTCAGGGCAACACGTCCCCTGTAAATATTTATCTTTACCTGTGCCTCGCTGAATCCTGTAATGTCGCTAATTTCCTTATAACTGTAACCTTCATAATCCCTGAGCATTACTGATATTTTCTGGGCTTCCGGCAGCCTTTCAAGAGCTTCATGAAGGATCTCATTCAGATCGCTGTACTGGGATTCATCAATCATCTCTTTCTCGTGGGCAGGTTCAAACCTCGAAATCCGTTTTTCCTTTCTGAGAATATCAATCATCGTATTATATGCAGTGGAGAACAGCCATGATTTAACCACAACGTATTCAATTTTAGTTACGTTTCTCCATAATTTTTCATAACTATCCTGTACAATATCATTTGACCGGTCTTCATCCCTGATATTTCCCAGTACGAAGCGGTAAACCGAATCGGCGTACTCTTCAACAGAACGGTTGTAATCCTTAATTGTCATATATTGATTTACAAACCAAAGACGGTTGAAAATAGTAAAAGTTACATATATTGAAAAAAAAGAGGGTCGTCTGACCCCCTTCTTTGTATAGAATATGTAAAGTCTTTTAAGTTATTTTTTTGGCTGGTAAACTCTTATCCAGTCTATTTCCATGGATGTCATTCCGTTAATCGGCTTATCGAGACCTCCTGAGAGCAGAACATACATTGGTTCCTGTGGAACATCAGAAGTTTGTGTAAGCACAACTGTATTGTTTATCTTCCAGACAAGTTTATCGGCACTCCATTCCAGTGTAAAAATAAAGAAGTCACCGGTATATCTTGATCCTATAGAAGTCTTTGAATTTCTTCCTTTCGTGGTGAAGTGATCAAACCAAACCTTTCCTTTGGATGTGCGGCAAACATCTATATGAGGTGTGATCTTATCAGCAAGCATCCAGAATGCATTCTTGGCATTCGGGTCGCCCAGTTTGATCTTTGCAGTAAAAGTGCCGTATTTTTGTCTGAAACTGGCACCTGTGCAAACGATACCTGAAGTATAACTGAACTCTTTTGTCGAAAATCCCTTGTCGGCTGACCACACTTTCCCGGTGATTTTCTGAGGTTTTGTGGTAATTTTTAATACGCTGTTCTGCAGTTCAAAATTATCTTTCTCTGTATATGCCTGCAGATCTGATTCCACAGAGTATCTGTCATGGAGTAGTTTCTCTCCCCAGTAATAGTTGGTGATCCATTTATTTGTGTCAAGCTTATCATCCTCAAATTCATCACTGAAGGTAAGCTCCCTGTTTTTCAGGATATCAAATTTATTGGAATCCTTAACTTTGAAATACCAGATAATATCCTCATTCTTTTTCAGGCTGGCATATTCCTGTACTTCCTTGAACATTTCTGTCTTTTCAAAACGTTTTTTGTCGAGAAGATAGCTTTTCTTCTCCTTGAATTCGTCAGAAGCAACATATTCCTTAAGTTCGGCATGTCGTTTAAGACGACTTGAATCGTGTGTATTGAGATAATTTGCATACTCTTTCGACCCCTTAAATTTATAAAAGGCCTTAATCTCCGGACTTGATTTGAGCCTGTTGTATTCAAGTAGTTTTTTATATTCTTCGGTATCTTTAAAAGTGATAGGCTTCATGTTCTTTTTAGCAATGAATTCCGATGTTTTCATTAATGCATCGAGCTCCTCATACCTTAGAACAGTCTTTGATTTGTTTGCTTCTTCCTTATCTTTTGATTTGAGATATTCCTTTATCTCAGCATCTGCTTTAAGGGCATTATATTCAATCTGTTTTTTGTATTCTTCAGTATCCTTGAATGTGATCGGCCTCATTTTCTGCTTCTCCCTGAACTCTGATGATTGAATAAATTTTTCAAGGGTTTCAAATTCCTTTATTTTATCAGATCCGTCAAGTTCCTGGAAACGCTTCAGATCACCACCGGAAATTGTTTTAAAATAAAGAACAAGATCCTTGGCTTTCTGGAGTGAGAAATATTCTTTCTCCTTATTGTATTCATCTGATTTTTTATACTGAAGAGATTCAATCTCCTTCCTTTTCTGCGCGAATCCTGCTGAATTGACTAGTTCATTCAGCTCATTATATCTTGCCAGTTGTTCCGATCCGGCAAAAGCATTGAGTTTCTCAAATTCAGCAATCAAAGCCTTTTCGGCCTGCTCAATTTTAGAAGTTGAAGGGATCAATCCCAGTAAAAGCTTGAGACTTGCCATTATAAATTGATTTTAATACAACCTGTTAAAGATAAAAAATCTTTCTATAATAATTCATTCTGGCTTCCAAATATTTGTTTTCGATGGTTTAAGAGGGGTCAAAACTGTCCAAAATCATCTTTTTAAAAAAAAAATGAAAAAAATTTGGAATTTATTTTTTTACATTTTAACTTTGACTGATCGTTCAATCATAAAACGATTTTTTGTTGGTTATTTTATTGAATGAGCGTTTAGTCATAAAGGATATGTCACCAAGAACACCACAGCAGTTTGAAGAGATAAGGGAAGAAAAAAAAGCCCTGATAATGAATGTAGCACTGGAGCATTTTGCCAGGGAAGGATATCATAATACAACAATTAGCCATATTGCCCGGCATGCAGGGATCTCAAAAGGGTTAATGTATAATTACTTTAATAGTAAGGATGAACTTCTCTCAGAAATAATCAACAGATCTTTGGATGAGATTTCAAAATATTTTGACCCTGATAAAGATGGTTATCTTACAGAAGAAGAGTTTGATCTGTTTATCCGGAAGCTCTTTTACATCCTCAGGGAAAAGCTTCATTTCTGGCGTCTTTTTTACCAGTTTCTGATGCAGAAGGATGTCAGGGATAAGTTTTTGAAAACTCATTTAGGTCTTGTTAAAAGTGTTGAGGCAATTTATTCAAATAATAACAGTCCATTCCTTAGCAGCATGACCAGGATTTTAACGGAATATTTCCAGCGGAAGAGAGAGAGGAAACCGAAAGGATATGATCCTGTTCTCGATCTTAATCTGTTCATATATACGGTTGAGGGTTTTGGTATGGTTACTGTATATATGGATGAAGTTGATGAAATGTATTATAACAAAACCATTGACAGAATTATTGAATTATATAAATAAAGCAGAAATGAACAAAACCCTAATTAGCTTCCTGATTCTTATTCTTATATCAGGCAGCAAATCAGAAATTGTGGCACAGACTGTATCGGCGACTGATATAATAAGGAGAGCTGACGAGAAATTCAATGGTGAAAAATCAAGCTTGATGGTTATGTCAATGACAATAATTAGACCAACATGGCAGAGGACAGTAGATTTCAAAAACTGGTCCCTGGGAAGAGATTATGCACTTACCCTGATTACAGCTCCAGCGCGGGATGCAGGTCAGACCTTCTTAAAGCGGGCTACAGAAATGTGGAACTGGAATCCATCAATCAGCAGACTTATTAAGCTTCCCCCATCGATGATGTCGCAGGGATGGATGGGATCTGATTATACCAATGATGATATCCTGAAGGAATCCAGTCTGGTAAATGATTATAATCATGAGATTACAGGAGAAGAAACCATCAATGGCAGGGAATGTTACAGGATAATGATGAAAGCGAGGGACGATGCAGCTGTAGTATGGGGTCATCAGGTAAGATGGATCGATAAAAAAGAGTTCCTTGTAATAAGAGCTGAATTATATGATGAAGATGGCATTCTGGTAAGAACAGAAACAGGCAGTGAAATTAAAACGATGGATGGCAGAACAATTCAGACAAAAATTGAACTCCAGCCTGCAGATGAGCCTGGTAACAGGACCATAATAACAATAGAGGAGATCAGGTTCAATATTCCTATTGAGGAGAGCTTTTTCTCACAACAGAACATGAAAAATATCAGATAAAGCAGGAGTCAGAAGTCAGAATTCTGAAGCAAAACCTGAGTCATAATATACCTTTGGACTTCGCACTTACGACTTCGAACAGATTAGCTATCAAATATTAAATTAGGTGATTTATGAAAAATTATAAGATAGCATGGCGAAACCTCTGGCGTAATAAAAGGAGAACTTTGATAACAGGTGCTTCAGTTTTCTTTGCAATATTTTTTGCACTGATTATGAGGTCGCTTCAGCTGGGTACCTATGATCATATGTTCAGAAATGCAATTGAATCATATACCGGTTATCTCCAGATTCAGCATGAGGATTTCTGGGATAATAAGGTTGTTGACAATGTATTTGCCTATTCTCCGGAACTGGATAGGGTTGTTAAGGGGATGAAAAACTGTACAGGTACCGTTCCCCGCTTCGAATCATTCGCACTTGCATCTTCAGGAACTCTCACCAAAGGTGTTATGGTAATGGGGATCGATCCGGAAAAAGAGGCCCTTCTTTCCGATACCCGGAGTAAACTGGTTAAGTATCATCTGGATAATACTGCAATTGAGGCTTTGAGAAATTCAGAGCTGCCTGAAAATATAAAGAAGAATCTGGATTTGTTTAAAGGAAACTCATATAGTAACGGCTCCTCACTGGCTGTAGATTTCAATATTGAGGATAAGGATACATCTGCTATACTGCCTGTATTCAGGGAGTATTCATTTTTTAACAATGGTTACATAAAACTCGGCGAACCAGGAGCGCTTATTGGGGATAAGCTGGCAGCATATCTCAAAGCCGGCATTGGTGATACAATTGTACTGCTGGGACAGGGTTACCATGGTACAACTGCTGCGGGCAAATACAGGATAAACGGAATTGTCAAGATTCCAACACCCGACCTTGACAACAAAATTGTATATCTTCCTTATGATATTTGCCAGGAACTTTTTTACGCACCCGGAATGCTTACATCCCTGGCAATCAGCATTAAAGATAATGATGAGAATACTATCAATGAGATGCTGGTAGAGATTGGCCAAAAATTAGAAGCGCCACTCAAGGTATTAGGATGGAGGGAGATGAATAAACTGATTATTAACCAGATGGATGCTGACAGCAAAAGTGGAATGATCATGATCTTTATCCTCTATCTGGTAATTGCTTTCGGTATATTCGGGACCGTTCTTATGATGACTGCTGAGCGAAGGAGGGAATTTGGTGTTTTGGTAGCGATAGGAATGCAGAAGAGAAAGCTGGCAACCGTGGTAACCATGGAAATGATACTGATGGGTTTACTGGGAATATTCTCAGGTATAATCGCAGCACTTCCTGTAATTTTCTATGGTTATAAACATCCGATAAGGTTTTATGGTGAAATGGCGAAAATGTATGAAGACTATGGGATGGAAGCAATTATGCCATTCCTTCTTCCTGATATGTATGTTATCTGGCAATCGGTAGTGGTGGCGATCATCGTTATCATAGCACTGATCTATCCTTTAAGGAAGATCAGAAGTATGGAGGTAGTTAATTCACTAAAGGCTTAAAATAAAAATTATGATTCTTAAAACAGCCTGGAAAAATGTTTGGCGTAACCGCGTAAGAAGCTTAGTTGTTATCGCCTCTGTAACCGTAGGTATTTTTGCGGGAGTCTTTGCCGTTGCATTTATGAACGGGATGATAGCACAGCGGTTTGATGCAGCTATTGATGAAGAAATTTCCCATATCCAGATAACAGGGAAAGATTATCTTCTAAATAATGATCCTGAAATTTATATGACTCCGGAAGATGGTATAATTCCAGCTATTAAATCAATCCCCGGTGTTGAATATGTTGTAACAAGAACCATAGTCACAGGTATGGCCAGTACAGCATCAAAGAGTGCAGGGGTACAGATTATCGGCATCAATCCTGACAGGGAAAAGGAGATATTTAAGCTTTATAAAACAATTATTCCGGGTACAGGTGACTATTTTGAAACGGAGTCAAAATATGATCTGGCGCTCATAGGACAGGATCTGGCCAAAGAGCTTAATATTATCCGGTTTGCAATTGACAGCACAGTTCTGTCAAAGCTAAGAAATAAAGAGGTACCGGATGAAATTACTACAAAACTGGAAGCATTTTCGGGAAAGAGATTCTCAAATGGAAAGAAATTCATATCTACAGTAACTTCAGTTCTGACAAGTCATGAGCTCAGGCAATATGGACAGCTTATTAGAGAGGAAGCATGGTCATACCGTGAAAACTCAAGAATGATTCTGACATTCCTTGACAGAGAGAATAACCAGGTATCTTCAGTTTTCAGAATCGCCGGGATATATGATATTAAAAATGCAATATTTGAACAGAGCCAGGTTTTCCTCAGGAATGAAGTTCTCAGCAGGCTAACCGGAATAGATGAAAGCTCTTTTCACAAGGTTATTATCCGTATAAATGATCTTGGAGAATCTGAGAACATAACAAATGAAATCAGGAAAAAATTCCCTGGACTCGATGTGAAGAACTGGAAAGAACTGCAGCCTGACCTGGCAATGATGACAGACTATGTCCACCAGATTTATGGATTTTTTATGGTCATCATACTTGCGGCTCTTGCATTCGGTATAATTAATACAATGCTGATGGCAGTGCTTGAAAGAACTAAGGAGCTTGGAATGCTTACGGCAATCGGCATGAACAAGAAAAAGGTCTTTTCAATGATTATGCTTGAATCAGTATTTCTTTCAATTACAGGCGGTATTACCGGAATGATTGCAGGGTGGGGAACAATATTACTGACAGCCAAGAAAGGAATCAATTTTGCTCAGTATGCTGAAGGCATGGAAGCCATAGGATATTCTGCACATATCTTTCCGGAGATATCTGCAAGCTTTTTTATAATGGTTGTGATACTGATCTTCCTGACAGGTATAGCCTCATCCGTTTATCCGGCATTAAAAGCCCTGAAGCTTGATCCGGCAGAAGCAATAAGAACAGAATAAGATTTAACATCTATAAAACAGACAAAGTCATGAAAGTCCTTGAATTGAATAATGTCAACAAGATATACGACGGATCAGAAGTGCATGTGCATGCTGTAAATGATGTGTCTCTTGATTTCCTGGAGGCTGAATTTGCTGCAATAGTCGGTCCTTCAGGTTCAGGAAAGACCACGCTCCTTAATCTGATCGGAGGTTTGGATATGCCAACATCAGGAAAGATTTTTATTGATGGTACCGATCTCTCCCTGCTTAAGTCGTCACAACTGATCGATTTCAGGATGAGGAATATAGGCTTTGTGTTCCAGGCCTATAATCTGATCCCTGTTCTCACAGCCAGGGAGAATGTTGAATTCATAATGTCGCTTCAGAAGTGGTCTAAGAAAGACCGGGAGGAAAGGACCTTCGAACTGCTCAAGGCAGTTGGACTGGCTGACAGGGCCGACAGCAGACCGGCAAAGCTGTCAGGCGGTCAGCAGCAGCGAATTGCGGTGGCAAGGGCCCTGGCTTCACGTCCTAAATTTGTACTTGCTGATGAACCTACTGCAAACCTTGATTCAAAATCAGCCACTACTTTGCTTGAGATAATGGAGGAGTTAAACCACGAAGAGAAGATTACGTTCATTTTTTCGACTCACGACCCTCGTGTTGTGAAAATGGCCCACAGGGTAATTACCCTGGAGGACGGTAGTGTAGTATCAGATGATATCAGGGAATAATTTCCGGAATAACTGTTTCGAATGCTCAAAATTTTAAAAATATCTTTATTCCTGTTTCTTCTGATTAATTTTAAAAGCTATTCTCAGGAGAGCCTGAAACGATTCAGCCTCAACGGTTATGTCAGTACAATGCAGAGTGCAATTTTTGATTCACTTTCAGGGCCATTTGTTATTGATAATCTTATACATAACAGACTTAATTTCAAAGCGTATGTAAACAGCAGAATAACATTTGCCACAGAATTACGTAACAGGCTTTTTATTGGAGATATGGTCAGAAGCGGACCGACCTATGCTGAAATGACAGCAGATGACCCTGGATGGGTTGATTTGTCATGGAATATTCTGAATCAGCCATCTTTTTTTCTCAATACCACAATTGACAGGCTATGGGCTGATTTCAATTATGGCAAAGTGCAGGCAAGGATTGGCCGCCAGAGGATAAACTGGGGTCAAACTCTGGTATGGAATCCCAATGATATTTTCAATGCATATTCTTTCTTTGAGTTTGATTATATAGAAAGACCTGGAAGTGATGCTGTAAGGATCCAGTATTACCCTACATTTTCTTCAGCGCTGGATCTTGCTGTAAAAGCAGATTATGATAACAGAGTCACAGCAGCAGCACTCTATCGTTTCAATAAATGGGGATATGACATCCAGTTCCTTTCTGGATATTTCAACAGTGAAGATTTTGTTGCAGGTGCCGGATGGTCAGGAGCTTTCGGTTCAGTTTCATTCAGAGGAGAAATATCATGGTTTCAGCCTGTGAAGCATTTTACCGATTCAACGGGAACTGGACTTTTTACAATAGGTTTCGACAAGGCATTCAGCAATAATTCAATGTTGCAATTCCAGTTTATGTACAGTAATAATCCTGCTGATTATAATGATTTTTTATCATTTTACTCAGGGTCGATATCGACAAAAGAGCTTGCATTCTCGAAATTCACCCCGTTTGGTCTTTATTCATACCCTGTAACACCATTGCTTACGATAAGTGTTTCCGGAATGCTTTTTCCTGATCTTGACGGGTATTTTGCCGGAAGCTCCCTTGATTTTTCCCTTGCTGAGAATGTAGATTTCTCTCTTTACTGGCAGCATTTCAGAAGTGACACAAACAATCTGACATCGAGAATGAATCTTGGTTTTATGCGAATCAAGTATAGTTTCTAGATTTTTCCTACTTTTGCCCCATCTAAAAATCAGACAGAATGGCTCTTGTACATGAATTTGAAAACAGTGGTAACTGGCTGTTCAGGCGTAGAAGCTGGTTGCCTGTATTTATGGTGGCAGCTGGTATTTTGTTTATGTATACCGGTAACAGGCAGGCAATTATCTATGACATGAGAGATGAACTTATTTTCCTGGGAGTAAGTCTTTTTGGCCAGATAATCCGGGTTTTTACAGTAGGGTATGCTCCAAGAAACACATCAGGAAGGAATACTGAGATCGGTCAGCTGGCTGATGAGCTTAACATAACCGGGATATATTCTCTTATAAGACACCCGCTTTATCTTGGCAATTTTTTCATGTGGCTGGGTCCCGTTCTGTTCCTCCGTTCAATCAGTTTTTCTATTGTATTTGTTTTACTTTACTGGCTTTATTATGAACGTATCATGTTTGCCGAAGAACAGTACCTGAGAAGAAAATTCGGACAGGTCTATGATAAGTGGTCTGAGAAGGTTTCTGCATTCATACCATGGTCTTTTAATTACATTCCATCAAAGCTTACATTCTCTTTAAGAAACGTCCTTAAAAGAGAATACAACAGCTTCGTGAATATTTTTGTTATATTTCTCCTGCTCGATCTTTTCAGAAATTTCTTTCTTACAGAGAGGTTCTATTTTACTCAGATATGGCTTTATCTTGCAATAGCAGCTGCAATAGTCTGGTTATTGGTCAGAACAATCCACAAAACTACCAGGTGGCTCGAAGTGGAAGGCAGATAACTAAAAGATAAAAGACAAAAGCAGAATCATAAATAATTATCCCGCTTTTGTCTTTTTTCTTGTTAAATCAATCCCTCGAGCCGAGGAAAATCATAATATAATACAGCAGCGTTGCAAGTGAACCAAGAGCTGCAACTACATATGTATATGCGGCCCATTTCAGAGCATCCTGGGCTTTATCGTGATTCTGGTATGAAGTTATCCCTGCATTTGACAGCCATGCCAGAGCCCTTCGGCTGGCGTCGATCTCAACAGGCAATGTAATAAAGCTGAATATGGTTGTCATCGCAAACAATACTATTCCTGCCAGCAGTATTGCAGGAAAAGTCTGAATCAGCAGAATACCTGCAAGCAGTAACCACTGAACCCATTTTGAGGCAAAACTGACAGCCGGAACAAGCTTTGATCTGAACCCAAGCCAGGCATATGCCTTTGCATGCTGAACAGCGTGCCCTATCTCATGTGCTGCAACAGCTGCTGCAGAGATATGCCGTCCGTTATAAACGTCCTGGCTCAGGTTGATTGTTTTATTTGAAGGATTATAGTGATCTGTGAGATGTCCCTGTACACTAATAACCTTAACATCATAAATGCCATGGTCGCGTAGCATTCTTTCAGCCACTTCCCGACCTGTCATACCATTGTCGATCAGTATCTTAGAATACTTTTTAAATTTCGATTTCAATACCGCGCTTACAACCCAGCTGAGGATTATAAAGCCTATAAATATTATCCAGATTGTCATTTTGTTTTTCCTCCAGTTTTTTATTTTACAAAATACCTGCCAAATGCAAAATGGCATGATTATTAAGTCATTTTGTCATGAACAACTATATCTGTCCAAAGGTTTATATCGCTTATATTTTCCAAGTATTATCTTTGTGCCATGCTAAGGGTTTTAAAAACTTTCCTGTCATTTCTATTCTCCCTTCCTGTTTACTTATACAGGTATTCGATTTCACCGTTTCTGAGACCATCATGCCGTCATTTACCTTCCTGTTCACAATATATGCTTGATGCTTTGAAAATTCACGGGCCATTTTACGGATTATTCATGGGGACAGGCAGAATTCTCAGATGCAGACCGGGAGGGACTCATGGCTATGACCCTGTCCCTTTATTTCGTTTCCGAAAATATCAGCCACTCAGCTCTTTATTTCAGAACTATAAGAAGGAAAGCCGGCTGAAACATTAAGTATTACTGAAATATGACATCAAGCAAGTTATTCGGCAAAAGATTAAAATTTAAGCTCTTCCTTTAGATGACTGAATCCGGAACGGCTCACAGGTATCTTTTCACCGCTGTGTAAAACTGCTATATGATTATCTTTCCCGTACGGTTCAATCTTCTTTATTTCTGCCAGGCGGACTATAAATGATCTATGGACACGTATAAAATCATCTTTGGGAAGATTTTCATCATAATACTTCATTGTTTGTTGCTTGAGAGCCTTTCCTTCAGAATGATATATCATAACATAATCATCCTCTGCAGCCACATATTTAATTTTATCAACCGGTATGATATTTATTGCATTGGCTTTACGAACAACAATTCTGGTCAGAGGAACTAAGTTTTCCGGTTTAATTGATAAAATCTCTGACAGAGGTGGCTTTTCACTTTTACCTGACGCCAGCTTTTCAACAACCTTTAGTACAGCTTCACGCAGTCTTTCCTTGTGAAAGGGCTTTAAGAGGTAATCAGCGGCATTCAGTTCAAAAGCCTTCAGGGCAAACTGATCATAAGCTGTTGTAAATATTACTTCCGGACGTTCATCAATCAATTCAAGCATTTCGAAACCTGTAAGTTTTGGCATCTGTATATCCAGAAAGATAAGGTCAGGCTTCAAGTCAGTAATTGTTTTCAATCCTGTAAAACCATCCTCGCATTCAGAAATTATTTCGATTTCTTCAAACTCTTTAAGGTAATGCTTGAGAAGATCTCTGGCAGGTGCTTCGTCTTCAATTATTATTGTTCTGATCTTTTTCATTGTAATACAGCTTTTTGTTTAATTTTCCCTAAACGGCAGGGATTAATAATCTGACAGTATAAAATCCGTTTTCTTTTGAATTTGAAATTGAACTCCTTTTACCGTAGGTCAGTTCCAGTCTTCTTGAAACATTATACAGCCCTGTACCGGTACCTTTGGCCGGAATCTGATGCTGGTCATAATTGTTCGTAATAACTATTTTAAGATAACCTTCTGTCAGCTGTGCATTAGTAGTAATTTGTACACTTTCGGTACTTTCATAAACCCCATGCTTAATTGCATTTTCATAGAGTGGCTGAAGCAACATTACCGGTACTTTTACACCCAGGCAGGAATCATCAATAAACTCCAGGGTTTTTAATTTATTTCCAAACCTGACCTTTTCAATGTCAAGATATAATCTGAGATTATCCAGTTCACTCCTGAGTGTAACAGGCTGTTCATCTTTGCTAGAAAGAGCATAACGCATAAAATCGGACAGCTTGACAACCATTATCCTTGCTTTCTCAGGATCGGTAACTGTAAGTGAACTGATTGAATTGAGGCTGTTAAAGAGAAAGTGTGGATTTATCTGCGATCGGAGCATTTTCAGTTCAGTCTCTTTTACAAGACTTATAAGCCTGGCTTCCTTTGCATTTTTTAATGCAAGGTTTGACAGGCTTACAAAGAGGTAATACGACATTACAATTAATCCGTAGATAAATGCACCGGTTCCTATCCTGTAGGGGAAAGTCGCCTGCCAGTATTCGGAATAAATGTTTTCATCTGACAATATACCCTGCATAATGAATTTTGTAAGCAGTGTCCATAGAGCAACTGAAATAATACCACCGGCAACAATGTTTGTAATTATTGTGGTTAGCTTAACATTTCCGCTGTTAAAAAAGCTGAAGGGATACCAGAGTGAGAGTGCAATTCCTGAGTAGATAAGCAAAGATATGAGACTGTCAAGAATTCCTTCAAATGTAAAGCTTCCATATGCAAAGTAGAAAATAGATGACTGGCCTGCCATAAGAAATAGCCAGACCAGCCACCAGACTATCAACCGTACTCTGTTTGCAAGAACAGGATGTCTCATTTTCCTGCTTTATGAATAACTTTTTATTTCTCCTCCTCCAAATACCACTGCTCCTTTAATAATAAGCTGACGTGAAGTATCGACAGTTCGTCCAAGATTCAATTTCCTTTCATCACCAAAACCTCCAAGAACAGGAACTACTTCCACTTTGACATTCCAGTCAGATGGAACGATAATCGTTGTTCCTCCGAAAATGCATGCGATTTCAAGTTCAGAAAAACCAGGGGAAAGCTTGGCCTGAGTAAGATCTATTTCGCTTCCTCCGAATATTGAGGTGATTTTGCCTCCCTTAAAATTTTCTGAAACAATCTGTCTTTCGCCTCCACTGAAAATATTGATTATATCAATGTAATCATCACCGACCTGTGAGACGGTTGATATACCATGCCAGCCTCCCCTTCTTTTTGTGAATATGAAGATCAGACCAATAATAATGAATACTGAAGGCCAGAACATATTGAAATCAAAAGTTAAACTGAATAATTTGGGTAACAGGAAAAATGCACCGACTGCCATAACAATTATTCCTCCGGTTTTATTATCAGATGATCCAAGAGTTATCACAAGGCCAATAGTGACCAGGAGCATAGGCCAGCTGAATATTATGTGATCAATAAAACCGGGGAATATTCCGGTATTTCTCATTATCAGGAATGCACCCACCAGTACAAGGACTACTCCGATAACAGCACGGTTACTCTGAAGATGACGGTGTTCACCTCTGTAACCATGATTCTTGTCTCTATAGTTTTCATTTGTTTCCATAGCTGTAAATTTATCTGTTTATTATTTTAATAATTTATTTAACTCTTTTAAAAATGGATGAAATGATATATGCCAGTCCTATCAGTATTATGACCCCCGGCCAGTAAAATGTTTTCAGCATTTCCGGAACGACCATATTTATCTCATCCTGCATGAACCATAATCCTCCGGCAACCATAAGGATGCCACCTGTAAAATGAAGGTTCAAAAGCAGCAGAACTCCAACGAAAATAAGCGCAGTTTCCCAGGTAAAGTACCTGTAGATACCTCCAAGGTTGAAAAGATCATTAGTAGCAATCAGAAGGGCAACACCCAGGGTAATAAAGAATAATCCAATACTTATTCTCGGATGATGTTCCCTTTTTATCAGGTTTTTATTGTAACTGTGTGCCATATTGAATAAATTTGATTTTTGTCAAAAGTATTCTCTGAACACCCAGGAAATAAACTAATTTCGGTGAACGACGCTTTTTTACCGGTAAATTATCATTTAAACCCTTTGATGTTACTTTTTTGTTGATAATTTTTTTAATTGAAGAAGGATTCATATTTTTGCAAACCAAATTTGAAAGAGATGTCCGGATTATATGCTCTACCGTTAAGCGGATTGAAAGAAGGGCTCCATACTTTCGATTTTGAAATTGGGAAAGAGTTTTTTGAAGAATTTGAAGAGTCGGAAATTAATGAGGGAAGCCTGCAAGCTATTGTAATAATGGAGAAGAGATCCACGCATCTGGATTTGCAGATTAAGATCTCAGGAGCCGTTATGATTAGCTGTGACAGATGTCTCGAGATGTTCTCAAGGCCTGTTAAATGTGAAAACAGGTTACTGGTAAAACTTGGTAAAATCATTCCGGAAGATGATCCTGACATAGTTTCCCTTTCATCTGATGAGCATGAGCTTGATCTCATGCAGCATCTTTATGAGTATATTCATCTGGCCCTGCCAATAAAAAGAGTGCATCCTGATGATAAAGATGGCAAAAGCACATGCAATCCTTTTATGCTTAAAAAGCTTAAAGAATTATTTGTGGTTAAAGAGAATGAAAAACACAATGATCCCAGGTGGGATGATTTAAAAAAGCTGATGAACAATTAATATTTTATACAATGCCAAATCCTAAACGTAAACATTCAAAGACAAGAAGAGATAAGCGCAGGACACATTATAAGGCAACTGCTCCTACTGTGGCCAGCTGTTCAAATTGCGGATCAGCTGTTCTCTATCACAGGGTATGTCCCGAGTGTGGATACTACAGAGGGAAACTTGCAGTTGCCAGGAAGACTACTGCCTGACCTTTGATAACTTAAATAAACTCATATGAGAATTGGCCTTGATGTCATGGGTGGTGATTTTGCGCCTGATGCTATCATTGAGGGCGCAGTTGACTCCCTTCAGCATTTACCGGCTGATGATATTTTAGTCCTGATAGGTGACAAAGACTCAATCTACAGGAAGTTAAATGAATTGGATGTTGAACCTTCATTATTTGAGGTTGTGCATACAACTCAGGTTATTGAGATGGGTGATCATCCTGCAAAATCCTTTTCACAGAAAAAGGATTCAAGTATTGCCGTGGGATATGGCATGCTTAAAAGCAACACCCTTGATGGTTTCTGCAGTGCAGGAAATACAGGTTCAATGCTTGTTGGAGCAAGTTATACAGTAAATGTGATTCCCGGTGTTTTACGACCTGCACTGGGCGTGGTTCTTCCCCGTGTGGATAATAACAGATCAATCATTCTTGATGTTGGACTTAATCCCGATTGCAAGCCTGACGTCCTTCTTCAATATGGTATTCTGGGAAATATTTTTGCAAAGTATGTCCTGGATGATAAAAATCCCACTATCGGGTTGCTGAATATTGGAGAAGAAGAGACCAAGGGTACATCAGCTGTAAAGATGGCATATGAACTGATGAAGGAGCATCCGGCTCTGAATTTTATAGGTAATGTTGAAGGTAATTCGCTTTTCAGAGAAACAATGCCTGATGTTGTTGTTTGTGATGGTTTCGTAGGAAATGTCATTCTTAAGCTGGGTGAATCGTTTCATCACATTTACCAGCAGAGAAATCTGAAAGATACATTTTTCGATCAGCTTGATTTTGAAAATATTGGAGGAACTCCCATTATTGGAATTAATGCAAATGTTGTTATAGGGCATGGGATTTCCAAAAGGAAAGCCGTTATGAGTATGATCATAACAACAAGGGAGGTTGTGCATGCAAATCTTGCCCAAAAGATCAAAGAAGCAATTTAATTATGGAAAAAATACGGGCAGCTATTACAGGAATTAATGCATGGGTGCCGGAATACAGACTGACAAATCATGAATTATCCAGAATGGTTGATACTTCCGATGAATGGATAATGCAGAGAGTTGGAATTAAGGAGAGAAGAATACTTAAAGGAGAAGGCCTTGGCACTTCAGATATGGGAGAACCGGCTGTAAGAGGCCTTCTTGAAAAAACAAAGACTTCACCTGATGAAGTTGATCTTCTAATATGCGCCACTATTACTCCGGATATGTTCTTCCCGGCAACAGCAAATATTATCTGCGACAAAGTCGGTATAAAAAATGCCTTAAGCTTCGATCTGGGAGCAGCATGTTCCGGATTTCTCTTTGCCCTGCAGGCCGGGGCACAGTATATTGCATCTGGTAATTACAAAAAAGTTGTAATTGTAGGAGCTGATAAGATGTCCTCTATTGTCGATTATACAGATCGTACAACATGTCCTTTATTCGGAGATGCAGCTGGTGCAGTACTCCTGGAACCTACAACTGATGAGATTGGTATCATGGATTATATTCTCAGGACTGACGGATCAGGAAGGAAATTTCTCCATATTAAAGCAGGAGGCTCATGTAAGCCATCTTCACATGAGACCATTGAGGCCAGGGAACATTTTGTTTACCAGGAGGGACAAAGCGTATTTAAATTTGCAGTATCCAATATGGCAGATGTCTCCGTTGAAATAATGGAACGGAATAACCTCAAGCCGGAAGATATTGCATGGCTGGTTCCTCACCAGGCAAACCTGAGAATTATTGATGCTACCGGACGCAGAATGGGACTGCCTCCTGAAAAAGTCATGGTAAATATTCAGAACTATGGCAATACTACTGCTGCAACTATTCCGTTATGCTTATGGGAGTATGAAAAAAACCTTAAAAAAGGGGATGTACTTATACTTGCGGCATTTGGCGGAGGCTTTACCTGGGGCTCAATATACCTCAGGTGGGCATACGATCCGAAATAGTCTTATATTTGTGGGTTTATTTTAATTATCTCAATTACCGGAATACTATGGCAAAGTACAACGAGACAGAAAACAACACCATCAATCTTATAAGTAGCGGTACAGACATTACCGGAGATATTAAGTCTACCGGGGATATACGTATCGATGGTTCTCTGACAGGAAATCTTAATACAAAAGGAAAGGTGGTAATCGGGCAAACAGGAAAGGTAAATGGTGAAATAGACTGCAAAAACTCTGAAATTTCCGGAATAGTTGAAGGAAGAGTTATTGTAAGCCAGTTACTCAATCTGAAAGCCTCATCAAAGATCCTCGGTGATATCGTTACTTCCAAACTTTCTATTGAGCCGGGTGCATTATTCTCCGGTACTTGCAAAATGAGTGAAAACTATAATAATGGAGGAGCCTCAGCCATTAAAGAAAAAGAACCCGAAAAAACAGGAAGATAAAGGCCTGAATGATTATGTAAAGTACTCGGGAATGGCATTCCAGATGGTAGCCATAATAGCCATTGCAACCTGGGGTGGTATAAAACTTGATAAAATTGCCGGATTTGAAAAACCTGTATTTACTATCATTTTTTCACTGCTTGGGGTGTTTGGTGCAATATATTCGGTGGTAAAGGATTTTATTAAGTGATATTTCCGGTGAAATCACTTGTCAGGAATATTCTCTCATTATTTGCATCAGGACTTTTTATAATCTGTACAGGTTACTTTCTTCAGCCTGTGATAAAAATTAATGATTTCTTTCCGGATCTGGTCATCCTCTCAATAGTTTTTACCTTAATTTCTATTATTTCAGTATATGTTTTTTTAAGGGGACAGTCGAAGGAGCCACAGAGTCAGACGATGCATACTCTCGTTTCTTTAGGCATTAAGTTCCTGCTGGAATTGATTTTAGCCTTATTGTGGTTCATTGTTGCAAAAAAAACTTCCTCCCAATCAGTATTAATGTTTTTTGTTTTATATTTAACATTCAGTTTGCTTTTGATTTTTAATGTATTAAAAACACTGAAAAACAAGGCTTTATAAAAATACTCTGATTTGAAAACAAAATTATTAACTCTTTTACTCTTCTTTTTCTTCCTTACCGGAACGTGGATGATTTCTCCTGCTCAGGAAGGACACCAGGATTCAGATGTCAGCGGGCACAATGCAACAGATGAAATATTTGATGCCAGTACTTTCATTATGGAGCATATTGCCGATTCTCATGAATGGCATTTATGGACCAGGGAAAATGGAGAGAGCGTTGCTATCTATTTACCGGTAATTCTTTATTCAAAGGATAAAGGCATTGAGGTTTTCTCTTCGAAGAGACTTAAACATGGACAAATTTATAAAGGCTACAAGATTGAAGAGGAAGGAGACCTGAAAGGAGTTATTGTAAATGTGAATGAAGTGGGTCATACCGATGAGGAGAATTTGCCTCTTGATTTTTCTATCACTAAAACAGTAGTCGGACTTTTCTTCTCCTGCCTGATAGGACTGCTGCTGTTTCTTTCATTATCGCGGTCGTATAAAAAAACAGGTATAAGTCATCCCAGAGGTATTCAGAGTTTTCTTGAGCCGATAATTCTCTTTGTACGTGACGAAATAGCAATTTCCAACATTGGGAAACTTAAATATGAGAAATACATGCCATATCTTTTGACGGTATTTTTCTTTATCCTGATAAACAACATCATGGGGCTGGTCCCGTTTCCTCCTCCATTCGGCGCTAATGTGACAGGTAATATTGCAGTAACTATGGTTCTGGCAATATTCACTTTCATAATAACACAGTTCAACGGGAACAAGAATTACTGGCACCATATATTTGCAACTCCCGGAGTTCCATTCTGGTTGTTGCCGATAATGATCCCGGTTGAGATCATAAGTTTATTTTCAAAACCGTTTGCCCTGATGATTCGTCTTTTTGCAAACATCACTGCTGGTCACATTATTGTGCTGAGTCTTGTTAGCCTGATTTTTATTTCCAGATCAATTGCAGTAGCACCAGTATCAATTTTCTTTGTAATTTTTATGGATTGCCTCGAATTATTGGTGGCATTCCTTCAGGCATATGTATTCACCTTGCTGTCGGCTTTATTTATAAGTCTTGCAGTACAGGAAGAGCATCATTGATTGTTTATTGTTTAATTAAAAACCAGTTATTATGACAGGTACGATGGCAGCAGTTGGAGCAGGTCTTGCAGTAATAGGAGCAGGACTTGGTATTGGAAGAATAGGCGGATCAGCAATGGACGCTATTGCACGTCAGCCGGAAGCCGCTTCCGACATCCAGACAGCTATGATTATTGCAGCAGCGCTTATCGAAGGTGTAGCTCTGTTTGCAGTTGTTGTTGCTCTTATTGCTAAGTAAAAGAAAAAAGAAGCCCTGCAACGGTTGGTTGCAGGCTTCTTTAATTTGAAACAGTTAAATTTTAAGATATGATTTTCCTGGCAAACAGTCTTACAACACCTGCTATAGGTACAATTTTCTGGACTACCCTGATCTTTGGCTTGTTCTTCTTCATACTCTCAAAATTCGCATGGAAGCCAATACTAAATGCTATTAAATCGCGTGATGAGATGATCAAGGGCTCTCTTGCAGAAGCTGAAAAGGCAAGAAAGGATATGATGAGGCTTCAGAGCGATAACGAGGCGATCCTTCGTAAAGCGAGGGATGAACGTGAGGTTATTCTGAAGGATGCAAGAGATGTTCGCGACAGACTGATAGCCGATGCGAAAGATAAAGCTTCTGAAGAGGCAGAAAAGCTGGTTGAAAAGGCCAAAGCAGGTATTGAAAGCGAAAAGCGAAAAGCTCTTGCGGAAATACATGATCAGGTGGCAACTCTCTCCGTTGATATTGCTTCTAAGCTTCTTGGTGAACAGCTTAAAAAAACCGGGGAACAGGAAAAACTGATTGACAATTACCTGAAGGAAATAAATCTTAATAAGAACTAGGAAGGCTTGTAGAAATGAACGATAGCAAAATATCAGTCAGGTATTCAAGGGCTCTTTTTGAATTGGCTGTTGAAAGGAAGATTCTTGACAAGGTTAATCAGGATATGATATTAATTTCTGAAATCTGCAAACTTCCTGAAGCAAAGGAGCTGTTACTGAACCCGGTTTTGGTACCTTCAAAAAAAACAGCCATTCTGCATAAGATCCTTGAAGGCAGTATTGAACAAACTACTCTCTCACTTGTGGACCTGGTTGTTCAGAATGGAAGGGAAAGCTTTATACCTGCAATTGCAAGAGTATTTGTTCATGAAACCTTAAAGTATAAAGGAATTACGAAGACTGTTCTTACAACTGCAGTTAAGGTAGATGCCAGGATTAAAAAGCAGATAACAGAAATGATTGCTGAAGTGTTTAATACTACAGCTGAACTTGAGGAAACAATCGATACTGATATTATAGGGGGATTCATTTTACGTATAGATGATAATTATATTGATGCCAGCATCAGAAACAATCTCAGGAAAATTAAAAAAGAACTTAGAGGGAGAGCTTTGGTATCCTGAAAAAAATAAATTTAGGAATTTTAAGTAAAAAATAATATGGCAAACATTAAACCAGCAGAAGTTTCAAAAATCCTTAAACAGCAATTGGAAGGTATTCAGACCGGCGTGGAGCTGGAAGAAGTCGGGTCAGTTCTTCAGGTTGGTGACGGGATCGCCCGTATATATGGTCTTTCAAATGTTCAGTCAAACGAGCTGATTGAATTTGAAAACGGCATGGAAGCGATTGTTCTAAACCTTGAGGAAGACAATGTAGGGGCAGTACTCCTTGGTCCGACAGAAGAGATTAATGAAGGGGATATTGTTAAAAGGACCGGCAGAATAGCATCTATTAATGTTGGTGAAGGATTGCTTGGTCGTGTAATATCTACAATTGGTGAGCCTCTTGACGGCAAAGGACCTGTAAAGGGAGAGTTATATACCATGCCATTAGAGAGAAAGGCCCCGGGTGTAATCTTCCGTCAGCCGGTAAAACAGCCGTTGCAGACAGGACTTAAGGCGATTGATGCCATGATCCCTATAGGTCGTGGACAAAGGGAACTTATTATTGGTGACAGACAGACCGGGAAAACGGCTATTGCTATCGATACAATTATAAACCAGAAGAGCAATTTTGATAAAGGTAAACCGGTATACTGTATTTATGTTGCTATCGGACAGAAAGGATCTACTGTTGCCAATATTGCTGCCACTCTGGAGGAACATGGTGCACTTCAGTATACAGTTATTGTACTTGCAACAGCATCGGACCCTGCAGCAGCCCAGTTCTATGCTCCTTTTGCAGGTGCTGCAATTGGTGAATTCTTCCGTGACACAGGCCGGGATGCACTTATTATTTATGATGACCTTTCAAAACAGGCTGTATCATACCGTGAAGTTTCACTTCTGCTTCGCCGGCCACCAGGACGAGAAGCCTATCCTGGTGATGTATTCTATTTGCACTCAAGACTCCTTGAGAGAGCAGCCAAGATCATCGAATCGGATGAGGTGGCAAAACAGATGAATGACCTTCCGGAATCGATACGTCATTTGGTGAAAGGTGGTGGTTCGCTTACGGCTCTCCCAATAATCGAAACTCAGGCAGGTGACGTTTCTGCATATATTCCGACAAATGTGATCTCGATAACCGATGGACAGATCTTCCTTGAGTCGAACTTATTTAATGCCGGAGTAAGACCTGCTATCAACGTGGGTATTTCTGTATCAAGGGTAGGTGGAAATGCCCAGGTCAAGGCAATGAAAAAAATTGCAGGGACACTTAAGGTAGATCAGGCACAGTACCGTGAACTCGAAGCATTTTCTAAATTCGGATCTGACCTTGATGCTTCAACACTAGCAGTTCTGAATAAGGGAGCCAGGAACGTGGAAATCCTCAAACAGGGACAATATTCGCCTGTTCCTATCGAGAATCAGATAGCTATCATATATTGCGGGACCATGGGTCTTCTGAAAGATATTGAGGTTAAAAAGGTGAAAGCATTTGAAGCTGATTATCTTGAATATCTCAGTCTGAAACACAAGGAAGTGCTTGATGACCTTCGTAAGGGAATCATAAACGACGATATAACAAAAGTCCTGGAAAAAGCAGCTGCCGAGGTTTTGATAAAATATAGCAATAATTAGAACGTGGGTGGCGGAATAATGCAATCGTAAATGGCAAATTTAAAGGCAATACGTACAAGAATAAGCTCTGTCAAATCAACACGGCAGATAACTTCTGCTATGAAGATGGTATCTGCAGCCAAATTACGCAGGGCTCAGGATAAAATTGTTAAACTCAGGCCTTATGTCAATAAGCTTCAGGAAATACTGGCAGGTCTTTCAGAGAGTCTTGCAGATGCTGAAGTTGAAAATTTATATGGCAGAATATCTGATCCTGAGAATGTACTTATTGTTGTGATAACATCAAACAGGGGACTTTGCGGGGGATTCAATGCCAATGTTATCAAGGAGACCAGGAGAATCATTTCTGAGCACTATTCTGATCAGTTTCATAAAGGAAATATTAACATACTGACTATTGGTAAAAAAGGATTTGATTATTTCAGAAAACAATCTCTGAAATTGCTTCCTGAACAGAATAATCTTCTTAATAATCTGACATTTGAGAATGTTGCCCAGGTTGCGGATGCGATAATGAGTTCATTTGTTGCTGGTGATTACGACAGGGTGGAGATTGTTTATAACCAGTTCAAAAATGCAGCAGTGCAAAATCTTACCCGTGAATCATTTTTACCTGTTACTGCAGCTTCATCTGGCAAAACGGCTTCAGTACCTGTTGATTATATTTATGAGCCTGATCAGGAGACCATTGTTAGGGATCTTATACCTAAATCACTCAGGATACAATTTTACAAAGCTGTACTAGACTCATTTGTCTCTGAACACGGAGCAAGGATGACTGCAATGCATAAAGCTACAGATAATGCCACTACCATGATCAGAGACCTTACTCTTCTCTACAATAAAGCAAGGCAGGCTGCCATTACAAACCAGATTCTTGAGGTTGTCAGTGGAGCTGAGGCTTTGAGAGGGTAAAATGATAATTACACAAGTGAAGAAAGGATAATGTACAGCCAGGCATATCTTAAAGGCCTTGTCGATAATTCAATCGTTAATCTTTCATACAATCGCGAAGCTGAAAGACTTATAGATCCTATTAAATATATCCTTTCAGTAGGAGGTAAAAGACTTAGGCCAGTATTGGCCCTTCTATCCTGTAATCTGTTCACTGACAAGATAGAAGAAGCTGTAATGCCGGCCACAGGGGTTGAGATTTTCCATAACTTTACACTGGTACATGATGATATTATGGACCAGGCTCCGGTAAGGAGAAATTTACCTACGGTTCACTATAAATGGAATGTAAACCAGGCTATCCTGTCAGGTGATGTGATGGCCTTTATAGCCAATGAATGTTTCCTTCAAACCCCGTCACGATGCCTTGTAAAAGTGTTCAGGGAGTATAATAAGGCTGCAGTTGAGGTGTGTACAGGGCAGCAGCTCGATATTGATTTTGAAACATCTTTGATAGTTACAGATAAGGAATATCTCAGGATGATTGAGCTGAAGACAGCAGTTCTCATCGCTGCATCAGTAAAAATCGGAGCAATAATAGGAGGTGCGGAGGAGAAATATTCCGAATTTCTTTATGAATTCGGACGGAATCTTGGTCTGGCATTTCAGATCCAGGATGATCTTCTTGACACTTATGGGGATATTAAGCTTTTCGGGAAAATACCCGGCGGAGATATTGTTGCAAATAAAAAGACTTTTTTATCTGTAAAGGCTTTCGAACTTGCAAAGGGAAATAGTTTCAAGATACTCCAGGATCTCTTTTCAGATAAGGAGGGTGATCCTGAAAAGAAGATAGGGACAGTTATGGAAATCTACGATGAATATAACATAAAATTGCTTACGGAAAACCTGGCAAATGAATATATTGATAAAGCCTTTAGGATGCTTGATAAGGTCGACGTTGCAAAAGAGAGAAAAAAAGAGCTGACTTCAGCAGCCAGCTCTCTTATCGGCAGAGTTAAATAATCTAAATACCCTGTTTATCATTTTTCTTCATCCATTCAATATTGAACAAGATACCTGCATTCAGCATAAGCTGGTTGTATTTGTTGTTCCAGAGATATTTTCCTTCGGCATATAAATCGATCATATCAGTGATCTTCATGTAGGTTCCAATTCCAATATTAAGCCCGAGGGCATTATCTTTTTCCTTATAAACTTCTTCAAGATATTTTTCCTTTTTCCAGGCAAGCATTATGTCAAGTCCTGCAAGACCATAAAATTCAAACTGGTCGAGAGAATTGAATACATAATGCCCGTTAATGTCAAACATCATTGTATTGACTATGTATTTTGAATCCTGTTCTTTAAGCACATGCGGAACAAAAAATGATAATGTCGGCGAAATATGAAAAGGCAGACTGATCTCATAAATGCCTTTCAGCGAGACCGGGAAGTGACCGCTTTTGTTATAATCATACTTCATTTCATGGAAATAATAACCTGAAGTGAAACCCAGTCCTCCCCCAAGTTTTGTGAATTGTGCATTAGCAATTATAGCAATTGATGTTGATAGAAATAATGTTAAAAGATACTTTTTCATAACTTGTTTTTTTATTGGTTTATCATAGTTCCCTTCAGCAAGCGCATTAAAAATAATAAAATGATTTAAAATTTGCAGATAATATACTAACAGGAGCAGAAAATAAATAGAATTTAATAATCGGCCGATCCGGCATGGTTTATAAAATTTATTAAATTTGTATATACTTTAAATCTTTATTAAAATTAGTTCATATGGCACAGATTACCGGAAAAATAAGCCAGATCATCGGAGCAGTAGTTGATGTAACTTTTGAAAAACAAGGTGTTGATATGCCTGATATATATGATGCTTTTGAGATCAAACGTGATGATGGTTCAATTCTGGTTGTTGAATGCCAGCAGCATATTGGTGAAAGAACAGTCAGAACCATAGCAATGGATTCTACTGACGGATTACGAAGGGGGATGGATGTTGTTGCCACAGGCTTGCCTATTACTATGCCAATCGGGGAACAGATAAAGGGAAGGCTTATGAATGTTACCGGTGAAGCTATTGATGGCATTGGCTATCTGGATAAGACAGGAGGATATCCTATACACAGTAAGCCACCGAAGTATGAAGAACTTACAACGGAGAAAGAGGTGCTTTATACAGGAATCAAGGTAATTGACCTGATCGAGCCCTATTCAAAAGGTGGTAAGATTGGTTTATTTGGAGGCGCCGGAGTAGGGAAGACAGTTGTTATACTTGAACTGATCAATAATATTGCCAAAGCATATTCAGGGTTATCAGTGTTTGCAGGTGTAGGAGAACGTACCAGAGAAGGTAACGATCTTCTCAGGGAGATGCTCGAAGCCGGAGTAATTTCTTATGGCCCTGCATTCCTCAAAAATATGAAAGCCGGAGGCTGGGACCTTTCTACTGTTGACAAGGAAGCACTGAAAGAATCCAAGCTTGCCCTTGTATTTGGTCAGATGAATGAGCCTCCGGGTGCAAGAGCCAGGGTTGCACTTTCGGGACTTTCTGTAGCTGAATATTTCAGAGATGGTGATGGTAAAAGTGGCGGGCGCGATATTCTTTTCTTTATGGACAATGTATTCAGGTTTACCCAGGCAGGATCAGAGGTATCAGCTCTTCTTGGCAGGATGCCATCTGCTGTGGGTTATCAGCCTACACTGGCAACTGAAATGGGTATAATGCAGGAAAGAATAACCTCCACAAAGAATGGTTCTATTACCTCGGTTCAGGCTGTATATGTTCCTGCTGACGACCTTACAGACCCTGCTCCCGCAACAACATTTGCACACCTTGATGCTACAACTGTGCTTAGCAGAAAAATTTCCGAGCTTGGTATTTATCCTGCTGTAGATCCGCTTGATTCAACTTCCCGTATTCTTTCAGCTGATATCGTTGGCGAGGAACACTATAATTGTGCGCAGAGGGTGAAAGAGCTTCTGCAGAGATACAATGAACTGCAAGATATTATAGCTATTCTTGGTATGGATGAACTTTCAGAAGAGGATAAGCTTGTTGTTCACCGTGCAAGAAGGGTACAGCGATTCCTTTCTCAGCCTTTCCAGGTTGCCGAACAATTCACAGGAATTAAAGGCGCTCACGTTTCAATTGAAGATACTATCAAAGGATTCAATATGATAATGGAGGGCAAAGTGGATCAGTACCCCGAATCAGCTTTCCTTCTTGTTGGAACAATTGAAGATGCTATTGAAAAGGGAGAAAAGATACTTGCCCAGACAAAATAAATACCAGGAATGAGAATAGAAATAATCACACCCGACAAGAAAGTCTATGAAGGGAGCATAAAATCTGTCAGGATCCCTGGTAAGAAGGGCTCTTTCCAGGTATTGAAAGATCACGCACCGATAGTTTCAACACTTGAAAATGGTCCCGTTATCATGATCGATAAAGAAGGGAATGAATTGATTTATGAGATAAACGGCGGAGTGATTGAGGTAAAAGAAAACAAAATTATCCTTCTCGCTGATTCAGTGAAATAATATAATCCGGATGAAACCAGATGAATTTCGGAAACATGCCCATGAGCTTGTCGAATGGATGGCATCCTATATGGAAAATATCGAAGATTATCCGGTAAAATCTCAGGTAAAACCGGGTGAGATTTTTTCTTTAATTCCCAGTCATCCTCCAGAGAACCCGGAGCCCTTCGAAGCTTTTATAAGAGATGTGGACAATATTATTATGCCGGGGATATCTCACTGGCAGAGTCCGAATTTCTTTGCCTATTTTCCGGCCAATGTAAGCCCTCCATCCATACTTGCTGAAATGATTATTTCAAGTCTCGGAGCGCAGTGTATGATATGGGAAACCTCACCAGCGGCTGCCGAGCTGGAAGAAAAGGTCATGATATGGCTGCGCGAAATGACAGGTCTGCCCGAAGTATTTGAGGGGGTAATACAGGATACAGCTTCAACCTCAACTCTTGCTGCCATACTTACTGCCAGGGAAAAGGCTACTGACTATTCGATCAATGAAACAGGTGCATTCAACTCCGGAACACTAAGGGTATATTGTTCAGAACAAACACATTCATCAGTTGAGAAAGCAGTAAAAATAAGTGGTATAGGCAGAAAAAACCTTGTAAGGATTCCTGTCAGGGATGATTTCTCAATGAACCCGGAGAAGCTCAGAGATGCAATCCTGAAAGATAAAAAAGAAGGATATATACCTGCATGTGTTATTGCAACTATCGGAACAACCGGGACAACTGCAATAGATCCAATCAGATCAATTGGTGAGATATGCAGTGAAAACAAAATATTTCTTCATGTTGATGCTGCCATGGGAGGAACGGCACTGATTCTTCCTGAATTCAGGTGGATGCTCGACGGGAAGGAATATATTGACAGTTTTGTGTTCAATCCTCACAAATGGATGTTCACCAATTTTGATTGTTCTGCATATTTTGTAAAAGATGCCGGATCACTTATCAGAACCTTTGAGATACTTCCCGAATATCTGAAAACAAGAACAAGGGGACAGGTAAACGATTACCGTGACTGGGGTGTGCCGCTTGGAAGAAGATTCCGGGCTCTCAAGCTATGGAGCGTTATCAGGTCATATGGTGTTGAAGGATTGCAGGCAAAGGTAAGGGAACATATAAAGATTGCTTCTGAGCTTAAACAAATGATAGCCAAAGAGCCGGATTTTGAGTTGCTTGCACCGGTTGTACTCAGCGTTGTGTGTTTCAGGTATGCTCCTTCAGAATTGGCTGAGGATCAGATTAATAAAATTAATGAAATACTGAATCACAGCCTGAATGATTCAGGTAAGATTTATCTGACCCATACGGTGCTGGGAGGGAAGTACACTCTCAGGATGGTTACAGCCCAGACAGAAGTTACTTCTGAACATATCAGAAAAGCCTGGTCGCTGATTCTTGAAACAGCGCGTTCAATAAAGGTTTGATTCCGGATACTTTCCCTTGTTTATAGCCATTCCAAAAAGTTCAATGTTGAAAAGCACCTTCATAAATGGCTTTTCAGATATATCCTTCCATGCGGTTTGCACTCCTCCAGAGATCATGAACGGAAGACGCAGTACATGAAAATCGGCTATCAATTCAAAACCAAATGAACTGAATGTTTCAGCAAAATTATGTGTATAGTCAAGAGCAAGTCCTGAACCGTTCTCTTTAAGATAGAAGTTGTTTGTCCCGGTAGCATAATCACCGAATAGTGTACAACGGATCCTTTTCAGATACACCAGACTCCAGATATTGAAATCGGGATAAGCAACCGGAAAAGAATAGTCAGCAGACATAAATGAAAGGTCCTTCGAAATGATATTCCTGTATCCCCGGGGAAATGATATCTTGTTGCCGAGGGAGTATATAGCTTCTCCCTGCTTTTCTCTTTCGTACCGGAATTTAATGCCATTGTTTGGTAGAATTCCGGGGGTATAAAATGATGTCTTTATTGATATTGCATCAGGATAAATACTATTGCTGAAAGGAGAAAATGTATAGTTAAAATCAATTGTCTGGGCCCACCTGGGGTAAATATCCCGTATGGAACTCCTGTGATAGTTCGATATAAAAAGCCTTGCGGAAACAAGCTCCTGTCCGTAATCAAATTTACCTTCATCTTTCAGATATACATAGCTGTTCCAGTAATCATATATAATTGAAGGTTGTAAATATTGAAGAAATTTCCCTGAAGCATACCGCAATGGAAGATATATACTGCTACGCCATCTTAAGCCCTTCTTTAATTCATCAGGCGTGCTTACAGGGTCTCCTCCTGTTTGTACCCCCGGATTGCCACCATAATCAATTTTCGATTCAATAACGGGATACCATCCTTTCCAGGTAATTCCTGAATGCAGAATATGCTCCTTGCTTTCATTATACTCGTAGCCTACAGTTGCTATTAGTGTACTAAGCTGATTCTGCGACATTAAGGTAACCCCTGGCCTGACTGATGCCGGATCCGATTTGACCTCTTCTATATCAGCATAAAAGGGCATCCAGCTATGAAATCTGAAAAGATGCTGATATTTTTTGTACGGTTGGGGTGCATATGCAGAAAGATCTTCCAGTCCACTAGCTTCGTTATGCTTTGGAAACCTGTTTATCAGGAATGAAGATGTGTCTGTTTTTCTATCTGAATTGCCCGGATAATCATTAATGCCCGTCATGCTTATATTATATCCTGAGGCAGTATAGTTACTGAAAAGCAGAAGGTTTCCTGAAAGAGAAATATCATTTATGCCATATTTTGAATTTGTAATACAATTTGTCTTGCCTTCAGAAAGTTTAAGATATACATTTTCAGTCCCTCCTGCCGAGCTGACATAGAAGAGAGAGTCATTCCTGAGAATTGATGCCTGCAGATCTTCTCTTCCATGATCTTTTAAGGTTTCCCAAGTCCGATTGCTCACAGAATAGGAAAGTATTCCTTCCCCATTTTCTGTTAAGGAAATAACAGTAATTTTATCTTCTGAAGAGTCCCATCGGGGTTGCTGAATTGCTCCATTACCCGGGGTTTTTACTGACCTGATAATCTCACCTGAATCAGATCCAATAAGTAAAAGACTATTTTGATTATCAATACTGTTCTCTGTAGCAGCTATGGTTTTTCCATCAGGTGAAATGGCAACTGAAAGATATCTCGATTTGTCAGACAGCGATTTTGTCTTCCCTGTTTTAATATCCATGATCTTTATAACTGAAAAAGTACGGTTATCCCACCGCGGATCAGGTTTATTCTCAACCCAGGTTATTTTTCCTCCCCCGGAGGTCAATGTGAACGGATATACCTGCCCAGGTATATGGATTCTTTTTTCACTTCTTATGGAAGGATTTATCAGAACAAATGATGAGGGATATCCCATTGAGGTTTTAATAGCAATAATGCTGTCTTTGCCTACTTGTACAGGGCTGTTATAATTCACAAATTCTCCCTTTTTCTCAGGATTAACAGCATCATATATTATGATATTTTTTTCTGACAGTTCCTTATTCCATAGTGCTTTTAGAGTATCAAATGTCTCTGAATAGAGTTTTCTTTTAGTCAGGCCGGCATTTTTTAAGAGTGCAAGATTAACAGGATCAAAAAGATAGGGATTCCTTGCAGTATAATCGAGTGTCTTATTCCAGAATTGCGGACCCTCTTTTGCCAGAGAGTATATAACCATCTGGTAACCTGATTGATAATGATTTGGGATGTATCTTTTATATGAGTCATTGACTATCCTGTCATACTTGTAAAGCTTATCATTTTCAAGAGCAATAGCTTTGAACTCTTTAAGAAATGAGGGAGACCGGCCTCTGCCCGATTCGGTGAGTGCCGACTCGGCAAATACTGCGTTACCTTCAAAGTACCAGAGAGGCATCATTACTGAGGTGATGCCTGCAAACTGTTCTCCAAGAATAAAAGACATAGCTTTGGAAAAGCCCTGGTTAAGTGAGACAAGCTGAAATACATGTGTGAGCTCATGAATAGCGAGCTGTGTCCTGGTGTCGAGCGGAATACTGTTCTGATCTGGCGTGGGGTATACCTCCATTCTTTTAGGTGCCCATGCTACATAGCCATTGGATTCGGTTGAGTAATTATGTATTATTACGGGGATCCGGAATTTTTTTTCAGGAAATATTTTTTCCAGTTTAAAATATGAATCGTCAAGGGCTTTTGCAAACCGGATACCCTCATTTCCATATGTTTCCGGATAGATGACCCTGAACCTGTCAGTTTTGATCTGTAGCCATTTTAATGAAGCTGGATCCTGACCAGTTTCATAATATTGTGCAGAAGAATATTGCGTATTTAAAAGAAAAATGGCACATATGGTAACCAGGGTGTATTTCATGAAATCTCCGGCATCATGCTGTCTCTGTGATTCTCTTCAAATTTTATCACTGGCGAAAGTATGAAAAAAATAAGTATTTTCGTCAACTGTTCTTTAAGTGCAAGTTCTTAACAAAGAGATATCATAATGAGGAATTATAAGCTGGTAAACAACCTATCAGGATGGATCATTTTCATTATTGCTGCAACAACATATCTGCTGACAATTGAAGCAACAGCAAGTTTGTGGGACTGCGGAGAATTCATTGCCTCTGCTTTTAAACTTGAGGTAGGTCATCCTCCCGGTAACCCCGTCTTTATGGTAATGGCACGCTTTTTCACTCTTTTTGCCGGGGGAAATGTGACAAAGGTATCAGCCATGGTAAACTCAATGTCAGCCCTGGCAAGCGCCTTTTCTATTTTATTTCTTTTCTGGACAATCACACATCTTGCCCGGAAAATAATTATCAGGAATGATAACGAATTTACCCTGTCGAAGTTAATAGCAGTTATGTCAGCCGGCGCCGTGGGGGCTCTGGCATATACTTTTTCTGATTCGTTCTGGTTCTCAGCAGTGGAAGGAGAGGTTTATGCAACTTCGTCATTTTTCACGGCAGTGGTTTTCTGGGCAATCCTTAAATGGGAAGATGTAGCCGATGAAAAATATGCCGACAGGTGGATCATACTGATTGCATTCCTGATGGGGCTTTCTGTCGGAGTCCATCTTCTTAACCTTCTTACTCTGCCTGCAATTGTCCTTGTTTACTATTTCAGGAAATATGATTTTTCGTGGAAGGGATTTGCAATTTCACTTGCAGTTAGCGTGATAATGCTGGCTCTGCTGATGTACGGAATTATGCCAGGTGTGGTTACAATATCATCAAAGTTTGACTTCTTTTTTGTCAATACACTAGGGATGCCTCCAAATTCAGGGATGGTAATTCATATGCTTATTCTCATTCTTTTACTTGTTCTTGCGGTTATGAGTTCTTTAAACTCAGCCAATATTTCCCGTAATTCAATGCTATCAGTATCCGCTCTTTTCTTTTCAGGGATCTGGCTAATTTCTGGCTCATTCTTTTTGAATCTGCTTGTACTGATTGCTGTTTCGGTACTTGTATGGTATATAGCTGGCAATAACCGTGTTGTGCTTAATACTGCCATGACGGTAATAACTGTAATTCTGATTGGCTATTCTTCAAATGCTATAATAGTTATAAGGTCATCGGCAAATACACCACTGAATGAGAATAACCCCTCAAATCCTTTTAATCTTCTTTATTTCCTTAACAGGGAGCAATATGGTGAGCGCCCATTATTCAGGGGACCTTATTACAATGCTCCTGTTACCGACTACGCTGACGGGAAACCAAAATATGCACTAGAAAATGAGAAATATATTATAACAGGTAAAAATCTTGAAAGAATCTATGATCCTCGCTTCATAACACTTTTCCCAAGGATGTGGAGCGATCAGAGTGATCACAGGCAGGTATATGAGGAGTGGGGTGAGATAAAAGGTACCCCAATTCAGATAACAGATGCTTCAGGAGAAAAGAAGATCGTGCGGAAACCTACATTCATAGAGAATATGCGGTTTATGTTATCCTACCAGTTCGGGTATATGTATTTCAGGTATTTCATGTGGAATTTTTCCGGAAAGCAGAATGATACACAGGGCAGCGGAGGCGCCCTTAATGGTAACTGGATAACCGGAATAAAATTCATTGATGAGCCAAGAACCGGGACAAGCGATATGCCTTCAGATATTAAAAATGATGCCTCACGGAACAGGTATTTTCTGCTTCCTTTCCTCCTGGGGCTTGCAGGTATGTTCTATCAGATGAATCGCGACAACCGCAATTGGGGAATAGTCCTTTTGTTATTTATTATGACAGGCATAGCTATTGTATTCTATCTTAACCAGTATCCGAATCAGCCAAGGGAAAGGGATTATGCCTATGTAGGCTCATTTTATTTCTATGCAGTCTGGATTGGACTGGGTGTCCTGGGTTTGTTTGAAGTTGCTTCAAAGGTAGCAGGGGAGAAAATTGCAGCACCCGTTGCAGGATTGATCTGCCTGATTGCGGTTCCTGCCGTAATGGCTTCAGAAAACTGGGATGATCATGACAGATCAGGAAGATACCTTGCTCGTGATGTGGCATTCAATTACCTGAATTCATGCGCCCCTGATGCAATACTTTTTACCAACGGGGATAATGATACTTTCCCATTATGGTATGCACAGGAAGTAGAGGGTGCCAGGACAGATGTAAGAGTATGTAACCTGATGCTCCTTAATACCGACTGGTATATCACCCAGATGAAACACAGGGCATATCTCTCAGATCCGCTTCCTGTTACACTGCCGGAAAAGAAATATTATGACGGAATTAATAACCAGATTTTTATAGTTGAGAAGACTAAGGATCCGGTTGATGTCGCAACTGTCATTGACTGGGTAAACAGTGATAACAAAGGTACCAAAGTGCAGGTATCTGCTACAGAGATACTTGATATCATTCCGACAAGAACAATCAGAATTCCTGTTGATGCGGATATAGTAATTAAATCAGGAACAGTTAAACCAGAGGACCGGGATAAAATTGTACCCTATATAGATATTAAGCTTAAAGGAAATTCGATTCTGAAAAGTCAGCTTATAGTACTTGATATTCTTGCCCATAATAACTGGGAAAGACCAGTTTATTTTGTTACAGGCTATCATAATGATGCTTTCGGGCTTGAGGAATATTTCCAGCTCGAAGGTCTTGCATACAGGCTGGTACCTGTTAAATCGATTAATAAAAGCTGGATTGAATATGGACGTATCGATACTGATATCCTGTATGAAAACATAATAAATAAGTTTGTATGGGGCGGAGCCAATACACCCGGTGTTAACATCGATTATAACCATAAGCGCACAATTATTGTTGTCAAGGCTCGTATGAATTTTGCCAGGCTTGCCAAAGCACTTGCAGAGGAAGGTAAAAATGAGAAAGCTGTCGCAGTGCTTGACAGATGCATGGAGGATCTGCCTCTTTCAAAGATACCTTACGATCCATATGTTGCTGACCTTATAGATGCCTATTTTGCTGCAGGAAGCACAGAAAAGGCTGTTAATATGACCATGGCATTCAGGGAGTATTATTTTGAACGGCTGGATTATTTTCTGAAGCAGAAACCTTATATTGTCAATTCAGCTGAGTATGAAATTCAGACAGCGATTCAGTATACATCAAGGGTAGCAGGCTCGTGTGAAAAGTATGGAAAACCACAACTGGCAAAAGAGATTAATGATAAGCTTGAGTCCTATTATGCTGACTATATGATGAAGATGCAACCTTCAGCCAGATTGCAGTGATCTGTTAATTTCTTATTGTTACATGTACTTGCTGTATCAGATATTTGTCAAGGAGAAAAAGCAGTTTTTCGCAATATATTGGCTTCAATACATATTCGTTGCAACCTGCAACGTAAGCCTCGGTTTTTGTCTGTTCTGATGAATATGCCGTAAGCATTATAAGTGGAGTATCTTTATTTGTTTTCCGGAATATTCTGGTACAGTCAAGTCCGTTGATGAATGGAATCAGAAAATCCATGAAAATGAAGTCAATTTTAGCTTCTTCCTGTTTAATGTACTCAATAAACTCAAGACCAGAACGAAGAATTGTTATTATTGCTCCGCAATTTTTAAGAATGGTTTCGTAGTATTTTATTGAGGGAATATCATCTTCAACAATTACAATATTTTTGCCTGAAAAATCTAAGTAATTGGTAGTCAGCCCCATTATATAATTTTTAAAAACTTCTTTAAAATTACGATAAGAAGAGTTTTACAGCCCGGGTATTAAGCTCACTTATTAACATTTTATCAACAACGAATGGCTGATGATACTTTTTAACATTTGTTTTACTGGATAAATTTATGCAAATTCGTATTAATAAACTGATATTAATATGCCTAAAAATTTCCGTTTTCTTCGAATTGCAATCCTTTCAGCAGGATTGATACTGATTATCAGTAATTCTAATGGTCAGGTAGGATTTGATAATCCTACCAGGGCACTGTATATTTTTGATTTGGCGAAATATGTGGATTATGGCCCTGGGTTTGCCGACTCCTCAACCTTTAAGATTGGGGTACTTCTGGGCGATTATGATCTTATTAATGAAATGGGTAATCTGGCCAAGACAAGAAATCGCATCCAGGATAAGCCAGTATCTGTGGCGGGATTTAAGAATCTTGAAAGCGTTACACATTGTCAGGTGATTTATGTGAATAAAAACGCCGGCTTCAATCTTGACAAAATAAAGAAGATGATTGAAGGAAAGCAAACTATGTTAATCACCGAAGGATATGAATTCAGGGAATCAATGATGAATTTCATTGTTGTGGAAGGGAAACCGCGTTTCGATATTAATGACGAGTATATCAAAAAAGAGAAGATGTCGGTTCCGGAATCGCTTCTCTTCACAGCTATTAAAACCAAAGAAGACTGGCAGAACCTTTTCGATATAGCCAGCAAAGAGATAGAAGTACAGAAAGAGACAATAAGGCAGCAGCTTGAGACAATAGATATTCAGAAACAGGAGATTCAGAAACAACGTGCCCTGCTCGATAGTCTTGATAAGGAAATAGTTGAAAAGGAGAAAACCCTTAATGAAAAACAACAGATTCTTGACCGGCAGTTCAGACAGATCAGCAGGCAGCAGGGGGAAATAACCACACAGAAGAAAACGATAGTACAGCAACTGAATGAGGTAAAGATACAACAGGATACCCTGGCAAATCAGAAAGAGAAAATAGCATTGCAGATAGCACGGATTGATGAACAGCTATCAAAGATATCAGAACAGGAGAATAAGATAAAGGTCCAGCTGGAAACACTTGAAAAACAGAAGCTGGTACTGTATTTTGTGATCTTTGCCCTTGTGCTGGTCAGTTTTCTTGGATACTATATTTACAGGGGATATAAGATCAAGAAAGAAGCAAATATTAAGCTTGAAGAGAAAAACAGAACAATTTCGCTTCAGAAAGATGAGATTGAAAAACAAAGAGACCTGGCAGCAGCACAACGCGACCAGATCGCTTATCAGAAGAAGCATATTACAGACAGTATCATGTATGCAAAAAGAATACAGACTGCCCTGATCCCTTCTCTTGAGCTTTTCAGCGATAAACTGGAGCACTTTGTCCTGTACAAACCTCTTGCAATTGTGAGCGGTGATTTCTACTGGGTTTCATCACAGGACAATCAACAGATTATTATAGCAGCTGACTGTACAGGCCATGGTGTTCCGGGTGCTTTCATGAGTATGCTTGGTGTTACAATGCTTAATGAGATTGTAACTGGTAAGCACATTCTGATGCCTGATCAGATCATAGAAGAACTGCGCAAAGGTATAATAAAGGCTCTTAACCAGGTCGAAGATGAGGACAGCGTAAAGGATGGTATGGACATTGCAATATGTGTTGTTGATTTCGATAGGAATATTTTGTACTTCTCAGGAGCTAACAACCCGCTATATCTTGTCAGAGGAGGTGAGTTGATTCATTACCGTGGCGATAAGATGCCGGTTGCCATACATTACAAAATGGTTCCTTTCACATTGCATACAATTGAACTGCAAAAAGGCGATGCTTTCTATATATTCTCTGACGGATATGCTGATCAGTTTGGAGGACCCAAAGAGAAGAAGTTCATGACATCACAACTTAAAGAGACTTTGGTTGCTATGGCAAATGAGCCTATGTTGAAACAGGGAGAAAAGCTGAATGAAATATTTGAAGAGTGGCGCGGTGAAAACTCTCAGGTAGATGATGTTACACTGATAGGTGTAAGATATTAGCGGCACTCAACTTTGGTGACAAGAGAACCAATAGTAATATCTGGCTTGGCTTTTTGTGTGAGCAGATCTGTCCCGCAGTATTCTGTTTCAGCAGTCTGATTAATTACAACACCATCCTCATATGTAACTGTTTTGCAGAATCCACAGTTATCCTCACAGGATGTGGCGGCCCATGCAAGAAATAATACTACTGCTCCGAATAAAATCTTTCTTTTCATCATATAATAATTTTATTTCAATGGTATGATGGAACCCGCATGTTACCGAATATTATCAAATTGTGTTTGTGTTTGTAAATAAATGTGGGTTTCATATCAATTAAATTTCAACACAAAGATATTAAAACTATATTTCTTAAGATCAATTTATGGAAAAAATGGATTTTCCATTGAAAAAAGATTTTTCTGATGCATCAAAGTCCGAAATATCAAGTCATTTAAGCAGGAATGAAAATAATTATAATTTTCATAAATACTAAATTGACATGGAAGATTCAAAAATGAAAAAACATGTGACTGTAGTTGGTGCCATACACATCGGCTTTGGTCTGCTTGGTCTGGTTGGAGCAGTTGCAGCATTCTTTGCACTCAATTTTGCAAGAGGATTTGTTGAGGGTGAAGAAATCCCCAATATGGTGCTTAGATTTCTCTCACTAAGCCTTCCTCTGCTTATCGGATTAATGTCCACACTGGGACTGGTAGGCGGAATTGGCTTGCTGTCACTTTATCCATGGGCAAGATATCTGATAATAATAGTGGCAGCGCTTGGTTGCCTCAATATCCCTATTGGCACTCTGAAAGGAGTATATTCACTTTGGGTATTGCTCCAGGATGATACCATTAAGCTCTTTGAAAGAAATCAGGAATTAACACAATAATACCTGTTAATTCCCCGAAAGGATCTTTCTGCCGGACTTCCCGGAAGGAGTTGTCTTTAACAGGAGGCTGTATCAAAAGATGGATTTTACCCCCAAACACCCCAAGGGGGGCTTTTTAGTCATTGGTTCTAGTAAGTCCCCCCTGGGGGATTTAGGAGGGGGTTAAAAAAAGAGGCTTGTAATACAGCCTCTTTTTTTTTCAGAGGTCTTAATCAAATTACAATTTGTAAATTGGACCATAAAACAATATCCTCTATGACATTTAAACCAATAATTACTACAATATTAGTTTTCCTGAACGGTTCGTACCTGTCGGGTCAGAGTGTTCAGACGGTTGTCCAGACCGGTCATTATGCAGCGGTTACTGCAGTCTGCTACAACTCCGACGGAAAACTAATTGCAACTGGAAGTACTGATAAAACTGTTAAGCTATGGAGAAGATCGGATGGCCGTGAGATAAGGACTTACCAGGGTAATGCATCCGCTATCAGGTGTTTAAGTATTAACAGTCAGACAACACTAATTCTTGCTGTTGGAGGAAACGGCTCTGTTATAGTCTGGGATTTAAATAGCGGAGAAATCATCAGACAGCTTAATCCTGATTCAGACAGGTTTACCTGTGCCTCTTTTCACCCCGATGGTACCAGGATTATTACAGGAAGTTATAAGTCTTTCATTTCTGTATGGGAAATAAAATCTGGTCTGAAAGTAATGGATTTAAAAGCAATACCTGCTGAGCATGAATATGCCAAGGGATACAGATATCCGGAGGCAGGATCAGTAGCTTGGAGCAGGGATGGTAAATATATAATTGCAGGAGTAGCAGATTATACTGCTATCCTATGGGATGCTTCGACCGGAAAGGAAATACGTAAATACAAGAAAATAAGGGCGACATGTACTTCATGTGTCAGTGAGGCAGTAATAACGCCTGATAATAAGTTTATTATAAATACAAGCGACGATACCATCAAGGTATTTGACCGGGAGAGCGGAGCTGTGATCAGATCCCTTTATGGCCAGGGAGGATCACCTGAGGGACTTAATCTCAGTTCAGACGGAAAATTTGTGGGAGCAATTGAGTATGGAGTGGCAGAGATCTTTGATCTGTCCACGGGGAAGCTCTTATCAAAAGCAGGCAATTATTCACAACGAAAAGTTATTTCAATGGCAATAAGCCAGGACGGGAAAGAAATTATTGCCGGCAATGAAAAAAGGACAGCAGATATCATCATTGTTGCTGATGGTAAAACCAGCATGGTTCTGAAAGGATATCTCAACCAGGTGGATGAAAGGATCCTGAATGACCCTTACATGTACTGGGCAGGAATGGTAAATGAAGCAAAACTCAGTCCGGATGGTAACTATATTGCCGTTGGAAGAACAGGTAATAATGCAAAGCTTGTTGACTTCAAAACCGGAAAAGTATTCAGAACACTCAGGGGCCACAATGCAATGGTAATCAGTCTTTGTTTCAGCAGCGATGGCAAACATATTGCTACCGGCGGTCTTGACGGAAAGGTGATAATCTGGGATATTGAATCAGGGACAGCAACAAGGACCTTTTCCTTTTCTGATGAGAAGGAGGCTGTATATTCAGTTGATTTCAGCGCGGATAATAAGATGCTTGCGGCTGCTGTTTGGGGAGGATTTGTTGTTATATGGGACCTTGAAACAGGTAAAAGGGTCAGATCAATTTCTCCTCATAACAGGATGGGATGTTACCAGGTTAAATTCACACCTAATGGAGTATATTTCATATCTGCCGGCCTCGATAAAAAATTGAAACTTATTGAAATTGACACAGGTGAAGAGGTACGGACCTTTATAGGTCATACAAATGAGACTCTCATCAATTCAGTTAATTTCAATGCTTCAGGGGATAAGTTTATAACTGCAGCATGGGATGGAACAGTAAGAGTCTGGGATTTTCTGTCAGGTCTTCAGTTGTTGAAGATCAAAGCCCACAATGGAGGTGTATATTGTGCAAAGTTTGATCCGACAGGTGATTACATCATAAGTGGGGGTGATGATTTCATGATAAAGTTATGGGATGCAAAAACTGGTTCGCTGATATCAGAATTCAAAGGGCATACAGGAGGTGTAGGAGATATAAATATTACACCTGATCTTAAATATGTTATTTCTGGAAGTCGTGACGGATCAATAAGAGTATGGAACAGGGAAAGTACAAAAGAGGTAGTTTCAATTGTCTTTATAAATGAGGATGACTGGTTTATCAGAAACCCTGAAGGTTATTTTGATGCATCAGAGGGTGCATTCAGCTCAATATCATTTGTTAAAGGGACAGAGATCTATTCGATAAACCAGTTTTTTAATGAGTTCTACAGGCCGGGTCTCTATTCAGAGTTAATGGGTTCAAGGCAGGTATTTTTCAGGCAGAATGTAATGCAAACAATTGAAAAATTCCCTCCTCCTTCTATCGAGTTTGTATTGCCGGAACACGGATCTGTCTCAGACAAACCAATTACATCATTTATGGTTAAGGTCACAAATAATGGTGGCGGTGTGAAGGAATTCAGGGTATTACAGAATGGCAAGGCACAGGATATTGATTATTCTGATCTGAAAAGAATGAGTAAAGCCGGGCAAAATGCAATGAAAACATTTGAATTGAATCTTGTACCCGGGGAGAACGAAATTGTGGTGACCGCATTCAGTAATGGAGATGTTGAATCAACTCCTGCATCACTTATTATAAAATATAGCGGACTGCAAAAGACTGCTGATTGCTATATATTGAGTATAGGAATAAACAAATATGAGAATGAGAGTATGAATCTCACATATGCCCGGACTGATGCTGAAGCTTTTGCAGATTCAGTGACAGCAGGCAGCAGGAAGATGTTCAGGAATGTTTACACATTTACCCTGTTAGACAGAGATGCGTCGAAATCTTCAATATTAAGTACCCTTGATAAAATAAGCACAAGAATAAGAAAAGAAGATGTCTTTATTTTCTTTTATGCTGGTCATGGAAGTGTGGTTGATAACGGATTCTATTTTATTACTTCCGAAGTGACAGGGTTGTATCAGAAGGAAAAACTGGGTGATGCCCTTTATGTGGTTGATTTACAGGAAAAACTAAAACAACTTCCTGCGCTGAAACAGGTTGTTTTTGTAGATGCGTGCCATTCAGGAAGTTCAGTTGAGATGCTTGCAATGAGGGGTGGTGCAGAGGAGAAAGCTCTTGCGCAACTCTCGAGGAGTTCCGGCATACACGTTATGGCATCCTCTGAAAGTCAGCAGCAGTCAGCAGAAATAACCAGCCTGAAACATGGCGTTTTTACATATGTGCTTCTCGAAGCACTGAGCGGTAAAGCAGATGGAGCGCCTGCTGATTCAAAGATCACCGTTTACGAGATCAAATCATATATCGATGACCAGGTTCCGGAATTGTCATACAAGCTCATAAGGCACCGGCAGTTTCCAAGTACCTTTTCAATCGGTCATGATTTCCCGCTTGTAATGTAAAATTTCAATAAAAATACCAGGCACATCTCTTTTCATCTTATTTTTGCCAATAGATTAAAACATATTCCAAATGGCTGATGACAATAAGATTATTTTCTCGATGTACAAGGTGGGGAAAACATTTCCTCCACACAGACAGGTACTTAAAGATATCTCTCTTTCATTCTTTCTTGGGGCCAAGATTGGTATTATTGGTCTGAATGGATCAGGGAAGTCAACCCTGCTAAAAATAATTGCAGGACTTGAAAAGGAATATCAGGGTGAAGTTACCTTTCTACCGGGCTATTCTGTAGGACATCTTTCACAGGATCCTTTGCTTGATGAGAGCCGTACAGTAAGGGAGATTGTTGAGGAGGGTGTGAAAGAGATCATGGATATAATCCAGGAATATGAAAAGATAAATAACAGTTTCGGAGAACCTGAGATATATGAAAATCCGGATAAGATGCAGCAATTGATGGATCGACAGGCAGTACTTCAGGAAAAGATTGATTACCATGACGGATGGAATATTGAGCATAAACTCGACAGGGCAATGGATGCTCTAAGATGCCCCGAGGGAAATGTTGTTGTAAATGTACTTTCAGGTGGTGAAAGGAGAAGAGTTGCCCTGTGCAGGCTTCTTCTTAAACAACCGGATATACTGCTGCTTGATGAACCTACAAACCACCTCGATGCCGAGTCTGTTCAGTGGCTTGAGACCACTCTGAAGCAGTATCATGGAACTGTTATTTGTATAACACACGACAGGTATTTCCTTGATAATGTAGCCGGATGGATCCTTGAACTTGACAGGGGCGAAGGGATTCCCTGGAAAGGTAATTATTCATCATGGCTGGAGCAGAAAGCTAAAAGGCTTGAGATTGAGGAAAAAGGAAATGTAAAAAGAAGGAAAATCCTGGAGAGAGAGCTTGAATGGGTCAGAATGTCACCCAAGGCTCGTCATGCAAAATCGAAAGCAAGACTTGGTGCTTATGAGAATCTCCTCAACCAGGATGTGAAGCAGAAGGAGGAAAAGCTTGAGATATTTATTCCGAATGGCCCAAGGCTAGGGGATAAAGTTATTGAAGCAAAATCTGTTACCAAGGCATTTGATGACAAAGTTCTTTTTGAAAATCTTGATTTCAATCTGCCTCCAAATGGGATAGTAGGGATTATCGGGCCCAACGGAGCCGGTAAGACAACATTGTTCAGGATGATTATGGAACAGGAAAAAGCTACAAAAGGGACCTTTACCATAGGAGAGACAGTAGCCCTGGGATATGTCGATCAGGCTCATGCTGCGATTGATCCTGCCAGGACAGTATATGAAGTTATTTCCGGTGGGCAGCAGGATGTGATGGTGGGGAACAGGCTTGTAAATGCCAGGGCTTATGTGGCCCGGTTTAACTTCACAGGAGCCGACCAGGAGAAAAAATGCGGGGTACTGTCAGGAGGGGAGAGAAACAGGCTCCACCTGGCTCTTACGCTTAAATCCGGGGCAAATGTTCTGCTCCTTGACGAACCTACCAACGATATTGATGTAAATACACTGCGTGCCCTGGAGGAAGGACTTGAAAATTTCGCCGGCTGCGCGGTTATAATCTCACACGACAGATGGTTCCTCGACAGGGTAACAACACATATGCTGGCTTTCGAAGGCGATTCAAAAGTTGTATGGTTTGAAGGTAATTACTCTGATTATGAAGAGAATTACAAGAAGAGGGTTTCCGATACAACACCAGTGAGGATTAAGTATAAAAAATTGGCGTAACGGCGCAAAGGCACAACGGCGCAACGGTAGAATGGGAATCAGGCTGTTTGTCCTATTGAACCCCCTGCCCCCGGTCTCCGCCAGTTGGCGGAGCCCACCCCCTAAAGGGTGTTCGATTTCTGCTCTAAAATGGGGGAAGGGGGGCAAATGGATGGGTTCATATGCCTGGTGGAGATCACGTCATTCTTTACAGCTGAATCTCCAGGGCCTTCCTGGTTAATTCGAGGGTGGTCAGATCCCTGTCACCCATTGAGAGCCATTTTCTCTCTTCGAATCTTTTTATAATCCGGTCGATAGTATCTTTTTTAACCCCATAATCTGAGAGACGCGTACCTATTCCAAGCGACTGGAAGAATTTTTCAGTCATATCAATTGCTGCATTTACTCTTTCCTCTTCAGTTCCAGAATTAATTCCCCATACCCGCTCACCATATTGAAGCAGCTTCCCTTTTTTTTCTTCTTTCAGAGTTTTCCAAAGGCCCGGGAGAACAATAGCCAGTGTCCTTGCATGATCTATACCATGAAAAGCAGTTAGTTCGTGACCTATCGAATGAACGGACCAGTCACCCGGAACGCCACAGCTTATTATCCCGTTTAGAGCCATGGTTGCACTCCACATGAGGTTCGACATCGCTTCATAATTTGCCGGATTTGCATATACTTTAGGGGCTTCCTCAATGAGGGTAATCATTATTGCCTCTGCAAACCTGTCCTGTATCGGAGCATTTACCGGATATGTAAGGTACTGCTCAGTGACATGTACAAAAGCATCAACAATGCCATTCGCAACCTGTTTTTTTGGAAGTGTACCGGCTGCATCAGGCAGAAGAATTGAGAACTTCGGAAATACAGGAGTAACAGAAAATGCCATTTTTTCTGTTGTAGATATCTTGCTGATTACCGAATTTTTATTCATTTCAGTACCTGTTGCAGGTAATGTCAGTATACAGCCAAAAGGGATTGCATCTGTTACCTCAGCGCTTTCCGACAGAATTTTCCATGGATCGCCATCTTTGTAAAGAGCTGCTGCTGCAATGAATTTGGTTGCATCGATAACCGATCCGCCTCCGGCAGCAACTAGGTAATTGATATTTTTTTGTTTTATTATCTGCACTGCCTTCATTGAGGTTTCGTATGTAGGATTTGCCTCTATTCCTCCGAATTCTGTCAGGTCAAATTCCTTCAATGCAACTTTGATCCTGTCATAAACACCGTTTTTGAAGATACTTCCTCCTCCGTAAATCAACATTATCTTACTCCCGGAGGGTATCAGCTCAGTGATTCTGGGCACCTGATCTTTTCCAAAAAATATTTTTACCGGATTATAAAATTCGAAATCTTTCATTATTGTTTCATTATTATTTCACCGGCGAAAATAACATTAAAATTTATTAGCAACAAAGAACACGGAGTGATATTAAAGCATAAATTTCCTGCATACTCCCTCTGTGCCCTCTGTGCCAAAACTCCGTGTCCTCCGTGGTTAAAAAATTATTATTTTTTTGGATCAGAATGCAGCAATTCAATAACCACTCCGAGTGCATCCTGTGTATCGTGATAAATATAGGTGCCATCGAGTGAATCATATCTTCCCTTATGGAAGACCGGATAGCCTGCCTTTTCAAGTTCAGCCGATGTTTTGTCCGGATCCACCACTTGAAATCCCAGGTGTTGGACTCCTTCACCCCTCTTGTCAAGCCATTCATACCAGCTGGTTCCTTCACTTACAGGCTGAAGCAGTTCAATAACTACCTGTCCGAGGTTGAAGAAAGTAAGCTTAACCTGGCCTTCTGAAGCTTTACCCCGGTAGAATTCATTCACCTCATGTCCAGGACGGGTTGTGCTGATTTTTGGAACCGGCATTCCAAGAAGGTTTGCCCACAGCTTGCTGCTGGCTTCAATATCCTTTACCACAATTGCCACCTGGACTATTTTCTTAAGCCCGGGATCGTGATATGTCATATTAGTTGTTGAGGTTTTCTGGCCATTCACATTCATTATCAATATGAAAGCCATAACAATTGTTGCTTTAAGGTGCAGTGTTTTCATATGTTTTAAAATTAAGGTTACAAAAATAGCAATATAAAAAAATCGCAGCACTTAAGTTCAAGTTTCAGTGTGCAATTAGTGCAAATGGCAGGAAAAACTATAATATTTGGAATGACTTTTGTACGTGGGAATTAATTACTTAATAATGCAAAATCGATGTATTATGAAAAAATTTATTATTCTACTCCTTGCATTGGTGCTAACGGCATCTTCTTTCAGCCAGGAAACACAAAAAGTTTCCTCCGAAAAGAATGTACTTAAGGTAAATACTCTGGCTCTTATCTTTGGAACAGGCTCCATTTTTTATGAGCGTGCAATAAATGATTTAACTTCTGCTGAATTGGGCATTGGATATTTGAATTATTCATTTGGTGATACAAAATTTAGTGGATTTATTCTAACCCCTGAATTCAGAATATATCCCAGGAAGGACGCTCTTGACGGGTTTTATATTTCACCCTATTTACGTTATCAGAATTTCAGTCTTGAAAATAAAGCAACATCCGATAAAGGAACATTGACCAATATGGGAGGTGGAGTTGCTTTTGGAAGGCAATGGATAACGAAATCAGGTTTCACTTTGGATCTCTTCTTTGGAGGGCATTATGGCAGTACAAAGGTAAATGTGGATATTGGATCGAATTCTTTTGATACCGATAAACTTGAGGGTTTCAGGCCCCGAATTGGATTTGCACTTGGTTTCGCATTCTGAAAACCCGGCAGAAAAGAATTATATCTCTGTGTGCAACCAATCTAGCTGAAGCGACAGGATCTTGATACTATGGACAATACCAGCCATTATGGATATTCTCAAAAAACAGATGATCCGACGTTGCCCAATTATAAAAAGAACTCGAACAGTTGGCCGGCCATATTATCGCTTATACTTGCGATGACTGCTGTTACTGGTTTTATTATCGCCGAAGAAACCAGTTCTGAAATGGAGAATCCCGAATCACTTTATATCGGCTTACAGAGGACACAAAACCCGGATTAGGGCAATTCATATTTGTAGCTATAGGATGTTTTTTGATATATATAGTGAACAGGAGAAAAAAGACCGCGAAGATTAGATTATTCTCTGTCCTCTGTCGCTTCTGCCTCCTGCCTCTAGCTCTGCGCCCTACACCTTTAGTATTTCCACTAAAAATCAACGATCCCCATTCCATCAAATTGTTCAGAAAAGAGTTGGTGGATGGATTTATATTTGACTTGCATTCATCTCTTTCATAACTTTATTTTAATGTCCCATTTACAAAAAAGTAATTGCTATGCTCAGTCACTATCTAACCTTAACCCTCCGGAACCTGAAAGCCAACAAGGGATATTTCACAATTAATCTTCTGGGATTAATCATAGGGATTACTTCTTTTATTATGATTGTATTATGGATAAAAACGGAAACTTCTTATGATAAGTTTCATAAAAATGCCAGAAACATATTCAGGATCGATTATTTGTTATATGAAGAGGGAATTCTTGAACAGCATTCTGCTTCCGGATCAGCCAGCATCGGGAAAGAGATAAAAAACACTTTTCCTGAAGTTGAAGATTATACTCGTTTTTATCGTACTGAAAGCCTTGTGCGATATAAGGATAAAATATTCAAGGAGCGGAATATCCTTTATGCACAATCATCATTCTTTGATCTCTTTTCATTTCCTCTTGCAGATGGGAAAGCTGATTCCAATATTCTTGCTATTAATCATGCCGTTATAACTACGGAGACCGCCAGGAAGTATTTCGGTGAAGAGAATCCTGTTGGAAAAATGATAAACATAGATGGGGGTATGGATTTTGAGGTGACAGCAATAGCCAAAACTATCCCTGGAAATTCTCACTTTGAGTTTGATATTTTGTTATCTTATGAGAATCTGATAAAGAGCTCAAAATACTGGGATAATTCATGGGTCAATGAAACTGTTTATTCTTATATTCTTCTTTCTCCAGAAGCTGATGCTAAAGCGTTGGAGGCCAAGTTACCACAGATCCCTGAGACTTTCATTGGAAGATCTATGAAGGAAGCATTCTTCCTCCTGGAATACAGATTAGTAAAACTTACTGATATTCATTTGCATTCGTCGGTAAGCAACGAATTAGAGGTCAACGGTAGTTACCGTAATGTGGTTTCACTAGGTATTATTGCATGCCTGGTATTATTGATCGCTTTTATTAATTATATTAATCTGGCTACCTCACGTTCAATAGAAAGAGCACATGAAGTGGGCATCCGAAAGGTATCAGGAGCTTTAAGGAGAGACCTGATTTACCAGTTAATGACAGAGGCCGCATTATTGAACGTGCTTGCCCTTATAATTAGTCTTACAAGCGTCCTGCTTTTACTCCCTTTCTTTAAACAGGTAATGCAAAGCCCGCTTCAGATCGATTACTTAATAGTTTTGCTTCTCTTTTTCTTTCTTCTGGCAACAGGATCTTTGATAACCGGGGTTTTTCCTGCAATATATATTTCAAGGTTTGCACCAGGACTCGTTTTGAAAGGAAAAAACCCTTCAGGTTCCAAATGGATAAGCCGGCTTAAGAATTATCTGGTGGTCTTCCAGTTCACTATTTCTGTTATTCTGATTATTTGCACAATCACTATTTATCGCCAGGTTAATTTCATGCGCCATCACAACCTGGGTTTTGACATAGAAGGATTACTGGTTCTTGAAGGTCCCAGGATTATCAGCGCAAATTCATTTGAATCATATATGAATGGATTGGAATCATTCAAGAATGAAATAGGATCTCTTTCAGGGGTTGGTAGTATCTCAGCTTCGTCCAATGTACCGGGGACAGAAATAAAGAATTCGCGTGTTTATGGGATTCCTGTTGAGGGCCGTAACACTGAAAAAAGGATAGATATTTACCTGGTTGATGATCACTTTTTTAAGACTTATGGTCTGACTTTACTTGCAGGTGATAATTTTAGTGCTACCATAAAAGAGGAATCAAATAAAATTATATTGAATGAATCAGCACTTACCTATTTTGGTTTTGATGATGCTGAAAGTACCGTAGGAAAAATATTAAGAGGAGGGAGTCAGGAGGTCTATATAAAAGGGATTATTAATGATTTCAATCAGCAATCACTTAAGGAACTGCCTACTCCGATAGCATTTTTTAATCAACCTGTAAATAAATACTATACCATTAAAGCCAGCATGACGGGTATTGAACAGCTTATACCGAAGCTGGAAAAGATATGGACTGCATATTATCCCGGAAATCCCTTTAATTATTTTTTCCTGGATGATTTTTATGATGAACAATACATTGCAGACCAGCGTTTTAGTGGACTTTTTCTGACAAGTTCCTTGCTGGCTATAATAATAGCATGTCTTGGATTGTCAGGTCTTTCAGCTTTTTCCATTACCCGGCGCACGAAAGAGATAGGAATACGCAAAGCAAATGGAGCTAAGGTTATTCAGGTGATGATTTTGTTGAATAGCGACTTCATGAAATGGGTTATGATTGCAGTTATTATTGCTACTCCTTTTTCATTATTTGCCGTGGATAAATGGCTTCAGAATTTTGCATACAGGATTGAACTAAGCTGGTGGATTTTTGCACTTGCAGGAATAATTTCGCTGGGGATCGCTATATTAACTGTAAGCTGGCATAGCTGGCGTGCTGCAACAAGAAATCCTGCAGATGTGTTGCGTTATGAGTGATAATTATCAGATCTTCCTGCTCTTATTACTCCGGATCAGAATGCAGCAATTCAATTACTACACCAAGAGCATCCTGGGTATCGTGATAAATATAGGTGCCATCGAGTGAATCATATCTTCCCTTATGGAAGACAGAGAGCCTGCCTTTTCAAGTTCAGCCGATGTTTTGTCCGGATCCACCACTTGAAATCCCAGGTGCTGGACTCCTTCACCCCTCTTTTCAAGCCATTCACATTCATGATTAATATGAAAGCCATAAAAATAGTTGCTTTAAGGTGCAGTGGTTTCATATGTTTTATAATGAAGGTTACATAGATAGCAAAATAAAAAATCGCAGCACTAAAGTTCAGGTTAGAAAATTGTTTTGGAAAAGAGTCCTATCTTTATTAGTGAAAAACCTAATATTTGTACCGATGAAAACACAAAAAATATTCTTCCCTGTCGTTGCCCTGGTTATCTCTATTCTTGTTTTTAACAACTGTTCAGCAGACAGATCAGTTAATAAAGAATCAGGCGAAAAAATTGTGGACCATGGTATCTTACGCGTAGATGATAATGGCAGGTATTTCGTTTTTGAAGACGGCACTCCCTATATCCCGGTTGGACTGAATCATTTCCTTATTTATAGGAAAGGTGCTGCTATCGATTCAATGATGCAAATATGGTCACAGCATGGAGTAAATTATCTGCGTATCTGGGCCGGCCTGGGTGCCGATCCCGAGACTGCCGTGGGACAATTTGATGAAATGCAGATGCAGTCCCTTGACAGTGTGATACATTATTGTAAAAAATACGGAATCTATCTGAATATCAGTTTCTGGAATGAGAACTGTATCGGGGAGCAGAAAGGTGACTGGGGCTGGAACGGATCCAGGCAGATATATAACAAAGAACACAGTGATCTGGGCACTACAACAAATGCAGATGATCTTAAAGATACAATTCATGCTGCTTCATGGACAGCAATGAAGAATCGTTATGCTTATTTTGTTGAGAGATGGAAGAATGAACCGATAATTATTATGTGGGACCTGGCTAATGATTCAAAGAAGAGTGATGCCTGGAAAGCAGGAATGTATGATTTTGTGAAAAAACTTGATGGTACAGGTCGCCTGGTTACTTTCCAGTACAATACAAGTATTGATCCTAAAGGAGAGATGGACTGTGGTTCAGTTCGTGTTTATGGCTATAATCCGGCAGGGAATGATCCTGAGGTTATGATGGCAACCCTTGCTGACCGTATAAAGGAAGCCCTGACTCATGGGGATCCTGTTTATGTTGGTGAAGGGGGAATGGATTATCCTGAAGGTTCTGAATATGAATTCGAAAGAGGCTTTCTGCATTTTCTCTGGGCCCCGCTAGCAGTAGGTGCTGCTGGGAATCTACATCCATGGGTGTCTCCCCGTACCTGGCCGGAACTTACAGAACAAAAGCTGACCTGGATTAAAGGGTTCAGTGAATTCTGCAGTACAATTAAATGGAATGAATTCAACAGCAGGAATATAAATGATAAAATAGAGTCTGATAATGATAATGTCAAAGTATATGCCTGTGCTGATAACAAAAAGGCCCTTATATATCTGATGAATGATGATCAGGCTGACATATTTGGACCTGTCAAAACCAGGCTGAAAATTTCAGCCCCTTTTGATAATGGCCATTACACCTTAGACTGGATCGATATCAGAACCGGTAGCATTTCAGGCAGCATTGAATTATCGGCATTCCCTGCAACAGTTGATACTCCTGAATTCAAAGACGGATTGTTTGCACATTTACGGAAAAGCAGAGACAACTAAACCTCTCAATAAAAAGTTTTGAAAGGTAGATTTGTATAGCTTTTCATTAAATTACATCTCTATGGATAAAAATGGAAGGAACAGCAAAACGTATGTAAACTCAGGCAAGATAGACAAAATGACCCGCGGCGAGGCATTGATGACAATGGGAGCTATGGCAGCAGGGGTTCCTTTCCTGCAACATGCTGTAAGCAAGAATGTTGAGGTAGTCACCGGATCAGGAAAGTCTGTAGCCGGTATACCTGAAGATCCTGTTCTTAAAATTGCTATCAGTGAACTTGAATACCTTACCCCGACAGATAAATTTTATGTTCAGTTAAGAGGAAAACCTATTCTTTCGGAAATACCTGATGATAGATTATCAGCTATCGGGTTGACCAGGGATACATGGAAACTGGAGATTTTTCCGGATCATGAAAGTAATTCAGAGCTTGGGAATCCGCTGACAATGGAAAGAGGGAATGCACTTGATTGGAATGACCTGATGAAGCTTGCGGAGATAAAATCGGTACGTTTCCTGCATGTACTCTCCTGTACCAATGCCAGAAAGCTTTACGGGATGGGTTTATGGGAAGGAGTTCCTCTGCGCGATGTTTTTTGGCTGACAGATCCTAAGCAAAACATAAGGCGGATCTATTATTATGGTTACCACAATGATGAACCTGCTCAGCTCTTTAAGAGCTCACTGCACATAAGCCTTGTACTTGAAGAAGCTCCCGGAGAATTGCCTGTAATTCTGTGTTACAAGCTTAACGGGGAATGGATATCACATGCCAATGGTGGCCCTGTCAGGCTTTTCGTTCCGGGATACTATAGTAATCGTTCGATAAAGTGGTTACAGAAGATTGTTGTGACAAATAGTTTTCAGGCAAATGATACGTATGCCGAGGCGAATAATGATGTTGAGGGACAACTAAAGACGAATGCCAAATTCATAAAAGTGCCGGAAAAGGTAAAAGCCGGCGAGAAGTTTGCTGTAACAGGTCTTGCGCAGGTTGGCATTTCAGGCCTTTTAAAGGTTCAATACATGTTGCAGTCGGCCGGGATGCTTTTGCCGGAAAATGATCAATATCTTGCAAAGGGGGATTGGAAGGATGCAATTATTCTTCCTCCTCCAGAAAACTGGGGAAGCGACCTTCAGGGAGGAAAATTACCGCCGGTTATACAGTTTAATACATCATCGGGTCAGCCAATACCATGGCCGATAATAAATACTATTATTCACTGGGTTTTCCTGGAAAAAGTTGATAAGGCAGGAGAATATGAACTGAGATGCCGTACAATTGATGCAAATGGCATAGCTCAGCCTATGCCAAGGCCATTCGGAAGATCAGGAGTGAACAGGATAGAAGTTGCAAAATTTATTTCTGAGTAGTTGATCTTCAGTTTATTATTCATTAATCTGATTTTCAACCAGAAAACTGGTCTGAATTCAACAGTAGAAATGTGGATTAAGAGATAGAGGCAGATCAGTAAAAACTGAAAGCGGGTTATAAAATATTTTAAATATTATAATTATGAAGATCAAATTGGCATTTTATTCACTTTTTCTCTCAATTACTCTGCTATACGGATGTTCGAAGAATTGTAAAATTCCCTCTTATTTACAAGAATTTAAAAAGGAATACCAGAAAAATCCAAGAGAGGCTAATCTTGAATGGTTTAAGAAGGCCAGATATGGAATGTTTATTCATTATGGACTGTATAGTATTCTGGAAAAGGGTGAATGGGTCCAGTTAAGGGATACCATCCCGGTTTCAGAGTACGCAAAACTGAAAGATCAGTTTACTGCCGAAAAATTCAATGCTGATGAAATAACTGATCTGGCAATAAAAGCCGGGATGAGATATATTACAATTACCTCTAAACACCACGATGGTTTTTGACTCTTTGAAACAAAGGCCACTGATTTTAATGTGATGAATTCACCGGCGAAAAGAGATTTAATTAAAGAACTTTATAATGCCTGCGAGAAAAAAGGCCTGGGATTATTTTTATACTATTCTTATGGAGCAGACTGGAAACACCCTTACTTTTATTCAAGGGAAAATGGTTGGGCAAACGCAAGGCCTTCCTATACCGATCCTCAACCTGAATATAAGTTTAAAAAAGATGCAGATTTTAAAAATTATGTGGATTTTGTCCATCAGCAGCTGAAAGAGTTGCTTAGTCAGTACCCGAATATTGCAGGGATCTGGTTCGATCCGATAATGGGCTATTACAGCCGTCCGGATTTATTTCCCATAGACTCAACCTATTCATTGATAAGAAGATTGTCTCCTCATGCTTTAATTTCATTCAAACAGGGAGCAAACGGGGAAGAGGATTTTATGGCGCCTGAACGGGAAGGAAGAGCTAAGGTTGGTGAAAAATTTGAGGTGGCATTGGTTGCCTATGAAAGGAATAAAGACAAACCAAGTGAAGTTTGCAATACGTTACAGCCTAATGCCTGGGGCTATAATAAAAAAGATGACGGGAATCATAAATCAGCCGGCGATGTGATTAATATGCTTGATGATGCAAATAAAATAAATGCAAACTTATTATTAAATATCGGACCTAAAGGTGACGGCTCTATCCCGGAGGAAGATATAAAAGCCTTAACAGAGGCCGGGAAGAGAATAAATTTAAAATAAGATAAATCTATAATGAATAACACAAACCGTTACGGGTATTCTCTAAAAATAGATGACCCTGCAATGGCCAGATATATCAGAGATACTAAGAGATGGTCTGCTATTTTTTCACTCATACTGGCTGTGGTTGCTGTTGCAGGATTTTTTATTTACGGAGAAACCAGTTCCGAGATGGATAATCCAGAGTCATTATATATCGGGATAGGTATTGGAAGTATGTTTATACTTATTGCTTTATTTCAAATCTCAGGACGAAACAGAAGTATTACATGGGACGGAATAGTAGTAGATAAAGTTGAAAAAAGTAAAAGCAGGTACGATAAATATCAATCCAGGTGGGAAGAGTATCTGGAATTTACCGTTTCAATACAGGCTGATAATGGTAAGATGCATTATATAGGAGCAGAGGATGACGATACCTTATACAATTACTATCAGATCGGGAACAGAGTGAGGCATCATAAAGGATTGAATTCCTATGAAAAGCAGGATAAGTCCGGAGACACAATTATCTTTTGCAATGCCTGTGCCAGTCTTAACGATATTTAGGATGATTATTGTTTCCGTTGCAAATGTCCGTTGCTTAAATAATAATCTGATAAATATGAATGAAGTTAATGAGAAAATAGAATGGTCGATCAAAGTACCCATATTTCGAAATACAATTATCCTTAAGCAACTGGGCTTTGCCATAGGTATTCCGTTTGGCATACTGATTTTTATTATGATAATTGCTAAAGCATATTATGCCCTGATTCTTATTGCAGCTTTATTCCTTGGAACTTACTTACTCATCCTTGCCATTTGGGGTGGTAAATACTATGCTGGTTTCGAATTAGACAGATCAGGAATACGGAATTTTACAATGAAAGATCATGCGAAGAAAAGCCTGATCATTAATTCTCTGGCAGTTATTGGTGGTTTATTCTCAGGAAAACCCACCATTGCAGGTGCAGGTATACTTGCGCAATCGCGACAGGACCTTGTAATAAAATGGAGATCAATCAGAAAAGTAAAGTTTTATCCCAGAAGTCAGACAGTGATGATCAAAGCAGGTTTTGGAGAAAACATTGCATTATTTTGCAATGATACCAACTATGCGTATGTAGAATCTTTTATTCTGCAAAGGCTTAAGGGAAAGGAAGTTCTGTTTATTAACAAAGGAGAGAATCTGTCTGAAAAAAACTAAAGATTACCTGCTTATTATTCCAATCACTTTAATATAAAATATGCCAAAGACTAAACCTGCTTTAAAAAAGAATATAGCGACCCGTATTTTTATCACCGTCCTGGGTATTGGCTTCGTGTTATACGGACTCTCAACAGTATCCCTGGGATTTTTTGGGGAAAAGGGAACAGCTGTTATCACAAATATCCGTCGGGAGGGAGGGGAAAGGGATGAAGTGATACGAGGCAGGTACACATATATTATAAGTTATACATTTGAAATGCCCGATGGTAAAAGTGTTTATGGCTTATCCAGAAGAGTTGGAAATTCTGTTTACATGAAAGCAGATGGAAAATCAAAGAGATCTGTAAGATATTTTGAATTTTTCCCATATATTAATGCGCTTGCCGAGGATACTAAACCCGGATTGGGGCATTTGATATTTGTAGCTATTGGATGCTTTTTGATATACATAATGAACAGAAGAGAAAAAAGTGTCAAGGATTTGTAGGGTCATTCTATGGTGCGCTGCAACAAGGAATTCTGCCGATCCTCTGCGATTTGAGTGAGATTTTTAAATAGGAATTAATTAATTTTTTTAAACAGATATTTATATGAGATTACTGGATAAATTTACGATTGGTTTGCTATTTGTCATTACTCCCTTATTGACAGCCCAAAATACTATTCATGTTTGGGAAAAGCAGGAACTTACTTTTAAGGCTGCGAAATCCTATGAGAACCCTTACGCAGATGTTACTGTATGGGTAGATCTGGCAGGACCAGGTTTCAACAAGCGGATTTACGGATTCTGGGATGGAGGTAAAATATTTCATTTGCGTCTTGTTGCCACTCAGCCCGGAACCTGGACATGGAAAAGCGGATCGAACCCGGAAGATCCCGGATTGGCAGGCAAGTCAGGTTCCTTCACTGCAATTGAGTGGACTGATGCTGAGAAAAATGAGAATCCCTTAAGGCACGGCTTTATCAGGGCAACATCTAACCAGCATGCCCTGGAACATGCTGATGGGACACCATTCTTCATCATCGGTGATACCTGGTACTCGGTGGGGACCAACAGGTTTCTATGGTACAATGATGATAAAGAGCGCCCGATTAGTCAGAAAGCAGGATTCAAGGATTATGTCCGCTTCCGCAAAGCACAGGGTTACAACTGGGTTAATGTAATAGCAGCATTTCCGAACTGGATGACCGATGGGAAATCATGGCATCTCATGATGGATGATTCAGCAAAGACAACAATCCGTTCTGCATGGCTGGAATATGGTACTGGTAGTGCAAAGAACATGGATAATGAAGGAGGACGACCCTTCTTTTTCCCAGGGAAAGTACCAGGCTATGAAAATCAATTCCCCGATATGGACCGGATCAATCCTGAATATTTCAAATACCTGGACAGGAAAATTGACTACCTTAATGAAAACGGTTTTGTCCCATTTATAGAAGTTTCCAGGCGTGATGCCGGGTTGTGCTGGTACAAATATTATGAATGGCCAGAGTCATATACTCGTTTCATACAGTATATCTTCTCACGCTACCAGGCCAGTAATACAGTACTGAGCCCCATACATCTGGATATCATAGATGAAACTGTAAGTCCTGATGATTACACGGCTGCAATTCATTATCTGGAAAAGAAATACGGTCTTCCTCCTTTTGGAACTCTGCTTTCTGCAAATGCAAATCCCTCGACGCTCGAAAACTGGGGTGAGGGTTCGTGGGTAACACTTCATCAGACAGGGAATATGCGAGAACATAATAATTACTGGTATCTCACTGAAATTTTTAATCTGAAGAAACCTAAACCAGCACTTAATGGTGAACCTTATTATGCAGGCTACCGTGATGCAAGAGGCCCCGGATCCGCTAATTACACACGGGGAGCAGAAGGTGGTACTGATAAAGATAATGAGTTTGTAAGGTCAGGTATGTACGGGAGTTTTCTTTCGGGAGGTCTGGCCGGACATGTCTATGGAGCTGAGGGGATATGGGGCGCTGATATTGAAGATGCAGCACCTGTACATATGTGGGATGCTTTCCAATGGCGTTCCGGGGCGGAGATGCAATACCTGCGCACATTTGCCTTTTCTATTGGCAAGCGATATCAGGAGCTTGTTCCCCTGGCCGACCTTGTATCTCCAAATAAAACCTCCGATATACTTAGTTACGAAGGATGGGCTTATTGCGCCCGCACCGACGATAAACAATTATTTCTGGCCTACTTCGAAAAGGGATGCCCGAAATCTCAGATCCGTGGAGCAAGGCTCAATAGTATCTATCGTGCACAATGGTTTAATCCGCGTGACGGCACATGGATCGATGCTGGTAATGGCAAACTTATTTCCTCCAAAATAGGGATCATCAGGTTACCGGAATACCCGGGTGATACAGACTGGGGTCTGAAACTCATTTACGAAAGCCAGGTAGCACCTAAGGCTATTAAATAGCCTTATATCAGTCAAAATTATTGTCAATAATATTTTTCAAATCAAAGGCTGAGTTGAAACCTGTGAATACACTGTTCATTCTGATTCTTATATAATGTATTCTTTATTATTTCCCTGGTGCATTTTTCTTTTAAAAATTTATTCTGAGAGCAATCCCCGGCTGGATATTCCGGGTCTGATAGTTATAAATGCTGCAAGGAACCAGGTGTACCTGACCAATATTATTATATCTGGCATTAAAAGCCTTTGAAACTTTTTTTATTCTTGAAGAACCTGTTGCAAGGATGGGTAATCCCACCAGTGTAATTCCTATCCCTGTTACCCCGATCCCTAAACCCATATAACCAGCTGCTTCTCTGTTGGTTGAAATCAGTGCGATTCCTAAAATAACAGTTGAAGCACCTGTTAATGATATAATTGCTCCGGTTTTTTTAGTTTTTGGGCTTTTGTAAGGTAGAGGGTCAATTCTTCTGAAGAGGCCTTCTCCAGGTTCTTTTGAGAATATAAGCTCTGTGCCTGGCCAGCGATTGTGAATAGGAGTAATAGTAATCCTGTTAGTAAAGATTTTTTCATCCTGCCATGAATTTAGAGATAACACTAAGATAGCAATAATAAAATATTAATAATCAATTTTATATGTAACTGGCATTTAGGTGCTAATCGAACACATTATTTAGGTAATTCAAGATAAAATAGGTCAAATTAAATGTTTAGTTGTAAAACTAATAAAATAGTTGTAAATTTGATATGGAAAACAGGCAATTAGTGCATCATAATTATAGTACTAACCAATATCTGATGTCATGAAGAAAGAATTGAACAGAATACCTGATTTCGATGATATTATCTTTGAGATCAGAAACAAGGAATACGGAGCCTATTCGCTTCGTAAGAGATACAAAAGCACTGTTTTAATTTCAATGCTTATTGGAGTTGTAATTATGGCTATAACAATCATTGCACCATATTTTAATGCTATGGCCCTTGAAGACAGGCATAAGAGAGCTGAAAGACAGGTTGAGATAAATATGGAAAATCTGGATCAGCCAAATGAAACAGTTGTTCCTCCTCCGCCCCCTCCTCCACCTCCCTCAGATGTTGTACAGCAGGTAAAATACATACCCCCGGTTGTGGTAGACTCGGTTAAACCTGACGATACAGTACAGCTTATGACTGCTGATGAGGCCCAGATTGAGGTGAAGAACGATGAAGTGATAGATATTATCAGTGAGGTTAAGGAAGAGGTACAGGAGGACGATGCTGAACCTGAGCCCTTTATTGTGGTTGAGGAGATGCCTGTACCCCCGGGGGGAGTGACAGGTCTGTTAAAGTATATTGCTGAGAATATTAATTATCCAGAGATTGCCCGGGAAAATAACATCCAGGGCAAAGTAATTGTCAGGTTTTGCGTTACCTCAAAAGGAGGGGTTGACCAGGTGAGTATATACAAAGGTGTTGATCAGGAACTTGATGCTGAAGCAATAAGGGTTGTAAAAACATTACCACCATTTAAACCCGGCAGGCAGGGAGGAAAACCTGTCCCTGTCTGGTTTTCGGTGCCAATTAGTTTTGAGATTAAATAAAAGTATTCCAGGAGCCGGGGCGAAAAGCCCCGAACGCCTGGTTCATTTCTCAACTCATACTACATTTTTTGACTGTTGTTCTGAGATGGGAAAATTGTTAAATCATATGTTTACAAAGATTGTCCTGTGTGCTATTTTTAATTATCTTTAATTGAAAGAAAGAAGACATGAAAAACGTAAATGTATTAACAAAAACAACTATTATGAAAAACATCTCCCTGACTTTTTTCATTCTAATAATCTTCATCTCAAGCTGTAATGTAGATGGAATGTGGAAGGATGATAAAATAGACTCAAATGTAAGAACTCAAATTCATAAACTAAATTATCAACTTATTGATGGATTGCTTGAAAACAATTCTGAAAAGGTGTTATCAATTTTTAGTGAAGATATGATTGAACAAAATGAATTTGATTTAAATATGTTAATGCAACAAGTGAAAGAAAATTTTGCAAAGGAAGGATTTGAAATACTCAATGATTTTTATTTAAGTAATATTTCTGAAAATTCACAAGTATCAGTAACTACAGGATCTTCAGGAGATCATGATTATATAATTGATTTCAAAGCGCTTAGTTCAGAAGCATATGTTTCTGTCGGATACTTTGACAAAAACTTATACCATACCTGCCTGACACTTGTTTACGGTAAATATGGTAAAGAATGGAAGCTAAATATGCTGCTGGTAGGAGCTTTAAGAATAATGAATAAAGATGCTTTTGATTGGTATCAGTCGGCAAAATTTAATTACGAAAAGGGTTATCTCTTTGATGCAGCGAATGATATGGTCCTGGCAAACAGTATATTGAAACCAGGGGATAAATTCTGGCAATATCAAAAAGAAAAGGAAATTCAGGATTTTGAGCAAAAAGTAAAGGCAGAAATCTATGCTAAATATACATTCCCCATATTAATTGATTTTGTAAAATCTAAACCACAAATTTTTAGGATTCATCCACAAAGTATGAATAATGAATATTTTCCAATGATTCATTACACTACAACTATAGATTTGAAGGATACATTAAAATTATCAAAAGAATGTGATGAGATTCACTCTGGAATTGGAGAATTGCTAAATGGTATAGACAAAAACAAAAAATTAATTATATACAGAGCCTGTAAATCGATTCCGACAGGTGCTTTTCCAGTTGAAACTTATGTTTTTTTAAGAGAAATAAAAAGCGGCCTTTAATAGGTGCTTAATTTCAGATGGCTAAAAAGAAACCGAAGAATCCATGTATCTGGTTAATTTCTGCGTGGTTAGATTTATATTTAAAATTGCATTTTGTTTAAACAAGGTGTAAATTTGATTTTGTTGGATATTGCATAACCAATTATCATTAAGAAGTATTGCCATGAAAAATAATACTTCAAAGGTATTTTTTCTCATTTTTTTTCTACTGTGTTTTATTTTTCCTACTACATGCAAGAAGCTTGAAAAGGTGATGCTGGTTTCAACAGGGGATGTCAGCAATATCACCACTAATACAGCAGAAGCTTCTGGTGTGATTATTGACCTGGGAGAAGGAGGCACTCAGCATGGACATTGTTATGCAATAACACCTAATGTAAATGTTTCGGGTACGAAAACACAACTGGGGGTGCCATCTACAGTGGATTTTACAAGTCAGTTGACAAATCTGGAATCAGGAACAAAATATTTTGTTAAATCATATATAAGTAATGCAAATGAAACTGTTTATGGTGAAGAAAAAAGTTTCACTACTATTGCAATATCGCCTCCGACTATCGAAACAATTTCTATTACTTCCATTACAACCACCACGGCCACAAGTGGAGGTAATATTACCAGTGACGGAGGAGCCTCAGTAACTGTACGTGGTGTTTGCTGGAGTATTGCCAGCAGTCCGACAACTGATGATGGTAAGACTATTGATGGTACAGGCACAGGCAGTTTTGCAAGTAATCTTTCAGGATTGGCGGCCAATACAACTTATTATATCCGCGCTTATGCTACTAACATTGCAGGAACAGCTTATGGAAATGAGTTAAGCTTCATCACAGATTCAACAATTCCTACCCTATCCACAACAGCAATCACTTCAATTACAACAACAACTGCCACCAGCGGAGGAGATATAACCGATGATGGGGGGCCCCCAGTTACTGCCCGAGGAATTTGCTGGAATTATAGTGGTAATCCTTCAATTAATGACAGCATAACAAAGGATGGCACTGGGCTGGGAAGCTTTATCAGTCAATTGACCGGGCTGCAGGTAAATACAACCTATTATGTAAGTGCATATGCAATTAATAGTGTAGGTAATGCCTATGGACTGGCTATTTCTTTTAAAACCCGGGATGGAATTGCAGCTTTGACCACAACGCAGGCAAGTGTAATTATGACCAATTCTGCCACATCCGGTGGGAATATAACCGATGATGGAGGAGCCTTCGTTACAGTGAGGGGAGTATGCTGGAATACTACAGGAAACCCAACACTTGAAAGTAACGATGGATATACATCTGATGGAAGTGGAATCGGGAATTATACCACGAATCTGACCGGGCTACAGCTAAATACATCATATTATGTCCGTGGATATGCTACAACAGATTATGGAATCAGTTACGGTGATGAGAAAACTTTCCTGACAAAAGGATTACCTGAAGTTACTTTGGCAGAAATCAGTAAAATTACAGATACAAGTGCTGTCTGCGGAGGAGAAGTAACTAATGACTGGGGATTTCCTGTCACAATCCGGGGAGTATGCTGGAACAAGACTGGAAATCCAACTCTTGAAAGCAATGAGAGCTTTTCACAAGATGGCAGTGGAATGGGTAATTTTAATAGCTATTTGACAGGTCTTATTAAAGGAGCAACATATTATGTAAGTGCTTATGCAACCAATAGCATCGGAACATCTTATAGTGATGAGAAAATATTTGAAGCAATCGAACCATTTGAATGTGGAACTGGTACTATATCTGATTACGATGGGAATATATACAAAACCGTACAGATTGGCAGTCAGTGCTGGTTGAAAGAAAACATGAAAACCACTCATTATTCTGACGGTACTGCATTGGTTGATGGTACTGGCGTTGGAGACATAACAGGTGATTACATCACAAAATACTGGTTTGTATGGCATGAACTGTATAACAAAGATATTTATGGGTTGCTATATACCTGGGCAGCTGCGATGAATGGAGCCTCAAGCAGTGATGCAAATCCCAGCGGTGTTCAGGGTGTATGTCCAACAGGTTGGCATTTGCCCAGCGATGCGGAATGGAAACAACTGGAAATGCACCTAGGCATGAGCCAGGCTGAAGCAGACCGTAAAGGCTGGCGTGGAACCGATGAAGGAGGCAAGCTTAAAGAAACAGGCACTATTCTTTGGCTAAGTCCTAACAATGGCGCTACCAACGAAAGTGGTTTTTCAGGACTCCCCGGAGGCTACCGCTACTCTGCTGGACCAGTCTTCAGTCTTGGTTCATTTGGTTACTGGTGGTCTTCTTTGGAGGATGCTTTCTACAGGGACCTGAATTATAATCTTACTACCATCTACAGGTACGACACCAACAAGGATTGGGGTTTTTCTGTTCGTTGTGTAAAAGATTAATTGATTAGATCAAATGGTGCAAAAACCGGTTCTGTTGACCACATTCGCCTGGTCAGATTGTCTTAATTATATTTATTTATATATTAAGGTTTTAACTTCGGCAAACTATGGTCAATATTTTCCGGCGAAAGGTGGTCAAGGTCAAAGGCTTTTCCAGTTAGTTGTTTTCATTCTTTGTTTTCTTTTAAATAAAAATCTACCGTTAATTAGATAAAGCATTGTTTATTTGGTGAATAGTTGACTTTGGTTTAAACAAGATGTAACTTTGGTAGAAGAGATAAAAATCAGGAATAGTTTTGTACATATATACTCAGATATAGGAAGTGAATATGTACCAAATCCTTTGGATATATTAAATGTATATGCAATACTGGATATACACAGATGTTGGCAGTAATATAAAGAGACGAAAAGAAACAAGTTTATATAATAAAATGGAGTTAAAATGAAAACTAAATCAGTTTTAATCGGATTAATTTTAATTATTTCGACATCTACTTCTGCTCAAATTGGACGAACGTACTCTGATGGGCACGGAGGTCGAATATTTTTCCCTTTTGGTGATATTTCTTTTGCAGATGAACTTGTTTCCTTTAATAAAGGGAACCCTTTTCAAGCAGAAGAATACAGCAACCCACAAAAAGCACTTAATATTCCCGATAATGATGGTTCAGGAGATAAAAATAGTACAGGCTTGGGTCATGGTGGTGAATTAATAGTAAAATTCACAGACAATACTCTTTATGATATAGACGGATACGATTTGTATGTTTTTGAGATTGGTAGCGGATTAGAACCTGTTGATGTATATATATCTAAAAATGGTGTAGAATGGATTTCTGTCGGACAAACAGGGGGAGGTTTTTCTAAAATTGATATTTCTGAATATGTTAAGAAAACAGATGTTTTTAGATATGTTAAAATAGTTGATGTTAAAGATGATGCAAGTGGAGAATGGCCGGGCGCCGAAATTGATGCAGTAGGAGCTATTGGCTCCAGCATGAATTTTCAATTAAATAGTTCTGTATTATTTAAATCTGGAGAATCAACTATTGGAGAGGATAAATCATCATTATATAAAATTGGAGAAAAAATAAAAAACCTTGGAGGTTTAACAATAATTGAAGGTTATACAGATAATGTTGGTTCTTCTGAAAGTAATTTACATCTCTCTGAAGCAAGAGCAATAACAATAAAGTCTTTTTTTATTGATAGTTGTCAAATTGATGCAAACTTATTAGAGATAAATGCTTATGGTGAAATAAATCCTATTGCTGATAACAATACAGAAGTTGGACGAATGAAAAACAGACGGGTAGAAATTATTGTTTTCCCAAAATTAAATCTTAATAAAAATGATGTTGTCGGAATATGGAATACAGATTGGGGTGAGTTACATATTTATAGATATGGAAATATAATTGCAGGCTGGTATACTGAAGATTATGGAGAAATACTTGGTGAGTTGTCTGATGAACATACAATTATTGGTAAGTGGGTTGAAAATGATTCAGGTGAGAGCTGTGCTGAAAGTATTTATGGTAGAAATCACTGGGGTAGAATGATTATGAAATTTAACGATGATTTTACTGAATTAACAACTAAATGGGGTTATTGCACAATTGAGCCGACCAAAGAAGATTGGAATGGGGAAAGAAAATAAAGAAGCGCATTCAGTCATTATATCGCTGTTTGCGCTTATTGTCTTGTAGTCCCACCAGGAATCGAACCTGAATCTAAGGTTTAGGAAACCTCCATTCTATCCATTGAACTATGGGACCGGATTTCTCCGCAAAAATATATCTTTTTTTCCTTCATTACAAATGAGTACAGCACATGGATAATTAAACAGGGTTAAGCAGCGTATGAATATTTATCTCTTGAAATAAAAATCTCCTGTCAGCATATTCCATTCCTGCGGTCTTTGAGTATTATTTGTGCGTCTCATAACTTCTCTCCTTGTGTTTTTAAAAACTACTTCAACAGGTTGGGAGATATTCATTTGTTTTACCAGCTCTTCAGTAAATGGTCCGTTTGAACCAGTTCCATCCGTAGCAACTGAGTTTTCAGAAGTGGCAAATGATACTATTGTTCCACTCACAGGACTCAGTGCCCTGAAACCCTGTGCCGATCCCCTTGACCAGCTTCTGAAAGGATTATCCCTGCATGCATCGAGAATTACTATATTGATGTTTTCGGGAACCTGTTCAAACTGCCTGATAATTCTTTCAACCGGAAGTGCCTCCCACTGACAGTCAGTTTTGTTCTCCAACATAGCATCAACAGGCACCAGATAGTTTTCTCCTTCGACCTGAACCCCATGTCCGGCATAATAAAAAAGAGCTACATTATACTGAGGCAGCTTGTTGCTGAATTCCCGTAAAGCTCCTTCCATCTCACTTTTTGAGGCATTTATCTTTTTAATTACATCAAATCCAAGACCCTTCAAAGTACCCTCCATAAGATTTGCGTCATTAACAGGATTTCTCAATGAATTTGAACTACTGTATTCTGCATTGCCAAATACAAGTGCCAGGCGCTTTTCAATCATCGAGGAGATGTCATATCTTAATGACCTTTTTTCAGAGGGTGAACTCCCTGCAAAGTTTTCAGCAATTATATAAACACTGTTCTCTCCGTTTTTAAGGATTACAGATTTTGTAAACCGATAATTACATTCTCCTGTACCAGGTTGCGGAAATACCAGCTCACTGGCCTGCTGAACACCGTTAACCAGTAGTTGTATCGATTTTAATATCGTTGCAGATTTAATACACGCTTCTATCATAACCATTTCCGAGTTGACAATTACTTTTGAATCAGTTGGATTTATCCAGGAAATGATTGGCGGATTTGTTGGTGGATTGGTAAGATAACGAATATCGGATTTGGTTGTTCCGGAGTGGTTTGTTGCAATAAAGTATATTTCATTTTTCCCGGGTTGCAGATTAACAGGTTTTTCAAGAGAATATTCACCTGCAATTCCGCCGGAAACCAGCTGGGTCACTTCTTCTGATGCCGATCCGTTGACATAAGCAAGCAGTGATTCAAGTTTATCAGATGACTGGATTTTCAACTTAATCCTTGCTGTAGCAAGATTAATGTCAGTTGAAGGATTAGAAGGGCTCACCCATGAAACCACAGGAACTGAAGAGTAAGTGTAGGTTAATGACCGAGTTTCGGAGGTTGCAATCCCGGCCAGATTCTTTGCAACAATATAGATACTATTAGTGCCATTGTTAAGCATTAAACTCTTTTCAAGAACATAAGCATCCTCTTCTTTTCTTAAATCTTTTATCAGGTCTTCACTACCTGTAATTTTACTGTTTATATATATGGTCAGTCCTTCAATCCTTGTGTTTGATTTTATTTCTATCCTGATATCAACGGATGGATTAGATACAGTTAGCTGATCTGGAGATGGGGATTTCCATGCTAGAACAGGAAGTATTGGAACAATATAATTCACCGTCCTTTTTTCAGAATTGATGTTCCCTTCTTTGGTGATAGCTGAAATGTAGATAGTATTAATTCCAGGGTTAAGAACAATAGAATTCTCATAAGTGTATTCAGTTGGCTTTACGGATGACAGTTTATACCTGCCCCCCGGAGCAATCTCCTTTTCATTTACAAAGAGGGCAGCATTCTTTATCTCTGAGTTTGTCTTTATAATGGCTGTAAGAGTAAGCTCAGCTGAATTGGTTTCCTTATTGGCAGGCTCCGGTGCTATCCAGCTGATCTCAGAAATTATTTCGGGTTTATAGGTTACCACATACATTGCCGAGGTGGCTTTCCCCTGAGCATTTGCTGCTGTGATAACGATACTGTTTTCTCCACGGTTAAGTGGAATTTTCTTTTCAAAACTATATACATTATTACTCAGGCGAGTAATTTCACTTTTTTCTATATTGAGTGGTTTATCATTCAGATTAATAATGGTTTCTTGTATGTCAAAACTGGACATCAGCTCAGCCTTTATATTAAATCTTTCAGATCCTGTGATTGAATTGACAGTACCGGGTAAAATCCATTTAATTATAGGTTCAAGTTGACATTTAACATACCGTTTTTCAGCTATGGAAGTCCCGCTACTATTTCTTGCTTCAAGAGAGATTGTGTTTAATCCACCCTTTAAGGGAACAAAACTTTCAATTAAATAAGTAATACTGTCTTTCTTTTTAGGCATTGCAATAATCTCACTTGCAGCAAGATTTTCATTATTAATAATCCTGTATGACAGCAGCGGAGTGCTTGATAAAATGTCTGCACTGACCAGTATCATCCCTGTATTATTAAGAGTATCACTAGCTGAAGGAGCGTTTACCGTTATGAAAGGAACAGGACCTAATGGCACTCTCACTATCCTTGGTGAAGACCTGGTTATACCCGCTGTGTTACTTGCCATAATGGCAATACTGTTTTTTGCATTATCTCCGGGTACCGTTTTTTCAAGAGAATAAGTATTATTATTCAATTTTGTAATTCCATCCTCGCATTTTATAGACTCCCCGTTGATATTTATAATTACATCCTTCAATGCCAGGTCTGATCTTATCTCAGCCTTAATTTTAACAAGACCTGACTCCGAAAAAGAATCAGGTGATAAAGGTGATATCCAGCTGATAAAAGGTTCAGGTTGGCATCTGATAAATCGTTTATCTGAAGTACCAGTCGCTGATGTGTTTTTTGCCTCCACCTTGACTGTATTTAATCCTTTTTTCAGATAGATAAGGTTTTCTAGACTATATGTTATACTGTCTATAATCTTTGGTTTAGCCATATTATCATCTGCTACAACATTATCGTTGACATAAATATTGTAACCTTTAAGTGGTAATCTGGAAACAACATCTGCACTTACCAGAATAATCCCTGAATTATTTAGAGTATCGTCCGGCAAAGGATTAATAATGTTAATAGAAGGGATTAAACTTGTTATTCTTACAGTTCTTGGTGATGATCTGGTAACACCACTTGTATTTCCTGCCAAAATGACAATAAGATTTTTAGGTCGGTCAATTGGAACAGTCTTTTCAAGTATATAGGTATTATTATTCACTTTTGTAATTCTTTCATCACATTTAATATTCACTCCATTGATATTTATGCAAATATCCTTCAGTGCCAGGTCTGATTTTATCTCAGCCTTTACTTTAAGAAGTCCTGACTCTGAAATGGAATCATTTGAAAAAGGTGATATCCAGTTGATAAAAGGTTCTGGCTGACATATAATGATTCGTTTTTCTGAGCTATTGGACGCAGTATTATTTTTTGCTTCCACCATGATTGTATTTATCCCTTTTTTGAGATAAACATAGCTTTCAATACTATAGGTTATACTGTCTTTCAATTTAGCCATAGCCTCATCTGACACAACAACGCCATTGACATTAACACTGTAAGCAATAAGTGGTGAATTGGATATTATATCAGCAGCTACCAGTATAGCTCCTGAGTTATTTAGTGAGTCTGTTGGTAAAGGACTGATAATGTTAATGGCAGGAATCAAACTTGATAACCTTACTGTTCTTGGTGTTGACATGGTAAAACCGCCCGTATTGCCTGCCATAATAACAATACTGTTCTTTGCAAGGTCGATTGGTACTGTTTTTTTAAGTATATAAGTATTATTGTTTAATTTTGTAATTCCTTCATCGCATTTTATCGTTTTTCTATTGATGTTTATACTTATTTCTTTCAGTGCAAGATCTGATTTTATTTCAGCACTGATTTCATAAAGTCCTGACTCAGAATAGGTATCAGGTAAAGCTGGTGATATCCAGCTAATAAAAGGTTCTGGCTGACATATGATGATGCGTTTTTCAGAAATAACAGTTCCGGAGGTGTTTTTTGCCTCCGCCATGATTGTATTTAATCCTTTCTTCAGATATACAAAGTTTTCGACATTAAAAGTAATGCTATCCCTTTTCACAAGTTTTGTTTTGTTTTCGCTGGCTACGATATCTTTATTATTACTAATCCTGTAACTATTTAGAGGCGTGTCGGATAATATTTCAACACGTACCAGAATCATTCCTGAATTATTTAGACTGTCGCCGGGAGAAGGATCAACTATTCTTATAACAGGCAAAGGAGTTTTCTCCTGTCCGGATAAAGGAATAACAACTGAAAGCAGAATTAAAAATCCTGAAAATCTGATAATGCGGTAAAACAAGGTACTGAGATTCATAAAAACAAAGTGCTAATAATTCAAACGACAGAATCCAATAGTCTAAGACTTTCAAGAAAAATAATTTATCAATGTACTTTCTTTAGTCTCATTTACTTACATCAAAATTACGACATATATTAATAAATAAGAAATTTATTTATTAATGATCATTGGTTTTACCTGATCAATTTTAGGTGTAAAGGAGAGTATATTTTGAGAAGTCTGTGAACTTTTCTATTTTCATCCTTTCAAATATTCAACTCATGAACTGGATAGACACAGCTATTGTAGTAATACTCATTATCTCAATGGTTATGGGCTTTATTAACGGACTGGTTAAAGAGGTCGCTTCTCTTGCTGCACTGGTACTGGGTATATGGGGAGCAATAAAATTCTCAACATTTACAGCCGAGAAACTTTACGATTATTTTGATATGAGCGGGCAGTATGTAGGTATAATGGCATTTATTATCACCTTCGGTATTATTGTTGTCGGGATTCATTTTGTCGGGATTATTGTAAACAAGATTGTAGATGCTGCTGCACTGAGCTTTGTAAACAGGTTACTCGGTATAGTGTTCGGTCTTCTTAAATCAGTGCTTATACTCAGTGTATTATTTGTTGTGCTCAATACAATTAATGAGAGGGTTTCATTCCTGCCTGAGAAGACTATTGAAGAGTCTATGTTCTTTAATCCTATTTCTGATATTGCTCCTGCCATATTCCCTATTATTGGTGAGGGAGGTTTTCGTCAGAGTTTCGACAGGTTTAAAAAGAAGCCCGATGATGTGACAATATGACCCTCTTTGCTATATTTGCAGTCCAAAATAAGACGAAATGAACTTTGTTGATGAACTGAAATGGAGAGGCATGATACACGATATTATGCCTGGTACGGAGGAGCTTCTGAATAAGGAAAAAACTTCTGGATATATCGGATTTGATCCGACAGCTGACTCGCTCCATATAGGACATATGGTTCAGGTGATGCTGCTCGTCCATTTCCAGAGAGCCGGTCACACACCAATTGCACTCGTCGGAGGTGCCACAGGAATGATCGGAGATCCTTCAGGTAAATCTGAAGAAAGAAATCTTTTGGATGAAGTTGCACTCAGAAGGAACCAGGAGGCAATCAAAAAACAGCTCTCGCACTTCCTCGATTTTCAATCGGAAAAACCTAACAGGGCGATAATGGTCAATAACTATGACTGGATGAAAGAGTATTCATTCCTTCAGTTCATAAGGGAAATAGGCAAGCATATAACTGTCAATTATATGATGTCGAAAGACTCTGTAAAAAAGAGGATCAGCTCTGAGGCCAAGGAGGGAATGTCATTTACCGAGTTTTCATACCAGCTTGTTCAGGGAACAGATTTTCTTCATCTCTACAATAGTCATGGCTGTAAGCTTCAGATGGGCGGATCGGACCAGTGGGGAAATATTGTGACAGGGACTGAACTGATAAGAAGAAAAGCAGGAGGTGAAGCTTATGCACTGACATGCCCGCTGATAACCAGGGCAGACGGATCAAAATTCGGAAAGACAGAATCAGGTAACGTTTGGCTCGATCCGGATAAAACCACTCCATACCAGTTCTATCAGTTCTGGCTGAATGTTTCTGATGAGGATGCCGCCAGGTATATTAAGATTTTTACTATTCTTGACAAAGATTCAATTGATGGTATAATTGCCGAACACAATAAGGCTCCCCACGAACGTTTTTTGCAGCGAAGGCTGGCCGAAGAGGTAACTGTGATGGTCCATTCGCAGGAGGATTATGAAGGTGTTGTGGAGGCATCACAGATACTGTTCGGGAAGGGTACAACCGAATCTCTCAGAAAGATGAGTGAGAGTACTTTTCTGTCTGTATTTGAGGGAGTTCCCGTATTTGATGTTAACAGGGAGGTAATTGTAAACGGCGTTTCAATTGCTGATCTGTGTGCTGGTCATACCCAGGTTTTCCCTTCCAAAGGAGAACTGAGGCGTCTTGTACAGGGAGGAGGGCTCAGCATAAACAAGGAAAAAGTAGAAAACCCGGATAGTACAATCGGTCAGGATTCTCTTCTTAATAATAAATACCTGCTTGTTCAGAAAGGGAAGAAGAACTACTTCCTTATAAGGGTTGTCTGATTGTCACCTTGGAATATCGGCAACAATAATTGAAACATCATCAAATGTATATGGATTGTTGTCAGGCAGTCCGAGTTCTTTGATCATCTCCCTCATATTGCCCTCCACAGGCAAAGTGTTGGATATATGATTTATAATCACCCTGGTACCGATATCCTTTCCGTCATCACCCTTCAGTTCAGATAATCCATCTGTATAACAAACAATTTTGGAATAGTTGTTGATTGTCAGCTCCGATTTCCTGACATTTGGCATCTCATCAAGCATTCCTATGCCAACACATACAGCATGCAGATGGATGATCTCTCCTGTCACAGTGTTGTAAATCACAGGCGGATTATGAGCAGCATTTAAATACTCAAGCAATCCTGTTTCATGATCATACCTGGCCACAAAAAATGTCAGGAATTTCTCACCTGCTGCATTGGTAACAACAATTGAATTCAGCTTATGGATAAGGAGCTCCAGGCTGATATCCTGGGTAAACAGTGCACGCAGGCTTGCCTGAAAATTCGACATCAGTATTGCTGCTGAAATACCTTTCCCTGATACATCAGCGATGCAGAATCCTGTTTTGGTCTCCGACAATCTTATACAGTCATAATAATCTCCTCCGACTTCATAGTGAGGAAAGTAAAATCCATTTACAATGATCTTTGGATTTTTAGGCATTTGGCTGTTATCGGGGATCAGCATCATCTGCATCCTGGCTGCAAGTTCAAGCTCTTTTTTCAGGGCTTCCTGGCGAAGGCTCTCTTTGAAGAGCCTTATATTCTCTATCGCAACAATGATTATACTTGAAAAAGTCTGTATGAAATTAAGGTGTTTCAGAACCGGGCTCATGCCTTCGCCTTCTTCGTCGATATCTCCTATAAAGACATAAGCTATCGGGACATTATTGTTAAAGACAGGTATAATGATATCAACTCCCTCAACTCCCAGATCTGCCGCATCGAATGATATTTCTGTTACATCCAGTAGTAATGTTTCCACCTCAATATTCTCAAGATCTTTCGGAAAGCCTCCGTTCAGAATACACTCCCAGATATCAGAACGTTTATAGATAAGTATTTTACCAATGTTCAGATTATCCCTGAGTATGCTTTCATATTTTGCCAGAAGCTCTTCAACAGGCAGGTTGGCATTGATTGACAGTGTTATGTCAAGCAAAGAATCAAGTTTAAACTTTGATATTTTTAACCTGTCCATCTGAACCTGCATTGGTGTGCTTACTATAATTATGCTTTTACCCTTTCAACATACGATTTGTCGCGGGTATCTATCTTAATTTTATCTCCAACGTTAACAAAAAGGGGAACCATTATAATCGATCCGTTTTCAACTTTTGCCTGTTTAAGTGTATTGGTTGCAGTATCGCCTCTCAGACCTGGTTCTGAATAAACTACTTCCATAACCACAAATGGAGGAAGATCAACAGTAAGAACGGTTTCAGTTTCAGCATGAACCACAACTTCGACACCGGAGCTTTCAATAAGAAATTCCGGGTTCTCAATCAGATCGCCATCCACATGTATCTGTTCAAAAGTCTCGAGATGCATAAAGTAATAACCCACGTCATCCTTGTAAAGGTACTGGTATGGACGTCTTTCAACCCTTGCCACATTTACTTTTACGCCTGATGAAAAAGTGTTATCGATAACCCGTCCTGTTTTGAGGTTTTTAAGTTTTGTTCTTACGAAAGCCGGTCCCTTACCGGGTTTAACATGCTGAAATTGCACAATTGTATAAAGGTCATTGTTGAATTCAATAACCAGTCCATTCCTGAAATCTGCAGTAGTAGCCATAAATTCTTCTCGTCTTACTATTTACTAAAGTTATCTATTTTTTTATTTCCAGAGGATATAAAAGTCCCTCATAATTTGTTATTTCAACTGTAAATGCCCCGACAAATATATCAAAACGAATCTTAATAGGTAAATAATTTTTGTCAGCAGTGAACCAGAATGAAACATCCTCTTCCGTTTTGAAAAGTCTTCCGGTTTCAGTTACAGGGTTAAACTTGTAGCATCTTATCTTCCCCAGCCTGGTTTTTACATCTTCTGTTTTGATATACTTAAGTCTCACTGGATAAAGCTCATCAGTGAACCATGTCATTATGGTAGTCATTTCTCCCGCTTTCATATCACCTTTATAAGGCATTATATTGTCTCTGAAATGGTAGAAACAGGAGAGTATATCATGCATACCTTTCTGTCCGATATGTACTCCGGTAAGATCGCTGATGAGAATTGTTGAATCGCTTCTAGTATTATGGTCGAATATCACCTCATTATATTTTCTGTAACGACCCTCACGGATATTCCTTATTGTAAACACAGGGAGCTCGGTTACAGGGTCAATATAACTTTCATAAATATCAACTACCTTAAAAATAGCATCTGCCATTCCTGTTGTTTTCCCGACAAGTTTTGTATGCCATACAGGCAATCCCTTATAAGTAGACTGACTGAGTTCAAGGGAAGCCTCGCCTGCAGTTATAGGTCCATAATGGACTGTATAGTAAACACATTCACCGGGCTTGTAAACATTGGGCTGGCACCATCCCTCAGAAGAGATCAAAGCTGTAATAATGGCTATGATTAAAACCCTTTTCATTATAATTATGATTCTCTGCAGTTATTGTGCCAATTTACCCCAGTATATTCTTGCGCTGAGTGGTTGTGATAAAATCCTTAAGGTAGAATGGCTCAAAATATGCAACGTTCTCAAAATGCCCCGATTCAAGTGCCTGTATCGCAGGAATTTTCATATTGGCAGCCGACATTTCAAAATCATCCACAAAAGCTGAATTCTTTCTTTTGATAATATTTTTACATTTTAATGCCCCGTCGCCAAAGAATATAATATTTTGTGAATCAGGAATAGAAGAAAAAGAGTTCTCAGTTATAATCTCAGCAGATATTTCTTTGATCCTGTTGCCTGACAGATCATACATGGCATAGTAAACCTCCATCCTTCTTGCATCGAGCATGGGACAGAACATAGTATCACCATCCGTGTTACCTTCTTTATGAAACCTCTCTTTCATACCTATAAACATTGAAAGGGTGGTTTCGATACCGATGAGGGGAATGGAAGCTGCAAATGCAATTCCTTTTGCCACAGAAACACCGATCCTTAACCCGGTGTATGAGCCAGGTCCTTTACTAACTGCAACAGCCTCAAGGCCGGAAGGATCAACAGATGTCTCTTTCAGAATTTCCCCAATATAAACGGTGAGCATAGAGGAATGCGAACGCTGGTCATTGCTTTCCCTTAAGGAAAGTACGCCGGATGAGTCGCAAAGTGCCACTGAACATAAATTAGTGGCTGTCTCAATGCAGATTATCATTTCTTTAGGGACTTCTGATTTTCCTATTTTTCCCTGAAGAGTTCTTCTTTTTTAAGAATCTCAATCAATGTGCTGTCAGACAGCTTTTTGCTGATTGCACTGAATGGTGCCGAGATCACCCTGTCATTTGGTTCAACACCTGACTTAATTTCAATGTAGCTATTATCCTGGATACCGGTTTTTACATCCCGTGCCAGGGCATATTTGCCATCGGTTACAAAAACAAGGGTACGTATCTCGTCATCCGATGTCGATTTTCCGGTAATATTTGTTGTATCAGTGCGGGTTGTAACTGATTGAATAGGAACTGCTATTACACTATCCATCACACGGGTCTGTATGTCAACTGTGGCTGACATTCCCGGGCGGAAAGGATTTGTAATTCCCTCAGCTTTAAGGTCATTGTATGATTCAGGGAGGACAAAAATCTTAACATCGAAATTTGTAACCTGGTCGGCAGATATTCCTGTTGTTTTTGCTGAGTTTGCAATTTCAGTTACCACTCCCTTAAATTTCTTATCGAGATATGCATCAACTTCGATTACTGCTGTATCGCCCAGTTTTACCCTTACTATATCATTCTCATTAACTTCTACCTGGGCTTCCATTCTTGAGAGGTCGGCTACCCTTAGCATTTCAGTACCTGCCATCAGGTTAGTACCGGCTACCCTTTCTCCAAGCTCAACCAGAAGCATTGAAATGGTACCCGACATAGGTGCATAAATTGATGTTTTGATAAGCATTTCATTAGCTTCTTTTAGTGAAGCTTCTGCACTTGTGACTGAAAACTTTGCGGCATCAACCTCTGCTTTAGCCACGGCATAAGATGCCTGTGCCTGCTCAAAATCTGACTTTGAGATTGTCTGCTCAGTAAATAATTGTTTGTTTCTGTTAAAGGAAAGCTCAGCCTGGATAAATTGTGCCTCAGCCTGCGCCAGCCTTGCCCTTGCCGAGCTGATGGCGGCCATCGACCTGTCTCTCTGGGAGATGTAGGTATCAGGCTTAATCCTGAGGAGAAGCTGTCCCTTTTCAACCTGGTCGCCCTCCATAACTGTAAGTTGAACAATTTCGCCTGAAACATCAGGAGTCAGTTTAACCTCTTTCTCAGGCTGTATCTTACCATTTGCGGTGATTGTTTCTACAATAGTTCTTCTCTCCGCATTTTCAACGGCAACTTTTACCATTACTGCTTTCCCAAACCAGCCTTGTTTTTTACCAATGACGGCCAGAACTAAAAGAACTATTACAATAGGCAGCAAAATCTTAAGTATCTTATTGTTTTTCATGATATTAATAGCTTATTATTTTTATTCGTTATTCAGACTTAAAGGGATACCCCGGTAAAAATCAAGTACTTTTGTTTTGAAAATATATTCATATTTTGATTGCGCAAGGTCTGACTGGGCTTTCAGCAACTGATTTTTTGAAGCATTATAGTCAACGGGGGTTACAAGGCCTACATTGAATTTCTGTTCTGTGTAACGGAATGATTCTTCTGTTGACTTTACAGCTTTCTGGCTGGCTGCATACTTTTTGAGCGATGCAGAGGCATCAGCATATGCCTGCTGGATATTCTTATATAACTGTTTTTTGGCCCCATCGAGAGCATATTTACTATTTTCTATGCTGAGTTTTGAGTTTGCAATATTCTTGTTTACCTGCCATCCATTGAGTATCGGTACACTTAGAGTAAATCCGAGAGCCCAGCTTCTATTGTCCTTGAACTGCTCATTAAAAGGATAATCGCCATAAAGGACATCAAAGGTGTTTGGATCCAATCCAAGTATTTTTCGGCGTACATCGGAGTAACCGGTTGTTAACGAATGATTCATACTGATTCTCGGACTTCTTGCTCCCTTTGCAATTTTAAGATCGTATTCGCTGGCAGAAAGCATCAGTTCAGGGCTCTTAATGCTTGGTCGTGCCCCCATAGCAATCTGGAAAATATCTTCAATGGTTTCACCGATAACTGCATTCGTATCAATGGCTATTGGAGGAACAATAACCTCAAATCCTTCAGGAGTTTTAAGTTCAAGAAGCTGAGAGATATCGAGATAGGAAATATCGAGCTGGTTTCTTATGTTTATAAGCTGCAACTCTTCCTGTGCAGCCTGGGCTTCAATCTGCAGCAGGTTACCAAGTGCAACACTACCGGCATCAACAAGCTTCTTCGTTTTTTCGATTTGCTGCAGGGTTATATGTAACTGTTCATTTGTTGCAGTTACAAGCTCTTTGTTAAGCAGTATCTGCAGGTAATTGAGGGCTACTGTAAGAGCGATATTCTCCTTTATATTTTCAAGGTCCTGTTCTCCTGCAAGCAGCTCATATTCATACTTCTTAATGGAATTATAATTCTGGAGGCCATTAAATAAACTCATGCTGCCTCCAACATAGAAGTTATTTGAGACAACCCTCTGATCTTCTGTATACGCGTAAGTTGTCTGGTCAAGAGACCGGCCCCATGAAAAATTCTGGGAGCCCGATCCGTTAAGAGTGGGAAGTAGTTTGTACTTCGACAGGTCAAGAGCATTTTTCTGATATTTGGTCTGAAGATCCTGCTGTTTTATCTGGATGTTGTTATCAATAGCATAATAAATACATTCATCGAGGGTCCAGACCTTTTCCTGAGCGAGAATTGCCGGAGAGGCAGAGAGTAATATCAGATAAAGGTATAATATGTTTTTTTTCATACATGATTGTTTATGTTCATGAAAAACATGTCAATATAAATTATAATAACATGGTTAAATGATAATTGCAAAATATTTATTGTGACTATTGTTAGTCAAATAACAAAGCTACGAAGATAATTAATTAATGGATAGAATGAACAATTTACATTATATGCTTAATAATATGAAAGATCTGATATTTGAAATCATGGTTCCCTGAAGGCGTTGGTGAGCCATGTCCTGATCTGTTCAAAATCAAAAAGCTTAATGTTTAAACCATACTCAAATTTAGCTATATTTGTACCGTTAAACTGGATAATAGTATCATTCAAATAACTAATAACATGACAAATAAGGGATTAAATCTAAAACCCGGAGTAATTTTCGGAGATGATGTAAAGGCACTTTTCGATTATGCAAATAATAATGATTTTGCAATTCCTGGTGTAAATGTGATAGGATCCAATTCAGTGAATGCTGTACTGGAAACTGCAAGAACAGTAAATTCGCCGGTAATAATTCAGTTTTCAAACGGGGGCGCTCATTTTTTCGGCGGCCAGGGTTTGACAAAGGAAAATCAGGTTGGGGCAATTGCCGGTGGGATATCCGGAGCGCTTCATGTACATAATATTGCTGAATATTATGGAGTACCGGTGATACTTCATACAGATCATGCTGCAAAAAAACTTCTTCCATGGATTGACGGGCTTCTTGATGCAGGGGAAAAATATTTTGAGACTAACGGAAAGCCTCTTTTCAGTTCGCACATGATTGATCTTTCTGAGGAATCATTGGCAGAAAATATTGAGATATGCAGCAGGTATCTTGAGCGGATGGTCAAAATCGGTATGACCCTTGAAATAGAACTTGGTGTTACAGGAGGTGAAGAAGATGGGGTAGATAATTCAGGAGTTGACAGCTCACGACTTTACACACAACCTGAAGATGTTGCCTATGCTTATGAACATCTCTTAAAGGTAAGTGACAGGTTTACAATTGCAGCCTCCTTTGGTAATGTACATGGAGTTTATAAGCCCGGTAATGTAGAGCTTAAGCCCATAATACTTAAGAATTCCCAGGATTATATCCAGAAAAAATTTAATACAGGGCCCAATCCTGTTAATTTTGTTTTTCATGGTGGATCAGGATCAGAGAAACATCTTATTGCAGAGGCTATCAGGTATGGTGCAATAAAAATGAATATTGATACAGATATGCAATGGGCATTCTGGGATGGGGTTAATAAGTATTCAAAGGATAAGAATGGTTATTTGCAGGGGCAGATAGGTAATCCTGAGGGTGATGACAAGCCAAACAAGAAATATTACGATCCCAGAGTTTGGCTCAGGAAGGGTGAGGAGAGCTTCATCTCAAGGCTTAAAGAGGCATTTGGTGATCTGAATGCGATGGACCGCTGCTAAAAGTTGTTAATATCATAACAATCAATCAGCCAGTCAGATAATGATTGGCTGATTTTTTTATGTTAAAAACTCTGACCTCTCATCATCTTCTCTGAAGTATCCTTTTTTTAATTTAGCTCTCTGATGCCTCATATATGGAAGGACGAAAAACTGCATACAAGGAGGACCGACTACGAAGAACAACCAGACTTTCGCTTATGCTAAACAGCAGGGAGATGAAGGCTCTTGGTATTTATTGCAACAGGTACAGGATCAAAAACAAATCTGAATTTATGCGAGCCACAATTATGAAGGCCATACTTAAGAGATTTGAAGAAGAACATCCGACACTCTGGGAGGAGAACGAACCGTCCCTCTTTAATCAGAATGTTTCCCGATAACATTTGGAAAATAAGCTTCTTTTCATAATTTTACATGGCAGGAATCAGATTCAAGCCTGAATGATTATTTGTTTGATATTATAATTGCCTAGTGATCTGAACAGGAGATGGTGTACCCTGAGAAATACATAAGTGAACTATCAAAAAGAACCCCATGGATTATAATGGAGCCCGGGAGGCTATTCGTAATGGGCAGATCAATACCTGAGAATCCGGGCGATTTTTACCGGCCATTGCAGGCCTGGATAACAGGTTATTCAAAGAATTACAGGGGCAACACAAAAATAAGTCTGGGCTTTGAGTATATAAATACCTCATCAATGAAATGGATCTATACCATTCTGAGGGAATTATCCCAGGTCAGGCATATTGCCCTCGATGCCACTTTAACCTGGTATTATGAGCAAGGAGATGAGGATATGAAGGAGCTGGGATATATTCTTAAATCTCTGGTAGCCTGCCCATTCACTATGATTGAAGTTGAGGAGATGGATAAAGACATCTATGATCGGATACTTGCCGGTAAATTATGACAATCATCAGTTCATTTTCCTGAAATTGCCGGGATAGTCGGCACATTAAAAAAAAATTCCTAATATTGCAGCTCGATTTTACAATTACTGACCCATGGTGTAATTGGCAACACGTCAGATTTTGGTTCTGAAGAGTCCAGGTTCGAAACCTGGTGGGTCAACTAAAAAGAGTATGTTTCTCAGCATACTCTTTTTTTAGAACATTTAGTTTATCAAGTTAGCCAGGTTTCGAGCTATCGCGACAGGCTGTCTCCTTCGCTAAAATTGCCCAGCGGGCAATTTTTTAACGCTCGGTCCGGTTCGAAACCTGGTGGGTCAACAGAAGGCAGACGGCACACGGCAAAGGGCTCAGGGAAGATTTTCCTGAGCTTTTTTGTTTTTCTTCAATTGAAATTTTACAGACGCATTTCTTGTATTTGAATTAATAATTTGCCAGACTAACCTAGTGCTAATTCCATCCATCTGGGGTAATTCTTAGGTGGATGGTTTTTTTGCTTATTGGTAAATTTGACTTTGACTATTTTGTGAAATAGCTTTGATTAACAAATTACTAACTCTAACAAATTATTCAATAAAACAGATAATCATGCAAAAGTACTTATAAACTATTGTTGCCATTTTTATTGGCACATACTTACTGCCAGAAATATGCTGACAACTTATTCTATTTCAGGATACCTATTGCGATTCCTGCAACCGGTGATACTCCAGAGAAATCAATATTGAACATGTTTTTATATTTTGTAAAGCCATCCTCATCTCTATATTTGCTGAGCCTGATATTTCCTCCTGCGAAAAAATCTACAACCAGCACATTTAAGAGAGGTACTTTTATACCCAGTATTACTCCGCCTGCATTGATATTCAGATGCTGTACAACCTCCTTGTCAACAATCTCCCATTTTCCGGGTTCCACTTCTTCCATATCTTTATAGTTGCCGGTAATTGTCATTTTTCTGAATAAGAACTGGGGAGCAGCATAAAGCCCGTAAGGAGCCTTTCTTCTGGATGGATGATTTGCAAGGAGATAATTCCTCATCTGAACATTTACTCCCCACCCTGTCATTACTTCTCCCTCATAAGTTTTGTAACCATTCGTTGAAACATCGAAATAGGCAAAACTCTGATTTGAGAAATAGAGATTTGAAATCCCCTGTTTTGTTGAGTAAGTTGCCATCAGCCCAATGTTACCTGAGAGTGCAGGTCTGAATTTTCTTTCGTACGAAAGATAAAAAGTGCCTTCAAGCAGCCTGACAGGATCGAGCATAATCGCAGAACTGTAATCTGGCATGAATACAGGATTTTCCTTGACAACTACAATTGACTCGGCAGGTGTTTGAACAGGTTTTTCAAGGTTTATCTTCATCAGTGAATCCATTTCATTGATTTTCCTTGTTACCATGCGGGGGTCAAAATCCATTGAATTTACCTTCGAGCCAATTTCATTTAGTTTAATGTCGAGTTCCTTTGGCTTTGCCTCCCATAGTTTTATTTTAGTATCCAGCAGCTCAAGTTTTGAATCGAGCAGTTGAAGTTTCAGATCCAGCATCTGAGATTGCTGCGAAATTGAATCCTGCCCTGATAATGTGAAGGGCGAAAGAGAAATCAGAATCAGTCCTGTGACTGATAACAGTTTAAAAGAAATTGTTTTCATTTTTGCTTGATTAGGTTTGATATTCAAAGATACTTTTAAAGGCTATCGGGGTATTGCATAGAGTCTCACAAAAAGCCTGCCAACAATATAGCCTGCCGGATACAATCTGAACATGAAATCTAAAAAAGCAGCAATGTTTTATTTAGATCAAACAAAAAAATCTTAGTTGAATCATGCTGTATTTTCTTTACTGTTGTTCTGAGATGGTTCAACTCAACTTAAAAATCTTAAGAACCACTGAAAATCAACAGTGCTATTGCCATTCACCAGGTCCCTGAAAGGGGACATGGTCGAGTGGTTATTATTAACTAATTTTAAAACTATGATACTAATTAACAGCACATTGCCTGATGGCCGAATACAACCAATTAATCACAAAGGGGATAACCATGAAAGAGATGGTGAAATAATGACCAAAGCAGAGCTTCATGAATTTGGTTTAGCATTACTTACCGTTTATCTATATAAGCAAAAGGGTGAGCTAATCCGATCAAATGGTAATCTGGGAAATGAATATCCACATCTTATCGCAAAGAATCCCAATGGGGATCTTTTATACATCTGGGTTAAAACAGAAATGTATCCGGTAATTCCCAGTATTGTATCCATTGAATACCATGAAGAAGTTTGTAAGCTTTCAAATCAGTTTAATGCTATTCCGGTATTTGCAGGGATGAGGATGTCTTGTGTCACTACTGAAGAAAAGAACATTCCTGTTTATGGAGCAGGATATATTGCAGAATATACTGGTTTCAAATCATTATGAAACTATTCATCTGGATTAATTCCTGATTGGTTGGATTTTAGTTAGTTAGATAAATTTGACTTTAGTTAATCAATAGCCTAAATTTGTATTTAGGCATCTTATCTATCCATCATGAAAACAATAATCAAAGTATTGTTAATAACACTGATCGTGGCAGTATTAGATCAATGCAAAAAATACGATCCTCTCGTTACTATACCTGATAATAACTTCTTAAATGCCCTGATAGAACTTGGTGTCGATAAAGATGGCGATGGAATTATAAGTAAAGTTGAAGCTGAGGAAGTAACTTTTTTAGAAGTAGGAGAACGCAATATTTCAGATTTGAAAGGGATCGAAGCATTTGTAAATCTGGATACTTTACGGTGCTCTGGGAATAAGTTGACCAGTTTGAATTTATCCAAAAATTCTTTAATACTTTATTTGAATTGCTGGGGCAATTTATTAACCAGCCTGGATGTATCAAATTGTCCTGAACTAAGAAGCTTGCACTGCTTCGATAATCCATTAAAAAGCCTGAATGTATCTGATAATCCTGAACTAACTCAGTTAAATTGTAATAACAATTCATTAACCAGTTTGGATATATCATACAATCCTGTACTATATGATCTGGATTGTGGTAGCAATTCATTAACCAGCCTGGATGTTTCAAATAATCCTGCTTTGACAGGGTTAGGGTGCTATAGTAATCTTCTTACTATTCTGGATGTTTCAAATAATTCTGCCTTGACAGGGTTGAGTTGCGATGAAAATTTATTAGCTAATTTGGATGTATCCAATAATCCTGCACTTCGTTACTTGTCCTGTTCTGATAATTCATTAACCAGCCTGGATGTATCCAATAATATTGCCCTGACAGCGTTGGAGTGCTCAGATAATTTATTAACCAACCTGGATATATCCAATAATCTTTTATTGTCTAAATTAGGATGTAGCGAAAATCATTTAACCAGCATTGGTGTTTCCAGTCATCCAGAACTAGTCTATTTGTTTTGTGCTGGCAATCTTTTGACCAGCCTGGATGTATCCAATAATCCGGCACTAAGAATTTTCTTTTGCGATAATAATTCATTAACCAGCCTGGATATTTCCAATAATCCTGCACTAAGTAGCTTGAAATGTGAGGGGAATATATTAACCAGTCTTGATGTTTCCAATAATCCTGCACTATTGTTCTTTAATTGTTCAAATAATCTATTATTCAGTCTTAATGTTTCCAATAATTCCGAAATAGTAAAATTGACTTTAGTGTCTATGCCTTCTTTATATGAAGTTTGTGTATGGACAATGCCATTCCCTCCAACTGGTGTAACGGTGGATACAACCGACAGTCCGAATGTCTATTTTACAACCGATTGTAGTAAATAACTATTAAGGTTGGTCAATAGGCCCTATGTTTGTAAAACATAAGTTTCAGAATAGTTATTAAGTTTGAATATCTACCAAATATTAACCTAATAATATCTGAAACTTATGGAATCACAAGTTAAGAAAATTGATTTTACGGATCAAAACATTTATGCCGGCTTTGATGCCCATTTAAAGAGTTGGAAAGTTACTGTCATGGCAGAGGATCTTGTATATAAAACCTTTTCACAGCCGCCAAGGCCGGAGGTTTTATTTAATTATCTTAAAGAACATTTTCCTGGAGGTACTTACCATACAGCTTATGAAGCAGGATTTTGTGGTTATTGGATCCACGACAAATTAGTATCATTTGGGATAAAATCCAAGGTGTTCGGGTTGCTCTCTTTATGTTGTATAGTTGAATGCATAGGCTGTAGGTATACAACAAAAAACGCAACCCTCACTATGGATAAGTGCTCGCCTGCTGCAGCCAATTTTATTCGGCATACGTGGGTTTGCATAAAGCAATATTTCATGACACAGCAAGGCCAGGCCCTGGTGGGTTACTGCATAAGCCTTGCTTTAGTCATAAAATAACCCCACTTCATATGCCGAAAATTGTCTGCTACTCGCGACGGCGAGCCGTTGACTGAATTTGATTGAGGGTATTTGGGAGTCATTTGTCAGATAATTAATAAAGAGTATTAAATCTAAATTGAACTATTTAAAATAAAATTGACTATGAATAAAACTAAGGTGTAATTTTAAGAATTAGTTAATGGCTGAATTTTTTAAAATCACTTTTTGACACATATCTGGCCTATTCTTTTGTATACTTAAATATTTATCCATATCATGACACAAAACATCATAATGCAAGAAATCAGGGATGTGATAAGATTAAGATACTCTGTTGTCAAAATGTCCCTTCTGATAATACTAATGGTTAATACTTTAAAACCAATTAATGCTCAGCAAATAGAACAACAATCAGTCATCGAAACTGATTATCTGATTTACTTTCCCCCCGGTTATGATGCAGAATCAGATAAAAAATGGCCGATGCTGATTTACCTGCATGGTGCCGGTTTGATGGATCGTTCAATAGCTGGGCTTAAAAATGATTGTCTTCCGTATTATCTGGGACATGATTTGGTACTCCCTTTCATTGTTGCTTCACCGGTATGTAAAACCAATGGATGGAATGTGACAATTCTCAATTTCCTGTTAGAAGATATTTTAGATAAATTCAATATTGATGAGGATAAAATCTACATTACAGGCCATAGTATGGGCGGATTTGGAACCTGGGACTGGGCAATGATGAATCCTGAGAAATTTGCTGCTATTGTACCGGTCTCAGGATGTAGCAATTCAAGGGATAACATTAGTGCATGGAAGCTTAGAAACATGTCTATTTGGGTATTTCATGGTGAGACAGATAATATTGTTGGTATTCAGTGTAATAATGAAATGGTAGATGAATTGAGAAAATTCAGTCAAAAAGTGAAATTTACTGTATATCCTAAAAGAGGTCATGATACCTGGGAACAGACTTATAAAAATGAAGATATGTTCAAATGGCTGATAGAACAAGACAGGAGAAATAACGTACCTGTACCTGTAAATTTGGATAAAAGAATATTTATAAATTATTCAGGACAGTATTTATTTGATAGAGATACCTTAAAAATTGGATATACAGGAGACAAACAATATTTGCAACTGCCAAATGGAAAGCAGATAAACCTTCTTCCAGAATCTGAATTCATTTTCTCTTTTGAAGAAAATCCGTTTGTTGGAATTATGTTTCAAAAGGAGCAGGATAAGATTACAGGGTTTATAATACTCGATAAAAGCAAAAGATTTGCCACAAGAATAAATTAATTAGTCCTTAACAAGGAATCCAATTCCCCAAACCTATCACCTTGGATATAACCCCATTTTCAATATCAGGGGTACAGTAACTATACCAATTGATACTCTTCTATGACTTCAGTGTTTTCCCCTACCTCTGATACAACTTTTGGCACCCCCTGATACAATTCTGCAGTGAGTTTATCAAACCATTCCAGGGCTAACTTCTCATTGGCAAAACATCGACTACGATCCCTGCCAAATTGCCCATTAGAAGGTATAGCTTCACGTTCACCATATTTATCTTTTCGTATATATATTAAATCAACTTCCCAATGTAATATCTCATCTGTATAGGTCCCACCTATCCCATATAATGCAACCTTATCATTTCGTTTCAATAAAGTATATGGAAGGCTATTTAACCTAAATTGTGTTTTCAGTATTTTCATTGTTATGTGTTATTAAATTGTTATGATTATTCCGGGATAAACTATGCCACTAATTCCGGATTAAACTAACACGAACTGTGTTGTATAATTGTATACGTTTGTCAACCTAGAATGTTACTTAAAACACACTATAATAGCATGTTAAACAGTATATTGCAAGTTGCAATATATTCAAACTATATATAGGAAAGTATCAATTATGCAACCGGGGATTTTGGGAGACATAAAATAAAATTGTTTTTAAAGAGACTACTGCGTTAGAGATAGAATTAAAGGCACACCAAGACTCTCTAAAGAGCTATGTTAATAAATATGGTGAACCTAAGCCATTGAAGTCTAAAAAGAAACTTGATAAGGGAATTGAACTTAATTAGAATAATAGATACATATTCGATACACCATTAAGAAGGTTCTTTACATATAGCTGATTATAAGCACAGTATAAAAAAGGTTCGAAACCTGGTGGGTCAACTAAAGTCTCCCCAATAACTATTATTCGAATAGTTAAACCATATCAGAACCGCTTATAATCAATAATATAGACGGTTTTTTTATTTCAACACCCGTTAAATATATGTACTGAATTACACTTAAAAAGGTGTCAAATTCGGGAGTGTTATGTAGTTCAAAAAAGACAATAGCCAGGATTATAATGACCTATAATGAAAAACGTCCTCATTCGAGTATTGATTATCTTACACCTGAAAAGGCCCATAACCATGAAGGAATAACAAGAAAGCGCTGGAAACAATACTCTAAACAAGAAAAAACAAAAGAACAAATATAAGTTTGATAATAATAAACTATCATTGTTAAGCATTGTAAAGGAAATTCAGGATTAACTAAATTAATCTGTAAAGTGAAACCAGGATTACTAACCAAATGTGTAAGGTTTTTCTAGGACGAGACAATCAGGTATTTTCTACTTTTCTATTTTTACAATCCTGTCGGCCACTTGTGGAAATTTGGAAAAAACCAGGTCATCATGACCGGGAATGATGAGATCGGGATCTGAAACCATGGTTTTCATCCTTTTCAGAGCCCTGACATAAGCTTCAGGATCGATCACAAGAGGTACGGATAGGAGATGATCAAGATTATAATAGAACCAACTGGCATCTGAAGCGAGTACTATTTGATCATTAACAGAATTTTCATTTATGAGGAGGTACATATTTTCAAAAGAATGTTTTGACCCTGTAAATGCCCTTATCCCGGGCATTAATTCGATACTGTCGCCTTCAACAAGCTTCAGCCTCCCTTCAGATCTGACATTCAGGATATCCCGGATATACTCAGGGGAAAAGCCCCTGGAGTTACCGTCTTCCTGCCATTTCCCGCTCACATAATATTCGAAATCAGCTTTCTGCATCCATATTGTTGCATTTTGGAAGAGCGTAATACCGCCAATATGGTCCCAGTGAGGATGGGTAAGTATCAGGTCACCTATCCCTGCTGGATCAATATTCATTCTTTGAAGCAAAAGGTCAGGGCGTATATACTTTTCGTTGAGAGTGGCAGACGTATCAATATAGCCGGCATCAACAAGTATGTTCCTTCCATCATTTCCCTTCAGCAGCCATATCATAAAGCAATTCATTACTGAATCATCCGGATCTCCACCTATGGCAATATTATTTGCGCTTCCGTGTGAAGCATCAAGATATTTGAGGGCATATACCTGATAGTGATCATTTTTCAGGCAGCCTGATAACAGATATATCAGGAAGAAGGTTAGAACCAGCGCAATGTTTTTTCTCATAAACTTGTTTTAAAAATAATCAAATAAATTCTCTGTATACTCTTTAATAGTTACATAATTTGTCTATACAAACTATTTCTCATTTTTTTCAAGCCATTTTTTCACTTTTTCATGCTCTTTCATGAACTTTGATTCAACCTTTTTCTGAATATTCAAAAACCTTTCTTCATGGCGGATAGAGTTAAACAGTGGATCATTCTGTATTATTGCTGTAATAATATCCTTAATAGAGTTGGCAACCTTATTTATCTGATCGCGGTAATATGTATTATTCAAATTATCCTGCAGGTGATCCTCATTTGCTCTCAAAGGCCTGTTAACTCCTGTCGATTTATAAATGAATTCAATACCTCTCAGTACACTGCCAATTATATTTTCACAAAGTTTAATATCAGAATTTTCAAGATCATATATCTGAACCGGAAGAATCCTGCTGGCGACATTGCCGTTTGGGAGTTTTACTTTCAGTCCAATCTTGTCATTTAAAGCCAGTTCGACAAACGCCTTGAATTCATGTTCCCATGCAAATGATTTTGGATCGCAATAAGTGCGTGATATTATTGGTATAAATACAAGACATTTAAGTTTGTCTTTTAGAGATGCTTCAATGTCATGGGTTTCTAAAAGTCCGTCATGAGGATTAATATCAAAATAAACACTTATATCTTCTTTAAAAGTTGATTCCAGCTCACCTTTCAGGTTATCAACAAATTCTGTAACCCAACCATCATGTTTATTGTCTTTCTGGCGGTAGGAGATAAAGATATCGTATTCGTATCCAGGGATGAGGCTTCCCATAGAAATTGTTTATTTTGCTAAAGTTAGGAAACTAAGAAATATGAGGCAAATAAATATAGATAAATGCCATAGCATCTCCCGGATGGTTTCAATTCTAAAATTTGTTACCTTTCGCAATTAATTCCTTACATTAAAATGAATCTATTTAGTAGAATATCTATTATATTTTTGCTATCGGTTTTGTTTGCCGGTTGTGAAAAGAAAACCGGGGTTAAGATCAAGGACAACAATTTCTTACATGCTTTAATTCAAGCCGGAGTTGATTTGGATGGAGATGGAGATATCAGCTTTGCAGAAGCAGAAGCTGTTACATACCTTGATCTGAGGAACAACAATATTGAAAGCCTCGGTGGTATAGGAGCATTTCTGAATCTTGATTCACTTATAATAAGGGAAAACAGGATTATCGGCTTTGATGCTTCAGAAAACCTGAAGCTGAGATATCTCGATTGTGAATATAACCAGATGACATATCTGACTGTTTCTCAAAACACAAGCCTGGAATATCTTTTTTGCTCAGCAAATAATCTCACTGAACTTGATGTTACAAAGATGACAGGATTACTTCAGCTAGGCTGTACGGTCAACAACCTTACAAGACTTGATGTATCGAAGAATACGGATCTTATTTATTTAAGTTGTAGCGCAAATGGACTTACAGAACTTGACGTTTCAAAGAATACATCACTCCTGGCACTATTATGCAGTGAGAATAAACTGACCTCTCTTAATATCACCAATAATAAGGTTTTATTAAATCTTATCTGCGGAGCCAATAGCCTTACTATCCTTGATGTATCTAAAAACAATACATTGAAAAGATTGTATTGTGAAAATAACCAGATAGCATCTCTGAATACTTTCTTTAATCCGGTTCTCTCAGAACTCAATTGCCAGAATAACAAAATTGTTACACTGACTTTGCCGACTAATAACTCTCTGACGATCCTTGATTGTTCCGGTAACCTGATCCCTGCTCTCAACCTTACCAATAATAATAAACTCGTGAACATTAAGCTTCAGAATATGGCCTCTTTGGGGAAAGTCTGTGTTTGGGTTCTTCCATTTCCGCCTGCGGGTGTTGTAGTTAATAGTGATGGGAGCCCAAATGTTTCCTATTCAATGGATTGCGCCAGGAAATAAGAAGGGGAGAAAGGGAGACGGGGAGACGGGGTGATTTTGGAGACCGGGAAGGAGTCTAATTTTTATGCAGCAGGGATATAAGTCCGTTATATAAGAAGAGTGCGGCAAATAGGAACAAACTTACTGCAAGTATTTGCATCGCCACTTTGTACAATCTCCCGTTTAAAAAGCTTTTTGATCTCTCTGCAAGCATTGCAATCATAACTTTTGATCCCACAAGCATTATATAGAAGAGAAGAAAGTAGAACATGAAAGTTACTTTTCCGGTTTCATGGGCTTTATACGCAGTAGGAATACCAATGGTCAGCCAGAATAAGTAGGGATGCGGATTAAGCAGATTAGCAGTGATGCCTTTTTTTAGTGATTGAGGTTTTTTTTCTCGATACTGGGAGACATTTCTTTTACCATCAGGGTTTCATAACCGATAAAAACAAGAAAGACACCTCCTGCTAATGATATTATATTCAATACTGTATCAAATTTTGCCAAACCTGAAAATACAAACCAGGTAAGGATAATTATTGGCAGGTCAGTGATCAATGGCGCTATTGCGACTTTGATTCCCTCCTTCCTGCTATGGTTTAAGGTTTCAGAAATTACAAGCGCAAGTAAAGGGCCCGGCGATATCCCTGCCATCAAACCAAAAAATGCCCCCATAAGAACAATCGACAAAGAAGAGTCCTGAATCATTTTAATGTGTTAAGGAATATCAAACTTATTCAAAAAACATTCTGAATCTGTATGATATGATTGAAAAAAGTTTCCTGGCATAAAAGCATACATAACAATCGGTAATCACGTATAGATTTAAAATGAGCTTGAAAATCAAAAATACAATAAGAATGATTCTCTTTACTCACAAAGTTTTTTTTATCTTAGTTCTTTATGTATTTCACAAAACGAATATTTAAAACGACATAATTATGGGACTATTTAACAAGATCCGCGGGGAATTCATCGATATTATCGAATGGCTTGACCCCACTCAGGATACAATGGTACATCGGTTTGAGAGGTACCAGAATGAGATAAAAACAGGTGCAAAACTTACAGTCAGGGAATCGCAGGTGGCAGTCTTCATCAACGAAGGTCAGCTGGCCGATGTTTTTACCCCGGGCCTTTATACCCTTACAACTGAAAACCTTCCTATTCTTACAACATTAAAAGGCTGGAAGTATGGATTTAACAGCCCCTTTCTGGCTGAGGTGTATTTTGTAAATACCAAACAATTTACCGATCTCCTGTGGGGAACTCCGAATCCTGTAATGCTAAGGGATCCCGAATTCGGACCGATACGTATCAGGGCAAATGGAAATTATACTATGAAGATCTCCGATCCAGGTCTTTTCATCAAGACAATTGCAGGAACTGATGGAAATTTTACAACAGAGAGTATAACAAATCAGCTTCGTAATGTTGCTGTTACCCGATTCACTGATGCCATTGGTGAAAGTAAGATCCCTGTTCTGGACATGGCTTCAAATTTTGATGAGATATCAGCATTCTGCGAGAATAAAATGAAACCGGAATTCCTTGAATACGGAATTGATTTACTTAAATTCCTGGTTGCAAGTATTACATTACCTGAGAATGTTGAAGCGGCGCTAGACAAGCGTTCAAGCATGGGCATAATAGGAGATATGAACAAGTTCCAGCAGTTCCAGATAGGACAGTCGATGGAAGCTGCAGCCAATAACCCTGCTGACGGAGGAGCTTCTGCAGGGATGGGTATGGGCATGGGTTTCGGAATGGCAAATGCAATGATGGGACAAATGGGGCAAATGGGTCAGCCGCAGCCTCAGCAGTCCGGGCCACCTCCGGTGCCGGGAGCGGTGAGTTATTTCGTGGTTGTGAATGGACAGCAGGCCGGTCCATTCGATCTTAATACCCTGAAACAGATGGCCTCCGAGGGGCAGATAAACAGTGAAACACTGGTATGGAAACAGGGAATGTCTCAGTGGACAGCAGCCGGAGCACAGCCTGATCTGACCTCAATATTCGGAGCTGTTCCTCCTCCGATACCTCCCAAATAGGGATTCTATCAGATATAAAATCAACCAAATGGATTTTAAAAGATGAGCCAGGAAGGTATTATATCCGATACAATACAGAAAGAATCTGTTTGTAAAGGATGCTCCGGGAAGCTTCAGTTCGCTCCCGGAACTAACAGCCTCAAATGTCCGTATTGCGGAATGGAGAATGAGATTGAGGTTTCCACTGAGGTTTTTGAGGAGCTTGATTTTGAAAAATTTGTAAAAGAGTTCGAAGAAAATGAAACTTCAGAAGAAGTTGCTACAATAAAGTGCCAGGGATGCGGAGCACAGACAACATTTGATCCGAATGTGGTATCTGATTCATGTCCATGCTGTGGTTCACCTCTTGTTGTTAAGGAAGCAACAACGTCTCATGTAATTAAACCAAAAGCTATTCTGCCATTCGCCATTGACCAGAATACAGCCTTTAGGGAGTTTGGAGTCTGGATCAAAAAACTCTGGTTTGCGCCTAATAAACTAAAGCTTTTTGCACGGCATGCAGGTAAACTAACCGGTTTATATATTCCTTACTGGACATACGATTCCGATACTGCAACTGATTATACCGGTGAGAAAGGAGTTGATTATCATGCTACCGAGACATATACAGCCACACAAAACGGGAGGTCTGTTACAAAAACCAGGACTGTGACCCGTACCAGGTGGAGCAGTGTAAGCGGACATGTAGATAAGATCTTTGATGATGTACTTGCTGTTGCCAGCAAATCTCTTCCGAAAGAATATGTGGAAAAACTTGAACCGTGGGATCTCCAAAATCTTGTTTCATTTAACAGCAGTTATCTTAGCGGCTTTAAGGCTGAAAGTTATCAGCTCGATCTCAGGGAGGGATTTGATGATGCCAAAGTAAAAATGAACAAGGCTATTCATGAAGCAATATGCAGGGACATTGGAGGCGATCACCAGAGAGTACAAACTACGAATACAATATGGAAGAACATTACTTTCAAGCATATCCTCATGCCGATTTGGATCAGCGCTTATAATTATAAAAATAAAACATACCGGTTCCTCATTAATGGAAGAACCGGTGAAGTACAGGGAGAAAGACCTTACAGCTGGATTAAAATAGCCTTTGCAGTTCTTGCGGCGGCATCTGTTATACTGGCCATTGTACTGCTTGCCAATAAGTAAGGATATAATGCAATTAATTAAAAGTAAAAGCAATACCCAATTCAAATGGATTAAGCTCCGGACCTTTACCTTTTTCAAATAGTTTTGTCATATAAGCCGTTCCATAGATCTGGAGATTCTCATATCCTACTCTGGCAGTATAACCCCATCTGAATACATTAAGGCTGTAGTCATCTCTTATTTTTTCCTTCTGTTTGCCATCAGACTCATAGACTACTTTAGTATGGGATCCCAACTTTACTGCTCCAATGACACCTGCACCAAAATTAAGAGTGTTGTGATGAGAACCATTTACCGGGAGCTGTATTTCAAATAAAAGAGGCAGGGTTGCATAAGTTGTTGCCAGCCTGGTTCTTAAATATGTGATTGAAGGATCAGGATAGTAAGGACCAACCACGCCATCAGCATCTTTAGCAAGAGAGTTATTCCCGTCAAAACGGTATTTATTGTAATTCAGTCCAATAGTAGTCACAAACCCCATATGACGGGTAATACCCAGGTTAAGGGAAGGAAAAAGAAAGTTCCATGCATTTGATTTTGCAGTATTCAGATCAAAGTAATTGTTTTCAGGAGCAAGTGAGGTGCTCCAGAAATCTGTAAGGAATCCATTAAACCCAAATTCCATCCCACCCAGGTGTCCGCGGAATCTGTCATTTCGTCTGTGATAAAACTCTTTATCCTGGTCTCTTTTATCACTTTTGTAAACCGTAACGCCGTCATTATCTTCAACAACCCTGTATTCTTTTTTACCAAGCGTGATCCGGGTTTCATCGCCGGTATCCCTGACAGAAAAAACTTTGTCACCGATTACGACACTCATAGTATCTTTAGTACTCTCCTTATTATTCTTGTTCTCAAGATTCTCAAGCTTATCTATTTTATCGTCATTCTGGCTGAAGAGAGGAGCGAAAATGAACGATGCTATAACAATAGATGATATTATTCTTTTCATGGCGTAATAATAATTTATGTTCTTAATTCTTCTGTGAGACGAAGATGCCATTTGAAAAGTTACATTACCGTAAATTCCCGGATTGAATTCAGAGGTTAGTTGACCTTGATACACCTGATGCTAAACCCGTGTTTTTTTGACTTGCTGCCAAAAGAAGCTGATGAATTAAGATAAGACAGGCTCATGAAAATCAGGGATGTTGTATCTGGTTCTGATGCTGACCAGTAAGCAGTAAAGTATGACATTGAGCTGAAGGTGCCCTCGAAATATCGTATACCAGCTGGCAGGGCTGAGAAATTTGAGCTGTTATCAGCTCCCTCGTTAGGGTAATGCCATTGAGATAAACCCTCAACCTTTAATTTTTCACCTGCAGTTAAAGTATCACCAAGAGCCTGAATAAGGTTTTTCCAGTCTTCCTTATCCGGAACTCTCCATCCGGAGGGGCATATTTTTTCGCTGGCAGCTACATAGCCATTATATAATGCACCATATGGGACTTTGAATAAAGTGGAGTCATTATTATACCATGAAAAAGCAGGACCACTGTTATGATACCATTCATGGTTCTTTGTTATCAGTTTGATTTCTGATCCGTCATTCAGTCTGGTAGTTCTGAGGTTTTCAGCCATCCATACCTGGTTCCCGATCATAACAGTTTCATAAATATTCCCTTCAATATCGGTAACAGGATCAGGTGTATCATCACCCTTTTCACATCCTGTCAGCATGAAAAGTATGATACCTGAAAGATAAGCCAGAAATTTTAACCACGTCGTCATCCGTTACTTAAAACAGAGTCTCCTGTTATTTATTGTATTCAAGTACCTGACCATCAGCAAGAAGCTTTGCACGGATCTCTTCATAATTCAGATCGTGGATAGCCATATTTTTATCAAGGGCCATTGCTGCAACTGTTCCTGCACTCTGGCCGAGTATCAAAAATACCGGTTCCATCCTGATCGATCCGAATGCGATATGCGAGCTTGATACACAAATACTCACAAGCAGATTGTTGCATTCCTCTTTAACCGGGAGAATGGATCCAAGGTCTATTTTGTAAGGTTTAGGGGTTGGATGTTCCACATCACCTTCATTCTCAGTGTAACCTTCGGGTGTAATATAGCGTTGGGTATTATGTGAATCGAGATTATACGATCCCATTCCGATAGAATGAGGAACCTCCCTTTTACTTAAAACATCATTCTCTGTCATTACATATTCCCCTATCATTCTCCTGGCTTCGCGGACATAGATATTATATGGCCAGTAACCGTTATCCGAAAATTCATCTTTTGAATATCCCCATCGAGACATTTCAGTTCTGACTTCTTCTGGGACCCGTTGATCATTGGCAATAAAATATAGCAGCCCCTTCTGATAGGTAATGTGTTCATCTATAATCTCTTTCCTTCTATCATATGATGCATCGGGATAATCGTAATTCATACCAATATTATCAAAACTGAAAGGTCCATGGTTGTTAACATCAAGCTTTCTGTTCGGGATTGCGTCAAACTTGTTGAAAGTTCCTCTCCACCCCGCATCATAGATCCTTATAAGAAGTTCATACTGGGTAGAATCGTATCCGGGCGGACACATAAATGGCACTCTGTTTTCCGGATGATCAGTCAGACATGTTCTGTAGCAGTAGGCCTGGATCCTTCTATCTGCATCTCCCCTTTTTCCCGGAGGGTCAGGTGAAATTCCGGGAAGAAGTCCGCTCGAGGGATCACCCGGAATTTTATATGGACTGATCTTCAGATTATCGAAATCGTGATGTTTTACAGGAAAATCTCCAACCTGAACTCCGTTCCATTCCTCATTGTACTGAGCACTTCCCTCACGCCCTGTATGATAACTTACCCCTGCAGCAGCCATGAGGTCGCCTTCATAAGTTGCGTCAATGAATATCTTGCCTTGAAAAACCTTTCCGCTAAGTGTTTTGATAATTTTGATTTTACCATTTTCCTTGGTTACTCCTGATTCCCTGTCGAGCCACTCATTTCTATATATTGTCAGATTATTGTCAGCTATCATTTTCTCAAAAGCCTCTTCTGCCACATGAGGTTCAAAGAGCCATATTGTGCGAAATTCACCATCAATTGCAGGTGTTCCCTGTCCCTTGTTTCCGAATTCCGACTGTTTTTGCCAGTTCCATGATGCGGGGATCATATAATGCTGGTAGAGAAGGTGATAGAATTCTCTTGCAAGTCCGCCAATGACCTCCTTGTTTCCTGTATCGGTATACCCAAGTCCTGATGAAGACAGTCCTCCGATATGTATATCAGGTGATACAATTATTACCGACCTGCCCATTCTTTTTACCTGGAGAGCTGCAGTAATTGCCGAAGATGTTCCACCATAAACTATAACATCTGCCTTATACGGTTTTTCACCGGACTGGCATCCTGCAAGCAGAACAGCTGCAAGCACAGATAATATTTTATTTGATTTCATTTTCAGACTTTTTATCAGGATATCAAATATATGCAACCTAAATCTAATTAGCTAAATTTTTCATAAAAATGAATAATTTTCCATGTTGCCACAGAGGTGCAGTGAATTTAGTACATAGCTATGGTAATAAAGTGAACATTTCCAGAAACCTCCTGTAAATTGATTATTAAAATATTCTGAGGATTTTCAATTCGTGAGGTTTGAAAAATACTTCATTATCAGGATTCATCTCTGAGGACTCCGCCGTATATGGATCGAGCCACTGGTATCTGCCTTTTATGGAGGTATTAATTTTGAAAATCTCTTCTCTATCTTCTTCATTGAAAAGGATATAATAGTGACTGTCTCCTTTGATAACATGCCTGTACCTGATATTTTCTGAAGCAGGTGAAATTTGAAGATCGGCTGGTGACAACCTGTTGATTTCAGAGATAAATTCATCCAGATTCTTATATATTAACGCTTTACTAAAGTTCCCTGCTGTCCATGAATCTGCATTTATCATTAACTGCCCGTTTCTTTCAAGTATTTTCAACCTTGAAATTATTTCAGGTTGAAGAGAAGAGATGCTATCAATTATAAGTGTTTTATATGTCATACCTGAAATGTGGATCCCCATTTCATCAATTATGCAATCTTTCAGAAGATGCCTTATTTCAAGATAATTGAAATCCCTCTGTTTCTGAAAAAGTGTTTTTGCAGACTTATAAGGCAGCCAGTCAGCTTCACAAAGAATAGCAATATCACAAACCAGTTTTGAATCGGTGTTGATCCAGCTAAGTCTTCTGCAGGCATCGGCATAGGTTTTGTATTTATCCCACCAGTTTGAATTTGGCCCTACATCGGGAGGTCTTTCATCAAATCTTGGTCCTCGGATTGAGTAATAAAAAGCATGAGGGAATAATAGATTTTGGCCGCGTACAAAACACCAGTTTGCCAGCCAAGACATCTCATCATAAGTGAGATTATGACCGTAGGCTCCATATAATTCATTTGAGTTTCTTCTCAAGCCAAGATGGATCATGGCGCTTGAAGCACATTTTGCCATTGTTGAATGTTCTCCCTCAAGAGCTTTTGATCCGGGTTCCACGTAGCGCCATACAAGATCCTGCCCGGGTATTTGGAAAAACTGTTCAGCACCAATATCCATTGAACCTGCAGGATGCCCCATCAGAGTAACTCCATGCTTGCTGCACCAGTCGCTAAGTCTCTTGTAATAGTTCTCCTCGAGGCATATGTTTATAGCCCGGTTGTAGTCAAGACGATGTGTTGTTGCATCCGGAGAGTCATTATACCACAAATCTGCCAGGAAGGGGGTGATATCATAACCTGTTATTTCATTGATCTGTGAGATCAGTTTTTTGCTGCCAGGTTTAATTCCTGCTATACTGTTACGTCCAAGTATCGATGGTTCATCTGTAAATATGCCTGTAATTGTTTCACCAAAGTATTCACCAAATTCAGCAGCATACTTTTCATATACGAGTTCCATGAAGCTGGTAACAGCATCAGGATTCAGAATATCTGCGGCTGCAGGGAGTTCCTCATTTATACTTTCGGTTCCTTCTCCAATATAATGCAACCCTCTTATAACTCCTTCTGAAGGCAGATCAATTATGGCTACGCGACCGCCTCCCGCTCTGTCATTAACAGTAATCAGATCCTGACCTGGTTTGAGAAAAACTCTTTCACCCCTTTTAAGATCTATCTTTGCAAGTCCCCTTGCAGCATGTTTGGGATTCCGGGCAACTACCTGCCCGCTTGATGAGCCTGAAGGGTACATTCCTTCATCATACAGAATTACATACATCCCTCGCCTCCTGGCTTCATCGATTGCCAATCTCATTGAGTGTATCATATTCTCTGACAACCAGGTGACATTATCAGGTAATCCTATTCTTGGATGGATTACAAAACCATAAACTCCATGTTCTTCAAAGTCCGATATCTGTCTTAAAATCTCCTCATCTTTAAGTGTATCATTCCAGAACCAGAAAGGCATTACAGAAAATTCAAGGGGAGGATCAGTAAACTCTTTAGAGATTTTTCCGTCACATCCTGAAAGTAGCATCTGGAATATCAAAACAAAAATTACCTGGAGGAATAATTTCATAGATAATTGATAAATAGGTTGATTCGGAGCAAACCTTGATTAAAACTTAAAGATAATAAATAAAGATGATTGCAAACTTTCTTTAAGCCTTTGGCACGCCGGGGCTCAGCATCCCTTAAAAGGGGTCAAGATCCAATCCATATCCAATATTGGTTAAACTGAAAATGCCCCCTTCAGGGGCAGGGGTTTACCGTCTGGGGAACCATGGAATAAATGAGCTGGTCTTTTCCATGTAGTCCCGGTATTGAGGCTTATGTTCTTTCATTGATCTCTCAAGCATTGCCACTCCGGATACCTTGATTATCAATGCTGTCATCAGAACGGAACCCAGAACCGGCATGTAACTGCCTGCAGCAAGGCAGATAAGTCCGTAAGCCCACCAGACAGCTGAATCTCCGAAATAATTCGGATGCCTTGTATATCGCCAGAATCCTTTTTCAAGAATTTTTCCTTTGTTGGAGGGATCTGATTTAAACACAGCAAGCTGATAATCGCCACCAGCTTCAAACAGGAAACCGGTAATCCATACAGCAAGACCAATATAATCAAGAATGTTCAGCGTTATATTATGGGTGTAATATTGTGCTCCCAGGAGCGGAGCAGAAATGAGCCACATTAATGTTCCCTGCAACAGGAAAACCTGGAAGAAGCTGATCCACCAGTAGCGATTTTCTCCATAGTTCTTTCTGAAGTTCCTGTAACGGAAATCTTCACCCTTTCCCCTGTTACGCCAGGCAATGTAGGCAGACAGACGTAATCCCCAAATTGTAACAATTGTTACAATTAATATTTTCCGGGCAGTGACATCACCGGTTCTCAGAAAATAAAAGGCTGCTGCTACTACGAAACCGAATCCCCAGAATATGTCAACGATGCTTGCATTCCTGAGGATTACGCTTATAATCCATAATGCTGACATCATGATCATTATGATCAAAAATCCCTGTAAATATATCTGGAGGAAGCTCATCTGTATCTCTTATTCAGGCAAAAAAGCAACAGCTGCAGCCCCGATGCCGGTATTGGCACCGATTACAGGCGAAATATTCACTACTGATACCGGTTTAAATGAAGTGATCTCTTCCATCTTTAAAGTATACCAGTCGGCTGCATCTTTATTATTGGCATGAAGGATTATATAGTTCCATATCTTTTTTCCTGCAGTATTCTTCTTCACATGCGCTATGACCTTTTCCATCGTAGCTTTCTGGTTAAAGGATTTGTCGAACACTACTGCTTTTCCTGATTCGTCAATTGAGACAATAGGATTAATATTAAGGATCTTTGCTATCAATCCCCGGGTTGTGGAAAGCCTTCCACCTTTAATCAGGTATTTAAGGTCCTTCACACTAACCAGTATTTTTACATTTTCAACCCAACCCTCTGTCATCTCTACAACTTTTTCATGTGAATAACCTTCTTCAATGGCCTTGGCTGCCCTGAGCACTAACAGGCCAAGAGCTCCTGATAGATTTTTTGAATTTATTACAGAGATAGGTTTTTTAAATTCAGTACTGATTGCTTTGGCTGCCTTTAAGCTGCTTCCAAATGTTCCGCTGAGCTTGTCACTCAGATGAATAGCTATAATTGAATCGTAATGTGAAGCAAGGTGGGAATAGATATTTATAAAGGTCTTTTCATTTACCTGGGCAGATTTAGGATATTCGATATCTTCATCAAGCATTGAATAAAACTGTCCGGGCTGGATCGTTACCTTGTCGAGATAGTGGTTCTCCCCGAAATTTATATTTATCGGCAGCATATTCACCTGGTACTGATCAATAAGATCCTGGGAAAGGTCACATGTAGAATCGGTGACGAGAGCAATTTTCCATCTGCGGTTGTAAACCACATCACTCTGACGCACCATATCGTCTGCTTTCTGGAAAGTGATTGTTCCTGTTTTCCTGAGCTCATTGAAAAGATCGGCAGGGGTATTGGTATGCACATGCAGGCGTTTCATCCTGTCAGAGCCTGCAACTACTATTGAGTCTCCATATTTATTGAGAATTGAATGCATAGTTTTGTTATCGGCACTGCAATTCCTGATAAGCGCTTCGGTGCAGAATCTGTACTCTACATCCTGAGGAATTGACTCTTCAATTTTTTCAAACAGGGCTGTTTCAGCTTTAGCCTGTATCAGCTCCTTGATATTTCGTTTTGTAATGAACTCTATGATACCTTCAATAAAAAGCACAAATCCTCTTGCCCCGGCGTCAACAACATTTGCCTTGGCCAGAACAGCAAGCTTTGTTTTGGTTTCAATCAGCGATTTGTTGAGGATTTTGACTGAACCCAGAAACATTTCATTAAAATCAGTGATTCGGTGCCTGTTTTCGTAAATGTAATCGGCCCAATCCCTTATGACTGTCAGCATGGTTCCCTCAACAGGATTGGCGATGGCTTCATAGATATAACGAATAGAGTTTTTTATGCTCACTGCAAACTGGGCTATATTGATTGTTTTGAAATTGCCTGTTTCCATGCTCATACCGTAAAGAAACTGGGCAAATATTATCCCGGAGTTACCCCTTGCATTTACCAGGGAAGTTTCTGCTATTCTGTCAGCTGTAATTTTATATGATTTGTGAGGATGAAGTGAATCGATCACAGCACGTATGGTTGATGCAAGATTCGTCCCGGTATCTCCGTCATTAACAGGAAATACATTTATCTTATTGAGCTCTACCTGGTGTTCAATAACCTTCCTGGCACCTGCAATAAAGGTATAATAGAGGCGTCTGCCATCCATCTCAATAATTGGTACTGGATAAGTAATTTCCATATTTTATGGTTAATAATTGTAATATAAAGGTAAACAAATATTGCAGTATGGTGTTCATCTTATGCTGAACAGCATTATTTGTCACCTGTCAAAGTTCAGTATTTCAATCCATTCCTGTAAGTTGAAATAGCCCTGTCACGTGCCAGGTTATGATCAACAACCGGTTCAGGGTAAGCCGGTGTGCCAACCTCAGGAACAAATTTTTTTATGTAAATGTTATCAGGATCAAATTTTTGTTGTTGCGCAAATGGGTTAAAGACTCTGAAATATGGTGCGGCATCACAGCCTGTTCCTGATGCCCACTGCCAGTTTCCGTTATTCGAAGAGAGTTCGTAATCAATCAATTTGCCTGCAAAGTACGCTTCTCCCCATCGCCAGTCAATAAGAAGGTGTTTACAGAGAAAACCGGCAGCTATCATTCTTACTCTGTTGTGCATATAACCTGTTTCATTTAGTTCTCTCATGCCTGCATCCACAATCGGATATCCTGTTTCTCCTTTGCACCAGAGTTCAAATTCTTTCTCATCATTTCTCCATATTATACCATCGTATTTTTGCTTGAAGCTCTCAGTAACTACCTGTGGAAAATGAAAGAGTATCTGCATGAAAAATTCCCGCCAGATAAGCTCAGCCAAAAATACGGGGTTCTGTTCCAGGGCTGCTTTAACAACTTCACGGATGCTTACCGTTCCAAACCTCAGGTGAGGAGAAAGATAACTGGTTTTGTCTTTTGCCGGGAAATCCCGATGTCTGTGATATTCATTTATCACCGATAGATCGTATGCTTTTGTTTTAATGCTGCTTGTTGTAAAACCTATTTCTTCAAGCGAGGGAAAAAGGAACTCGCACTGAAGGAAATCTGAGGCAGAGATTATTCTCTTTTTCTCTATCACAGATTTTTCTGATGATAAAATTTGCAGCCATCTGTTTTTATATGGAGTAAAAACAGTATATGGCTTTCCGTCTGATTTAACAACTTCTTTCTCTTCGAATATAACCTGATCTTTGAATTTATTTAAAGCGATATCATGCAGATTAAGAATATTTTCAATATAGTTATCTCTATTAATTGAATAAGGCTCATAGTCCTTATTCACAAACACCTCTTTTATATCAAAAGATGCTATCAGCTTTCTCCAGGCAGTTTCAGGATTATCTTTCAGTATGTAGAGTGAGCTTCTATACCTGTTCAGTTCAAGGTTAATTTTTGCCAGAGACTCGTAAATAAAAGTTATCCTGGGATCACCAGTGGGCAGCTCATTTATGATATTGGTATCGAAGATAAAAACAGGTAACACAGGAAGTCCTGAAGCCAGGGCATTTGTAAGAGCAGTATTGTCATTGAGACGAAGGTCTCTTCTGAACCAGAATATGTTTATTTTCAATCCTGTTTTTGTATTTAACTTATTTCAGGTAATATTATTTCTTTTTCAGTAGTTCTGGGTATTTCTCATCACGGACATAGGTGAATCCGGGTTCGATCCTGAGAATGTTTTCATATGTTTTCACTGCCGAATTATAATCCTCAAGTTCTGTATAGGTCTGTGCAATCAGGGTCAGTAATTTTAAATAATTCCAGTCTCCCTGATTCTGACCAGGATCTTTTTCAAGTATTAACCTTGCTTTTTGATAAAAGGCGAGGGCGATTTTTTTTGATCCCCCGAAAGCTGAAGGCATGTTAAAATAACCATTGGCATACTGTATATAAGCCAGATAGTTGTCAGAATCCTGCTTAAGAGCGAGTTTTGCATAATCGAGACTTCTGGGTCCATTTATCGGTGCTGAAAAAGCATTGAAGGAGATCCGGAATCCATAAAATGCCGATTTATAAGCATTGATTATTGATTTCTCCCTGTTTCCTTTTTCAAGTGTTTCTAAATTATTTTCTGCCAGGCTATAGTATCTTTTAGCTTCATCTTTCTTATTATATTCGAGGCAATACCCGATATATCCATATTGATAGTTTAAAAGTTCCAGGGTTAATTCATCAGATCTGTCCTTAATTATCTCCATGCGGTCAATAACGCTTTTCCACTTATCCATTTTGTTATTGATATAAGCAGAATATACTTCAGATTTGTATTGGGCTTTGAGAGAAATGATACAACTTAGAGTCAGTAAAAGAATTAAAGCAATTGTTTTATTCAACATAGAACTACCTGAGGTTATTTATTTGTCTGTTTACTTTTTCATAAATTTCCCTGAACCAGAAGGTGTAGTTGTCAGGATTTTTACTTACATCATCCTTTATATCAGTGAATAATACTTTCTTCCATCCTTCCACTTCTGAAGTATTAATCACCGGTTCATTATCACTTACCCCGTAAAAAACATGATCAAGCTCATGCTCAGTGAGATCGTTGTTGAGTTTTTCCTTATATATAAAACTAAACAACCATGTAACATTGCAAATAATCCCCATTTCTTCCCTGAGCCTTCTCCTGGCGGCCTCAAATACTGATTCTTCAGGAAATGGATGTGTGCAGCAGGTATTTGTCCAGAGGCCATTTGAGTGATATTTATCCATAGCTCTTTTCTGGATGATCCATTCACCTGCTGAATTTATAACAAAGACAGAAACAGCACGGTGGAGAAGACCTTTTTCATGAGTTTCCAGCTTTCCTGCAATGCCTGTCTGGATATCATTTTCATCAACAAGAATTACTTTTGAAGGTTCCATAATTTTATTATTCACTACAGATTTGGCGAAAGCCATATCATGATGTCTGAGCCCAAGATCAGTTCTGGCTGCAAAGATAAAAATTCCTGCTAATTCCTTCAGGATCGCAGTCGAAAGATGGTTATGAAAAACTGGGTGCCGTCTTTTTCGGCGTTTAAAGATAAAATCATTAAGAGCATATCGCGAACAAATCAGTGGAGTGCTTTATCCTACCTGAGATTTCAATTTCCTTTTGAAATACAGCTTTGTTAAAATCCTGATGATGAATTGAATATGTCTTTTGTGATCTATCCCTATTCCTGATTTTTTTTATCATACTAAATGCATGAACCTGCATACTAAGTAATCGAACTCTTAAAATATCAGGGTAGATAATCATTGTGCAAGGTAAAGAAATAAGCCTTTGTTTTCTGGTTCGTGCAATCTCCTTCAAAACCAGATCAGAATCTGAACCAATCCTGAGAATTTCCACATTTTCAAAGTAATTCTGCAATGTTTTCTTTAACTCGATATCTGAGAACTCTCTATAGTGAAATATGTTCCAAGGTCTCTGGATTAATTTGAAAAGCCTGTTCTTTCTATCAGGTGTTGAAACCAGTAAAAGTCCACCAGGGTTTAAAAGAGATCTGAGTTTGCGAATAAGAGATTCGGAATTTCTGACATGTTCAATGACCTGGAAGGCAGTTATTATATCGTATTTTTCATCAGATAATTCTGATAAGTTCTTGAAGCTAAGGTTCTCAGCTTTATAAGTATTCTTTGCATATAGAAGTGTTTCTTCACTGATATCAATTGCTGTTATCCTGTCAGATACTTTTGAGAGCATGAAAGAGCCATACCCTGAACCACAACCATAATCAAGAACTTGTTTATTATTTGCAAACTGTAAAGCATATCTGTATGTTGCAATATGCATTAAATGATTATAATATTCAGCCTCATCTTTTATTTCTAAACTTGGAATATGCCTTTCACCTGTATTTTCCATAGTTATAAATCACAATGTTACAAAATCAATGAATTGGCTTTCCAGGGAATTCCAATTATATTCCAGTTCTATTTTAGCTCTCGCTGCTAAAGAATGTTTAATGTATATTTGAGAATTGTCAATATACATCAGGATATTCTTGACTATTTCAAATGTATCATGGGGATTTACCAGAAAACCAAATTCATTTATATTAATTTCTTTTCTGATGGATTTGAGATCTGAAAAAATAACAGGTCTCGACAATGCAGCATAATAGAAGAGTTTTATTGGAAGACAATGATTGTTTTCAAGATCAGTATCCCTTAAATCAAGGAAAATATCTGTATCTTTTATGGTTTGTATGTAATCAGTTAATGATTGTCGTTTAAAAATTTCAACTGAAATACCCAAAGTGGTAAGTTTTGAAATATTTTCCTGAAGTTTTCTCGATGTTTCATCATACCATCCGATTACTTTTACTTTAATTTTCAAACCTGGTCTGAGTTCAGATAAAAGAATAATAGTCTTCACAAAGTTTACAAACCCTTTTTCTTCACTTATTTTTCCTGAGTAGGATAGTCTTAAGAGACCCTTAATAATTTCAGGTGGTGAAGAATCTATATATTTGAGGTCTGGATAATATGAAGTATAGTTGAAAGACTTTCCAGGGAACAATAATCTGTATGGTCTGCTCTTATACCATTCGCCAAAGATAAACGCATCTGTAAAACCTGATACCCATATGTTAAATATAAATAATCTGATCAGGTGAAACCATCTAATAGGTTGATTATAAACACATAAATTCTTTTTAGAAGGATACCATTCGGTAATATCATAAAAAACTTTTACACATTGTTTACAGATCTTTTTGTAATTATGAGCTGCATAAACAGGAAGTGGTTCAGAACAAATAATTACTTCAGCATCAAATTCTTTTAATCTGGAAAGAAATTCAAGAACTTTTTGCTTTTTAGGGAAATTGATCCCATCAAAGCAGTTTAGTTTTATACCATCATATGAATCAGTATTGTAACAAGTACTTGTAATAATGATTACCGAATGATTTTTGTCGGCAAGAGATCTAGCCATATGGTAGAATATCCTGTCATCAAAAGGGCTATGTCCTGATGTGAGAAAGGATATTTTCATAAACAGAGTGATTAAGTGCCTTAATCCGGGAAAAACATATTAATCAACAAAACTAATTATTTTCCTGTAAACCCTTTCCCTTGTCTCATCAGGTGTTGGATTAAGTTCTTCAGTTGTAAATTCTCCGTTATCCGGATCAATTCTTTCAAAAACCATTAGATACAGATCAAATATTATTTCGAGACTCAGCTGATATCTGGGTTCAAGCAATGGTTTTATAGTCTTCAGAATATCACTTGTATTATGGAGGTAATCTTCAGCAAGAGTATAATATGTTCTGATAAGGTTCCTGAATCCGTTATTAACAGGTCTCCCTTCTGCAAACTCTCTCAGATCCTTCCTTGTCAGTCCATTTTTTACAATGAGATTATCGGCAAAATATGTCAGGTTATTTATCTGGTCCTTTCTGAAATCCCTTATTATATGAACGAGGTAACTGAATATAGCACATGGAGTTGCTGCCCACCTGACATCGAATGGAGGATCTTCAAAATCACCTCCGTCTTTCAGGAGACTGTTAAGATGAACAAATATTGAAGCAGGAGCAACTGATGCTCCTTTTGAATAGTTGATAAATGTTTCCAGGGTCGGGAAACCATCATTATTGATATCATAAATCATCGAAGCAGCAAAGTCTTCAAGCGGCCAAATTGGAATACGGAACTTCTTAACTGTTTCAAACAGCTCATGTTGAGCCGGATTGCAATCCTCTGAAACAATTATCATCTTAAGCCATTCATTCACATTTGAAATGAATTCTTTTCTCTCGTGCGAAGCAATAAATTTGTTCCTTGATTTGTGATCATCTATCATATCGTCGATGATCCTCAGGAACTTGTAACATGTCTTTGCTGCACAATACCTTTCCTGCTCCCAGAAATTCGATGCTATAAGAATATTAGGATGATCTTTGATTTTATTGTAATCGATGGAGTTGTGGATCTCCAGAAATATATCACGTTGTGAGTTCATTTATGACTTAATCTTTTCTTTATTATTCAGTATCCGTTCAGCAACCAGTTTTGCAGAAAGAAGAACATTTGGTATCCCGTTTCCCGGGTGAGTGCTTCCTCCTACAAAATAAAGGTTTTTATATTTAGTGTCCCTGTTATGAGGTCTGAAATATCCCATTTGCATCATATTATGTGCCAGACTACCAAAAACTGATCCTCTTGTTATATTACATGCATTTTCCCAGCTAAGAGGGGTATAGATCATTTCAAATTTAATATGATCTTCAATATCTGTCATACCGAATTTTTTAAGTCTCTCAATAACTGCATCGCGCGACTGTTTCTTTAACAATTCCCAATCCTGATTATAACTACTGTCAACATGACCTGCTCCAATAATGAATGATAATGAGTCCTGTCCCGGGGGAGCAGCTGAAGGATCTGTCTTTGCCGGAGCATGAAGATAAAAGCTTGGGGTTTTACTTACTGATTTTTCTTTGAAAATCTTATCGAGCCCATGTCTGAAATCATCTGACAGGAATACACTGTGATGCCCCAGTTGAGGATATTGCTTATCTATTCCCATATGTATACCTATAGCTGAGGCTGAATATTTCATCCTGTCTATTTTCCTTGATTTTGCAAGGTCAGGGAGAAGATTTCTGTAAACATAAGGAAGATCAGCGTTTGCTATAATAATGTCTGCCTTCAATTCAGAACCGTTCTCAAACAATATACTTTCAGCCTTATTTTTATTAGTTCGGATACTTTTTGCAGGCATGTTGTAATGAATCTTTACCCCTTTTGCTTCAGCTTCATTCAGAAGTATTTCCACAATCTTAAACATACCACCTTGCGGGAAATATGATCCTTCAATTATCTCTGCAGCCGGCACCATACTGAAAAGAGCCGGTGAACTGAACGGACTCTGGCCAACATAAATATTCTGGAAAGTATATGCCATTCTCAAATGTTCATTGCGGAAAAACCTTTTTACATAATTGTAGTTTGAGATATATGTTTTGAGCTTTATCAGCAGCAGAATATTCCTGAAATTTGTGAACTGAAACAGGTTGGTAAAATTTCTTGCTATAAGCTTGTCAATTCCAAGCCTGAATATTTCGTATCCTTTTTCAACATATTTTCTTGACTTCTCGAAGCTACCCTGTTCTATCCTTTCATGATCGGCCATCATCTTTTTTTCATCCTTCGAGAAGATTATGGCATCATTATCATCGAAATAGATTCTGTAAAGATCATCAAGAGGTTTAATATCTTCTCTTTCGAAAAGAGGTATTCCAAGTGAATTAAATACATCTCTGTAGATACCAGGCATCATCAGCATGGTTGCCCCGAGATCGAACCTGTGCCCATCCCTGATTATCTGTCCGCAACGACCTCCCGGAGCTGAATTTTTTTCGAATATCTCTACCCTGTAACCGTTTTTTGCCAGAAAGATGGAGGTCGCTAATCCTCCTATACCTGCACCGATTATTACTGCTTTTTTGTTTTCCGTCATAAATAACGCAATATCATTTAAAAAAATTTTACTAAAGACAGGGTAATTTTAGAAATGTCACAACCGCAAAACCAGATTTTGAAATATTTTTCCGGGATAAGAAATTGAAAATATCTGGTATTGATATTAAGGGTAGGCTTTTAATTACAATTCTGATCACTGTTTGCTAAATGGTGAGATAAAGATATAATTTCCCGATGCTATTTCACAAATAGTTTTGTCACCTTTATCTTTTAAAATTTTAATATCTTTTGATCCAGTTATTTGAATATCAGACTCTGAAATTTTAGACGGATCAGACTGAGGTATTTCAACAATTGCCTTACAGCTTACCGGGATACTTATCTTCATTGTAAGTGTATCATCTTTAATAACCCATGAACTCCTGATCATGCCGTGAATAGTATTTATACATGCATTAGCATGTGTGATATCCCCGATAAATTCAGGTGCAATCCTGATATTCTTATAACCTGCTGACCCCGTATCCTGTCGAATTCCTGCCACTCCGCTGTAAAACCACTCCATAATATGACCCAGCATCAGATGATTGTTTGATACATATTTAAGAGCAGCCCACGACTCTGTCAATGCCGTTGCTCCCTTTGCCAGCTGGAACCCGTATCCCGGTACATCATTTTTTGAGTTCATATCAAAAATAAGCTGGGAATGACCTTCCTGTTCGAGAACCCTGAGCAGATACCTGTATCCTATATCTCCTGCTGTAAGTTCTTTATTATTTTCATTGATAGATCTGACAAGATTTCCGACAACTTTATTTTTAATACTATCATCAACCATACCAAAATAAAGGGGCATGGAATATGCTGTCTGGCTGCCTGTTGAATAGACTTTTTCAGTGGGATTCAGAAACTCATTATTGAATGCATTTCTTACCTGCTTTCCAAGATTTTTATAAAAGTCAGCATCTTTTTTTCCCCCATTCAGTTCAGCCATTTTTGCCAGAAGTGTAATGTCATGGTAATAAATCGATGTTGCTGTTAATTTTTTGGGTGTTAGCTGAGCTTCTCCGGGAAACTGTGGTCCAAGGTCATACCAGTCTCCGAGTCCATGGGACAGGATATTATATTCTGCCATACCGGACAGATAGTCAACATATCTTTTAGCCATTGGATAGGCTTTTTTAAGAACGTCAATATCTCCATACCATTCATACATATACCAGGGCAGGATAACGCATGCGCTGCCCCACTCAGGAGAGTCGCGGAAGCCTGCCACAAATGGAACATATTCAGGTGCTATATCCGGGACAAGGCCGTTCTCAAGCTGAGCTTCGATCATGTCATCTATTACTTTATCATACAGATTATGAATATCGTAAATATACCTGATTGAATTTCCCATCAGGTGAGTTTGTTCAAGCCAGCCCAGTTTTTCCCTGTGAGGACAGTCCGTAACCACGCTTGAAAGGTTGCTCCTTATAGCCCAATTTATAAGTTCATATATCTTGTTGAACAATTCATTAGAGCATTCAAAGCTGCCATCCTCAGGTGATGAGTTCCTGGTATGAAGCATCTCAATTTCTTTGATGACAGGTTTTCCTGGATTTGTTGCACCAAAAGGAACAGCTCCTTCAGCCTGCAGATATCTGAATCCGTAATATGTGAACTTTGGTATCCATACCTCCTCGTTTTCTCCTTTCAGGATATAACTGAAGATATAAGGTTTACCCGTGGCCTGTTGTGTTACAAGTGAATCCTCGTCAAGCAGTTCTCCTGGCCTGAGTATTATTTTTTCACCCTTCTTACCTTGAACAGCTAACCTTATTATACCTGAAGCATTCTGTCCAAAATCATAAATATACAGGCTGTCTTTCTTTGGTGTGACAGATTCAGGACTGATCCTTTCCATAACTTTGACAGGATAATCTCTTTCAGGTCTCAGATCAGCTGATGGTTCCCGTGATATTATTACTGATTTCCAGGAATGGTCATCAAATCCAGGTTCATTCCATCCATCCTGCTCCATACGGGCATCATAATCTTCACCGCCGTATATACTTGAGAATGTAATGGGGGAAGGTGATGTTTTCCATGTCTCATCGCTGATAACTGATTCAGATGAACCGTCATCATAACAGATTAGCAGTTTAAGAATCATTTTCGGGGCGCCATAAGAAATGACAAGTTTTCTGTATCGTTCCCTGTTTATATTATAGAACCCATTACCTACTATAGTTGAAATTGTATTCTGTCCGTCAGTCAGATATTCAGTTACATCATATGTATTATATAAGCATGTTTTCCTGTAATCTGTCCATCCAGGTGAAAGGAACCGGTCACCTGTCTTATTACCGTTGATATATAATTCGTAATGGCCGAGTCCGGAAATGAAAACATATGCTTTTTTTATTTTTTTTGAAGGAGAAAAATCCTTCCTGAAACAGGGGATCACAGTTCGTTTAACAGCAATATTTCTGAGATTATCTCCATTTCCATGAACTCCGGGAACAATAAGCAGAGAGTCAGGAATATCTTCATATCCTATCCATTTTGCTCCTGACCAGTCAGAAGGTTCAAACAAACCAGTGATGAAAGAACCGGGAGAGCCCCATCCTGATGGTTTATCCTGGTTATCCCAAGCCCTGACAGACCAGAAGTATTCCTTTCCGGGAATAAGATCTTTTCCGTCATATTTTATCCAGGCATTATTGGGAGATAATTTCTTCTCTGAATCCCATAGATCACCTTTACCTTTTAGTGAAGTTTTCTTATTAGATGAAACAACTATCTGGTAGGCAGTTTGTTCCTGCCCTCGTTTTTCAGAAGTCAGTATCCAGTTGAATTCAGGAATCCTGTCTGTTCCTATAGGATTTTCCACGCCGTTGCATTTTATCTGATCAATTTTAAGACAGGATTTATTTACATTTGAGCAATCAGCCAGAAGAAGAAATAAAATAATAAGGAATGGATAGAGGTATTTCATCATGATTATTATAAATGCTCAGGTAAATTTATCTGATAATACCTTAAATCCGGTTAAAAAAAGAATAAAAAAAGGATAAGATCTCTCTTATCCCTTAAGAAAAATTAATCCGGGATGATTACTTTTTCAGTAAATCACGGATCTCAGTCAAAAGTGATTCTTCTTTTGACGGTCCAGCCGGGGCAGCAGGTTTTGTTTCTTCCTTCTTCTTTGCAGCGTTCATCAATTTAATTGCCATAAAAACAGCAATAGCCACAATAAGAAAATCAAAAACAACCTGAATAAAGCTTCCATAGTTCAGTGTTACTGCTGGATTTTCTCCAATAGCTGCTTTTATAACAATTTTCAGATCAGTAAAGTTAACTCCACCGATCAGTACCCCTATAGGCGGCATAATTACATCATTTACAAATGAGGCTACGATTTTGCCAAATGCAGCACCAATAATGATACCAACAGCCATATCAACAACATTGCCTTTCAGTGCAAAAGCCTTGAATTCATCAACTAGTTTCATAATTTCCGGATTATTTAATGATTAAAATTTATAGGAAAAACCGACTCCAAATATCTCCTTGAACTGAACAAGAGATTTTGAACCTTCCCCGGGCTCAATTGTGCCGTTGCCATTTCTGTCATTCTGTATCTTAATATCATCATCATAAATAAGATGAGTGTTGAAATTGACATTAAGGTATTTATTTACCTTGAAGGCTATAAGTGTTTCCCAGTTGACATCAATATTTTGTGGATTGTTTAAATAGTTAGAAAAGAGGTCGATTTTAGTTGTAAATGATACGTTCTTAAGTAATTCAGCCTTAAAATCGTTTTTTGAATAAATGGCTCTTATGTATCCCCCGATTTCACTCTTTACTTTCTCTCCCGGATCCACGCCAAAGGCACCTAAATTGGAAAGGGCGGTGTCTGTCACAAAGGTGAATTTTGCTGTCAGAGGAGCAACAAAGGCACTGAAGTACGCATCAGGTTTAAAGTCGAGACCCAAAGCCAGTGTTATGTATGCAGGAGCAAAGAGGTCGGATATCTTTGTTGTTACATCCGGGTAATTATAACCGGGAGTCATCTGTGTCTTAAAGTTAAATAGAGCAGCATAATAGAAATGCCTGAAAGCTTCCTGTCCGTATTTTGACAGAAAATCTATTTTGTCATCAGTTTTCTTGAAATCTTCATCACCCTGTTTCAAAAGGCCATAGCCGACATCAAGTGAATTATCCCATACAGATTTTTCCTTTTTATAATTGGCAAAACCGCTGAAGATTCCGTTCACTGCAAATGAATTCTCACCCCCTGCAGCCCAGTTTGTCAGCGATGTCTGAGCAAAGTTAAGTCCCAAAACGCTACCCTTTTTCCACCCCTGAATAGTATCAGCAGTCTGGGAACGGAGAGTTTTTTCAGCATCGGTTACCTGACCAAATCCAGTCATTGAGATTACTGAGATTATCATCAGGCTTAGTAAAAAGATTCTTTTCATAATGGGGTTGTTAATTTATTAGTAAATAAATAGTTAATAATCAATTTTATATTCGGGGAGCTTGTAAACAAAGATAAAAACAATGATTCCTAAAAGAAAGTTAAAATATTAATTAGACAAACTTACCTGAATATTGTTCAATCTTATTATCGATATTATTCAACAATAAAGTGAAGATAAACTATTAAATTGCGTCAAGTTTTTAATATTTCAGTATTTATCTCATAAAATTTAAAATATGAGCAGGTTAGAGACATTTATTAAGGATATTAACAATGGTTATGCCTGCAAGGGAGACTTTATTACTCTTGGTTGCGGTATGGTTGATGGTGTTGTGGCCACTGGTTCAAATGTAATTATTCCTCTGCGGACAATGAACAGGCACGGGTTGATTGCAGGTGCAACAGGAACAGGAAAGACAAAAACCCTTCAGGTAATATCTGAACAGCTCTCTGAGAAAGGGGTTCCGGTTCTATTGATGGATGTAAAGGGTGATCTGAGCGGCATAGCAATGCCAGGCGAAGCAAAACCATTCATTCTGGAGCGGCATTCTAAGCTGAGTCTGCCTTTTGTTCCAAAGGGTTATCCGGCAGAATTGCTTTCTCTTTCCAGTCAGGATGGAGTAAAGCTTCGTGCAACAGTGTCTGAATTCGGCCCTGTATTGCTTTCAAGGATTCTTGATCTAAATGATACACAGGAGGGAGTTATCTCTGTGATATTTAAGTACTGTGATGATAATAAACTTGCACTGCTTGATCTCAAGGATCTGAAGAAGGTTATTCAGTATATAACTGAAGAGGGGAAGAAGGAGGTCGAAAAGGATTATGGAAAGATCTCTACAGCCACAACCGGAATAATTATTCGGAAGATTCTTGAATTGGAGCAGCAGGGTGCCGACCAGTTTTTCGGGGAACTGTCATTTGATATTAATGATCTGATGAGGCATGATAAGTTTGGCAACGGATTTATCAGCATACTTAGATTAACTGATATACAGGATAAGCCGAAACTATTTTCAACATTTATGTTATCACTGTTAGCTGAAGTTTACAGCCAGATGCCTGAAAAAGGGGATGTTGAAAAACCTGAACTCGTAATATTCATTGACGAGGCTCATCTGATTTTCAGTCAGGCCAGCAAAGCTCTGCTGGAACAGATTGAGAACATTGTAAAACTAATAAGGTCAAAAGGGGTCGGTATTTTCTTCGTAACTCAGAATCCTACGGATATACCCAATGGAGTCCTTTCCCAGCTTGGACTTAAGGTACAACATGCACTGAGAGCATTTACAGCTGTCGACAGAAAATCAATCAAACTTACGGCAGAGAACTATCCCTTATCTGATTATTATAAAACGGATGAAACTCTTACCAGCCTTGGAATTGGAGAAGCACTTGTAACTGCTCTCAGCGAAAAAGGCAATCCTACTCCTCTGGCAGCAACAATGCTTAGAGCTCCTGTAAGCAGGATGGATATCCTGACTCCAGTCGAAATAAAGGCTATTAATGGATCTTCAGTTCTGGTTCAGAAATATAGCCAGATAATTGACAGGGAGAGCGCTTACGAGATACTCACCGGGAAGGTTTCATCTATGCAGAAAGAAATGGAGAAGGAGAGAGGGGCAGAGGGGGAGACAAGAACATCCAGGCGTTCTTCCGGCACATCTTATCGAAGAGGCAGCAAGACTCCGGAGGATCAGATGGTGAAGGTCCTGACAAGTGCAACTTTTATAAGGGGGGTTTTTGGAATTCTGAGGAAAGTGATGAAGTAAAAAAGTTACATGCAGGATATATAGTAAGGGTCGCAGGATAAAAGTCAATATTTATTATTTTAATTGAAATTGCAGTTTGAATCGGAATAGTATGAATACGGTGTTCAGATATCACAATACAGTAAATGGTTTAAAAGCAGGAGAGATATCACAGAAGTTTTCAAACTACAGGATGAAGCTTGCCATAATTGGTGATTTTTCAGAGACAGGAAGCAAAAGCCTGAATGATTTCATAAGGGAAAGCAACAGAGGAGGAACCATATGTTTTGTTAAATCGCTTGAGGAGGGCCTATCAATGTTGCATTCCAGATAATTTTGGTCTGGGTATTTTTAAATACTTGTTATTATCAATCTCCTTTTTTCACAGACATAACTTTATAATTATTTCGCCAATAGAGGTTATGTAAAGGTGATGTATGCCATACGGGCAATATGAGGCTGATATATATCATTTTGTGTATTGGATCCATCAATGATTTGAATAATAGTAGATTAATAACGGGTAATTGATCATTTTTCCGACAGAACAATAATATCCTTCACCTCCAGTACCGGTTTTTCATAACTGATGAGTACAGCTTTGATCATTGCAGCGGCTACTACCTGCAGGGTGGTTACAAGATTAGGTAAAAGAAACTTCAGGACAGGATACAAAACCCTGAAAAATGCATAATATCCATGTGCATTTTTTGCATCTCTTGCAGGTAGCATGAAGCCCGGCCGAAATGCATAAGCCTTTTTAAATGCCAGTTTCATCAGGTCATTTTCCGTTTTTCCCTTTACTCTTGCCCAATACAATCTGCCTTTTTCCGTACTGTCGGTTCCGGCTCCTGAAACATAACAGAAAGTCATACCTGGATTCTGATTTGCAAGAATCTCAGCAATATGCATTGTAAGTGTATAGGTAAGCCTGTGATAATCAGCTTTTTTCATACCAACAGATGAAACTCCCAAACAGAAAAAGCAGGCATTATAACCGGTCATTTGATCTGCTATTGCCGTAATATCAAGAAAATTGGTATGCAGAATTTCTGTAAGTTTAGGATGGTTTACGCCACATGAGCTTCTGTTTATTACCAGCACCTTTTCAACATCAGGATGGCTGAGGCACTCCTCCAGGACTCCTTCTCCCACCATACCTGTTGAACCTGTTATAATAGCTCTGATCTTCATTTTACAATTTTCAGGGGTTAATACTAATATTTTCTGATTTAAAGGAGAAAAGTGGCTTTTTCTTTGTTTCAGGCTCATTTACCGTGAGTGTTTTAAATTCAGCTCCTTTTACATCATCAATTACAACTGCAGTTCTGTAATCCTTCTTCTCACAAATAAGCCTGACATTCTCAAAAACAATATTTTTTGCATGACGGATGTAAAATCCCCAGGCTGGCAGTTCCTTAAACATTGAAAACTCAGGATATGCTGCTGCCATTTCAGGCACCTTGTCAAGCTCATCTAGACCAATCTTTGCATAAGACGGATTGCCACCGCCAGGGTAATGGATCTCAATATTTTTAAGTGTAACATTTTGTATTACAGCATCAGGCATTCCTACTATTGATGATGGAGAAATGTTCCTTGGCAGGTCCTCCACAGGTCCTTCATAATTATATCCTGCATCAGGTTTTATTATCGGAACCTCTGCATAAACATTTGATATTCTGATGTTATCCATCTTACCTTTTTTCCCGGTTCTTCTTTCACCGATCCTTAAGAATATAACATTTCCTGTATTTATAGACCGGAGGCTGTCTACAAAGACATCTTCAACGATTCCACCGTCAACTGCTGCAAAGGTTAATGCAGACCGGTATGTGTCAAAAACCAGGTTATTAATAATCCTGATATTACGAAATCCCCCATAAGATGCTGTTCCAAACTTTATTCCATTGGCACTTGTGCGGATTGTATTGTTATGGACATATACATTCTGGCAGATAAAATCGGGTGAATGCGATTTCAGACAAATTCCATCATCAGCAGCATCTATATAACAATTAGTTACACGGACACTGTCACAATCGACAATATCAATGCCATCATTGTTCCAGTACGATTTACTGTCAACAGTAATTTCGTTGATTATAACATTTATACACTGGTCATACTGCTGGTTCCAGCTTCCCGGGTCTTTTAACAATATTCCCTCAATCCTGACATTCCGGCACCCCTTGAAATAGATATTCTGTGGCCTTCTGCCTTCCCAGGGGCGGTCATATTTTAGAGGATCCTTAATAACTCCTTTGTGAATAAGATCTACCAGATTATTTGCAACAATAAATCCCTGGCCATCAATTACACCTTTCCCGGTTATTCCGATATTTATCTGATCATGGGCAAAGATAAGTGCAGTCCAGTTTGACATAAACTCATAATCGAGTGGATTGACTGATCCTACAAGGATAGCTCCCTCCTCAAGGTGGATAATTACATTTGATTTGAGATGGATTGTCCCTGTGAGGTACCGGCCGACATAAAATACCAGCCTTCCTCCTCCGTTTTCGCTAATGAAATCGATCCCTTTCTGGATCGAATTGGTATTTAATGTTGTGCCATTAGATTTGATCCCGAACATTGATGCATTGTAATCTTTGGCGAAAATATTGATTGATGCCATAGTGAGAATGCTCAGGAGGATAAGCTTTGTTACTTTCATGTCTTTCCTTTTATCTTGTTTCTTCAACTTCTAACCTTTTAATTATTAAAGTCATTATAAATTGTAACAGGACCCAGCAATCCCATAGACTGCAAAGGCTGGACTTTATTCTTTTCGTTTGTCCAGTATTGTGCTATAGGGTTGCCCGTTAGTGATTTCATATAATTCCCCATCGAAGTTACAACCTTAATTTCAAGTTTGTTAGCCCCTTCTTTGATATGGTCAGTGATATCAAAAATTCTGCGCCCATACCATCTTATTCCGAGATCTTTGCCATTCAAAACAGCACCACAGAGGCCGTATACTTTACCCGCATTAAGATAAGTTTTAGAAGACGGATTTTTAACATTGAAACTATTTGTGTATCTGACAGTACCTGCAAAACTGACATATTCAATAGTATCTCTGAGATCGGTAAGAATATCAATATTTGCTGTTTTTTCCGAGTTATCATGGCAATGGATAAATTCTGCTTTCCATCCTTTTTCTATTTTTATTTCATTGGCTCCAGATGCTGGTACCGGTCGCCATTCATCTCCCTTTATGGTTCTGTCGAAGACAAATAAAAATGATTCGGACTGCCCTAAATCAATTGCAATCGAGTTATTTCTGTCAAGCATAACCTTTTGTCTGTTACCTGTTTCAGGATCCCATTTCCAGCAATACTTTCCGGCTGAAATCTCAGGTGAAAATGAAATTTTTGTATTATGAGAATTGTGGATATTTGAATTTATAAGGTAAATAACTTCGGTGCCATCATCCCCCTGGTATCTATTCTGCATTATGTAAGGATCTGGATTTTCTATTTTAAGGTAGGGCTGGATATTATATCTATCCTGTACTTCTTTATACCATTCAATAAAATTACTCTCCGGTTTATCAAGAAGTATGAACCTGTCAGGGTAACTCTTCATTTTTTCAATAATACCGGTGACTTTCCTGTCATTATCAATGTAATGACTATATCCTAAAGAAGCAGACGGAAACGATTCAATGCAGAATATTCTGCCACCTGCTTCTACAAAATCAAGAAGTTTTTCAGCTGTCTGAGGGTGGAGAGAATCTACTTTTACAAGAAAAAGGGTTTTGTACTTCCGAGGTCCGTAAAACATATATCCCGATTTCATTTCACTCTCGATAAGGACTCTTTGTGAAATATAATCGCAACCCCCTCCGTTTTTATTTATGGCTTCCCATACCAGAGTAAAATAGTCAACATGAGTGATTGAAGGAAATGGTTCCATCTGAGCTCCAATCAGGCTCCACATGTCATCCAGAGGTGGAAGTATTGCAATATCAGCAAACATCATAACATTCTGAAGTAGAGCGGATAATCTTGCTTTATATTCATTAAAGATATTAAACCATGGCCACCATGTATTCTTCTCATTATAATATGCGCCATACCTTATCCATCCGGGATATGGAGCTTCAGGAGGTGAGTAGTTGAAACCGTGAAAAATTGAATGTGTTATACCTGATATTATTGACTGATCGCTTCCGATTTTGAGATTTTCAAGAGAAGTGTTGAAGACAGTATAAGTATCTGTCATCTCCTCGCAGCTGATAAGTCGTTTCCCTTTTAAGTGAGCCGCTGATGATACATATTTATTAACCATTGTGTAGGCCCTTCCCCTCCTGTAATCACTTTCAGGCATTTCTTCACCAATCCTGTGCTTAAGCCAGTTCATGGTCCATGATTCCCCCTCAGGAATGTCATAGTCAAAGCTGCTTTCCAGTGGAAACAGTCCGCGCCCGTATGCCTGAGCACGAGATTTCAGATTCAGCTCCCGGCACCATGAAAGATATGTTCCTGTAAAATTCTCATCCAGCAAGTCTGCTTTAGTCATATCAAAATCATAACGCATCCTTCTGATTATATTTTCCATTTCAGAAGTCAGTGGAACCCCGTAATTGAAATCGGTTACATTTCCCATTGCTCCTGTCTTAAAAAGAATAAATGGCAGGTAGGTCATAATATCGTAGCCATTTCTCCTGACAAAATATTCTCTCATTTTATCTGTCCAGTTTGCTCCTTCAAGCTCCATGCTGTCAGTAAACAAAGCCCTTAAATTTTCTGATAGCGGGCCTATCCTTCTTTCAATGGTCCCGGACATTTTATCGAGGTATTTTCTTACAGCATATGAATTGTAATGGTCAAGCACAGGACCTGTAGCTCCTGGTGCACCATTGATCACCTGCATGAATGCATTTATTTTCACCAGTGCAATCAGAGCATGTTTACCTTTTGGTATAGAGAACTTTATGGTCTTTACTTCAGGGTTTAGTACAAGTGGCACTGCCTGATCAAAATTCTCAACCGGATCGGGCACGAGCTGGAGTGAAAGGAGTTCCATTGTTCTGCCAGGGAAGGGAGAACTTATAGCCGGATCAGCCTCCTTAAATATTTCAAATTCGGATATCTCATAATCTGCAGGTCCTGTTAATTTTTTCACAGCAATTGTTACAATCTGCGACCTTTCATTTTCCGGGAGATATTCAGAACCAAATGGCCATCCTGATCCTACTATCAGGTCACAAAACATTCCCAGTGATCTTGTTTCATCGAAGACAAGCTTTAACAGGTCTATCCACTCATCACTAAGCCATTTAACTGAAGGTATTCCAAGGTCATCACCTTCTGAACGGGTGGGGAATTCAACAGGATTTATCTCAACACCGCCTATCCCTGCAGCTTTCAGCAGCTTCAGTTCTCTGATAAGCTCATTTACGGCAACCTTATTTCCGTTCCACCACCACCTCACAAAAGGGTGATATTTCAATTCCGGATCCCTGAATGATTCATACAATCCCGCAACAGATCGACTGACAGTTCCGGGTAGGAGGATATTAAAGTTGTTTACCGGACCAATTGACAAGTTAAGTTTAGGTGTAAATGAATATCCACTAGCTACTATGAAACTGTTTGTTATGAATTTTCGCCGCTCCATGTTTACTTTATCTCATAGATTTAAAAACAATATAAGGGGAGGTAACAGTTGTCATATATACGGGATTTTGTATGAAGCCCGAAGGATGAAAGCATTCATACGGAGCTCCAAATTTACCTCCTTTCCTGAAATCATTTTTCCGGAGATCTTCAATGTATTCCCCTGCCACTTCCTGAGCCAGCTTAAAATCAGATTTTGAAATTGCATAACAAATCCAGCCTGTCGGTGTACCCCAATAGGCACCGTTCTGATATGTATCTTTCTTGGCAAGGGATTCTTCCCATGCAGTTGAATCGCTGAAATCATCACTGGTAAGAATGTGGCGTATATTGCCTTTAAAAGCAAGGTATCCATTTCTATAAGAATCAGCAAGTAAGCTGCAGGCTTTTTCCGAATCTTTGCCTTCCAGAACGTTGAGCCAGATAGCAAACCCGGTACTCCACACATCAGGTTGATTGCTTTTTCCGGTTGATGCAAGCAGCATACCTCTCTGATCGAGGAAAAACTGTGGAATCGCAGCTTTTATCTTAGCCGCGATTTCGCTGTATTTAACAGCTTTTAACGAGGATCCGGCCATATCCATCAGCTCTGCCATTTCATTTGAAGCCCTGTACTTCAGAATTGATGTAAAACAAAGTTCTCCGGTAATAGTAATCACGTCTCTGAAACCAAAATCAACTCCTCTGAAATCATTAGTTGTATAAACCAGATGATTATCGGCTCTTGAAGGAGGAACCTGGAAGGAGGCTTCAAGCCTTTGTGACAGAGTATAATCGTCAATCGCTGTATTCAGGATCTTAATATCAGAGGTAGTCTTAACATAGTACCATGCCATATGGATGAAAAAGTACTGATCATCGTAGGGAGGATACATTCCGAACATTTTATTTCCCTGGTCTTCATAGCTGTAGGTGCCGGGGAAATAAATGGGGAGTCCGTCATCTATGCGTATGTGATCAGCAATTGAACCATAGGGGATCATACTTCCTTCTCTGGTAATAAATGATTGATCACACTGGGTTGAAGCTGTAAGCAAAAGCATATGTCTTTGTTCCTCAGCCCCGATAAATTCTGATTCAAGCGACATTGCATAATCACGGATCCAGAAAGAAGGATAACAATTTCTGCCCCCGGGCCTGATAAGATTGCCTCCGGAATTATTTGGACCAAACTGATCTGAGACAGATTGACCTGGTGTTATCCTGGAGCTGTCAACAACATCTTTTGTAAGCTGTTCCAGAAATTCAAACTGTTCCCGCGTGATAATTTCCGGATAGGAATCACTCCTTTTTTCGTGATTTTGGTTATTACAACTGTTTGCCAGGACTAACACAACAATATACCAAATTTTGATCTTCACTATATGAATGATTATTTTACAAATGCTATGACTACAATTGCTTCTGAATCAGAGTTGTTAATAATACGGTATGATCCTGCGGCTGCAGGTATTACGAAAGTCTCAGCATAACTGAACCATTGAACAATACCTGAATGTGTTTCTACAATAATGTTATCTCCTTCAACAAGGCTCAAAACATTGCACTTGTTATGAGTTTGTATTTCAATAGTGGTTTTGAAATGATACCTGTGCACATCATACAGGTGAGTTTCGTGAGTTGGAAGGTGGAATAATTTCCAGTCACTTGTATCTTCAAGCAAAACTTGTTTTGCTACCAGCTTTTTTTTTACATAATCTCCTTTTCTGTCGAAGAAGAGATTATCCATTGCTCTCTGAATATTTAACTGCCTGGGTTTTCCATCGAGATCCAGCCGTAACCAGTCATACATTTTGAATGTAAAAATATATGGTGTTGAACTAATTTCAAGGACAAGGTTATTTATTCCGGATCCATGAATAGTGCCATAAGGGATAAGAAAAAGATCATGCTTTGCAGCCGGAAGTTTCTGCACATATCTCTCTATATCCACAGGTTTCTTTTTAATCTGGCTCGTTTCAAGCTCTTTTCTGAATTTTTCAGGATTTATATCTTCCTGAAATCCAAGATATACAGAGGCGTTATCTTTAGTGTCAAGTATGTAATATGTCTCTTCCTGGGTGAAGTCTTCACCGAAGTTGTTTTTTGTATAACCAGGTCTCGGATGACATTGTATTGAGAGGTTACCTCCATTGAAAGTGTCAAGAAAATCGAATCGTATCGGAAACTCATCTCCAAAGCGATCATGGCAATCTCCCAGCACGTTCTCTGATTCCTGGAACATAAGGCAGTCAAATGAGACTTCAACCATTTTTCCCGAGCTTTCAAACAATAAACCGTTTTCGGGGACTATCAGCTCGAAGGACCATGCATAATTGGGCACGTCCTTATTCAGGCTATAAATTTTCTCTTTAATCCAGGTGCCTCCCCAGGTACCCGGTTCAAACCAGGGTCTGACCCTGAAAACATTATGTCCCATCTCTTTAAGGGCATCTCTGAGCTTATTACCATAGATCCATTTTGGGTTTTCCGGGTTCTGCCCGTCAACCATTATATTGATATTGGGTAGAAGATTCTTTTTGTGCCTGTTTAAGACAATCCAGTCGACAAAATAAAATCTCTTGTACATCTCCTTTGGATCGGATGGGCCGGCAGCTCCAAAATTTTTTATACTGCCTGCTCTGGATCTGAATTGTATTTCATTTTTAGGGAGGTCGATATAAATTAATAATCCGGGCCAGCCTGCCAGGGCTGCTCCTGTTCCCGTAATAATATTCACATCAGCAGCCTGATCAGGTGTAAGTGCTTTAATCTGATTCAGATTGAAGAAATCTTCGAGAACAAGGGTTGTCCTTTTGCCGAATAAAGCATCGTCACCTCCTGTAAATGGATCAATCAGAGTATTTATTTCTCCAGGGGGTTTAAGGCAATCTTCAACGTTTTTCCAGTACAGTTTTATGTTATTTTTACTCAGTACCTCATCAATTCTTTCTTTTAAATAGTCAAAAAACACTCCTCCATACCCGTCAATTGTAACGTTTTTGTATTGTAATATTAATTCTGCCAGGGATTCAAATCCATCTGAAATTAATCCGTCCTTGAGTTTAAATGAGGGATAAATATCATAATTGCCTGAGACAGTTTCAGGTTTTATATCTGGTAGCAGATACTGAGCTGTTTTTCGCCAATCTTTTCTCAATTACGATATTATATTTATTCCAAAGGGTTTTACTATTTTGATATCACTGCAACAAATCCTCCGTTTTCAGACATTGTAACCTTCAGAATAACTGGAGTTTTAAGATTTGCTCCTGCTTTCTTCAGATCTTTAGGATCTTTGTCAGAATTTTTGGTGTCACTCCAGGTTTCTATTTTGTAGTTTCCTGTCTGAAGGAATTCCATATTAAGTTCAACAGTCCTGGCCTTGCTGTTATTCATCACACCAATAAACCATTTTTCACCATTGCGCTTTGCTATTGCCACCCAGTCGCCCGGATATCCTCCCAGGAATTTTATATCATCCCAGACCGTTGGCACAATCTTAAGAAAATCAGCCCCGGGCTGGTTGAGAATATTATCAGGGTGGTCACAGACAACAGTAAGCGGACTTTCATAAATAACGAATTTTGAAAGCTCGGCAGCCCTTGTGTTCCACACCAGAGCAGGGACTTGCTGTTTCCACTGTTTCCTTGTGACATTTAAGAAAGCACCGGGAGTATAATCCATCTGGCCGGCAAGCATCCTGGTAAATGCAAGTTTTACATTATGTTCAGGACTCATTTTGTCAGAGAATTTATAATATTCATTCCCCATTAATCCTTCACGCGTTATCATATTAGGCCAGGTTCTTATGATTCCATCGGGTTTATAAGCACCATGGAAATCGACCATAAGTTTATTTTCTGCAGCGCACCTGATAATATCATGGTACCAGTTGACCATCTGCTGGTCATCACGGTCCATAAAGTCGATCTTTATTCCAGCCACACCCCATTGCCGGTAAAGCGGGAATGCAGTTTTATAGGCTGAATTCCTGTTGACATCGCTGGAATATAGCCAGATAATAATCTTAACATTTTTTGATCCGGCATAACTTATTATTTCAGGCATGTCGATCTGGGTGGCCCATTTTGTAATATCAGCTTCAGGCGAGTTGAATTTGCCATACCATTGCCAGTCGACAAGCATATAAGGCCATCCCATCTCAGATGCCAGATCAATATACTGTTTTATAACCGGCATTTCCATTTTTACTTCACCGCTCCACCAGTGATCCCAGGCACTCATTCCTGGTTTAATCCATGAAGGATCATCGATAGCGCAAGGATCATTGAGGTTTTGGATAATTTCTGATTCAATCAGTGTCCCTGGCGAACTGCCAATCATTATTACCCTCCACGGGGTTGTAACTTCATCGCTGAATCTTGCTTTCACCCCGGACTCCGGTTCCCCGGGAACAGGAACAAGTTTTGTGGTCAGATGACCGGAAGTGCCATTAGTGCCAATGTAAAATGCTGGATAGTTTTCAATTTTGGCTTCTGTAATTGCCACCCAGCAGTTATTTCCGTAATCCATAAGAAACGGCATTCCTGCTATTGTTTTTTCATTCACATAACTTAGAGGATGTTCAAAAAACTCCGCTTCATTTGATGTTGAATAAGCTCCATATTCAACTACCCAGGCTTTCGGATCACCGGGTATCGCAAATGTTGTTAATTCTTTGACAATCTGCCGGTTGCCAACTGTGGCGCCCCTTGGAAGTCTGAATCTGAATGCAATTCCATCGTTATATGATCTTACAAATAGTTCCATCATCCTTCCGGGATCACTTTTTTCTTTCAGTAATAAGGTGAGTTCATTGTAATTGTTTAGAACTTCAGCATGCTTTGACCTGACAACCGGCATCCATGTTTCATTGAATGATTTAAAGGATTGATCCAGAACAGAAAAATTACCTGCCAGTGGTGATTCATCAACGAATTCAAATCCCAGTTTAGACGTATTAATGACAGTATTGTTTCTGAAAGTCACGGAATATTCAAGACCATGATCATTATTTATCGTGAAAACCAGATTTTTATCCGGAGAGGATATTGCAAATGACTGTCCGTTTATTGCCAGGTCAGATATTGCCAAAAGCATAAACATAGGTATCACATGTATTTTCATTGCAATTATTTGTTTTTAAGGGTTATTTTTTGACCGGTTGTTGTATTGATTATCAAAACATCATCTTTCAGTTCATATGGGGTATCAGAAATAAAACCTCCATCACCATATGGATTACTTATCTTGATTTCACCTCCCGCTTCGGATACTATTTCAATTCTACTGACTTTCCCATCGTCCATTTTTGCAGAGACCAGGAATGCTCCTTCAGCCCTCAGTTTGCTGAAGCTTGAATTACTCCACTCTTCAGGAATGGCAGGAAATATTTTAACAATCCCGGTATGGCTTTGTAATAGCATCTCCTGCAGTCCTGAAGCAAAGGCAAAATTTCCCTCCAGAGTGAATGGCCTGTAAACAAATTTTGATTTACCTGATTTTGTCTGGTCACCGTTTGCATGAAAACTGTTTTTGAGGCAGAAGCACTGTGCGAAAGTTCTGAGGGCTTCTGCAGCTCCGGAACCGTCAAAAGCTCTGGCTTTTATGTTTCCGAGCCAGCTGTAAGAGTATCCGCACCACCAGTCAGGACCAATTCTGTCGAGATTATCAATGGTAGATTTAATGATTTTTCTATCCTCTTCCCCTTTCGACCAGTCAACATTTCCAAGAGGGTGGAAGGCGATGAGATGCGAAAAATGTCGGTGAGATTCATTGTATGGAATTCCTTTGATAAAGGTAAATCCTGTCTCAGGATCAATATCATATTCCGGCCATTGATCGAGTATTTTCTTCCATTTTGTCGCTTCATCTGTTTTACCGAGTTCTGAAGCCAGTTCCGAAGCATTTTCAAATGTCCATCTGATAAGACCGAGATCAAAATTAGTAGTCTGATCAAACCATGCATTACGCGAGTTATTGAATATTTCAGGACTGGAACTCAAAGGTAGTCTTTTTAGACCGTTCTTATCTGTAACTGATAATTCATCCAGATAGCCGGCTACATCTCTTAACCACGGGTATGCTTCATTTTCGAGGAATTCCCTGTCCATTGTATATCGCCAGTGAAGATAAAAATGGTGTCCGAGCCAGGCTGATACAGTTGGTCCGAATGAGTATTGAATCCAGCCGCCCATGGGTTTACCGGCAAGTGTAGTAACACCCGGAACGTTTAGACCGGCGGTTTGATAATATTCCCTGGTATATTTTTCAAATTCAGGTCTGTTTTTTTGCAGCCAGTCAACAAAACCTTTCTCCTGTTCCAGATGGTTTGATGAGTACGAAGGCCAGTAGCTTAGCTGCGTATTAAGGTCATGGTGGAAATCACCTTTCCATGGTGGCAACTTACCGTTATCGGCAGTCCAAATAGCCTGAAGGGATATTGGAGGCGCTCCATTACCTGTGGCTGCACCAAGCTTATACATTTCAAGGTACCATTGTTTCATCAGGACCGGATCAGGAATTGAAATGGCTGATTTTGACCAGTAATTGCACCACCACTCTTTATGCGCCACTAATTCTTTGTTAAAACCCACTTTCATGGATGCAGAAGTCTGGTCAGCTGCCGCGATTTGCTTCTCCCAGCCGGGGAATTCTGAACTGATACTCCAGCATCCATCAGTTGTGCCTTTTTCTTCTTTGAATCTAAGGCTGATTTGATATTTGAACTCACCCCATCCTTCCTGTATGTACATTACATGATTTAGTTCTGCCCACATTTCTCCTGCCGGATATCCAAGTAATCTGAGATCCTGCCCTGAATGAGAGTTGTCCTCAGCTGTATCACCAGGAATTGTGTAGACGGGAGGCAGGAGATCAAATATGAGATTGGACTTTAATCCTTTGAAGCGGAACCAACCTGTAGTTTTACCTGCATTTACGAATGTCTGAAGTGTAATCCCGCTATCCCATCTGACTTCACAAAGAGCAGTTTCAAGGTCCAGCTCTGCAGAGACCACTTTTCCGAATGAAGAAATATTGAATTCAATAGCTCCTCCGGGGATCTTTGATGGAGCAGGATTCCTGTCGTAGGGTTCGTCGAACATTTTCTGAACATTCTGATAGCTGTCTTTTTTCCACTGGTCCTGAACCCATGAAAACTTCCATTCAGGTTTATCAAGGTTTTCCATGGGACGAAGGTCCCATAGATCAGCCCTGTCAAGCGAAAACCTCAATTTGCCTTCCTTTTGCCATATCAGAGCACCTATCATGCCATTACCAAGAGGAATAGCCTCATCCCAGGATTTTGAAAGTTCTGTGAACCTCAGGTTTGTATCACCTGGTGGGAGAAATTTATTTCTTCCTCTTTCTGAAATACAGGAGGTTACAATAAGGATAAAAAGTGAATAAATAAATTGCTTCGCCATTTTAATTTTTTTTGGTAACCACAGAGAACACAAAGGGATTACACAGAGGGCACAAAGAATTACTATTTTTTGTTTTTACTTTGTGTACTCTGTGAACCCGATATAAATCGGGGCTTTGTGTTCTCTGTAGTTAAACGTGATTTATGACTCATTTTTTTTCTCATGAATATATTCCATTACTATATTTTTAATGATGTTGGCAAACTTAACATCTGGAATTTCTTTTTCTGTAAAGTACTTTACATACTGGCCCTCGTAAAGATGTATTTCTTTAACAGGGATGTTGATTTTGCCGGTATATATGTATTTTATATTTTCAAAAGCATCACCTTCGAGGCATACAAACTCTTTATAAAAAGTAAAGTCTTTTAATTCTAGTCCAAGCTCTTCCCCGTATTCGCAGATCAAGGCTTCCTCAGGCGTTTCTCCCTCCTCCACATGTCCGCCGATGAGGTCCCAGTGATTTGGAAAGGGAATCCACGATTTATTGTCGCGAAGAGCAAGAAGAAATTCACCTTTGTCATTTTCGAGAATAATAGCAGCGATTTTCTGCATAGTATCAAATGATATTATTACCCGATTTTCTTAAAACCTCATTGAAGTTTTCAAAGAAGATCTTGCGCCTCTGGACTTCAGTAAGGTTTGAAGAGATGATTGTCCCTACTCCCTGAAAATATGATCCGTCAGTACCGAAGAAAACTCTGTCTTCACCGAAATGATCCAGAGTATAGTCAACCATGGTGCCTTCATTATTGCTGCCGGAAGTATCGATGTAAACATTTTTATAATCTTTCAGCACTTTGCATGCGTACTGCCAGTCGCCACCGCCACCCGTATGGGCGTACTGAAACATTGCCTCAGGATATCTTTCAGCTGCTTCAGCAAAATCTTCAGGGATTGAAGCATTAGGCTGAATATTTCCATATATTGTCCTTTTTCCGCCAACCCCAAGTCCGCAGTGTGCATGCATAAGAATAATCATCTTAAGATCAGTCATCTTTTCAAAAATCGGGTAAAACAGTGGATCATTTATCTTTACATGGTTATAAACCTTAAGGCCAATCATTCCTTCTCCTGTGCAGCGGGTTATCTCCTCTAAGGCTTCTTTCCCAAACAAAGGATTTACAAAGCACCATCCCATATACCTGTCAGGATATTTCTTTATTACCTTAAGAACCTCATCATTGCATGCTTTTACTTCAACAGGAGTTGATTTGGAATTTGATTCTGATGAGATAATTTTAGAGACTACCAGCTTTTCAATACCAAGCCTGTCAGCCATACCAAGTTGAAATTCAATTGTCCCGGAAAGACCAACATGTTCATGGGCATTAATCTTCCTGTATTTTAATGCCTCCTTAATCAGGTTGAAGGAAGAAGCAACAGATTCTTTCTCTGTCAATAGATATTCAATCTTATCTGAAAACATCATACCAGCTGCAGAAAATGCAGTATTTCTGAAAAATTCTCTCCTGCTTAACATAATCAATCCTGTTTTTATGAGATTATCATCTAAAATAATCTATAATTCCGATACTGCCTTGTAATTCCCTGAATTGAATTTAAAAACAGCATATCCATCAATGTTCCCGGCATTACTGATATCAGAATCTATCAATTTCCCGTCTCTTGTAACAGATACATTATCAGAGTTTCTGGCAGGAATAAAAACTGTTGCTGTAGTATTTGATGGTATTGTGAAATTATATTCAAACCTGGTTCCTTCCTTTTTCCAGGCAGCTTCTATTAATCCGGAAAAAGAATGGAATTCTCCTTTTGCCCAGGTCAGTGTTCCTCCGGGTAAAGGTTTAAGAATAAAATGTCGGAATCCCGGTGAATTATCATCCGGCTGTATGCCCAGGATATTTTCGTACATCCATTCACCGATAGATCCAAAAGCATAGTGGTTAAATGAGTTCATGCCTGCCCCCTGGAATCCCCGGCCTTTTACATAACCGTCCCACCTTTCCCATATTGATGTTGCCCCCTGCTCGATGGAATATCCCCAGGAGGGAAATTCCGTAGTCTCAAGCAACTGGTAAGCTTTGTCAGAATATCCTCTTTTGACAAGCTCTTTCATTAGGCAAAGTGTCGAATGAAATCCTGTGTTCATTCTTCCTTCATAGGGTATGAACTTATCAATCATCCTTTTTTCAAAATTTATTTCCATCTCCGGAGGGAATATGTCATAGTGTAAGGCCAGAGCGTAACATGCCTGGGCATCACCCTCTATCTTACCTTCAGCATCAACAAAATTATCCCGAAAGGCTGTTTTTATTCTGCCTGCCAGATCATGATAAAACACTACCTTATCATTGAACTCTGCTGCTTCAGCCATCCTGGAAAGTGTATTCACTGAGTTGAAAAACATAATTGTTGAAAAGACCTCTGATGGTATCTGCGCTCCTGTTTTAGGAAAACCTTTAGCGTTGAGGGTATTTCCATTCAGCCAGTCACCATAATTAAGACCAAGCCCTTTTCTCCAGATCAGGTCTGGATTGCTTTCAACAATGTTATTGATATACTTTTCAAAGGCAGAAAAGTTGTTCCTGATTATTTCAATATCATCATAGTTTATGTACATCAGATAGGGCAGGCGTATTGCAGCATCAGCCCATCCGGGAGCATTGGTAAAGTGCTTTTCATATCCGAAAGGATGAGGGGCAATATCGGGAAACGTACCTCGTTCCGACTGGGCATCAAGTATATCGGTCATCCATTTGCTATAGAAGGCTGCCATGTCGCGGTTGAACATGGAGGTCTGGGCGAAGATATATACATCCCCCATCCATCCGCACCGCTCATCACGCTGGGGACAATCAGTCGGTACTCCATGCATGTTACTCACATGTGAGCGGTTAATATTTTTATATAGCTGGTTGAGCATTTGGTTTGAGCATTCGAAATATCCTGTCCTGGGCTGATCAGAGGCTATTACTCTGGCTGATAGAACAGATTTCTCAGGTGTAAAACTTAATCCCTGAACCTCTACATATCTGAACCCGTGATATGTGAATCTGGGTTCATAAATCTGTTTCCCCGAAGAGCCAAGGATAATAGTATCAGTCTGTATAGCGGCTCCCAGGTTTTCGGTATATAATTCTCCGTCATTATCCAGAATTTCACCATGACGCATTATTATCCTGTCTCCAGGTTTTCCTTCAAGACTTATGTTACACCAGCCTGCAATATTCTCACCGAGATCAAAGAGCCAGTAACCTTTTTTAGTTTTTGTAATGTTCTTACAGGTAAGTGTTTCAATAATTCTGATTGGCTGGTTGATCTGGGGTACCAGGTTTCGGTCATTCTTTTCAGCCACAACATATATCCAGGAAGAATCATCAAAATCACTTTTGTCCCAACCGTCAATTTCTTTTCCAGCATCATAAGTTTCACCCAGGAAGTTATCAGCAATTCTTATAGGTCCTTCAGGATTCATTTTCCAGCTTTCATCACTTAAAACAACTTCCCTGGTCCTGTCAGGATATTCTATCTCAAGCTGGAAGAAAAGTCTTCTGTCAAGTCCGTAAGCCCCTCTCTTAGGGAAATATTCACTCCAGCGGGTAGGCCCAAGCATTCCGGCATACCATCCATCTGCAAGTTGGACTGATATAACGTTCTCACCCGCTTCAAGAATTTCAGTTACATCATATGCCTGATATTGAATACGTTTATTATAATCGGTCCATTCCGGGGCCAGCACTCGCTGATCAGGTTTGCCGGAGTTAAAATTTATATCGTAAACTCCGAGGGATGAAACAAAGGCAATAGCCTGTAATGGTTTTGATTTTAAGTCAAACTTTTTTCTGAGAAGTGGTGAGGGCGGAATAGTCCTTCTTTTAGGATAAAGTGGTGTTTCCAGTATTCCATCTGTCAGCATATCCGGATCATAGCCATCTTCCCGGTCGACTTTTACAAGGGCATCTTTATAAGTGACTTTGCATCCTGAAGATAATATTTCAGTACTGTTCAGCACCTGAAATTCAGCAAGAGAGAATGCATACATCCTGCCAGGATCACCCTGATCATCATAATCGAAGATCCGGTGATCATATTTCTTAAGCTCCGTGGCAGTGAATTTTACAAAGCGTCCTCTGGTTTTTTCCAGGGAGATGATGCGGGGGTTCCCCTCAATGGATACAATATTTTCGCTGATCATACATGGTTTCCAGACGGTACCATCATCACTGGTCTCTATCCTGAAAGAATCCGGGTAATAATAATCCTTAATTTTCCTGATATTGTTGTATGAGGGATACAATTTTAACTTTTCAAATTCTTTACTGCTTCCAAGGTCGATCTGAAACCATTTTTCCTCATTTGGATCAGCAGTGTAGGCACTCAGGTAACCTATATGTTTATAGAGAAGAGGATATTCAAGAGGCGGTTCAGGCTTATCCCCGATCCATGAAGCTTTCCACTCCGAATTGTCAAATGCTCCGGTGATGATTGTTCCGGGTTTGCTCCAGTCTGTGACTTCATTGTTCTGATTCCAGATCCTGACGCTCCAGTAGTATTTCCTGAATGATTTGAGACTGTTGCCTGGCAGTTTGATACCAAAGGTCTCATTTCCTTTTATTTTGCCACTATTCCAGATATCTCCTTTGCCATTTTTAATTTTTTCTTTGTCATCACTTACAATAACCTGCCAGGCTTTTTGATACTGGCCATTTTCAGGTGATGAAAGTTCCCAGCTTAACCGTGGTGCAAAATTTGCAATCAGGGCCTCATTCATATATTCACATTTCAGGTTTGTGACAGAAAGATCTGTGGCAGGTTTATCTGTACAACCTGAACAAAGAAGTAAGCATAAACTAACAGAATATTTAATAAAACAGCTCATAGTGTTATTTTTTACCTTTAAGGCGCAAGGGAACAAAGGATTACCAGGTTATCGGATTCATAATAATTTTACATAACTACTTCTAATATAGAGTTAATGTTAAGTTCGGGAACAACAACCTTAGAGATCCCGTTATGAAAATCAACTGTTATCTCTTTTCCTTCTGGCTGAAGGATGATTTTTGCAGGCTGATTTCTGGTTTTTATTTCAATAATAAGTTCTTTGAGAATTGGAATTTCATCATAACCAATGAGCGATTTTGTGTTATGATCACCCGATACATTTATAAGGTTTACATAAGTTATATCATTAAGTTTATTAACTGCAACATGAACCAGGTGTGATCCTGTAACCTTAACAATTGGTTCTGTAAGAATTGATTCTATATGTTGACTTAAATAATCTCTTAAGATATGAGATTTATATTCTGAATATGCCGATCCGGCATTGAAATAAACGGCAGTAATATTCCCTTTGCCAAACTTCCTTGATGATGAGGCGATTACATCTCCCTTCTGGTTAAAATCACTTCCCCTGAAATAGGTTGATATTACTTTTGCATCTGGTGCCAGTGTTACTCTGGCATAAGGTGACCGGATTCCTCCTATTCTTCTACCTGCTGCTATAAATTCAGGTTTTGCCTCCTGCATTTCAATTGACAAAATTCCAAGTTCATTCTTAAATAATTCTGCAGTTTCAGATCCGATTACAAGTATGTTTCCTCCATTAATGACATAATTTTTAAGTTCTTCAAGGAAAGCTGTTTCAAGATAATTGCATTCAGGGATCACAATAAGAGGATATTTATCCATGTTTCCTCTGAGATGATGTTCCATAAGAATCTCAACCGGAAATTGGCCATCCATTATCATATATAATGATCCTTCAAGCTTCCAAGTTGAATTTGAATAGGATCTTGTTCCGTTTTTCTGATGTGAGGCAGTAGGGAAAAGCAAGGCGACCTGAGGAACCGGCTTTGCTTTGTGGCAGAACTGTTGCCTTTCGCGACAGAAAGAACCTATTTCTGATAGCATTCCTGCAAGCCATGGCTTAATGGACAGGTCCTTGTTTTGCTGGAAGTAAAACTGAACTCCACCTCCCATTGCCATTATCTGAGCTGCTTCCTGTTCAAGCTGAACTGCTGACTTAACACTCATAGGCATTTTACCTCCGTCCCAGGAAAATCCCCATGCCATAAGGTCCCATGGCTTGCCCTGTGGTGCCAGGCAGCGGGATTCAAAAGCGGATCGGTATACCCCGTTGAGGGGGGTCACATCGCCTGAAAGGTAATCGACATTGACAGTCACTTTTTCGGGCATGATTGATGAGTAAGCCCAGTTGCTAGTTATCTGAAAATCAGGATTATATTGATGTATGGCATCGATGTATTTTGTAAGGTGCTTTCTGAACAGTCCTCGTGTATATTCGAGGAATTCAGGATAATTCTTGTCTTCAGGAGACTTTGGTATTGCAGTTATGCCAGTTTCTTCCCTGAACCTGTTAACAGACTCTTTCCCATAATCGGGTTCAACAGCCCAGCATTCTCCGTCAATCCATGCCCCGTCAACGCCATAATCACTAAGTTCTTTAAGTTGTGGAATAATATAAGTATCGAGATAGGGACTGAAGAAGGATACCTTCTGTCCGCTGGGTTTGCCATCGGTTCTTATAATATCCCAGTCGGGATGTTCTTTAACAACTTTATTGTCCCATACTCCTGAAAAATGCATGAATAGTGCCACATTATTCTTCGCTGTTACTTCACGGAACAGTTTTAGCGGATCTTTTTCGAATCCTTTTACATGAAACCCGACTTTTGTCGGATAGCTTGATATCCCCGGATGTCCTTTGCAGTCTATCTGAATGAAATCAGGTTTCACCTTAAGCAGAAATGTATCGATCATTTCTTCTGTTAAAGTTTTGCCGGCATCAGTAATATCCTCACTTGCGTGAAGATCAAAATGAACGCCGAAAAAGCAATCTGAGCGTTTAAGTTTTTGTGATGGTTTTTCCGGTTGAGGCGGTGTAGAACAGGCTGTGAGGAGAGCAAGTATCAGTATTGTCAGTTTTATTGGTTTCATTTTGCAACTAATTTCAGTGAATAAAACTCTTCCAAAGTATCAATTGTAATTGTGTTGTCATTTATTCTTGCTTCTTTGCCTGAACTGTTGCAAAGCGCATGAGCTGATCGGATCATGAACGGCAGCTCAATAGTGATTTTATTTACAGGTATTAAATCTCTGTAAGGTCTCTGGGAACTGCCGGAGGTATTTACAAGTGACAGCTGGTAGGTGTCTGTGGCAGTTTCGCTTTTGTTCAGGTAAATATGTACCGATGAAGGGGCATTTGTCACAAGGATCCTGTGGCTGCCCAGGAGATAGTTGATTGAATTTGTCAGCAACCTGTCATAATCAGGATGGCCAATTGTATAATTAAGCTTTTCTATTTCATTTGCAAAATATATCGATTCTCCCTTCCCTGACTTCTTTCGTACCATAATAGGATTACCTGATTCCCAGCTTGCAGGGAAAGCGTTTTCCGGTGGCTGGTTATTTATTTTTGGCAAGTAACCTGTAATTATTTCAGTACCATTTAGTGCCTTTGTCATTAAAGTTCTTCCACCGTTATGAAGCAGAGTGGTCAATTCCATCCCTTTTACCAGCTCATTTCTGGTTATTATTTTCTGGTAGCAATCCATCTGGGTATTTACAACCTGGTTTAGGTAGCTGATTCCAAATGTCTTATTCAGACCAAAATCTTTTCTGGCAACGCCGTTCTCATCAAACAGGGAGGTCTGAAAAGAAGATAGCAACCTGCCTCCCTGGATAACCCATTCTTCTATCAGCCTGACATGTTTATCGCTCATAGCAGCTGCATCAGGTAATATAAGTACTTTAAACTGTTTCAATTTTTCAGGTGACAGATCCTTTTCAGAAATGAAACCATACTGGTAATGATTTTCTGCCATAAGTCTTTGTAATCCTCTCAATGATCCGGCAAAACTCTCATCACCCAGAAGTTCTCCGGATGGTTTGGAATAGAGAATTCCGATGTCAGTAACAGGTTGAATATGTTGAATGAATTCTGAATTGTCATCAAGGTATTTATATGCATCCGTAGTGACATATGCATTGCGTGCATCAGGAGCATTGGCAGGGTAATACCCGTTAAAGTAGCAATTCCAGAATCCTCCACCGGAAGCGGCAGATTCCCACATCCAGAGCCTGGTGTCGATCGGGGAGGCATAAATGTAACGGTGATCGGTTCCATTGCCTCCAAACAGGATGACAGGAGCTTTGTCAGGTTTGAGCGATTTCAGAAATTTGACTATAGCTGATGGATAATAGATGTCCTTGTATTCGATCTCTGCTGTGTTGTCTGCCATAAATGCAACTATGACCAGAAAGTCAAAATATTCAGCAACACTGTAAAAAGAGATACCTGTTTCTTTTTGCTGTTCAATTTTGTACATGTCGAAGACCTCGGCAGCATATGATTTGTCATTACCATACTTTTTAATAGTACTGCGCATCAGTGCCAGCTGTTTTTCAGCCACACCTTCATTCCATTTATAATACTCATCCCAATCTCCCTTTGAACTGTCTTTGACAGGAATAGGTTTCCCTGTTTTTTCCAGATACTCCTTTGTACATCGATCACAATAGCATTTATTGTGAAAATTCACCGCATTGTGCCAGATCCCGTCTACATGATAAACTGACATAAGCTGTTCAATAAATTCCACAGCATGTTCATTGCGATAATAACTGTTATAACAGGGAGCATAAACTTCGGGAGTAGTATAATTCAGTATTATAGGATTGCCGTATTCATCCCTGGCAAACCAGTCGGGATGCTGTTCATATCTCTCTTTTTCCACTCCCCTGAAATCGACACGAGTTATCACTTTGATACCTTCTTTATGGCATCCTTCAACTATTTCCGCAAGGAGGTCCCTCTTTCCTATATATGGGTTTATATTGGCCATGGGCAGTCTGTTCTGAAAAAAATCCATTACACCTCCACCATTAACAACAAGTGTATTGGCATGCACTTTTTTCATATAATTTACCAGGCTATCGACATTATAGCTTGCTGCATCAGGCTGCCTCATTACAGTTTGCAGGATTCTCATAGGTTTCTGGTACCAGTAATCCTGTCCGCCCTGCTGAGCAACGGAATTAAAAGCTGTAAATGTCAAAAAAGCAATAGGATACAGGATCTTTCTGCAAAGTTTCCATTTTTGGTATAATGCTGGCAGATTTCTCATAAAGACTATATTAATTTCGAATTTATACTATTATCATATTCAGTATTTGTACTTCTTTTTCTCTTTAAGTATTTCTCTGGTCATTTTCCCAAACTGCTTGTCCTTAAGTCGCTTCTCTGCTACAGAAGACTGGAAACGTTCCTGTTCACGAAGAATCTTCCTGAAGTTTATCAGAGAATTTTCATCAATGGATCCATTTTTCAAAGCTTCAAGAACAGAGCATCCGGTCTCATTTATATGTTGACAATCAGTAAATTTGCAATTAAGTGAGAGTTTATAAATATCCTTAAAAGTAGTATGTATTCCTTCTGAATTATCGGTAATTCCAAGCTCTCTCATTCCCGGAGTATCAATTATTATCCCTCCATTTTCAAGTATGAAGAGTTCCCTGTGTTCAGTAGCATGCATTCCTTTATTGGTACTTTGACTTATTGATGTTGTTTTAAGAATTTCCTTTTTCAGAAGGTTATTAATCAAAGATGATTTTCCAACTCCTGAAGATCCCACCACACAATATGTCTTTCCCTTCTGAATAAAATTCATAATCTGATCCAGTCCTTTATGCTGTATATTGCTCAGAAGTATATATTTAATCCTTTTCTCTCTTGTTTCAATATCCCTGACAGCTATTTTGGTCTCTTCATCTGTTGCGAGGTCAATTTTGCTTATGACAAGAACCGGCTCTATTCCACCTGAATAACATATAGTCAGATACCTCTCAAGACGGTTGATATTGAAATTGTTATCAATCGACTGCATTATAAATGCAACATCGACATTTGAAGAAATAATCTGAATTTCTCCCGTTTTGTTTACCGCCTGTCGTGCAAGCAGGGATTTTCTGGGTAATATTCCATGGATAATAGCCTGGTCTGAATCGTAAGTTACCATAGTCACCCAATCCCCGACTGCCGGGAAATAAACCCGGGAACTGGCTGTATATCTCATATTGCCTGTAATTTCGGCCTCAAATTCCTGAGTTCCGGTTGAGACAATATATCTTTCACGGTGTTCCAGTGTTACACGTCCAATGGTAAATTCTGAAAGGTTATTATCATTCAGATATTCAGAATGTTCATTTGTAAAACCAAGGTTTGTCAGGTTCATTCTGTTAATTGACTAAACATAGAATAATATACCAATCTCCAGGCTATTCCTAAGATAATAAGAAATAGTTATTTCCTTGCCGGATCCTCATGCATTTTTTTTCTGGTTGTAAGTGTATTTATACTACCAGCCCGGAGGTTAAGAGATAATATTCCCCCGTCCCTGAGATCAATCTCTTTAAGTGGATCCATCCTGTATCCGGGACTGGACAATTCCATTCCGGTAACACTATAGAGGTATAATTTCAGGTGACCTGCACCAATCATTCTGAGAGTTACACTCTGAGCCGTATCACTTTTATTCAGTATATACGTTGTTAACTCTCCGTCATCGCTTTTCAGAGTATTTGACAGAATGGATTTGTTGATAATAGTATCGGTATGTAAGACATAAGAATTTTTCGCCATGAAACGGGTAATAATGCCATAACCATAAAAAGCAACCGGTTCCGGTCCAATGTTATCGTAATATCTCTGATTTTCAATATCCCAGGTTCTTATAAGCTGCCACTGTCCGTCGAGGTCTCCACGATTTGTGAAGCTCCATCTGTTGAATGCGCTTACACCGGCACTAATGCCTCTCAGGACAGATTCAGCATTTGAAAGTGCAGCCTCGAATGACTTTGGTCCGGGATTATCATCTTTCCATCCTTTCCTCATATCTCCTATTTCTGATAGGAACAGCGGCTTATTATGCTGCCTTGCCCAATCAGCCCAATCCTCCACGATCTTTTGCTTCTGGTCATCAATTCCCTGATATGAGTGAATATCATATGCCCCGATATATTCATCGAAATCAATTTTTGCAGCATCAAAAACCGGAAGATCTGTCCAGTCGGGACCGGAAATGGGGATTTTAATATTCCTTTTATCAAGTGATTTTCTGACCTCTTTCCAGGCAGGAGTTACAGGAGGGTTGTTTTCACCCATACTCCACCACGAACCCCAGCTTCCCCCGGGAGGTTCATTTGTGATGGAGATCCATTTGATGCATGTGTAATTCTTTGACACGGTCAGGTATTCCACCAGTGTGGCTATCCCCTCGGTAAAATCCTCAACTGATCTGGGAGCGCTTAACAGTGGTTGTACTCCGGAATAGGAGTTCCATTTTACATTGCTCCACATCTGCTGAAGGAAGACATCGGCATTATTGCTTTCGGCCCAGTCGAGTATTTTGTAAAGTGCCTGCATTTCCTCATTTTCCCAGTCGAACCTGTTCTTTTCCGGTTCGTACATGCGGGCACTAAGCTCAACTCTTACAAATGACATTCCCAGCCAACTGGCATGTTTATATATCTGTTCCCACGAAGCTGTTTGTGTTACAGGAGGATTTCCGCCCCAGGCGCTTCCCCTCGAATTTTTGTATCTCAGAGCCCATTTATATGTGGATGACTCATCAATAGTTTCCTGGCTTATTGCATGCCAGGATGCTCCTATTCCTCCCGCCATTTTGTAAACCTGCTGCTGAGTATCTATTTCAATATCAGATTTTTCAGGGCTGCAGGAGGTTGAAGCAATAAATAGAATTAAGAACCATATAAAATTTTTCATATCCGGGAATATCTGTTGAATTAACAGATGATAAGATATGAATTCCTTTACAGAAAGGTCACTTCACCACTAAATTTTTTTCAGCGAAATAACCATTTGCCTGAACACCTTTAATCACATATTTACCGGGGGACGATACAGTAAGTTCAACATTATGATCCATCATAATAATCCCTTCTTCGCAAGGATCGCCATAATAGGCATATCTGCCCCAGGCTTCAATAGTGATCTCATTCTGGTCATTGGTATGGTTATATGCCTTTTCGAACATATAACATTTACTGGGACCAACATAGCCATAAATTTCAATGGTAAACAGAGTTTTAACATTTACTGTATCTGGTGCATGAAGACTGTCTATCTTAATGAGGTAGGGTTCAATGGTTGTTGTTTTCATAGCGCATGAACCAAGCAAAAACATAATTACTGCTGAAACAAACAACGCTGAAATAATCTTTTTCAAATGCATCTGTAATAAATTTATTGGTAAAAATACAAAAATCAAGCCAAAAGGGATTAAAAATTACTTATCCTTCTGATTATTAGTCCTAATTACCTGATAGCAAATGTTTCAGCCATACCAGTTTCCAGGGATTTCACCTTTTTCAAGGTATAAGACCCAATTCCTGAAATAGTGATTTTAGCGATATTGATTGTGCCATTCAATACCCTGACTTCTATGTTTCTTTTATCACCAGAGTCATCAGACATATCTGCAGTTCCATATGCATAGCCATCAGACCAGAAGTACTTTCCCTTTATATCGCCAAATTTCATTTCTTTGGTTACACCGGAATAATGGAATCCGCTAAGAGCAGGAACTGCTGACCAGCTTGCCATTGCTCTTCCGTAATGATGCCCGCACTCAGCTTCATCAAATGGGTTTCTTTTTCGTCCGTCATACCTGTTGCGAATATTTTTTATGCATTTCAGCCCGTTTTCGACCTGATCTTCATACAGCATGCCTATAGCTGCTGCATATTCAAATCCTGTCATAACTTCGGTAAAGTAGGGGAAAGGATTAGCAGGTCTTGAAACAGGGTAAGCAGCCATTAGCAGGGCAGCTTCATTTCCGAGGGCATAACTGCGGAAACAGTTGAAATGATCTGACAGATCACTCCGGTAATTGTAATTCATAATGCTGTGGAGTGTTTTTGCAACATTCTCCTTTTTAACCAGATAACCAAGTCCGCATACATGTGCGAGGTACTGTCCAACAAGCTGATCCACAAGGCACCCTTCTCCAAGCTGATAATCAGGATTTCCGTAATCAGCCGATCCCATCCCAACAAGTTGTTCTGCAGGAATGGATTCTTTATCAGGGACAATGATCTTGTGAATGTAATATTCACCATTGAAAAGATTATCATCGGTCCATTTGCTTCCCCTTGTGAATAGATTTCTGCATTTAGATGCCATCTCCTTATCTTTCATATATGATGCCATCTCTTCCATTGCACGGAGTGCTCCAAGGTACCAGATCGTCATCTGCGGATTTGGGCCATAATATTCAACATCCATTGTATTATGCTGAACGCCTTCCATTACACCATCCTGGTTACCGTCCCATCCTCCTTTTTTCCAGGCATAGCTTAATGCTGCAATTGCCTTTGGATAAAGTTCCCTGAGAAAATTATCATCACCAGACAACTGCCATTCTCTGTAGAGTTTTATAATACAACCCATCTGTCCGTCAGCTGCCACTTTTGCGAAATCAGGAATATTATCAAGAGGTAGTTTTACTCTGAAGCTCATTATTCCGTTGTGCATTGTGGCCATTGAGAACTCAACTTTTCTCATTGATCTTGCAAGATCACCGAAGAGAAATGCTGTAGCGGTCTCATAATTCCAGACATGTGTACAGGAGCCAAAACAACATCCGGAGTTATCGTTGCATCCTTCCCAGGCATAAAAGTTTCCATCTGACAACCTGAAGCATGTCTGCGACCTTAGAGTACTCAGGTTGAACAGGGCTGCTTCTTTAACTTCATCCGGAAGATCACTGCTGCAAAATGCCTCCACAAATTCAACACTCTTTTTTTCCAGAAGGTCAAGCCGGGGATTTGTTTTAACTGCAACATCCCAGGCATCTGTATATTTGGTTGAATAGTAATTCTTCAGGGGTTCCGTCGACCATGCTGTTCTGTTAGGGAAATGCCATGTCAGGAGAAACCTTACGGTAATAACAGAGCCTGCTGGCAGGCTTTTCCCTATTGCCAGTGACGCCATTGGTTTTTCAGATACATCATCTTTCCTGTTTTCAATTTTTCCATCAGCAGAAAGATCATCCCAGAAGTCAAGGATGGATGAACCCCATCTCTCAGGCAGCCAGGCTGTCCTGTAAGATATGTCTCCATCTGTTGGAGTGGTGAGGGTAATTGATCCCCACTGATCCGTCTGCTTATCTACTCCTTCAGAAGTCATTAGAATTCCTCTGAGCCCATTTTCTTCATGGTAAGTGTTGTTATTATCTTTTGCCTTTCCTTCAGTACCATCCTCGCCTATAAAGTTTTGCATAGTTCCGCAGATGCTGAAAATGACAGGTTTGTCAGAATTATTTTTAAGTTCGAAATCTATTACAGCAACCGGAATACTGCTATTGTCTATATCTCCGGGAATGAGAGGATTAAATGCTTTCATCTTAACTGATACTGGAAGGCTTTCAGTTGAAAGATTTACTTGACCGAATGGATATGCTGCTTCAAAAGTTGCCTCACTGAACCTTGGAAGACCATGGTTTGTAGCTATTGCACCTGAAGCTCCCTCATACTGGAAAAAAGGTACCGGACCTTCAAGGAGTCGAAGATCTTTTTCCCCATTAATTTCAGTATAAAGTGTGAAGAAGGTTGAATTATTCCTTCCAGAACCAGGGTTATAATCCTTTGCGGGTCTGCCCATTATTTCCCAGTCCTGAAGATTCCCCCTTCCGCCAAGGGAGACAGTTCCGGTTCCTATTCCTCCTACAGGCATAGCAATCTTATAGATATGTTCCGGGTCATATTTTTTCAGGACAGGCCAGTCGGATGATTGAAGTGTTTGAGCAAAGAAGCTAACCATCAAGACTAATAAAGCAAATCGTATTTTCATATCTTCCTGGTTTTTAGAAAGTATTGTTAATAAATTAACAGAGCTTTCCGGCTCTGTGATTATTATCTGAGGGAAATCAATTTTCCCTTATAAAATAAAGCTTGTTATCGTCCACTTTATAGTATAGTGGTGCAATGGTGATCTTAGGATACCTGAGTCGGAGGCGTTTTGTTTCACTCAGTATAAAATCTTTTTCATTACCTATTTCAAACATGGGGGCAAAATGCATGAAATGTTCTTCAGCCCTGTCTCTTTCCCAACCAGCTGTATCAACAAGACCTTCAATAAATTCCTGCTCCCGGGCTATAAGATTGACCATTCCGCAATTATTATGACCAATAAGCACTATATGATTAACCCTTCCGACAGCTATTGCATATGATACTTTAAATTCACTGTATCTGAGGTTAGCCCCTCCCGACCGGATAATAAAAGCAAAATTTTCGGGGATATGCAGATGCTTCCTGTTATCCATGCACATGCCAACCAACAGATCTGCTTTCTCATAGGTTTCAAATGGCCTATTCAGGTTGTGATACTCCAGAAGAAGGCCAATAGGAGTCCCCCTGTATTCAGGGTTAATATCATTTTCCGAATTAACTTGGATTAATTTATTCATTTTCACATGATTATTTTACTTCAAAATTATCGAATTTTACAAAATCCGGGATAGTTTTTTCCCATCTTTGTAATTATAGTAATTTTATGCCAAACTTACTTGTAAATGAAAGTATTAAAACCATCCGGAAACTTACATGTGAAAATCATATTTCTATTTTCCATTGCATTATTATCATTTCTTATTAGCTGTAACAGAAGTCCCGGAAACAAGGCTGAGAGTTCAGATAATCCCAATCAGGTTAAACCAGCTACGGCTGAGATAAGCAAACATAAGGAGGATGCAATTACTCCTTTATCAGCTGATTCGTTGCAGTCATTACTTAAGGGCAAATGGCTAAGGGAAGATGGGACTTACACAATTGAGATCTTTTCAATATCGGCAAATGGTATTATGGATGCAGGATATTTCAATCCAAACCCGATAAACGTTGGAAAATCTGGATGGATGATCAATGAAGGCAATATCATGCTGGAGATAATTCTGAAAGATGTCAATTACCCAGGATCTAAATACAATCTTTTTTATGATAAAATAAGTGACTGCCTTATTGGCAATTATTTCCAGGCAGTTCAGGGGATTAACTATGATGTTCTTTTTTCCAGATACAAATAATTAGCCTATTATTCCATCTCCCCGTTGTTGTTCATAAATTTAAAAGGTATTTTAACCGAAAGCGATATATTCCTTCCAGGGTTGTAAAATCCAACCTCTTTCAATGTTGAATGATGGTCAATGTACTTTTTATCCAGGAGGTTTGAAACACTCAGTATCACTGACATCATCTGTTTCCCGATCTTTATATTGCCTCCTGCTGAGAGATCAAGAAGAAGATATTCATCTGTGGGTGTTTCGTCAGGTGCGTTCCTGGGCTGGCGGAAAACAAACTCCGGTCTGCCCATCACAAAGGCATCATTCAGAAATGCAGCTTTATCCTTCTCTGCCCTTATCTCAAAGTTGAACCTGCCTGCAGGAATGGAAGGAAGATTCTGTCCATTTTCCTGACGTCCTGTTACTGTTGAACAGGTTGTCTTCAGATGAAGCCAGCCTGCATTCACAGGATGGAAATGTATCCCGGCCTCACCGGCGAAAAGGTATGAGTTGTCCTGCCTGTAACGAAAGATGTACAGTCCGTTTGCAGTTGTGTCACCGGTAGGAGAAATGTAGATGTAGTCATTTATCCTGTTGTAGAAGCCTGCGATATCAATTGTATAGTTTTCATGGTGATAGTGCATGCTCAGGGACATGCGATCGGTAGAAGAATACAAATCAATCCTCCAGATTTACCTCACCAGAGTTGAATCTCTGTAAACATTAACGTGTTGTCTGGTCAGATGATCAATATTTTTAATTGCTGCTGAACTGAATTGTTCCCAGTCCTTCCTGTCCGGACTGCACCAGGCGGTTTCTGCGAGGCCCAGTATCCTCGGAAATAATTGCTTGTCGATATTCGCTTCACTGCGGTCGATGTGTGACCAGAAATTAGCCTGAATACCCAGGAAGTTTTTTTCATCGGTCCCTGGCATAACAGGATCATAATCAAATATTGTCCGGGTGCTGATCTTATCGTAGGGGTAATCGAAGTAGCAATTGGTGGTCGGTGTGCAGACCACCCTGAAACCGGCCTTTACTTCCTTTTCAACTTCGCTGAGCTTCCAGCCTCTCCAGAACATCAGGACTTCATCACCTGCCAGCTTTCCTCCATCGATTATTTCATCCCATCCAACCAGTGTTTTGTTTTTCCCCCTTATGTAATCGCCTACTCTTTTTACAAAGAAGCTCTGAAGCTCTTCTTCATTTAAAAGGTTATTGTCTTTCATTGCTTTCTGGCAGTAAGGACATATTTCCCATGCAGCTTTTGGAGCTTCATCTCCGCCAATGTGAATGTATTGGGAGGGAAACAACTCACAAATTTCATCAAGGATGCCGAAGATCATATTATATGTTGATTCTTTCCCGGCACAAAGAATCTCATTGTGGATTGATTTACCTTCAAAGAAGGTATGGATTGCAGGTTTTACACTATCGCAAGAGAGCTCAGGATATGATGCTATTGCAGCGCAGGCATGCCCTGGCATCTCAATTTCAGGAACGAGCATGACATTTCTTAATTCAGCATATTGAATAAGATCTCGTATCTCATCCTGCGAATAATATCCCCCCATTGTATTGAATTCAGGATCGAACTTTGATCCGACTTTTGTCAGCAAAGGATATTTTTTTATCTCAATCCGCCAGCCCTGGTCATCAGTAAGGTGAAGATGAACTACATTAAGCTTGTACATTGAAAACAGGTCAATATAACGTTTTACCAGATTAACAGGCATGAAGGTACGGCTTACATCCAGCATTACTCCCCGCCATGAAAATCTTGGTAAATCAGTGATTACCTGTGCTTTAATAACTTCTTTGCCTGAGCAAATGAGCAGCTGCTTAAGCGATTGAAGCCCATAAAAAATTCCTGATACAGAGGCTGACTTTATTTCAATATTTTGCGAAGTTATTTTAAGCTCATAAGCTTCGGGTTGCGAAGATTTTTTTTCAGATATAAGAATTATATTTCCCTGCATCTTACCCTTACTAATAACCTTAAGGTCCATTCCAAGCATATCCTTCACTTCATCAGCAAATAGTTTAGCACTGGCTGACAGTTCATCTGTGGCTATGATAGTGGTGCTGGAATTAAAAGAAAACTCGCCATCACCTATTTCAACATGTTGAGGATAAGGAATAATATTGCAATCCTGTGATTCAGCACGTACAAAACAGAGAGCAAGAACCACAATTAAGGAAAAGACATTTTTTGTATTCATTGGAGCCAATGGATTATTTATTTGTAATTTCATTTTATTGTTAATCTGTAGAAATATCATTAAAAGGGATCAGAAAATAATAAATAATATGAAGATACATAAAAGATTTGAAGGCCTGGTTGCTGCACCCTTTACTCCTATGAATAAGTCAGGTAATCTGAATTTAAGTATGGTACCCGAATATTACAGCTTTCTGAAAAAGAACGGAGTTGCAGGAGCATTTATTAACGGATCAACTGGTGAAGGAGTCTCGCTTACACAAAAAGAGAACCAGCTGCATGCTGAAAAGTGGGCTGAAAGTTATAAGAAGGACGGTACAGTACGTATAATAAACCTGGTAGGAGGAACATCTTACAAAGAGTGCATTGAAAATGCTCTCTTCTCATATAATGCGGGTATCTATGCAATTGCTGTAATAGGCCCATATTATTTCAAGCCCTCAGATGAAAACTATCTTGCAGAGTTCGTAGCTAAAGTTGGTGAGGCAGTGCCCGATATGCCTGTCTATTATTATCATATACCTGTTCTTACGGGGGTAAATATTCAGATGGCCCGTTTTATTGCCAGGATATCTGAGATGCTACCGAATTTTGCAGGGATAAAATACACACATGAAGATTTTATGGATTTTCTGACATGTCTGAACTACAAAAATAAAGCATATGAAATGTTGTGGGGTCGTGATGAAAACATTCTGCCTGCTCTTTCGTTAGGGGCAAAGGGCGCTGTTGGAAGTACTTACAACTATGCAGCTCCGCTTTACAACAAAATTATCCGGGAATTTAACCAGGGCAATCTTGAAGAGGCAGGAAGATTACAGCAATTGTCAATAAATATGATTATGCTTCTCGGAAAGTATGGAGGTATGGGTACTGGGAAGGCTTTTATGAAATATGTCGGTCTTGATTGCGGGGAATTCCGGCTTCCTGTAAGGAATATGGACTCTAAGAGTTATTCCTTGTTCGAGAAAGATGTAAAAGCTCTCGGAATAGATTATCTTTTTTCTGTAAAATGAGAATAAAAGAGAAGGCCTGGTATCCCTGGCTGGTGGTTGGCTTGTTATGGGTTGTAGCCCTTTTGAATTACACAGACCGCCAGATGCTTTCAACCATGAAATCATCAATCATGGGGGATATCAGCGAGCTTGAAACAGCAGAGAACTTTGGCAGGCTAATGGCTGTATTCCTCTGGATATACGGACTTATGTCACCGATGGCAGGACTGATTGCTGACCGGATTAACCGAAAATGGCTGATCATCGGAAGTCTGGGAGTATGGTCAGGAGTAACTCTTACCATGGGTTTTGCCACAACATTTACTCAACTTTATGTCTTACGTGCAATTATGGGTGTAAGTGAAGCGCTTTACATACCTGCCGGACTGGCTCTTATTGCTGATTATCACAGGGGTAATACAAGATCGCTGGCTGTCGGGATTCATATGACCGGTTTGTATACAGGGCAGGCGCTTGGAGGATTTGGAGCCACTGTTGCCAGTAACTGGTCATGGCAGACGGCATTTCAGGTTTTCGGACTGATAGGAGTTGTTTACTCCATTATACTTATACTGCTGCTTGGTGAGAAGAGAACAGCTATATTAAGATCAGATAAGCCTGGTTCCATATTTTCAGGTTTCCGCTCGGTAGCCCAAAGCCTGTCAATGCTTGTTGGAAAAACCAGCTTCTGGGTTATTATGTTTTATTTTGCCACTCCAAGCTTTCCGGGATGGGGTATTAAGAACTGGCTTCCAACACTGTTTTCAGAAAGTCTGAGTATAGATATGGCAACAGCGGGGCCTCTGAGTACAATTACAATAGCATTTTCTTCTTTTGTCGGAGTTATAGCCGGAGGTATTTTAGCTGACAGGTGGATTGGATTTAATCTGCGTGGCAGAATATATACAAGTGCCATAGGTCTAATGCTTACAATACCGGCTCTTGTTTTCCTCGGATTTGGAAGTGGTTTACCAGGTATTATAGGAGGCGGAGTCCTGTTCGGAATTGGGTTTGGCATGTTTGATGCCAACAATATGCCCATTCTATGCCAGTTTATTTCTCCGGGGCATCGGGCAGCCGGTTACGGTCTGATGAATATGGCAGGAGTATTTGCCGGAGCCCTTGTCACAAAAGGCCTTGGCAAATCAACCGATGCAGGCAGTCTTGGTCCTGACCTTGCCCTGCTTGCATTACCGGTAGCGGCTGCAGTAATACTACAGCTGATAACTCTTAAGCCAACTGTTACAGATAAAGTTGAGCAGTAATAACCTTATCAATGTTCTAATAAGTGTCCTTTGGTGCTATACCCATCTTAAGTTTAAGGATTCCTCCTTTAACCACTTCCCCGAATGGAATAAATGTTTTATTCAGGTCATTCCCGTTTAAAGAAAGAGACTGGATGTAAACATTTTCAGGAGAGTTATTCTCTGTTTCAATAATAAACTGTTTGCCAGTATAATATTTATTGTTCAGATTAATTGTAATCTTATCGAATAACGGACTTCCTATACTAAATGTAGGTTCCAGATCAGTTAATCCTTTAACATCAAACAGGCCTATCCCTGCCATGACAATCCATGCTCCAAGCTGTCCCTGGTCCTCATCCTGCCCGAATCCATAACCATGTATTCCTTCTGTTCCATAAAAATCCCTGCAGATTGCCCTCACCCATTTCTGGGTTTTGGATGGAGCTCCTGAGTAATTAAAAAGGAACGATGTGTGCAGGCATGGCTGATTTCCATGATTATATGGTTTTTTAATTCCTGCAAATGCAAATACTTCTGTGCCTCCTCCGAAAAGATCCTTCCGGGAGATAATGAAGATGCTGTCGAGCCGTGTGTTGAATTCATCCCTGCCAATTTTAGAAATAATACCTTCCGGATCATGCGGAACATAAAAAGTGTACTGGTAGGCGTTACCTTCCTGGAATCCGTTGTGAGGTTCTGTGGCATCAAATTCTTCAAAAAACTTACCATTCTCCAATTTCGGCCACATCAGCTGGCGAACAGGGTGAAAAATATTTTCCCATCCTTTTGAAAGTCTCATCAGCATTTTGTAGTCTTCTTCCTTGCCAAGGGATTTTGCCATCTGGGCAACAGCCCATGAAGTATATGAATATTCAAGTGTGTGTGAACATGAGAATCTCCAAAGTTCATCTGAACCCTCACCTTTTTCAATATAAGGTACATATCCATATTTTACGAATTTACCCACATCCATTTTACCGGCTCCAAATACACGGCCTTCTGATGTGATCTCGTTTTTAAGGGAGGCTTCATATCCTTTCTCTATATCGAAATCACGAATTCCGCACATATATGCTGCCACTATTGCAAGAGGAACCTGATTGGTCCCGACGCCTGAGACATATTTGCTGTTAGCAATTCCATCTCCCAGCCATCCGGCATCGCTGTAAACAGTGAGATGAGTTTTGATGAAATCGGTCAGGTATTCCGGATATGCAAGAGCCCATAACTGTATAAGATTCCACTGTCCTCCCCATATGCCATCAGTATTGTAGAAATTATATTCCGGTTTGTTATCCTTGTCCAGGGGTATCTGGCCTACCGTACCATCATTCCTGGGATAAGTTCCGTTAACATCACTTGCAAGTCCCCTGCCTTTAAGTGCATGATAAAGTCCGGTGTAAAACTTCACTTTGTCGCTCTGTACTTTGCCTTCAACTCTTATTCTTCCGAGGTAGGTATTCCAGTTGTTATGAGCCATTTCGCGTGCTTTGTCAAATTCAAGATCAGCGGCTTCTGTTTCAAGGTTCAGTCTGGCATTTTCAACTGATGTGTATGATAATCCTGCTTTAATGGTTATGCTTTCATCCGCTGAAGTGGAAAATGTAAGATAAAGACCGGCACCAACGCCGGTAGCTTCATTTTTTCCTGGTTCGATATCAGTTTTGTGGAATATACCGAATGATTCAGGCTTTTTATCAATATCCGCTGAAAAGTACATTTTAACACTTGCTCTGGTCTGATATTTCTTGACATATTCAGGGTAAGTCTCAACAAATCCTTCAATTCTTCCTTCCGGGGTATAGATTACCCTGGCGTCCTTAACCTCTCCGCTTTCTCCCTGTTTGTTCCCTATATCAAAAAGTATATGAGAGTCATCTCCGGCAGGGAATGTGTAGCGGTGAAAGCTAACCCTTTTTGTTGAAGTAACTTCGGCTTTAATATGATAATCTTTAAGCAATACTGAATAGTAACCAGGCTTAAGAATTTCATCTTTCTTATCGAATGCCGATCGATACCCGGTTCCTACTGAATCAGGATGACCGGGGATTGTTTTAAGTTCGCCATTTGAAGGCATGAATACAACTCCTCCAACCTGGAATTCATGAAAATTCGGGAATCCTTCGATGGAGGTGTGCCTGAAGTCATAGCCAACAGCTTCCCAACCGTCCAGATTTCCAAGATGGCCGTCGGTGGAAGGCCCTGGTTTGGCAAGGCCAAAGGGATTGCTGCCAGGTGCAACATGAAACCATCTGCAGTGAGCGGTTCCGATCATCGGATCTACATATTGGGTAAGATCTTCAGCATCATTTATTTTTCCTGTTTTGCAGGATAAGCCAGAGAACAGGATAATACTCAGGATGAAATATAGTGACAACTTCTTCATAAGAACTGTTTTAGAATTTTTTCCAAATTTAACAGAAATGAGGGGATGTTCAAAAAAGAGGATTATTTGCGTCCATCTCCTGAACCAGTTTTGTTATTAAGGTACCAGAAGAGAGCCACATCTGCATAGGAATAATTCTCTGTCTTAAAAAGCTTGGTGTTGAAGTATTTAGTGTCGATCATTAATTCAATTTGTTCAGCACTTTTGTCAATCCCGAAATTGTAGGCTGTAGCAAGAAACTTCAGCTTGTGAATTTCGTCCATGCTGTTAATCCTGTATTTTTTTTCACATATCTTATAGAAAGCTACTACATAATTGAACTCAGTTTCAGGTTTCTCAAGGTCGACTACAATAGATTTTCTGTAGTAGGAAATGCTTTCAAATTCACCAGGCTGCTTAAACCTGATTCCTGACCTTCTTCCAAGGACTGATGGTCCCTCAGAATGTATCGTTTCAGCAAAGGACGGTTTTATCTGGTACTGGCCTATTGAGAAGTTTGCATATTGTTCACCAAGGTTAATATAGAGAGCTTTAAGAAGGGTAATCTCCATTTTATCGCGCAGGGCAGAATAGCGAACCAGTTCTGGAAAAATAACTGCAATTGCATAATCATAAGGTATTTTATTATGCTCCAGAACCGGTTGCATCCAGTTTCTGTTGTCTCTTTCAAAAGCGAGAGCCTTGTCCCAGTCAGTGCCGAAAATATTGGAGTAATTTATTGATTGGGATACAGAAGGTAAGGAGATGATGAAGTAAAGAACTAAAGATACCAGCAACTTCAGTATCAGTAAAAGTATATTCTTCTTTGCCGGTTCAGCCCCCCGGGCCCCCTGAAGGGGGGTAAATTCTGAAGTTCTTTTATTCATTTTCTAATGAATTGGCTGTCTTTCAGGGAGGATGGAGGGCTTTATTTAATGAGAAGATTTTTCAATCTTTCTCAAAATGGTAGTTTGCACTGTAATATAGAATTCTTCTTTGGAGAATAATACATATAGGCAAGGTAAATTTTACCTTCCACTTTTACCAGATGAGGATTAAATAGTTCGCTGAGGGTTGTTTTGTCACTTATATTAAGAGTCCCATACTGATGCCATGCATACTTTGAATTATCAGAGCTGATAAAAAAATCTGCTCCTCCCTGATCAGGGGTAACGGTATGTATATTGTTTCCTTTCAGGTCTTTAATATCACTGCCAATTGTTAAGAGTATCTCATCATATTTCATTGAACTGTTGAGAGATCCTCCCATATTATTTGTCCAGTCATATGAAATTCCTTCAATGTTTGAAACAAGTTTTGGCACCATTGAGCCGGGTCCGCCTCCCTGTATTATTTTCTGCTGCATGGCGGCACTGTATTTAAGAGCCAGATCCATCCTCTCCTGGTCATTTTTGGCATTTTTCATAGCCTCATCCATAGCCTTTCCCTGGTCTTCTGTAACAACTACATTTTCAATTATCAGAGCGGCAAATTTATCTTTTGACAGTGTAACTGCGAAATTTTGAATCTGGCCATAAGGGCCATAGGTTTTACCTCCGAATGTGATCAGATATTTACCGTCTTTTTTAGAAATATATTGTTTGTATTTGTATGTCCATGGATCAACATCTTCAGGAACTTCGTCACTGACCACTTCAAAACTTTTAACTTGGGGATCTTCACCTTTATAAGGTCCCTGTGTTACACCATCTTTTACAATATAATATTCGTCAGATCCGAAATGTTTAGCAAGCACTCTGCCATCATTTGAAATGCTGATAGTTAGTTCTTTATAATCGAGCTGCAGTTTGCCTCCCATATCCATCACCATTTCAGGTTTATCACATGCGCATGATGGTTCAGGTTGCTCTGTTTTTTTGGCGCCTGTTGATGGTGTGGTTCCAATAAGCTCATCGGACATTGCTTTCCCGACCTTTTTCAGAAGTCCCTGTGCATTTACTATTGTTCCGGCAAAGAAAAAAACCACCAGGATAATGAATAACGATCTTTTCATCATAATATAATTTTGATTTTAATTGTATGGAGGAACCACACATGATTGAAAATTAAATTTCAATCGTGTTTAGCTTCGCTGAGCCCGTAAGCTAGGTTGTGATTGTTGTCAACCATGTGGGTTTCATATTCAGGTATTTAATTTAGCCCCAAATATAAATAGAAGTTTTCGGATCTTTATATGGTCCGGATGCTCACAGTTTATCTAAACGCCAGGAGATTCTTCTCAAAGGCCGGAGAGATGAAGTCGGGATCAAATACAGGATTCTTATTAATTTCACCTGTTAGGTGGTTAATATAACCTTTTATATACTGATTTGGAAAAAGATAAACAGGTTCACCGTTTTCATTATGGAGTGGAGCAGATACTGTGAGTATATTTTCGAAGGAGACATTTTTAAGTCCGGACTTTTTTATTTCATTGGTGAAATGGTTAACGGTTTCACTTGATAATGAGATGATAACAAGATAATGACCGTAGTACTTCTGGCTGTTATGCTTTATCACCATATCAAGTTTATCTCTTGTAACCGGCACTGCAGTTTTGTAAAATGAATTGGCAAATCTAAACCCGACTTTTAGTATATTCCTTGCATCAGCTTCATAGCGGGTGTAATGCATATATATTTTAAGCTTATTATCATTCTCGAGAATAAAGCTGGTAGTGCTTTCATCAAGGAATTTGTCAGGAGAGTTAAAAGGATACATTCCCGCTTTGTGAATCTCTTTCAGAAATTCCACCATCTCCTCCATGCTCCTTTTTTTCTCAATCCCCGATAACTTCTTCACTGTTGTTTCAATGAAGATATTTTTTTTTGATAGCTGCATATGCAGCCAGATAACATAACCAAGCAGGAGAACAATTATAACAGATTCAATAACCTGAAGGGTCATTTTAGTCTTATTAGAAAAGGTGAATTCTATAAAGTTATAACAGAATTATCTAGGTTCAAAGAAAAGAGTAAAAAATTTGAAGGTATATGAAAAGAGCACCCAGGATCAGTAAAACATCATATCATAACCTCTTGAATTGCCAAACCGTGGATTTACAACATTGTTATAAATTGACCCGAAGGTATATGAAAAGCCGAAATTTGTCCAGAAGCTGAATTGAGTTGCCAGCTCCTTTCGCCTCAAAAGGACCTCTTCTGTTGTGGCTCCACTTTTTACAAGTCCGAGCTGATCGTGAATCAGCGATGCACCACCTCCTATGTTAAGCGACAGACCCTTTGTAATTCTTAGTTCGCAACGTCCATAAAGTGAAAGGTTGTTCAGGCTCCAGTCATGAAGATAATTGCTGTATTGAAAGTTCACGTTAACTGAGCCCCATTTCTGCACAACCTCATAAGCTGTTGTGAATGAATGCTGTAAATGTGATTCCTTTACCTTGTCATAGATTGTTGTATCGATGTAGTGCGAATAATTATAACCTGCAGAATATAGAAGCCGGAGCTGTTTCCTTGTGGCTTCAGAATAAGGGAATATATCATACTCGATACCGGGCATGGCAATTATTGAATTTTTAAGATTGCTGTAACTGCCTGCCCCATAATTAATTGTTCCGCCGTATGACCAGTGATCAGATATGCTTTTTACAATGAGAGAATTCAGGCTCCTCGAGGTGTTCTCACTTGAAATATTCTCATCCTCTATTTCAAACTTTTCAATGCTGTAACCGTACCTTGCCCTTATGTTAATTTTCCATTTTTCAGTTATTCTGGAAATATTCAGATTACTATTCATGTATGTTGATTCATATAATTTCTCTCCGTTCAGGTATCCGTTCAGTGAGATCCTGAACACCCAGTTATCCCATTTATCAGTGGAGACTTTCTCTGAGATGGGCTTGGTGAAGTTTATTTTAAGATAATCGGCTAGAGGTGTTTTTGCAACATACCTCATCAGCCCCATTTGCAGAGTTCTTACCTCCTTGATCCTGATTTCTTCATCTGTTTCATCAGGCCCGGTGGTGAAAGAGAGAGTATCGGCCATCCCCTTGTACTTATTCTGGCCGACAAAAAAGTAAGTGTATTCGCGTCCTCCTGAACCAGTGCGTTGCCTTGTAGAGATAATATACACTCCTGCGTCATTCAGGTCCCTGACATAATTTATATAAGGAATTTCTGTACGGATGTAATCAGTATTTTCCATATAGACATTAAGGGCATCTTTCCTGATAGCATCCTTTAAAGGTTCAGTTTCCTGTGAAGATACATTTACTGAAAATATTATTAAAGCCAGTAGCAGAAGGTTCCTTTTCATTTCAGACAGTATGTTAAATGAGGCATAAAGTTATAAAATGAAAACGCCAATGTCAATTGAAAAAGCTGTTTTACAAATAATTATAAAAAAGGAATCCGGCACCTGAAGCATAGGTGCCGGATGTCATTGAAGATATTGAGGAATGAAAAAACAGGAATTATTTTAGATTTTTGGATCTGCAGATCAGAGGGACCAATCCATCCTCAGTCATTTCCCAGGTACTTAATCCTTCTCTTTTTTCAAGCGGATACAGCCTGTCTTCGTTATAATCATTGTTGCAGTTGCATAGCCTCTCAACACCTGAATCTGTTTTTACGATAGTACCTTCCGGAAGTGTTATTTTAATTTCAATGTTATCTCCCGACCATCTGCGCCCTGCCGGAATAGTAAAGTAGTCGTCCAGAAGAACTGAATCACCATGAACGCTGAAGTTATAGTCTAAATCTTTTGTCCGGTTAAATGCTATTATTTCACTACTTCCGAACGATTTCTTTCTTACTGTAACACCTGAGGAGGTTTCATCACCGTATTCGATATCAAGATCAGGAGTAACATATAACTCCTTTTTCTCATCGTTTATCAGCAGGGAATATCCGTCGGTGTTGAAGGGTAGAGTTTTATCGGTAATTAGATCACTTATACTGCCTGCACTTATTACATAGATAGTATCGGAGGAACCGGACAAAGGAATCTTCATCGAAGATTTTGAATTTTCGGCAAAACTTACACCTTCGTTGAAAAGAAGGAGTACAAGAGCCGTAAGCGACAAGGCCCAGACAATGATCATGATCAGACTCAGCATACCATCATTTGCCTTGAACCAGAAAATCATCCTGACTCCCCAGTAGATTAATCCGAGAAGCGGAAGAATAAGTATTATAGCAGCAAGAATAATAATCCACGGATACAGAGCCGGTGATACAAGATAATTCAGGAAATCAGGAAGATAAACTATGTTAAAATCAAGAGCATTGGTTGAAAATGCGCCGGGAATCTTGAAAATAAAAACAAGTACAAATGTCAGAAGGATCATAAATCCGGTCAGGAGTATTACTGAGCCGACAATTATCAGAAAGATGCGCATTATTATAAAAAGAATCCTGCCTATTGCCCTGAAGACTTCATTTATGGCATTCCCGATTCTTGATGTCTGATAGTAACCTTTATTATAGGAAGGATCAGATCCCGTTTTATAACCTGCCGCATGTCTTTGCTGTGCCATCACCTTGGCATAATCCATGCCATACATTTCCCTTCGACGTGTCTCGCTGTTGGCAGATGGAAGAGCCACCCAAAGAATCAGATAGAGAAAGAATCCGAAAGCAAAAAACGGTGTAAATATCACGAATAGTATTCTTAGCAGTACCGGATCAGTATTAAGATATGCACCTATCCCGCCACACACTCCCGCTACTACTGTATCGTCCGGATTCCGGTAAAGTCTTTTCCTGCGGTATGTGGTCTCTTCAAATTCTTCCTGAATTTCAGGAGTATCAAAATCTTCGGGTTTACCTATAATAGAGATCATTGATTCAACATTATCACGGGTAACTATTCCGGCAATTCCTTTCTGAGAATTAAAGATCTCAGCAATTCTTGCTTCTATATCTTCAATTGTTTCGTTTCCCCCTTTCATGTTGCGGAAACGTATGTCGATTGCCTGTAGGTAGTCACGCAATATTTTATACGCATCTTCATCGATTGTAAAAAGCGTGCCAGCCAGGTTTATTTTTATGGTTTTGTCCATGTCTTTCAGTATAAAATAGTTTTTTAATTACCTGGTTCTTATTCTGTTTACTGATTCAACCATCTCCTTCCAGGAGCTATCCAGATTATTCAGATAGGATTTTCCAGCTTCAGTCAGTTCGTAATATTTTCGGGGAGGTCCCTGTTGTGATTCTTCCCACCTGTAACTTAGCAGACCAGCATTTTTCTGCCTGGTCAGAAGAGGGTATAGTGTACCTTCAACAACTATTACTTCTGCCTCCTTCAGTTCCTTTATGATATCGCTTGCATAACAGGAGTTTCTGGAAAGTACTGACAAGATGCAGTATTCCAGTATCCCTTTTCGCATTTGGGCTTTTGTATTTTCTAAATCCATGACTGGTAATTTTAATTGGTTAAAACTTCATGTTCTTCCTTACTGTATTGAACTCCTCTTTAACTGCTTCTTTAATGTTGTGAATGTTAACAGGATCACCCTTCATCTCTATCTTCTGGGCAGTTGTTTTTGCTTCAGGAATTACAATATATAAGATAAGATAGACCAGGGCTCCGATTCCTCCTGCAAGAACCAGTGCCACAAATATTATCCGTACAATTATGGGATCTATATTCCAGTATGCTCCCATACCGGAGCATACACCTCCAATTATACGATGGTCGGGATCACGGTACATGCGATGGTAGCCCCTGGACGAGAATTTTTCGCCTGCTGATTTGTGATCGCTGTCGGAAATATCTTCAGGCGTACCCATTACAGATATAGCCTGATTTACATCATCTATATTAATTACCTGTTTAAAGCTGGTAATTTTTGTCCTGAAGATTTCCGCCATTCTGGTTTCAATATCAGAAAGGATTTCAGAAGAGCTTTCTTCTTCAGCAAAATGGTGTTCGAGGTTCCTTAAGTACCTTTTCAATTCCGCATATGCATCTTCATCGATGTTAAAGGAGTAACCTCCGAGATTGATGCTTACTGTTATTTTCATGACTTTTTGTTTTTATACTACTATATTATACAAGTAACAATACAATGCAAAGATATATATAAAATATTATACTATGCAATACATAGTACTAAATAATTATATATTATTTTAATAATATTTTTTATATATCTGTTAATCAGAGAATTATGGTGCATAATTTTTTTCTTGATTTTTGCTGGCTGATAGGCAAAGGATATTAAATGAAGGTTTTGGCAACAATTATCTATATTTATCAAAATAAAAGAGTGAGATAAATGAAGAAGTACAAATGGGGAATACTTACTGCAGGAAAAATGTCAGCCAAATTTGTTAAGGCTTTGAAGCTTCTCGATAATGCGGAACTCTACGCAGTTGCAGCACGTGATGAATCTAAGGCTAAGCATTTTGCTGAAGAATTTGGATTTGAGAAGTACTACACAGGTTACGAAAGGCTTGCAAATGATCCTGAGGTAGAGATAATATACATTGCTTCACCTCATTCACATCATTTTGAACATACATTGTTATGTCTGAAGAACAGAAAAGCAGTTCTTTGTGAAAAAGCTTTTTCCCTGAACAGCAGGGAAGTTGAGTCAATGATTGCAGAATCCCGAAGGCAGAATGTTTTTCTGATGGAGGCACTCTGGCCGCCTTTTCAGCCAATATATCAAAAGACAAGGAATATACTTAACAGTGGCGAAGCAGGCAGGCTGATTCATCTCGATGCCCGGTTCGGATTTCAGCCCCCTTATGATCCTGCTGACAGAAAGTTTAACCTTGCCCTTGGAGGAGGTTCGTTGCTGGATATCGGAATATATCCTGTAAATGACGTTCTCTATTTTATGGGAGTTCCTGATGAGGTTACTGCAAAAGCTTCATTTACAGGTTCCGGTGCTGAGCACTCAATAAGTATCATTTTTGGATTCAACGATGGTCGAATGGCAACTGTCTATAGCTCATTCAGTTCAGCAGCCGGAATTGGATGTACCCTTTATTGTGAAAAGGGAAATATAGTATTCAGCCGGGCAAGAGATATGTCTCAGCGGCTTAATGTTTCAATAAATGGAAAGGATCCGGAAGATTATTCTTTGCTTCCTGAAGGCATGGGCTACCAGTTTGAAGCTGCAGAGGTTATGAAATGTATTGGTGAGGGGAAAATTGAAAGTGAAGTAGTCCCTCATTCATACAGCCTGAACCTTATGAGAGTCCTTGATAAAATAAGAAAAGAAGCTGGTATTTCGTTTCCCGGAAGAGATTGAGAGGAATTATATTATGAAGGACTTGAACAGAGATCCAAAGAGGACTACAGATATTTAAAATAAAAATACTCTGTGTAACAAATAATACTGATTAAGAAAATGAGCGCAGCTGACAGGCAACCACTTTCCGAAGTTGAATTTCATCGCAAAAAACTTTTCCTGAGCTCCATCATTCCCTTTATATACATTTTCTTAATGTGGCTGTCCTGGTCGATAGAGAAACTGTTCAATATTGATTTTTCAGGTCTTGGTATTCATCCGTTGTCTGCCGACGGGTTGGCAGGAATCATATTTTCCCCTTTTATCCATGCAGATATCAGGCATCTTTTTAATAACTCTCTTCCTTTGTTTTTTCTTTCAGTTGCCCTCTTCTACTTCTATTCCGAGGTCGCCCTTAAGGTCTTTATTTTCACCTGGGCTTTAACAGGAATCCTGGTCTGGCTGGTAGGCAGGTCAGCCTGGCATATAGGTGCCAGTGGAATAATTTACGGACTTGCTTCATTTCTCTTTTTCAGTGGAATAATAAGAAAATACTTCCGACTTGTTGCTTTGTCAATGCTAATTGTATTTCTTTATGGTTCAATGGTGTGGGGCATATTTCCAGATCTCTATGAAAATGTTTCCTGGGAGTCCCACATGCTTGGTTTCTTTTCCGGGATTACACTGGCGATATTTTACAGAAAAGAGGGACCTCAGGCACCTGTTTATGAATGGATGGATGAGGAAGAGGAGGAGAGGGATGGAGATGGGGAGAGAGGGAGAAGAGGAGATGAAAGAGATGGATCAGGGGAAGACTATGACAATCAGACAAATAGACAACAGACAAAATAATGCAATATGACGGATCTTTCGATCATAATTGTAAGCTTCAGGGGTTATGGGAGGTTAAAACAATGTCTTGATTCGCTGAAAAAACTAAGTGGGAAAATACTGAAAACGGAAGTTATTATTGTCAATAACTGTTCCGGCGATGATATCTTTTATTCAATGGAAGAACATTACCCGGGATTCCGATTTATAGATAATAAAATAAACGGTGGTTATTCAAATGGATGCAATCTTGGGGCATCATATGCAACTGGCAAGTATTTTCTCATATTAAATCCTGATACTGTTGTGACTGAGGATGCACTTGAAGGCCTTGTATCAACAGCAGGATCAAATCCTTCTTTTATTATCACTTCCTGCAGGCAGGTAAATGAATCGGGCAGGGAGAATGTTGCATGGGGTCCATTTCCGGAGTTTAAAAATCTAACAGGTTTTATGAGGGCTGTTACAGGCTCTGGTTACAAAAGTCAAAAAAAGATGAAGCAGGGATTTTCTTCACAATTCTTCTTCCCGGACTGGGTTTCTGGTTCAGTTATTCTAATTTCAAATGAGGATTATGTGAGGCTTAATGGATTTGATGAAGATTTCTGGATGTACTATGAAGATGTAGATCTTTGCAGGAGGGCAAGGGAACTGGGAGGTGAAGTAGCCTTCTGCACCGATATTTTAATTGAGCATAATCATGGTGGAAGTTCCAGATTTAATAAAAAGACCGCTGCCTTGACAAAAGCAGAAGTAATAATTTCAAAACATCTTTATATAAGCAAACATAAAGAAGGTATCAATAAATTGATGATCCAGACATTTCTTATTTTCAATAATCTGATATCCTTCGGATTGCTGGCATTTGTAGGAGTGATCTTCTTCTTTATTCCAAAATTATTTTTGCGTACCCTGATCTACCTCAGGATACTTGATTATTATATCGGTTCTATTCTTAAAAGACACCTGGTAAGTCCCAGATCGGTAAATAACAGGAAATAAACATACTCGGATTGTGTAAAGCAATAATCCTTAAAGTGTTAAAAAACATTAATTGTTATTTTCGAAATAGCATTCAATGGAATTTTTCGTGATTTTTACATCCGTAATTGCCGGAAGGCAGATTTTCTCCCGGCAATTTATCATGAAAGATACGGTTAATGAATTTAAAAATATCAACGGTTCTGTTAGTGTTCTGCGGATTATTGTTTACAGTAAAAGGATTTTCTCAGCCATCTGCTTCAGATATTGCTGATACACTTTCACGGACTGCTAATATCAAAGAGACCGTAAAAGGGGATATTGCTTCTGACGAACGCAAGGATACCATAAGGCTGGGTGCGGTCAAGGTCTTTATCGACTGCAGGTCCTGCGATATGAACTATACAAGACAGGAAATACCATTCGTAAATTATGTCAGAGATACACATGAAGCTGAAGTATATCTTCTTGTAACAAATCAGCCTGCCGGAAGCGGGGGGAACCAGTATACTTTTTCATTCCAGGGGCTTCAGAAATTCAAGGGATTGAACGATACAATAAGGTATACCAGCAATCCCGATGAAACAGGAGCTATTGTCAGAGAAAAAAAGACCAGTATGATCAAAATGGGTTTGATAAGATATGTTGCACGCACTCCTTATTTTGATGAAATTGATATTAAGAATACGAAGGAAATAAAACAGCATGAAATTGAAGACAAGTGGAATAACTGGGTATTTGAACTGCAAACAAGTCCTCAGTTCAATGCTGAAGAAACATATAACAGGGTATCATTTTATAATTCATTTCGTATAAACAGAGTGACTCCTGATATAAAGCTTGAAATGGAACTTGACCAATTTACAAACAAACAAAGCTATATTGAAGATGATGTTACAACTGAATACTTAGTAAGTAGTAAAGCTATTCAGAACCTGCTTGTTAAAAGTCTGGGTAACCACTGGTCGGCTGGTTTAAGACTTGACCTGGAATCATCAACAAGCAGAAATTATGATATGAACCTTGATTTTCTGCCGACTATTGAATATGATATTTACCCATATTCGGAAGCTACACACAGGCAGTTCAGAATTATGTACAGTATAGGATATGAATATTCAAACTACACTGATACAACAATATACAATATGACAGTGGAGGGTCTTTTTAATCATTCCCTGAGAGCAGCATATCAGATACAGAAGAAATGGGGATCAATAAACCTATCAGCCTCCGGCTCCAACTACCTAGGCGATTTTTCGAAAAACAGATTTGGTTTCTGGGGCTATACCAGAATAAGGATTATAAAAGGACTTTCTTTATCAGTGAATGCCGGGTTATCATATATAAACAATCAGATAAACCTTGCCAAGGGAGAGCTATCTGAAGCCGAGAGACTGCTCAGGTTGAAACAGCAGGCCACAAATTACTATATGAATGGAGGAGTAAGTCTTAGCTATACTTTCGGTTCAATATATAATAATGTTGTTAATCCCCGTTTTGGTAACGGAAACAACTGACCAAAGTTTACTATCTTTCATCTTAGTTTCTTATTAACCTGATTATTTAATAATATGGTACCTGCATATGTAATATAACTGAGTGGTTTGTTATGCGCAGAATGACTATTTTTCTTAGAGTAAGAAGATATTTAAAGGGGTTCTTGCCTGAATCAGGCAAATTATTACCTTTGAAACGTTTTTCCAGGAAAATGCCTAACCCATTTCTAATGAATAAGAAACCTGTTGCAGTAATTACCGGGGCAAGCAGAGGAATAGGAAGGTCGGTTGCTATAGGTCTTGCAGCTGAGGGTTATGATATAGCTGCAATAGCAAGGACAACTGATAGTGAAGGAATGGAATTCCTTGGTGCAGAGGTAGCAAAAACAGGTTCTCAATTTTTTCCGGTAGGTTTAGATATTTCATGCACATCATGCCATGATGAGGTTGTCAGTAATATTCTCGGGAGATATGGAAGGATCGATATACTTGTAAATAATGCAGGTGTTGGTCCTCTTCAGAGGGATGATGTACTCGATATGTCTGAAGAAAGCTATGACAGGCTCATGAATATTAATCTCAAAGGCCCTGTCTTTTTTGCACAGAAAGTGGCGAAAGAGATGCTTTGGCTTAAAGAACATATAGAATCATATAAGCCAATTATTATTTTTATTACTTCAGTGTCAGCAGTATTGACTTCAACTAACAGGGCTGAATACTGCATATCAAAAGCTGGATTGAGTATGGCATCATCAGTTTTCGCTGACAGGCTTTCCTCAGAGGAGATACTTGTGTATGAGCTCAGACCAGGAATTATTGAGACAGACATGACCGCTAAAATAAAAGACAAATACGACAAGCTTATACAGGAAGGACTGGTTCCTCAAAGGAGGTGGGGGATGCCATCAGATATAGCCAAAGCCGTTTCATCGCTTGCCAGAGGAGACTGGTCTTTTTCAACCGGAACCATATTTGAAATCAGCGGCGGTCTGAACATACACAAGCTTTAAATTTCCAGAGATATCTGAACAAAATGTCTCATATCAGTGTTTAAATAAAAATAAACATTGTATAATATGAAAAGGACATTTCTACTTTTAACTGTATCGGTTCTGGTTATATTACAGCTGGATGCCCAGCAGAAGATGACAGCAGATACCGGTAAATCAAAACTTGAGTGGTTAGGTGAAAAGGTAACAGGAAAACACGATGGATCTATTAACCTCCAATCGGGTTGGCTTACCCTGAAAGATAACAAGATACAGGATGGCGAGTTTATAATTGATATGAAATCAATTACTTGCTATGAAAATAATGACAAGCTTGTTAGTCACCTGAAATCAGATGATTTCTTTAGTGTAGAAAAATATCCTGTAACAACACTTGTAATTACAGGAAGCTCATCATTTGAGAAAGGTACTGCCACAGTAAATGGGAATCTTACAATCAAGGGAATAACCAATCCTATTGAATTTAAAGCTGCATATCAGAAAAAAGATGATGGGAACTGGTATTTTGCAAACATAGTGGTTGACAGGACTAAATATAATGTTCGTTATGGCTCCGGTTCCTTCTTTGATAACCTTGGGGATAAGACAATTTATGATGAATTTAAACTGAAAGTCAGTCTTCTTGTAAAATAGATTAATCTGAGAGGTATAAGGTTTTCCCGCAGTTCCTGCTGATTTTCGCATATTAATATTGTGTCGATCACGCAGAATTACGGGATTTTTTATGCCGGATAGTGAAAATCTTTTGATTTTTTGGTAAAGTCGGAAATCATAACAATCTTGTATTATTAAAACTCATGATTGTATGGCAAACGAAATTACTGTTAATGGTCGCAGGAAACTTGTAACTGCCGGATACCTTATTCCCTTTATTCTTGTAACAAGTCTTTTTTTCCTGTGGGGTTTTGCCCATAGCTTGCTGGATGTTCTTAATAAGCACTTCCAGGAGATATTAGGTATTACAAAAGCTATGTCGGGCTGGGTGCAGGCTGCCCTGTATGGAGGCTATGCTGTTATGGCGATACCGGCAGGACTAATAATGAGCCATATTGGCTATAAAAAAGGAATCATATTCGGATTGCTTCTTTATGCAACAGGAGCTTTTCTTTTTCTTCCCGCAGCTGAGATCCAGACCTTTGAATTTACACTTTTCTGTCTTTTTGTGATCGCTTGCGGACTCACAATACTGGAGACAGCTGCAAATCCATATTCAACAGTACTCGGACCAAAGGATACATCGGAGCAGCGGCTTAATTTTTCGCAGTCATTCAACGGTCTTGGCTGGATCATTGGACCAACGGTCGGAGGGTGGTTTATTTTCAGGGGTGGAGAAGTGGCAGTGACCAATAAGTTTGCATCAATGATTATGCCATATATGATTATTGGTATCCTGGTGACGCTGGTTGCAATAATGTTCATATTTACAAAGCTCCCGAATATTCATGAGGGAGAACACGACGATCGTGGCGACAAGGGTAAATACAAGCAGCTTCTAAAATTCAGACATTTTAAATTTGCAGTGGTAGCACAGTTCTTTTATGTAGCTGCCCAGACAGGTATAAACAGTTTCTTTATAAATTATGTTACAGAAACAATGCCTCAGTTCAGTAATGAAAAGGCAGCATACCTCTTATCACTGGGATTTGTTTTCTTTATGATTGGCAGATTCTCAGGCAGCGTGATGATGACCTGGTTTAAGCCAAATCAGATGCTCGCTCTCTATGCAGGGATAAATATACTTACAATGCTTTTTGTAATCCTCGGCCTTGGCTGGCTTTCCCTGATTTCAATTTATATTACTTATTTCTGCATGTCAATCATGTTCCCGACAATTTTTGCCCTTGGAATAAAAGACCTTGGAGGGCTGACAAAGAAAGGATCCTCACTTCTGGTAATGATGGTAGCAGGTGGTGCTGTCTGCCCTATGCTGATGGGCTGGATAGCTGATGTTACAAATATGGCAACAGGATTTATCGTGCCTTTGATCTGTTTCGCTGTAATTCTTGTTTTTGGATTGAGAGGCTATAAAGTTAATCTCAGGGCATAAGGTCTAGTTGAATAGCTTAAACGACCGGGAATTATTATCTGGAAAGCTTATCATTTATAAACGTTCCGAGCTGTTTACCCATTTCAGCCCCGATATTTTTTGGCATATGAATAAATACGGAGCTTTGATAGTTAAACATTGTATTGAAACTTTGACTAATATTGAGTAGATGTTTGGCATTTAACCTTATTATGTACAAGAAATAAACAATGGAAAGTAAATCCGGATTCAGCCCATTCTTATTATTCTCATTCCTTGCAATAATCGCAATTACTATAACCACATTACCGGTTGCAGCGCAGTACTCATCTTCTGTGATAAAGGTTGAATATTTAAAGGCAGGAGAGAGTCAGTCTGAAATGACTGAGATACCTGTAGTCTCACAAACAGGTAGTGCGAATGGCCATATATTAGTTTATAGGGACAGATCGTATCAGGTTGTTATTCATGAGATTGACAGGAATTACTATACTGAAGTAAATGGAGAGATTGAAAGCCTATCAGGAGCCAATTCCTGTTTAACCCTGAGACTGATATTTCCGGAAAAAGGAGAGAAGTGGATATGGTATACCGGACTTGACACATCTACAGAAATGAAAAGCGGGTTAATTTATACTGATACAGTTAGTACAAGAACAACCATCCCACCTGACGGAGCTTTCAATGGAAAGGATCTCTCCTCCGGGGGATATGGGGATCCCGTTGGCAAAGGGACCATGTCATTTTATCCATTATGTGCCCTATCAATCGGGTCAAAGGGAAAAGGATTGGGAGTTGATCTGTCGCTGCCGGTTGTTTACCGCCTTTCCGGTAAAATAGAGGAGGGTTTATCGGCCGAGTTTGACCTTGCTACCTCGCCACTGACTATGAAATTCCCCGACAGGGCATTTTTCAAATTGGCCAGGTTTGATTTTGATCCTGAATGGGGAATGAGGGCGGCACTTAAAGTGTACTATAATATCTATGCGGAGGCTTTTAAAAAGAGAGTGGTCAATGAAGGGATCTGGCTGCCTTTTACCGCCATGCGTTCGATACCGGGATGGGAGGATTTCGGATTTGCCTTTCATGAGACCTCCTGGGGTAGTTCTGATATGAAAGATGGAGTTAAAACACCTAATATAATCTCTGACAGGGGCAGCGGAGTCTCAAGTTTTCAGTATACTGAACCCTGGGATGTCCAGATCCCCATAAGAGCAAAGAACATACCATATGATTCTGTTGTCTCTGACAAGTTGTTGCCTGAGCGGCACAAAGTATATCTTGAAGCAAGTGCCACAAAGGACAAGAATGGTTTGTGGCAGACTAGGCGACTGGAGACACCCTGGTTCAGGACAGGATGGGCAGTAAGTATTACAACTAACTGCGATCCCGAGCTTCCCGGATTCAACAGGTACCAGTTTGTTATGGATGGAGAGGTCAATCCGGCCATAAAAATGAATGTTGACGGAATCTATTTTGACTCAATGGAATGGAACTGGCATCACGATCTGAACTACAACGAAGACCATTTTTCGTTTACAGATTTTCCACTGACCTTTTCCTATGCTGTAGGGAAACCGGCAATCTGGCATCTGGTTTCTGAGTTTGAGTTTATGAAGAAGATATCTGATCAGATGCATGGTCAGGGTAAGCTTGCAATGGGCAACGGACATGGATGGAATCCTTTTGTTGCTTCAAATCTTGACCTTTTCGGAGCGGAGCTAAGCTGGTATTCAACAGGTGATCATAATATCACTTCTCTCGATTTCAAACGGGCAATTTCGTTTCAGAAGCCAATAGTTTTTTTGCTGAATGAAGGGCTTAACGACAAGGCATTTACAGATGCTCCCTATAATGGATATGAGGTCTATTTTGAAAAGATGATGGCATATGGATTTTTTCCCTCATTCTTCAGTGTTGATGCTTCAAATGATCCTTACTGGCAGGACAAGAAAAAAATTGAGAACGGCAGGCCCTTTTTTAAAAAATATATACCTCTCATTAAAGAGATATCAGCTGCAGGGTGGGAACCGGTTACATTAGCCAGAACAGTATCCGGAGGAGTAAGGATTGAAAGATTTGGAGAGTCCGGTTCACTGTTTTTTACAGTCAGAAATAATAATACCTCAGATGTAATATGCAGAGTTGTACTGGATTTGGTTGAGCTTGGAATAAATGGCCGTTACACTGCATCAGAGCTTGTCACCGGCAAAGAGGCCGGCGTTAAATCAAACACAATTAATGTATTGGTCCCAGCTGGGAGGACCAGAGTTATCAGGGTAGAATCTGAATAAGGTCAATTTGTTTCGACGTACGGTTCAGTAATATTAAGAAGTTTTTCGCCATACTCATTCCACAATTCTTTTGCGAGCTCTACTGCATTTCCTTCAGGTGAGGCAATCAGCTTCTCTTCTCTCAATGTTATCCAGTTGTCTTCCCACAGGATAATCTCTTTTTTGAAGTTTTCATAATTAAGTTTCTCACCTCCGGTAATTTCATTCCTCATTGCAGCAAAGAACATTTCCCATTTTGGCAGGTAATATGATGTATAAAGACCAGCCCAGTCTTTAATGGCATAACCATAGAGAACACGACCTCCCCAGGTTGTAATTATTGCCCTGGCATTCCATTCATACAGCTTTGCTTCCTCTGCATTTGTTGCCCTCTCCCTGCTGTCGGCTACCCATTTTCCAAAAAGGAACTCCTCCCTTGTTGTCATCAGTTCTTCAATTTTCCTGGCAAGAGCTTTAAATTCAGCAACTTTCAGGTCAAAATCCTTTAAGTTCCCAACCCTGTAATTATCGTTGATCTCGTAAAGAATGTGTCCTGCATACTGACCGAATATCTGCCTTGAAATATTAACAATATCGAACTGGTAAGAATCAATCTCCTTTAGCTTGTCAGATGCATCGATCAACATCTTTGCACCAACAACGGGATCTAACCTGATATTAATATCCTTTTCCATAAAAGCGGGCCTGGATATAACAGGATTTGGTTCAAAAAGTCCGGGACTAACATAATAATAACTGAAAATTTTCTTCCAGGCTTCGTCTACCTTTTCGTCAGGAGATCCATACCGGGAAGTCAGATATTGTTTTTTCCAATTCTCCGGATCTGGTACTTCTTTTTCCCATATCATGTCTGTAACAAGCTGATAAGTTACAGGATTATAATCGAGTCCTTCCATCATAAGTCCCATTCCGCAGAGATTTCCTTTGTCCGGACTGGAAAGAGCTTTTCTGAAGTTTTCATCAATCTGTTTAAGGCCACCAAACATACTGACATTATCGCCGAAGTTTGAAATAATGGACCATACCCATGGTTTCCCGTACCATCCGTCGTGCTTGTACCAGCCAGTGTAATGCCATGATTCGCCCATCAGTTCAAGAGCTATCATCCGATCATCAGGGACACCGTCGAAATAGGCTTTTGTCCGGTCCTTGTTCCAGAACAGAAGTTCTTTGAATGGCCATGTCTGGATTACCCATTTGCCTTCAGGATCGGCCTTGATGATACTGTTATAGATTGTACAGCTCATATTTTTAAGGAAAAGAGTATCCCCATTTGCCGGTTCCATCTCTATGAACTGGTCAACTGCATAAAGATGATCGGTTCCATACTCTTTTTCCAGTTCAAGAATGAATTCTTTTCCGATCTCTGTAAAAAGTGGCTCCTCCCACCCAAGAAGTACTGTCGGTTCAAAGTCGATCCATGTAAGGTTTGTGAATTTCAGCTGAGGATTTTTCCTTGCAAAAGCAGGCGGGACATGACCAGTAAATCCCTGAAGAACAGGTGTCATTCCAAGTTCTCTTTCTCGTTGAAGAATCTTTTTCTGTAGTACACATTCATTATCTATCCATGATTGTGGTAATGGTCCTCCAAATCCATCAATGCATCCCATTCTTCCAAATGCATTATATGCCGGGCCAACAAAGAAATCTTCAAGATCTTTTTCAGATAAACCGAACTTTTTATAGACACGCTGCCAGATAATCTCCTGTCCCATTGGTGCCAGGGGCATGTTAATTCCGTTCATAGCCATCCAGTCGATCATCCTTTCCCATTGCTCCCAGTCCCAGAAAGACATGGTATATGAGAAGGTACAGTAGTTGAAAATATACCTGTAACGGTATGGCGATTCTTTCCTTATCTTCTCAAATTTAAGGGGGAGATTTCCTTTAATATTCAGGTTATTGCCACATCTCCAGTTCCAGGTAGCATTACAGATGTATTTAAGATAGTAGTTGAATCCGCTGCAGATAGCAATACCTGATGTGCCGCTTATATGAATCTTATTGTTCTTTGCTTCAATTTCAAAGATATCATTTTCACCTTCTTTTTCTAATGTTCTGAGGATGAATTGCTTTGAATGTTCCGGAAGAACCCTTTCAATTACACCCATGGCTGAGATAATTTCGGGACTATCAGATTTCCTGGATAATACGATTACCGTAAATAAAAGGACCAATAATATTCCTGCTATTAAGAATCTACGGTTTATCATAAGCAATTAAATAACCATTTATGTCAGCAGTCCAACATGGTAAAAGCAGTAAATAGTAATTATTATAGCTTTCATTTGCTGAAGTATCCTCAAACTCATAAATATAGTTAAAAAAATATGCATTATAAATGTCATTGTATATATTTATACTATAATAGGAATGAATGATTTGACGATTGAAACTGTTTTATTGATGTCCATTTTATAATCTTATTTAACCCTACATGTATGAGTAAAAATTCTGACACACCGGCTGGTAGCAACACCGCAGAAGGTATTATAATTTCACCTTCACAGCGAATTGCTACAATTGATATTCTGAGGGCATTTACAATGGTCCTGATGATATTTGTTAATGATCTGTGGTCCCTGAAGGACATCCCGGAATGGCTCGGGCATGCGGAAAGAGGTGTGGACGGGATCGGACTGGCAGACGTTGTATTTCCGGCTTTCCTTTTTATAGTCGGTTTGTCATTGCCCTATGCTATTAATAATCGCAGGAAAAAAGGTGACAACGAATGGCAGCTTATGCAGCATGTATTGTTAAGGACCTTTGCTCTCGTGGTAATGGGTGTATTCCTCGTCAATGGAGAAACTTATAATGCAGCTGCAACAGGTATGCCAAGGATGTTCTGGAATCCTATTTGCTGTATTGCCTTTATACTTATCTGGAATACATATCCTGATACCTGGAATAAGAAAGTTGTTTACGCTATTAAAGGTGTTGCAATAGCTGTTTTATTAATACTTGCAATAATCTACAGGGGGGGGCAGGAAGGTAATATTTACAGGTTCTCACCACAATGGTGGGGTATTCTGGGACTTATCGGATGGGCATACCTGGTGAGCGGGACAATAACAATTTTTGGTAAAAACAAAATGTGGGTTATTATTGCAGGCTGGGCCTTCTTCTGTATATTAAGCATGGCCGGCAAGGCTCATCTGATCCCCCGGGAAATAATGAGAGTGATACCAAGTGCAATAAGCGGGGGTACACTTACCGGGCTGACATTGGGAGGAGTTCTTACAACAATGATATTCCAGCATTTTGTTAGAAAGGGAGAGAATGGTAAAATGACTCTCACCTTGCTTGGATTTTCTGCTGTTCTCATTATTCTTTCAGTTATCACCAGGCCTTACTGGGGTCTGGCAAAACTTGGTGCAACACCTGCATGGCTTTTCCTTTGCAGTGCATTTACTATCCTTGCCTTCATAGCAATATACTGGGTTGCAGATATCGGGAAAAAAGCCAGATGGTTCAATATTATTAAGCCTGCAGGTGTGGCTACAATCCTCTGTTATCTTGTACCCTACCTTTTATATGGAATAAAGAATTTTTTACATATAAGTCTTCCTGAAGCAATAAGAACCGGAGGTGTTGGCCTAGTTAAGACATTTCTTTTTGCAATGCTTTGTGTTGCAGTAACCGGATTGCTAATAAGAATAGGAGTAAGAATGAAGTTGTAAAATTATAGTCATGAGAAAAATACTTTTTTGGATCTTTCTTATTTCAGCCTTTTTAGTTAGTCCTGTCACCGGACAGAAAACATCTGACTTCAAAGTTGTTGGCTACTATTCTATGAGATCGGCAATGACCGATTTCAAAAAGTTTCCTTTTAAGAGGGTAACACATGTTAACCTGTTTTTCCTTAATCCAGATACAGCAGGTAATTATAACCAGGATTTTTCAGCACTCGAACCTTTCATTAAAAAGGCCCATAAAAAGGGGGTTAAGGTTCTTTTTTCAATTGGAGGGGGAGGTGCGCATCCTTATTATCATAGGTTACTTCAGGATGATAAGCGTGGAATGATAGTTCAGAAACTGGCTGACATTGTTGTAAAATATGATCTTGATGGCCTTGACAATGATCTTGAGCATGGTGATATTGATGAAAACTATGAAGATTTTACTGTTGAACTGAATTCAGCTCTTAAGGCGCATAATAAAATTCTTACAGCAGCCATCGTGGTGACAAATCCGGATCTCTTTTCCGACAAGGTCCTTGCTCAGTATGATTTTGTGAATATCATGTCGTATGACCATACTGGTCCATGGCGTCCTGATAAGCCGGGTCAGCATGCCTCTTATCAGCACTCAATAGAGGATATAGAATATTTTGGAGTTAAGCGGGGAATTCCTGCAAAAGAGATGATGCTTGGTGTTCCTTTTTACGGATATGGATTCGGACCGGACCTGACCTCAAAAGCCAAAAGCATGAACTATCGCCAGATAGTTGAGGCTTATCCGGGATCGGAATCCTTCGATGAGCTCACGATAGAGAATGGAATGAACATGTATTATAACGGGATGCCAACAATGAGGAAAAAGACACAGCTGGCCATGGAAAAGGCAGGAGGTATTATGATATGGCAGCTGGGAGGTGATGCCCATGGTTCAAAGTCACTGCTTAAGGTTATAAACGATACAGCTTATTCTAAATAACATATAAACGAGCTGATAAATTAGTAACAGAATGAAAGCAAAATATCTGTTAGGCTTCTTCATTTGTCTTGGATTATTCAAGGTTCTTCCTGCACAGTTTTCTTATCCAGGTATTACTCCGGGGGAAGCACAGGTCATATCCGCGGATGGTAAAATGACGATTCTTGAGAACCAGGCTGTCAGGATGCAACTTGCACTTACCAATGGCAAAATCAGGATCATTGGATTTGAGGACATAGAAACAGGAGACAGGCTTATAAAAGACCCACTTCCGTTATTTGAACTTAAATTGAAAAACGGTCAGGTAATCACATCTGATAATTTCAGATTGAAAGGGAAACCTGAAATAGTTTACACCGGAGCAAATCCATCATCAGCAATATTTGCCGAAAGGACAGGGGGTGGAAAGTATGATGCATATCTGGAGGATAAAAAATCAGGAATATATCTTCACTGGGAAGCGGAGCTCAGAAATGGCTCCAATTACATCAGGCAGATATTCAGATTCACAACAGTGGATGAAGAAAAAATTTCAGGTATTACTCTTGTTAAGATACCTTCTTCTACGGGTGCCAGGAAAATCGGAAATGTAGATGGTTCTCCACTGGTTGTGAACAACATTTTTATTGCACTTGAATACCCTCTTTCCAGGATTGAAAATGATAATGGTTCTATAAAGATATCAGTACCAAGGCTTACCAAAGAGCTCTCTACGGTGTGGGGTGTGACACCTCCCGGCCAGTTGCGAAGGGGATTCCTTTACTATGTTGAAAGGGAACGTGCGCATCCATATCACCAGGTTCTGCATTACAATTCATGGTTCGACATCTCATGGGATAAAAGAAAATTCGATGAGACCGAATCATCCGACAGGATAAGACTCTTTGGTGACAGCCTTATCAGGGCGAGAAATGTCCATCTGACAGGTTTCCTGTTTGACGACGGATGGGATGACAACAGGACTCTCTGGAAGTTTCATTCAGGTTTTCCGGATGGTTTTACAAACCTGAAAACTCTTGCGAGATCATATGAATCGGATATAGGAGTGTGGATGTCGCCGTTCGGTGGATACGGAGAACCAAAGAATTCAAGGATTGAGTATGGAAACAGGCAAAAACCTCCATTTGAGACCAATAAAAATGGATTTTCTCTTTCGGGGCCGGTATATTACAATCGCTTTAAAGAGGTTGCGTCAGATTTTGTAAAGAAATATGACATCTCTATGTTCAAGTTTGATGGTGTAGGTGCAGGGGTTGGAGCAGGAAGCGGTGATCTTACAGAATACCAGAAGGATGTTGAATCATTTCTCAATCTTCTCAGGCATCTGCTAAACCTCAAGCCTGATCTCTATATGAGTCTCACAACCGGTACATGGCCTTCAGTATACTGGCTAAAATTTGGAGATAACATCTGGCGTGGAGGGGATGATACAAACATGACGGGAGAAGGATCTAAACGTCAGCAGTGGATAACATACAGGGATGCAGATGTTTTTAAAAACATAGTACAGCGCGGACCGCTCTTCCCGTTAAACTCATTGATGACATGCGGGATATGCATTGCAGATAATGGTAATCCGGGAATATTTGAAATGAATGATAAAGACATTTCGGACGAGATATGGTCGTTCTTTGCTACAGGAACAAATCTGCAGGAACTTTATATTAATCCTCACAAACTGAATAAAGCCAACTGGGATTGTCTTGCCTCAGCAGCAAAATGGGCAAAAGATAATGAATCAGTGATGGCCGATGCACATTGGGTAGGAGGTGATCCGGCAAAAGGGGAGGTTTATGGATATGCATCATGGTCGGAAAAGAAAAGCGTGGTATCACTTCGCAATCCCTCTTCAATGGAAAAAGTTTTTCATTTCAAAGTGAAAGAAGTTTTTGAGATACCTGATGGTCACGATGACAATTATTTATTCACAGATGTAATATCTGAAGTCAACGGCAGAACGAAGTCATCAGTTGTCGGGAGATCATTTATGATTATACTGAAACCTTTTGAAGTCAGGATTTTTGATGCTGTTCCTCAAAACTGACAGTATAATTTATGTAGAAAGTTGAATGAATCAAGAAAATAAAGTATGAAAGAACAACTCAGTAATAAAGGGATCACCAGGCGCCAGGCACTGAAGGGATTAGGAATGAGTGCAGCAGCAGTTCCATTTCTTAAAAGCTCAGACCTGGCAGGGATTGGTAATTCACCTGTTCAGACAAGCAGTAAAGGTGAGATAAAAATAACCAGGGTGGAAAGCATCCATTTCAATGAGAAATTAAAGATAGGTGGAGGATCAGGAGGAAGCGGGACTACAGAATTCTGCTGGATCCGCATACATACAAATACAGGGATAATTGGTTATGGTGAGACATACCCGTCGGTTAACGGCGAAATGGGAAGTCTGAAAGATCTTGCAAATGAGTACCTTATAGGTGAAGATCCGCGTGATATTGAAAAGATCCTTAAAGGGATATACAAGTACCAGGCAATGAGAAATGCCGGAGGGTCGGAAATGCATATGATGAGTGCAATCGATATGGCGCTTCTCGACATCCTGGGGAAGTATACAGGCCTGCCGCTTTACAGGCTGATAGGAGGTAAAACACGTCCAAGGGTAAAGGTTTACAATACCGTAACAGATTACTGGGCCATCAACAATACCAAGATGGGTCCTGATACTGAAAAGATTGTAACATTTCTTCTCGAGAAAGGAATAACAGCCATGAAGATATACCCCTTCAGGACCGAAGGTGGATTTATAAGTTCAGTTGGAATTGATAATGGGATAGAATGGCTGAGACAGATTGAAAAAACAGCCGGGAAAAAGATGGAGATCCTTATTGACGGATGGGGTGGCTTCGATCTTCCCGGAGCACAAAGGGTATTAAAGGCCTGTGAACCATTCAATGTAATCCATGCTGAAGACATACTGCTTCCTGATTCGGCACAATCGTATGCAAAACTGGCCCAGGAAACAAGCATTCCAATTGCACACAGTGAGACAATGGCTACGCGATACCAGCTGAAAGATTTCCTGGAAGCCAGGGCTGTAGACATCCTGATGTTTGATATCTGCTGGTGCGGTGGAGTTACTGAAGCTAAGAAAATGTGTGATATGGCTGATGCTTATCATATTCCTGCATCTCCGCATACCTGCGGAGGCCCGTTGCTGTATGTCGCATCAGCACACCTCTGCACTGCTATTCAGAACTTCTCTTATATGGAGAGCAACTACTGGAAGTATACCCACCAGTTCCCATATTTCATTAATGGTGTTCCAGTACCTGTTAACGGCTATGTTACAGCACCGGAGGGGCCGGGTCTCGGAGTTGAGATAAAGGAAGAACTTTTCAAAAACGGGGATGCCATTGTTGAGAATATAGCAAACTTGTAAGAGTGATTTTTTAAAAGAATTCCAGTATAATCTTCTATGAAAACATTTACTCTCAGATCAGTTTTATTCATTTTTACATTCATATCAGTGATCATTACACACTCAGAAAATTTAACAGGACAATCCAGCAATGCAAAAGATCCGATACTGATTGCCGGACTCCAGATGACAGTAACGGCTGATATTGAAAAAAACAGGACGCAGATAATTGAAGGGATCAGTAAAGCGTCCAGGGACGGAGCTGTTTTTCTGGTTACCCCTGAAGGTTCATTGTCTGGCTATACAAATATGTTTGACCAGGAAGAGGTTGAAAGGGCTTTGAAGGAAGTACTGGATGCTGCAGCCAGGAATAAGCTCGGATTGATGCTTGGAACATGTTTTAAAGAGAATATATCAGGTGCAGAGTATTGCTACAACCAGGTCAGGTTGTATTCTCCGGAGGGGAAATTTATGGGAGCCTATTCCAAGGTCTTAAGATGCAGCAATTTAGACCTGCCAGGGTCGGGGGAGATGGTTGATTATGTTGAAGGAGAATTAAAAATATTTGACTGGAATGGGGACAGATTTGGGATACTTATATGCAACGATCTGTGGGCAACACCAGGATACACAACCATGTCTAATCCATATCTGCCCTGGAAGCTGAAACAGATGGGGGCTCAGTTCATTGTGCATTGCATCAATTCAGGTACTAACCAGAGATATCGGTCATTTCATGAATCTTCGGCCGAATTGTGGGCTATTTCGCTGAAGATACCCATTATGGAAATAAATGCTGCACACGGGAATGATATGATAAATGCTCAGTCGGGACTCATTGAACCAAATGGAGAAAGAAGCATCAGGGTAAAAGATTCGGGGAATGAGTACTTTATTGTGAAGGTATACCCATCTGAAATAAAAGTGGTTGCAGATCATTAATATTGGTAACCGATAGAGAGAAATAAATATTACATCAAAACCCATTTAAAACTATCTGCTATGAGAACACTTATATACGGATTCTGCTTTTCAGTACTGTTTTCGGTTACGGCATTCTCCCAGAGTAAGCCAGAGGTCATTTCTCTCTGGGAGAAAGGTGCTCCAGGCTTTGAAAACCGCAAAGATATTCCGGAACAGTCAAAGGACTGGTGGGTAAAAAACATTAACAACCCTACTCTTACGCTGTTCAGACCGTCTGAGGATATTTCAAACGGTTGTGCTGTTATTGTTGCTCCAGGTGGTGGTTTCAGGGAACTTGTATTTGATGGTGAAGGCCGCATGGTAGCAGAATATCTGAATAAACTAGGAGTTACAGTATTTGTTCTGAAATACAGGCTTCCCAATGAGGAGAATTCCCCCTATACTTTCAAAGAGGTACGCCAGGATGCCTACAGAGCAGTCAGGATGGTTCGAAGTCGTGCATCAGAGTTTAAAATTGATCCGGCCCGGATAGGGATGATGGGATTTTCTGCCGGCGGGGCAGTAGTTATGATGGTGGCTTTCGATAATGGAGACGGAGATCCAAAGGCTCCTGATCCGACAGACAAGATTAATGGGCGACCGGATTTCCAGATAATGGTATATCCTGGTGGGAAGGCTCCTGAAAAAGTTCCGGCAGGTTCCCCTCCGGCTTTCCTTATCTGCGCCAATGATGATGAATATGGCTGTGATGAGGTTACAATAGACCTTCTCCTTAAGTTCAGGAAAGCAAATGTACCGGTCGAGGCATTTTTTCTTGCCAGGGGTAAGCATGCCTTCAATATGGGAGACAGATCAACCTACAAGGCTGTCCGTAATTGGCCCGACAGAATGGCAGACTGGCTTAATGACAGCGGGTATCTTAAAAAGTAGAATTACATACAAATAGTTATTTTAATTCAAGTTAATGTCAATAAAACAGTAAGTCATGAAAAATTTATTAATTGTAATCTTGTCGATAATAAGTGTTGGTTCAGTTTCTTTTCTCTGCATGAAGGAAGAGGGAAAAGCGCCTTTGATTAGTTCAAAAACTGTAACCCAGGTTGCTATAATTGTTACTGATATTGATAAGGCCCGGAACAATTGGGCTGAGGTGCTTGGTGTAAAAGTACCTGAGGTAAGTATAGGAGAATCAAATTCATCGAGGCCAACCCTTTACAAGGGGAAGCCCTCAGATGCTAAAGCAAAACTGGCTTTCCTGTCGATGGAGAATCTTCAGATCGAACTTATCCAGCCACTTGGAGGAAAGAGTACATGGCAGGAATTCCTAGATAAAAACGGAGAAGGAATTCATCACATTGCTTTCTGGGTAAAAGATATAAACGGTTTGGAAAAAGAATTCCAGCTGCAGGGAATGCCAACAGTAATGAGTGGTGGATGGGATGGAGGTGCCTACAGCTACATTAGCTCAGAGAAACAGCTTGGCTGTATTCTTGAGTTGCTTGAGAACTATAATTGAAATTCTGCAACAGGAACATTCCACCCTTCAATAACAAGCTTGAGATCATTCATTCCTGTCGTGCTTTTACCTGTCGAGAGGTCGACCATTATTTCTTTCTCCTCACCAGGCAGAAGCGTCAGAAAGTTTTCAGTGAACCAGACAGGTAGGATCAGCTCATTTTTACCATTTGTAACTTTAAGCCTGATAAAGAATGCTGTTTCACTTCCAGGATTTGACAACCTTATAACTGATTGACCATTATCGATTTTCCTAAGATCTGTATTTAATGTAACTTTCTGCAATTCATTCAGCTTCTCATACGAATGAGTTTTATTTGAGAGCCAGTAAAGGTTCTCGTCGACAATTTTGTCCTGGTCTGAGAGCTGTAGCTTCAGGAAGAATACTTCATTGGTGTTTGCAGGGAGAACAACCTTGTCAAGGAGCTGAAGTGTATGTGCCTGAAGTGTCACATCGTTTTTCTTTTCGGAAAGAAGTTTGCCATGCATGTCATAGAGCATAATACCGGCGGTTAAAGGATTGGTTTTTACAGCCTTTTGATTAAGGACACATACTACTGAATCATTCAGGTTCAACTGAATATGAACAGGTGCAGCGCCATGCTTAAAACCGAAATATCCACCCTGATAATCGAGGTAATAATCATAGAAAGATCCGCGAAGGGCGGTCCATGGATTCTGATTTTTCCATACCAGCATACCGGCATACCAGTCCCACATTTTATGGTTAAAGGCCTCCTGCAGTGCTCTGTACTGCTCATAGCTCACTATCTGGGCTTTGAAGCAGAAATCCTGGATATCCTTTACTTTACCATAACGATCGGGGAAATCCATCAGGGGAAGATATTTATGGTATTGCCATGATCTTCCCGGTCTGGGACCCTGTGGAGGCTTCAACTCTTCCTGGGGAATGAACTTAACAAGTCCGTCATAATTGGGGATGCCTATTGAGCCTGTTTCAGGATTAAACGGGAATGATCTTTCAGTGAATATTTTCTCAGGTTCGCGGATACCGTATGGTCCGTCTCCTACACCCCCAATGCTGTTGGTCATTAGCTTTGCAGATGTTGAGTATTCAAGGAAATACCTGCCCGGGTCATATTTCGGAAAAATCTCCTCCTCAAGGGATTTAAGTATATCCGCTACAGGTAGTGTTTCATTGCTTCCGCACCAAAGGTAAAGGCTGGGGTGGTTCCTGAGCATTTTTATCTGGTCAACAGCCGACTCAAGAAAAAGGTCATGATTATCGGGATAAGCCTTACGGCGGGCCTGTGACTCTTTCTTCATAGGGTCGAGCCATTCTCCGTTACAATCACCGGAAATCCAGAGGTCCTGCCATACCAGTACGCCATATTTGTCGCAGGCATTGTAAAATTCAGGGCGTTCCGTAAGACCGCCTCCCCAGACCCTTATCATGTTCATATTCATTCCGGCATGCATCCGCACTTCGGCATCATATCGTTCAGCGCTCAGCCTCATCAGCATGTCTGAAGCTATCCAGTTGCCTCCTTTTATGAATACTTTCTGACCGTTGACTGTGAAGACCCTTGACCTGATTTTTTCATCCCAGTAATTGGCAGCCTCCCTTATTCCGATAGTAACCTCTTCTGAATCCATGTTAACCCCGCTCTGAACCACAAAATCAAACTTCACTTTATAGAGAGGCTGATCACCCATTCCATTTGGCCACCACAGCCTTGGATTTTGTATCTTAAACTCTGGAAGTCCTGCAATTTTGACTTCATAAGGATTAAGTGTAACTTTTACACTTTTTGTTTCTCCTTCAATTGAAACAGATAAAGTTCCCTGGACAGCAGTGGATGTAGGATTAACAAGTTCAGCTGATGGTTTAAGAAAAACTGGTTGTTGTTTCGCGCCGGGTTCTCTTATACCGGGCACTCTCATTTCAACAAAAGGATTCCTCAGGTCAGCTGTACCGGTGATCTCAATGGCAACCTGATCCCAGATACCAGTATTGCGGTCCCGGACAGGACATATCCAGTCCCAGCCGGCTGTGAACTGCATTGTTACATTACGGCCAATGGTGCCATCTCCCCCCTGTCCCCCGTTAGGATTTCCAACAGGATCAGGAGGAGCGACCCATACTGCAATTTTGTTTGGTTTGCCTTTGTTGAGAAAAGGAGTAATCAGATATTTCTCCCTCAGATACATCCCTTCATGAGTATCTGTATTGACTCTCTTTCCGTTGAGAAATACATCGGCAAAGTAATTGATTCCCCTGAAACTGATCCATACCTGTTGATCTTCATTGAGTTCAGGAAGATCAAACTCATTATAAAACCAGTATGTATAGTAATCTCTGCCGGTTTCAAAAACATCAGGGATAAGGTTATTATTCATTCCAAAGAAAGGATCAGGAATCTGGTTGTTGTGCAATAAAGTTGTAAGCACTGTTCCGGGAACAACAGCATCGATCCACCCTTCTATTTTATAATTACCTGATGATATCTCATTGCCATCGGCCAATATATCTGTTGCCCTTCTGGCTTTCCAGTTTTCATTTAGAAGAATTATTGAAGGCTGCGAGTATGATCTGAACATGATCGCAGTTACAGTAAACAAAATGCATAATATCTTTTTCATTTTCTTCAGGTTTTAATTTTACTTGCCAGGCTTTAGGGTAACCGCCATTTTTAGATTCTTTCCTGCAGGCAAAGTTACGGATCTCCCTTCAGTATCAAAAGAATCCCACCTTTTTCCATTGATTGTCACACTGCTGATTCTCACGGAAGGATCTTCGGCAAGTGAAACAAAGTGTTTTTCTCCCTCTACAGCCTCAGTGATATTGAAATAAAAAGTTACTTGTTTTCTGTTAACATATAGATTCAGATACAGGTAGTTTAGAAGTGAAGTCTCCATTTCATGATAAGAGGATTTCCATGCAGATGCCTTTTCCTTGTTTTTTGCTTCTCCGGAGGGGGTAATCCCGATATATGCTCCCCCGTATTCATGATCAATAAAATATTCAGTCCATACAGAGGCCATTCTGGAAAATGATTCGAGATAACTGTCATCCCTGGTAAGATGATAGAGATGTATCATTGAGAACATGCCATAGCTCTGGAGCCACCACCACACAATTGAAGTATCTGCAGGGAATGATGGCTGATCTCCATATATCATGTCAAACCAGGTTCCTCTTACTGGGTCGTATGCAGAATTCATAACCTGTATCGCAAGCTTTTTTCCCATATCTTCATATTGCTTTATGCCTGTAATTTCAGATAATCTCATGAGTGAGAAGCATGCTGTCAGTTGAGCACCTGCAGATATGACCTCCCTGTCCATAAGGATTCTTCGGTTTGGCATCCATTGTAAATTGTTTGGAGACGGGAAGCCATTGACCCATCCATACGGGCTGTCAGTCATTTTTGCAATCGATATATTCATGAGCTCTTCTGCAAAACTACCAATTTCCTTCTCTCCGGTAAAAAGCATCAGATTAAGAAGCAGCGAGCTGGTATATCCATAATGTGAATGCTTGCTCTTTGAGCTGTCTGCCACAGACAGATCACGGTTGAGAGCCTGGAAATAACCTCCGTAAACATCATCTCTGGCATATGTCTGTCTGAGCCTTACAGATTCCATTACTTTTTCCAGGGCTTGTTTATCTCCTGTAACAAAATAATATTCAGCGAGTCCGACATTAGTGTAGAGCTCGTTAGGCACAGTCTTGGTACTAACTTTCGCATTGCCATCTTCATCCAGCAGATCATACCAGCCTCCATAATTCTTATCCCAGGCATGATCGAGCAGGTATTCTGCTCCTTCCTTTGCACTCTGCAGGTATGTTTCATTTCCTGATAAGAGGTAGGCGCAAGAGAAGCCATATATCTGCCTTCCTATCATGGCAGGATGTTTATCAAAAGGGGGTAATGGATTACCCTCCCTTGAAAGATTTAGAAAATATGCTCCTTTTGCACTATCCAATACGTGCTGCTGCCAGAAAGGAATAACACTGGTCAATCCCTGGTTTCGCCAGAATTCCCCGTCAAGATATTCATTTTTACTGGAGATTTGACCACAGCTGTAAAATAGCAAGGACCAAATGAAAAGTATTACAACCGGCTTCCCCTGATGCGAAATATTTATTTTCAACATTTTTATTATGAACCTGCCTGTAAAAATCTCTTAATAGTCAGTATTGCCCATAAGTCTACGATATTTTTCTGAGCGAACCAACATTATCCTTTATAATGACTCCATCGCCATGTTCTCCGAGATCAACTACAAGTTCCTTTAATGCCCCGTTGAAGGATACATTATCTTTAACTACCGAGCTTTCAAGTCCTTTTAAAACCATGCCATAGTCTGGAGAGTAGCCTCCTTTTCCGCCATCATCCCTTCCTGAATTAAGGGCATTACCCACAAATGTCAGCCCTTTTGCCCCCTCAATTCGTACATGCGAACTGTCGTAGTCATCATTTTTACCCCAGTCGGGCTTGCCGCTCCTGTAAACAACATTCCCTGTTACAGCGATGACTTCGCATCCCCTGTTTCTGCCCTGCAGAAGTGCAATCCCGCATCTGCCCGAGCGGTCGATATAGTTGCCGGTGATATTGTAATGAGAACCGCCATAGATCACGATTCCTCCTTCCCTGTTCCATTCAATCCGGTTGCCTGTTATTGTATTGGATGAATTTTCATCATATGAACCATATCCGGCCTTACCGTTTCCCGAGAACCAGTTGTCAAGAATAAATCCATCCCATCCACGTACTCTAAGACCACACCCTTTGTTGCCGTAGCAATGGCTGTGGCGGACAGCAAAGCACCATATCCTTTCCAGCTTTATCCCGTCTCCGCTGAAGCGCTCTATCCTGCAGGTGTCTATTCTAGGAGTATCCTCCTGTTTTCCGTAATCGGGCTTGTCGATCAGGATTCCGTGTATTTCCGTCCCAAGGTTTTTTCCTTTCAGGCATAGGCCAAAGAGATAAGCGCCGAAAGAGTTGGTCAGGTTAATAAGACACTTGGCTTTGTCATCATTCAGTGTAAGTATTGTTCCCATTCCATCCCTGTAGCTCCAGGCTGGCAGGCCATGAATTCCCACGCCTGCAGGGACCTTAAGTTCTCCGCAAAGGTAATTTCCTTCTGGAAGGAAGATGGCTCCAAATGATTTGCCGGCTGTATTAAGTGCTTTCTGAATGGCAGCAGTATCATCTGTTACACCATCACCTTTAGCACCGAAATCAAGTACATTAAGCAAACCCCTTGTTTTTTCATCTGGAAATCCTGCCGGTCGGTCCAATGATGCAGGAACAATTGTTGAAGCAACAAGTACTGAACCTGCCGACAAAAAGTCACGTCGTGAATAGCATGAATTTTCCATAGTATTATCCTCCAATGATTTATTTATAGTCAATTACTTATTCGATCACAATAAATTTATACTATTTGAAAGACTTTTAAGCATAAAAGGTGTAAATTTAATGGGCTTTACCCCCAAATCCCCCAAGGGGGGCTTTTAAGAACAGAATGAGAAACAAACAAAATATCAAATCTAGTGTATGGATAAAAAATTTGCTCAGAGGTTTTTAAAAACTATATGGTTGTTCGGGTTTATTGCTCTTATAGATTCGTCCTGCAGGCAATCTGTTCCTGTTGCTTCATCTTCAACTGACAGTTTCCCGCCTAAACCTGAACCTGAGAGTTATGTATGCTACCGGACATTATCTCCTGTTGTTGTCGATGGAGTGCTTAACGAGGATGCATGGAACAAGGTACCATGGACGAACGATTTCCGTGATATTGAAGGATCAGTAAAACCTCTGCCCTGGTATAAGACACGTGCTAAGGTACTTTGGGATGACAAGTATGTATATTTTGCAGCAGAGCTCGAAGATCCACATGTATGGGCAAAACTGAAACAGCGCGATACAATTATTTTCATCGATAATGATTTCGAGATTTTTATCGATCCCGATGGTGACACACACGCTTATTATGAGCTTGAAGTTAATGCCCTTGGAACTCCCTGGGATCTGCTTCTTCTCAAACCTTACCGTGATGGGGGGAAGGCAGTATTTGGATGGGATATTGCAGGATTGAAGGTTGGTACCAAAGTTAATGGTACCTTAAATAATCCATCTGATGAAGATACGGGCTGGACTGTTGAAATAGCAATTCCATTCATTTCCTTGAGAGAAAGTATCGCCGGAGGTCGGCTACCGATGCCAGGAGACCAGTGGAGACTGGGATTCTCAAGGGTGGAATGGAAAACCCATGTTGAGAATGGAGCATACATGAAAGACATTAATCCAGCTACCGGCAGACCATTCCCTGAGGAAAACTGGGTATGGTCACCTCAGGGACGAATAAACATGCATATGCCTGAGATGTGGGGATATCTTCAGTTTTCAGGTATAATGGCAGGTGAAGGAACAGAAGAATTCAGACCTGATCCGGAATTTTCATTGAAATGGGCTCTCAGACTGATATATTATGCTGAAAACGATTACTATTCAAAGAACGGTAAATTTTCAGAGAGTCTTGGCGATTTAGGTCTGACTATCAAGGATTTTCCTGAAGGGTTTTCGGAGCCAGTTATTCAGACAACCCGGACGACCTTCGAGGGTTATTTCCAGGGAATGGATAACCTGACAATCTATCAGGACGGAAAACTTGCAAGAAAAGTTGATGCTGAATAATTGGAATTCCATTTTTATGATCCGGATTCTGGTTTTGTTTATTTCTGCAGTTTTTATCTGTAATTGCAGCGGGGAACCCGAAAAGATTATAGGGGTTAAGATCTATGAGTACTCCGGGGATTATGAGAAACTGGTTTCTCAATGGGAGAAGATGGGAATAAATACTGCCTTTGTCAGTATTGACCTTGCAGCCGACACAAATTTCAGAAAAGCTTTTGAGATCAAAGGAATTAAGGTATTTATCATTTTCCCCGTATTTTTTAATCCTGAAACGCTTAACAGAGATTCTACTTTATTTGCAATTACAAATTCCGGGAAAAAAGCCAGGGAAGATTGGGTGGAATTTGTCTGCCCGTCAAGGAGTATTTACAGGAATGCAATGAAAGAGCAATTATCAGGTTTGATAAGTTCGCTTGATCCTGATGGTGTAAGCATTGATTTCATCAGGCAGTTTGTATACTGGGAAAAGATATATCCTGACAGGGAATTTACTACAATTGAAAAATCATGCTATTGTGACAGTTGTATCTCCATGTTTTCAGCAAAGTTTAGAATATCAATTCCGGATTCGTGTGAAACCACTGCTGAAAAGGCAGAATGGATAGAGACCAGATATTCTTCTTCTTTTGATTCCTTCAGATGCGATCTTATTACTTCAATGGTCAGGGAGCTATCGGAAGAAGCACACAATGTAAAAAAGGAAATTCTGGTAAATGTTCATTTAGTTCCCTGGAGAAATAATGATTATGGTAATGGCAGCATAAGAATTGCTGGTCAGGACCTTCGGAGTATAGAACCATATACAGACTATGCATCTCCAATGTGCTATTCGCAGATGCTGGACAGGGATGCAGAATGGATCTCAGATGTAGTGAAAGATATGGATATCAGGGCAATGGGAAAGATACTTCCGAGCATTCAGGTCTTTCCTTATTATATCGACAGGTCTTTTACAGCAGCCGATTTCAGATTATGTCTTGAAGAGGCATTAAAACCTCCATCAGAAGGCGTTGTCTTCTTCTCCTGGCCTTTGTTTGAAAAGGATTCAGCCCGGATGGAGGTTGTGAGAAAGGTAGTTAAGGAATTGAACTAACAACTGTCAAAAATTATGAAACCACTTAGTATGTTTTCTATCTTAATATTTCTGTGTCTCTGTTTAGGGGCTTGCAGACATGGAAATAACGTATCTAATTCATCCGGGTTGGAACTTCAGGTAAAGGCCGAGCCAATGCTGATCAGTCAGCTTGGCAATGAGCATTTTGGCAATGCTGTGTACAGGCGTGGGATTAATGGCCCCAGTATTGCTGCATCGGGAAGCAGAATTCTTGAGTGGCAGGTTCAACAGTTTGCGCCTACCATGGAAGTGGTTCCTGCGAGTGCAGGGAATTATCAGAATGGCGCCTGTGTGATTGATATAAACAATAACAATGTCGATGAAATGATTGTTGGACGTTCATCCGGTGATCTGACGACAGATTTATTGTGGTTTGAAGAAATAGCTGGTCAGTCTCACTGGAAAGAGCATTTTATTGCCAGTGTCAGTAAGGAAAAAGGAGCTGAAGGATTACATGATATTATGCCATTCGAAGCAAAAATCTCAGGAAAGATGGTACAGGGAGTCGTAGTATTAGCGAACCGCAATATATTGTACTGGTATGAAATTCCTGATGACTTTGCTCAACCATGGAAAGAACATAAGATAGCTGACTTGAAAAAATATGGTGCTGAATGTGCCCAGTCCGGATTAGTAACAGGTGATATTGCAGGGAATGGACGGCAGGATATTGTCTGCGGTAATTTCTGGGCGGAATGCCCTGCAGATCCCACAGTTGATTCCTGGGAGATTCATCGTTACAGTAATTGGGACATCAGAACGACCCCTGTTTTTCCCGGAGTACCAACCTGGGTAAATGATACAAGGTTTGGCGGTATGAACCAGCTCGATCTGGGTGATATGAATAGCGATGGGATGGTCGATATTGTAGCAACTGATGCGGAAATTCCGGAAGCCCGTGTTGGTGTATTCTGTCGTGATATGAATGATCCTCGGAGTCTGTGGAACGTAATTCTTATAGATACCGGGTTATATTGTCCTCATAGCCTGGTTGTAACCGACGTCAACGCTGATAGTCGTCCCGACATAATTATAGGTGAAATGACCGCAGGTGGATGGATGTTTCCCGGGAATAGCGATCCAAAGCTGTACCTTTATCTGAACCAGGGTAACCTGAAATTTGAGAAATATGTTCTTCATTCGGGATGGGGCATTCACATGATGCGGATGGCTTCTCATCAGGCTGATAACAAAACATTTATCTTTGGAGCAGATGAGATTCAGCCATGGTATGAAGATATGACCACTCATGTTGTCGGATGGACCATTCATTTACCGGACCTCTGATCCACATTGGTAAAACAATTTAAATGGCTCCAATTATTACTATAAATGGTATTTTTAGCCATTAATAATTTGTCAATTTCCCCCAAATGAAAAAATTCCAGTTCGTATTATTATGCAGTCTTATTTTTCTGCTTGTTTCCGGTAGTATATTCTCACAGGGATCTCTTAAAATAGATAAGATAATGCTGGGAGACCGCTTCACCGGTTATTCTCCTGACAGGATAAACTGGTCTCCTTCCGGAAGTAGAATATATTTTAACTGGAATCCGGATATGGATACACTCCCCTCACTTTATTCAACCGGAACAGGTAAGCCTGTGCCTGAGAAGGTCAGCATCGGGGAGAGAAAAGGGATGCCGTCATTCAACGGGGTGTTTAACCGTGACAGGTCAAAATGGATTTATGCAAAGGATGGGGATATCTTGATGCTGCAGGTTGGTTCCGGTATTGTGACACAGGTAACAAATACCACAGATTCTGAAAGCAATCCGGTCTTCAGCCATAAAGAAGATCTTATAATTTTTAGTAAAGGGATGAACCTTTTTTCCCGGGAAATTAAAAGTGGTGCAATAAAGCAATTGACAGACTTCAGGCAAGGAAAAGAAAAACAGGAAAATCAGGCTTATTCAAATGATAATGACAGGTGGTTGCATGAAGACCAGTTGAGGCTTTTTACTGTCCTGCAGGAAAGGAAACAGGTTAAGCATATTTCTGAGAAGGAAGATGAGGCACTCAAACCTGAAAGACCAAAAACAATTTATACAGGAACAGATCAGGTCAGGTATGTTAGGTTAAGTCCTGGCGGGGATTTCATTACATGGATCGCATCCTCTCCTGTTGAAAGTCAGAGAACTCTTATACCTGAATTTGTTACGGAATCGGGTTATACCGAAGAGGAAAAAAGCCGCAGTAAGGTAGGATCGCCTTATGTATCCTCGTCAGTAATTCGTATATATGATATTAAGGGAGACTCTGTATATAAAGTAAATATTGATGATATTCCAGGGATAGATGACCAGATCGAATTTGCTTACAGGCAGCCTGCAAAAGATCCGAAGAAGCCTGAGAAAAGAGGTGTAATAATTTACGGTCCCATGTGGTCAGATGACGGCAGGAATGCAGTTGTGGATATTTATTCCACCGATAATAAAGACCGCTGGATCATGTTACTCGATATTAAAACCGGAGGGTTAAAGCTTATTGACAGACAGCATGATGAAGCATGGATTGGTGGTCCGGGGATAAGGTACGGAGGAACTACTTCGTGGCTGCCGGATAACAGGAGGATCTGGTTTCAGTCTGAAGCATCAGGATATTCTCATCTCTACACTGCTGATGTATTTACCGGTCAGAAAAAAGCTGTCACCACCGGGGAATATGAGATATATAATCCTTTGCTTTCCAGGGACAGGAAATACTGGTATTGTTTGTCGAATGAATCAGATCTCGGTATCAGAGAGCTTTACAGGATATCTGTCCTGAATGGGTCAAAGGTAAAACTGACTGATTTTGGAGGAGGCATTGAAGCCGAATTATCACCCGATGAGAAATATTTTGCATTAAGGGTTTCATATGCTACCAGACCATGGGAGCTGTATCTGCTGGAAAACAGGGAGAAAGCTGTTCCTGTAAAGATCACAGAGTCGCTGACCAGAGAGTTCAGATCATATAACTGGCGCCAGCCTGAGTTTGTCCGCTTTAAAGCATCTGACGGTACAATGGTCCCGGCCAGGCTATATAAACCTTCATATAATGTTAAACAAGGGACTGCAGTGGTCTTTGTCCATGGGGCCGGATATCTTCAGAATGTCCACAAATGGTGGAGCAGTTATTCGCGGGAATATATGTTTCACAATTTTCTTGTCGACAATGGTTATACAGTGCTTGATATTGATTACCGCGGCAGTTCCGGTTATGGCCGCGACTGGCGTACAGCAATCTACAGAGATATGGGTGGCAGGGATCTGGATGATCACATTGACGGAGCCAGGTACCTCGTTAAAGAGCAGAATATTGATCCTGGGAAGATAGGTATTTACGGAGGGTCATACGGAGGATTTATAACACTGATGGCAATGTTCACAAAGCCCGGGACATTCAGTGCAGGTGCTGCGCTAAGGCCTGTGACCGACTGGGCTCATTACAATCATGGTTATACATCTAATATTCTGAACACACCTGTAAGTGACAGCCTCGCCTATGTTAAAAGCTCCCCGATATATTATGCAGAGGGCTTTCAGGGTGCACTTCTTATTTGTCACGGCATGGTCGATGACAATGTCCATTTTCAGGATGTTGTCAGGCTAAGCCAGCGGCTAATTGAGCTGGGAAAAGATAACTGGGAGCTTGCAGTTTATCCGGTTGAGCAGCATGGATTTGTGGAACCTTCCAGCTGGACTGATGAATATAAGAGGATATTCAGATTGTTTGAGAGTAATCTGAAATAGGATAATAATTGGATATTTATTTATTATCCATCAGGATTTTATCAATTGTATTTTTTATCCTTACCCAGGTAACGGAATTCATTTTTGCACCGATTGCTTCAATAACATTCCCGGCAAGCACTGATCCTAACAGTCCGCATATCTCAAGAGAATAGTCCATTGCCAATCCATACAGAAAGCCTGAGGCATAGAGGTCGCCGGCTCCGGTGGTATCTTTAGGAGTCACTTTAATTGTGCCGATCTTAATAATTTCTTCGCCCCTTTTTATCATCGAGCCCTCACTGCCGGTCTTAACAACAGCAATATCACACATTTCAGATAATATACCGAGTGCCTCTTCCGGTTCTTTGCCGGTAAAAGCCCTGGCCTCCTCCTCATTTGCGAAAATAATATCAGTATAATTTTCAACTATATCTTTGAAGTCCTGTAGTTTAGCTTCGACCACGTTGTAGCTTGCAAGGTCGAGGGCAACTTTAATCTTTTTGCTTCTGGCAATTTTACAGGCTTCCTCAATAAGGGGACGGTTAAAGATCAGGTAACCCTCGAGATACAATATGTCATAACCTGAAAAGAAGTCTGATTTCAGATCTTCAGCAATAAGTTCGGTTGCAGCTCCCAGGTGAGTGGCAAAAGTTCTTTCCGAATCGGGTGATATAAGTGCAACGGCAGTTCCCGTAACGGATTCCCTGCGAATAAGAAAAGTGCTGATCCCGGCTGATTTCATATCATTTTCAAAGAAGTCACCCGTTTTATCGTTCCCGATAGAACCGATAAATCCAGCAGGCAGTCCCAGCATTCCCAGACCATGTATAGTATTTGCTGCAGATCCTCCTGAAGCCAGACTCTTCTGGAATTTATCGGTACCGAGTTTTACCTGAGCTGATTTTTCATGATCCACAAGTTGCATGCTCCCTTTTGGCAAAGAAAAATCCTGCAACACATTATCACTATCTATCCGGGTCATTACATCTACGAGAGCATTCCCGATTCCGAGTATCTGCTTCATTCTAAAAAATTTTCTTTAAAGATATTGCTAAATTCAGCAAAAGGCAGTATTTTTGCGACTCCAAATATGCAAATTATTTGTGAAACACACCTCAGTAGCTCAGTTGGTCAGAGCGGTCCCGCGTACGCGGGATTAATCCTCAGGCCGGCAAGGTGAAAAAAGGAGAAAACATATTCCTCAGTAGCTCAGTTGGTTAGAGCAACGGACTGTTAATCCGTGGGTCGTAAGTTCGAGTCTTACCTGGGGAGCAAAAACAAATAGATAAAGCCTTGATAAATAACCATATCGAGGTTTTTTAATTTGTTGCTACTGAAAAATAACTGAAACATTCCTGAGGTTTAAGCTATTATGTATATATGCCCCAATTAGCTAGGGAGTGTGAAATGATGGATTTTGGAGGATTGTGGAAGCCGACAGATGTACTTCAAAATGAAAGTGACCTCTCAGCTTTCATGTTTTTGATTAGGTTACATTTGACCGTTCTGTAAGATTTATCTGATTTGTGATTTCGTCCCACCTTCCCCTCTATAATCTGGGATTATCCTCCCCTATTTTTCTATATCAAAATATTATTCCCCCCTATACTTATGTCGAGATTGCATAAGAGTTTAGGTTTATTCCTCTTTAAAACCCGATTAATCAGTGAGTTGGGGCACTTTACCGACATAGTATTAATTTAAAAAAATATACACATGGCAGTCAAGATTATTGATTATCGCAAACGAGAGAACAAAGATGGAGAAGAGTTCTTCGCTTTGATTATCGAAGGAGGTCTCGAAATGGTCAAATCCAGAATTACAGGCAGGTACTATATTATTGATATAATAAAATTAATTTATGCCCATCATTATTAGTAATAGAGAGGCACTTCCAGATTGAAATGGCTGAGCTAAAACCTTATTTTTAACCCGATCCCATATCCCACAGCTGAACCTTGAAATTTTACCAATTCAGCTTCAATTTTTTTTACTTTGACTTTTCCAGCAATACGGGTGCCTAATCCTATTGTAGTTAATGCACAACCCCCAAGTACCATCCCTGCCCACTTTGCATTTTCCTCTGGAGGTGGATCAACAGCACCATATTCTTTATCTAATTGAGCACCCTTTACGATACTTGCAACAAGTAACCCAACTCCAGTAAGAGCTATTACTGTGCCAGTGCCTTTAACAGTTTTAGCCGTAATTAGAGATTGATTCAGCTCTTCTTGAGTTTTGGGAGGTTTACCTTTATTAGAGGAGTATTCTGATTGACCAGAAACAGAAAACGTTAAGATAACTACGGTTACAAAAAATATTAGTGTTCTCATAGTCGCTAAAATATTTGTTAAGTGTTAGAGTCTCCTTTCCTAACTCAAAGTTATGAAACATGATAAATAAATAATAATTAATGTTATTAGGGATGCGGTTAAAAGAAACCACTTGTTATCATACAAATACTGATAGAATGATATGGACCACAGTCCTTCTCAACTCTTGATTGATTAAATGTATAATTAACAAAGAACTTATAAAAATAAAGATAGCAAAAAATAAAAAGGTTCCTTCATTTTCAAAGGTTTGCAGCCAATAACTACTTGGCACCGGTATCAGGTGCATAGTTGGACTGGTTTTTCCACAAATACTAAATTCCAATTCCTGGAGGTTTTTATTGTTTGGCATTGATTTTTTGCTGAA
>DATKTA010000024.1:0-4156 GCA_035531395.1 Bacteroidales bacterium
ATAGGTTTTATCATTTCTGATCAGATCAAGAATAATGCGTCTGAGTTCTCCTACAACATCTCCCAAACCTAAAAGGAAAGCTGAATCTTCCACATTCAGTTCAGTAGGTTCTGGAATCCTATTTTCAGTTAAAATGTGATAGATAATTGCAGCTTCAGCATATTCGGTCTGTGCATTCTCAACAAATCCTGCATGATAAATATCGGGATGGACCTTTAGCAATGCTCGGATATCATCATTTAATTTAGAGACTTCTTCCATTAACTGTTCAGCCTCATTATATTGTCCTCTGTGGATGGATTTAATTGCCCTTCCGCTGAGTCTTATAATATTTCTGGAAAGTCTTAATGATTTTTCTCTAGCTTCATCTTTGTTCTCAAAGTTATCAAATAGTCTTGATGCGATTTTAGAAAGCATAACTGTTTATTTGATTATGTAATAAAAAAGGTTTACTAATGGGATACTTAAAAATAACCGATCTAATTAACTCAGTCCCCTTCTTCACCCATGTTCTTCCAGGATTTTTGAATCAAACGTATCCCCTGCTATGATTTCCTTTTCCACTTCACTGGGAATTGTTATCACCACAAACTCATCGATGAATTTACGAATAATTCCTACTTTTGCAAGAAGAATTAAAATTGAAGCATTTGTAATCAAATAAAGTTATCTATTAAATTTTGGATAATTATAGCTTGAACCAGCCACCGCCATCGTTTGCACTACCAGAGGCGGCGGGCACTTATCTCTTCGTCCGGCAAAATTTGGGATAAGATTGCAGTCTGGTAACATGCACATAAAATGTTTAAGGATTATCCCATATTACAGCCGTCCATTTATGAATAATAGATCAAAAAATAATCAAACTAAACAAGCATCCATTTCCACAATGGTACATACCGTATTCCACCTTCCACCTTTTCCGTATCTTCAGTAAGCAGAATAAGGTCTTTAACTTTTGCCCCGAATTCCTCCATAAATTCGAGTAACGAATTTGTCTCCCTTTCAGCCGGCATATCGGTATATGAAACATTTAATGCTGTAAGAAAATTCTCATCATCACTGAAAACAAAGTCAACCTCTCCCCTGCTCTTCCAATAATACAACTCTTCACCCCTTCTTTTAAGTTCCAGGAACACAAGATTTTCAGCCAGACGTCCTTCATCCTTCGAAAACCTGAACGATACTGCATTCCTCAAACCGTTATCAGCACAATATACCTTGCGTGGATTGACCTGCTGCCTCTTTAGCGAATAGCTGAAAAAAGGAACAAGATATATCAGGTTAATATCCTCAAGATGTGAAAGGTATTCAATGATCGTCTCTTTGCTTACTGCAATATCATTTTTCACAGCCCTGTAATATGCATTTACGCTAAATTGTGTACTGATATTTGTTATCAAATATTTCAGTAGATTTTTAAGAAGTGTGGTGTTCCTTATTGAAAACCTCTCCACAATATCCCTGTAAATGATCAGCTCGAAATAATTCTTGAGTATATCCCTTCTCATCTCTTCTGATTCGAGCACTACCTCGGGATAACCACCACTGTAAAGATATTCGTCGAACAGATTTTTGACAAGATATCTTTTATCAGTGTACTCGAAATCCTTGTCAAGTATTATCTGTTTCATTCACAAGAATTCTTCAAAACCAAGCGTGTACATTTGATAAGAAAGAGTTCTTCCCCTCAGGCTTGTCGCAATCTCCTGACTCAGTAGTTTTGAACTTGAACCAGTGATATAGATTTTCGCATTCTTTGTATCATCTATGCGCCTTATGAATACTTCCCAGTTTTCGACGTTTTGTATCTCATCAAAGAACAGGTACAGCATTTTCCCAATATTTTCAGGATATAGCTCGTAATATGCCTCCAGAATTGCATTCAGATCGCTGCTTTGTAATGGCAGTATCCGGTCATCTTCAAAGTTGATGTACAATATCAGGGTAGGATCGATGTTGTTTTTGAGAAGATTGTATATCAGCTGGTAAAAATAGAATGTTTTCCCAGCTCTTCTCGGACCGATCAGGCTGATCACCTTGGTAGTATCAGGTATTACAAGCTGGCGTTCGATGAAATCGGGCCGGGCTGATTCATGGAATTCTTTGATGATATATTTGAAGGCCTCTTTTTTCTGCATGGTCTTGTATATAAGACTTAAAATACTTAAATTTATACTTGTATAAGAGACCAATAATTATTATTGAGTATTTGCTCTTAGAACAAAGAAATATCAAACACCATGCTTAAGCCTCGACCGGCGGCTTGCACACGCCCGATCTTCGGACTGTGTTAATTGCTGCTTCGTAGCTTCGATATAAGTGGTAAAGGGGTAAAGTAGAAAGTAGCTATATTTCCTGCAGATTATTTTTCCCCTCCTTTTCGTTGAGCTTTCTGACAAATTCCTCTACATCATTCCATGACATTCCTTCTACAGGCAGGTCATCACCTTCGAAATACGACGTATTACTGCCCATGACCTCACGCCACTGCTTCTGTGTTACTTCATACACATTCATCTGACTGCGACCCCATCTTGAATTCGCCAGCCTTGATAAGCACGAACTCCATACCGATGGAGTTTGTGGCGGTTTTATCAGATACTGGTGAGGCAATGACTACTGCAGGTGTTTTTGTTACAGTTGGTATGGCGGTAGCGGTTCTTTTAGATGTCGGTGGAGGTGTTGCAATTGGCTTGACATCATCGGTCCCGGAAGTATTATCAGAACCCGGTACCAGCAGCCAATATCCAGCTATCAGCGCACCCAGCACAAGCAAAAGTGCCAGAAATTTAGTCAATGAATTACCTTTAGAGTCTTTCACTGAAGACACTGCAGTCTTCTGCACCACAGAATCAATAATATTTATTACCTGCTCCTTCTTGATAACACCGATCTCCCTTGCCGACTGCACTGTGCTGACCACATGCCTGAGATCTGCTACAATCTCGTTCAGAAAAATCGGGAGGCGGGGTATTGCTGTATGGTCCACCCGGATGTGGGAAGACCATGATGGCAAAGGCAGCTGTAAATGAATGCAATGCCGAATTCATCAATGTTGAGACCAGTACCATTATGAGTATGCAGAAATACCACTTCAGGAAGCACTGGAAGGGAAAGAAGCACGTAAAATAACAATGAATGATTTTAGAGATGGCATTGGAAATCGACAATCTTCAATAATACCCTGGCAGCGGATGGCAATCACGCAAGTGAAGAAAAGTGGTGAAGAGGATATATTTAAAGATTTGATGTTGCTTGATAAATAAAAGACAATCCCGAAAATTAATCTGAGTTTAACTATTAAACTACATCTCGTAAATATCTCAAACTAGCTGCCCCTTCCTGTATTGTCCTGGCCTCCAGTACGATCCTGGTATCAAGCCCATTAATTGAGCCCACAACCTTCCCCCAATCAACAGTCCCCTTACCCGCAGGAAGATGTTCATCCCTTTTCCCGTTATTATCATGCAGGTGGACATGAACCACCTTGCCAAGACATTTATCAAGGAATGCATCGACCATCACATTGGTATTGGCATGACCCACATCCAGGGTCAATCCCAGGTTCTCCCTGTCAACAGATTCGATTATCCCCAGCATCTCTTCTGCATGCCTGCCTAAGATAGCATCCATATTGACCATGTTCTCCACGCCGATCGTCATATCATATTCTGCAGCATAATCGCACAACTGCTGCAGTCCTTCAATGTTTTTCTGCCATGACATATCAGGCATCTGCATACCTAAAGGTGAGAGGTGTCCCGGGTGAACGGCAGCGATCTGCGTGAAGGATGAAGCCAGTTTGAGGTTATGCTTCATCTGGCGCAGAGTTTCCCTCCACATGGGTTCGTTCAGACTGGCAAGGTTCAGGTCTGAGAAGGGAAGATGGGCTGTAAGTTCAAGATTGGTGGTCTCAAGAATTGTGGAGATCTGCACAAGGTTTCTGTCATTTAGCTCCTGCTTCCCTTCACACACGATCTCCCAGCCAGTAAATCCTAACTCTTCCAGTTCGTAGGCCCAGTTGAATGGATTATCCACTACAGCCCTGGATGAAAAACTTATCTTCTTGCTGTTTAGTCCGGGATTCATTATATCTATAAAATATCGATAATTTGTTAATTTGAGATCAGTGTGCCGTTATGTCGCCCTGCTA
>DATKTA010000025.1:0-364279 GCA_035531395.1 Bacteroidales bacterium
AATTGTGTGATTCATTGTTGAAACACTATACTCCTTCTGTTTCTGGAAGTGAATAAACATTGCTGCTAAGTTCACTGCCGCTTCAATTCCTTTTGGATTTCTGATGATTACAGTAAAAAACATCTTCCAATAATAAAACCCGGTTGTAGGTCTTCAAAGTGTTCGGACTTTAATTAGTTGAAAGTTAAGAGAGACATTTTATGTTTAACTTAACACTAATTTGAGTTTAATATGAATGAGAAAAAGAGAAAAAGCCCGGAGGCAATAGTCCGGGAAATCAAGCGAAAAACACGGCGCAAATTCACGTCGGAGGAAAAGATCAGAATTGTACTTGAAGGATTAAGAGGTGAAGACAGCATTGCAACTATCTGCCGTCGCGAGGGCATTAATCCTAATTTGTATTATCGATGGAGCAAAGGGTTTCTTGAAGGAGGGAAGAAGCGTTTAAGTGGTGACACCCAACGAGAGGCAACAACAGATGAGGTGACATTGCTGCGTCGTGAAAACGATGATTTAAAGAAGCTCCTAGCTGAGACTTTTTTAAAGTATGAGCAGTTTAAAAAAACCAAAATGGCTCATCTTAAAACCCAGGGCTATGAGGTTTAATGCCAATGAAAAGTTTGAGATAATCAGGATGGTTGAGGAATCTGATCTTCCTGTAAAATTGACTTTGAATCAATTGGACATACCAAAAAGCACGTTTTATGATTGGTATGGAAGATACCGTGAAAAAGGCTATGATGGTTTACTTCCACAGTTTAGTTTGGATAGAAGGCAATGGAACCATATTCCAGACCAGGAAAGAGAAGAAGTGGTAACTGTAGCATTGGAGTTCCCTGAGAAGTCGCCGAGAGAATTGGCCTTCCATATTACTGATCATCATGAATGGTTTATCAGTGAATCAAGTGTTTACCGCATACTTAAAAGCAGGGATTTAATAACCAGTCCGACACATATTGTAATGAAGGCGGCGGGTCACTTCAAGGACCCACCTGCCATAGTGAATGAGCTCTGGCAGACTGATTTCTCCTACTTGAAGGTAGTTCATTGGGGTTGGTATTATCTCACCACAATTTTGGATGATTATTCTCGCTACATCATAGCCTGGGAGTTATGTAAGAATATGCGGTCTGATGATGTCGAGAGGGTTGTATTGAAAGCTCTTGACATTACCGGACTGACTGTTGATGAGCGTCCGAAGCTACTATCTGATAATGGATCTTGCTATGTTTCAGGTGATTTGAAAGAATTTTTAGAGGACTTGTCAATAACCCATGTTCGAGGGAAACCGCTTCATCCTCAGACGCAAGGCAAGATTGAAAGATACCATAGAACGATGAAGAACATCATTAAACTGGAGCATTATTACAGCCCTGAAGAACTGAAGGATCAGATTGCTGAATTTGTAGAATATTATAATAACCACAGGTATCATGAGTCCTTGAATAACGTAACTCCTGCAGATGTCTATTTTGGAAGAGACCAGGAGATCTTTGCCAGGAGAGAAAATATTAAGCAACGTACTTTACTGAAAAGGAAATTGGATTATGAAGTGCAAAAAACAACTTTGATTTAATGAAAGTATCTCTTAATATTATTTTGATTGGATTCCAGATTTTGCTGACGATAAACAAATAGAGATTTTTAGGATAGGACAAACGTTTACAATTAGAAATTTGTTAGGTTTTTAAAGTTAATCCTTATCTTCCGGGTCTATAGATAACTTTGTGTAAACGCCTAAATTCATATTCTGCATCTATCTTCAAATTTAATCAAAAATTAATGAAGGATCATACCCAAATCTGGAAATGAATAGTCCATTTATTTTAAACATTTCCGATTGCCAGATACACCGCCTTCATAGTTGCCTACTCATATTTCAACGATTGGGCGGGATTTATTCTTGCTGTCTTTAGAATACGATAGCTTGTTGTAAGAATAGCAATACCAAGAACAATAACTAAACCTGCACCAAAGCTAATTACTCCAGGGGTTATTCTGTAATAGAATGTTTCCAGCCATTTACCTGCAATGTAATAAATCAAAGGCCAGGCAATAAGGGCTGAGATTGAAACAAGTATTATGATCTCCTTTGATATTGTAAAATATATACCAGTGATTGTAGATCCCATTGCCTTCCTGATACCAATCTCTTTTGTACGTTGTTCAATGGTGAATGATGTAAGTCCGAAAAGTCCGATTGCCGCAATAAATATTGCCAGGATCGAAAATATCACTGCCATCTGGGCATTCTGTTTCTCCTGGATATACATTTCTTCAAAATTCTCATCAACAAAGTAATACTGTAACGGGCTATTGGATGTAAACTCTTTCCATATGCTCTCAATTTCACTGATAGTACTTGCCAAATTAAGAGCTGTTAACTTTACTGATAAATATCCAAACAAACTGCCTTCACTTTGAAATTTGAAAATATATGGACCTATCGGATTATGAAGTGATTCGAAATTGAAGTTTTTTACAATACCAATTACAGGAACATAATTCATTTTACCAGAATCTCTTGGTTCCATAAATCTCGCCCGTCCCGGATCAGTGATGCCAAAATCCTTAACGGCATTTTCATTAATCAAACATGCCTCCATGTCTGTAGTAAATGATTGGTCAAATGATCTGCCCGATATAAGTGTTAATCCATAGGTTTCCATAAAGTCGTAATCGATCCAGTTGGTCTGCATCATGATTGTCTCGTCTTTCCTGCCTTCAAGCATATAACTGTTATTATTATTGTTTTGGCCAGGGACATCGGAAGAGCTGGAGCAATTGATTACTCCCGGAATACCTTTTAAGGCATCCTTTAATGACTTAAGTTTTGCTCCAAAACCTTCCCTTCCAAGTAATCCTATCCGGCTTATAACTATTAACTGCTCTTTGTTGAATCCCATATCTTTATTGAGCATGAATTTTATCTGTCTATACATTAATAATGAACCAACGATCAACAGAATTGAAACAGTGAACTGAAAAACAACAAGTACCCTCCTGAGACCTCTGTTTTTCATACTGTTTTTCACACTCCTCTTCAATGCTTCATACGGATTGAAAGATGACAAAAAGAAGGCCGGATAACTTCCTGCCAGAAAACCCACAATCAAAGAAAAGAGAACAAGTAAAGGAATTGTGTGCCAGTTGGTAAAAAGATTTAGCAACAGGTTTGTACCCAGCAAATTATTAAGAAACGGAAGGGATACTTTAATAAGAATTAATGCTGAGAGCAGGGAGATAAATGAGAGGATGAACGATTCTAAAAGAAATTGTACAATAAGCATACTCCTTGACGAACCTCCTATCTTTTTTATTCCAACTTCCTTTGCCCTTACCGAAGCCTGGGCAGTTGAAAGGTTCATGAAATTGATTGCTGCTATTAATATAATAAGTATTGCTATAGTACTGAATATCTTCAGGTACTTTGGATCACTTGCTTCTTTAAATTGCTGTTCAACTGACGGATCAAGGTGGATATCAGTCAGATTCTGACAATAGAATCCATATTTGTTTCCCTGTTTTTCGAAATCACTTAGCGAAATGCCAAGGGCCTGCTGAATCTGCGGTCCTACATACTTAATTAATAATTCAGGGATTTTAGCATCAACTGTAACATAGCTTGAATTGGGTTTTAACAGAATGTAAGTGCTGATACCATTATTTAACCAAGCTGAACTATTTGCGCCGGGATTGGTCATAAATGAAACAAGAATGGTGGCCTCAAAATGCGAATTTTCTGGTATATCAGCCATCACTCCTGAGATTGTATAACGAACAGAATCTGATCCAATTTTAATTGTTTTGTCGATAGGATTCTCATCACCGAATATTTTTCTTGCAGTTGATTCTGATAACACAATTTTCAGGGGAGCATTCAGCAGATTTTTCGGATCGCCTTTTAAAACCGGTATTGAAAAGAAATTAAAAAACGAGGAATCCACTTCAATCATATTCTCCTCTGAAAAAGTACGGTTTTTATATTCAACCATAGTAGGTCTTCTTCTGTTCATTCTAAGGAAATCTTCAATTTCCGGAAATTCATTCGCCATAGCAGGGCCCATAGGTATTGAGGTGTAGGCCGAGTTGATTTCCTGATCTCCGAACCTACCGTCCATGACGAGCCTGCAAATCCTTTCTTTCTTGGAATTATGCTTTTCATAACTCACCTCCTTTATTACAAAAAGTGCTATGATAAGACTGGAGGCAATACCGATGGAAAGCCCCATAACATTAATAATAATGTATGCTCGCTGCCTTTTTAAAGACCTTATACTATGCTTAATGAGATTATTTAACATCGCTCTGGTTTATAAAGCATTATTTGACTTATATATAAAAACCTTTTATTTTAAAGAATTCAACTAATCTCTTTCAACGGACAAAAAAAATAGTGTTGCAAGTGCAAATACCGGACAATCTGATCACTGTAAGTCTTCAAACTAAAGCGAAATAATTTATCATAAAGTTAAGTCATACTTTTGAACTATTCAAAAGGTGTAATTTTCTTCTTTTAAGCATTGTTTTTTCCTTCGTTAGATTTCTTTTCTTGAGTATCTGTTCATCCCTGCCAAAATACACATCTGCAGGTGTTACGTTTTGTATAGATTCATGATATCGTTTATTGTTGTAATAATCCACAAATTCATTTAACCGATATTTTAATTCTTCCGGACTGTCTCTTCCTGAAATAGCATGTCACTGGAAACGACAGTGCCCTTGACCATAATCGGTCGGAGTAAATTGACCATCCTAGGCCGGAAATAAGTGCTTGTCATTAAACTATTCATGTTAATCACATTTTATCCGGCCAAATGTGGTCAAGCCGTCCGGCTTTTGCAATAGGGTACATTATATTATAAAGTTGCCGAACATCAACCTTATGGGGATTTTCTTTTATTTCTTCTTTTTTGTAATTTCTTGCAATCATGTTATCGATTATTAAATTGTTTCAAAACCTATTTCCAAGTCTATATATAGATCCAACAATGAAAGGATTTAAACATTTCATTCTTATACTCATATTTTAAATCGTGTTCCTAATTAAAATCTGAACACAAAAATTAAAGTATAGCCATTAAAAATAACTACTTTGAAGGTACCAGATCATTTGTTTTGGTTTTTGAAGGTGTAAAAATTCCGATTACACCCTTCAATCCTACACTCATCACAATGTTATAGAAGAATGCAATGAATCCTATTAACAATAGAGTTCCACAGATTGCAGCCAGGATCATCATAAGATTGAATTCCCCGTTTATGTAAAGAGAACGTCTTAACATTCCTTTCAATCCTGCCATTCCCATAAATGCACCCATTCCTATACCGCCAATTAGATGGCACCAGAAATGAACATTTACAAGTTTCTGACTGTATACTTTTGCTCCATTTGTCAGTATTGGGAATAATAAATAAATAGCTGAGTAGAGAGTCATTGTCAATCCAACCAGTATTGCCACATGAACGTGCGGGCCGACTACCCACTGGGTATTATGAAGTATCCTGTTCAAACCAACGTCAGCCTGCATGATACCTGCAGGTACTGCGAGCGCAAATCCAAGTAACCCTCCCAGCAGGAACTTCAATGGATTTGTCATCTTCAACGGCCTTGCACTCCAGAGTGTCGCCAACGCAATAAAGAATGCAAGTCCCTGGGTGATTAGCTCAAAGGCTGTTACCATCTCTCCGGATACAACTTTTAGGATAGCAGGCTGTGCCTGATCTGAGAGAAGATGATGCGACCAGACTGTCCATGAAACTACGAGTTCGACTAGCAAAGCTGCCCGTGCAATGTTTTGCATGAAAAGTGGTTTACCGCTTATCATCATGGCCAGCAGGTACCATGTGCCTGCCACAAAAATCAGTACCAGCCCGTCGGCAATAAGATCGAGGCCCCACCAGAACCAGTTTTTATAAAGTAGTGCATCGATTGCGGTGCTTTTAAGGTCAATTCCCATGATGGCAGCAATCATAAACACAAGGATCAATACTCCTGTAAAAAGAATTATAGCAGTGTTAAGAGCCACATCTACACTTCCTCTTGCTACAGCAGCAACGGGAAGTGGAACAAGATGTTCTTTCTTGTTTTTTGTAAACAGGTTTCTGAATCCTGTTATGCCAAGAGCAGATGCAAGCAGTTCTTTTGAAGGCTGCTTTTCCCATCCATCTGGTGTGTATGATATTGTTTTAAAAATGTTTATTACAAAAAATGCACTACCTACCATTACCAGCGCTATCCCGACAATAAAGAATGTTCCGCCCCAGACACTGAACTGGGTGAAGTCAGCAGGCAGTGGCCAGTAAAGTGTGTACAGCGGAGCATAATGACTTACAAAACCGGCGAACCAGAAAATAAAGGTTCCAACTGCAACCAGAATGAAAGTCCAGTTTCCAAGTTTAATACTCCACAATGGCTTTTTCATTAAAAACGGAACAAGGAAAAGAAATGCTCCGAATACAATAGAGTATGTTGAGCCGAAAATTCCCACAAGTGGATGTGCTGTAAGAATTGCAAAAAACTGTGGTTCAGTAATAAAAGGAAGAGGTTTAACTTCATATAGCCTCATTAACATTCCTTCTATAACAACGAAACCAAAATAAATAAGACCAACAACAACAAACCGGAGCGTCAGTTTTTGCATAGGAGTAAGAGTTTCAGACTTGAAAAGTCCTTCCTCTCCATTCATAAAAGTCTTGATAAAACTCATATATTTTAATTTAAAGATTTGTAAATAATCAATATTAGTTTGATGCATTTGCGGGGATTACCTGAACGGCATCTTTCAGAATCATAAAGACCCCTTTTGGTCCCGAATACTCTGTTGAGCGTATGGTATAAACCCCTTCTCGGTCGAATTGCCACAAGAGATCATTTCTGTGACCAGGTACTACCTGCATTTGGAACATCATACTATTATCGTTCCTAAAAAGGCCAAAGCCATAAGTGAGGTCTTCCGACTGCACATCGAAAAGAACTTTGTCATTCACATTAATTACCAGCTTTTCAGATGGCATAATGAACTGATGATCCTTAACCTTAATTACAAATGTTTTGTCGGGTTTGTAGTCAGACCTGTTAAGATCCATCTCTGCCCATGGGATTGTGTTGAAGGTAATGAGATGAAGTGATACGCCAAGAACTGTGAGAAACCCGACAAAAGTGTAAAATATTGCCGGTTTAACCGCAAGTCCTTTCCCTTTGCCTGTAACTTTAATTGCGAACCAGGCAACCAACAGAATAATGACTATACAATAGAATGTATACGCAAGGGTCTGTCCTGTTAAAACAACTTTTGAGTCAACCATATAACCTCCTTTTTAGTTAAAAAAATAATTTACAGATAATTAGTTAAAGGATATTTTTAAAATGCACTGTAATACTTCAACTTTTGGTAGACTCTTTTAAATAGATTTTAATATGCTATTTAGTTTTTCATATGGTGTTTTTCCTTCGAAAGCTCCATGTGGGCGATTAAAGTTATAAAATTCTTCCCAATTCTTTAGTTTCTTGTTTAAATCGACGTCATCAGTATAAGTCAAAAGCTGATAAAACTCCTCTTGATCAGTGCGATGAGATCTTTCAACTTTTCCATTAAGCTGAGGAGATCTTGGCTTGATATAAACATGCCTCATCCCTTTGTCTTCAACATGCCAATGAAATTGTGCCTGGAACTCATGACCTCTGTCTGTCCTAATAGTGTGAATACGAAAAGGAAATTTATCAATAATATGATCAATAAAGTCAATTGCATTCTTCTGGTTATGTTGTTTATATATTTTTAAAGTGCGAATACGAGTGGCATCATCTATTGCTGTATATTGAAAACGACGTATAGGGTTGCCAATGGAATCATTAATAGAGACAAATTTAACATCAATCTGGACTTGATGGCCTGGAGTCTCCTTAGCATATCTTTTTGTGTGAACAGTTCTTCTGGAAGCTTTTTTAGATAATCTACTGATCCCATTTCGTACCAATGTGCGGGATACACTGGATTCTGATACATTGATCCCATGATATCGCTCTAAATACCATTTAATTCTTTCAGGACCAAGATGATAATCTTTTCTTAGTTCAAGGATTCTTTCAATAACCTCTTTAGATATCTTTTTAGGATGATTGTAAGCTATCGGTTTCTTCCTTTTTAATCCTTCTTTGCCGCCAAGATCATAAGCTTTCTTCCATTTATAAAAAGATGATTTGGTTACATCAAAATCTCGGCACGTTTTAGCAATATTGCCATGTCTTCTTGCTTATTCAAGAATAAGCATTTTATATATTATCCTAAGAATATCTTTTACTTCTTTACTCATGATTACACTTTTTGTTTTTACACATAACAATTTAGCAAAAAGTGTCTACGAAGGTCTGACGTATCTACACTCAAATAATGGGACGTTTTTAGTCTATGTATGTATTATAATACAAGAGGGATTAAATTATCAGATTCTTATTAATTTACAGTAAAAAGTTTGCGTAAAGCGGAAGAATGGCTATAATGCGTAAAACCCCAGGCGTTTTTAAGGTATGGACTGACTTACTTATAAGATTCTTATTAATTTACAGTAAAAAGTTTGTGCACAGCTGAAGAATGGCTATAATGTTTAAAAAACCGGACATTTTTAGTTAATAGACAAAAATACATTAGTAGTTTGCTGCATGACAGTTTGCAGACTGATTCTCATTTATTTTAAGCGTATTTATTTTCTAAATGCTAATTCTTTCATGTAAGAAAGCATTGCATGACGGTATTCTGAATAATCATCAGAATGTTTCCAGTTATTGCTTTCCAAATACCTCAGAATCATTTTGGGATGAGTGATTTCATCTGGATTACCTTCAAAAATATTGCTTAAAAAGGTTCCGGTTGTGCCTTTAGGTTCGATTACTATGCCAGGATCAGTATAGCCCTGCAATGGGCTGAGATTCAAAAAATGATTAATCATCAGTGCCAGATCAGGTGTCTCAGCATAGGGAATGATTCCTCCCTTTTTAATTCCCGGTCCATAAAAATTCATGTAAGGTGACCATGATGAAATAACTGAAGGCGGATGTTCACTCTCCTTTGTTATGCCCATTCCGTGATCGCCGGCTACAATAATATAAGTCTCTTCCCATACACCCGCGCTTTTAAACATTTGTATAAGCTTGCCTAATAACACATCGGCTCTAAGTATTGCCTTTTGGTACCCTGAACCCGCTTTGAGTTTATCCTCGGGACCGGACCAGCTGTCCCTGATTTGCTGAAGGTGAAGCCGGATTAATCTTGTACCGTCATTTTTAAAATGATACATACCATATTGCACCACATCTGAATCGGTTAGAGATCCTGCATAACAAAAATCGGGCGTGGTAAATTCTTTATAATTATCCGCGCCACCTGCAAAAAGTGATTTAATGTGTGCCCTTCTGGCTGATAGAAATGTATCATCAATCAGCCGGGATTCAAATACATGCGTCCCTGTATGAATGGCAACATTAGGTGAGGACGAAGTTCCCCAGGGCAGGGATCCATCCGGTAAAAACATTCGGGGCGCAGGGCTTGTGCAATATGCTTCACGCACACATACACCGTTTTCCATCAGGAATTTTAAATTTCCAGCGCCATTTGCAGCTGCGACTTTCGCTGCGTCACTCTGAAGGCCATCGATAATAAATACCAGTACGGTTGGATCGGTGGCAGCGGCCATGTTTGATTTGAATATTATGAGCAGAGCAGATAGAATTATTATTTTATGAAACCGTGATTTTGCCAGTTCTTTAACCAATTTGCTAATAAGCTGACATCTCATAACTTAACTCTTTAACTTTATCCTTATACTCATATTGATTTAAAATTTTAAAATTTATAACAAGTATGATTGAGAATAAAATGGTTATGAAATTTAACACTTAAATTTAAATTTCACAAACTTTAATTAATATAATCTCCCTACTTGGAAAAGCCATTAGCCTTGACCACCTTCGGCCGGAATAAAACGACCACTGATTGCCAGAGTTAAATAATTACTGTATAGCGATTTATGTTAAAACCTATTTGACCGGTCAAATGTGATCAGAATTATCGGTTTTTGCATCCAATGAGCTCAATACAAATCAAGGCTGTGCTCGTTATTTGATCTACGATTCTAACATAGTAAGCCCTGGGTGTCCCAATAAGAAAACTGGCTATTCTGTTCGTTGTGTTCGGGATTAGCCTTTTTGATTAATTTACATCAACACCAGTTACAGTTTTAGAATAGCTTTTATCAGGTATTGAATAAGCAGTGAATAAACCCCGGCTGTTTATTTCCGGGGTGTTTTTATGAAAAGCAAGTACAAAGCCACGGATACAGAAAGCTGGGTAAGCAATTTGGTTTGTTATTTGGAATTGATAAAGTTTGTGAGGAAATTTACAGTAAGCATTTCAAAAAGCAGTACGACGGAAAACCAACAAAGCGTTATTTAAAGCTTTTGAAAAAGGCTGAAGTGTATGAAAAAAATTCCGATAATTATTTACGCCTTTATAGAACTTTAAAAGTATAATTTCCGCAATGTTTTGTACCCTGATTTTGTAACCGGGTATTATCTAAAGTAGATTAAAATAGAAACAGAACAAAACCGAAGTAAAATGGATAAAAATCTAAAATTAAAGTTTAATATCAAAATGCTTAATATTTATAAATTAGTTAAAAAGGAATGTAATTATAATGCTACAAGATATTTACAAATGGTCTCTGAGCATGGGGGTTTAGAGACTGCAAGAATTTTGTTGCATTCAAACAAAGTCTCTGATGGTTATACTGCTTTGTGGGAGTGCGATAGATTAGACCTAACTGTTGAAGCATTGGTAATAAAAATGGAATGGAGGGAATTATTTACACATGAAGAGATAAATATTGCTATTAACCGGCTAAAGAATTATGGATTTAATATTAAGATATAATACTAATTTTTCGGCTTATTTCAGACAAAAAAAAATTGTTTTTGTAACAGTAAAAAAGGCAGCTTGTTATTTACGTCGTTTTCGTAGCTATTTGAAAGCAAAAAATAAATACAAAATTGGAGGAATTGGAGTCTATAAAAAAGGCTTTGAATATTTGCTTCTTTTGACTATTCCGGACAAAAAAGGAATTATAGGAATTGAACACTATAAAAAGATATTAATTATGAAAACAGGAAGCATTACCATCAGAGTCTCTGGAGAGGACAAAAAACTTATCCAGAAAGCAGCAGTGAAGTTTCATAAGGAAACAGGTGCAAAGGTAAGCATTTCAGCTACAATAATACACTTGGTTAAACAGTACTACCTCAGCAGTTGAGTAGCTTAAAACAGGCTTAAAACAGTTTTTATCAGGTATTGATTAAAATGACTTTTAGTGACTAAACTATGTACTTAATTATTTCAAACGTCGCAAACGCTGTCGGGGTGATCCGACTCGAACAGACGACCCCTTGCACCCCATGCAAGTCCTGGCAGCTCCAGAACCTGTTTTGCATTAATCCCCCAATCAATCCTTTACAAACCCTGTCATTTTAAGTACACCTTTTAGTTCACCTGCCAGGTTTAAGTTTAATGATAGGTTTGTAAAACGGTAAAAAATGTAAAGTTGCTATAAACGCTTTTGTGTTTCTACGATTCTACGATTCTACGATTCTACGATACTCCGATCTTAATTAACTGGAGTTTAAATTTGATTTTTAAATTGTTGTAGAAATGTTGTAGAAATAGAATAAAGAAAAAATCGCAACTCATTGATATATATGTGAGTTACGATTTATGCTGGCGGTGCGGACGGGACTCGAACCCGCGACCCTCGGCGTGACAGGCCGATATTCTAACCAACTGAACTACCGCACCCTTCTTAAATTGCGATGCAAAATTAACCTATTTTTTTGCAATGCAAAATATTTCCGGAAAAATATTTTTATGGAATTGGAGTTCAATGGTTTTAACCGGATAACGTCTGAGTGGCCTTGATTCCTGATTCTTGATTCTATCAGTGTCCACTTTGTCAACCGAAGTATTCTTTGACCACCGAAACGAAATGAAAGTAGTAGCTAAAGTGAAGTACCCGGAACAGCCTATATCCTGAAGAAGCTAAAATTCACACCACCGTAACTCCGGTGCTCAAAAAACAGGGGGTGACCTGAAAAGGCTATTCTCCTGGGATGTTCGAGAATGAAAAAACCATCATCTTTCAATATTCCTGAGTTCAGAACAAGGTCAGGTATATCCTTCAACCATGAGAGATCATACGGAGGATCAGCAAATACCAGGTCATATTTAATCTTGCATGTTCTGAGGTATGCCTTAACATCGATATGGATAGGCCTGATATTTTCCATTTCCATATCTTTTATTATTTTCCTGATCCCGTTAATATGAACAGAATCTTTTTCCACCAGGTGAATGGCAGAGACTCCTCGTGAAGCAAATTCATAACTGATACTGCCTGTCCCTGAAAAAAGATCAAGAACGGTAACTTCTTCAAAATCAATTCTGTTAACCAGAATGTTAAAGAGCCCTTCCCGGGCAAAATCAGTTGTAGGCCTTGCCTTGAAAGCGCTTGGAGGAACAATCCTTCTTCCTTTGTATTTGCCTCCTATTATTCGCAATTTACAAGTGTGAAAAGATTTAGATACCGGCACAGAACAGTGTCATTGAAAACATAACTGAATGTGAAGTTTCCTGACGGTTCACTGAACCTGAGATGCCTTATGTACATTGCAAAGGCTGAAGACAGATCGTCATATTTTTCTGTGTGGCCGCTTAACCATATCGTATCTTCCTGTTTGATCTCAAGATTTCTGAAGGTATTCATTACATAATAAAGAATATCATTTATGTTTCTGTAAATAAATGAATTACAGAATTTGAGGATGTTCTGCCTGTAAATCACAAGGTTAAAGAAATCCTTCTCTACATGCAGATGTATATGATCACCATTTGAGCTCATCCTGCAATGTGAAACATGATTTAACAGCGGTTTGGTATGATGCCATGGAAGAATGCCCGGGAATAATCCGGTAATTAACTCATATAAGGGTTTCAACACTGAAAATACAATAAAGGCATCCGGGTCAGCTGATTTATTAGAAAGAATAATGTTGTTCTCATCCTCTACATGATTGAATGAATAATACTCATCTTTTTTACCCGGATCAAATAGCTGTGAAGGAATAAGCGTAAACTTCCGTGAAGGCATTACAATATTCAGTTTTTTATACCTTTTCGTCAGGAAATCATCTTTTAAAATTAGCTCCTGTATCATTGAAGCACTGAAAGGGGAGGTATCATCAGCCTCAAAGGAACGAATAAGAATATACTTGTTTCTTATTATGTCAAGAACAGAAAATGTCAGCTCCTCAGGACTTACCTGAATGGAAAGCTCATAGTTCTCAGTTGAGTTTATGTCTAGTGTCTCATCAAAGAGTTCAAGAAATGGCATTAAACAGGTATTTCTTGTAAAAATATAAAAGTAACAGTAAAAGTCGCAAAGTTTTAGCAAAGTTCACAAAGAATAATATTGATATATTATATTCCTTTGCGTACTTTGCGTTCCCTCTGCAGCCTTACTGTGAGAAATGCGTGATACAATAATATATAATAACCTTGTTAAGAATCTGGGGAATATTCCTACTGATGATCAGTCGGTTGCACTTAAAAAGATAGCAGCTTATATCTGCGATAACAACAATGATGTAATATTCCTGATGACAGGTTATGCCGGTACCGGAAAAACAAGTGTCATCAGTTCAATAGTAAAGACTCTCGATCTGCTGAGAATGAAATCTGTCCTGCTAGCACCAACAGGACGTGCAGCCAAGGTACTTTCATCATATTCCGGCAAACCTGCTTTTACAATACATAAGAAAATATACAGGCAGAAATCATTAAAAGATGGAATCGGAAGTTTCAGGCTTGACAGGAACCTTTCAAAGGACACCTTTTTTATAGTCGATGAAGCTTCGATGGTTTCAAATAATACCAATGAAGCATCCCTATTTGGAAGTGGAAGATTGCTGGATGACCTTATTGAATATGTTTATTCAGGGACCGACTGTAAACTGATACTGGTCGGAGATACCGCTCAACTTCCACCTGTAGGATCTATAGTCAGTCCGGCTCTTGATTCAAATTCACTCAGAGGCTATGGCTTTGGATTGATCAGTTGTGATTTACGACAGGTGCTTCGTCAGAGTGAGTCATCGGGAGTTCTTATGAATGCAACACGCATACGATTGCAAATAGCAGAAGATGATCTTGTACATCCATCTATCGACTGTATTAATTTCAATGATATCAGAAGAATAACAGGAGAGGAGCTGATAGATGAGATATCAGCTGCATATGGTTCCTGCAGTCTGGAGGGTACCATTATTGTTGTGAACTCCAACAAGATGGCGAACCGATATAACCAGGGTATCCGAAACAGGATATTTTTCAGGGAGGAGGAGGTAAGCCCGGGGGATATGGTAATGGTGGTTAAAAACAATTACTTTATCCTTGAAGAAGAAGATGATGGGGCAGGGTTTATTGCCAATGGTGATATTGCCGAGGTAAGGAAGATCAGAAAGTATGAGGAAAGGTATGGGTTCCGGTTTGCAGATATGGTACTCAAATTCCCTGACTATGACCTTGAGGTTGAGTCTAAGGTGATGCTTGATGTTTTGAGCCTTGATACACCGGCATTACCTGCTGACAAGAATAAGGAGCTTTACCAGAATATCCTGGCAGATTATCTCCATATCAGGACCAGACGAAAACAATATACTGCTGTTCGTGAAGATCCATATTTCAATGCGCTTCAAATAAAATTTGCTTATGCTGTTACATGCCATAAAGCACAGGGAGGACAATGGGAAAGAGTTTTTATCGACCAGGGTATGTTCAACAGGAATGAGATTTCAATCGATTACCTGAGATGGTTTTATACTGCGCTGACCCGTTCAACAGACAGGATTTATCTTGTTAATTTCAGTGATCAGTTTTTCAAATGAATTAATCATCTGGAGATTTTGGATACAAATTCAACCTCAATTCCTTCAAAAATACTTTGGAAATCCTTCTCCTTTTTATTTAACAGGTATTTATTAAAAAACATAACTGTCAACCTGTTCATCAATTCTATTGGCTGCTGAGGATCTATTGTTCCAATCTGACTTTGATTAATTACAGGGTAAAGCGCATAATCTGAAAAATTATAATGGTCTGAATTCAATATAGTTACAGAATAACTTTCATTGGCAACCTTGCTGTTGAAAAGGTTCCCATAACCTGAATACCTCTGACTGTTGATAAACAGAAATGGTGTGATAATATCCTTATTTAAAACTGAGCCATATAATCCTCCATCAATGTTTATTCCGGCTTTCACTCTCTTATCTGCTAAACAAACTTCATTCGATGCTATACCACCCATTGACATGCCAAAAACACCAATCCTGTCAAGATCAAGTTTTGACTTAAACAGATCATCTGATTTATTGATCTTTAACAACCTGTTTATCATAAATTTTATGTCTTCAGCCCAATATGCCGGACTCTCTTTAAGAAGTACAGGCATAATATCACAGGATTCTTCAAAAATCTTTTCACGCTGGTAGTCATCGGTAACAGTAACCATTTTATTGAATATTACCATGGCAGCAGGATTCGTCTGTTCATTTATTATATCCCTGAACCTTTTGCTGTTATTGTCTATTGTGATAAAGCTGCCGTCGGGATAAAATGAAAACTTGCATTCATAATGATGAGCAATGCTGAATACAATGTATCCATGGCTTGCAAGCTCTTCCATGAGGATGGTGTTCTGGGAATAATGCTCTCCCCATCCGTGAGAGTATATGAGAACGGGATACCTGTCTTTATCCGCTGAGACTTTAACTCCCTTTGAAGAATTTGTTTTCAGGGTCCTGTATATATTTGAAAATCCGAATTGCGATATTATCCTGTCAGGATCTTCAAGGAATAATTCAGTTTTTGTCTTCTTCCCTGCCGGATACCATACCTTAATGGTCAGTTCTCTGAAACGGTTTTTGTCATTATCAAATAATTCTTTTCGTGATGAATCTGTTAGGCTTAAGTATGTAACACCTGAAGGGTACTCACCTGATGGTTTTGGTAATTTGTTTTCAGCTCCTTTAAAAACAGGAAAGATAACCAGTAACGGGATAATTGTTAAAAAGGATATCAGTCTTTTCATCATAATTTAATTTTTACTCAATTGTCAGCAAAAGAAAAGTGTTGCTGTACTATTATCCATTTATTATTGCGTTTCTCCATGACACCGGTCCATCTGGTATTTTCCCAGCTGGCCTGTTCTCCTTTCCAGGTATTTACATCATCAAGCAGACAGAACCACCATGCAACATTGCCGATTTGGGAGATGTTGACCTGCAGATCGCGAATCTCATATCTTACCGCCTGAAAATCCTCGCTCATCCAGAATTTTTCAGCCTTTATGAATTCTGAAAATCCTGTGACAACTCTGCCATCAGGATGTACCTCCAGGAATGAGGAATCATTAGAGATAATGCTGTGAAGTAATTCAATATCTTTATTCTTTGCCCATCCTATTGAGGAATTGATTGTTTTCACAATAAGTTCTTTATCTTTTCCCGGATCATAACCGGAAGTTACACTCTGCTCCCTGCTGCATCCGGATAAAACAATATAAACTATTGTGGTGAGAATTGATATCTTTTTCATAATAAGTAAATTATTATTTCCCAACTAATTTTCAGAGCCAAGTTAAAAAATGGATGACAAACGGCATACTATAATCTTCCCCTTTGTAAATATGGATTTACAGGAAGCTGTTTTCATATAATTCTTTAACTTTCCGGGAAAAAAATGAAATCATATCGTAAAGAACTATGGTTTGAAGCTCCTTCCAGAAGAGCTTTCATTAATATCACCGGTCAGGTACAAAAGTGTCTGGTCGAATCAGGAATAAAAGAAGGCCTGATTCTTGTAAATGCAATGCATATTACTGCCAGTGTATTTATTAATGATGATGAACAGGGGCTGCATCATGACTTTGAGGTATGGCTTGAGAAGCTGGCTCCTGAGAAACCTTATTCCCAGTATCAGCACAATGGGTTTGAAGATAATGCTGATGCACATATAAAACGTACCCTGATGGGGCGGGAGGTGGTTGTTGCAGTAACAAACGGGCAGATGGATTTTGGACCGTGGGAACAGATCTTTTATGGGGAATTTGACGGGAAAAGAAGGAAGAGGGTGCTTGTAAAAATTATTGGAGACTGAAGTTACTAATTAAATTTTACCACGTAGTAGCACAGTCCCTATAGCTATTGGGATGCACGGAGTTTCACTGTTTTAAAACTTCGTGTTTTCTCTGTGCAACTTAGTGCAACTCCGCGGATAAAAAGGACCTACAACAGATTCATATCCTTAATGATGCCATCAATCCTTGTGTCAAGGAAATTCTCTGTCTCTTCAAATTTATCAACAGATTCAAGCTTTGTATTAACACTGAAATAGAATTTGATCTTTGGTTCGGTACCGGAAGGCCTGACAGATATTTTACTGCCATCTTCCAGGAAAAACTGAAGAACATCCGATTGCAGGAGATTGATCTTATTCTTGGTACCGGTCACTAGGTCAGATGATATAAGCTGCTGATAATCATCAATTTTAATGACTCTACTATTGTTGATCATCTGTGGAGGATTACTGCGGAAGCCAGCCATCATTGCCTTGATCTCATCAGCACCCTCATTTCCTTTCCTGACAATATTTACCAGTTTCTCTTTATAGAAACCGTATTTCTGATAGATCTCAATAAGTTGTTCATAAAGAGTTTTGCCCTGGCTTTTTGCCCATGCAGTTGTTTCGGCTATCAGTGCGCATGATGCAACGGCATCCTTATCCCTGACATATTCACCGGGAAGAAATCCGTAGCTTTCCTCTCCTCCGCCGATGTATTTCTTCTTCCCTTCATTCTCTCTTATAAGTTCTGCAAAGAATTTAAACCCGGTAAGGACATTATAATATTCAACTTTATAATCCTCTGCTATTCTTTCGATCAGGTCTGTTGTTACAATTGTTTTTATTATATACTCATTACCCTTGAATTTGTTCTTCTCCTGATATTGCGACAGGATATACCAGACAAGCAGGAGGCTGGTCTGGTTTCCATTCAGGAGTATGAATTCTCCGCTTTTATCTTTGACTGCAATTCCCAGCCTGTCTGCGTCAGGGTCGGTTGCCATTACCAGTTCAGCGCCTGTCTCCTTTGCCTTCTCAATTGCCATCTTAAGGGCACCAGGTTCTTCAGGATTTGGTGATTTGACAGTCGGGAAGTTTCCATCGACAACATCCTGTTCGGGAACACTTATTATATTTTTAAACCCGAATAACCTTAAAGCAGGAGGGACAAGCTTCACACCGGTACCATGAATTGGTGTGTAAACAATTCCCATATCGGCAAACATATCAATTACCTCAGGATTATGTCTCATTTTCAGAACCTCCTGAAGGAACAGGTCATCTATCTCTTTACCAATTATTATGATCTTTTCCTTCTGTCCACTGAATCTGATCTGGCTGACTGAAGTGATTTTCCTCACTTCATCAATAATTCCCTGGTCATGAGGTGCTACAACCTGCCCACCGTCGTTCCAGTAGGCTTTATATCCGTTATATTCCGATGGGTTATGCGATGCGGTTATCACAATCCCGCTCTGACATTTAAAATTGCGAATGGCAAATGACAACTCAGGTGTCGGGCGAAGGGCTTCAAAAAGAAAGACTTCGAATCCGTTTGCTGTGAATATTTCTGCAGCTGTCTCTGCAAACAGACGGCTGTTATTTCGACAGTCGTGAGCAATAGCAACCTTTATTCCTTTATCGCCACATTGCCTTATTATATAGTTTGAGAGTCCCTGGGTTGCCATTCCAAGAGTGTATATGTTCATCCTGTTAGTACCGGCACCCATAATTCCCCTGAGGCCTCCTGTTCCGAATTCAAGATCCTGATAGAAAGCATCTACAAGCTTTTTCTCATCGTTATCAAGCATCTCTCTGACCTCATTGCGTGTTTGTTCATTGAACTCATCGCTTAGCCACGCTGTAGCCTTCTTCCTGATCAACTCAATAGATATCATCTTCTATGAATTTATTTTATAATTTTCATACATTTAAGGAGACTGTCTCTCCAATATGGAATAGTAATGTTATAGTTCTCTTTTATCTTAGTCTTGTCCATTACTGAGTAGGATGGTCTTGCCGCTGCCTGCGGAAAATCTTTTGAAACAACAGGTAAAACCTGGCATGTTAGTCCGGCTTCTTTGATTATCTCTGTAGCAAAGTCAAACCAGCTGCAGACACCTTCATTTGAATAATTGTAAATTCCGGCCTTGAAAGCAAACTGATTCCTGATAACACCTGAAATGATTTTCATTATGGATTCCGCAAGATCATTGGCATAGGTGGGTGTTCCTGTCTGGTCAAATACTACTTTCAGGGAATCTCTCTCAGCACCATACTTCAACATTGTTTTGACAAAGTTTTGGCCAAAGGAGGAGTATAACCATGATGTTCTGATGATCATCGATCCGGGGTGAAGCAAAGCCTGCTTTTCACCTGCCAGTTTTGACCTGCCATACGCTGATTGTGGATCAGGTATGGAATCTTCGTTGTAAGGTACATTTGACAATCCTCCGTATACATAGTCAGTGGAAATATGGATGAACCTGCTTTCAGAACCTGAAACAGCATCTGTTATATTTTTAACAGCAGTGCTGTTTATGCGCATAGCAATATCCGGTTCACTTTCAGCTTTATCAACAAGGTTATAAGCAGCACAGTTCACTATCCAGCCCGGATTGATGGCTTTTATATATTCTTCAGTGGCCTGAGCATTTGTAATATCCAGCGTATCAATGTCAGTAAAAGTGAAATCATAACCCCAATACTGCTTTGATATTTCTCTTAGCTCATTTCCAAGTTGTCCGTTAGCTCCTGTGATCAGAATTCCTGCCATATTGTTTTGTCTGATTGTCTTGTTGTCTGATTGTCTTTCTTCTTTTGATTTTAGAAGTTCATATCGGCATCCCTGAAAACAGGGTTTTTAAGATCCTTATCACTGATAACTGAAGTACTGCTTCCCAATTTCCAGTCAATTTTGAGGGCTGGATCTTTTAAACTGATGCCTCTTTCGAGCTGAGGATTATAAGTATTGTCACACTTGTACTGTATAACTGCAATATCACTCAGTACTGAGAATCCATGGGCAAAGCCTCTCGGTATCATAAGCTGTTTTTTAGACTCAGAGTCAAGTTCAATACCGAACCATTTTCCAAATGTTGGTGATTCACTTCGGAGATCAACCGCAACATCAAATATTTTACCTTCAACAACTCTAATAAGTTTAGCCTGGGCCTGTGGATTGAGCTGGTAATGAAGACCTCTGATAACACCTTTTGACGATCTTGATTCATTATCCTGCACTGGTGTGAAAATTATCCCTGCATTCCTGAATATATCCTGGTTGAAACTCTCGAAAAAGTAGCCTCTGCTGTCAGTAAATACTTTAGGTTGAATTATCAAAAGCCCTTGCAATCCTGTTTCCGTAATGTTCATTTGAAAATATCTTTACTTTATCCCTTCATAAACATTTATCTCATCCATGGCAATTCTCAGAAGGTATTTGCCATATTGGCTGTTTTTTATGGGCCCGGCAAGTGCAAGGAGCTGACTCTTATCAATAAATCCCCTTTTATAAGCTATTTCTTCGATGCACGACGCCTTTAACCCCTGTCGCTGCTCAAGAGTCGCAATAAAGTTCGCTGCCTGTAGCAAGCTTTCATAAGTTCCTGTGTCGAGCCATGCCATGCCTCTGCCCATGAGTTTGATATCCAGTTTCCCTTCATTGAGATACAGCCTGTTAAGATCAGTTATTTCGAGTTCGCCTCTCGCTGAAGGCTTTAACGACTTTGCTTTGGAAACAACAGTGTTGTCATAGAAATAGAGTCCTGTGACAGCGTAGTTTGATTTCGGTTTTACCGGTTTTTCCTCGAGGCTTATTACCTTTCTGTTCTTGTCAAATTCCACTACTCCGTATCTTTCAGGATCTGTTACGTAGTAGCCAAAAATGCAAGCTCCATCATTTAGTTCGGCTGTTTTCAGAAGCGCTTCACCAAAACCATGTCCGTAAAAAATGTTGTCTCCAAGGATCATACAGACACTATCATTCCCGATAAATTCTTCCCCCAGAATAAATGCCTGGGCAAGTCCGTCAGGTGAAGGTTGTTCTTTATAGCTTAAAGATAATCCCAGTGATTTGCCATCTCCCAGAAGATCTCTGAAGCCTGGCAGATCACGGGGGGTAGAGATAACGAGTATTTCCCTGATCCCTGAGAGCATCAGAACAGATAACGGGTAATAAATCATTGGCTTGTCATATACAGGAAGCATCTGCTTAGAGATGGAACTTGTTATAGGATAAAGTCTGGTTCCTGAGCCTCCTGCTAAAATTATTCCTTTCATGTGTTAATATTTTATTCTTTCTTTCGGTGTGCCTGAAACCTGGTTGTCTGTTTCTGACTTATAAGTTAGATGTTTGCAAAGATAGTATAACATATTAAATCTGAAAATGGCGTAAGGGTTCATGCGTCTGGCGTCAGGAAGATACTAAATATTCTTATCCTTCTCAACATGTTGGCTGAATCCTGATGACTGTGTCCTTTTAATCCCATGAAAATCTTGTTGATAATTATGGCATTATGGAAATATTATTCTATCTTTGAGGCCAATTTTTTCCACAAAATAATGTCTAACTTATTAATTATTAGTTTTTTAAATTAAAATCATGACTGAAAGCAAAAAGAAGACAACCAAGAGGGAAGTTGTTAAAGAAGATGAAGGCGAAGTAAAACAGCCTAAAAAAGCAAAAGCAAAACCCGTCAAAAAAGTAAAGGAAACGGAACTTCTTGAAACCCAGGATGAAGTTATTGAAGAGGTTGCAGAAAAAGTAACGGCAGCAGATTATGGAATGGAATCTGATGTTAAGAAAGAGAAAAAACCCAGGAAAGTAAAAGTTGAACCTGAAGATGAAAAAGAGATTCAGATAAAAGTAAAATCTGAATTTCGCGGAGCAGTTCCCATTGAAGAATTTGACTGGGATCGTTTTGAAAGCGAAGAACTCCGTAATTCGCCGAAATACAAGGAGTATGAATCACTTTATGATGAAACACTTTCAACTGTTTCAGTTGATGAAGTTGTAGTTGGAACGGTCATCCAGATGACCTCACGCGAAGTTGTAATTAACATCGGTTATAAGTCGGAAGGCGTTGTAAGTCTTAACGAATTCCGCTATAATCCTAATCTCAAGGTTGGTGACGGTGTGGAAGTTTATGTTGAAAGCCAGGAAGACAAAAAAGGACAGCTTATTCTTTCACATAAGAAAGCACGAGCAATAAAATCATGGGACAGGGTTAATGACTCCCTTGAAAAAAATGAGATTATTACAGGTTACATTAAGTGTCGCACAAAAGGAGGTATGATTGTAGATGTATTTGGCATAGAGGCATTCCTTCCGGGATCACAGATTGATGTCAAACCGATCCGCGATTATGATGTATTTGTTGGAAAAACAATGGAATTCAAGGTTGTTAAGATTAACCAGGAATTCAAGAACGTTGTAGTATCTCACAAAGCTCTTATCGAAGCTGAGCTTGAACAGCAGAAGAAAGAGATTATTGCAAAACTTGAAAAAGGACAGGTTCTTGAAGGGACCGTTAAGAATATAACCTCATACGGTGTGTTTATTGATCTGGGAGGTGTTGATGGTCTTATTCACATTACAGACCTTTCATGGGGCAGGGTTAATCATCCTGAAGAAATTGTTAAACTCGATCAGAAACTTAATGTAGTTATCCTCGACTTTGATGATGACAAGAAGAGAATAGCGCTTGGACTGAAACAGCTGACATCTCATCCATGGGATTCCATAGATCCTAACCTTGCTATCGGTGATAAGGTTAATGGAAAAGTTGTGGTTATGGCCGATTACGGAGCATTTGTTGAGATAGCTCCAGGTGTGGAAGGATTGATTCACGTTTCAGAAATGTCATGGTCGCAGCATCTGCGTAGCGCTCAGGAATTTCTTAAAGTTGGTGATGAAATAGAGGCAGTTATCCTTACACTCGACAGGACTGAAAGAAAAATGTCATTGGGTATCAAGCAGCTTAAGTCAGATCCATGGCAGAATATAGATGAAAAATATACCGTAGGTTCACAGCATAATGCAAAAGTCAGAAACTTTACCAACTTCGGAGTATTTGTTGAAATTGAAGAAGGTGTTGATGGACTGATACATATCTCAGATCTTTCATGGACCAAGAAGATAAAGCATCCTGCTGAATTTACTGCCATTGATGCTGAAATAGAAGTAGTTGTACTTGAAATTGACAAAGAAAACAGGCGTTTGAGTCTTGGACATAAGCAGCTTGAGGAGAATCCCTGGGACGTATTTGAGACACTCTTTACGCTCGATTCAATTCATGAAGGAACCGTTATGGAGGTATTTGATAAAGGTGCCGTTGTTGCACTTCCTTATGGTGTTGAAGGTTTTGTTACACCAAAACATCTGGTAAAGGAAGATGGTCTTATGGCTAAGATTGATGAGAAGCTTCTTTTCAAAGTGATAGAATTCAATAAATCTGCCAAGAAAATCATCCTTTCGCACAGCAGGGTTTACGAAGATGAGAAGAAATCAGCTGATGCACCGGTAAAGAGATCAGAACAGGCAACAACCAAAAAATCAACAAGAAAGCCAAAAACCAGCTCTGAGAAAACTACTCTTGGTGATATAACGCAGCTTGCAGCTTTAAAAGAAGAAATGGAAGAAAAAGCAAATAAAGCTTCCAAGAAATTGAAAAATTGATTAAATTTAGGCTACTAAATATTTAAAACTATGGATTTCAATATTGAAAGCCGGAATAACAGCACTGTAATCCAGATACAGGCAGAAAAGCTTGATACTCACATTGCACCAGCACTTAAGTCGGAACTGGTACTCGTTTCAGGTAAAGGGGAAAAGAATATTATCCTCGATCTTAAGAAATGCCAGTATTGTGACTCGTCAGGACTCAGTGCGATTTTGGTAGCCAACAGGTTGTGTAAAAATGCAGGCGGAGTGTTTGTGCTATGCGGCCTAAATGAGGCTGTTGAAAGACTGATCACAATTTCACAGCTCGATACAGTTCTTACTATTACTGGGACTGTTGAAGATGCTGAGAAAATGATTGCATAAAGCATTACGCTTTGCAAGGTGCTTTGAAACTGACCATTCTTGGTAGTAGTTCTGCACTGCCAACTTCAGAAAGATTTCCATCCGCTCATGTGCTTACTGCACATGAGCGTTTGTTTTTAATAGATTGCGGTGAAGGAACCCAGATGCAACTCAGGAAAAACAGGATCAGGTTTGGAAAGATAAACCATGTTTTCATAAGTCATCTGCATGGTGATCATATCTTCGGAATTTACGGATTCCTGTCCACCCTGAGCCTTATGGGACGAAAAGCACCACTTCACCTTTATGCTCCTGCGGCATATGACTCAATCCTCAGGTCTCACTTGAGTGACTTTGATATACAACTCAGTTTCGAAATTGATTTTATACCTCTAAGCGCGAAAAAGCCTCATCTGATACTGAATGATAAATTCATTACAGTAACTTCCTTCCCGCTCATTCACCGTATTCCTGCCTTTGGTTTTCTATTCAGGGAGAAGGAAAAAGAAAGAAATATTAAAAAGGAAAGCTTGTGTCAATTTAAAATCCCTGTGGAAAGAATACCTGCTATCAAAAAAGGAGAGGATTACATCAGACCAGATGGTTTTGTAATTAAAAATGAAGATCTCACCTTGCCGCCGGATGAACCGTTGTCTTATGCTTATTGCAGTGACACAAGGTATTTTTCTGAACTGGCATCTTTTATACAGGATGTAACAATGCTCTATCATGAAGCCACCTTTGATAAAAGTAAAGATGATCTGGCAGCTGTGACTTTCCATTCAACAACCATTGATGCCGCAAAAACTGCATTGAAATCAGGAGCTGGAACACTTCTTATCGGACATTTCTCATCGCGTTACAGGAATATAGAGCCTCTGGTCGAGGAGGCAAGGTCTGTTTTTAAGCGTACTTTTCCTGCTATTGACGGAAAGAGTTATAAAATCACAAAAGAGATTATTGACTACTGAATAAAAGAATAGCTATCTTTGAAGCCGTTATAATTTAAAATAGTTATCGTTGCAGGAAAAAATTCTGATTCTAGATTTCGGATCTCAATATACTCAGTTGATAGCCAGGAGGATAAGAGAACTTAATGTGTATTGCGAGATTCATCCGTTCAACAATTTCCCTTTCCCCGACAAAAGTATCAGAGGAGTAATTTTATCGGGTAGTCCGGCGTCAGTACGTGATAAGAATGCTCCTGTCCCGGACCTTTCCGGTATAAAAGGATTAATGCCTGTTCTGGGTGTTTGTTATGGTGCACAGCACCTGGTCCATAACTATGGGGGTGAAGTTCAGCCGTCAAAAAACAGGGAATATGGCAGAGCCAATCTTGTAAATATTGATCATGAAGATGCTCTTTTCAGGGGAGTAAGCGAGGGTACACAGGTCTGGATGTCGCACGCTGATACAATAACAAGTTTTCCTGAAGAATATGTGATAACCGGCTCTACAATCGATGTCAGGGCAGGAGCTTATAAGATTAAAGGTGAACCAACCTGGGGAATTCAATTTCATCCTGAAGTTTATCATACAACTGAAGGTTCGGTGATGCTCAGGAATTTTGTTACCGGAATATGTAAATGTAATCAGAGCTGGACCCCTGAGTCATTTGTTGATTCAACAGTTCATAATCTGAAGAAACAGCTTGGTAATGACAAGGTAATACTGGGTCTCTCAGGAGGTGTTGACTCTTCTGTTGCAGCCTTTTTACTTCATAAGGCAGTAGGGAAAAACCTTACATGTATTTTTGTCGATAACGGACTTCTTCGCAAGAATGAGTTTTCAAGGGTTATTGAATCATATCTGGGATTAGGACTTAATGTTGTGGGAGTTGACGCAAGCGAAAGATTTCTCGGAGAACTTGAAGGTGTAAGTGATCCTGAGCGGAAAAGAAAGATAATAGGAAGGGTGTTTATTGAGGTGTTTGATAAAGAGGCCCATAAGGTTAAAGATGTAAGATGGCTGGCTCAGGGAACTATCTATCCTGATGTTATTGAGTCAGTTTCTGTAAAAGGCCCTTCAGCAACTATCAAGTCACATCATAATGTTGGTGGTCTCCCCGAAAAAATGCATCTGAAAGTAATTGAACCCCTCAGGCTTCTTTTCAAAGATGAAGTAAGGAAAGTAGGATATGCAATGGGTTTACCGGAGTACATTCTTAAAAGACATCCATTTCCGGGGCCAGGTCTGGCAATAAGACTTCTTGGATCTATATCAAGGGAAAAACTTAATATGCTTAAGGAGGCTGATGAGATATTTATTGAGGCTTTGAGAAACAGAGGTTTGTACGACTCTGTCTGGCAGGCTGGGGTTATTTTACTGCCTGTTCAGTCAGTAGGTGTAATGGGTGACGAAAGGACATATGAAAATGCAGTTGTTCTCAGGGCTATTACCTCTACAGATGGGATGACTGCTGACTGGTCACATCTTCCCTACGAATTCCTTGGATCAGTTTCAAATGAAATTATTAATAAGGTAAAAGGCATAAACAGAGTTGTTTTTGATATCAGTTCCAAACCTCCCTCAACAATTGAGTGGGAGTAAACGTTTATTGTATAGGATATAAATTATATTAATGAAAAGAACAATTAAAGAATTGTTGTTACTGGCCTCAGCTGTATTACTTATAGCTCAATCCACAACAGCACAGGTGTTAAATGAGCAAACCTTCAAGATTGGAAGGACGTTAGGACTGATCGAATCATTCTATGTAGATTCTGCCCAGATGGACAAGCTGGCAGAGAAAGCCATTATTGAGATTCTTAGAAACCTCGATCCGCATTCCACATACATCTCAGCAAAAGATGTGAAAGATATGAATGAACCACTGAACGGTAACTTCGAAGGTATTGGAATACAATTCAATATACTGCGAGATTCAATTATTGTTATTGAACCTTTGTCAGGAGGACCTTCAGAAAAGGTCGGGCTTAAATCCGGAGACCGGATTCTGACAATTGATAAGGAAAAAGTTAATGGAATCGGGATTTCTACGGCGGGAGTAAGGAGCAGATTGATGGGGCCAAAAGGAACCAAAGTGAATATTTCAGTATACAGGAAAGGAGAAAAGGATATTCTTGACTTTAATATTATCCGCGACAAGATTCCTATTTACAGTCTTGATGCAGCATATATGCTCAATAAAGAGACGGGATATATTAAGCTTAACAAGTTTGCGGCAACAACTGAAAAGGAGTTTTCATCTGCAGTTGACAGTCTCAGAAGGAACAATATGCAGAACCTTGTTCTTGATCTTAGAGGAAATGGTGGAGGATATATGATGGCTGCAACTCAGATAGCTGAAAAATTCTTTTCTGATCAAAAATTACTGGTTTATCTGAAAGGAAGGAAAACTCCTCGCCAGGATTACAAATCAAAAGGATCAGGAGATCTCTCTTCTGCAAGAGTTATTGTTCTTACTGATGAAAATTCGGCATCGGCCAGTGAGATCCTTTCAGGAGCTCTGCAGGAATGGGACAGAGGTATTATAATGGGTCGCAGAACATTTGGCAAAGGGCTGGTTCAGAATGGATTTTATCTCACTGACGGATCGATGATCAGACTTACTATAGCTCGGTATTATACTCCAACTGGTCGATCAATTCAGAGCTCGTATGATGGAGGGTATGATAAATACATTGAGAATTTCTATAAAAGATACACGGATGGAGAAATGATCAGTGCCGACAGTATTCATTTACCTGATTCACTTAAATATAATACTCTTATAAATAAGCGTGTTGTATATGGAGGCGGAGGTATAATGCCTGATGTTTTTGTGTCAGTTGATACTACATATAATTCAACATATTTCAGAAGGCTTGCAGCTAAAAATGTTCTGAATTCATTTGCACTGGAGTATTTTGATCAGAACAGAAAACAATTAAAATCCAAGTACCGGACCATCGAAGATTTCAGGACCAACTTTCAGCTTTCTCCCGAGGATATAAAAGCATTCATTGAAAAGGGAGAGTCAGAGGGTGTTAAGTTTGATGAGGCACAGTATAATATATCAAAAGATGAGATGCTTCTGATTCTTAAAGGACTGGTGGCTGCCAACCTGTGGCAGATATCTGAATATTACCAGATAATTAACCAGAATGATAAGGTAATTGATAATGCTCTTGAGGTTATATCAGATAAAACCAGGTACAATACGATTCTTGGTTATAAATAATGCCGGTAAGAAACAATAGATGAAATTTGTTGCAAAGACTCTCTATGGACTTGAACAGGTTCTTGCAAGAGAAATTGTCGGTTTGGGTGCATCAGCAGTTCAGACCGCAAACAGGGCTGTCCTTTTTGAGGGTGACAGATATCTTTTATACAAAGCCAATTATTGTGCAAGGACAGCTCTCTCGTTTCTCATGCCAGTGACTGATTTCAGAATAAAATCAAAAGAGGATCTTTACAAAGGTTGTTCAAGGGTCAGCTGGGAACAGTATTTGGATGCAGACATGACTTTTTCAGTTGTACCGGTTATCAATTCAAAGCTGTTTTCTCATACCGGATATGCAGGTCTTGTTGTAAAGGATGCAATCGCAGATTATTTCAGAAAGCGTAGTGGGAGGAGACCTTCAGTCAGTCAGAAAGATCCTGATCTGCTTGTAAATCTTCATCTAAGTGGTGACAGGGTATCCCTGTCGCTCGATTCCTCTGTTGTTCCTCTCTTCAAGAGAGGTTACAGGCTGGAACAGACTGCTGCACCTTTAAATGAAGCACTGGCTGCAGGGATACTGCTGATTTCAGGATGGAACGCTCAATCAGCCATACTCGATCCAATGTGCGGTTCAGGAACTATACCAATAGAAGCAGCCATGATTGCATGTAAAATACCTGCTGGCAGGTACAGAAAATCCTTTGGATTCCAGAAATGGAAAGATTTTGATGAAGCTATATTCCAAAAAGTAAAGGAGGATTCGGATCGCGAAATAACTGAATCTCCTGTAAGTATAAATGCAAGTGATATTTCTCCTGATGCTATAACTCTTGCGAAAGCCAATATTAAGAGAGCAGGTCTTGAAAATAGTATAAAGGTACAAATTTCTGATTTCAAAGATCTAAAAGCTATTGATGACCAGGTTGTTGTGGTGATAAATCCGCCATATGGGCAGAGGCTTAATCCAGAGGATCTTGATTCCGTATACGGGATGATAGGATCAACTCTTAAACATAATTTTAATGGGAATACAGCCTGGGTGATTACCTCTAACAGGGAATCGCTTAAGAAAGTTGGATTAAAACCTGCCGAAAAACATACACTTTTCAATGGAGCTCTCGAATGTATCTTATTGAAATATGATCTTTATCAGGGCTCACGGAAGACAGAATCACATTGAAATCGTCTGAAAAGTGTTGTTAGTCACAAAATATGGTATCCTTTATCAAAAACAAGCAAAAAATTAGGAGCGAAAGTGTTTAGATTGTAATTTGGTAACTTCATATTTTTATTATATTTGTTTTCAGAATTAGGTCACCTCATCTAAAATGAAGCTTAAATGAGCTTTAATATAGAGAATTATTTTTCAGATCAGCCAAAAGACAACATCATTCTTTTCTATAAAGGGAATGTTGATTCTGATGTCATTAATCACGTTCTTGACTCGGTTGAGGAAAAGATGGTGGCAGTAAACGATAATCCCAAGCTTCGTAAGAAAGTTTATAACGTGCTGGTGGAAAGTCTGCAGAACCTTTTTCATCATGTTGACAGGGTGCCTGCTGACTTTGAAGAACAAGTTGATAAATATGGCTTACTTCTGGTACGAAAAGTAGAAACAGGTTATAAGATTGTAACCGGTAATTTTGTACAAAAAGAAAATATTGAGAAGCTTGAGGAGAAGATAAAGAGAATTAACCGCTCTTCTCATGAGGAGATCAAGGAACTCTATAAGTTCATTCTTAATCATCAGAGGATCTCAGCTAAAGGCGGCGGTGGACTCGGACTTGTAGATATTGCCAGGAAAACTGGCAATAAGCTCGATTATGCCTTTGTACAATATAATGATGTATATTCATTTTTCTATCTTGATATTTTAGTGAACGAAGAAAAAGAAAATTAAGCAACTTTTAAAAACAGGAAAATATGGAACCGATCATCATCGAAGGAACACCTAAGACCCCTACGGTAAAATTTGACGCTGCAGCTGGAATTTTTGAAATCAAGGGACGGTCAATCCCTGAGAACTCAGTAGAGTTTTACAAGCCGCTGGTAGACTGGCTTGAAAGCTATAAGGAAACACCGCTTGAAAAGACCACGGTTAATATCCGGCTGGAGTATTTCAATACCAGTTCATCAAAATGTATCCTTGATGTCTTTAAAAAGCTCGAAGCTATTCATAAGGCAAAAAATGAGGTTGAAGTAAACTGGTATTATGAGGAGGACGATGAGGATATGCTTGAAGCAGGAGAGGACTATGAATCAATCATTAGGGTTCCCTTTAAAATGATAGAGATTACTGATTAACTTCTGTCTTCAGATATTATTAATCAGATCGGTTGCTTTATAATACAAGAGGCTGTCTCATGTGAGGCAGCCTCTTGTATTTATTATTTTCACCAGTTCATTCTTTGAACTTTTTACCCATCAGTACCTCGCCTGAATCGAGCAGTCTTTTCAGCAGCCTGAAATAGAGAGCCAGATATAGGAGGAAAGTCATTACCCATAGTACTATTACGTTCACAACAAAGGTATCAATATAGTTACCGAATATCTGTTTCGTGGGAGAATAGAAATGTGCTTTAATAAAAGGATACCTGGGATCGAGGAAGATAGGACCCGTTTTCTGAATAAGCTCTCCCTTATATTCAATGAAAGTATCAGTTTCATTTTTGTTTATTGCAAATTCCTCAAGCGATTCATTATGATGCTTGTCACGAAGTATAAGGTAAAGGTTCCCGTTTTCTTTCTCGAGCTTGCTGATAAGAGCATTTCGCTTTTTGTCAGCGAAATTATAGTAATCAATATAATATCTCCTGAGCATCTCTATATAATTTTGTGCTGCGATGATTGCTTCAGGGTTTATTTTATCAGGAGTGAGAGCATCCAGATAATCAAATTTGATTTTTGGCAGTAATGCCATTTCTTTCCTGATTTCATTCCTTACTATAGTAATGTTATTTTCAGTTTCATCATTTTTTTCTTCATTTTTCAGCCTGTTGGATATCAATTCCAGCTTTGATTTCATTTCAGTGCACCAGAAATTCCTTTTGAAGTTACCCCGGCTCTTCATCTTTTCATATTCATAAAACTGCTTTTCAAATTTATTATACATGAATTGATTAACTGCCAGAGCTTCATATCCCCATCGGGCTGTTATAAACTCGCCATAGAATGGAATTGAACTGGGAGAAGATATATTGGGGTTGAGCTTTTCAAATTTAACCATAACACCACTGAGAATGATCTGTGGTATAACAAGGAATGGTATCAGAATATAAATGGTAACAACTGCTTTAAAGCTGTCGGAAATAACAAGACCAAGCATATTAGCACCTGCCCAGCATGAAAAGAGAACAAGCCAGTACTGGAAGAGCATCCCTCTTATCTCAGTAATGCCGTTACCAACAAGGACAAATGTGAAAGCCTGGATAGCAGAGATGCTGAACTGAACAAATACCTTCGACATGAGGTAACTGTTCCAGCTCAGGTTAAGGAATGCCTCCCGTTTAAGGATTTTTCTGTCTTTGATGATCTCTTCTGCGCTTACTGTCAGTCCCATAAATATTGCAACAATAACTGACATGAACAGGTAAACCGGAAGATTGCTATTTTCAAACAAGGTATAATGAGCGTCTTTTACACTTTCGTCAAAATATCTAATAAGAAAAGCAAGGAAGAATGCAAGCACCGGAGCTTCAAGCAGTGTTATTAAAAGATACTGTGTATCGGCAATTTTTGAAAGTATATCTCGTTTGGTAAAAACAACAAATTGCTTAAGCTTATTGGGGGTTTTAAAGTTGATTTCAGGTATAGCTCCTCCTAGTTGGCGGATATCTTCCTCGTGATCTGCTGCAAACAGATTTCTCCAGTCTGCAGGTGATATCCTCCTGGTCTCTGTCGGTTGTCCGCTTTCAGTAAAGACCTTGGTTTCAACAATATTAAAAATCTGCTCGGGATTAACATTACCACATACGTAACATTCGCTCTCGTTGTAATTTGCCTGTTCAATCTTTCTTTTGAAGTACTCTATAGAATCAATAGGATTGCCATTATAGATGAGATAGCCACCAGTGTCAAGTATAATAAGCTTGTCGAACATCTTGAATATTTCCGATGAAGGCTGGTGGATGACGATAAAGAGCAGTTTGCCTTTCCTTGCGAGTTCTTTAAGAAGGTCAAGTATGTTTTCTGAGTCACGGGAAGAAAGACCTGAGGTTGGTTCATCAAGGAACATAATTGCAGGTTCACGTATCAGTTCAAGGGAGATGTTAAGTCTCTTTCTCTGACCACCACTGATTTTCTTGTTCAGAGGGCTTCCCACCTGTATGCCCCTTATCTCATAGAGTCCCAGGTTTTTAAGCACATTATCAACCCTTGCAACAATCTCTTCTTCAGTTAGATTGTCGAAGCAAAGCTTGGCGTTATAGTAAAGGTTCTCAAATACAGTCAGTTCTTCAATAAGGAGGTCATCTTGCGATACATAACCGATCAGACCTTTTACCTTTTCCTTCTCTTTATGAATGCTGACATTGTTTATAAGTACTTCACCATCATAAGGTGAATTGGTTCCGTTAAGAACACCAAGAAGTGTCGATTTTCCTGCGCCGCTGGCACCCATGATACCAACCATCCTGCCGGATTCCTCCTTGAAGCTCATATGGTGAATACCTATCTTTCCATTTTTGAACCTGTATTCAAGATTGTTGACCTCATATACAACTCTAGAAGCCATAAAATCTTCTTTGAGAAATTGCATCGTCACATCCCAGTAATAGATAGGAGTGATCTTATAGCCTTTTATTGCAGCCCCCTGGCTGAGAGGATATACCTTTTCTTCCTGTAGCAGCTGTCCGTTCATCGAAAGTTCACCACATCCCTTGAATCTTACAAAATACATCTGAACCGATTGTACAAACAGTACCCATATCTGACCTTTAAGCTGCTCTTTTAAAACATGTTTGGCTTCACCCGGATTGTATTCTGCAATTCCATTGATAATTAAAAGGTTGGATGTAGCAGGTATATTATCAAAATGATTCAGTACGAACTTTTCAATACATTCATATTCTTCTGTAGTGATATTAAGACCTTCGGCAAGTGTGCTTATGAATCCAAGCTCAAGCTGGCTTACTTCTCCACCGCCAGATTTACAGAATTCCAAAACCTGTATAACAACAACAATTCTCTGTTCCTGAGCAAGTTGCCCCTGTTCATTTATTTCATTGCATAACTTCCTTATCCTGATTGCAATAGCTCCCTCCCGCCTTTCAGCACTGCTCTTTTCAAGTTTTTTTCTTGCTTCCTCATATGCAGCATCGTATGTCGACAAATACTGCTGAACAAGCTCCTGGTTTAGAAGCCGTCGCAGAAATGCTTCTACAACGCCTCTTCTTTCGCTGTCATTACTTTGGGGTTTAGCAATAATAGCGAATAATTGCATCAGTGTTTCAAGGATCTTCTCACTCATGGTAAATCACATTTATTTCCGGACTGAAGATATGAAAATTGTTATTTGCTTCAAATATTTAATGTAATTGTTTACTAACATTAGCTTAAATATTATGGCTTCGCAGGACTTATTATTTTCTTTTTCTTTTCAACGGAAAATCCAAATTTGCCAATTAATTTACCTGTCTCATAATACTTTCCATGTGAATAGCATATTGGAACAACATCATTCAATCTGAAAAGACCTGTTTTTTTATCAACAAGGGCCTCATCCACATTTACTGCAACTACCTCTGAAATAAACATATGGTGAGTCCCAAGTTCCCTTATCTCTTTAACAATGCACTCAATGTTAACAGGTGATTGGGAGATGAGGGGTGCCTTAATCTTTGATGCCGGAACAGGTGTAAGTTCCATCTCCTCAAATTTATTGTACCTGGCACCCGATTTAACTCCGCACCAGTCAGTTGCATAAGCAAGTGACCTGGTTGTAAGATTAATGACATACTCACCATTTTTTTTGATGATTCTGTAAGAATGCCTCTCCGGTCGTAAAGAAATATAGCACATAGCCGGATCAGTGCAGATGGTTCCTGTCCATGATACTGTAATTATATTATATTCCTCAGGTACAGAGCCACAGCTGACCATCACTGCCGGGAGAGGATATATCATTGTGCCGGGTTTCCAGAGAAGTTTTCCCATAATAAATGCCTTTTGCATCAAATATAGCTCTAATAATTGCCAGTTTGACATAGAAAGTACCGATTATTAATGTCAAAAAGACAAATCTGCTGCCCTTATCTGGTGATGGCAACAATTTTACGGAATCCATTTCTAAACAGAAACAATATGAATCTTAATAATTTTACATTAAAGGCACAAGAATCTGTTCAACAGGCTTTTAATATTGCAAGTTTCAGGGATCAGCAGGCAGTTGAATGTGCTCATCTTCTTAAGGGGATTATGAGTGAGGCTGAAAATATCACTGGTTTTATATTTGGTAAACTGGGTGTAAATGTCTCCTCTGTTGAAAGGTTATGATAAGTGTGGAGAATGGCAGACTTATTTCTAAAAGGAAATAAAAATAATGTGACTTCACCTGAATGACCTTATACATTCGTCAAGGTCGTCAAAGATTTGAAATACTGTATTGAGATGAAGCATTTTTAAAAGCTCCATTACTTTAGGGTCAGGATTAGCAAACTTAATTATACCATAATTATTCCTGACAGTTCTCATTGCCGAAAGAAAACAGCTGAAGCCTGAACTGTCAATATATTCAACCCCTTGGAGATCAACTATTATTTTTGAATTAGAAGTTTCTGATAACTTGTTTATTTCATCCCTGATTTCATCAGTTATGAGGGCATTTATTTTGTTTGTCGGAAACGATACTATATCAATTTTATCTTTTTTCTCAATATTTATCATCCTCTCTTGTTTAAGCGTTCTTTCACAAGGTCATCAAGTTCCGAAACGGCAGCTTTAGTATCCTCTCCGAACTTGCTAATATATGACATATATAATTCAGTATTTTTTCCTTCTTTAGCCGATAGTTCAAAAGTTTTAAGCATTGAAGCAAGCTCATTCATCCCCATGATTGCAACAGAAGATTTAGCCTTGTGAGCAAGCATTCCAAGATGCAAGAAATTCTTCTGTGAGTGAAGAGTATTCATATCCTCATAAATCTCCTTAACCTGATCCCTGAACATATTAACAAGCTCTTCGATCATTTGAGGATCATCACCGGATATTGAATCCAGATAATCTGAATTTATGTATTTATATGCCATCTAAAGCTGAACATTTCGAGTATCAAAGATGTTTATTTAAATAATAACAAATATAGAAAAATATGTTTTGGGTATTAGTTGATAATTAACTATTGATCATAAAAAATCCAGAGAAGCTGAAAAAATTTCTAATTTTATAGTTACAAAAATATTCCAAAATGAGCAAGTTGGTCAGGTTACTGATTATTTTTTTATTTGTTTTCATCAGATCATCATCAGCACAGGAAGATGTGAAGATAAAAAGGAAGGAATTCCGGATTGGAAAGGCAGGTTTCAAACAGGCATGGGATCATGTCATAGCTGGTGATGCCGCATATATTAAAAAAGGCTTTTATTACAATAATGCATTCGAACATTATATTCAGGCAGTAACCTATAATAACTCAAATGCTGAACTGAATTATAAAATAGGGATTGCTGCAATTTACACCGATCGGAAGGAAGAGGCTGCAGGGTTTTTTCTAAAAGCTCTTGAGACCAGGAATAATGTTTCAGAAGATATTCTGCTTTATACAGGACGTGCGTTACAATACACAGGAGAATATTCAGAAGCAATAGAAAAGCTTACAGGTTACCTTAAAATAAAAGATAAAAAGTCTGAAAGCAACTTAATTCTGGCAAGAAAATTTATCGAAGAGTGCAATGCTGCAATTGAACTAACAAAAGATACAGTAGATATTGAGCTAAGCAACCTGGGCGCAAATATTAATTCGGATAGAGATGATTTTGCCCCTGTTTTTACCTGGGATGGTCAAACGATATATTTCGCGTCGGAGCGGGAAACAGCAAAATCTTCAACATCTCCGGGAATGGGAGGGAGCGATGGTAACATTTACTTTTCAAGGATTATAAATGGGACATGGGGGATGGCCGAAATTGCAGGAGATAACCTGGTAACAGAATATAATGAAAGCCCACTATATATAGATTCTGCAGAGACTACGCTATATGTTTATTCGGGATATGAAAATGGTGGTGATATTATGGTTTCGGAAAACAGGAAAGGTGACTGGAGAAAACCAGAAAGCCTGCCTTATAGCATAAATTCCAGCAGATCAGAGACATCAATAGATTTTTTGCCATCTGGTGAGGAAATATATTATGTTACAGATGATGGAAAGGATAATATGGGTGGATATGATATTTATTTCATCAAAAAACTTACCGACAGGAAATGGTCAAAACCTCAGAATGCCGGGCCTTCAATTAATACATCTTATGATGAAATGGCAATAAGCTTCTCATCATCAGGCGATACTCTCTGGTTTAGTTCAAAAGGGCACAACAGCATGGGAGGCTTTGATATCTTTTTCAGCATCAGAAATCAGGACGGAACCTGGCAGCCTGCAATTAATGCCGGGTTTCCTCTTAATAGTGTATGGGATGAATTATTTCATAGTTCCCCAGGGTCAATGCCAGGTTCTTTTTATTTTGCCTCAAACCGCAGTGGCGGATTTGGCGCATTTGATCTGTACAAGGGCAGGATAAAAAGCAGGGTTGATGATCGCAGGAAGAAAAATTCCGAAATTACTGTTGAACATCTTTTGGACAGCCTGGTAATGGCAGATACTGCATCAGTTATCCAGGTTGATGATTCAGTACATGTGGTTCCGCCTGTAAACCATTTTGAATCTGATGACTCTCAGCCATTAACACCTGCCGGATCTGAGTCTGATGGTAGAATAGGTCAATTTTTTTTGAAGGAAGATCAATTTGTGCAGAAATTCTGATAATCATCATCCATTTTAGAGAAAATCTTTATTTGTTTTGCAGCATGGTTGGTTAATTTGACCAGTCATTAATATTTTGATTCATTATATTATGAAAAATACTCCGTTTGCAGATTTCCATATTAATAAAGGTGCCCGAATGGTTCAGTTTGCCGGTTACAATATGCCGGTGGAGTTTACAGGAATCAATGATGAGCATATAGCTGTGAGAGAGAAAATTGGTGTTTTCGATGTTTCACATATGGGAGAATTTTGGGTTACAGGGCCCTACGCATTGAGTTTCCTTCAATATATAACCTCCAATGATGTATCAGCCCTTTTCGATGGTAAAATTCAATATTCCTGTTTTCCGAATGGAAGGGGAGGTATTGTTGATGACTTGCTAGTTTACAGGTTTAATGAAGAGAAATACCTGCTTGTAGTGAATGCTGCAAACATAGAAAAGGACTGGAATTGGTGTGTGACTAATGCTTCTCGTTTCGGTATAGTTCCCGGTAAAGATATTATCAATGCTTCTGATGATATTGCCCAGCTTGCTGTCCAGGGTCCTTTAGCCATGAAAGCTATGCAAAAGCTAACTGAGATTCAGGTCGAAGATATGGAATACTATACCTTCAGAGTGATTGAAATTGCAGGGATTAAAGATGTGATCTTCTCTACAACTGGGTATACCGGAGCGGGCGGATGCGAGATATATGTTAGAAATGAAGATGCTGCTACTTTATGGGATGCAGTTTTCAGTGCAGGGGATGAGTTTGAAATTAAGCCAGTTGGACTTGGAGCAAGAGATACACTTCGCCTCGAGATGGGATTCTGTCTTTACGGTAATGATATTACAGATGAAACATCTCCAATTGAAGCAGGATTAGGGTGGATCACCAAATTTACCGGCAATAAGGATTTTATTGATAAACAGTTATTGCTGAAGCAGAAAGATGAAGGAGTGAACCGGAGGCTTAAAGGTTTTGTGTTGGAAGACCGCGGTATCCCAAGGCAACATTATGAAGTAGTTAATTCCCAAGGTGAAATAATAGGAGAAGTAACATCCGGAACAATGTCACCGATGATGAAACAGGGTATTGGGATGGCTTATCTTGCAAAGGGTTACTGGAAAGCAGATACTGAAATATATATCAGAATCCGTAATAAAGACCTCAAAGCCAGGGTGGTCAATCTGCCTATATACAATAAATCCTGAGAAATGGCACAATCACTTAGGAGGATTGATACTTGTTTTTCACCGGCTTTGTATGAGCCGGATCTGAATGATGGAGCTATAGTTGTTGTAATTGATATTCTGAGAGCTTCGTCAGCAATATGCACAGCCTTTGCCAATGGTGCAGGCTCAATTATTCCCGTTGCAGGTATTGAAGAAGCAAGAGGATATAAGAATAAAGGATATCTGGTTGCTGCTGAACGTGATGGTTTTGTCCTTGACTTTGCCGACTTTGGAAATTCTCCATTCAATTTTACTTCTGAAAGGGTTATGGGAAAAACTATCGTCTACAGTACAACAAATGGTACAGGTATAATCAATTTGGCCTCCTCGGCTGATCAGATTGTGATTGGTTCTTTTTTGAATATTGAAGCTTTACTTACTTGGCTCATTAATCAGGATAGTAATATAATATTATTCTGCGCCGGATGGAAGAACAGATTCAATCTTGAGGATACAATTTTTGCCGGAGCAATGGCCGATGGACTTTTACAGACCGGGAAATATTCCACTATTTGCGATTCGACCCTTGCAGCAATTGACCTTTGGTCTTTAGCAAAATCAGATATTAGAGGATATATTGAAAAAGTTGCCCAGAGGACCAGACTTAAAGATAAAAAGCTGGATGACTGTATTGACTTCTGCCTCACAACCGGTTTCACCGACAAGATACCTGTTATGAAAGATGGCTTTCTTGTTAGCCTAAAGCATTAGATTCCATTGATTTAAGTTCATTCTGATCAATAAGTAAATATTTTATATTTTTGTTATATTATTTAATAAAGGATATTTTAAACTTAAATACACTAACCATATATGAAAAAACATAATTTTTATGCAGGTCCTTCAATACTTCCTCAGTACACAATTGAAAAGTCAATTGAAGGAATTAAAGATTTCGCCGGAACAGGTCTTTCAGTTCTGGAGATATCCCACAGGAGTAAGGAATTTGTAGCCTGCATGAATGATACCATTTCTCTTTTCAGGGAACTTCTTGATATACCAGCAGGTTACCATGTTCTTTTTTTGGGAGGAGGTGCAAGTATGCAGTTCTGCATGGTACCGATGAACCTAATGGAAAAGAAATCGGCTTACCTTAATACTGGTGAATGGGCCAGCAAGGCTTTGAAAGAGGCAAAACTATTAGGTGAAGCGATTGAGGTAGCCTCTTCGAAGGATAAACTTTTTAATTACATTCCTAAAAACTATAATATCCCTGATGATGCCGACTACTTCCACATAACAACCAATAATACAATTTATGGCACTGAAATAAAAAAGGATCTCAATGTAAAAGTGCCTCTTGTGGCTGATATGTCATCTGATATTTTCAGCAGACCTGTTGATGTGTCAAAATATTCTCTGATATATGGAGGTGCTCAGAAAAACCTGGCACCTGCAGGTATGGCATTTGTGATTGTTAAAGAAGATATTCTGGGAAAAGTATCCCGAACACTTCCTTCAATGCTTGATTACAGGGTACATATAAAAGGTGAATCTATGTTTAATACACCACCTGTTTTCACAGTTTTTGCAGCTCAACAGACATTAAGATGGCTTAAGGATCTTGGCGGAGTCAAGGTTATTCAGAAAAGAAATATTGAAAAAGCAGCTATTCTGTACGATGAGATTGAACGGAATAAACTTTTCAAACCTACGATATCTGATCCTGATGACAGGTCTCTTATGAACATTTGCTGGATAATGGAGGATAACTATAAAGAACTTGAAAAGCCATTTTCGGAATTTGCGAAATCAGAAGGAATGCTAGGAATTGCAGGACACAGATCAGTTGGAGGATTCAGGGCTTCAACATACAATGCACTGCCTGTTGAGAGTGTGAAAACACTTGTAAGTGTGATGAAGGAATTTGAATCAAAGAACTGATCTTCGTTAATCAGGTTGCGATCTCTATCTGTTAAATGTTTAACAAACGACATTTTTTATGAAGATACTTCTTGCCACAGAAAAGGCATTTGCTCCCGTTGCTGTTAGCTCTATGAGTGAAGTGTTTGATTCTGCTGGATTTGAGTTTATTGTTCTGGAGAACTACAAGAGTAAAGAGTTATTACTCTCGGCGGTTTCTGATGTTGACGGGCTTATTGTAAGAAGCGATCAGGTTACTAAAGAAATTCTGGAAGCTGCAAACAAACTTAAGATTGTTGTAAGAGCAGGTGTCGGGTACGATAATATTGATCTGGAGGCATGTACGGCTAGTAAAGTTGTTGCCATGAATACTCCTGGACAGAACTCAAACGCCGTTGCTGAGCTGGTGTTTGCAATGATGCTTCACCATATACGGGGAGGTTTTAATGGGAAAATGGGTACAGAACTCAGAGGAAAATCAATAGGACTGCATGCTTTTGGTAATGTTAGTAAACTAGTTGCTGAAATAGCCAAAGGATTCTCTATGTATGTTTATGCTTTTGATCCTTTTATTCCTGATAATGATATACGAAAATATGGCATCAAGGTGCTCAAAAGAGCTGAGGAGATGTACAGGATATGTCATTTTATATCCGTTCACCTTCCACTTAATAATGCTACCAGAAAATCAGTTGGTTATGATCTCCTTTCAAAAATGCCTTCTCCGGCTATTATTATCAACACAGCTCGTAAGGAGTTAATTGATGAGGAAGGACTTGTTAAAATATTTGAGGAGAGGCCTGATATGGTTTATCTCTCCGATGTGAAACCGGAATGCAGTAATCTGTTTAAGGAAAAGTTTAAAGGAAGATACCTCTTCACTGCAAAAAAAATGGGTGCTCAGACAGAGGAGGCAAATATAAATGCCGGTGTGGCAGCTGCCCGGCAGATTGTTTACTATTTCAATGATGGTAACGAAACATTCAGAATTAATAAATAACATTACCGGAAATATTAGAATATGGCAATTGTAAAACCTTTCAGAGGACTCAGACCGCCACAAGAAATTGCACAGGACCTGGCCTGTCTTCCATATGATGTAATGAATTCGGAAGAGGCTGCATTGATGGCAAAAGGGAATGAGTGTTCATTGTTGCATATTACCCGTTCAGAAATTGACCTGCCAGCCGGTACTGATACTCATTCAAAGGTTGTTTATGACAAATCGGTCGAAAATTTCACAAAATGGCAGGAGAGAGGCTGGCTGGTTCAGGACAGCAACCCAATGTATTATATTTATGCACAGACAATGAATGGACGGACTCAATACGGGATTGTTGGCTGTGCTGCTGTTAGGGACTACCTCAATGGAATTATTAAAAAGCATGAGCTTACACGTCCTGACAAAGAACAGGACAGAATGGTACATATTCGAGTTAATAATGCAAATATTGAGCCTGTTTTCTTTGCATATCCTGCTGTAAAGGAGATAGATGATATTGTTAAAAAAATTGTGACTACAGTTAAGCCTGAATATGATTTTACATCTGAAGATGGTTTTGGACACCATTTCTGGGTGATCAATGATATTAAAACTAACAGGGAATTAGAGAAACTTTTTTCTGCCAGAGTACCATATACCTATGTGGCTGATGGTCATCACCGAACAGCAGCCGCAGCTCTCGTTGGAAAGGAGAAGATGGATTCCAATCCAAAGCATAGTGGCAATGAGGAATATAGCTATTTTCTGGCAGTTCATTTCCCTGACAACCAGCTTCAGATTATTGATTATAACCGGACAATTAAGGATCTTAACGGACACACTGCAGAAGGTTTGCTCGAGAAGCTTGAAAAATCATTTATTATTATCGACAAGGGTTCCGAAATTTATAAACCTGCGGCATTGCATACCTTATCAATGTATCTTGAAGGAAAATGGTACAGTCTTACTGCAAAAGAAGGTACATACGATGATAGTGATCCTGTTGGCGTGCTTGATGTGACTATTCTTACTAATCAGATACTTAGCCCGATACTTGACATTCAGGATTTGAGAAGATCTAAAAGGATCGATTTCATAGGTGGAATAAGAGGATTGGGAGAACTTAAAAAGAGAGTTGACAGCAGGGAGATGAAAGTGGCATTCGCACTTTTCCCTGTTTCTATGAAACAGCTGATAAAGATTGCCGACAGCGGTAATATAATGCCTCCAAAAACTACATGGTTTGAACCTAAGCTTCGAAGCGGACTGGTTATCCATCTTTTAACATAAAAATGTGAATTAATAAATAATCATCTGTGTCTGATACTGCATCAAATATAACCAGGTTAAGAGCAGAACTTCCCCCAAACGTGAAGCTTGTTGCTGTATCAAAAACAAAACCAGTAAGAGATATCCTCGATGCATATAATGAAGGGCAGAAATGCTTCGGAGAGAACAGGGTCCAGGAATTGCTGAGCAAGAAAGACCTTGTTCCCTGGGATGTTGAATGGCATCTGATTGGCCACCTTCAGAAAAATAAGGTAAAATATATTGTTCCTTTCATTAGCATGATTCAATCTGTTGATTCATTCAGGCTTCTTACATCTATAAATAATGAAGCTTCAAAGATAAACAGGGTTATTAATTGCCTTGTGCAGATTCATATAGCAGAAGAAGAGACAAAGTTTGGTTTTAGTATGGAGGAGTTAGTTGATGGTCTTGAAAATCAGCAATATAAGGATTTGTCTTTTATCCGGATATGTGGTGTGATGGGAATGGCAACATACACAGATGATTACACCCTGGTGAGAAAGGAATTCGGCCATCTCAGGAACTGTTTTGAATTACTGAAAAGCAGATTTTTCAATACAGGAACCCAGTTCAGGGAGATATCAATGGGTATGTCAGGAGACTACAAGTTAGCCATTGAAGAGGGGAGCACTATGGTGAGAATCGGAAGCCTTTTATTCAGTGATAGAAAAAAATAGTAATTGATTGAAAAATGAATAAACTAAAAACAACCTACCTTGGTCTCGATCTCAGGAGCCCGCTTATTGTGAGCAGCAGCAGGCTGACCTCTTCCCTGGATCATCTTAAGGAGGCCGAAGAATGTGGAGCCGGTGCTGTTGTTCTGAAGTCACTGTTTGAGGAACAGATAATGCACAGTATTAATGCGGTGCAGGTTCCGGCAGGATACCCTGAAGCTGATGACTACATAGCCTATTATACAAAATCCTATTCTGTTGATGAATACATTGAACTTATAGGAGCTGCAAAAAAAGAACTATCTATACCGGTTATCCCAAGTATAAACTGTTTCTCCTCGGAAGGATGGACAGAATTTGCTGAAAAGATCTCAGATTCAGGGGCAGATGCCCTTGAAGTAAATGTGTTTTTCATGCCAACCGACAGAAAGAGATCATCTGCAGAATCTGAAGAGGTGTACTTCAACCTTATTGAGAAGCTTAACAAAACTGTCAGAATACCGATGGCTTTCAAGATAGGACCACGTTTTTCAAACCTTCTTTTCATGCTTGATCAGTTTTATATGAGAGGATTGAAAGGGGTAGTTATGTTTAACAGGTTTTATGAGCCTGATATCGATGTTAATAAGATGGAGATTGTGGCTGCTCCGATATTCAGTACTGCTGAGGAAAGAAGGTATGTTCTGCGGTGGATTGCCATGGCAAGTGCACAGGACTTCAAATTAGATATTTCTGCTTCAACAGGCGTCAGAAAGGGGGAAGATGCAGTCAGGTATATTCTCGCCGGAGCATCTGCTGTGCAGGTCTGTTCAGTCCTTTATCAAAAAGGGATTCCTTATCTGAAAACACTGAATGAAGAAGTTTCTGGCTGGATGGATAAAATGAATTTTAAAAGTATCGGAGAATTCAGGGGAAAACTAAATTGGGAAAATTATGAAAGACCTGAAGTGTTCGAAAGGACCCAGTTTATGAAATACTTTTCATCGCTGGACTGAACTTTGACTCATCCACCGTTTTATGATCAGCTAAGAATAGACTTAAGTTCAAGAGCCAGATTTTTCATTTCCGTATTCAGGAGCTCGATCTTATTATCGATCAGGTTTATCAGCTTATGCCTTTTTTCAGGGCTATGTGTAGCGGCAGATTCACCAATAACAGTGAGACACTCAATAGCTGTCGCATAATCGGAGATCATAAATACATTAGTCAGTTCGGTAGTATAGGAAGAATAATCAAGTCCTGATTGCCAGCAAGATGAGGCCAGCATCCTTGTGGTTTCAGGTTTCCATTTATTCCTTATTTCAGCAATTATTTCCGGTACAGCTGACTGGTCCCTGATATCATTCATAAAACCCTCAATTGAATGAAGGATTTCATCCTCTGTTGTACGGTCGTATAGAGAGACAAGTAACCCGATAGCTCCTTCAAATGGTTGCTCATCACGCAGCAGTTCAATTGCTTCGGTGATGAGCTTCCCGTTATTCATTTTGAATACTTCAGATAACTTTTTCAATTTGGCATCAGATTTGATCATCTTATTATTAAATTGCGGGTAAATTTAGAAATACGTTTTATTCACAGGGCTGTTTTTGAAAAATAAAAATAAAATACTAATTTAGTCCGAAATTAGGTTTGTTAATTAAAAAAGTTCATCATGAATAGAAATCATAAAGTGTTTTCAGGGCTTTTGATGGTAGTATTCCTGTTTACCATTATTCTATCAAGCTGTAAATCAGGTGGGGATAAAGCTCCAAAAGAAGATCTTACAGTTGAGGTAAAGGATAACACGGCAGTATATGAAGACATCAAGCAAGCCGAAAAGATTTTTAATGCTCTGCCTTCTCCACTTGAATCGGCAATGCTTATTAAATCGGCAGGTGCAAGGTTTGATGAGTCACTTCTAAACCCTGTAGGCAATGTTAATAGATTTGTTACAAACAAGAGCATGGCACTTAACCTTGGAATATACACATGCGACCTTAGTTTTGCCAGCCTCTATGAACAAACACAGCTCATTATTGACTATATGAATGCTGCCAAGAAAATGGCAGACGGGCTTGGAATATTAAAAGCGATTGAACAATCAACTATTGACAGACTGGAAGAGAATATCAACAATACTGAGGTGATTATGGAGATCGTGAGCGAGACTTTCATGAATTCCAACTCATATCTTGAGGATAACGGTCAGCCTGCAATTGCGGCAATGACTCTTGTGGGAGGTTGGTTTGAAGGACTTTATATATCAACTCAACTTGTTGATATGAAGGAGTTCAATGAAAATAAACTTGTGACAAGGATAATCGATCAGAAACTGTCAATTGATATACTTATAAGTCTACTGGAATCCAGTAAGGGTGATCCTGCAGTTGATGAGCTGATTGCCCATGTTAGTAAGCTTAAGCTTGTATTTGACAAGATTAAGATCACTACATCTCCTGTTCGCCCTGAGTTTGACCAGTCATCGAACACTACAGTTCTGAAATCAGAAGTTAAGACAGATATGACTCCGGAAGTCTTCCTTGAGCTTTCAAAAACGGTAGGTGAGATAAGAAATTCATTTGTAAAATAACAACAACTATGAGACTACTTAGAATATTTCCTATCCTGGCATTGCTGTTGATTGTATCAGTTAGCGCAAATGCACAGTGTAAGGCTTTCGCAAAAAAAGTCTGCCTTCCTGAACTCGGTTCTTATACTCACGATGGAAACTACCATGCTGCAGTACTCGTTGAGGGTGAAGAAGCTGAACTGTATAAGACATTCTATTCAGATATGGATTACCGGGTAGCAATATGTGGAGAAGATAAACTACCAAATATTGAATTTCGTATAATGGATGCCAACAAAAACGTGCTCTATTCAAATAAGGAAAATAATTATGCGAAAACCTGGGACTTCAAGCTTCAGTCTAGTCAGCAACTCAAACTGATTGTTAAAGTTTCATCGTTTAATCAGCCAGGTGACACACCTGCCAGCGGTTGCGTTTCAATTATGTTTGGATTTAAAATGAAAAAATAATCATATTTATGTTATGATCCTTGAAAGACGGTGTTATGGCCGTCTTTTCTTTTTATTGTACTTTGGATTTAAGATATCTTCCTGTGTGGGATTCAGGACATTCTGCCAGATCTTCCGGTTTGCCTTCATAAACAACATAACCTCCCTCCTCACCACCTTCCGGGCCAAGGTCAATAACCCAGTCGGAGCATTTAATTACCTCCTGATTGTGTTCAATAAGTATTACAGAATGTCCGTGTTCAACAAGGGCATTCAGCGATTTTAGAAGTTTATTGATATCATGGAAATGCAGACCGGTAGTTGGCTCATCAAAAATGAAAAGTATATGGCCGTTACCGCGTTCCTGGCTCAGAAAATAGGCAAGTTTGACTCTCTGACTTTCACCACCTGAAAGAGTACTTGAAGATTGCCCCATCTTAATATATCCCAGCCCGACATCAGATAAAGGCTTCAGCTTTTCAATTATTCTCTTTTCACTTTTTCCGTGGTGGGCACTGAAAAAATTAATTGCATCATCAATTGTCATATCCAGCATGTCATAGATATTCTTTCCATAGTATTTTATTTCAAGAATATCTTTCTTAAATCTCATTCCCCTGCAACTTTCACATGTTAGTTCCACATCTGCCATAAACTGCATTTCAACACGTATAATGCCTTCACCCTGGCACTCTTCACAGCGTCCTCCTTCAACATTAAATGAGAAATGCGATGCCCTGAAATTATTCTGAACAGATGCCTGCAGTTCTGAAAAAAGTTTTCTGATTTCATCATACGCTTTAAGATAGGTTACAGGATTTGACCTGCTTGATTTTCCAATGGGATTCTGATCCACAAGTTCAATGCCTGTAAGTAAAGCTACATCTCCAGAAATATCTGCAAACTGTCCAGGTTTCAGATTATTCCCTGTTATCCTGTTGGAAAGGACTCTGTAGAGAATATCGGAGACAAGGCTTGACTTGCCTGAACCGCTCACTCCGGTAACTGCAGTAATCGTATGAAGGGGAAATTTAACATCAATACTCTTCAGATTATTTTCCCTTGCTCCCTTAACCTCTATATAGCTGTTCCATTTTCTTCTCACATCAGGTGCCGGGATCTTGAGCCTTCCACTAAGGTAACCAGCTGTTAATGATTTGTTTGAAGATGTCAGATCCAGACCTCCCTGGTATACAACCTCGCCTCCAAGCCTTCCGGCTTCAGGTCCCATGTCGATAATTTCATCAGCTGCTCGTATGATTTCTTCTTCATGTTCCACAACAATTACTGAATTACCCAGGTCACGCAGTTCTTTTAATATATTTATAAGGAGGTTGGTATCCCTGGGATGAAGTCCAATGCTGGGTTCATCAAGGATATACATCGATCCTACCAGGTTGCTACCAAGCGAGGTTGCCAGATTGATCCTTTGAGATTCGCCACCCGACAATGTGGAGGATAGCCTGTCAAGTGTGAGATAAGATAATCCTACTTCAATCAGGAACCTTAACCTTACAAGAATCTCTTTCATCAGCCGTTCTGCAACTTTAGTATCATGCTCATCCAACTCAAGGGCTGAGATTATATCAAATAATTTTCCAACAGGAAGGGCTGAAAGCTCCTGTATTGATTTCCCTCCTGTTTTTACATAGCCTGCCTCTTTCCTTAGCCTCGATCCCTTGCATTCCGGACACGTCGTTTTGCCCCTGTATCTGCTGAGAAGAACCCTGTACTGGATTTTGTATTTCTTCTCTTCCAGGTGCTGGAAAAACCGATCTAATCCATAGAAGTATCTGTTCCCTGTCCAAAGAAGTCTCTTCTGTTCATCGGTAAGCTTGTAATAAGGTTTGTGTACTGGAAATCCAAATGATCCGGCATTTGCGATCAGCCTTTCTTTCCATTTTTTCATTGTATCTCCTTTCCAGCATACAATTGCGTCCTCATAAACAGAAAGATTGTGGTTTGGAATTACAAGGTTTTCATCAATACCTATGATCTTACTGTAACCTTCGCAAACCGGGCATGCTCCAATTGGATTGTTGAAACTGAAAAGGTATTCAGTTGGCTCCTCGAAAAGAATACCATCTTCCTCAAAAAGATTTGAAAAACTATCCCTCTTAATTTCATTTTCGTTGAGTACTAACACCTGGCAGTAACCCTTGCCATTCTGGAATGCAGTTTGTGCAGAATCAGCAGCCCGGCTGAAACTGTCTGCCGAATGACTTATGACCAGCCTGTCGATTACTATATTAATCATCTGACCGGGTTTGAATTTCTTGTATGATTTTAATTCATCGAGCCTGATGATCTCTCCATTATTTTCTATTCGGATAAAGCCTTGCTTCTCAAGAAAAGAGAAGTATTCAGCTGTATCAATATTATCGGGGATCTGACCGGATGAAGTAATAACTACTTTGGTACCTTCAGGAAGTGAAGCCAGATAATCTACAATGTCATCAACACTGTGTTTCTTTACCTCCCTTCCCGATACCGGTGAATACGTTCTGCCTATTCTGGCAAAAAGAAGGCGCAGATAATCATATATTTCAGTTGAAGTGCCTACTGTCGATCGTGGATTCCGAGTGTTTACCTTTTGTTCAATGGCAATTGCAGGCGGGATTCCGTTTATAAAATCGACTTCAGGCTTGTTCATCCTTCCAAGGAACTGCCTTGCATATGCCGAAAGACTCTCAACGTAACGTCTCTGGCCTTCCGCATAGATAGTGTCGAACGCAAGAGAGGATTTACCGGAACCAGAAACACCTGTTATAACCACAAGTTTATCTCTTGGTATTGTTAACGTTACATTTTTAAGATTGTGTACCCTGGCCCCCTTGATTTCTATTCCTCCCTGCATTCCGGATTCCTGGTTTGATTGTTAAATTTTCAATAAAAACCAAAAGTAATACTTTCAAATCAAAAAAAATCGTTTCTTTGTATTAGTAATTTTAACCAGACAAAGGAGGACCGCCTATAGAATATCTCTACTCTGTTTAATTAAAAGAGAGAGTTATGAAAAAAGTAATTTCCGATTATGAACTTATAACCAGGTTCATAAAAGGTGAGGAGGTCTGCTTTGAACAACTAATCCACCGTCATAAGAACAAAGTTTTCGCGTATATATCTCTTTATATCCGCGACCAGGCACTTGCCGAGGATATCTTTCAGGATACTTTCCTTAAAGTAATACAATCAGTAAAGGCAGGAAAATATTCCGACAATGGCAAGTTCCTTTCATGGGTAATGCGCATAGCTCATAATCTGATTATTGATAATTTTCGAAGAGTCAAGCAGATGAATACCATCTCAAATGATAATTATGAATCAGACCTGTTCAATTCTTCGAAGTTCTCAGAAGGCAATATTGAGAATGATCTTATCAAAAAACAAATTCAGAAAGATATAAGGATCATGATCAGCAGCCTGCCTGAAGATCAGAAAGAGGTTGTTATCCTGAGGCATTACGCTGATATGAGCTTTAAAGAGATTGCCGACCTGACAGGTGTTAGCATTAATACAGCTCTTGGAAGGATGAGATATGCTCTGATAAATATGCGAAAAATGATGGAAGAAAAGAATATAAGTCTGACCATTAATTAAATCTTCCTGCATTCAGGGCTTTATGCTTGTGAAATATTTATTTTATTTATATAATAATTTATTTTTGATGGCGTTTACTTAAAAACAAACGCCTATGGGACTAACTTCTACACACTATCTTACATATCGTGATATCAATGTTAAAGATGCTGATCTTATTGAAGATGCATTCGGTTTTGAACGAGATTTCAACGATGTGATTTTTTTGCTCAGAAAGTTCAGAGTTGAACCAGGAGCAACGATTACAAGGAGACTGATTGAGAAGATTAAAAACAGGAATCAGTAAAAAAATCAAAACACAGTAAAAAAGACTGTGTTTTTTTTGTTTGTTATAATTTAAAATAATATCTTTATGATATTAAAATAATATCAATGAATATGAAACAGGAATTTACAGTGAAACCCATTTCGGGTTATCTTGCGCTGCTGGTAGCATTTTTGTTTATCGCGGGTGCAATTGCCGGATTCTTTTTTGAGATAATCTGGCTTGGTCTTATACTATCATTGCTGTTTATCTTTACTGTTATAGGATTCACAGTAGTCTATCCTAACAGTTCCTGCGTTATGGTCCTCTTTGGAGCATATAAAGGCACTATAAGGGATAACGGCTTTTTCTGGGTAAATCCCTTCTATATCAAGAGAAGGGTGTCACTCAGGGCAAGAAACTTCAATAGTGATCCGATCAAGGTCAATGACAAAATAGGAAATCCTATTAAAATAGGGCTTGTTCTTGTCTGGAGGGTCCAGGAAACTTACAAAGCTGTTTTTGATGTTGATGATTTCCAGCATTTTGTGCTTGTTCAGAGCGATGCAGCTCTTCGCAAACTGGCAGGATTGTATCCATATGACAATTTTGAGGATCATGATGCAGTAATATGTCTCAGAAGCGGAGGGGAAGAGGTGAACTTTGAACTGGAAAAGGAAATACGTGAAAGACTGGAGATCGCCGGAATAGAGGTTATTGAAGCAAGGATAAACTATATTGCATATGCTGAAGAGATTGCAAATGCGATGCTCAGACGGCAACAGGCAGCAGCAGTTGTTTCAGCAAGATTTAAGATAGTTGAAGGTGCAGTTTCCATGGTTGAAATGGCTCTTGGACAACTCTCGAACAAGAATATAGTAGATCTGGATGAAGAGAAAAAAGCTGCGATGGTCAGTAACTTGATGGTAGTCCTTTGCGGTGATAAAGATGCCACACCAATAGTCAATACCGGAACATTGCACAATTGATATGAGTGATAAGAAACCATTTGTTCTCAGGATGGATCCTGCGAAATTGAAATCTCTGGAGAAATGGGCTGCTGACGAGTTCCGCAGCACAAACGGTCAGATTGAGTACATTCTTGATCAGGCTCTCCGGAAATCAGGCAGATGGAAGATAAAACCAGGAGAAAATAATATTGAAAAATGAACAGACAAGTTAAGTTTGTATGTCCCAAGTGCGGATCATCCGACTGCAATAATTTTAATATCAGAACTTCGGGCAGTCTTTTTAGCAGTTTATTCAATATAGAGAATAAAAAGTTCAATGCTGTGGTATGCAGCAGCTGTCAGTACTCTGAGTTATACTATGTACAGTCAGGCAGGAGGAAAGAGTTATAGTAAGTAAAGATGCTTACTGATTGATAAAATAAATGGAATGGCAGGCAGCAATGCCTGCCGTTTCTGTTCTAAGTCTGCTTGTCCCTAGGTGGATCGGCGTAAATCCATAATTTACTGCAGTTGCTAATTCATCTTCACTGAAGTCCCCTTCCGGTCCAACCATTATTATTGCATTGTCACTTTTTTTGCAGGCTTCTGATATTTTAACCCGCTCAGGGTAACTCTTGCAGTGAGCAATCATTCTGAGCCCATCGACCGACTGTTTTATAAAATCATCAAAACTCAGCGGTTCATTGATAACAGGTTTCAAAGCCTTAAGGGATTGCTTCATTGCTGAAATGATAATATTTTCAATCCTTTCGTGTTTAATAGATTGTTTTTCAGTAAGTTTGCAAATAATTGGAGTTATTTCATCCACTCCTATTTCAACACTTTTTTCAACAAACCATTCAAATCTGTCAGTATTTTTGAGGGGAGAGATAGCAATATGAAGCTTGTAATTTCTCTTCTCAAAACCATATTTCACCTCCAGAATTGTAATCTGGCATTTTTTGGGATCAGGATCACTTATCTCTCCTTCATAAAAGGTCCCTTTACCATCTATCAGTCTTATAAGGGATCCTTTGGTCATTCTCAATACCCTTATGCAATGTTTGGATTCCATTTCATTAAGCATATAGGAAGTACCTTTGATCCCAGGAGCATAGAATATCTGCATGGCATATTATTTCTGCAAAATTAAGAATATTGGCATACTGTTCTGCATTCTGAAATTCTTTAGTTACTTTGAAGTTGTTACAATCATCCAAAACATAAATATGACAGTAAAATAAAATATTAATATGAAGGTAGGTCTGATATCCGATACGCATGGGTGGATACATCCCCGTCTGTTCTTTCATTTTGAAAGTTGTGACGAGATATGGCATGCAGGAGATATAGGGAATATTCAGACTGCTGAAAAACTGGCTGAATACAAACCATTAAGAGCTGTTTATGGGAATATTGATGATGCAGCAGTAAGAAGAGTGTACAAAGCGGACTTGCATTTTTTGGTTGAAGATATAAGGGTATGGATAACACATATAGGTGGGATTCCTGGACATTATGATGGAAGAGTCAGATCTAAACTGTCAGAAAATCCGCCTGAAATATTCATTTGTGGACATTCACACATAACACGAGTGATGTTTGATAAGAAATTTGGTTTTCTTTTTCTTAATCCGGGGGCAGCAGGTTATAATGGATTTCATAAGTATATGACTGCCATCAGGTTTCAGATAGACGGGAAAAACATCCATGATCTTGATGTAATTGAGCTTGGAGAAAGAGGTAAGGTGATTATCTGATACCCTCTTCAGATGGTTCATCACTTGTCATCCTCCTCAGGAAACTCTGAAGTCTTCCTTCTGCAGCAATCATGTAGGTATAAGGAACTCTTACTGATGAATCAGGATGTTTCCTGTCGTTTATCTTAATTGCTGTTATCAATGAATTATAGGCCGAATTGCTTGACTGAGTCATAAGAACTCCCCTGAAATATGAGAAATAATACCATGTTGCATCATCTGCTTTAAGGTAAATATCCATCATGTCTCCGGATCTTCTTTTCTGGATTTCTACAAATCCGTCAACATAAATATTTATTGGCTGAGGGCCAATAAACCCTAATCCAATTTTACCTTTTGACCGGAAGGATGCGGTAGATTCATTCCAGTAGAACTTAACATCATTTAGGAGGAGCTCATAAGTAAACTCTTTTGGAAGATCCCTGGTAGCTCCAAAAAGATCTATGTCTTCCTTAAGCTGCGTTGCTGCCCCGACACCAAGAATGTCCTTCATGCCTTTACTGTAGAGATTTGAATTTAAATTGACAGGTGTCAATGTAGGCATCATCCTTATTTCATCAGCCATCATCTTAAGAGCTTCAGGTGAAAAATGGAAATCGAGTGCCACGATCGATTCAATATTTACAGTTCCTGAATCAATATTGTGAGTGTAATTACCCGCACTGGACATTTGGAAGAGATCATATTTAGTACCGAAGTTCAGTGTCCCCTCGCCTGACATTAAACAATAGTTTTTGTCAAAGCTTATCAGGTTTCCATTCAGACCCGGATCAGTAAGTTTTCCAAGAGAGCTTATGAGATATCGCCCCTTTTCTTTTTCAAAGTATAGATATCCGTTAGCATTAACAAGCGGTGCATCAGTCCATGATTTCTGTGCTGAGAGGAATGCAGGATATATATGTATTGAATCGGTATTTATATATGAACCCGAAAATATCAGGTTATCATTTATATCTCTTGGTTTATCACTTACAGGGATGAGAACCTTCAGTGGATCAATTGATGATTTGAATTTTATGGAATAAGAAGTCATCTGACTGCAATTGTGTACAATACCTGCTGCTCCTGTAAAATTAAGAAGCTGCGACCTGGCTGACAGTGCCACATCCCCTGCAAAGGTGAATGCAGGGCTAAGCTTGAAATGCTGGCTTTCCGGAATAACTCCTTTTGCTGTGGTTGTCAGTGTATCGACAGATAACTCCGAGAATCTGATTTGCTGAATTTCTTTATTTTCATCTACATAATCATAAATTCCACTTCCGGTATATCTTTTTGTTGATTCAATGTCGACTGATGCTGTGTGGAGTATATGCTTGTTATTCACTGCAATATATGCATTCTGCATTGTTTCTATCCTGGCCCTGCGGGTGATCCTGATCTTGCCGCTGTCAGGCTGAATAAGGGCATCTGCAACGTGAATATAATTAATGTTCTCAGCTTCAATAAATTCCTGATCGAGATTATATCTGCCCTTCCATGAGGAGAAGGAAATAGTATCCTCAATGTTATTTGTTGCAAAGAATGTCGGCTTATCAAGGTTGGAAAATGGCTGTCTGAGCAATTGGTCAGCAGTTAAAAGAGGGGTATTGGATTTTCCTTTCTGCTCCATATCAAGTATCCTTGTTTGCATATTATATGCAAAATCTGTCATTGTACAGATGTATTGAAGTTCAGGGAATTTTACAACTGATGAATCGGTATTGAGTCTGAATTTTGCCATCTGCAGATCGAAGTTTATATCTGTATTTGCATTTTCGGCAATAAATGAATACCCACTGGTCGACTTGGATTTGAGATTATAATCAGATGTGTCGGCCCTGATGGAATTTGATTTGAAGTTGAACATATTGGATGTTATCCTTGAATCAGTCATTTCAATGGCACCGGTAGCCATCAGTCGGGCAGGAGTGAGAGTAACAGAGCCATCTAGAGATGTACCGTTATTGAACATGTCAAACTTCTTGTCTGTTGCATTTGTAGCTATCCATTCATCCGGTCCCGTAAGCCATTTTACTGAAACATCTTCACTTTTAAGAACAGGAAATAAACCGGCAGCATCCTTTTCAATATTGAAAGTATTTGCCTGTGTTATCATTGAATCAGGAAAGAAATGAAATTCTTCTGACTTTGCAGTCGAAGTAAGTCTTTTCATGGTGCCACTCCCTATCAATCCCTGGTTACTCATGCTTATGGCATTATACATTTTCCCCTTTTCACCATAAACATCAATACCTCCTTCAGGTATTATTTTATTGAAGCCTAGGGAGTTATTCCCCTGTATTGTCATGAATTCTTTTATTGGCTTAAGAATATTCCCGCCGATAAATTCTCCTGACAGGTTAAGATCTTCATATGAATAATGATCTATATTTTCAAAGGTGAAAGGATCCACCTTGAAATAAAAATCTTTCTGAGGATATATACCTTCCAGACCTGGAATTTTATCGTAGAAGATATATGAAAAAGTTACAGCATTTATAATTGGATACTCTTTATAGTTTCTTAGTCCGGATTTATTAGCCGGATTGTCAATATATAGTTCAGCTGTACCAAGCTGAATCAGGTTCTCGATCTCCTTTATTATGGGATTTCCATACATATCCTTATCTCCAGTCTCTACAGAAATTCGGATAGAGTCAATTTTCTGAAGCCTGATCTTGAACGTATCATAGTTGAATGAAAAATTTTTCCCGTAAACTGTAAAGAGTCCCGCCTCGACAACCCCATCAAAATGAAGACTACGGTTCTTCTCTATAACAAGCTGCCTGTTATAAGGGTACATAGCCACCCTTTGTGAATCGCTGAGGAGTACACCACTTACACCGTTTACTGTAAGATTGTAGTTAGTAAGATCGATAACAGCATTATCAAGAGGTGCTTTAGTTGAACTTATAATTCTCATTGCATCGTAGTCAATTCTTTTACCATAGGAGTCAAGATAGTCTTTCGTTTTTTGCTTGATTGTCACTTCATTATTGGTTCTGTCGTAAAACAGGAATCCTTTATTGGCAAGATCAATACAAAGGCCCGTAACTGATTCATCAGGTTTGTTCAGCCATTTTGCAAACTCAGGTACCGGGAAGGTTTCTGAATAGTACCAGTCAGCAAATTTAAGAAGTCTGTTAAGGGGATGGTATTCATCAAGGCCCATAAGCCTGAAGAAATCATTTGTGTTGAAAAAGGACACTGATTCAAACATAGCTTCACCAAGAGAAGCACCTCTGGACCTCGATAAGATGATCTTCGACTGATCCATATTCCAGGTGAGATATTCGAAATACATATCGAGATTGTGGAATGAACTGTAATAGGGGCTCTTAGATATCGGGTTATTGGTTCTGAAAAGGTTGACCTGCCTGTTTGCATCGAAATAAGAGAATCCCAGATTTGAATGGTAAATAGAATCTTTATCGAGATACAATGTCATTGCTGTCTCCTGGCTGTTAAGACCTGTTTTGGAGAAAATAAACTCCATTGCACTTATTTTAAGATAGAGGGTATCATTTCTGTATAAGGTTATTTTCGCGGGAGTATATCTTTCACCTGACCCCTTTACTGTAGCTCCTTCAAAAGACAGACCTCCTTCATAATTGACACCCTTGAACATATTAGCAATTTTGAACTCTTTGGCATATGTTGTGAACTGAGGGTAATTTGCTTTTTCAGGAGAGCTGTAACTTGTTGCCCTGTCGGAAAGAGAACCAAGAACCGGTTCACTGAAATATGTTGACTGCTTTAGTTTTACAGAATCCAGAATGAAATTGTTCTTTGTAATATCTATAACAAATTTTTCAAGTTCAACTGAAACATCATTACGGTTAAAACCTGCCTTTTCCCATGTAACTAACCCTTTCGAACCTATAAACTGCTGAATATACGGATAATATTCCCCTGTGACATTATAAATCTCGGTACTGTCTTTCTGTGAATAGCATGTAAGTGTGGCATTGTCCACGGATGCATAGAAAACAGTGTCGTGAAGAAATTCTAGTGCACTGTTTTTCACTTTCCACCTTACACTTCCTGATTCATAAAGAATATTCTGTGTTAACATCATTGCGGTATTTTTATAATACCTGTGGAGATTGTCATTTGTGAACCTTGGATTAAATGCGATCTCGCTTAGTCCTGTTAACCAGTTTGTAAAGAATGATTTATCCTTAATATATTCTGTGAAAGTGACTAATGTGGTGAGGAAATCTTCAAAGTGAGGGACAGGTCTCATGTTCCTGGAAGACATCTGGCTCGAGATATCTATTATCCTTATCCTGTTCTCAGCATTGAATGTCGAACTATCCCATTTGGAAATAAAAGAATTGAGATTTATAAGCTGATCAGGCTTCAGGTTAGGCCCCATAAAGGAGACAAGTTCATCTCTGAATTTCTCAGGATCACCGGTAAATGCACTCTTCCCCTGTGAAAACAAAAAAACAGGAAAAACAAAAATTAACAGAATACCGATAAATGCTTTTCTGTTTAACATTTATTATTTTATTAACCTTAATTTCTCACAACTCACATCGCGCTCCACCCTGCATTACTCTAAACTGCTTCGATTATTCCAACAAAATCCTCCTTCTTAAGTGACGCACCACCAATAAGTCCTCCATCTACATCAGGTTTTGAGAATATCTCTGCAGCATTTGATGGTTTGCAACTCCCTCCGTATAAAATTGGGAGTTTTTTCGCGCAATCGTTACCATATTTTCCCTTTACCAGTTCACGGATATATTTGTGCATCTCCTGAGCTTGTTCAGGTGAGGCGGTCAATCCTGTTCCTATTGCCCATACTGGTTCATAAGCAATAACTATTTTGTCCATCTGTTCCTCTGTAAGAGTAAATAATCCCTCTTCCAGTTGTCTTTTTACAATCAGGAAATGTCTGTTTTCCTCTCTCTCCTTCAGAACTTCTCCACAACAGAAGAGCACTTTAAGACCACTGTTAATTGCCAGTAATGTCTTTTTATTCAGTGTTTTGTCGTCTTCGTTATAATAACTTCTCCTCTCCGAGTGACCAATGATAACATAATCTGCTCCCGTACTTTTAATCATCCATGCAGATGTTTCACCTGTAAATGCCCCGGATGCTTCTGATGCACAGTTCTGAGCTCCCAGAGCTATTTTTCCATGTTTCAATATTTCATGGGCACCTGCAAGATGAATAAAGGGAGTACATAAAATTACAGTGACTTTATCAGCCGGGTTTTCACTGAAATATTTATCGATTGATCCCGTCAGTCTCATCCCTTCTGCCAGATCCATATTCATCTTCCAGTTACCTGCAACTATCTTTTTTCTCATACAACTAGATTTTAAATTATGATTAATTCATTTAATAAATTTTCAGTTTTTATATTTTTTGATATTTAAGCCTAATATAGCCAAAAAAAGTAACAGGAATCCAATTATTGTAATAACAGTGAAAGTACCCGTTCCTGTATTCTTTGTCATCACCTTATTATCTGAAATAATTTCATGGAACCATTCATTTTCCGGTACCGTTGCCCATGACCATTTACCCTTTATTACGCCATCTTTCAGGAGCATATAACCAGGATTGGCTCTAACCATACTTTTCAGAGTAGTTTCGTCAACCGTACAGAAAATTAATCCATTCATGTATTCCACAAGTTCATCAGATGATGTAGCTGTAAGAATATAGAAGCTTATCGCATGTTGACCGACGTAATGTCCAAGTTCAAAACCTTTCAGTAGTTTAGCAGTATCGGCCTCAGTCAATTTCCCAGATATCATAAAGAGAGAATAGCCTTTATCGGAGAGTATCTGATTTGTGAGATCAACACCTGATGAATTAGTTATTGTAAAATCATGAACAGGTGGTTGATATCCTTTTTTGAGCAGTACTGTTTTCTGATCAACAAATATCCAGCTGGTATCATCTGCCGGATAATTTTCGAGAGTGAACTCCTTTTGTTCCCCATTTTTCTCATAAATAAAAGTGGTCTGATATTTATCCGGTTCAGCCCCTTCAGGAATCACCATCTGGTCAGCTATTTTGATTTCCGTCTTGTAAGGCAGGAAATCAATGATTGGCAAATACTTCAGATTGCCAAAGCAGAAGAGCGCAAACAACGCTGTAACTATACCGGTAATAATCCATTCGGAAGAGGTCTTAAAGAGCGAAATGGCCTGTCTTCGTCCTGTGAAAAGAACAATAGCCAGAGTTATTAAAATAACATTTTTCCAGAATGTCTGCCAGTTAGTCAGGTGGATTGCATCTCCAAAACATCCGCAATCGGAAACAGGATTGTTCAATGCCAACACAAATGTGAGTGGGGTGAAAATAATCATCAGCAGAAGCACAACCCAGATTCCAGTTTTTTGTCTGACGCCGGATATTACTGAAAATCCTGCAATGAATTCAGCGGTACAAAGCAAAATTCCAAGTGGCAGGCAGAGCCAGTCGAGCCATGCCATATTGAATGCCAGAAAATAATCATGAAATTTATAAGCTGAGCCAAGAGGATCAATTCCTTTAACTACTCCTGAAAAAATAAAAATCAATCCAACTATTATTGTACTTATCTGTCTGATAATTTTCATTTTATCAAGTTATTTGATTCCAATAATCCTGTAATTTTTTTAAATATCTCGACCGGAGGAAGCATTTCTCCCTTGTCATTGCTGCAATTGATAACAGCCAGTCTGTCATCTGATTGAGCTATACTAAGGTATATATCCCTTACTTTTTTCTGGAAGTCGATACTTTCTTCATGTATATCAACTGTACCGTTCAGATAGTGCCTGTCATTTCCTGTGCGTGAGCTTTTCAGCTTTTTCTCTGTGAACTTTTGCGGTACGTCTAAGAAGATATTCAGGTCAGGAAGCGGTAGTGCAAAATGAGTGAATTCGAGTGAAAGAATCCATTTCATAAGCCTATTCTGTTCATCTTCGGAATGTAACTTTGCACACTGGTAAGCAATATTTGAATAAGTATATCTGTCAAGAAGGACAATCTTACCCTCGTTAAGCCATTTCTCCAGAAGGGCAGCAGAGTCTTTTCTGTCACCGGCATAGATCATTGCGACAAGGTATGGGTTGACATTGTCGAGCGAGCCGAATTCTCCTCTCAGAAACTTAGCAATGAGTTCGCCGAAATATGGTTGATCAGTTCTTGGAAAATGCAGGTATTCGCAAGAAAATCCTTTGCTGATAAAGTACTCCTTAAGCATCTTTATCTGGGTTGATTTACCTGCGCCGTCAACTCCTTCTATAACAAAAAGCTTCATTAAATCATCGGTTTCTTATGTTACAAATGTAATAAGCTTAAATTTAAAATCACTAAATTCGGCTGTTAAAACAAACAGTAATTGGATAAGCCACGCTATATTAACGCAGGGGGAAAACTCATCGATTTTGAGGTTCCGAAAGTAATGGGTATAATTAATGTAACTCCTGATTCTTTCTATAAGGGGAGCCGTTACAATAGCGAAAAAGAAATTCTTGGGGCTGCTGCAGGAATGCTTGAAAATGGTGCTGACATACTCGATATTGGCGGGCATTCTTCTCGTCCGGGAGCCCAGGATATTTCTTTTGAAGAAGAGAGAAAAAGGGTTCTGGGTGCAGTCAGTCTTATCTCCAGGGAAATCCCGGGTACAATAATATCTGTCGATACTTTCAGGGCGGCAATTGCGTGGGAGGCAGTCGAGGAATCGGGGGCTCACATAATAAATGATATATCAGGAGGAGAAGCAGATAATGAAATGTTTGAAGCAGTACAAAAACTGAAGGTTCCTTATATAATAATGCACATGCAGGGTAATCCCCGTACAATGCAGGTTAATCCTATTTATAATGATATAATAGCCGATATCCTTAAATGGTTTGGCAAGAGAATATTCAGGTTAAGGTCTGCAGGAGTTAAGGATATTATAATTGATCCTGGATTTGGATTTGGTAAAACAATTGCTCATAATTTTGAAATGTTAAACAGACTTGGTGATTTTTCAATTGCAGGATTGCCAGTAATGGTTGGTTTATCAAGAAAATCTATGATATGGAAAACATTGGATATACATGCTGAGGAAGCTCTTGCAGGAACAATATCGCTTAATACAATTGCTCTTTTAAATGGCGCAGATATTTTACGAGTACATGATGTAAAGGAAGCAGTTCAGACAGTTAAACTATTTTGCAGCCTCAGAAAGAATGGCGGGTAAAATTAAAGTATTATTTTTAAACTCAATTTTAAAATGAAATGCCATTTCAGATAAAAATTCTGGATATTATTGATATAGTGCTGGTTGCATTTATTCTGTTTCAGCTATACAGGCTTATACGGGGTACTGCAGCATTCAGTATTTTCCTTGGGATCTTTCTAATCTACCTCTCATGGCTCCTGGTGAAGACTTTGCATATGGAACTGATCAGCGGGCTCCTTGGACAGGTTATAGGTGTTGGAGCAATTGCTCTCATTATTGTTTTTCAGCAGGAGGTAAGGAGATTTCTGCTGGTACTTGGTAACAGGTATATGACAAGAAGCAGGTTTCCTTTTAGCCGGTTCTTTACATCAGAATCAGAAGGGCAGGAGACACCAGGTCTGGCCGAGGAAATTGTTCGTGCCTGTGAATCAATGGCATCAAAAAAAACAGGAGCCTTGATTGTTATCGGTGGCAGGAGCAGTCTCGATTTGTTCACAGAGGGAGGCGAAATACTTAAAGCAAAAATCAGTGCAGAATTACTTGAGACAATCTTTTTTAAGAATTCACCACTGCATGATGGAGCTGTTCTGATTGAAGGAGGATTGATTCTGGCAGCAAGATGTCCTTTGCCAATAACTGATCAGGTTGCAATACCACCACATTTTGGTATGCGACACAGAGCAGCTGTTGGGATGTCAGAACATACTGATGCTGTCGTTGTCGTCGTTTCTGAAGAAACAGGTAATATAACTGTAGTGATTTCCGGAGAGATACGTGAGAATATTACGCCCAATGTATTGAGGAACATTTTGCTCAGCAGGAAGGTTAGGTAATCGGTAATCAATATTCGGTATTCAATAAAGTACTGCAACCTGCAACCTGAACCCACACAAGTCTTCTGTACATCTTGAGATTTGCGAAATCTGAAAATTTTTTGTATTTATTTTTGATGTTTTTAGTAGATTTGGAATGTATCTACATTTCGTCTGTTATAAAAATGATTGCCATGAAATCTCAGGGACTCAGATTATATGATGTTCATTATCATCTTTTTGATCTTAGCCACCCTAATCTGAGAGCATTTTTGCTACGCGATGATCTTATCAACAGTAATGCGGTCAGCAAGATAATTGACAAACTTCCTTTTCCGGTCCGTCTTATGCCTTTCTGGTTTATGAAATTATTTTCAGGCAGGGTAGCTAAAGAAATAAAAAAGTTTATTAAAGATGATTCTGACAGGATACTAAATCTTCTTTCAATGATGGAAGGGGCCATAGAATACCATTTTCTTCTGGTAGAATATTATCTGCTGAATAAAGAAACAGGAAAAGTGAAGTCTCTTTTAAATGATATCAGCAAACTGGTAATATGCCCCCTGATTATTGATTTTGGTTATAAAGGTATGGAAAAACCTGACTGGTTTTATAATTTTCCTCCGGCAAAACCTGTTGTAAATCAGGTTATTGATATTTTGAATGCCAGCTATTTCTACTATAACTACGACCTAATACTGCATCCGGACAAACCTGAAAAGTTCAAGCTTATTCCCTCAAACCAAAGTAAAGAAGAGAAGTTTTTTGAGATATATCCTTTTTTGGGAATTAATACTGTGAATTACTCATTGGAGGAGATAGCAGAACTTTTTGATAAATATTTCAGGGGATATGAATATGACATATTACCCGGTGAACGGCAGGCTAAACTTTATAGTAAGATGGGTACTGCAAAGGTCGACCTGGAAGATATGATTTTCAGGAGAAAAGAAAAGCAAGACAATGATTTCTATTCATATCTTTTTGCTGGCATAAAACTATATCCTCCTCTTGGATTTGATCCCTGGCCTTCACATAATGCCAGGGAACTTGAAAAGGTACGGTTTCTGTACAGTGAATGCATAAGAAAGAAGATCCCCCTTACAGTCCATTGCAGCGACGGAGGATTTATTACCTCTCCCGATTCAGATGCCCTTACAGATCCTGCAAATAAATGGGAAAAAGTCCTTTCTCAGGTTCAATTCAAAAATCTTAAGCTGAATTTTGCCCATCTTGGCAATCAGAAAGATGGTAAAAGTGACTGGCAGCAGGCAATTCTTTCAGCAATTGAGGGAAACAGGAATATTTATACTGATTGCTCATGTATTACGTCGAATGTTGATGACTATGTTACTGTTAGCAGAATAATAAATCCAGGAAATGAAAGAAATATCCTTTTTGGAACGGATTTTATTATCAACCTTATCTGGTCCGAATCATATAACCAGTATCTAGATAATTTTCTCCGGACAACTCATTTGAACCATTATCAGAAAGGATTAATGGGAGAGAAAAATCCGGAGAAATTTCTTTTTGGGTAAACTAGCTTTAATTTTTTGTCATGGAGTAACTCTGCTTTTCATCTCTGTGCAACTCTGTGTAACTCCGTGTAACTCGTGGTTTCAACTATTTAATGCTAAATTGTATGAGGGATTCTGCGTCTTTAACATATATATATTCTCTGGCAATTACAGGAAAAGCATATACAGGAGTTTCTGCAACTTTGTATTTTGCAACTTCGGAATATTTTGAGGATTCAGGACTGAATACTATTAAATTCCCGGTGCTTGCCAGACCAATAAGTACTGAACCACAATCTGAAACCGTAGAAAAGTCACTGTTAACTACATTATCTACAAACGATGTCTGACCAGTGGACGCATTCATGCAAAATATCCTCTTCTGGTCAGAAAATCCGAATAAAAATCCGTTTTTCAGGACAGGCGTATTCCATTTTGTTCCGAGTTCAGAATTCTTCCAAAGTTCAGTTGTAGAGAAACCACCTCCTGATTTTTCAACTTTAACACACACTGTACCACTGCCCTGACCTGTGTAGTAAATTATATTTCCATCAATAACAGGACTTGCAGCATTATAAAACCTCTGCTGAGGAGGAGTAGCTATCTGCCATACCAGTTTGCCATCAGCCACGTCAAGCGCAAGAATGTTTTTTTCTGTTATGCATATTATGTGTTTCCTGCTATCAATTTTCATGACTGATGGTGAAGCATATGCAGGTCCTTCACCATTCCATTTCCATTTTTCCTTTCCCGATGTAATGTCCAGAGCCAATATTTCGCCTTTATCTTTTGTCCCCAGATGGACAATGCACAGATTATCAACAACAAGAGGTGATAAACCTGTAAAGAACTGAGGTACAGCTCCGGTAGGGTTATCTTTTCTCCATAATAATTTACCTGTACTGGCATCATAGCAGGAAAGTATGGCTGAAACACCAAGTGTAACAAGTTTACCGCCTGTTACTACAGGAGTGCTTCTGGGTCCCGGATGTGATGCTGCTGCACCTGTAACGGCAATGCATGCATACTGGTCTTTCCAAATTTCTTTTCCAGACTTTGAATCAAGGCATGATACTACCTCCTGGTCACCTTTCCTTGTGTGGATGTAGATTTTGCTGCCTGAAAGTACGGGAGATGCATCCCCTGTACCAACTTCAATCTTCCATTCCTGCTTCAAATCGGCAGGCCATGCAGAAGGTGCTTTAAATCCTTCAACCTTGCTGTCTCGATTGATACCCCTGAATTGCGGCCAATCCTGGGAATAACTGAAGTTAACTGTCAAAAAAAGCAGCAAGCATGAAATAGTAATGATCAGCTTTGAGGTTTTCATAATTCAATGGTTTTTAAGATCTTTATTACAAGTAAAGTTAAAAAGGAAAGTTATGAATGTCAAGAGATCAGTATTTTATTTTAGGAAGGCAACAGGTTAAATTATACCGCAACCGGAATTCAATACCTTTTGGCTTAACTAACTACTATCTAAAAGTATAAGTAAACTTTTACCGTTTGTCATAATTATATGGTTTTGGAAATAAACAGTTTTATTTTACTTAAGCAGGCAGTAAAGAAAATTCAGACTACTTTGAAATTGTTTAATCTATTTTGCCAACCATATAAAAAAAACTTTGCCATATTTGTACTCAAGTATATGAACAATAAAAAATTATCAGTTATGAAAAAGGCAAGTGTATTTATAATTATCATGTTATCATTCCTGGGTATGCAAAGTTGTAATAATTCATCTGATCCTTCTTCATGGAGTGAAGATAAGGTAAATACGTGGTTCGAATCGGGGAAGTATCTTAACGGGTGGAGTGTAAAACCGGATGCCTCAGTAAACAAAAGAGAATTTGCAATTGCTTATTTTAACAACAAAGAAAGATGGGATAAAGCTTTTGAATACCTTATGACCACTGATCTGAATGCTCTTGAAGTAAAAAGACATGATATTGACGGGGATAACCTCTTTGCTCTTGTCAGCGGGTATATGACGAAGAACGAGGAGGATGCTAAATTTGAAGCTCATAAGAAATATGTTGATATTCAGTATGTTATTAGCGGATCAGAACAAATGAGCGTGGCTCCTGTAACGAAAAAGGGAGATGTTCTTACTCCTTATGATGAGACAAAAGACCTTGAATTCATGACAGTTACTGAAAGTTCTCACTATATAGCAACACCCGATAAGTTTTTTCTTTTCTTTCCCTCTGACCTGCACCGTCCGAGTGTAAAGGTAGGTGAGAATGCTCAGGTGAAAAAAGTAGTCGTTAAGGTTAAACTATAAACGGCAACAAGTTGCCGGCCACTGGCTACCGGTTAAAGGTTAATATAGTCTTTCCAGGCTCCTAAAGTCTGATGCCCGGTGCCTGTCGCCTGCAGCATGTTTCTTAATTATACAAATTGAACAATTGCTTCAGCTTTTCGTTAATATGTTGAATTTACATTTCTGATGACTACATTATACGATCTTTTAGAGGGAGAAGAGGGGATAATTCTGAAGATCAAGGGAAGAGGCCAGTTCAGGCAGAGACTTTCAGAAATGGGGTTCGTTGTCGGCAAGAAAGTTACTGTTATAAGAAAAGCTCCGCTTGGCGATCCTATCGAATATAAGATAATGGGCTATCATATCTCGCTGAGAAACAGTGAGGCGAAACTTATTGAGGTCGACAGGAAAGGAGTATTGCATGAACAAAATCATGCAGGAGTAATTCTGAGAGAAGGTGAGAATGGTTCATGGATCGAAAAAACAAAGCATATTCAGATAGCTCTTGTCGGGAATCCAAACTCAGGTAAGACAACGCTTTTCAATTATGCTTCAGGTTCACGTGAGAAAGTTGGTAATTATGCCGGTGTAACCATTGACTCTAAGGAGGCAAAGTACCGACAGTCGGGATATACATTTTCAATTGTTGACCTTCCGGGTACATATTCTTTAAAAAGTTATTCACCAGAAGAGATTTATGTACGCAACTATATATTCGATAAAAACCCGGATGTTGTTGTAAATATTGTTGATTCCTCCAATCTGGAACGAAATCTCTTTCTTACAACACAACTTATCGACATGGGTGTTCAGATGGTAATTGCCCTGAATATGTTTGATGAGCTGGGGAAAAGAGGTGATGCTCTCGATTATGAATCTCTCGGGAGTCTCCTTGGAGTTCCTGTGATACCAACAGTCAGTTCCAGAGGAAGGGGCCTTAAGCAGCTGTTCGACACTGTTATCGAAGTTTATGAAGACAAAAACCCTTTTGTAAGGCATATACATATTAATTACGGAATAGAAATTGAGAATACAATAAAAGAAATCCAATCAAGGATAAAAGTTGAAGAGAACAGAAGCTTTACAAATATTATTTCAGCAAGATACCTGGCTCTTGAACTTCTTGATAATGACAAGGAGTATTCAGAAAATATAAAGAGGTGTATAAACTCAAAAGAAATTATTGAAGTAGCCAGGAAAGAGTATTCAAGGCTTGAAAAACTTTATACTGATCCACTTGAAACGATTATTACAGATCTCAGGTACGGTTTTATTTCTGGTGCATTAAAAGAAACTTTTAAACCGAATAAGGTTGAAAAGCAGAGCAGGACCAGTATCATCGACCGATACCTGACTAATAAATATCTTGGATTCCCGGTATTTCTGATTTTTCTTTGGATAACATTTTATACCACTTTCAGGCTGGGCGGCTACCCAAAACAATGGCTTGAACAGGGTCTGGTGTATCTATCGGATTTTACCTCATCATTAATGGCTGAAGGATTATTCCGCGATTTTCTGGTTAATGGCATTATAGGAGGAGTAGGAGGGGTGCTGGTGTTTCTCCCCAACATTTTAATACTCTTTCTTTTTATTGCTTTTATGGAAGATACCGGTTATATGGCAAGAGCTGTTTTTATAATGGATAAGGTGATGCATAAAATAGGTTTGCACGGGAAGTCATTTATTCCGCTCTTTATGGGTTTCGGTTGCAATGTCCCGGCCATAATGGCTACTCGTATAATTGAGAGTCGCCGTGACCGTATGATTACAATGCTTATAACACCGTTTATGTCATGCAGTGCACGGCTTCCGGTTTATATACTCTTTATCAGTGCATTTTTTGCCTCAAACCAGGGCACAGTCCTTTTCCTGCTTTATGTTCTTGGTGCAATTTTTGCAATCCTTTCGGCACTTTTTCTTCGAAAGGTTTTCTTTAAAGCTGTTGATATTCCATTTGTTATGGAGCTTCCTCCATACAGGCGACCAACATTGAGAAGTGTTATTAAGCATGTGCTTTTCAGAACAGGTTTATATTTGAGAAAGATCGGCGGGGTAATACTTTTTGCATCGATAATCGTTTGGGTATTAAGTACTTTTCCAAGGTACCCGGTTCTTTCAAAGGACTATAATGCTGCATCAGCTGAAATTGAAAGAAGCAGTAAAAGTGAAGAAGAGAAGGATTATGCCTTACTCCAGCTTAATCTTGAGGAAAGAACAGAACGACAGAGCAACTCGTTTTTAGGTATTATAGGAAGGTCTATTCAGCCTGTAATGCAGCCACTCGGATTTGACTGGCGTCTTAGTGTGGCCATAATTTCAGGTATTGCAGCAAAAGAGGTAGTTGTCAGTAGCTTAGGGGTCTTATTTCAGGCTGAAGATAACTCAGCTCCTTCATCGCTGGTTGAGAAAATTCAGAACCAGAAGAATTCATCTGGTAAACCATTGTTCAATCCGGTTATGGCATTCTCTTTTATGCTGTTTATTCTGACCTATTTTCCATGCATAGGCGTAGTTTCTGCAATCAGCAGGGAATCGGGAAGCTGGAAGTGGGCAGCTTTTGTTGTAGTTTATACAACAGTTATGGCATGGTTACTCTCGTTTGTTTTTTACCAGGCAGGCAGTCGACTATTTCTCTGATTCAATACCTGATGCCTTTTCAAGCATCATAACAGCCTTATACAGGACTCCTGCCTCACCCCGGAATGTACCTGAACCTTCAGGTTTATTATCGACAGTATACCACTCGAAGAAACCGTTGTTGTCTTTTACTCTTTTTATCATCGGAGTAAGATTTTCATAAGCTTCTGAAAGCATACCGTATCTTATCAGTTGTTGAATCATCCTTCCCCCGAACCAGGTCCAGTCTCCTCCATTCTGATAACCATATGGATACATTCCTTTATTCCTGAAGTAACCCTCCGGATATGGAGGATACATTGTTAAGCCAATAGATCCTGCACCAGATGCTTTTACATTTTCAACCATCTTCCGGAGCGAGATCCTGATCTCATCGGTTGATAGCAGGCCTGCTTCAATGGCAACTGCAGTACCCCCATGGTAAAATATCTGGTTCTCGTTGAATCCCTCAGGGAAGGGTGAACCGTTCAGATATAGATGAGGTATGAACTTATTCGTATTACTGTCCCATAAATATTTCCTTGAATTGTCAATTAGATTATCCATTATGGGTTTCCATCTCAGTTCCATTTGTGGAGCCATTTCGATGAAATTTGCAATTGCAATTATGAACATCGCATTATCATAAATATCAATAGCATAATGAGTATCATCAGTAAGGAAGACCCCCCACTCATGTTCCGGTTGAACATCACCCCAATCTGCAGTTGTTGCACCCCATATCAGGCCGTATTCTTCGCTGAACCTGTTATTCATGAGAAAAAGTAATGCCCTTTCCATTCTTCCGGTTATGGTAATTCCTGCAACATTCTCATTGAGGAAATCTTTGTCTCCGGTAGTTTCAATGTATTTGTGAACAGCCTGGATCAGTGAAGATTCCTGGTCAGTCTCAACGGTGTTTTTGTGCCCGGCATATCTAGGTTCGAGAACGGAAAATATGTAATCGTAACCACCTTCGGTCTGAACTGCCTTCTCCCTTGGAATGAAACCGTCTATAATATTTCCATCCTCTCCCTGCATCTTGAAGAAGACCATAAGGTTCTCTTTAAGTGTCTGTTTGTCATATACTTTTCCTGATAGCTCGATAAATGTATTATAGTCCCTTATCCATACCTCCCCATAACCTTCCCCTGCATTAAACCCGGTTTTAACAACCTCAAGAGCTTTTTCCTTTACAAAAGGGATGTAAGGATCATTGATAATTTTGTTCCTCAGCTCATTATTTTCATTTGATGTCGAACACGCTGATAAAAGTATTGTGAAAAAAATAACAGTACTGATAGATTTCATTAAAATCTCTTTTTAAATTTTCATTTTTGGTATTCGATCTTCATATTATAGTCCCATTTGTCGAAATAGAGATTTCCTCCGGTCCACTCTACTTCTCCTCTCTGAAAATCATAAGGTTCACTCCTTGGATATTCCTTTGCTGGGTGAAGCGGGCCTGATATTCCATCGTTGATAATCAGTCTGTAGGCATCAATTCCCGTAATAAAGTAGTTTCTAAGATTCATGTTATCAGTTATCTGGAGGTCATATGATATATCTGAAGGTACCCAGCCGGTACCCTCATAGTAGACTTCACACCAATCGTGAAGATTTTTGCCGACTTCAGGTACCATCCAGCCGCTTTGCCATCTTACAGGAATCCCTTTATATCGAAGCATCGACATATACAAAAGTGTCTGCATCCCGCAGTCACCACGCTTATTTTTAATCACATAACCAGGAATATCCGGCATTAATGAATATTCAAGTGCTCCTGTCCATGGTATATTATCTTTGAACCATAAATATATTTTATGTACAATCCTTTTTGGGTTCTCCTCGCCAGCGCAGATACTATCAGCAATCCTTTTCATCTCATCTGAAAAATGTATTTGGGGCAGCTGTTCCGAAGTATATTTTTTGTAAAAGACTGAGCTCAGATCATACGGTTCAGTTTTTATCTCTTCCGGATTAAAATACTGAGCTTTTGATTGGTATCTGAACGACACTGTAAAAACTGAGGGGGTTCCTTTTTTTGCTGTTTGTTCCAAATAAATGGTACTGTGTACAGCAGAATCAGAGGAAAAAATATAATCCTCAGGTGATGAATTGAGCAATTGAATTTTCTGCTGCCTTGGATGGTTATTCTTTGGCCATGGCAGCCAACACCTTATTGTTTTACCATCAGGAACTGCATCAGCATCAACTGTAAGAATGTAAGTTACTTTAATGTTTACAGGAGTAGCAGGTTCTGAATTATGGCCGATAGATATCAAGATATTTTCTGTGTGTTTAAGCCTGAACCTGTTTACTGGATCCAGTTCGTTACCCTTCAACCATCCTGCCTTATCTTCATGGAATAATCTAAGCAGTACCATATTGCTGACTGCCCTGTTGAAATATCTCTTTTCTCCGTCAATTATCCTCGATTCAAGCCATCCTTTTTCTTCCCATTTTATCAGATCTTTATCAGTGTGATTGCCGGTTCTTCTTTCAACCTGTGCTTCCGCCTGTTCCCTGTTTAATGGAAAATCAATGTAAATTCTTTGGGCGATATCCTTTAATGAATCTGCAATTCTAATTAGATGGTTGTTAGTTGTTCCCGCTTTTCTGATTGAGTCATCAACTTCTGTAAGGAGTTTCAGGTTTCCTGCATCTAAGTATCTGAACATGTTTTGAATGATTTTTTCACTCCGGGATACTGACCTGAAGCTATATTTTCCCGAGCTGACAGAAAATATTACATAACCTTCTTCCTTGCCGATGAATTTAATTGATTCTGAGTCTTTTATGTCTTTTCCGTTTTCAGTTACACTACTCGCAGACTCAGCAGGGATATATACAGAAGCCGTACTTCCTACAGGGACAACAATATCGATGGAAAATGAATCCTTATTCTTTTCCCATTTTATTCCTGCGCTACCGTAGGGAGTAAGCGTGGAATATGATGACCAGGAGATATCTTCAACAGGCTGAGGTCTGAAGATGATGTGTTTGTAACCAGGTTCATCAGGATCGGCGTTCATTCCTGAAAGTTTTCGGTAAAACCAGGTTAGCCCCCCTCCAAACATCGGATGATTCCTTGAGCCTCCGCCATCCCATTTTTCCCAGGTTGTTGTTGCGCCCTGTTCAATCCACCAGCCGTAACCCGGTTCACTCTTCTGGTTCATAGCTCTGAAGGCAAATTCCTGCAGCCCATTCTCAGCAAGCACCTCAAAGAAGAACTGAGTCCCGAATATTCCTGTGTCAAGATGATAATCATTAAGCAGGATATCATTTTTAAGCGCCTCTTTTACCCTCTTTCGCTGATCATCCGGAAGCCCCATTTTAAGTGCAAGAATATTTCCTCCGTAAGGACCATAACTGCCTTTTGTTTCATTATAGAATCTCATTTGAAATGCCTGGCTTGTTTTATCTGCAAGTGCACTGAAGTATTTTTCATCTTCATTATTGCCGAGAGCTTTGGCGGCCTTAGCTGTAAGATCTGCACAGCGCCAGAGAAAGAATGTATGGACCATCTCATCGGGTGGCAATTTAACAGGAGCTACCCACTCACCCAGATTTATCCATCTGTTGGGATTTGATTTTTCAGGAGCCTGAGAATACATTATGCCATCTTCATCCGTCCATGTAAGCATATATCTGATATAGCCTTTCATCCCTTCATAGTTAGCTTCAAGAAGGTCTCTGTCGCCGTAGTGGAGATAATATTCCCATGGCATTATATTCATTGCCGCACCCCATCCAACTCCTCCTCCGCAACCGGGTTGCCATGGGGCACCGTTTGGGACATAACCGTTTTCCGGATTTTGTGCTCCAAAAATATCCTGTATCCATTTGGTGTAGAAAGCTCTGGTGTCAAAATTGTGCATTACGGTAACACAGGCAACCTGTCCATCCCCGGTATAGGGTGACCTTTCCCTATGAGGGCAGTCACTTGCTATTCCACCATGCATATTATCAGTCTGGCTTCGCCACCAGATCTTATTTATTTTGTTGAAAAGATCGTTTGAGCATTCAAATTTTCCTATAGTTTCAACATCAGTATACACAGCTTCAGCCTGAATCTGCTCAGTCTTGAGTTCTCCGGGCCAGTTTAATATTTCAACCTCTCTGAAAACGAACCAGGTAAATCGGGCTGCATATGACTCTGGTTCGCCGCCTTTCATTGTATAGGAGTTTTCGCCTGAAGGTGATTCACATATATACTTGAAATCTATTCTATTACCTTTCTCGCCAATGACATTCTTGATTCTCAGCCATCCAGATATTTCCTGTCCAAAATCAACCTTAAAATGGCCATCTCCAAGTTTCTCAATTTTCTGAGGAGCTAACACTTCCATTACTTTATCCGTGGGCGACATATGAGCTTTCAGAATTCCATCAGGAGGCTTCCTCAATACAGTTTCCTCCCATCTGCTGTCATCAAAACCCGGAGAGTCCCAACCATTTTGTTCAAGCTGCGCATCATAATGTTCCCCATCGTATACAAGGTCCATTAATATCGGACTTTTAGATGCTTTCCAGGTTTTGTCACTTACTATGACATCTTCACTTCCATCATCATACAATATGTTTATCTGTCCGAGAAACCTGGGAGTGCCGTATCCCTGAGTCCAGAATGAAGCCGGATTATAAAATCCGTTACCAAGCATGACCCCAACCACGTTTTCTCCTTGGTTCAACAACTTTGTTATATCATATGCCAGGTACATAACACGGTATTCCCTGAAGTTATTACCGGTCATGGCTCCTATTGGTCCAATATCGTCTCGCTTACTGTATAAAGTGAGATTCGGGACCAGAACATCATCTCCAACCTTTTCCCCGTTGAGGTGTAATTCAAAATATCCGAGTCCGCTGACAAATGCCTTTGCTGATTTTATCTTCTTGCCTATATTGAATCCTTTCCTTAGCATTGGTGCATTCGGGGGCAGTTTCTCCGCAGGAGATGTGAATGGGGTAACGGATTGATTTATTCCTTTTGGATATGGTGATTTGGGCAACGGATCCTCCCCCTGCCATGGGGCACCTATCCATGATGCTTTCCATTCCTCTTTATTCAAAATGCCCATTCCCCAGTAGCCAGGATTGCTCCATCCAGATCTTTTCCCCCTGTTATCCCATACTCTTACCTGCCACCAGCAATCCTGTCGGGATTTAAGAGCTTTTCCATTATATTTTATATTGATTGAGGCGTCGGAATTTATTTTTCCACTGTTCCACAATTCTGCCTTGCCTGCAATCAGATCTTTTTTGTTAATTGAAACCCTTATCTCATATGCTGTCTGGTAAATACCTCGTGAATCGCTGGTGGCTTCATTTATCCATGATAACCTAGGAGTTAAAATATCCACCATCGGAGGATCCGTAAGATTTTCGCAGGTTAACTTTCCTGGTTTGATATCAGCTCCTGACTTGCAGGCTTGTGCCAGTATAAGTATTACATATACCAACCGGATAATAAACCTTTCTATCTTCATCTTTGTTTCATTTAAGGTTAATAAAGATAAAAAATTATTCATACCCGAAGCCTTAGCTTGCTTCCTATGGTATTAATTCGGAATATGGATTTGTAGAGGATGCGACTTTTTTCTGATGTAATACTGCTTTCCTGGGTTAAAATGGAATACGCTAATTGGTCACAATCCGACCTTCTTCCATGAGGACGCTATAAAAATAGCCATAACCAAAATCCTTATCAAGGGTTACCTTACCTTCAAAAGTAACAGTATCACCTACTGATACATTAAGCATTGTGGTGACAGTAAGGTCGAAGACACCTTCTGCCTCAGTCCCATCCTGTATATGAATCCAGTTTTTACCCATTATCTCCTCATTAATTTTGGTGACTACCCCTTTTACAGTAATTGTCTTGCCTGAGAATGATTTCTTATCTGCCATCAGCCTGCCGATTGTTATGCAATCGTCACATGGTACTATCTTAATGTCTGCTCTTACTGCGACAGACTGAGACTGATGCTGCTGTCCCATCATTGGACTGTTTGTTTCCTTATTTTCAAATGATTCTTTAACCAGAGGGCCAGACCCGGGACCTTTGCATGAAGCTAAAGTAAAAGTGATGACAAGTATGGGAAGTATTTTTTTCATTTAGATAGTGTTTATGGGATTGGTTCATTAATAATGACAAATCCTTTGCCGCTCAATAGAGGGCAAAGGATTTATCAGACTCATGCTGTTATGTTCTTATTATTTAGCCTTTGAAGGATCGGGGTGAGCGATCTTGGCCGAATACTCAGCAAATTTGAATTCCTTGTGGAAGGGATTCTCAGGGTTGTGGCATGATTTACATACTTTCTCATCGGGAAGTATAAGCCCGTTTTTAAGAGCCAGCGCCTTGTTTTTCATGATTGTTGGTGATTTATATCCACTTCCGGGGCCATGGCACGATTCACAGGAAACTCCTTCAGTAACAAGAATACCTCCGCGGAGGTTAGCTGCCACGGCATCATAGGTAGAGTGGCACTTAAGGCACTTGGGATCTTTTGTTGCGTCAGCAATTCCATTCTTTTTTGCATAATCGATAGATTTCTGACTTGCAAGCGATTTAAGGGCCTGTGAATGTTTGTCTTTTGCCCATTTGTTGTACTGTTCACCCTTAGTCGGTTTATTGTGACAAACCTTACACTTATCAGCACCTATGTATTTGTAGGTTTGTGCTGATACTGTCCCTGCGATTAAAAGTGACAGACAAATCACGAACAGGATCTTTTTATTCATCATAACGTTTAAAGTTTAATTAGATTCTGGTTTGGTTTAATTAATGCATAATAAAATTACTCTGTTTACAAATATAATACAAAATGGATACCATAAATTTCAAAACTGATAAACATTATGTAAATGAAATTTTCTATTGTACTATAAGCTTGAATTGTCGGGGCTTTTATTAATTTTGCACATTCAAAAAAAAATGTGGATTTAAGAAATGAAATAAGCAGGAGGAGAACTTTTGCCATAATCAGCCATCCTGATGCAGGGAAAACTACACTGACCGAAAAACTTCTCCTATTCGGTGGTGCTATACAGACTGCCGGGGCAGTCAGGAGCAATAAGATCAGGAAGACCACCACATCTGACTTTATGGAGATTGAAAAACAGAGAGGAATATCTGTTTCCACTTCAGTCATGGCATTTGAATATAATAATATCAGAATCAATATCCTTGATACCCCTGGTCATAGGGATTTTGCAGAAGATACCTACCGTACGCTATCTGCTGTCGATAGTGTCATTCTTGTAGTTGACTCTGTTAAGGGAGTTGAGGAACAGACCCGCAAGCTTATGGACGTTTGCCGAATGAGGCATACTCCGGTTATGGTTTTCATCAACAAAATGGACAGGGACGGGATGAATCCTTATGATCTGCTTGATGATCTGGAAAAAGAGCTTCATATAGCTGTTTGTCCATATACCTGGCCTATAGGAAGCGGAAAACAGTTCAGAGGAGTGTATAATATATTTAAAAAAGAGATTCAGCTTTTTGCACCGGAAAAAACCGGGGTTCCTGAAAGCCTCATTTGTACACGTGATATCCAGGATCCAAAACTTAAGGAATTGGTAGGAGAAGATAATATCTCCAAGCTTTGGGAAGAGATTGATTTTATTGAGGATATGTTTGAAACATTTAATATGTCACTTTACCGAGAAGGATACCTGGCCCCTTTGTTTTTTGGAAGTGCACTTAATAATTTCGGTGTTATTGAACTCCTCGAGACATTCCTCGAAATAGCACCTTGTCCGGGGCCGGTTCAGTCTTCAGCAAGAGAGATCGTGCCATTTGAAAAGCAGCTTACAGGATTCGTATTCAAGATTCATGCTAACCTCGATCCTAACCACCGTGACAGAATCGCATTTTTGCGTATTTGCTCCGGGAGATTTGAAAGGAATAAGTTTTATTTTCATACGAGGGTAAAAAAGAACCTTAGATTTTCTTCGCCGGCAAGTTTCATGGCAAACAGCAAGAGTATTGTTGAGGAGGCTTTCCCTGGTGATGTGGTTGGTCTTTACGATAATGGCAATTTCAAAATCGGAGATACACTTACCGAAGGAGAAGTTCTTCATTTTCATGGGGTTCCCAGTTTCTCTCCCGAGATACTTAAAGAGGTTGTAAATCTCGATCCAATGAAAACAAAGCAGCTTGACAAGGGCGTATGGCAGATGACAGATGAAGGAGTTGCGCAGTTGTTTCTGCAGCAGCCCGGAAACAGAAAGATTATAGGAACAGTGGGAGAACTTCAGTATGAGGTTATCCGATTCAGACTCGAGCATGAATATGGAGCTAAGTGCAGTTTCACAAATCTTCCTTTTGTTAAAGCATGCTGGATTACAACAGATGATAAAAAAGAACTTGAGACATTCATAAGGAGAAAACCTGGAGCCATAGCTTTTGATAAGGAGAATAATCCGGTATTTTTTGCTGAAAGTGACTGGATGCTGAAACTGGCCCGTGAAAATTTCCCGTCAATTACATTCCATGAAACTTCCGACTTCAAACTGAAACTTTGATTTTGAGTCATAACCGGAGGTGGTATTTGCAATTTTTTTCTGACAATGAACAATTCAGGCTAGATGGTAGTTGAGGCAGGATAAAAAAAGGTTTACACTCTATCCGGATAAAAATATTCAAATGATAATCAATTTTAAGTAAATTCCCTGAAATCAAAGTATTCTTGAAATTATGAAAAACAAAGAAGCTAAGCAAGTTATCCTTTCAGCCTTAGCATTAAGCTTTATTACCACTGGATACTGTGCAACCAAGGATTCTAAAAATGCTGTACCAAAGCCCAATGTGGTCTTTGTCTTTGCTGATGAATGGAGGGCACAGGCTACAGGTTTTGCAGGCGACCCCAATGCAATTACTCCTGCTCTTGATAAATTAACTACACAGTCAATAGTGTTCAAAACAGCAGTTTCCAATACTCCTGTTAGCTGTCCATATAGGGCCTGTCTACTTACCGGCCAGTATCCTTTGACTCATGGCGTTTTCATGAATGATATCCGTTTAAATCCGGAGGCAAATACAATGGGTAAGATTTATAAAAACGCTGGCTACAACACCGCTTACATTGGAAAATGGCACCTCGACGGGCAATGCAGGTCATGCTACATTCCTCAGGATAGAAGACAAGGGTTTGATTACTGGAAAGTACTCGATTGCACACATAATTACAATAACTCTTTATATTTTTCAAATGAAGATACATTGCCATCCCAGTGGCCCGGATATGATGCATATTATCAGACTATTGATGCTCAGAATTACATCAAAGAACATGCGCACGGTGAAAAACCTTTCTTATTAGTTTTATCCTGGGGCCCGCCTCACGATCCCTATCAGACAGCACCTGGAATGTATAGAAAAAAATATAAGAACAAGGATATACTATTAAGGCCTAATGTTCCTTCCATAGATAAAGAGAAAGCAGAAAATGATCTGAAAGGGTATTATTCACATATAAATGCACTGGATGATTGCCTAGCTATGTTATTGAACACTATTTATGAAAATGGCATAACCAACAATACGATTTTTGTTTTTACATCTGATCATGGAGACATGCTTTTTTCTCAAGGGATGGAAAAAAAACAGCGGCCATTTGATGAATCGATAATGGTACCTTTCCTATTACGATATCCTGAAATCCATGGTCAAAAAAGTAAAATGATTGAAGCACCAATTAACAGCCCTGATATCTTGCCAACACTTTTAGGACTGTGTAATATAGAAATTCCAGGCTCTATTGAAGGGGATGATTTTTCAAAGTATATAAAAGGTAAAAAGAAAATGAAGGATAATTACGCATTGATTGCATCAGTAGCTCCATTTGGGCAATGGCAAAGAAAGGATGGGGGAGTTGAATACAGAGGTATCCGGACTAAACAATTTACTTATGTGAGGAAACTGGATGGACCATGGTTGCTCTTCGATAATTTAGCAGACCCCTACCAACAGAATAATCTGGCAGGAAATCCCGGATTTTTAAAAATTGAAGCAAAACTTGATAAGGCTCTTAAACAAAAATTGTCGCAAACAAACGATAAGTTTTTACCAGGACAGGAATATATAGAGAAATGGGGTTATGTTGTAGATGAAACCGGAACTATCCCTTATACACAATAGTAGAAACTTAAATTATTTTATGATCCTGATGGAGGTGATTTATCAGAAGAAGTCCTGTCATCTGCTAGGCGCTGATCCTGATGGAGGTGATCTATTAGAAAAAGTCCTGTCATCCGTTAGGCGCTGATTTGCAGGATTAGCTGCGCTGATCCTGGTTGGGGGTGATTCAAAAGAAAAAGCCCTGGTCTCCGCCCCAGGGGGGCGGATTTGCAGGATTAGCTACGCTGATCCTGGTTGGGGGTGATTCAAAAGAAAAAGCCCTGGTCTCCGCCCCCCGGGGGGCGGAGGGCCAGGGCCTTTCTTTTGTCGGGGTGGCAGGACGAAATATTACGGTTTTCGCATTTACACAACAGTTCATTGTTTGCACTCGCAAAGCCTCACTATATGACATTTTAAGAATCATTCTGTTATTAGCTGTTGATAACTCATATTAAAATAAATTAAGAAATGGTTGTACAACCGTTGTACAAATTGTATCTTTGTAGTACCCCGAAAGGGCAAAAACGGATATAATTTTAAACATCAATTAACTATGGCAACCATTAAATTTATTACCCGAACAAAAGAGCAGGACAAAATCGTACCTGTTTATTGCAGGCTATCCACGAGCCGGGATAATATCCTTTGTGTTAAAACCGGATTAATGGTTAATTCTTCCGATTTTGATAACTCAAAGGGATTGATCAGGAAAAAAGCAATTCCAGACAGACAGAGCCTTGAAAAGAAACTCCGGGATCTTAAGAACTATGTAACTGATCAATTAACCACGAAAACAGATACACCGGACGCCCTCTGGCTGAACAATGTCATTGATGAATTTCATAATCCCGGTAAAGGTGCAGAAACATTGTTTAGTTTCATTCAGAATTTTATAGATCAGGCAGCAAGCAGACCGACACCCAAAACCGGCCGGCCTGTATGTTACAAACAGCTCAGGGAATATGAAAGGACTTTTTACTATATGAAAGAATTTGCAAAGGATAAAAAACTGGACTTTGAAGACATTAATTTGAATTTCTATTATGATTTTATTCAATACCTGCAATCTGAAAAGACAGTCGTAAATAAGAAGGGTAAAGAAATAAAGGAACCAGGGCTGGCACAAAACACCGTCGGAAAGAAAATACAGACCTTAAAAATATTTCTTAATGCAGCCAGTGAGCAAAACATAAATGTAAATCAGCAATATAAAAGCCACCGGTTCACTGCAATAAGTGAGGAAAGCGAAAATATATACCTTAATGAAGATCAATTGCAGAAAATAGCAGACTGCACACTCCCGGACTATCTTGATAAGGTCAGAGATTTATTTTTAATTGGATGCTGGACTGGTTTACGATTCTCAGACTGGAATAAAGTAACTACAAAGAATATTTCAGACGGTTTTTTGGAACTGAAACAGCAAAAGACAGGCGGGGCGGTTATTATTCCATTGCACCCGGAAGTTAAAAAGATAATAAAAAAGTACAATGGTCAGCTGCCTCGAATTATTACCAATCAGAAATTTAATGAATATCTGAAAATAGTTGCTGAAAAATCAGAACTGAATGAGGTATTTCATAAAACCATAACTAAGGGAGGCGTAAAAAGAAGCACATCACACAAAATACATGAACTTGTAAGCACGCATACGGCCCGGAGATCCTTTGCCACTAATTTGTATAAACAGGGATTTCCTACATTGTCAATTATGGCAATAACAGGCCACCAGACCGAGGCAGCTTTTTTGAAGTATATTAAAGTTACACCAAGAGAACACGCTGAGAAATTAAAGGAATTTTGGCAGGAAAGAACTAAATTAAAAGCAGTATAATGAAAAAAGAAGATATTGAATTTAGAGAAATACTAAACAGTAAATATAAAAATTTGACCATAGGGCAGATAAAAGAAATTTTCGATATTCTTAATAAGGAAAAAGAAATCTGTAAATATCTTGAGAATGAATATTTTCAAAACAACATATCATTCAATCCTGTATTTACCCTTTTGGAACCTGATACCAAAATCGAAATGTTTGTCGTAAAAACCAATAAGGGAGAAATTGAAATTTCAGATCATGGAAATTTTCCATTCACCACTGGGGGAACAATAAAACGGAAACGTCATGTATTTTTTCCAGTTTTCATGCGATCAGTTAAAAGTTGTAAAAGCGAAATGAAAGAGGCTTTGAAGGATTTTAAGACAAAGAATCATAAAGGTTGCAATGAAAATATGTTCAGGTTACTATTTGAATGTATTGAAAGAACATCTTTAGGCCCTGAACAAAAAAGCACTGTTACCGGTATGTTTATGATACATTACGGAATATCATTCAATAAAGTCCTTCAGGATGAGGGAAAATTTTATGCAAATAGTAAAAATGAAGGAATGAACTGGGAAAGATATTTGTCAAACAATGTTAAGAGACTTTTAGAAAGCAGAGGTTTTAAATTCTCTTAAAATAGTCTATAACTCCCAACTTTAAACGTGGGTATTTTTTGAATAAAACTAAATTCAAAAAGTACCCAAATTTTTTTTTAACAGGGTTTAATTTTGGGGAATGGAACAGGAAATTCTCATCAGGTTAAAAAAAATCGAAGGGCTCTTATCTGAGCTTCGGGCAAACCAGCCAAAGGAATTTCTATCCATTGATGAAGTTGCAAAACTTCTAAATGTCACCCGTCCGACGCTCTGGGACTGGGACCGCAAAGGCATTTTAAAAAAGCGGCATATTGGCAATGTCGTCAGGTATCGGAAAAGCGATATTGATAAAATCCTAAACCGATGAACGCTAAACAGAAGGGGAACCAGTTTGAAAGGCACATGGCCGCAATACTTCGGGCTGAACTCTGGCCAGGTTGTTATACAAGCCGTTTCATGGGGTCTGCCTGGGATGATTACAATGGTATTGACCTGACAGGAACACCCGGATTTAATGTGCAATGCAAGGCCCAGGAAAGACTTGTAAAAGGTTACCATGAAATACTGGAAGGGATGCTGAAAAACAATAATACAAATATTGTGATCCATAAGAAAAATAATAAGGGCTGTATAGTTGCTATGGATCTGGATGACTTCATAAAACTGGTTAAAAAATAGGGTGAAAAATTACTTTCAAATATTGCCCGAAAAAGTATATCAGAATCTACCTGTCATAAATGATTTGTTAAGAGATAGAATAAAAGGATATTCTGAAGATAACCTGAAGGAAGTTATATCAATTATTGCCTGTCATGTAAGAAAAGAGGAAGGCCCTGCACCTATATCAATGTTCTCTATTAATAAACTGGTTCCCCAGGGGCAACACTATTTAACAGGATTAATGAAATTAGGTATTGTCGAAAGGTCTGGACAATTTATTCCGAACGCTAATATCTGTTATCAATATGACCTTGCACCAGAGTATAAGAGCAAATATTTATCATTTCCACTAAATAACCCAAAACTTGTATTAAGGATTCAAAAGGTATGGAATGAATTGAGAAAACAGGACGCAAAGTCAATCCGGGGACATTCTGAGCAAGTGAAATATCTGAATAAGCTAACTATTGATGAATCTTATAAAAACTTCATTGATTCAAATTATGTAAGTGAAACAGATCAGTATAACAGTATCCTTGCGTCCGCAATGAGAATAATAAACAAAATACCCTTAAGCAAAATTGATGATACTTCAGGCCGCTTTCATTCCAATATTACAAACATGGCCAAAGGATTAAGGCCGTATTTAAGAATTAACGGTGAACCCCTTGCAAATATTGATATTAAAAACAGTCAACCATATTTAAGTACAATTATTTTAACCTATCCTTCAAAGGTCGCATGGTTGACAAAAAACCCTGCCTTCGCCTTGTTATTACAAACCCTGAAAGTATCTGTAAATAAAGAAGATGTAAATAAATATATTTCTTTAGTTATTTCAGGTCAATTATATGAATATCTGATGCAGGAGTTTTTCAATGAAGGTCTGGAGCTTACCAGGAGTGAAACAAAAATTCAGGTACTCAGAATCCTATTTGCCCGGAACCGTACACCAAGGGATGAAGTAAACAGGAAAGCCAGACAGATATTTAAAGATAGGTTTCCGACCGTTCACCGGATATTCTCAAAAGTCAGGGGATCTGAAAGAGGGGACAAATTCCAAAACTTTAAAAGGTTTGCTATTCTGCTGCAAAGGATTGAAAGTTATTTGATGTTAGATGTCATCCTGAAGCGAATTTATAAAGAATTGCCGGGAACTATTGCAGTAACTATTCACGATAGTATTATGACAGGGATATTAACTAATAATCTGGAGGCCGTCCGCAAAATAATGATTGATGAACTTACTTATTTCGTAGGATTTGCACCCAAAATAAAAATAGAGAGGATTATAAGAGATAAAGAGGAAGAAGATAAAGAAACAGAATTACTAAATCAATATGATATTACAAACCTTGTAAATTACAATTAATCAATAATTTGCTTAAAATAAATTTTGACCAAAAAATGGATGAAGAAACTTATATAAAACTATTATTAGCTGAAAAGAACTTTAAACTATTTGCCGCTAATGAAATAGTAATTGAGCATTATGGAGAATTGGCAATTATTCAAAAATGGCCAGACGCAACAAGAAAATTATTGCAGATTCATGTTTGTATCAACTAAAAAACAATAGAACACACACAAACCGTCAAAATATTTTACAGAAAAAAATTGATAATAAACTGATAAACAATTAAATAACAAAGTATTATGGCACAATTTGTTAAAGGAGAATCAGGGAATAAATCAGGCAGGCCCAAAGGTGCAAAGGGTAAAACAACGGAAATGATCAGGGATAACATGCGGTCATTTGTGGCCAGGAATATGTCCCGGATTCAAAAGGACTTTGAAACACTGGAACCAAAGGAGCGGATAATGTACTGGCTGAAAGTTGCTGCTTTCGTTATTCCAAACCCGGATATTGATATTTCAAAGATGACTGAAAGCGATTTGGATCTTATTATACAGCGGATTAAGGAAAAAGAGGCTCCCAAATTAGAGCTGAATAAACCGGCAAAAGTTGCTTAGTTGCACAATGGTTGTACAATTAATTTGTATGTATCTGATATTCAATATTAATTGTCATCCAAAGTAAACGAAATATGAGAAAAAAGGATAAAATTGAGACTGTTAAGGATCTTCTGACCGATACCAAAAATGAGGTTTTGAAAGCTTCCGAGATTAAGTTCCTTCAGTCCAGGGGTATTGATATTAATTTACCCTTCACGGCCCCTCTGATGATTTTTTCAGGTGACAGTGAAAGCAAGGCTAAAATTATTAAATCAATAGCATTGAAATTGAATTGTCCTGTTATCAGGATAGTGAAAGCAAAGGTTATAAATAAAGCCCCTGGTATTGTCACCGCACCGGAGCAAAAAGAAACAAGAATCATTCCTGCCTTTGCGAAACAGGAACCGGAGACAGTTGCACCGAAAAGAGTTAATATACTGGAGCCGGAACCGGAGGAGATTGAGGCAGTGATCAGACCGGGACGAAAATATAAGTTATCATTCCCTTCCGTTTGGGACGGTATGGAAGACGACGAAAGTATGATATTAAGATTGAATTAAAATAAAGTGTTTTGAGGTCAATTTAAGGCACTTCTGGCCGGTGTCCAGTCCACTTGTAAGCAAGCCGGATGTAAAGCCACCAGGACGCAAATAAATGACTTCAGACAGCCGTATAAGCACCACTTAGTAAGGAGAGCCGGGAGAGACCACTCTTGTTAATAAGCCGGAATAAAGCGGAGAGAATAATAGTATTAACATTAAAATTTTAACAAATGAAATTTAAAGTAAACAATACGGAAGTTGATTATGTTTTTAAGCATATCAATATTCCAGAAAAGGATCATGGTTTGGATGATGGTTCTCTGGTACTTCTGATGAAAATAGATGAAGGACTTGTAAAGTCAAAAGGTGACTATAATAAAGTGCAGGAACAGTTAAACGCTCTGTTTGTGCAGGCTGATCCGGGTAACAGGCCTTATATTTCTGAGAGGAAATACAGTAATCAGGAAGTTGAGTTAACCAAAAAATGGGTTAAAACCTTCCTTCAGAAGAAAGATCCGACCCCGATAGCACTGGAGTTAAAGCAGTTCACCGATTACATGAACATTGCAGACGGTGAAAGCGGTGGTTATCTTGTGCCTGAATTACTTGCAAATGAGATCAATCACTTTGTTGAACAGGGCGGAGTTGCCCGGAGAGAAATGAGATATATGCCATTTAACGGGGCCGGGTCGAGCCGTGTACTTCCGACTGAATCGGCAGGGATAACAGTTCAATGGCTGGATGAAGGAGAAAGCAAGCCACTTTCAAATATTGAGGTCGGGAAAGTTACTCAGACTTTAAAAAAGGTTGCTGCTATTGCGGTATTGACTGAGGAGCTGGCTGAAGATTCGGGCGTGGATCTTATTGCTTACTTGGCTCAAAGAATAGGTGAAGCGATACTGACCGCTGAAGATGATCAGTTCTTTGCAGGAACCGGGACACCCTGGACCGGAATTCTAAACACTGCAGGAGTAGTTAATTTGTCACTGGCTCCCGGTGTGGGGCCGTTGACTATGCGTCCTGAATCCTTGCTGGCACTTATTAACTCAGTTCCTTCCGGAGCAATGGCAGGAGGTAAATTTTATATGCACCGTCAGGTTTGGGCAGCCATTTGCGCCCGGAGAGCTGATGCGGTTGCTGAGGGTGACACAAAGGGCAGTTATTTGGTGCAATTTCCCGGACAGGGAACGCCTCCGACAATTTGGGGCTATCCTGTTGTAACTGTTGAGGCTTTGCCTTCACTGGCTGATTTGGGCTATGCCAGTGACCCGGATAATCCCGGTGACTGTGATCCTGATGAGCCGTTTTTAATATTTGCAAATCTTCAGAAGACTTGCGTTTACGGTGACAAAAACGCCTTAAGGGTTAAACTCTTGGATCAGGCTACACTTGTGGATGAGAATGAGCATGAAATTTCACTTGCTCAGAGTGATATGCTGGCCGTAAGGGTACATAAAAGAGTAGGTTACTGCACCGTATTACCTGCAGGGATTGCGGTTTTAAGTTCAGGCCCTGCAAGCTGATAAAGATATTGAGGTTCCTTATCTCAATTTTTAATTTTAATTTCATTCCCCCTGTACCGTTTAACCAGAATGGCAGGGGGTTTTTCTTTGGTAAAATATTTATTCTTTAGTTCCAGTCTACCTTTAATTTCAATCATATGGAAGTTTACTGGTAACTCTATTCTTCAACCTTTACAATCCTGAAGGTCTATAATTCATTTGGTAAGTAGAAATAGTCTTTATGTAGTTTTGGAATTACATTTTTTGGGTTAATATCATTGGTAATAGAATGAAATCTTTCTATTATATCATGTGCATCAGGAGATTGAATATATACTTTTTCCAGATTCTTCATTCTTTGAATTATCATTCTATCTATTGTTCTATTAAAATATGGGAATGAATATCCTATTACTACCAACACCTCCGCATTAAAAGTATGATGAATAATCCCCTGAATAAATTCTGAATTTGGTTCCTCCCATGCAAATGAAAAGAGAGAATCTATAGCTGATGAATATAAACCAGATACGTATGCCCGAGTAATATATGCAACCGTGTTTTTATCAAATTTGTTATCTGTTTTAGAGCTGAAATAAAAAGGAACCGGTTCCGGATTGGCTTTTATACAAAAATCAGTCGACCCATTTAATTTAAATATACAAAAGTCATTTTCTTTATAATTGGTAATTGGCATATTCTTTTCATAAATATTGAGCTCTTTTTTAATATTTGCAACATCTGTATTATTAGAAAATTCGGAGTAAGCATATTCAAATTGTGAATCGTAATTCCAGGAAAGTATTCGAATATTATCTGGAAAACCGTTTAATGATTTAAGTAATGATGCTAAAAAAAAATCATATCTGGGATCAGGTGGATTTCTGATTTGTTCAATAGTAAAGAAAAGGGAAAGAAGTGCTTTTAATTTCTTAAGGCCATTCAAATCATTACGAATCCAGAGTTTCTTTGCATAAGTATCGATGCTGTAATGTTTGTTACAAGCAGATTCTAATTCTTTTAACCCTTCAATAATAGTAAGTTGATGTTCTCTTTTTGATTGAAATGAACCTACTTCAATGCCAGTAAACGTCTGATCATCTGAAAGTATGAGATCCTCCTCTGATAATCGGTGAACAAGGCTACCAATTCTTTCATTCATATTATTAACTACTGGTAGGGAACCAGCACTTGCTCCAGCTCCAAATAAATATACTATCTTACTCATAATGAATCGATTTTTGTACTTAAAGCTAAATTCCCCTTTTTCTCAACCTTAAAGAAATGAATATCAAAGATAGTTTTAACAAAGAAATATTAAGTAAAAAACTGTCAGGTTGTATTATAAATGAAAAAAGGGAACCAGCATATAAGCCTGGAACGCTTTTTGATTTTTAAGTGGTCCCGGAGCAAACCGGTTTTTATCCTTACAGGTTTTACAATGGCTGTACAAATATAACAATAAAAAAACGCAACTAACTGATAATATGTTAATTGCGTTTTGTCTAAGTCGGGGTGGCAGGATTCGAACCTGCGACCCTCTGGTCCCAAACCAGATGCGCTAACCGGGCTGCGCTACACCCCGAAAATGAGAACGCAAAAGTATCATTAATTTTGTAATTTCAAACAACCAATTGTTGTTTTAATAGATTTATTTTACTGCAAATGATTCCTGAAATAATCAATTGTCTTGATCAAACCATCATCAAGCTGAACTTCAGGTGACCAGTCAAGCTCTTTTTTAGCAAGTGTTATATCCGGTTGTCTTTGCATGGGATCATCAGGCGGCAGCGACCTTTTAACAATCTTCGATTTTGAACCGGTGAGCTTTATTATCTTTTCAGCCAGTTCATGAATTGTAAGCTCATTCGGGTTGCCAAGGTTCAACGGTCCGGTGAATTGATCACGGCTGGCCATCATTCTTATCATTCCCTCAACCAGGTCATCAACAAACTGGAAACTGCGGGTTTGCTGACCATCACCATAGAGTGTAATATCTTTGTTCTGAAGTGCCTGCACAATAAAATTCGATACAACTCTTCCATCATTTGGATGCATTCTGGGCCCGTATGTATTGAATATTCGTACTATTTTGATCTTAACATTATTTTGCCTGTGGTAGTTAACAAACAAGGTTTCAGCTGATCTTTTTCCCTCATCATAACAAGCCCTTTCTCCTATGGGATTAACATGTCCCCAGTAAGTCTCAACCTGTGGATGGATCTGGGGATCGCCATAGACTTCGCTTGTGGATGCCTGCAGAATCTTAGCTCTAATTCTTTTCGCGAGTCCAAGCATATTTATTGCCCCCATGACTGAGGTTTTTATTGTTTTGATTGCATTGTATTGATAATGAATAGGTGAGGCTGGGCAGGCAAGATTGTATATCTCATCAACTTCAATAAAGAAAGGCATAGTTACATCATGCCGTATCAGCTCAAAGAACGGATTACTCAGCAGATGAATAATATTCTGCTTCTGGCCGGTGAAATAATTGTCAAGACAAATAACTTCATTGCCATCTTTCAGCAGGCGGTCACAAAGATGTGAGCCCACAAAACCAGCTCCTCCAGTGACTAATACCTTTTTTCTAATCATATTTTAAAATATTATCTGTTCCAAGTTCTGTGTTTAAGGTTTACTAAACCATGATCCATATACTTTGAACCTGTAACTATTGATCCGCAATAGTTATAAATTATTTTGAAGTATCAATCCCAATGCAATAATAAGTGAATCCATATTTCATCATTTCAAAGCGGTCGTATATGTTTCTTCCATCAAATATTACAGGTGCCTTCAGCAGGCTCTTAATTGTATCAAATTTTGGAAATCTGAATTCTGGCCATTCTGTGATTAATGCAAGACAATCAGCTTCCTTCAGGGCTTCGTACTGATCTTCATAATATGTAATAGAATCACTAAAATATTTACGTGCTTCTTCCTTTGCTACCGGATCATAAACATTTATTTTGGAGCCGGACTCAAGTAATTTTTTTATTATGACAATTGATGGTGCTTCCCGCATATCATTAGTTTGCGGCTTAAAAGAAAGTCCCCAGACTGCAACTGTTTTATTTTTGACATTACCATTGTAATGTTTTTGTATCTTGTTGAATAACAATAGTTTTTGGTCGTTGTTTATCGCTTCAACTGCTTTGAGAAGACGGAGATCATAATTATGTTTTCCGGCAGTATGAATCAACGCTTTAACATCTTTTGGAAAACATGAACCGCCATAGCCAATTCCAGGATATATAAACTTATTCCCTATCCTTGGATCAGAACCTATACCTTTTCTTACCATATTTATATCGGCTCCGGTTATTTCACAAAGGTTAGCGATATCATTCATAAAGCTGATTTTTGTTGCCAGCATAGAATTTGCGGCATATTTGGTCATCTCTGCAGAAATGATATCCATGAATATAACAGGATGCCCGTTAAGGGTGAATGGCTTATACAGACTTTTCATTATTTCCTCTGCCTGTTCAGACTCAAGCCCTATTATAATGCGGTCTGGTTTGAGAAAATCCTCAATTGCGGCGCCTTGTTTAAGAAACTCCGGATTTGAGGCTACATCAAATTTAATTGAAAGCCCTCTTTTATCAAGTTCTTCCTGAACAACAGATCTGACTTTTATTGATGTTCCTATTGGAACAGTGCTTTTAGTAGCAATCAGCAAGTAGTCATTCATATATTTACCACAGTCTCGTGCGGCATTAAAAACATAGCTTAAATCTGCGCTTCCATCGTTGCCCGGAGGTGTGCCAACAGCTATAAAAACTATTTCAGCATCAATTAAAGCTTCAGATATATCATTAGTAAAACTGAGCCGTCCCTTTTTAATATTCCTTTGAAGAATCTCTTCAAGCCCTGGTTCAAAAATAGTCGGAATACCCTTGTTTAGTTTTAGGATTTTTTCCTTATCAACATCTACACATACAACATCAATTCCAACTTCGGAAAAGCATGTCCCACTTACCAGTCCGACATACCCTGTCCCTACGACAACAATTTTCATTAGCTATAGCATTAAAAAGTGAAACTCAAATATAGATAATGTAGGTTGCATATCAAATGGTAAAAACTAATCTATTTCACCGGTGAAACAACACCACATCTTTTGCCTCTCTGTGTAGCGGCATATGAAATGCCTGTCATCTGATCTATGGATATCATAACCGGATGGGCAATAGGAACTTTCACAATATTTACTATATGTCCCCTGCCTGTAAGGTCATCAACGACTGACAGGTCAGTTTTATAAATGTCGAGTACTGCTGTTTTACCGGATCTTACTGCCGCATCAGGTGAAGGATTGAAAGAATCTTCGATGTGATTGGTATAAATTCTGGAAGATGCAATTGCCTCCTTTGGCATCATACCAAACTCGACTATATCCAGGAAAAGCTGCAGCGAAACCTGGTCCTGCATATCACCTCCGGCAACGCTCATAGCCAAAAATGGTTTCTTATCCTTCAAAACGATAGTCGGGGTCAGTGTTATCCTTGGCCTTTTGCCGGGTGCAATTGAATTTGGATGCCCCTTCTCGGTATTAAGACTGCTGAGTCTGGTGTTGTGTGCAATCCCTAAGCTTTCACAAATTCCGTATTCAGGATTGGCACTCGGCGTGGCAGCTACAACGTTGCCCCATTTGTCAATAACCACACATGTTGTAGTGCCCTTCTCTCCGGGTCTGTACTCACCTTTACCTCCCAGAGGTTTCATTTTTACCGGATCACCCGGACGAATATCGTGTGAGGCGTTCTTCATATCTATAAGTGGATACCTGATAGCGGCATAATGGTCTGATATTAATTGTTTTAATGGAACTGTTACATAAGCGGGGTCGCCATAATATTTATCGCGGTCAGCATATGCAAGTTTCATCGCTTCTGTAGTTACATGTATGTAATCTGCTTTAAAAAATCCCATTTGCTTAATATCAAAATTCTCAAGGAGTTTAAGCGACTGCAGCAGAACAGGGCCCTGGGTCCAGGTATTGCATTTGTAAACAGTAAGCCCTTTGTAACTTACTGAAACAGGTTCTTCGATAACAGTTTTGTGCGCCTCCAGATCCCTTTTACGAAGGAAAGCTCCCGAACTTATGTAATAATTATTCAGTTCATCAGCAATATCGCCTTTGTAAAAACGGTCGCGTGCTGCGCGGATTTTATCCTCCCGGCTGCCAGGTGTTATTTTTTCAGTTTCAACCAGCTTTCTAAGTGTGATTGCAAGGTTTCTGTGCCATTCCTTTTTGTTTGAATCAAGAAGAGCAAGAGTAGGGGATATGATCATTTCAAACGACATAGTCCCTTTGGTTTCCAGCGCTGTCATCACTGTACTTACAGCACTGGGAACAGTGGCTGATCTTATTCCGTTTTTAGGAATTCCATTTTCATAATACCATTCTATAGCTTTCGGGTCAAGCGGAGCTCCTCCCATCCCTTTGAAAACAATAACCTTTTTGATACCTGCTTCATAAAACATGAATGGTACTTCACCTCCAATACAAAACAATCCGTAATCAGAAACAGCAAGATTGAATATAACTGCAGCTGCTGCATCAACAGCGTTTCCTCCCTGTTTAAGGATATACAAACCAGCTTTAACTGATGATGACGGTCCTGCAGCAATAATTCCTCCTGTTCCTGATGCATCGGAGGTAAGTTCCTGTGATTTTGATGTTGAAGTTCTGATAACCAATAAACCTAGGATTAGGGAAAGAGACATTAAATATTTTTTCATCTCAGTAAGATTCATCTTGTACTAAAGTATTACAAAAAAGAATCTTTGTCACTTCTTTGCAATAATAACAATTCCACTGGCTGATGTTCTGCCCTTTGTATTAAGTGAAGTTGGCTTTGTTATCTCTCTGTCATCGAGGTATATGTGAATATAGTAATATCCTTCCTTTGCAAATTTCAGGGGTATTTTATAAATATCACCGGATTTATACGCTGATAAATCCCATGCTGTGAATTTCATATACTCTTCATCAGTGAAATCAGCATAGCTTCCTAATCTCTTGATCTGTGCAGGATTCATCGGTTTGGGGGCTTTTTCACGGTAAACTATCATGTAATATAAAAAATTTCTGCCTGAAGGTTTAACAGATATTGTAAATGGTTCACCAACATTTACTTCCGAAGGAATATTTTCAAAATCAAGGTATCTGTCAATAAACTCTTCATAATACCTGAACTGGGTTTTTGAAAGGTAAAAACCTAACCCAACATAGTTATGATATTTTTCAATGATAGTTTTCTTGTGACCGTCATTGGGTGCCTTCTCTTTCATAAATATGGAGTGCCCGTTTTTCATCATAGCAGAAACAGTCTGTGCCGAGAGATCATAACTGCCGGTGGTCCATTCTCCGAAAGCATTTTCAGCAACATGATCTTTGCCTCCAGCAAAACCATACCGTTGATATGGCTTCTCTCCCGCCAGGTTCCAGTGTCCGATAAAATCATTTTCAGCAGCTTCCCTGCACATTTTATTAGCAACCCGGGAAGCAAATATATCAAGTTTTACCGCCGGCGCTTTAAATCTTTTCCTGCTGGCATTGATAATATCAACCTGGACAAGCTTCTTCTTCAGTGCTTCAACATCATCTTTGAATTCATTAAGCCTTGTTTCGGCATTATTGAGTTCAATATATTCATCAAGGTTTGTAACTTCTGATTTGAATGTCTGCAGGGGAAGTATTGACTTCGGCATTGAAAAAAGAATGATGATTAATACAGCCAGTATTTTGAATGTCTTCCAGAATTTTCTGAACATATTATTCTGTTAATTGTTTAATTTTGTAAATAAACCAATAAATTATAAACAGCGAAAGTTAAAATAAAATATTATAACATGAGAAAACAAACGTTTTTATCACTTTTTGCAGTCATCACCTTTTCAATATCCCTGGCAGCACAGACATCAGGATTTTACGATTTTAAAGTAAAAACTCTTGAAGGAGATAATTTTGATTTCAGCACTCTGAAGGGAAAGAAGGTCATGATAGTGAATGTCGCATCCAAATGTGGCAACACGCCGCAGTATAAGGATTTGGAGGAGATTTATGAGAAGTATCAGAGTGATAATTTTATTATTATTGGTTTCCCTGCCAATAATTTTTTAAACCAGGAACCAGGTAATGCCTCTGAGATCCGTAAATTTTGCACTGAAAATTATGGTGTTACATTTCCACTTATGGAGAAAATCTCAGTTAAGGGAGATGATATGCATCCGGTTTACCAGTGGCTAACCTCAAAGCAAAAGAACGGAGTTAAGGATTCACAGGTAACATGGAACTTCCAGAAATATCTTATTGATGAAAACGGCAATCTGTCAGATGTCATTGCTCCCAAGGAGAAAGTAACATCAGATAGAGTTATTGCTTGGATTTCTGAATAGAATTCAGACTTTTTATGTTATTGAAAGGGGCATTGTGTAATGCTCCTTTTTAATTAATGTATTTTAATATAAAATCCGGCTTTCTCATTATTTATTTTACTGCAGATTACGGTTGGTCTTGTTAGAAAAAAATACTATTACCTTTGCATCTTCTTTGGATCATAAAAAAATATATATACGAGATTAATTATGCCATTAAATATTCCTGATAAGCTTCCTGCAATTGAATTTCTCCAGAAAGAGAATATTTTTGTGATGGATGAGACAAGGGCCACTCACCAGGATATTCGCCCGCTAAAGATTGCAGTGCTTAACCTTATGCCGGTAAAGATAACTACAGAGATCGATTTGATTAGGATATTATCAAATTCACCTCTCCAGTTGGAGCTCGATCTGATAAAACTTTCCACGCATACATCCAAGACCACACCGAAAGAGCATATGCAGGCTTTTTACAAAGACTTTTCCCATATTGTGAACCATAAATATGATGGACTCATAATCACAGGAGCTCCTGTTGAACAGATGCCTTTTGAAGAGGTTTTTTACTGGAAGGAGCTTACAAATATTTTCGATTGGGCCAGGACAAATGCCACATCATCAATGTTTATTTGCTGGGGTGCCCAGGCTGCACTTTACTATTATTATAAAATCCCTAAATATCCTCTGGAAAAAAAGATGTTTGGAGTATTCCGGCATACAAAAAATGATCCTAAACATCCTCTTTTCAGAGGGTTTGATGATTTTTTCTATGTGCCTCACAGTCGTCATACTGAGATCAGGAAAAAAGACATAATTAAGGTACCGGGACTTAAAATCCTTTCAGAATCTGAAGTTTCAGGAGTAAATATTGTTGCTTCTGCAGACGGGAGGGAGTTTTTTCTTACAGGACATGCCGAATACTCTCCTGATACACTCGATAAGGAGTACAAGAGGGATATTGCAAAGAACCTGCCAATTGAGATACCGGCTAACTACTATGCCGATAATAATCCCGAAAACAGGCCATTGGTACAATGGCGCTCACATGCCAACCTGTTATTTGTAAACTGGCTGAATTATTTTGTATACCAGATTACCCCATTTAATCTGGAGACAATAGAGTAGGGGAGCGAGTTTTAAAGTTCCGGTGGTCAAAGTAAGATTGTGTGGACAACTTGTACACGATTGGTTCAGATAATATGAGGGATAAACATCTTGGTTTTCCTCATATATTCACGGTAGGAGTCACCGAATTTTGTTATCATTTCTTTTTCTTCAATGATAGCTGTTGTATATATGGCTGCCAAATTAACTAATCCTAGTAAAAGTTGAATCGGAGCTGCATCTTTAAGCATGATTCCGGTACCAAGAAGTATGAGTGAAAGGTAAAGAGGGTGCCTGATATATGCATAGATACCTGAATCTACAAGTACAGTCGTATTCTCAAAATTATTGTCAGGCTTTCCTGCTTTCTTAAGCAAAATGAATCCGGCTGTTACAGGATAGATAGAAATAATAAGCAGAAACCATGATGCAAGATGAATAATTCCAAATGGATCTTTGAACCAAACCTGATAATTTAACAGAAAAAGCAAAAAAATACTTTCAAAGGAAAAGAACCTGGCAATACCATGATATCTGCCATGCTTAATTGAAAAGAACCAGGAGAAAATAATTATAACGAACGTTCCTGTAATAACTATATAACTATTCATGACTTTATGACCGGTTTTTCTCCTGAAGATTCTTTAATAGATTTGAGATAGTTATAAACCTCTATCTGAGAGTGAAACCTGTTTTTGACTTGTTTTACGAACTTATTCGTTTGGTTCTCGTCAAAAACTCTTGCTTTAACATTATCTTTCCATTGAATATTGAAAATATTTCTCAACTCTTCCTTTATTGTTTTATCAAAAATGGGACATGTGACTTCAATCCTGTGATCAAGGTTACGAGGCATAAGGTCGGCTGATGAAATGTACATCTCTTCATTTCCTCCATTGCAGAAGATAAAAAATCTTGAATGTTCAAGGAACCTGTCAACTATCCCTATGGCTTTTATATTTTCACTCTGCTTTGGTATTTCTGGCACCAGCGATAGCATACCTCTAATGATCAGTTTTATTTTAACACCTGCATTGCTTGCTTCATATAATTGTTCAATTATCTCTTTGTCAGTGAGATTATTGAGTTTAAAATGAATATAGGCCTTTTTCCCATTTTGGGCATTCTTAATCTCATTTTCGATCATCAGACTAATTTTGTTGCGAAGGAAAAAAGGAGAGAGCACAAGGTGATAAAAATTATCTTTTTTATAATTAATACTGAAGAAGTTAAACGCTTTAAAAACCTCATTGGTAATTTTCTTGTTGGTAGTAAACAGAAGGTGATCAGTGTATATACGTGCTGTGTCTTCATTGAAGTTGCCTGTTCCAACAGCAGCAAAGCGCTCTGTAATATCATTCTTTATCCGGGTAATAAGGCATAGTTTTGAATGAACCTTTAATCCCGGAACGCCATAAATTACTTTTACGCCTTCATTGAGCAGCTTATTTCCCCAGTTAATATTAGCTTCTTCATCAAACCTTGCCTGCAGTTCAACCACTGTTGTTACATCTTTGCCATTTCTGACGGCATTGAGAAGGGCATTTATGACACTTGAGTTCCTGGCAAGCCGGTACAATGTTATCTGAATAGATACAACATATGGATCAATTGATGCTTCACGAAGCATGTCGATAAAATGATCAAATGGATGATATGGAAAATAGAGCATAACATCCTTCTTCTTAATTACTGAAATGATGCTCTTGCCCTGGCTGATATCAGGATGTATAACAGGTGCAAGATCTTCATTATAAAATTCTTTGATCTCTAAGTCCGGAAATTTCATAAAATCCTTGAAATTGTGATATCTGTTACTGGCTATCACAACATCATCAGGTCCTATATTCAGTTTTTTTGTGATAATTTTCAGAAGGTTCTGAGGGATGCATCTGTCGTAAATAAATCGTACCGGGGTTCCCTTCTTCCTTTGCTGAAGACTTTTTGAAAGCTTATCAATATAGCTTTCGGATATATCATCAGCAATCTCAAGTTCGGCATCTTTTGTGAGTTTCACTGTAAAGGCGGAGATTTCATCGAAATCAAAGATGAAGAAAATATCTTTCAGGCCGAACCTGATAATATCATCCAGGAATATAATGTATTTCTCATCTTTCTTTCCGGGCAACTGTATGAATCTGGGTAAAATCCCGGTTGGTACTTCCAACAGGGCATGCCTTTTTTTTATAGTATCTTTCTTGGAAAGGTGGACCGCAAGGTAGATCGCATCATCCGTAAGGTTTGGCAAATCCGAATCTTTTTCAATCATAAAAGGCATAAGCCTGTTTCTGACCTCTTTATGGAAGTACCTGGTTACAAATTCAATCTGGTCCTGGTTAAGCTGTTTCTCGTTGATTATATGTATCTTATGACTTTCAAGTTCCTTTAATAGTTTACTGTAAATTTTTTCGAATTTTGTATTTTGAGCAATAACTATTTCCTGGATTTTTTTAAGAGTGGTTTTTGGATTGTAACCCAGTATGTTTTTAGACTTTGCTCCATAAAGAGAAAGTCTTTTCAGCGTGGCTACCCTGACCCTGAAATATTCATCCAGGTTATTGGAATAGATGCCAAGGAATTTAAAACGTTCAATCAGTGGAACATCCTTGTTTTCAGCTTCCTGGAGTACTCGCTCATTGAATGAGAGCCAGCTTATCTCCTTCGGTAAATATGACTTACTCATAAAAGACTCATGGCTTTAAATGATATTCAATATCTCCACTGTTCCGGGTCAGTTCCGACCATGTACTGACTTTAAATGTAATACTAACTATACCGCATTTCTGAATAAAATTACATCCTTCCCTGCTAAGCATATCTGCGAGCTCTGTGAATGAGGGATTGTGCCCGAACAGCGTGACTGTTTCTACAACTTCCCTGATTCTTGAAAGATCTTTCTGCAGAGTTTTAAGATTGAGTTTATAGTAGATATTGCCGGCAAAAAGTATCTCCTCTGTAGGTATTCTGAATACTCCGGCAAATATCAGTGCCGTCTCAATTGCTCTGAATGCGGGGCTGGTAATAATAACTCCGACAGTTTTCTCTTTTTCCTTTAGCCTTAGGGCCATTGCATTTGCCAGGGATTTGCCTTTTGTGGTTAGGGATCTCTCAAAGTCAGAAATTGCAAGTGTTGGCTCCTCTGCCTTGCTGTGCCTAACAAAAATAAGTTTCTTCATATCTTCAGGAGTGAATGTTATTCAGTTTCCGAAGCTGGTTCCCATATTCTGTGCCTGAATTACCATTGGATCATCCGGGTTTACAAGCTTCAGCTTACCCGCTACTTCGGAGAGAGGAACCGGTACAATTTCATTATTCCTTAGTGCTACCATTTTTCCATAATCTCTTTCAGCAATCATGTCTGCAGCTGCTGCACCATACCTTGTTGCAAGTACCCTGTCCATAGGTGAGGGTGTCCCTCCACGCTGGACATAACCGAGAACAGTTTCTCTTGTTTCGAGTCCCGTAAGTTCCATGATTCTTCTGCTTAAAGACTGTGCTGCAGAACAGCTGTCTTTTACAGCCATCTTTATGCCTTCTGCTACAACAACTATAGAATATGGTTTGTTCTCCGAGGCACGACGTATTAAATATTCAGCAACTTTTTCATCACTGTAGCCTATTTCTGGCAAGAGTATCACATCGCCACCTCCGGCAATTCCTGAATAGAGTGCTATCCATCCGGCGTTATGTCCCATCACCTCAATAATCATAATCCTTTTGTGGGAGTTCGCAGTTGAATGAAGCCTGTCGATAGCCTCTGTTGCAATATTTACAGCCGAGTCAAATCCAAATGTAAGGTCTGTACCCCAGACATCATTGTCAATTGTTTTTGGAATCCCAACTACATTCAATCCCTCCTGGGCAAGCAGGTATGCTGTTTTGAGAGTCCCGTTACCTCCTATGCATACAAGGCAGTCGAGGTCCATCTGTTCATAATGTTCGCGTATAAGTTCAGGTTTGCTTATCTCCTTTTTCCTTTTTCCGTTGCTCTTGAAGGGTTTCTCCCTGGATGTCCCAAGAATAGTGCCTCCAAGAGTAAGTATACCTGAAAGATCATGTAGTGTAAGCTCTGTGTATTCCTTGTTTATCATACCTGTAAACCCGTCACTTATACCGATTAGATTCATGTCATATTTTACAATAGCAGTTTTTCCAACTCCCCTTATTGCTGCATTTAATCCCGGACAATCTCCTCCGGCAGTCAGAATTCCTATCCGCTGGTTTTTTTTTATCTTACCCATTTTCTGAACTTTAGGTTTAGTATAGCAAATTTAACTTTTTATTTAATGTTTCCCGCTGATCCCGCTGATTTTCGCAGATTTATTGAGATAGTACAGATAGTGTAATTTGATGTATCGATATAAAATCTATAACTTTAACGGATAGAGTAATTTTTATTGTTGATGGAGCCGGAAATTATCAGGATCAGGGAAATCAAACCAGTGTTGACAGAATATATAAGTAAGTCGAGGGAGTTACTGAAAAGATCTGCTGTACCTGATGATGATGCAGTTCATGATATTCGTGTATTCATGAAAAAAACAAGGGCAATATTAAGGCTTACAGGAACGCTTATGGAGAATGATCTGTACGACAGGGATCTCAAATCATTAAAGATGGTAGGTCAGATAATGAGCAAATGGCGGGATACTTCTGTTCAAAGAAAGACACTCAGGGATCTTAGGAAAAAATATCGCCATGTTTTCTCGAAGCTCGAGTCAAATGAAAAGATTACTAATCTGATCAGGAAGCCTGTAAAAGCTGAGGAACCTGATGAAGAAAAGAAAGCCGGCGTAGCAGAGATTGATGATCTACTTAACAAAACCTATTTCCGGATAAGGTTCTACCAAATGCAAACTATTAATCAGTCAGACCTTATTTTGAACCTTGAGCAATCATTTGAAAATGTCAGGAAGATTTACCTTGAGTGCAGGAACCAGGTTATGCCGGAACAAGTACATGAGTTCAGAAAACGTTCAAAGGATTTGCTTTACCAGCTCTATTTCTTTCGTTCATTAAACCCGGCAGTTATAAAATCAGTTGAAAAACGACTCGAGAGGATGACGATGAATCTTGGAAAGTATAATGACCTCTATCAGCTGCTTGATGCAATTGGATATGTATATCCTGGTCAGTCAAATATTCCGGCGATGGATGAGCTGGCTATCAGGATAAGAGATAAACAGGATCTTTATCTCTCTAAGACATGGAGTGACGCATATAAGTGTTTTCTCCCCGGGACAAAGCTTGCAGATCTTCTTGGGATTACAATCTTTATAATAGAAAAACCACAAAGCTGACAATTATTATTCCAGTCACTTTGCGGTTTTTATTGCATTTAAGCTAAATGTCAGGTAAATATTATCTGAGAACCTTCTCCACCTGATTTTTCGTAGAATTCGCCAACAGTAAGAACACCGCTTACATGCTCTGATAGATCCTCCTGTTTGAATTTGAACATATCCATAGCCAGTTTGCATGCATAGATTTTGCCTCCACCCGCAGTTATCAGATCAAGAAATTCACTGACCGGAGGAATATCAAGCTTATCCATCTCGCTTTTCATCATCCATGATGTGAACGCTTCCATTCCGGGAATTATCCCTAACCATGAAGGCATCCTTAACCCACCTGGCAATCTTAAAGCAGGGTTACCCAGAACAGCTGTATGTAGCTTATCCATTCTTTTTTTTACAATAGCATCAAGGCCAAAGAAAGTGAAAAAAAGATTGGTTTCTATTCCTTCCATTACAGCACCATTTCCCATTACGAGAGTTGCATAAACATCTTCAACAGCACCTTTGGCGCAGATGATGCTTACTTTTTTTATTGGTAAGTCTTTTTCTGTGGTCATTTTATCAGATTTAGATATTTGGGAATTATAATCAGATACAACTTGCCGGCTTTGGAATTCCTGCAATTTTTGTTGCTTTTTTCAGAGGAGCCCCCGGGAAAAGCTGGTAGAATGTCTTAACATCAAGAACGCCTGAATGGTTAATGCTTCTGATTGATAACGCATCACCTGCATTGTACCTGTTCCTTAGCCACTCGATAATTGCAAAATGCTGATCAGTAAGCACTATATCAAGTTCTTTTGCTATTTCAATACCTATTTCTTTTGTCCATTGAGAAGGAGTTGTAAAATATCCTTCTTCATTGACATCAACGGTTATTCCTGCATAAGTTTTTTGTGCCATTTCATTTTAGTTTAGATTATTTTTTCTATTTGATTTTTATTTTTCTCATTAATCAATTCAAGGAAAGCCATCATAAATCCCAGACTCTTTTTAAATTCCGGTTTATTAAAATCTTTGATTATCCGCCAGATTGAAAACTCCTCTACATCTTCAGTCTTTATGTCCCGTAGAGTAGAGAATATTGCGTCTATCTTTTCAAGAACTTTCTTATCTGATACTATTGACAGGGTGTCAAAAACCTGAACAAGGTTCTCTGACAATTTATTCAAATCTTCTCTTGAGTAACTGGAAACAATAGTATCCATGGCAATTCCGATCTGATTCAATATCTCAAAATATCCTTTTTGTTCAAACTCATGGAACTTCTTCACCCCATCCAGACCTATCTGTCTGACAATTGGGGTAGCATCTTTTGCCAGGTCTGAAAGGCTCTCCAGCATTTCAAGAACCATGCCCATGTTGTTGACATTCCTGATCACACGGAAGCCAAGGTCTCGAAGATTTTCACCGTCAAGTTCCACTCCGGCATTGTCGAGCTGAGTTACAGCATTCCTGAAAACATCTTTTCCAATTACTGCTACATCGTCAACGAGATCATTTATAGCCTCCCGGTTTTGTTTCTGGATAATGCTGTCATCAAGAAGCAGATCAAGTTTGCGGTTAATTTCCCTTATTTGTTCCTCAATAATTTTGTCTGACATACTCTTAAATTTGAATTAGTCAATTTTTTTACCTGCCATTGTCATGTTTGTATCAATAGGCATTTCTTTTCCTTTAAGGAGAATGTGCCAATAAATCCAGCGAAATATAAGTTTGCCATAGTGATTTAGACGACTCTCTTTAAGCAGGCTGAAGGGGCCAATCCCAGGAAATGGGAAATAACCCGGCAGTGGTTCTGTTTCGTAGTTAAAATCAATCAGTGCACCCATACCATGACCTGTTTCAATATAGCAATTGGAATGTCCGTCAAATTTTCCGGTAAATGGTCTCTTTTCTATATAGCACATCAGGTTTTCCGTAAGAATATCTGCCTGGAAATGTACTACTGAACCAGCTTTTGAAGTAGGAAAATTACCTGCATCACCAAGTACAAATACATTCTCTTTTATCTGTGACTGAAGTGTATATTTATCAGCTCTTACAAAACCGAATTCATCACCCAGTCCACTTGATTCAATAACAGAGTCTCCACTGTGTAAAGGGATTGTTACAAGACAGTCGAACTCAACTTCCCTGCCGCCAAAATCCTTGATAACTTTTGTCTTATTATCAACTTCAGAAAGAAAAAAGTCTGTAACAAGTTCGATATTCTTGTTTTCAAGCAAGGAACCTAACAGCTTAGCTGATCTTGGCTTGGTGAAAGCACCGGATAAAGGTGTTACATAACTTATTGCAACTTTATCTCTCATCCCTCTTTCGGTAAAGAAAGCATCGGCAAAGAATGCGAATTCAAGGGGTGCCACTGGGCACTTAATCGGATTGTCTGCAATATTAATAACAAGTCTGCCACCCTCCCATGTTTTGAAGAATCTGGCAAGGGCCTCAGTCCCCTCAATAGTGTAGAAATCAAATATGCTTTTATGCCATAATTCACCCTTCAGTCCGGGAGTCTCCTGTGGAATAATCCTCGTACCGGTCGCAATTATCAGTATGTCATATTTAAGCACTTCCCCGTTGGCAAGGACTACTTTGTTATTATCTGTATCAATCAGTTCTATGTTCTGATAAACAGAATTAACGCCGACAGGCAAAAAGTTCTGTTTTGGCTTTATAACATCAGCCTTTTTATAATGGCCGAAAGGAATAAACAGAAATCCCGGCTGATAATAATGAGTCTTGTCCCTGTCGACGACTGTTATAGTCCATTCATCCCTGGGAAGTTCTTTCCTCATCTTGTTAGCCATTATGGTTCCCCCGGTTCCTGATCCTAGAATGAGTATTTTTTTCATCTTCTTATTTATATTGTTAATTTATTAACAGTGCAAATATATATCTACTTATATAGTTATTTGCATGTTTATGATAATTATGAGGTTTCATTTATCCTAAGAGTACTTCCGCCGCTTCTTTTTAAGGTGAAATACATTTCTCAAAGAGGCAATCTAAATATTGTGATATCTGACTAATAAAGATGTGATATAAATCGCAAAATACAATTATTACAAATAATACTTCCTCATACGGTCGGGTCGCTGATATACTTCTCTATTTCTCAAAGGTTGTATTTTCAGGGACGTATTTTACTACGTCCCTTTGCTTTTGTTTGAGCAATTTTTTATGTTAAATATTAACCTTTGGCACTTTATTTTTTACCTTCATCCTAAATTATTTGCATATGAAAGGAACTGTAACATTAATCCTGGTTTCAATATTCAGTCTGCATTGCGTTATGTCTCAGATTGTTAACAAGGAATCGCTAAGCGCAAGAGAGACCTACTATAAGATTAATGCCACACTCGATCCGGAAGCTAAAACGATTATTGGAGAAATGGAGGCATACTGGGTGAATAAATCAACTGATGTTGTACCTGATATTCAGCTTCACCTGTATATGAATGCTTTTAAAAGTAACAAATCAACATTTAGCAAAGGTAGTAGTTTATCAATGGTTGACAAAAAGAGTGATTTTGGATGGATTGATCTGAAAAGCTTTGAAGATGAAAAAGGGAATAATCTGATGAATCATTTTTCATATATCAGTCCGGATGATAATAATCCTGATGATCAGACTGTTATCAGAGTAATGCCTTTTGAACCTGCAAAGCCAGGTGATACTGTGTTTATAAAAATAAAGTTTGAGACAAAACTGCCAAAGGGAAGGGCAAGGACCGGTTTTGCTGATGACTTTTTCTATGTTGCCCAGTGGTTTCCCAAATTTGGAGTATATGAATCAGCCGGAATGCGTTATGCTGTAAAAGGAGGCTGGAATTGCCACCAGTTTCACAGGAATTCCGAGTTTTATTCAAATCACAGTGTCTATGATGTGAAAATAACTGTACCTGAAGAATATATTACCGGATCAGGGGGGATGCTGATAAGTGAGGAGAATAAAGGTGATGGTAAAAATAAAACACTTATATACAGGGCCGAAGATATATGCGATTTTGCCTGGACTGCATGGCCGGGATATGATGTTTATAATGATGAATGGAGGCACGTAAAGATCACTCTGCTTATACCGCATATAAGGAAGGAACAGGTTGAAAGACAGTTCAGGGCAGTGAAAAATGCTCTTGAATATCTGTCAGAAAATGTTGGCCCGTTTCCATGGCCCCATCTTACCTTCGTTGATCCTCCTACAAAAGGAGCATTTGCAGGTGGGATGGAGTATACAACGATTTTTACCTCAACTTCGGCTGATAGGATGCCCGAGTCCCTTCATCTGCCGGAGATGGTGACTGTTCATGAATTTGGTCATGGTTACTTCATGGGTATTCTGGCAAGTAATGAATTTGAGGAGCCCTGGTTAGATGAAGGTGTTAACTCATTCTGGGAGGAAAGGATAATGGATCATTACTGGGGAGAGAACTCAGGCATTATTGATCATCCACTGTTTAAAATGTCGGATAAATCAATGTCCCGTATTTCATATTTATTATCATTGGGCCGACAGGTAACTACAAACAGGGAATATTCCTGGAATTATCCTCACGGTACATATTCAATGATGTCGTATAACAAGGCAGCAACGATATTATATACTTTGATGGGTATTATTGGTGAGGATACAATGAATGAAATCTTCAGGGAATATTACCGGCAGTGGGCTTTCAGGCATCCTTCAGGCAAAGATTTCATTGCGGTTGTGAATGAAGTGGTAAAAAAGGTTCATGGTGATAAATATGGTCCTGATATGAACTGGTTCTTTGACCAGACACTTTATGGAACAGGCCTTGTTGATTACAGAGTAAGCAGGTATACAAACAGCAAGATCCGCGATTTCAAAGGAATTATATCTGAGGCAGACTCCCAGCGTTTTGTCCCAAGTGTTACAAAAGATGATTCTGTATATAAATCTGTTGTTGAACTTGACAGGCTTGGTGAAATCACACTTCCCCTGGATGTTATGATCCATTTTAATAATGGCGATACCATTATGGAAACATGGGATGGCAGGGAGAGATTTAAAGATTTTAATTATTCAGGTACAAGCCAGATCGACTGGGTTAAAATCGATCCGGAGTATAAACTGAGAATGGATGTGAATTTTACAAATAACTCAAAGACTGATAAAACAGATATGGTACCAGTAAGGCGCTATATAAATAAATTTATCATTTTCACTCAGTATTTTCTGAATATCATTTCACTGTAAACAGATTATTATGAAGATATTATCACATTTGAAGAGTGGTGCTCTACGTTCCGTTAAATCATGGAAAGGTATTCTGATCATATGGTTTCTGATCTTTGTCATGATTGGTATTCTGGCTGCTTCTGCCAAGTCAGGATTAAAGAGCATGATCGGGTCGAGTATGATAACCGAATTGCTTAGAGATACTGTAAATGCAGATGTTCTGACCGACCTGAAGGAGGGATTATCTGTACTTATAGCATCTGTCACAAAAGGTTTTATTCTTTTAATCCTGTTCACATTCATAGCCAACGCATTTTTTTCCGGCGGTCTCTTTAATATTCTTAGCAAAAAATGCAGTAGAAAATCGCTGAGTTGTTTTTTATCAGGTGGTGCATCAAATTTCTGGTCCGTTCTGGTTATTAACCTTATTGTTTCATTAATTTTCATAGCAGTCGCCTCAATTATCGGAGGCATACTGGCATTAATTGTTTCAAAATCCGGTGGGGGGAATCCTGAACCCGGTGCCATGAGCAAAGCAATCAGATTTTCAATCATAATAGTGGCTCTTCTGCTGCCTGTATTGTTGTTAGTCGCTGATTATGCAAGAGCCTGGCTGATAGGAAATGATTCAAAGAAACCATTCAGTGCCATAGGGGCCGGTTTCGTCATGACTTTCAAAAAGTTTGTGCTATCATATCTGGTGATGATAATTCTTATCATAATTCAGGCTGGCTTTGGAGTGCTTGTTGTATCAAAACTGATGGGATCCAAACCCTCAACCGGAGGAGGAGTCTTTCTTCTGTTCCTTATTTCACAGATACTCTTTATCATCAGATTATTTCTGAGAACATGGAGGTACGGGAGTGTTACTTCACTGCTGGAAGAGACTCAGACTACAGCGGTCTCTCAGGGTCAATCGGAACCGGTCGCTGAACCTCTTTCAGATCAGGTTTGATATTGATCTCATAAGGTTGCCTGACATAAAAGTAAGTTGTTAATCCGTAATTTATTACAGCTGGTAACCAGTGCCATAATTCAATATTTGAGCTTATAGAAGAGCGAAAAGGAATTGCATCAAGGTTTCTGTAACGCATGTTTATTGAAAGACCCGGATGAAAATTCCCGCTACCACTAGGCTGTGCTATGAAGGGATGCGTAAAAAGCTCTGGCCTGCACCATGCATAACCATAATAATCTTCTGTTCCGGTTCCGATACTTGACGGAAATGCTTCACTGTCAACAAATATTTTCTCATCACCTTCGCCCCACCATGAATCAACTGTATTGAAAACAGTCACAGCATCCCCTGCATAAACGCCATTGCCTTTTATATCTGAATAGTTGATATCACGATGCATACCGGTACCTCCTGCAACTTTTGCACCCGCTGTAAGTATCTGGTGATACTCATGCCATGATGCCCCGAAATACATGCTGTTTTCATTCCAGTTATAGCCGGAAGCGATTGCTTTAAGTTCCGCTTTAATCTCCCGGTCACCATGATTGAGTATCGAGATTGTACATTTTTCCCTGAATGGCATTACCCAGTATGATTCCATTATGTTTTTACCATCAACCATACTGTACCAGGTTGATGAAAAGCTCTCTTTTGATCCGGTCCCGAAGAAGTAACCGGAAGGTACCCAAACTGTACCATGACCATCAAAATCAATCGACAGAACAGTGGATCTTAAAGCCTGATCAGTATCAAATGCTGAGATTTTTAAGGATATCAACCTTATTGCAGAGTTTTTTGAATCGATAACAAGACTTGCCGAATCACCTGCATTAAGTGTCTTTTCCAGGGTGTATTTCTTATTTTTTAGCGCGACAGCCGTAGAGTCTGCTTTTAGTAAAATATTGTTTGTGGCAGCAATAAGCTCCGATGCATGCTTAAGTTCTTCCATTGAAAAGGAAACAACCTTTGTGCCTGGTTCATAAGCACGGTAACAGATATTATAATAAATATTAGGTTTTCTTGAGTTTTCAGTGATCGATATTGCATCACACTCATAAGTAATTCTGCAATGTACCTTATAAGGAATCGGTAGATAAAGGTTCTGCCCACGTCTTTCTATTTCAGTTTCAGGAGAGACAGACGTAGCCAGTGGCGCTCCAGCCAGAATATTTCCATTGAAGAGTTTCAGAGGATCGCTTTCAAATACGGGTGAAGCTTCATTATCAACGTATAGTCTGATAGTTCCTTTAAGCCCGCCTTCACCCGCGAATGTCATCCACCAGCGTACTATTGACCCCGGTCCATCAGTGTCAAATAAGATATATTCCTTTCTGCCTTTTGAAGAATCGATTCCAATGAACTGAGTATAATCGTCGTTTGCAAACCATCCCGAATCAGACGGTGTAACAGATTTTCTGTCATAACTACTGAACTGCTTAAGGTTATAATAGGGCTGAGGAAAGCGGGTTATGGCATTTCTGTCGGTCATTTCCATCAGCAATGTTTTTATTGTTACAACTTTATTTTTTTTACAGGAAGGAAGTATTAGAATCATTGGCATTATCAGAACCAATAATGTCGTCCTGCATATCAGTCTGTGTTTCATTTTTCCGTTAGTTAATTGATTGTTATTCAAAGTTAGAAATTAAAAATTAAAGCTGTACAATAATTTATGCCATCATAATTTTGTATCTTGAATAAAAAAAATATTATGTCAGAATTATTGAAACCAACACTGGCAGATCCAACTAAAGAGCCTGATGATGAGCTTATTGCTTCACTAGTTGGCAAAAAAATAGATTTATGGAGGCTGATACTTAAGCATGCAGAGAACAGTTACAATGATGTTTCAGGAAGATGGAATTACTATAAAGATGGTAAGCAATGGTTGTTTAAATTTGTCCGGAAGAAGAAAACATTATTTTGGGCAGGGATCTTCAACAATACATTCAGGATAACATTTTATTTTGGAGACAAAGCTGAATCGAATGTTTTATCAAGTGACCTCCCTTCGGAAATAAGAGAAGGGTTCAAAACTGCTAGACGTTTTGGATCAATAAGGCCGATCTCAATTGTACTATCCGAACAATCAGATGTTGAAAACGTTTATAAACTGATTGAAATGAAGAATAGAATCAGGTAGATATCTAATTAATTAATTTATTAATGGAACAAAATTTTTATAATTTTTCAGCTGTCTCGCTGCAGGGAAAACAAATCAATATGGATAGCTGCAGAGGAAAGGCTGTCATTGTTGTAAATACTGCAAGTAAATGTGGATTCACTCCGCAGTATGAAGGATTGGAAAAGCTTCACAAAAAATATAGTCAACAGGGTCTTGTGATCCTTGGTTTCCCATGCAACCAGTTTGGGAATCAGGAACCGGGGTCTGAGAAGGAAATTGCTGAAGGATGTCTGATAAACTATGGAGTAACTTTTCAGATGTTCTCGAAAGTTGAAGTTAATGGTGAAAATGCTCACCCGGTATTTAAATATCTGAAAAAGAAACTCCCGGGTTTTGCATTCTCAAAAAGGATTAAATGGAATTTTACCAAGTTTCTCATCGACCGGAAAGGCAATCCCGTAAAACGGTTTGCTCCATCTTTCAAACCCGAAGATATGGTAGCAGAGATAGAGAGACTTCTTGCAGAGAAAGCCTGATGAAAAATTTAATATTGAGGGTTCTGTTTTCCAGGTGATGTAAAGAAATATTTAAAACTCTGATTATTTCTACTTTAACATATTCGAAAAATCTACCTGTTTTTGCCCTTAATCCCTAAAGGGAACAGGTAGATTTTTCTCCTTTCTCCCTTTAGGGCAGGGGCAAAAAAGGAGAAAAATCAGGCTTTCCTCCAATCTGTCAAAGTAGAATTATTATGCCTGAGTTTTCCATGTTTCTTAAACCTATAGCCCAGTGCCTTTCGCCAATAGGTATAAATACCCCATAGTAAATAGGTTTTAAGCCTCTTTCTCCCTCTGTAATGAAGGCTTATTTTTGTGTTAAATAATTAACATTACTGAATCTCAGCCTGATGGAAAATTTGTACGAGGTACTGATGGAAGATGTTCGTTTTGAGGAGGGACTTAAAGCATGTATGAACTGCGGAGTTTGCACCGCTATCTGTCCGGCTGCTGAATTCTATGACTATGACCCGAGAAAAATTGTAGACCTTGTCCAATCGCGAGATAATGATGAGATAATCAGCCTTTTAAAATCTGATTCAATCTGGTATTGCGGAGAATGTATGTCATGCAAGACCCGCTGTCCCCGTGGTAACACTCCAGGATTTGTGATAATGGCTCTACGTACACTTTCACAGAAGATGGGTTATTTTGTTGAATCTGAGAAGGGACGTCAGCAACTTGCGATAAAAAGGACGGTTGGAGAAAATATTTTTAAATATGGTTATTGTGCTGCTACCTATGCAGTAAATCCAAAACTACATCCCGAGCAGGGTCCTATTTGGGAATATATAATCGAAAATACGGATGATGTTTTTGAAAGACTGGGGGGACAGATAAATGGTATAGGAACAGGCCCTTTGAGGAAGATTCCCCAGGAGGCTCTTGATGAGTTGAAAAAAATATTTGATGTAACCGGAGGGACAGAATTCTTCAATACAATTGAGGAACATTCAAAGAGAAAAGCTTCTGAACTGGGAATCGAATATACGGGAAAAGGAACTGAAGATGAGTATTTTATAGAAGTATACACAGCAAATAACGGTAATCATACTGTATGCGAAACCCATACTGATAAAGATGAATAATGAGGGTAAAAAGAGGATATGGTCAGATTATCAGAAAGAGATTGCTGATGATCATTTTTTCTATGTCAGATCCTGTATAAGACAGAGCTTTTTTCCGGGCTCGGAACAGTTTTTTCTGAACCTGATGCGTAATGTTATGAAGAAGGATATTTATGAAAATCCTGCTCATACAACATGTACTGGTATAGGGTATCATAGTGATATTGTCCCTTCTGCCACAATAATGACTGTTATTGCCCGGCATTTCGCTTTAATGAAAGAGTCTGGTTATAAGAATATTGCTATTTCCTGTGTAACATCATTCGGGCTTTATACTGAGATACTTGAGACATGGAAGCATTTTCCGGCGGAGCTTGAGAAAACACGTGAATATCTCTTTAAGGCAACAGGCAGGGAATTTGATATTCCTGAAAATGTGGCACATACGAGTGATATTATTTATAAATTAAGAGATGAGATATCTGAAAGAGCTAAAGTCAGGCTTATAAATAAAGAAACCGGTGAACCTCTGAATGTAGTTGAACATATCGGGTGTCATTATGCCAAAATGTTTCCCAAATCAGGCATTGGAGGAGCGGAGTTTCCTCATGTTTTAAGTGGAATGGTTGATGCATGGGGCGGAGCAGTGATTGATTATCCTGAGAGAAGACACTGTTGCGGATTTGGATTCCGCCAGTATCTGGTTCAGGCAAACAGAGGTTATTCTGTTGCCAATACAGCCAAGAAATTTTCGTCAATGAAACCATATAATCCCGACCTTGTTCTTACGAACTGCCCGGGCTGTAATATGTTTATGGACAGATGGCAGTACACCATTAAAGAGATTGATGGTTCAACATATGGACATAACGGTGAATCAATTCCTGTGCTCACATATGAAGAACTTGCCGGCCTGGTGTTAGGTTTCGATCCATGGGAACTTGGACTGCAATATCATATGGTGCAGCCGGAACCTCTGCTGAGGAAGCTGGGAGTAGAGTTTGACCCTGAAGGAAAATTCAAAACAAAAGATGGTCGGCAAATGCCGATACCTCAAAATCTTATCAATATCTGATCATGAATAGTGATGTTTTGGTGATAGGAGGAGGAACAGCAGGGATTGAGGTCGCAGGTCAGCTTGCACAGGCCGGGTTATCAGTTACACTCATTGAAAAGGACAAGGAGCTGGGAGGCCATGTACGTAACTGGTACCATCTCTTTCCTGACCGCAGGAACAGCAAGGATGTTATATCATATCTGAATGGTATTTCTGAGAATAAAAATGTAAGGATTCTGAAGAATACTAATTTGGAAAAGGTAGACAGAAAACAGAGAAAATTTGTCATAAGAACATCTGGCGGAGACGAGATTAATACCGAAGCTATCGTTGTGGCTACAGGTTTTGACCTGTTTAGAAGCGAAAAGAAAGAGGAATATGGTTATGGGATCTATGAGAATGTAATTACATCTGCAGATCTTGAGAAAATGTTCAGCAGAGGTGAAATTAAACTGAAAAACGGTAATTCTCCTTCTAAAATTGGTCTTGTACACTGCGTAGGATCACGAGATGAAAAATCCGGTAATCTTTACTGTTCAAAACTATGCTGTGTCACTGCAGTTAAGCAGGCTATTGAGCTCAGGCAGAAGCTTCCGGAATCTAAAGTGTTTTGTTTTTACATGGATATGCGTATGGGTGGTGCATATTATGAGGAGCTTTATCTGGAGGCCCAGGAGAAACATGCAGTTAGTTTTATCAGGGGTAAAGTATCTGAGGTTGGAGAGGCCCATAACGGAAAACTTGTAATCAAAGCAGAGGATACACTTGCAGGTCGCCCGCTAAGGATGGAAGTAGATATGCTGGTTCTGATGGCAGGCATGGAGATTTCTGAAGGAGGCAAGTTTGTTTCTGCTGCTCTTAAGCTGGAAAGAGGTGTTAACAGATTCTTCAGGAGTAGTGATAATCTCACCGGCAGTAACCTTAGCAATGTTGCAGGTGTATTCTATGCCGGAACTTGTATTGCACCCATGAGTATACCAGAAACAATATCGCACGCAAGGGGAGCTGTTTCAGAAGTGATCCATTATCTTAAAAATGGTAATCAATAGAATGAACAAATTTGGATTCACAATATCGAAAGCACGATTTATCGATTACGAATCGAATGATAGGACAATTGCAGAGTATATTGCTGAAAAAGAGCCTTCTTTTCTGAGGTGTATCGAATGCGGCTGTTGCGCCGCAACATGCACAGCTGCCAAATACACAAAATTAAGTCTGCGCGAAATTCATATTCTTATCAAAAGGGGAGAAAACGGACAGGTTTACAGAACAATTAGAAAATGCATGCTCTGCGGTAAGTGCACACTTGTCTGCCCCAGAGGTGTAAACACCAGAAATATTATAACACTTATAAAGGAAGAATATAAGAAATTAGAGAACCATGCAGTTTGACCCATTTGTCATACCTTTTAATATAGGACTTTACTTCATTATTTTATATGCGGTTGGACGATCTGTCATCTGGTTTCTTGAACTCTCCAGGGCTGACAAACTAAGGTTGCAGAGAGGATTCTTCGGAAGCGCTTTTGCCCTTAGCCTCAAGGAAATATTCATGGAAAGCCTGATTCATAGAAAGATACTTAAAACAAACTTCAGGCTTGGATATATGCATATGAGCCTTGCGTTCGGTTGGTTCCTTCTCATAGTGATTGGAACAATTGAGGCCGATGTATTTGGATCCAGCCACCTGAATGCTCCATATAAGTCAATTTTCTTCAGGTTCTTTAATCCTGAGCATGGGAGATTTGGATTTGAGGCAGTCTATGGTTTCCTGATGGATTTTATCCTGGCTTTTATTTTGTCCGGGTTGCTCCTTGCAATCATTAAGAGATTCTGGTCGCGGGCCGTGGGAATGAAGAAGACAACGAAACTCAGGATTACTGACAGGGTAGCACTTATATCGCTCTGGATGATATTTCCCAGCAGGCTTCTGGCTGAAAGCTTTACAAGCGGTGTTTATGGTACTGGCAGCTTTCTTACAGGATCACTTGGAAAATTTCTTGCCTCTTTTCTTCCGGCTCATGAGATGGCATACCTTTTCTGGTGGCTTTATTCACTTTCACTGGGTATTTTTTTTATACTGCTTCCTGTTACAAGGTATATGCATATTCCTGCCGAGATATTTCTGATTTTCATGAGAAACTCCGGCATCAGGACAGGTGACAGGGAAGGAGCATATTCTGAAGTGGAAATTCATTCCTGCTCTTCCTGTGGTCTCTGCATCGATACTTGTCAGCTTAACTATTCAGTTGGCATTACAACTATCCAGTCAGCTTACCTGCTGAAGGGAATAAAAAACAATATTGATGTTAAGGATATTTCTGACAACTGCCTTATGTGCGGCAGATGCGATCAGGTATGTCCTGTTGGTATCGAGCTCTACCCGATGAGGATGATTCAACGTAGAAGGCAAAGTGCTGAGAGTGAATACCGGAATCTTTACGGAGGCTACTTTAGAAGTCGTATTGCGCATTCTCCTTCAATAGTTAATGGTTCTCCATCCTACAGTTACCTGGAAACAGAGGAGACAAAAAAAGCTGATGTTTTATATTTTGCAGGATGCATGTCACACCTTACACCTGCAATAAAGAACTCAATGATTCAAATTCTCGAAGCTTCCGGGCTCGATTATCTTTTTCTAGATGAAGATGGAGGAGCATGCTGCGGAAGACCCCTTATGTTGGCAGGACAGGACAGGGAAGCTAGGGAACTGATTCACTTCAATTCAGACATTATATTGAAATCAGGAGCAGGTACACTTGTAACCTCCTGCCCGATTTGTTACAAGGTTTTCAGGGAAAGCTATCATCTTGATATAGAAGTGCTACATCATTCACAGTTTATAAAGAGACTGATTGATGATAACACAATATCCTTAAAATTCCTGAGGAAAAAGGTTGTATACCATTCTCCATGTGATCTTGGAAGAGGATCAGGTGTTTATGATGAACCCAAGGATGTACTTCGGTATGTATCACGACTTGAGAAGAGCAGATTTGAAGATGCCGGTTCACTCTGTTGCGGAGGAAGCCTTGGTAATCTGAAACTTAGTTCTGAACAGAGAAGGAAGATTGCCTGTGATGCAGCATCTGATATGACTGAATCGAATCCGGATATACTAGCAACAGCTTGCCCCCTTTGTAAAAAGACATTTTCATCAGCAACTTCAACAAGAGTGGCTGATATTTCTGAGATCGTGGCGGAGGCTCTTGAAAAACCTGCAATTTCCAGGAGCAACATGCGAAAATCCCTTCCAAAGCGTGAATTGATGATAGTTTAGAAGTTATTGTGGAAAAATGTTTGCTTATTGTGCATAAGTTAGGTGTATTTAGATTTACTTTGCCGGTAATTTTGTAATTACATACTAATTTAAAGTCCGATTCGTTTATAATGTACTGACTGAATAATTCAATTAAATTAAAAATGAGAAGATTTAATGCAGTGTTGATGATATTGATAGGGATCTCCTTTTTATACTCATGTAGCAATTCAGAAAACAAAATAATAAATAATAATCTGCTTTCTGTCAATAAGGTAGATCAAAAAGCTGATGGAAGCATAGAACTTCATGTAAAGAAAGCGGAGTGCTACAGCGATAAGGTCAATCCTTCCACCAATACTGCAGAATGGAATGTATTTGTTTCAAAATCGGGTCGTTTCAATGTATGGCTTTCAAGCGCCACAATAGATACAACAAACCTGGAGTACAAGAATAAAGTACTTTTTAGTGTCCAGGATAACCGGCTTGAAGCACAACCTTCAATTGACAAAGTCATAAGAAATTCATCTGATGTGAATTATCCTTATTTCAGGGCAGACTCATTCATGGGATCACTCTATATACAGGATACAGGTTTATTCGCCGTACAGATAATAAGTGATAAGATCATTCCTGAAGACATAACAGATGTTTCAGGTAGTGCAAAAACGAAACTTCTTTCTGTATTTCTTACTCCGGTAGTGAGGTAAAACCAACTTCAGGAAATTTTCTCAATCCATTTCCTTGCATTGACAAACGCCATTATCCATGGGGTTATTTCGTCATTTTTTCTTTCGGCGGGGTATGTGCCGCACTGCCATGGGAAATATGCCCGTTCAAGATGGGGCATCATTACAAGATGACGGCCATCCTTCGAACAGAGTCCGGCAACATCATGATCCGAACCATTTGGATTGGCAGGGTAAGTATGGCTGCTGAACTTCATGGGAATAAGGTACTTTTCCTCGGCATAGGGAAGATTGAATCTTCCTTCACCATGAGCAACCCAGATGCCAAGCTCCATACCTGCCATATTACCAAGCATGACAGAGTTATTCTGAAGGATTTTTACACCAAGAAATGCGGATTCAAATTTGTTTGAACTGTTATGATTTAGCTTCGGAGTCTTCCCGTGATCAGGATAAATAAGACCAAGTTCAGCCATAAGCTGGCATCCGTTACAGACTCCAAGTGAAAGAGTGTCTTTTCTCTTGTAGAACTTTTCAAGCGCAATCCTTGCCATTTCATTATACCTGAATGCTCCGGCCCATCCTTTAGCAGAACCAAGTACATCGGAATTAGAGAATCCTCCGACAAAGACTATCATGCTTATCTCTTCAAGGGTTTCCCTTCCTGAGATAAGATCGGTCATATGTACATCTTTAACATCAAATCCGGCAAGATAAAGTGCATACGCCATTTCACGGTCGCCATTTACCCCTTTTTCCCTGATTATAGCTGCCCTGATTCCGGATTTTCTTCTTCTTTCAGGGGTAATCCCAAGTGATTTGAATGTTCCTTCAAAATCTCCCAGGTTAATCTTCAGACCATGATTTTTGTAATTTTCAAAACGTTCCATGGCAAGTTTTGTTCCTGACTGTTTTCTGTCAAGGAGATAGGAGGTTCTGAACCATTTGTCCCTGAGGCTGTCAATATCGAGTTCCAGTCTTCTGCTAATGTTTTTTATGAAAAGTCTTCTTTCATGTACAGGATGCCCTATGGAAAAATAGGATACCCCACTTTCCAGTAAAATTTCAGCAACCAGATCTTCATCTTTAACCTGTATTATAATCCCCGGGTTCTGACTGAAAAGCAGTTTAACAGTATCTTCCTGCTCCATTGCTGAAAGGTCAACTGTAATTCCACCTTCTGTATTGGAAAAAGACATCTCAAGAAGAGTTGTCAGCATCCCACCTGCTGAAATATCATGACCTGACAGTATTAAACCTTTTTTAATAAGATTCTGGATAGTATTGAAGACCTCCCTGAAATATATGGGATCCTGCACTGTCGGAGCTTCATTCCCGAGTTTGTTAAGTATCTGTGCAAATGCACTGCCTCCTGTTTTAAGCCTGTCATGGCTCATGTCGATATAAAGCAGGCTTGTATAAGGATCGTTCACAATAACAGGTTCGACAATATTTCGAATATCACTTACTTCACCTGATGCTGAAATTATTACAGTTCCCGGGGAATATACCACGTCATCGCTGTATTTCTGCGTCATAGATAGACTATCCTTTCCGGTGGGTATATTTATGCCCAGTGCAACTGAAAACTCACTGGCTGCCTTTACTGCTTCATATAATCTTGAATCTTCGCCCGGATTTCTGCAGGGCCACATCCAGTTGGCTGAAAGTGAAATACTTCTTAGGTTGTCTGATAAAGGGGCCCATATTATGTTTGTCAGAGCCTCTGCAATAGACAATACTGATCCCGCTGCCGGGTCTATCAGTCCTGCAGCAGGAGCATGTCCAAGGGATGTTGCTAATCCCTTTTTCCCTCTGTAATCCAGAGCAATTGCTCCGAGGTTATTCAATGGAAGCTGTAACGGTCCGGCGCATTGCTGCTTAGCAATACGGCCGGTAACTGACCGGTCAACTTTGTTCGTGAGCCAGTCTTTGCATGCAACCTCCTCAATCTGAAGAACCTGCTCAACATATTCTGTTATTTTTTCCTGAGTGTAATCAGGCTCTGAATAGAGCTCTGTCACACAGTTGTCCTTCATTATTGTTTTTGGAGGATCCCCGAAAAGAGATGCAAGTGCTATATCTATTGGTCTTTCTCCTGTTGCCGGATTCTCAAGTGTAAACTGCATGTCACCAGTAACCTCACCTATAACATAAAAAGGTGCCCGTTCTCTTTCGGCAATCCGGTGAAGTGTCTCGAGGTTAATTTTCTTTACGACCAGCCCCATGCGTTCCTGTGATTCATTACCAATCAGTTCTTTAGCAGAAAGGGTTGGGTCACCTACAGGGAGCTTGCTTAAATCAATCTTTCCCCCGGTAGCTTCCACCAGTTCTGAAAGACAGTTCAGATGTCCTCCGGCACCATGATCATGTATTGAAACTACAGGGTTATTTTCCGATTCGCTTAAAGCCCTGATGGCATTATAAACTCTTTTCTGCATCTCCGGATTAGCACGCTGAACAGCATTTAGTTCTATTGAACTGTCATACTTTCCTGTGTCGACAGATGACACAGCTCCACCACCCATTCCTATTCTGTAATTATCTCCTCCAAGCAGTACTATTTTATCACCCTTTTCAGCTATGTTCTTTTCACTGTCTTTTTTCTTTCCGATACCGATACCGCCTGCAAGCATTATTACCTTATCGTATCCGAATTTTTTAAGATTCTCGAAGTGCTCAAATGTGAATACAGATCCGCAGATCAGAGGCTGACCAAATTTATTCCCGAAATCGCTGGCCCCATTCGAAGCCTTGATAAGAATATCTTCAGGTGTCTGGTACAACCATTTTCTCTCTCTGGTCGACTTCTCCCATGGTCTTGGTCCGTCAGGACGGGGGTATGAAGTCATATAGACTGCAGTGCCGGCAATGGGAAAAGCCCCTTTCCCGCCTGCAATCCTGTCCCTGATCTCTCCCCCTGTTCCTGTCGATGCTCCGTTAAATGGCTCGACGGTTGTAGGAAAGTTGTGAGTTTCAGCTTTCAGAGAAAGAACAGATTCAAAGTCTGTTATTTTAAAAAAATCGGATTTGTCCTGCGTTGCAGGGGCAAACTGTTCCACTTCAGGTCCATCCAGAAATGCACAGTTATCCTTATATGCTGAGACTACATGATTGGGGTTTGCCTTTGTTGTATCCTTAATCATCTGGAAAAGAGTGTTTTCCTTCTCTTTTCCGTCAATTATGAATTTGCCATTAAAGATTTTATGACGGCAGTGTTCTGAATTTACCTGTGAGAAACCAAATACTTCACTATCGGTCAGCTTTCTTCCAAGTGACACGCTTAGTCTGTCCAGGTAGTCTATTTCATCAGAGTTCAGTGCAAGACCCTCCTTCAGATTATATTCAGCTATGTCGTCAATAAAAAAAACTGGTTCAGGCTTCTTGTCAATTGTAAAAATGTTCTGATCCAATGATTTGTATAGTGACTGAAGCATTGGGTCATAGTGTGGTTTCCCGGACGAAACTGCATGGAACTCTTCGATTCTGAGTATACCTGTTATTCCCATGTTCTGAGTTATTTCCACAGCATTTGTGCTCCAGGGGGTAATCATCTCTTTCCTCGGTCCGATATACATTCCATCAAGATGATCCTTGTCAATCAGTGAAGCATCTCCAAAAAGCCAGGTAAGTTTGCCTATATCACTTTTTGCCAACCTGGTTGTTGTTCCTGCAGCTATGATGTTTTTTGAATCGCACTCGAAAAAGAAAATCATGTCTTAATGGTGTAATTGGTTGATATATAGATTAATATCTTTGACATAAAGAGGATACAGAAGAGTTGTAAATATAATTGAAGTTTAAGGAAAATCCTATTTCTTCTTTCTTCATAAATCTGCGAATTCAGCGGGAAAAATTTTGTTCTACTGATCGCGCTGATGAGCGCAGATATATGTTTTATTTCAGGCCACTTCTTTTTAATAACGGTTCAATTGATGGTTCCTTTTCCCTGAACTTTATATATAATTCCATCGGTTTTTCCGAGCCGCCTCTTTCAAGAATATTTCTGCGGAATGAGGATGCAACCTCACCGTTAAAGATCCCTCTTTCAGTAAAATAACTGTAGGCGTCAGCATCCAGAACTTCTGCCCATTTATACCCATAGTAGCCTGCTGCATAACCGCCTGCGAAAATATGGCTGAATGAACAGCTTACATTGGATCCGTTTACTTCAGGGAAAAGATCAGTCTTTTTTACTGCAGCCTCCTCGAACGAGCTAACATCAGTTTCAACAGGAGATGTAATGGAATGCCAATCCATATCCAGAAAACCAAATCCCAACTGCCTGTAGCAGGAATACCCTTCATTAAAAAGGGATGCTTCCTTAATCTTCCTTATAATCTGCTCAGGTATCGGTTCTCCTGTCTGGTAATGTATTGCCCAGGTATCGAGCCATTCTTTTTCATAGGCATAGTTCTCCATAAATTGTGATGGAAGTTCAACAAAATCACGGGCTACATTTGTTCCTGAAAGACTCTCATAAGTGCATCGGGATAGCATACCATGGAAGGCATGTCCGAATTCGTGCAGAAAAGTTCTAACTTCATTGAAGGAGAGTAATGAAGGTTTTGATTTTGTTGGTTTTGTGAAGTTTGTGACAATTGAGATCAGGGGTCTTACATCGGAACCGTTAACTATTCGCTGATCACGGTAGCTTGTCATCCAGGCACCTCCGTTTTTACCCGTCCTGGGATGATAATCGATGTAGAGAACCGAAAGAAATTTTTCGTCGGTGTCATAAACTTCATAGGTTTTTACTTCAGGATGATAAACAGGAAGAGAAAAATTCTGCCTGAAAGTAATTCCATATAGTCTCATGGCCAGGTCAAATATTGCCTTTTCTGCATTCTCAAGACTAAAATATGGTTTAAGTAGTTCATCATTAAAATCATATAACTCCTTCTTGAGTATTTCTGAATAATAAAACCAATCCCATTTTTCGACCGGCCCTGTATGTCCTTTCTTTAAGGCGGATTTTCTTATTTTTGCAAGATCCCTTAAGGCTGCAGGTTTTGATGCTTCATATAGTTTATTCAGCAATTCGTTCACCTTATCAGGAGTATCAGCCATCCTTTCGGTCAATACCATTTCAACATAATTCGGATAACCCAGAATATTGGCCAGTTCGAGCCTGAGGTTAGCAATTTTAATAACCAGAGTCCTGTTGTCATGATCATTTCCCCTGAATGCTCTTGAGGTGTTTGCCCGGAGCATTTTCTCCCTTAGTTCTCTTTTAGCTGAATATTGCATGAAGGGTACGTAACTTGGGGCATGAAGGGTAAAAACCCATCCATCTTTGTTCCTGGATACGGCTTCTGCTGCTGCGGCCTCAATAAGATTTTCCGGAAGACCATCCAGTTCTCTTCTGTCAGTAAGATGCAGTTCCCACGAATTAGTCTCAGCAAGCAGATTCCTATCAAATGTAAGCGCCAGTATTCCCAGTTTTTCAGATATCTCCCTAAATCTTTGTTTCTGATCATCCCTTAATGCAGCTCCTCCCTGAATGAAGTTCCTGTATGTTTTCTCGAGAAGTAACAATTGCTCTGTATTCAGCTGGAGTTCTGTTTTTTTTTCGAATATTTCATTAACTCGTTCGAAAAGTTTTTTATTAAGAGTGATATCATTTGAGAATTTTGTGAGAACAGGTGATATCTCCTCTGCCACTTCCTGCAGTTCATCGCTGGTTTCAGCACTGTTCAGGTTAAAAAGGAGAGAGGTGATCATATTTAGTTTTACTCCTGATCGTTCAAGAGCTTCAACGGTATTTTCAAAAGTAGCTGGCTCAATTAAGCTTGTTATCCGTTCAATTTCTGCTTCAGCTATTTTTATAGCCTCTTCGATACCCTCCCTGAAATGATTTGTTTTTATCAGGTTGAAAGGTGGTGTTCCGAAAGGAGTATTCCAGGGTATTAATAAAGGATTAGTCATTTGGCTCCTCCTCATCATAATCAATATCAGCGCCGGCATATTTTGACGGGTAAGGAATATGACCTTTTGCGTCGAACCAAAGTATCCTGTTCAGCAGATCATCTTTACCGGAATCGATTCCATCAAATACAGGGAGCATGCTTTTCCTTGCAAAATGGAGTTCCCTTCCATTAAGTGAACTGATTTCAGGATTCATTTCGTCGATGGGTATCCTGTTGGGTATTGCAGCATATGGAGTCAGATCGGGTTCAGACAAGAAGCAGTCTGACATAGGATTTGCAATAGCATCCTGAATATTCATAGGTAGCATGCCAAGTATTTGTTCGATAGTCCTTACCATTGATGGCTGGGTATAATATGTATGGTTGACATTCTTCAGCCTTGAATAGGGGCTTATTACATAACTGACTGTCCGGTAAGGAGATACATGATCCCATCCTCCCTGCGAATCATCTTCCACAACAAAAATTACACTGTTCTTCCAGAACCTGCTTTTTGAAAAAGCTTCAACAATCCGTCCCAGGGCAAGGTCGTTATCGGCAACCATGGCTCTTGGTGTCGGGTAGCCTGGCCGGGTGCCGGCAGTATGATCATTTGGCAGGGCAATTATCATCAGTTCAGGCAACTGGTCGCCCTCCTTACTCTCATATTCATGCAATTCATTTATAAGAGCATCAGCACGCATTACGTCTGAAAATTCATGATTCCCGTAAGAGGGATATGTCTGGCTGAGTATACCTTTGACAGGTTCAATTGTTGTATAATTATAGAAATCAACCTTTTCCCTGTTAAGGTATTTTTTGTAAATCTCGCTCCATTTCTGGTTGCTCTGAAGAACAGGTACAGATGCCTCACCATATATCCTTACTGACCTGTTGTTTTTCAACGCATTATCCCAGAGGAAGCCAGTTGGGGCATAAACCAGAGCATCGTTCTGAACATGTGCATAGCTTCTGAACCAGGCTCTCATATTTTTCTCAATATAGTCTGTAACTATTGAAGCATCTGTCCACTGATGGCCTTCAGCTGAACTTTTTCCGGATGCGTGGAAATTGTCAATAAGAATAAATTCCTCGGCAAGCTTATGATGGTTAGGAGTAACCTCATCTCCGTAGATACACAGGCCGGGATCGCCGTTTCCTTTTTCCATGTCGCCAAGTATCTGATCGTAAGTCCTGTTTTCCTTTATTATATAAACAACATGTTTGAAGACGGAAGGCTCGCCTATCCGTTCAGGAACAGGTTTGGGCTGAATATCTTCCCTGGGTTTTTCCCTGGCCATTGTTGCTCTTGCAAGGTTATTTACAGCTATAACTGTATCGGTATATGCTTTCAGGCTTTTCTTTTTTGGCAAAGGAAATACCGATAATGTAGCTGGCATATAATGAGCATTATATATAGTATTTTCAGTATTCTTATCGGAAAAACCATACATAATCCCTGCTCCTTCGAGGTTACATACATACATCAGAGATTTGTTTAAAGCAATAGCCGAAGGGTAGACACCAACAGGGATAAATCCTGTCAATTTGCTTTCTGGTAGTTTTGATTTGACTATTGACTTTTTCCCAAGAGAGACAACTGCTATTGCGTTATCCAATCCGTTTGCCACATAAAGGGTTTTATTGTCAGCAGAAAGTGCCAACCCGTTTGGTGAATCACCGAAGAAGGGGTTTATTTCAGGTTGTAGCCTTACACTGATGGTCTCTGATATCGCATCATCTGAGGTTCTTATTACTGATATATTATCGCTGTTGGAATTTGTGACATATACAAAATTTCCATCCTTGCTGCTTATAATCTCATTAGGATGAAGTCCTGTAACAATATCCTTTAAAATTTTTCCGGTTGCAGGGTCAACCACTGCCACGCTTCCTTCACGGGTGGCACCTCCTGCATTTTCGTTATCAACCTTTGCCTTTCCCCAGGGTACACCTGCCACATTGCTGTCATCAGAGCCGGGATGTCTGCCTGCCCAGTTTGTTACATAGAGTTTACCAGCAGCATACGTTATCCCATAAGGTGCAACTCCGGTACTGGTAGTCCAGATGGTATCCCCTGTGGCCAGATCATGCTTAATAAGATCATTGTTACCATTCAGGACAACATAAATAAAACTCTTTCCGTCTTCCCTTATTATGACAAATTCGTTAGGCAGGGCTGTACTGACACGTGGTGCCGGTTTATATTCAATTTTTCTGTTGAACTCTGCCTTAATACCATCCCATTTTGCTGATACCAAATATGATAAATAGTTCCTTCCTGAAAGGCTCCAGAATACCTCAGGACCATTTTCTCCAGTGTACCATGTTATACCTGAATATGTATTCATTGCACCCGTGAAGTCAGGATTATCATCATTCTCCAGGGTGAACTTAACAGTATTGTCGGAGGTACTTATAATAACTATACTGTATCTTTCCTCCACAGCAAGCCATTTCCGGTCGGGCGAAAGGCTTACATCCAGGGCATGATTCTCCCGTGAGTCATCACCAAAAAATATTTGAAAGCCTGCAGGTTGTATCAACCTGTTATAAGGAAGCTGAACCTGCCTGTGAACAACAGCTTCCTGTAAATATGCGTTTTGAGCAAAACTACAAAGCGTAATCGCTGAAGTCAGAAATAATATTAGCAATTTCTTCATATTATATAATTTAAAAAGGCTGCCCGGTAAAAGACAGCCTCAATAAGATTAGAATTCAGAATGGCAGGTCACTTAGTTCATCTATCTCTGGTGGTATATCTTCAATTGCAGGACGTGTTTGTGTAGTCTGATCTCCTGTCTGTGAAGATACCTTTTCAATCTTCCAAGCATCAAGATTGGTAAAATAATTCACCTTCCCGTCTTTCTCCCACCTGTTACCTTTCAGGTTAAACCATATCCTGATCTCTTCATTCATGAATGATTCATTAATGAGATCACATTTATCCTGGACAAGCTGGAATTTAATATAGTCGATAAATACTGCAGCTCCTCCGGTCTCTTTCTTTTCTATGACAAATTCTCTTTTCCTGAACTTGTCGCTGACCTGATTTACAGGAGCAATATCAATTACCTTTCCTGTGATTTCAAATGCCATTTCAGTTTACTCTTCTGTTTCGTTAATAATAATCTTTTCAATTTTGTCACCCTGTTGTATCATATCTACCACATCAAGTCCTTCATATACTTTGCCAAAGCATGTATGCTGTCTGTCAAGGTGCTTGGTGTTGTTCCTGCTGTGACAGATAAAGAATTGTGAACCACCTGTATTTTTTCCGGCGTGAGCCATCGAAAGAACGCCCCTGTCGTGGTACTGGTTACCACCTGTGAGTTCACATTCTATTGTATAGCCAGGACCTCCGGTGCCTGCTCTCGGATCATTAGGGTTTTTTGAATGAGGACAACCGCCCTGGATTACAAAATCGGGGATGACCCTGTGAAATGCCAGACCATCATAATAACCCTTTTTAGCAAGTGCTATAAAGTTCTCAACTGTCTTCGGAGCATCATTTTCAAAGAAGTTAACCATCATAACACCCTTTGGCGTATGGATTTCTGCGCTAGTCATTATTATTTAAGTATTTTAAGAAGCTCAACATCAAATATAAGGGTGGAGTACGGTTTGATAACATCACCTGCTCCGTTTTCGCCATAAGCAAGGTCCTGGGGAATATATAACCTGAATTTGGAACCTACAGGCATAAGCTGCAGAGCCTCGGTCCATCCTGTAATTACTCCTGAAACAGGAAACTCGGCAGGCTGATTTCTTTTTACTGAAGAATCGAACTCGGTTCCATCAATAAGAGTACCTGTATAATGTACCTGAACCATACTTTCAGTAGTCGGTTTTTCACCTGTTCCCATCTTAACAACTTCATACTGGAGTCCGCTTGCAGTTGTATTAACACCTGCTTTACTTTTGTTGTCGGCAAGGAATTTTTCATTCTGCTCAATATATTCCTTGAAATTAACTTTATTCTCTTCTGCTCTTTGAGTTGTTCTTGATTTCTCGCGTTCATTTATGAAAGCCATAATAAATGTTCTTGCCTCCTCATCTGACATAACAGGTTTCCCTTCCTCTCCGTCAGCCATAGCTTTTGCAACTATCATCGGGTTAAGGTTAAGGCTGTCGGCCACAAGCGCATTATAATTTACAATTCCGAAAGCATATGATAATGAATCGACTTTATTTTTTAATTTTTGACCCTGTACAGAACCTGTTCCGCATGAGCCAAACATTAAAGCTGCAACAACTGTCACTACAACAAATAACTTGATTTTCATACTGTTTATTTTTAATTTTAAAATTTCCGCTAAGATAATACTTTAGGTAAAGCAAAACAGAGGCGTCTGAAATTTAATTTGCTTTTTTGTCAGCCCTGATTATCTGGCGTTTCCCGGGTGGTCCGGGAAGCATTGTAACAATAAATCCGTTACTTCTGAGTTTCCTTTTTACCTCGCCTTTCGCCGAATATGTAATGAAAACTCCATCTTCCCTGGTAGAATCGGCTATCTTTTTAAAGATCTCACTGTTCCACATTTCAGGTTGTTTATCGGGTCCAAATGCATCAAAATAGATAAGATCAAAAGATCCATCCGGAAACGAGTTTGTTATGTCAGACTCAATCTTTTTAAGTATGAAATTATCACATATAGTGACTTCTGAATTCCAGGGGGAGGAGTGTAAGTTATAAAATATCTTCCTGGTGTCTTCACCTTTAAAAATATGATAATTAAGCGAATCAGTTATTTCTTCAGGCAAAGGATACTTTTCGACTGATGTGTAATGAACTTTGCGAGTTCCGGCACAGCTCTTTAAAGCTGTAAGAAAAGCATTTAGTCCTGTCCCGAATCCTATCTCAAGGATATTAACCGGATCGGCTTTGCATGCAACAAAACCATTATTAATAAAAATGAACTCTGATTCCTGGATTGCCCCGTGAACTGAATGATAGTGTTCATTTAATTCAGGAACAAAAAGGGTATGAGAACCATCTGCGGTAAGTATAATTTCTGTCATTTCCATTGCGAAATTACAATTATTTGAATGAAATTTCTGACTATTTACCGGATATTGAGAGTAATGTGTTAATTTTAATGCCTCTGATTTCAGCATGAATTTTGGCTATTATTAATATTTAACATAAAACAAGACAGATATGAAAACGACTCGTTCAAGAAGAGATTTTTTGAAAGTGTCGGCAGCAGGTGCTCTGGGGGCATTTGTTCTGACACAGCATTCATGTAAATCAGGAGGCAAGCCTGCTCCAGCAGCAGTAGCAGCTGATCCGAAAACATTTGGAATTGGTCTGCAGCTATATACGATCCGTGATGCCATGGCAACCGATGTGCCAGGATCACTTAAGAAAGTATCAGATGCAGGTTACAAGTACCTTGAGCTGGCCGGTTATGCTGATGGCAGGTTCTATAATATGGAGCCGATAGAATTTAAAAAACTTGTTAATGATCTTGGTATGGAGATACTCAGCAGCCATACGCAGGTTGAAGCGCAGGGCATTACACTCGATAATGCAAAGAAGATGGCGGAAGATCATGCAAAACTTGGAGTTAAGTATTGTATTCAGCCGTGGGTGGTTGAAGAAGCAAGGAAGACAATATCCAGTTTCCAGAAAATGGCTGCTGACTGGAACCAGGTTGGAGGCATAATGAAAGAGAATGGGATTATGTTCGGTTATCATAATCATAACTTCGAATTTAATACAGTTGAAGGCAAAATACCATATTTTGATGTTTTCATGGCGGAACTTGAAAAGGATCTGGTTACTATGGAACTTGATTTGTTCTGGGCCAGTAAGGCTGGCCAAAATCCTGTAGAACTTATTAAAAGATATCCGGGCAGGTTCCAGCTTTTCCATATGAAAGATATGTATACAAACGAAGCTCCGTTCTACACTACAACAGATGTTAAGGACTTTGCACCGGTGGGAGAGGGAGTAATCAATTTTAAAGAGATACTTGCTGTTAAGGATATTGCGGGTATGAAATATATGATTGTCGAACAGGATTTATCAAGAGACGGGGATCCGTTTGGTGATATTCAGAAAAGCATTACAAATCTGACAACCAAAATTCTGGTTTAGAATAAGTTGCCAGTTGTGTATCATACTAATGAGGTACAGATAATTGAATCTGTACCTTTTTTATTATTTCTTCCGAATATCAAATGCTATCAGTACATCACCATGTCGCTGGTAAAGGATCCCTTTATTGGTCACCGGGTGTGTAAAATGCTGATTTGTACCTTTTGTTATCCTGAAAGAACTGACTTTCTGTATCTTTCCTTCATTATAAGCCAGAAGAAAAATTTCGAAAATGCAAATTACAATGCATTCAGTAATTAAATAACATTCAAAAAATGTGTCCAGCTTCTAATGACAGGTGTTGGATATTTTATTTTTTAAGATGATAACATGATTAATAGCATCAATTTATTTATGTTAATTATCGTTTACATTACACCTGTTAATTATTATTGCTTTACTTTGTGAAAAAAATAACAGTGTTGCCATTCGGATCAATATTAACCCAGTTACCACTTATTGTAATAGGTGCATTATACATGCTATACCTGGGTTTGTGTGCTGTGAACCGATCAAAGGAGGCACCTTTAACAGAAATCTCAGAAACAAAGGAGCATTTTGTTGACTTAGCACCTACAGAAAATACCATTGATTATTTTTCACTTGCAGCGTTTTCGAAGGAAAAAAGTGATGCTCATGCTGAAACGGTGAGCAATAGTTGTTGTAGTATAAGTTATTTCGATGTAACATTTCATATTCCTGAACAGGGTGTCTTTTCTCGCGATCCTGATTATTGTCTCCTCACGAGGCCTCCTCCGTTTATCGGTTAAAGAAAATCTGATTTTTTGTTTTTCAGACTAACCTGATAGCAGCAAGTTATTTCACTGACTTCAGCTGAATAATTTAGCTTCCATGGATTTTGTTCATCCCTGGTAAAACATATACATAAACGGGATTATAATATCCTGGTAATTAAAAGAATAATAAGATATGATAAAAAGATATATTAAGCTGTTTGTTATCATTCTTGCTGCAATTCCTTTTAAAACAGCAGCCCAGGAGGTAACTCCGGTGATCGACAGTGCAGTTATAAAAATGGTTGAGCTTGGAGAGATTGTTATCAAAGCATCCAAGGATAATGTCACCTATAAATCTATCCCTGCTTCGGTATCAGTAATTTCTTCAGTAACTGTTTCTGAAAATGAGATCCACTCCCTGAATGATATTTCAGCTGTGGCTCCGAACTTTTTTATGCCTGACTATGGATCAAAGCTCACTTCACCGGTTTACATCAGGGGAATTGGATCAAGAATTAATTCACCCTCAGTCGGACTTTATGTAGACTATGTTCCCTACTTCGAAAAAGCATCATTTGATTTTGATTTCTTTGATATCAAACGAATAGAAGTCCTTCGGGGGCCACAGGGGACTCTCTTCGGGAGAAATACAATGGGTGGAATAGTAAATATTGTTACAATTTCACCTATGGATTATACAGGTACCAGTTTTAATCTTTCTGCAGGTAATTATGGTACTTACTCTGTTAATGGCGGACATTATGGAAAAATTGGAGAAAAGTTTGCCTATTCGGTTTCAATGAATTACCTCCATAATGATGGTTTTTATACCAATCTTTATACAGGATCACCGGTTGATAAACTTAATTCATACGGAATGAGATCCAGGCTTATCTATGAGGTTTCCAAAAAACTTACGGTTGAGAATATTGCAGGATTAGAGATGAGCACACAGGGGGGGTATCCATATGCCATCTATAACGATTCGCTTGGTGTTGCAGAAAAGATAAACTATAACCAGTACAGCTCGTATGACAGGAATCTGTTTTCTGATGCGCTTCTTGTAAAATGGGCTGGTGATAAATTCGATGTTGTGGCAACTACTTCATTTCAGTATTTAAATGATTTACAGGGTATAGATCAGGATTTTACTCCCGATTCGCTTTATTATATAATCCAGGAACAAAAGCAGAATATGTTTTCGCAGGAGATTGTAATGAGGTCAAAAGAGAATAGAAAATACAAGTGGCTTTTCGGCGCATATGGATTTCACCAGCGTTTTGACAATTCTGTTGATGTGGATGTATACAAATCGAGCCTGAGTTATATAAAAACTTATGATCATACAATTGAAGGCTATGCATTTTTTCATCAGTCAACTCTCTCAGATTTCCTGATAAAAAACCTTTCAATAACTGCAGGTCTGCGGATTGATTCAGAAAAAGATTTTCTTCATTACACTTATGACCGCACTTTGAGAGGTATTTATGCAAATCTTGCTGATACTCTTTATCCGGCACTGGAATCACTCGAATTACTTCCCCGTTTTGCTCTTAATTACAAGTTAAAGAACAGCAATCTTTACGGAGTAATAGCAAGGGGATACAAAACAGGTGGATTTAACTCTACTTTCGAACGCCCGGAGGATCTGACTTTTAAACCGGAATTCAGCTGGAACTATGAAGTAGGTGTGAAGACTCCTCTGTTTAAGAACTTTATCTATACTGATCTGGCGTTCTATTATATTGACTGGAAAGACCAGCAAATTTACCAGACTGTTCCAAGTGGCAGGGGATCAATGCTTAAAAATGCAGGACATTCAGTTAGCAAGGGAGGGGAACTTTCACTAAAGAGTGCTCCGATTAAAGGGTATGAATTTTCTGTGTCGTACGGATATACTCATGCCACTTTTATTTCGAACATTGTTAATTCCACAACCGATTATAACGGAAATTATCTGCCATATGTCCCTCGCCATACCATGTCGATACAGGCTTCAAAATCATTCACGGTTAAAGGGTCCGATATTATTGATCATATAAGAATCAACGCATTATACAGGGGGAATGGAGAGATTTTCTGGGATGAGGAAAATAATGTTAAACAACCATTTTACGGACTATTCGACGCAAAAGTCTCATTCATGAGAAAATCTCTTCAATTTGATATATGGGCCAAAAATATCCTTAACGCGGAGTATTCTTCCTTCTATTTCGAAGCACTTGGTAATAAATATGTTCAGACAGGAAAGCCTGCTCAGATCGGTGTAAATCTGTCGTTAAAATTTTAACAGATGAAGGAAAAAAACTGGGTTAAATTCCCTGTTCTGTTCAGCTTGTATATTGCTCAGTCAATACCTATGAGCTTTTTTTCAACTGTGATACCGGTTATAATGAGGCAGGAAAAGTACTCCCTTGAATCAATAGGACTCCTTCAGCTTGTCAAGCTTCCCTGGATATTCAAGTTTTTATGGGCACCGCTTGTAGATAACCAGGCACGGTCAACAAGACAGATAAAGTCAATGATTATATTATCTGAAATATTCTATGCGATAGTTATTTTGAGTATCGGGTTATTTGATCTTCAGACCGATTTCAGGCTTATTGTGATTCTTATGATTGTGGCATTCATTGCATCAGCAACCCAGGACATTGCAGTCGATATTTATGCAATACTACAGCTGAAGCCATCGGAGCGTAGTCTTGGTAACAGTATGCAATCTGCCGGAAGCTTTGTAGGTTCACTTTTCGGAACCGGAGTTCTTCTCATTGCCTATCATTATTTCGGATGGACAAATCTTCTGGTTTTATTAGCAGCATTTGTACTTTTTGCAATTATTCCGCTTCTCATTTACCGTAAACCTGTGGCAAGTGAAGGTGAACCAAAAATAAGAGTCAGTCTGGCCGATATTTACTGCTTCTTTTCTGAAAAAGGAAAGCACAAAAGAGTCCTTATCCTGGTGTTCTATTATTCGGGAATAATAGGCATCCTTACGATGCTTAAGCCCTTTCTTGTCGATCATGGATACAATGTAAAAGAGATCGGCTTCATGTCGGGTATCTTCGGAACATCAGTCGGGGCACTTTCAGCCCTTGCAGGAGGATTCATTGTTAAAAGACTGGGGAGAAAAATTTCAATGTATTTATTCCTGCTTACAAGCATAATGGCCGCCTCATGGTTCTGGTTCATGAGCTTTTCTACACCCGCATTGCCGGCAATATATGCAGGGATTGCACTTTTATGGGGTTCTTACGGATTGTCAACAGTTGCGATTTATACAACCTCAATGGATATAGTCCGTAAGGGGCGCGAAGGAACAGATTTTACAATACAGATAGTAATAACCCATCTGAGCAGCCTTATAATAGCGGTATTAAGTGGTAAACTGGGCGACCTTCTTGGCTACAGGGGGCTTTTCGGTGTTGAAATATTATTAGGCATGTTTACCGTTGCCATACTTTTTTATTCATTTCATAAAGAACATTTAAATGAAGATATCTGATGAACTTCTGAATAAATATAATGTTCCGGTGCCTCGGTACACAAGCTATCCGCCGGCAAATCATTTCAGTGAATCTTTAACTTCAGATGATTTTGCAGAGATGCTTGAAAATTCAAATACAAGGGAACCACAAAACATAGCCCTATATATTCATATTCCATTTTGTGAGAAAATATGCTTCTATTGCGGCTGCAATGCCTGTTCTATAGGAAATGGCAACCTGGTTGTACCTTATATGGAAGCTATCAGCAAGGAGATTGAGCTGGTATCAAAATTTATTGATAAAAAAAGGCTTGTTTCGCAGATACATTATGGAGGAGGGACACCAAATTCAATTGATGTGTCATTTATCAGGAAGCTTAATGAATACCTTTTTTCTGAATTTTCATTTATCGATGAACCTGAAATTGCTATTGAATGTAATCCGGCATATATAGACTTTAAATATATAGATAATCTCATCCAGGCAGGATTCAACCGCATCAGTTTAGGGATTCAGGATTTCGATAAAAATATCCTTGATAAGGTAAACCGTGCACCCTCAGCAATTCCTCCGGATGAACTCTTCAGGTATATTAAGTCAGCAGACAGAAAAATAGGTGTGAATTTTGATTTTATCTATGGTTTGCCTGGCCAGAGTGTCTCGTCATTTTCCAGGACTATGCAGATGGCAGCCGATATCAGACCAGACAGGCTGGTTACATTTTCATATGCTCATGTTCCATGGATAAAAAAGCATCAGCTGATACTCGAAAAAAGAGGACTGCCAACGGCTGGCGACAAAACAAAAATGTTTTTGTCGGCTTATGACCTGATGGAAAAATCAGGTTATCAACCTGTTGGTCTTGACCATTTCGTACTTCCTTCAGATGATCTCTATAAATCGTTAAATGAAGGAACTCTTCACCGTAATTTTCAGGGTTATTGTACAAGACGGACAACCGGTCAGGTATATGCATTCGGAGTTACTGCCATAAGCCAGCTCGATGAGGGATATTCCCAGAATCACAAGGAGATAAAAGATTATATTTCAGATATATCCAGCGGGAAGCTACCTGTTGAAAGAGGTTATAGACTTTCACAAAATCAGATAATTGTACGAAAAGTAATTACTGACCTGATGTGCAATAAAACGGTCAGCTTTTCAACAGTTGCGAATTATATGGGAATTACTCCGGCAAAGGTTGAAAGTGCTGTAAGGTTAGAGAGGGATTCTCTGGATGATCTTATGGCTGACGGACTTATTTCTTATCATTCAGATACAATTGATGTAACAGAAACAGGCTCATTCTTTATAAGGAATATAGCAGCCTCACTTGACAGGGAATATATTGAAAAAGCGCAGACATATTCAAAACCAGTATAAGCAGATGGAAACAAAAAATGCAGGTGTGATTATAATAGGGGCCGGGCTGACAGGGCTTTCAATGGCTTATTTTCTTAAAAGAGGCGGATTAACCCCCTTGGTTATTGAAACATCCGACAGGCCGGGAGGAGTGATAAAAACTCTGAATGAAGATGGTTTTATTTATGAGGCAGGCCCTAATACAGGAGTATTATCTACGGCTGAACTCGCTGCACTGTTCGATGAATTAAGTGATAAATGTACTCTTGATACTGCTAATAAGGATTCAAAAAAAAGATATATAATGAAAGGGGGGAGATGGACAGCAATTCCTTCAGGTTTGTTTTCGGCTGTTTTCACCCCTCTTTTTACTTTAAAAGACAAATTCAGGATCCTTGGTGAACCTTTCAGGAAACCGGGTGCCGATCCTGATGAAACAGTTGCCGATATGGTTGTCAGAAGATTAGGCAGGAGTTATCTCGATTACGCAGTGGACCCGTTTATCTCAGGTGTTTATGCAGGTGATCCTTCAATACTTGTCACAAGATATGCCCTACCCAAACTCTATGCACTGGAACATAATTATGGAAGCTTTATCAGGGGAACAATAAAAAAGAGCAGAGAGAAAAAAAGTGAAGCTGAGAAAAAAGCAACCCGCGAAGTATTTTCATCTGTAGGAGGTTTAGGTGGTCTGATAAATGCACTGGCAGATGCAACAGGAGATGAAAATATTTTTTGCGGTGCAACTGGAATAAGGGTTGAACCACAAGGGAAGAGTTTTAAAGTAATTTTTACCGGAAGTGATGGTAATGTTTTTATTGCAGAAGCACAGACTGTAATCTCCACAGCCGGTAGCTATAATCTTCCATCCCTGCTTCCTTTCTTGTCTGAAGACTATCTATCTCCAATAACAAACCTTAAATATGCCAGGGTAGTACAGGTTGCTGCCGGGTACAAAAAATGGAACGGATCAAAGCTCGATGCTTTTGGAGGACTTGTTCCATCAAAGGAGAACAGGAATATCCTTGGCATTTTGTTTCCATCTGCAATCTTCGGAGGACGGTCTCCTGAGGGAGGTGCACTGCTCTCGGTGTTCCTGGGAGGCATGAGGAAACCTGATATTATGAGCAAAAGTGACGATGAAATTTTCAATATTGTCCTGGATGAAATAGCCAATACTCTTAACAATTCACATAAGCCAGATCTTCTCAAGATTTTCAGATATGAACACGCAATACCTCAATATGAAAAGTCATCAGGTGAAAGGCTGGAGGCAATAAAAAAAATAGAGGAACAATACCCGGGACTGATTCTTGCCGGCAACATAAGGGACGGTATCGGTATGGCCGACAGGGTGAAGCAGGCAAAACAGGTTGCAGACGCTGTGATTAATAGTAGATCATGAACGGCAAAGTATTAATAATAGTAAATACCGGAACACCCGATAGTCCTGATTTAAGGAACGTCAGACGGTATTTATCAGAATTCCTGAATGACAGGAGGGTTATTGATTTACCTTGGCTCCTGCGTAAATTTCTGGTTAATTTAATTATAGTTCCTTTCAGAGCACCGAGATCAACAAAAAAATACCGGAAGCTATGGACTGACAAGGGTTCTCCCTTGCTTAACAATATGCATAAGCTCGTCAGCAAATTGAGTGATCGTCTTAAAAATGAATATGTTGTTATTGGTGTAATGCGTTATGGAAATCCATCATTGGAAAAGGTTTTTGATGAGATGATTATATCATCACCCGATAGTGTGGTGGTGTTTCCTATGTATCCTCATTATTCTTCTTCTACAACAGGTTCTGTGAATGAATTATTTATGAGGAAGTTGATGGTTTATGAAACAATTCCCGAGCTTAAACTGACAGGGCAATTCTATAATCATCCTTCATATATTGAATCAGTAGCATATATGGTCAGAAAATTTGACCTGGATAACTATGATCATATTCTTTTTTCTTATCATGGATTACCTGTCAGGCAGATTCAGAAGGTCCACCCTGAGATCAATATTGATAACTGTAATTGCGAAACCAGGTTCCCTCCGCATGGTAATTTATGCTATAAAGCAACATGCTTTGAAACGACACGATTGCTGGCAGAAAAGCTTAATCTAAACACAGCTGATTATTCAACATCATTTCAGTCAAGGTTTTCACGTAACTGGCTCGGACCATTCACTGACAGCGTGTTGAAAAAGCTTGCTTCATCGGGAAAGAAGCGGGTCCTTGTTGTTGCACCATCATTTACGGCAGACTGCCTCGAGACCATTTCGGAAGTTGGTGAAGATTATGCTGAACTATTTAAGTCAGCAGGTGGTTCTCAGCTAGATCTTGTGCCCAGCCTCAATGATGAAGATAATTGGGTTGAAGCAATAATTAAAATTGCAGAACTGTAGTTAGTTACCAGTTGGAGTCGTACCAGGACCTGACATCTGTGACCATCATGCCGGCTTCATAAGCAGCTTCAATACCCAGGTCGCCGTCTTCAAAAACTTCTATGTATTTTGGTTCTACATTCATCAGTTCTGCACATCTAAGAAAAGTCTCGGGGTGAGGTTTAAAGTTCTTTACATCGTTAGCAGTTACAATAATGTCGAAATATTGTCTCAGTGATGTTACTTCAAGAGTCCTCTCTACTGCATACCTGTGTCCGCCAGTACCTACTGCCATGGGAAGCACACCGTGATATTTTTTAGCAATATTTGCTACTGCTTCTATTGGTTTAACACGATGCTGAATTTTGTAAAACTCTTTCAGCTTTTCCTCAATAATCTGGTCGGCTGTCACACTGCCATTCAGGTTATTCTCCTTAATAATTTCGTCAGCAATTATCCACCCGGGACTACCAGTGTGCTTGCGGAGAAATGCCGTGTCGATAGTTGCACCAAATTTCTGACAGGCTTTTTTCCATCCCTGGAAATGGTATGGCATGGTATCAGCAAGTGTTCCATCCAGATCAAAGATCAAACCCTTTGCACCCGGTTTAATATCGTATTGCATTTATGAAAATTTGCGCAAATGTATGAAAGAAAATCAATTAATTGACTTAAGATATTCAGTAACCTGTTTATACACATTTTCAGCTGTAAACCCGAACTTTTCATCGAGTACTTTATAAGGACCTGAATAACCGAAGCTGTTCATTCCCCATACCTTTCCGGAAGGGCCAACAAGGCCCATAAGAGTAACAGGAAGTCCGGCTGTAAGTCCGAAAACAGGAATATTTTCAGGTATAACAGATTTTCTGTATTCCTCACTCTGGTTTCTGAATAATCCTTCTGAAGGAGCTGATACAATTCTGATTTTAAGGTTGTCTTTCCTCAAGATTACAGCTCCCTCCACAAGTGTTGATACTTCAGATCCGCTGGCTATCAGAATAATATCTGGTTTTCCACTGCAATCCTGAACTATATATGCACCTTTATCTGAATTGATGGCATCGCCATACCTGTTATTTGAATCGGAAGGAAGATCCTTGATATTCTGCCTTGAAAGTATCAGAGCTGTTGGAGAATTTCTGTTTTCCATTGCCATTTTCCATGCGACAGTTGTTTCAGTGGCATCGGCAGGTCTGAGTACAAGCATACTATTCTCACCGTGGTGATTCTTAAGATGTTCCATAAGCCTTATCTGGGCTTCCTGTTCAACAGGCTGATGGGTAGGACCATCCTCTCCAACCCGGAAAGCATCATGCGTCCAGATATATTTAACGGGTAGTCTCATAAGGCATGCAAGTCTTACCGCAGGTTTCATATAATCGGAAAAGACAAAAAATGTACCACATGCGGCAATAACTCCTCCATGGAGAGCGATCCCGTTCATTATTGCAGCCATCGTCAATTCTGAAACACCAGCATGAAGAAATGCTCCGTTGAAGTCACCTCTGGCAAAAGGGTGGGTGTTTTTCAGAAAACCATCTGTCTTATCTGAATTTGCCAGGTCAGCTGAGGCAACAATCATATTTTCAACCTTTGATGCATATAAGCCAAGTATTGCAGAAGAAGCTGCACGTGTAGCAGAACCCTCTTTCTGCTGTATAGTGCTATAATCTATCTCAGGGAGATTTCCTGCATAAAAATCCTGAAGTTTTTTGTCGAGTTCACCATTCTCTGCAGCCCATAGATTTTTTTTCTCCTTCCATTCTACAGCAGACTTGTTTTTGGCTTTTAAAATATTGGTGTAAAGCTCCCTGACATCCCCGAAAATGATAAACGGATCAGTAATATTGCCTCCCAGATTTTCAAGTGATTTTTCGAATGACCCTCCTGCTTCACTGACAGGCATTCCGTGTGTCGATGTTTTTCTTTCAAAGCTCTTGCTGTCATTGTCGAGCAGCCCTTTCCCCATAACAGTCTTTCCTATGATCAGTGTTGGTTTCTCTTTTTCCGAGCTGGCATCTTTAAGCACCTTTCTGATCTGATCGTGATCATTACCATCTATTGTCATAACCCTCCATCCCCACGAGGAATATTTCATGGCTGTATCCTCTTTGGTAACGGCTTTTGTTTCAGTAGAGAGCTGAATATCGTTTGAGTCATAAAACATTATAAGGTTGTTTAATCCAAGAAATCCTGCCAGGCGTCCTGCCCCCTGGGATATCTCTTCCTGCACACCACCGTCTGAAATAAAAGCGTATGTTTTATGTGAAAAGAGTTCACCAAACCTTGCAACCAGGAATCTTTCAGCAAGAGCAGCACCTACCGCCATTGTATGTCCCTGACCTAAAGGGCCGGAAGTATTTTCCACCCCTCTCATTATATCCAGTTCGGGATGACCGGGTGTAGGACTTCCCCATTGGCGAAAGTTTTTTAGTTCATCAGGAGTATAGTGACCTGTAAGAGTCAGGATGGAATAAAGCATAGGAGACATATGTCCGGGATCGAGGAAAAACCTGTCACGGTTTATCCATTGTGGATCTGAAGGGTCAAAATTAAGGAATTCCGAAAACAAAATATGAATAAAGTCTGCACCTCCCATTGCCCCCCCGGGATGGCCTGATTTTGCTTTTTCAACCATTGCCATTGAAAGTATCCGGATATTGTCAGCTGCCCTATGGTTTATGTCAGTTTTCATCTCTTGGATTTTATAGGTTCTTCTAATGTCAGCAAAAATATGATTATTACATGATAAAAAAACATTCTGCAGGATTTCATTGTTACAACTTTTTGTACATTTGGTATTCGAAAGTCGAAATTACTTGTATGGATTCTAAACTGAAGGCACTCATTGTTGATGATGAAGAGGATGCAAGAAAGCTTCTCAAAAAGCTTCTTGATGAAACCCATATGTTCAGCGATCTTAAACTTGCTGACTCGGCATGCTCTGCAACCTCGGAATTGAAAAATTATGACCCTGATATGATTTTTCTGGATATAAGGATGCCTGAAAAGGATGGATTCGATTTTCTCATGGATATGAATCACAGGAACGGGCGACCCGGAATAGTATTTGTCTCAGCCTATGAACAACATGCGCTTAAAGCGATCAAACACCAGGCATTCGATTACCTTCTTAAGCCTGTGAACAGAAAAGAACTGAAACAGTGTATCAATAAATATATCTCTTCAAGGAATGAGTCTTTCTCACCCTTAACACAGATAGTTCAAAAAGTTATACCAGATAAAATTAAGAGGGTTAAGGTGTCAACCAGGACAGGAACCCTGTTCATAAATCCTGCAAATATTCTCTATTGTAAAGCCGACGGAAATTATACAATTATTTTTACCGGAGGCAAAGAACTTCTGTGTTCAATGAATATTGGAAAAATGAGGGAGATGCTTCCTGAAAACATTTTTCTCAGGATTGGCCGTTCGCTGATAATCAATTTAGAGTTCATAACTCACTTAGACAGAAAACAAAGCGTTTTAAAACTGGTTAGTTACGATGAAACTGTCTCAGTTAAGGTTCCCCGTAATCATCTTAAGGAGCTTGATACGATCTGAAAAATGTCTGTAAATTTCTTCTCTAGAAGGATCCTTAATTCTCCATGGTTTCTGGCCTTGCTCCCGGCATTATTGATTATGTATTTTCTCCCCCCGCTAGGTTCAAAATATAAACTTGTTGTTGAAGAGAGGTTAGCCGATCAATCTTCAAGTTATTATTTTGACCTTAATTCAGACGGTGTATCTGAATATATTATTACAGGTAAGGGGCTCCCTTATTATCATGTTCTGGTTCAGGATGACAATGGCCGTGTATACGATCAGTGGAATCTGAAGGAGAATCTATATCCTGGTATTTCAGAATGCTTCTTTGGAAACTTTGATAATGATAATTATGCTGAGATATATATATTCTCGTTTAAAGGAGATTCTCTATTCCTTAATATTAATGAGTTTTTCGACCCTAACGGATTGGTGATTGAGAGTATGTATTTAACAAAGATTGGAATTGTTGACGGGGTTATTACAACTAATGCTGTTCCTGCAGGATTTTACGACCGTAATGGTGACGGATTCTGTGAACTCTATTTCCTTCTGCAGACAGGATTTGCCCTGGAACCGAGAAGAGTGTACTCTCTTGATTTTATCAATAGAAACCTGAATTCAAGTCAGTTTACAGGATGCATGTTTTATAGCCCTTTTTTTACTGATTCTGACGGGGATAATAAACCGGAAATCTTTGGTAAGTCACGGGCTGCAGGAAATTACAACATGCCTGTTCCTTTTACAGACTGGAGCACCTGGTTTATGGTTTTCAACGAAAACCTCAGATTTGAATTTCCCCCGGTAGAATTTCCGGGACTTACAAATGAACTGGAAGTCTATCCTTATAAACATGATAAATTCAGGGGATACATTCTGTCTCATAATACTTCTTCCGCCGATTCAACGGTGATCAAACCACGGATAATGGTTTTTTCCCTGGATGGGAAACTGATAAGGGAAAGAGCATACAGCGATTTTGGATTTAAAAACGCTACCTCTCTTTTAGTAATGGGGGGATATCTATCTGACCGTATATACATTTTCGGAAATGAATTGATTGAGCTGAACAGCGAGCTTGAAGTTTTAAACAGAGTAAATTCTCCTTTCAGAGATTCATATTTTAGTTACAAAGCAGATATTGATAATGACGGTTTAAATGAGTTCGTTTTTTATTCATACCTGAAGCAGAAATTATCAATATATAACGCTTCATTGAAATTAGTTGCTGAAACCAGCCTTAAAGGTGCCACGTTTCCTTTCAGATTTTCCCATTACTTTTCAGCAGATAAGGTGCATAAGCTTTTGCTCTCAGATCCCGGTCATTCCTGTTTTATTATGTTAAACAGTAATGATTTATTTTATCTTACTTATTTGGCATATCCGTTCGTTTATTTATTACTTGTCTTATTTATATATATTATAAACAGAATCAATACCACTCAGGTGCTTAAAAGGGAGGATCTGAAACAAAGGTTGCTTACACTTCAGCTTCAGGGCATTAAATCACAGTTCGATCCTCATTTTACATTTAACTCGCTTAATTCAATTGCTTCCCTTATCTATCTTGAAGAAAGGCAAACTGCATATGATTACCTTAATAAATTCACAACCCTTATGCGCCGAATGCTTAATGATGCAGACAGAATTTACCGGAGTATTGGTGAAGAGATAGATTTTGTTACAACATACCTTGATCTTGAGAAGATGAGATTTGGCAATAAGCTTGATTACAGTGTTAAATTGGATGAAGAAGTCACCGGTGAAGAATCTGTCCCTAAACTTGTACTGCATACTTTTGCAGAAAATGCTATCAAGCATGGTATTACTCCAGGTGAAGGGAGAGGCATGCTTCAGATCATAGTAGCCAGGGAATCAGACTATTTGAAGATTATTATAGAAGACAACGGAATAGGCAGAGCAAGGTCTGCAGGTAAGAGCCATTCAACTGGAAAAGGGCTGAAATTGACAGGTGAGTTCTATGATATTCTTAATCAACTCAATAAGAGGCCCGTCACTCACTCAATTATTGATCTTTATGATGATTCAGGTGATCCGGCTGGTACCCGGGTAGAGGTATTTGTCCCGCTTGACCTGGATGGTGATCGGTAATGGGTAATGAGTAATGAGTAATCGGTAATCAGTATGTCTGATTCCTCCTTCTCACTCATGAATCCTTGAGCTCTCCATCCTGCGCCCTGAGCCTTACGCCTCCTACAAATACTTTCTGTCTTCTTCCGGAATGTCAAAATATTTATTGTAAAGTTTGACATCAGATCCTGTAGCCTCAATTCCTCCCTTTCCAAGTTTATAAGTACACTTTTCTCCGGCAATCTCAGAGAAATAAATATCATATTCCTTTTTATTATCATCAATCATGATTATTCTTACCAGGTGAGCATACTTTGCGCTGTTAAGAAGTGAGTGACAGATAGGACAGGTATAAATATATTCATCTCCCTCATTTATATTGAACGTAGGATGAGTAGTTTTTGTATAGTTTCCAAGCTCAGAATCCAGTAAAACCAATCCTCTTTCAGTGCTTCCTTTTTTTTGTGCTGAAAGGACGATGGAGGTCTTAACTTTAAGATGCCCCCTGCAAGCTTTGCATAAATATTCCATAATATACCTCCTTTTTTATTATTTTTTCACCTCTGAATCAATATGCATAAAGTTACAAAAAAAATTAATTTCTGCTACTTTTTCCATGGAGGAGTATAAGGTAATGATTTCAGGAATTTTTTTATGAGCGATTCTTCATACTCTCCTTTAAATGTACCGTTAAGGAATCTACTAATACCTTCATTAAGAAACAACCTCCAGGAATTATCCTCATTTCCTGGAATGATGGGATAAAACAGAACATCATTACTGTGTGCCGCATCCAGATCTCCCCTCGCATCCCCGATCATCAGTATTTTTTCGTCAGAGTATTTAATTTTTGCTGCAAGTGCAATATGTTCAGCTTTTGTCCCATGTTCCTGGGCAGCTATAAGTCTTGCATATTTTTTAATATTACTTGCATCCCATTCATATTCAAGTGCTTCGAGAGGGGTTTGCGATATGACAAGGATATCTGCAACCGATGAAATATTTTCGATTGCCTTCTTGGCATAATTGAATGGTGGTATATTATGTAGCCATTCACCTATCTCCCTGTTTAAGTTTTCGCTCCAAAGAAGTACCTTCTCAAGCCTTTTATCCCCTGTTGATTCATAGTGTCTCCTGAGAGTGGCATTGCCAAGTTTCGTTTCATTAATTGTCCACTCTTTCAGTGTTGACAAATCCGGTAGTACTATTCCTGATTCTTTTATCTCACTTCGTTCCTCAAGAAGCTCAAAAACCTTCAGCAGAGCGACGAATCTGTTATTTCCCCTGTAAACAGAATAGAGGTTTACAAACTCCCAGGTTTCCCTGACGGTTTTTGAAACAGGAAAAAGATTGAAATATTTAAGGGCGTTAGGAATGAAAAACTCCTTTTGTTTCACCTCCATCGAATCAAATACACAGCCATCTGAATCAATGCCTATGAAAAAATCATGTGTCGGTGCAAACTGTTTTAATTCTTCCTGGTAGTCCATAATTAACAATAAGGACAAATATAATGATCATTCCGGAAGAAGTAAGTTCAGAATCTGAAACCAAATTTAATCTCGAGCCTGTTCATAATATTATTGTATGTTGCAGGTGTCTGATAATATTCCTTCTGCTCATAGCTTGTATGTGCATATCTGTAACCAAAGCTAAGGTATGTTTCGTAATCTTCCCTGTCCCAGGATATACCAGTCCCCATTCCAAATGATAATCCTCCCTTGTAATTATACGGCTCATACTGGTTGTAAATATCATAGGTTTCCGAATCAGATCCACCCAGGTGCATAAGAGCACCTCCCCGCATATATATAAATGGTGTTGTTTTCCTGTCGGATAGTAACCTTTTATATTCAAGGAAAAGTGGAGTAAATGGTTTTCCAAAAAACTCCACACCTGAACCTGCACTTATAATGTTTTTCTTGTCAATAATGTATCCGGCAAGCATGTTGAAGCTGAATGGTGCTTCATATTCTGCATCCTGTTCTCCCAGAAGGATTCCTGCTTCCAGTGCAAAAGTAAATCCGGTTTCAGGCCTGCCTGTATACAGCATCATCTCTTTTGTTAACTTTTCAACATCCGAAGCGGGGAAAATGAAGATGCTTCCGTCTGAGGTTTTTATTTTATACTGTTCTGTAACAATTTCTATAAGAGTGCCTTTAATAAGGCTGCCATTTTTAAGGTATAATACATCTTTTGATTTCTGGGCAATAAGGCTGAAGGCACTGATAAGTAGAAAAATAGTTAGGGTTAAGTATTTTTTCATGGTAAATTAGAGGTTAGAAATTACAATTTTGCATGATTTTTGATTTACAATGAATAAAAATCTAACCTCAATGAAATCAAAAATCATTCCAATAATTAGTTTATTCATATCTTTTGTTTTCCTGGCAATATCATGCGAAGATTCCACTTACAGGGCATATACAGGCAATGCACCTGTCTATCTTTCTTATGATGATCTTCGTAAATCGGTAATAAACCAGGAATATGAAGATCTGAAAAATCCTGGAAAGATATATTTTAAGGATAATTATATATTTATTGTTGAGGAATTGAAGGGTATTCATATTTATGATAATTCTGATCCCGGTTCGCCATCAAAAACCAATTTTCTGAAACTTCCCGGTGTGGTAGATATTTCTATTTCAGGACAAACCTTATATGCAGACAGCTATGTTGATCTTGTAGTACTTGATCTAGTCGATATAAGGAATATTAAAGAGGTTGTGAGGCTGAAAGATATGCTGCCTTATACAATCCCTCCTGTAGATAATGACTATCCGATGGCATATGTGGATGAGGAAAAAGGAGTAGTAATAGACTGGGAAGTAAGAACTATAAAAGAAAGAGTAAACAGGAACCCTAACCCATATCCAATATTCTGGGCAAGCAGTTCAGCTTTTATGGATAAAGTAAATGCTTCAGGAGCATCTTCCGGAATCAGTGGGAGCGGAGTTGGGGCAGGAGGATCGATGGCCAGATTCGGAATAAAGGAAAATGTTCTGTATGTTATGGATCAGAACTCTCTTAAGGTTTTTGATATAACAAACAACACAACTCCTGTTAAGATCAATGATATCTACCCCGGCTGGGGAATTGAAACTATGTTCCTTACCGAAGATTTAATGTTCCTGGGAACTACCACAGGAATGGTAATACTTGATATTTCAGTTTCCACTTCACCCTTTACAATAGGATCTTTCAGCCACGCACGCAGTTGCGACCCTGTAGTTGTTGATGATACTCTTGCATATATCACTCTCAGAACAGGAACAGGCTGCGGTGGAAATCTTAATGTACTTGATGTGGTCAATATCAGCGATATCACCAAACCTAAAGCAGTTATAAGCTACGGCATGACCAATCCACATGGTCTGGGTAAGGATGGCGATTTGCTTTTTATTTGCGATGGCAGCGCAGGTTTGAAAGTTTATGATGCTTCAGATCCTTTAAAGATTACCAGTAACCTTATTTTCAACTATCCCGGTATTAATGCATATGATGTTATACCAATTGCTGATGTTCTGGTACTTATCGGAGATGATGGCCTTTACCAGTATGATTATACTGATGTAAAGAATATTACCCTCCTAAGCACTATACTCGTATTTAAGAATTAGGTATGATGATTTGATGGAGGATGGTTTGATTATAATTATTTTACAATTACTGTATTGAACTATATTGCATTAGAACGCTTTTTAAATTTCCTTTTAATTCCTTTTTTACAGTAATTTTGTTAAAGAATCGTTCTATTTTACTTTAGTCTAAGTCTAAATTAGAAAGTATGACTTTATATGCTTTTTTATAATAGTATTGTTATTAATTTAACAGCTTAATTTTAATTCATTTTCAGTTAATTTTATTTTATTTTATAGCTAATTATTTAAAAATCAACAAGAAATGTACCAGGTAGGAAATCTAGTTAAGGAATTGTCCGCAAAACACGGTCGTGAGCGAGTGAGCCTTATGCCTATTCTGCAGGATATTATTCAGAAGCATAATTATCTGACAGATGAGGCTATGGTTGAGGTTGCGAAGGAACTTGATATTTCAGCAGCTGAGGTTTACGGAACAGCATCATTTTACACTTTTCTCGACACTCAGGTAAGGGGTAAATATGTTATAAGGGTTTGTAAGACAATAACATGTTCAATGAAAGGCAAAAGTGACATAATTCATACAATTGAAGAAATGCTCAGAATAAAAGTTGGAGAGACAACCGCCGATCAGCAGTTTAGTCTTCTTGAGACAAACTGCATTGGATGGTGCCACAAGGCTCCGGCAATACTTATCAATGAGATGCCTTATACTGAGTTGACTCCTGAAAAAATAAGTGAGATTATTAAAGATTACATGCAAAAATAAAATACCTGACAGAAATGGAACAGAAAGAATTGACAAAGGTAGGCCTTATCTTCGAAAAAATTGATCCAGACAAGGTGTTACAGAAAGCGTATAAAATGTCAAGTGAAGAGATTATCCTCGCAATGCTGGAATCTGGTCTGAAAGGAAGGGGAGGAGCAGGATTTCCTACCGGATTGAAATGGAAATACACCGCAGCTGAACAGGAGCCTGAAAAATATATTGTGTGTAACGCAGATGAGGGTGAACCCGGGACTTTCAAAGACAGGGAGATCCTGGACAATGTATCTGTAAAGGTACACGGAGGAATGGCAATAGCCGGAAAAGCAATCGGAGCAAAAAATGGAATTGTTTACCTCCGTGGAGAATACAGATACATGCTTCCAAAAATTATGATTGAACTGGAAGCTTTTCACAGGATGATCCACAAAATTGGTTATGATTTTAATATCGAGTACCGTTTGGGGAGTGGTGCGTATATTTGCGGAGAGGAGAGTGCTCTCTTTGAATCGATTGAGGGAAAGAGGGGAGAACCTCGAAATAAACCACCTTACCCTACTGCATCCGGTGTATTCGGAAAACCTACATCTATTAATAATGTCGAGACACTGGTTACTGCAATGATGATAATCAACCATGGAGCAGAGTTATTCAGCCAGTATGGTACATCTGATTCCAGAGGATCAAAAGTCTTTTCAGTTTCAGGAGATACTCCTACACCAGGTATATTTGAGCTGGAGCTCGGGATGACAGTACAACAGTTTGTGAATGAGTTTGGAGATGGCGATGCCAAAGCTGTACAGGTTGGAGGTGCATCAGGTTTCTGCGTTCCAAGAAAGAAATTTGCGGAGACTATTATTGGTTTTGAGGGTGTTCCGACAGGTGGTTCCATGAAGCTTTTCAATAGTTCAAGATCGATGTACAACGTCCTTCATAATTACCTCGATTTCTTCGCAGAAGAGTCATGCGGCCAATGTACTCCGTGCCGTGTTGGTTGCCAGCAGCTACTTAAAGGAATTGAAAAGGTAAAAACAAGGGAAGTTAAATCAACTTACCTTAATGAACTTATAAAACTGGCTGATTCCATGAAGATTGCTGCCAAGTGCGGATTAGGACAATCGGTAGGAAATGCTTTCAAATCAATTGTCAGCAATTTCAGGGAGGAGATCATCTATTAATTTATAAAACAAGAGAACTATGATAAATCTGTCAATAAATAACCAGAATATTTCAGTTGAACCAGGAACAACAGTGCTTGAAGCAGCGAGGAGACTTAAGATCAATATTCCAACCCTGTGTAACCACGATGATCTGTGCGTTGCCGGGAACTGCCGTGTATGTGTTGTGGAACAAACCGGGGCCAGAACACTTATAGCAGCATGCGCTATGCCATGTTCCGAGGGTATGGATATTCATACAAACACACTTAAGGTCAGAAATGCCAGAAGACATATTGTTGAACTTCTTCTTACTGAACACAGGTCAGACTGTACCAAATGCTACAAAAATCAGAACTGTGAACTTCAGTCATTGGCCAATGAGTTTGCATTCGGAGATACAATATTCCTTGATCTTGTTGAAGATCATAATTATAATATAGACAGATCATCTCCTTCCTTTATCAAGGACGACAGCAAGTGTATACGTTGCCAGAGATGTGTGAGAACATGCGATGAACTTCAGTATATTTCTGCTATTGCTGTGTCAAATAAGGGTGCACACCAGAAGATATCCTCATTCCACAACAAGCCCATGAGCCATGTGGTTTGTACTAACTGCGGGCAATGTGTAAACCGCTGTCCTACAGGAGCTCTTGTTGAGAAGACTTATATCGACCAGGTATGGGATGCCATATATGATCCCGAAAAACATGTAGTTGTTCAAACAGCTCCTGCAGTAAGAGTCGCTCTTGGTGAAGATCTGGGGTATGATCCGGGAGAGAGAGTTACTGGCAAGATGGTCAATGCCCTGAGGCAACTGGGATTTGATTCGATACTGGATACCGACTTTACTGCCGACCTAACTATCATGGAAGAGGGAACTGAATTACTAACAAGGTTGAAAAAAGCACTTGTTGATGGAGATAAGAAAGTGTCACTCCCAATGTTTACATCATGTTCGCCGGGTTGGGTTAAGTTCATAGAACATAAGTATCCGGAATACCTTCCAAACTTATCCACCTGCAAGTCACCACAGCAAATGTTCGGGGCTCTGGCAAAAACATTCTATTCCCAGAAGCGGAATCTTGATCCTTCCAAGGTTGTTTCTGTATCTATAATGCCATGTACGGCTAAGAAATTTGAAGCTGACAGACCTGAGATGAGAGCCAGCGGCTATAAGGATGTTGACTTCGTCCTTACAACACGTGAACTTGCAGTAATGATTAAACAGGCCGGGATCGATTTCAGGAATATCAGTGAATCACATTATGATTCAATAATGGGCGATTCAACCGGAGCAGGTGTAATATTCGGAGCTACAGGAGGTGTGATGGAAGCTGCGCTCCGTACTGCATATGAGATTGTTACCGGACGTGAAGTTCCATTCAAGAACCTGAATATCACCCCTGTCAGAGGAATGGATGGTGTAAAAGAGGCGACTGTCAAAATCGAAGGATGCCTCGATGACTGGAAGTTCCTTGAGGGTGCTGAACTCAAAGTTGCAATCGCACACGGACTCGTAAATGCCAATAATGTTATGAAGAGTGTCAGGGATGGAAAGGCATCCTATCATTTTGTTGAAATAATGGCTTGTCCGGGTGGATGTCTTGGTGGCGGAGGTCAGCCTATACCAACCAATGCTGATATCAGGAATAACCGGATGAAAGCTATTTATTCCGAGGATGAGCATATGACAATACGTAAATCACATGAAAATCCTGAAATTGTAGCTATTTATAAAGATTTCCTGGGGAAACCCAACAGCAAAGTATCACATGAATTACTTCATACACAATATGTTGAAAGGGAGAACTATTAGGGTTGTAATTTACTATCCATAAAATATGAAAGCCGGTTCTGAAAACCGGCTTTCACTTTTCAGTGTTTAATGGTTTCAACTTTAATCTGTGTATCAGCGATTCCGACTTCTGTCTCCATCTTACCTGATTTAGTCACAGAGTCTTTAAGCCTTTTGCTTTTTTCTTTAGTCTTCCTGCTCTTTTCTTTTGTCTTTTTACTTTTATCTTTTGTCTTCTTAAGAAGCCATGCCATATTCTCACCCAGCACTCTCATGGTACTTAATCCTTCTTCGTCATTAAGTACATCTCCTTTCTCTCTGCCTATGCCAATATTCCAGTATGATGATCCAACAATGATCATTTCATTGATAAGGAAAAAGTTATTAATACTATGGAAAGAGTGAATAGCACCGGCACGCCTCACGGCAATAACTGCAGCAGCCGGCTTTCTTTTAAGCGGATTCCCTGCTGCTCTTAAGGCATATCCTGCAACTTCCAGCAATGCTTTTGCCTCAGCATTAATATCAGCAAAATATACGGGTGAACCAATTATTATAGCATCAGCCTTTATCATTTTTTTGATACAATCATTTATTGTATCATTCTTTTGATGACAGAATCCATCTTTCTTCTTTTTGCATTTCATGCATGCAATACATCCATTCGTTTTTTTGCCTCCAAGCTGAAAAAGTTCAGTCCTGATATTCTCTTTCTCCAGGGCTTTAAACACTTCTCTCAGAAGGATCTCAGTATTTCCTCCCTTACGGGGACTGCAGTTAATTCCAAGTACTTTCATGCTATTTTAAATTGAAGAATTTATAAATGTAATGTTTTTTATCCGATTATTTTCAGAATATCCTGAATGTCAATGTCTTTAAGCGGATTGTTGCTTGTAATAAAAGTATCTGCCAGTTTCGATTTCTTTTCCTGGAGCCTGACGATTTTTTCTTCGATGCTATCAGTTGTGATATACCTGTAAATAAATACACTTTTATCCTGACCTATCCTGTGAGCACGATTCATAGCCTGCATCTCTGATGCCGGATTCCACCAGGGATCAAGTATGAAAACGTAATCTGCAGCCGTAAGATTTAAGCCGGTTCCCCCTGCCTTAAGCGAAATGAGGAAAACTTTGTTCTGATTATCTTCCTGGAAGCTATTGACTATTTTCTCTCTGTTGGTGCTGGAACCTGTAAGAATTGAATATCTTATTTTCTTAATATTCAATGCGTCAGCATAAAGATTCAGATGCTTAACAAAGGATGAGAACACCAGAATCTTATGCCCTTCTGATGTAACACTTTCAATATCCTGGAGTACCGTTTCAAACTTACCTGATCCTGATCCGTATTCTTCAAAGGTCATTACCGGATGGTTGGATATCTGCCTTAGTCTCATTAGCCCCTGTAATACGATGATGGATGATTTTTCAACTCCCTCTGACTCTATACTTCTCAATATACTGTTTCTTACAGCCGATTTTTCTTCGTCATAAAGTCTGAACTGTTCCTCAGTCATATCACAAAACACTGTTTGTTCGGTCATGGGAGGCAGGTCACTGGCAACCATTAGTTTTGTTCTTCTCAGGATGAAGGGTTTAATTATCTTCCGGAGATTAAATTCTTTTTCATCATCACCGGATTTTTCTATCGGCTTGGCAAATTCCCTCCTGAAAAAAGCAATATCCCCAAGTAATCCGGGATTGACAAAGTTAAGTTGTGACCATAGATCAGTTAGTGAATTCTCAACAGGCGTGCCGGTCAGTACAAGTTTGTATGAGGATCTTAACCTTATCATGGTCCGGTATAAGGCTGACCCGGGATTCTTGATTACCTGACTTTCATCGAGGATAATGTAGTGAAAATGAAAAGTGTTAACAAAATCAATATCCTGACGTACAGTATGATAGCTTGACAGGATTAAATCAAATTCAGAGAACCGCGTTGTGCTTTTCCTCCTGTTTATACCTTTGTGGCTGCAAACTCTCATTCCAGGGACAAATCTTTTTATCTCATTTTCCCAGTTATAAATTAATGAGGCCGGTACAATTATCAGTGATGTCAGTCTGGTCTCATCCGTTCCGAATAAAGAAAGCTGATCACTCTTCTTATATGCAATACCTGGTATATGCTGTTCCTTGTTATGCTGAAGAAGCGCCAGTGTCTGAATTGTTTTTCCCAATCCCATATCATCGGCCAGACATCCTCCTAACCCGGCAGACTGAAGGAAAACAAGCCAGTTTAGTCCTTCAGACTGATACTGCCGCATTTGACATTTGAGACCTGCTGGAACCTGAATTTCAGATATCTCTTCAGGAATGAGAAGTTTCCCCAGCTTTTCTGCAATAAGATTGGTCTCATCGAGAAGATTTTCTCCAAGCAGGGAGAAATGTTGTTTATGTACCCTGATTGAAGAATCAGAACTTTTTCCGAATTCAAAAATATTCCTGTACTTTGAAAACCACGTTTCAGGGAGTATTGCAATTGATCCGTCAGGCAAAATATATTCCCTTATTCCCCCGAGAATGTTCTTTCTCAGCTGTCCGAATGGTATCTTCCATTCTCCGATTAGTACAACAGCTTTCAGATCGAACCAGTCATTAATCATCTGACTGGTTATTGCCAGATTAACAGTTTTAAAGTTGTATTGTGCATCAAGCCTTGAATAAAGTGTAAATCCATACTCTGTCAATTCATTGAAATTCAGGTTTATTGCTTCTATCATCGGATAAACGCCGGTAGAAAAAGATGAATCCGTTGCAGGAATGAAAAAGCTTATATCATCGTCTGAATAGAATCCAAGGCTCTCAAGCTTTTGCCGGCAATCAGACTCCCATTCCATATCGCGTCTGAATTTTCTGAATCTGTATGTACCGCCAGTATCTTTGAAAATAGTGAGATATTTCTTACTTTCCGTGGCATCAATGGTTATTCCTTCATAATTAAATTTCAAGGTCAGAACTGGAGAACCATTAAGTCCTGGTTCCACGATGATGCTTGCTTTTTTAACAGGGATTTCTTCAGATATTTCGAATCCGGACCCCTCAACCTTGAAGCTGTTAACAGCATTAAGAACAAAAGTGGCAAAGTATCTTTTTTCAGTCTTTTTTGGGATTTCAATGGAATCCTTCGATAAAAAGGGTTTTAGTTTTATTCCTTCCACATCTAAGACAAAAAGTATCCGGTGACCTTCTCTTATGATACACGGGGAATTGCATATAATCTCAGCAGAACTTTTTTTAAGATCCACTCTTTTACCTCCGGCATCAAGTCCAAGATTATAAGTGCTCTTATCTTCATCCCTGGTAAACCTGAACAGGGGTATTGCATAATCCTGGAAAAGAATCAACAGATCTTCCTTATGGAGTGTAGCTGTCTTTGTCTTCTGGTAGTAAACATTCAATCCCGCATCGCGTGATAATGATAAACATTTAAAGATCCTTCTTTCAATATACGGTCTGATAAATGATTCAATCCTGTCAGATTTTACATTTACCATAAAATCCTTAACCGATTTATCCTTCGAAAACAGGTGAAAGAGATTCCTGTCAGAATATTCATTAATTATGTTGATTACCTCCCTCTCTTCCTGGTCAAGGATGCTCAGAGTTTCGGAACCGGGAAAGGGCGAAAGGCATTCTGTCAGCCTGTAGTACTTGTTATTTATTTCAAGTTCAATTATATATGGAAGCAATATTACCCCCCATAGCCTGTGGTGACTCAGTACCAGTACGAATGAGCGACGGCTTATGTTGTCATTATATTTTTGTATCATCTGCCAGGTTATGCCCTCCAGCTATATTAAACCGGTAAATATAACAGGATTTTCTCATTAGATTTATATAAGAAAAGTGTCTAAAGTGCCTAACGTGTCTAAAGTGCCTGGAGTGCATGAAATTTTTGTAATATTGTTTCAAGTACTCAAGGCACTCCGAGCTTAATTATATGAGAAAGATAATTCATATCGACATGGATGCTTTTTTTGCATCGGTGGAACAACTGGATCATCCTGAGCTAAGGGGGAAGCCTGTTGCTGTCGGAGGCAGCAGTGAACGTAGTGTTGTTGCTGCAGCAAGTTATGAAGCAAGAAAATTCGGGGTCCGCTCCGCAATGTCCTCAGTAATAGCAAAGCGCCTCTGTCCGGAGCTGATATTTGTCAGGCATAATTTTAAGCGATACAATGAATTCTCATCAATGGTTTTCGATATTTTTACTCAATATTCAGATAAGGTTGAGCCATTGTCGATTGACGAAGCTTTTCTTGATGTAACTACCGATAAGAAAGGTATCGGTTCAGGTACAATCATAGCTGAAAAAATAAGGAGTGAAATAAAACAAAAGACAGGATTAACTGCTTCAGCAGGAATCTCATATAATAAGTTTCTGGCCAAGATAGCGTCGGATATAAAAAAGCCTGACGGGTTGTTTGTTATAAAACCTGAAGATGCTCAGAAGTTTATTGATGATCTTGAGGTTGAGAAATTCTATGGTATCGGTAAAGTCACTGCACTCAATATGCATAAGCTTGGAATTCATAAAGGTTCTGACCTCAGGCAATGGGATATTGATTCACTTATCCGGAACTTTGGTAAAGCCGGCGAGTTTTTCTTTAATATAGCCAGAGGCATTGATGAAAGAGCAGTGGAACCGGATCAGGACAGGAAATCTGTAGGTACCGAGCTTACATATGATAAAGATCTCACCACCAGGTTTGAAATAATTGCTGAGCTGTACAAGCTTGAAAAAGAATTGATTGAGAGGCTTGAGCATGCACAGACAACCGGGAGAACCATAACTTTGAAGATTAAATTCTCTGATTTCCGTCAGATTACACGAAGCAGGACACTGCATAACTATATACATGATTTTGATACCCTTCACAGGGAGGTAACTGAGATCCGGAAATCACTCAGTCTGGAAGGAGAGAGGATAAGGTTAATGGGCGTGACAGTATCAAACCTTATTACTGAAGATAATTCCGACCGGCAGCTTCATCTGTTCAGTCAGGAGGATGGCCCCTAATAATTTACATTAATATAAAGTATTAATAATAAGTAATATACCTCTATTAATGAGTAGCGGAAATATATCAGACATTAAGAAAAGCTTAAAACTAAAATAATCCTTCTACTGAGAGGTATCTTTCTCCTGTGTCATAGCAGAAAGTAAGAATTCTTGATCCTTTTGGGATATCCTTAAGTTTCTTATTAACAGCAGCTAACGAAGCCCCGGAGGAGATGCCGACAAACAATCCTTCCAGTTTGGCTGCCTTTTGTGCAAAGGAGAATGCCTCATCTTTGCTTACCTTTATTATCCCATCAAGGATTTTAGTATTCATTATTGACGGAACAAAACCTGCACCTAGTCCCTGGAGAGGATGGGGGCCAGGTGATCCTCCGCTCAGAACAGGTGATAGCTCGGGTTCCACCGCGAAAACTTTAATATCAGGGAATTTTTCTTTTAGTACTTCTGCGACTCCAGTTAGGTGACCGCCTGTTCCAACCCCGGTTATCAGGTAATCAATTCCATCTTTAAAATCATTCAGTATTTCAACAGCTGTCGTTTTCCTGTGTATCTCCACGTTTGAAGGATTCTCAAACTGCATTGGCATCCATGAGTATTTTGTCTCAGACACCAGTTCCTTTGCTTTATCAATTGCTCCTTTCATACCTTTCTCGCGGGGAGTAAGCACAAATTCTGCTCCGAATGAACTCATAATCTTTCTTCTTTCAACTGACATTGATTCTGGCATTACCAGTATAAGCCTGTATCCTTTAACTGCAGCCACAATTGCCAGACCGATACCTGTATTGCCTGATGTAGGCTCAATTATAACGCTTCCCGTTTTCAGTAAGCCCTTCTGCTCGGAATCATTAATCATTGCCAGGGCAATACGATCTTTGAGACTCCCCCCGGGATTTGACCGTTCAAGCTTTATCCATACATGGTAATCTTTGTCAAAGAGTCTGTTTAACCTGAGGTGAGGAGTGTTTCCTATTGTTTCAAGAATTGAATTTACTATCATGATATTCAGTTTATTTCTAAATTACCCAGTTTATTGGTTCGTTGAAGTCAGATTGGTTCCTGACTATTATTTCACTCTTATGGTAAACGACTGTATTTGGAGCTAAGCTTTCAGTCAGCCATACATTTCCGCCTATGATACTGTTTCTTCCCACCACTGTATTACCTCCGAGTATTGTCGATCCTGCATAGAGTATTACATTATCTTCTATGGTAGGGTGTCTTTTTGTAGAAGCTTTACTCTTATCAACGCTTAATGCTCCAAGGGTAACTCCCTGGTACATTTTTACATTATTACCAATTATTGTTGTTTCTCCAATCACTATCCCTGTTCCATGGTCAATAGAAAAGGGGATTCCGATCCTTGCTCCCGGATGAATATCTATTCCGGTTTTTATATGAGCATATTCAGTTATAATCCTGGGTATCAGATGAACAGATTTTGTATAGAGAGTATGGGCTATCCTGTGACAGAAAATGGCAAAAAATCCGGGATATATGGCAATTACTTCTGTAAGTTCTTTTGCGGCAGGATCAGATTCGAGTATGAATTGTGCATCCTTCAAGAGAATACTTTTTGTTGAAACAAGTGAATCAATAAATTCTTTTTTCACTTTTTCACTATCACCTTCAAAGTTCTTAAGAACATTAGTAAGTAAAATATCCAGTGCTTTATCATTAAAACATGCTTCAAGTCTTATAAGTTTCTCATTATGAGGAAACATAAGTTTGAAAATTTTCTTTACAGTATTCTCTGTAATTTTCTTGTCATATACTATCATTTTGCTAAGTGCTGAGGGCATTTTTAAGATCATAAATAAGATCATCGATATGTTCAAGTCCCACTGAAAGTCTTATCAGGTTATCTGTAACCCCTATTTTCTTTCTGAGTTCAGGAGGAAATGCTTCATGGGTCATGGTGGCCGAATAATTTGCCAGCGATTCAACGCCACCCAGACTGTCAGCCAGCTGGAATACTCTTAGTTTTCTGAAGAAAGCATTTGCTTCTTTGAGGCCTCCTTTTATCTGAAAAGAGACAATCCCCCCGTACCCTGTCATCTGCCGTGTGGCTATATCATGTCCGGGATGGCTCTTCAGTCCGGGGAAGTAAACTTTTTCAACATTCTCCGCTTCCTGCATGAATTCTGCCACCATAGATGCATTCTGCTCATGCTGTCGCATGCGAACAGCGAGTGTTTTTACACCTCTCAGGGTAAGCCATGAATCGAAAGGAGAGGGGACGGCACCTACCGATTTCTGCACAAGATGAATCTTTTTGAATATTTCATCATCATTAAGAACAACTGCGCCGCCTATCACATCAGAATGACCATTTATATATTTTGTAGTACTGTGAACAACGATGTCAGCACCGAGCAGCAGAGGCTTTTGAAAATAAGGTGATGCAAAGGTGTTGTCGACAACTGATAACGCCTTGTTTTTCCTCGCTATTCCGGCAATTGCTTCAATATCAAATATTTTAAGTACCGGGTTTGTTGGAGTTTCAATCCAGACCATTCTTGTTGAAGGCAGGAAAGCATTCTCAATTGCTTTCAGATCAGTGAAGTCAGTAAAAGTAAATTTTATTTTCAAAGGCTCAAGGAGCTGTTTAATAAGGCGATATGTTCCTCCATACATGTCTTCGGGAACAATAACATGATCACCAGGAAGGAGAAGAGAAAAAATTGCATGTTCGGCTGCAAGGCCAGATGAGAATGATAGTCCATATTTCCCCTCCTCAAGTGATGCAAGGCACTTATCAAGTGCAGTACGGGTTGGATTTCCAACTCTTGAATATTCGTAGCCCCTGTGTTTGTTAACCTCCTCCTGAGTAAATGTTGAGGTCTGATAAATCGGAACTATGGTTGCTCCAGTTGCCGTGTCAGCTTCCTGTCCAACCCAGATAGCCTTTGTTTCAAATTTCATGTTTTCTATGGATATTGTGATCAATTCAGTTATGCGGTTTTATTCTCAAATTTAAAAAGAATCTGAAAACAGTATCAAATATTCTTTTTTTCCGATTCAGATAATACTTCATTCATTGAGCCGCTGCGATAATGCGAAAGATCAACTGAAAATGCAATTACGGCATTTTTATACTTACTGAGGTTTTCCTTAAGAATATTTAATTTTTTCATTTATTGCTATACAATTGTTGTGATTTATCTAATATAAGGTTAACAATTGTAAAACAATAATAACACTAAAAAGTTTAAGGGATAATGCCATAAAAAATCCTGGTCATAATAATTAAAATCATTATGACAATTTATCTGTAAGTTGATAATTTAAATAAATAATTTGTGACAACCTGGATAGCCGGTTCCCGCAAGAGAAAATTATATTGGGATTAAATAATCATTCCTGCTGCGACAGTTTCATTGGTACCCTCATCGATGAAGATCATACTGCCTGTAATATTATTTTTTTTATATGAATCGTAGAATATTGGCTTCGAGGTTTTAATTGTAATATCAGCAATATCATTCATATTTACTGTGATGTCCTCAGTATCCTTCTCAAGGGTATTGATATTTAGTCTGTAATTTACATTCCTGATAATGCATCCGGCTTCATTGCTGTTAATGCGGATAAGGTATTTTCCTCCGTTTTTAAGAGGTTTTTCGTTAAACCAGCATATCATGAGATTTATTTCCTGGCTTATCTGCGGCAGATCATCAGCGGCTACAATCATATCACCACGGCTTATATCTATTTGATTTTCAAGTGAAATTGCTACCGAATCGCCTGCAATACTCTCTGAAAGTGTTTTCCCGAACATATCAATACTTTTTATTTTCGATTTAAGCATTGAAGGAAGTACCATTATTTCATCGCCCGGTCTGAAGACACCGCCGGCAACCCGGCCTGCATAGCCTCTGTAGTCATGAAATTCCTTTGTATGAGGACGTATTACAGTCTGAACAGGGAATCGTTTATTCTCCGGATCCTTATTCTTTTCGATATCTATTGTCTCTATAAGGTTAAGAAAAGTCTTTCCGCTATACCAGGGCATATTTACTGATTTGTCAACCACATTATCTCCATATTTTGCACTGATTGGTATATAATGTGAATCAGGAATGTCGAGTTTTTTAACAAGTATGCCCAGATCTGTTACTATCCTGTCGAATTCCTCCTGAGACCAGTCAATCATATCCATTTTATTGATACAGAATATGATATGCCTGATATCCAGAAGAGATGCTATAAATGAATGCCGTATTGTCTGCTCCAATACTCCCTTTCTTGAGTCGATAAGTATGACTGCCATGTCAGCAGTACTTGCACCTGTTACCATATTGCGGGTATATTGGATATGCCCCGGAGTATCAGCGATAATGAATTTTCTGGCAGGCGTGGCAAAGTATCTGTATGCAACATCAATTGTTATTCCCTGTTCACGTTCTGCTCTTAATCCGTCTGTCAGAAGTGAAAGATCAAGGTCCTCTCTTCCCAGTCTTTTGCCCGATTGCACAATATGATCCATCTGATCTTCGAAGATCGATTTGCTGTCATACAGAAGTCTGCCAATTAGTGTGCTCTTTCCATCATCAACACTCCCGGCGGTTGTGAAACGAAGCAGGCTTTTACTTTTATCTTTCGGGTCAATCAACATGTTTTATAAAATCGTTAGTTGGTGTGTATATAAAAAGGCGTACGGCGAATGGCGAACGGCAATATTAAATCAGCAATGTCTTCCGGCAGCCCCATGCCCCATGCCCCATGCCCCATGCCCCACGCCCCACGCCCGACGCCTCAAAAGTATCCTTCCTTTTTTCTGTCTTCCATTGCGGCTTCAGATCTTTTATCGTCATATCGACCGCCTCGTTCTGTAACCCTGGTAGCTGCGATTTCTGTTATGATCTCCTCAAGTGTATTTGCCTTTGAAAGGGTTACTCCGGTACAGGTTATATCACCTATCGTGCGACAACGCACATCTGCTTCAAATACCTCCTCTGTGGGCTTTAGCTGCATGAAAGGAGCCCAGGCAAGATATGTTCCGTTCCGGCTGAATATCTTGCGACGGTGGGTATAGTATAGTTCCGGCAGCTTTATATTCTCATGCATAATATACTGCCAGACGTCAAGCTCTGTCCAGTTGCTTATTGGAAAAACCCTGAAATGTTCTCCCATACTCTTTCTCCCGTTGAAGATGTTCCATAACTCGGGTCTCTGGTTCTTTGGGTCCCACTGTCCAAACTCATTTCTGTGAGAGAAAAATCTCTCTTTTGCCCTTGCTTTCTCTTCATCGCGTCTCCCGCCACCTATAGCGACATCGAGCCGGTACTCTTCCATAGCGTCCAGAAGTGTTACAGACTGAGCCTTATTACGGCTGGCATTTATGCCCTGTTCTTCAACAACTCTTCCCTTGTCGATAGAGTCCTGAACTTTTGCGACAATAAGTTCACATCCGAATTCTTTTGCAAGGTTATCGCGGAAATGAAGGGTTTCTTCGAAGTTATGGCCTGTATCGATATGGAGCAGAGTAAAAGGAATTTTTGCAGGCCAGAAGGCTTTTCTGGCAAGATAAACTAGGACAATAGAATCCTTTCCGCCTGAGAAAAGAAGCGCCTTATTCTCAAACTGCGCAGCCACCTCTCTCATCACAAATATCGCTTCACTCTCAAGCTCTTTGAGGTGCTCATCATTAATATGTAAAGGATTCCTCATCTTATTTTAACTCCTTGTTTTCTATTTTCCATACGCCCTATGCCTTACGCCTATCGCCTTATTTTACATGACACCCACATTCTTTTGAGCCTTCGTTCTCCCACCACCAGCGTCCTGCACGAAAGTCTTCTCCCGGCTCAATGGCCCTTGTACATGGTTCACACCCTATGCTTACAAAACCCTTGTCGTGGAGGGTATTATAAGGGACATAGTTATCCCTGACATAGTTCTTAACATCCTGATAAGTCCATGAGAAGATTGGATAGAACTTGAAGAGTTTCTTATCTTCATCATATTCAATCCAGTCCATCTGGTTCCTGTTATCTGACTGATCAGCCCTGATACCAGATATCCACACTTTCATGTCTGATAGGGCACGTGTAAGCGGAACAACTTTCCTGATCTGGCAGCACTCTTTCCTGTTTTCAACCGAGTCGAAGAAACTAAAAGGGCCTTTTTCTGTAACCAGCTTTTCAACTGACAGATAATCTGGAAAGCAGGTATGGATTGTCTTTCTGAATTTCAGAATTGTCTGGGAAAAGACTTCATAAGTCTCAGGGAATAGCCTTCCTGTATCAAGGGTTGCTACTTTTATATCAAGGTTATTGGTAAATATTTTATGGGTTATAACCTGATCTTCAATTCCAAAGCTTGTTGTAAATATTACCTGTTCCGGGAAAAGAGATACCAGCACCTTCAAACTCTCCTCAACTGACTTTTCTGTAAGCTGGTCTTTCAACTCCTTTAACTTCATACATATTGTCATTAGAACGTTTCCACAATTTCAAATCTATACGGTGTATATGTGCCCAGGCTCTTTCATGAAAATAATAGAGCAATATTTTCGTGAACACTTCCACCCCCCCAATGGTTACTGCCATTGTCAGTTTTCCGGTTATGAAATAACTGATTACCATAGTGTCTATTGTGCCGACAATTCGCCATGAAACAGCTTTCATTACACTCTTTAGCGGCTTGTCTGCCCTGTCGCTGATCTTTTTTACACCTTTAGAGGTTTCTTTGCCAGGCTGGTTTATTAAAACATCAAGCATAACTATTAGGTATTATATTCGTGACAAAATTATAATACCGCATCCAATGATTCAATGGCAATTATGCGTGAATCAAGTCAGTATTTATGCCCATCAGGGAATATGCAGATAGCTTTATTTTGTAAGTGTAAAAGGGTATATACCTATTCTTTATTATTCAGCTCGGATATGAGACCATTAAGGAACCAATTAATAACAGGATCATTCGAATATTTTAAAAGAATATTCGAAAATTCATTTTCGTTTTCTGAATAAACACATGAACTTATAATTTCAATTAGTCCGCAATATCCTGAAGGTGATGATGTTCCGAATATATAATGACTGAGTTCCTTATTGTATTTTTCGAAAAAACTATCTAATATCATATAGCGATATGAATGTTTTCTTTTTAAGTCTGAAGATAAAAATGTGTTACTATTTAAATTTTTAAAACGACTTGAGGCATTCTTCCTGATCAGGATTCCCAGACTGCTGTTCTTTATATTTCTTCTGACATATATATCAGCATACCTGTAAATGCCGGTAAAACCAAATGCATCAAGATCATCGGCAATTGAAAGAATACTAAGAATAATGTTATCTCCATAAGGAGCTGAATAATCTTTATCATCATGATATTCAATTGCCTCAAGAGTTTTATTGAATTCTGTTAAATTCTTTTTGCGGGATTCGAGATAATCTACAGCTTTTTTCCTGCTGCGCACTCCATGTTTAATGCTATGGTCAAAAGCCATTCCGGTATCATGTAAATAGCACGCAATCATAAGCTGTTCAACGAAATGCTGGTCAATATTTGATTGCATGGAACCAGTATTCAGGATTATCTCCTTAGCAAACCTCCACACTCTTTTGTGATGCTCCAGTCCATGAGAGATAAGATGACCGGGGGGATATATTGACAGGAAAAAAGATTCGATATCAGATTTTAGGGAATTCTCCACAGTCTGACAGATGTTTATTATGGAGTCATGAATCATATTTATGAATGCGATACTAATTAAATAAAAAAAAGCAAAAGACCAAGCCTTTTGCTTTTGAACAGGCATAGGTGATATAATTACTGCTTAATCATATTCTGTGCCATATCAAGTATTGTTGTATCATCAAATGTCACAATTCCGCCACCCGGTCCCTGTTCAAAATGAATTCCGACGCTTTGTCCCTGGTCAAAATTTCTCCCTCCAAAGTAGTTTCTTACTGTCTCTTCTTCAAGATTCAGCTTCTCCGCAATCCTCCGCATACTACCGGAGGGCAACTGGTCTTTGATCTTACGAAGCTCATTAAAAGTGATTGTTTTAGCCATGGTATCCATTTTATATCGTTTTAACAGTTAATAAAAATTGACAGTCAAAGTTAATCAAAAAACGGTTGATGTGAAAATCAATTATCCAATTTATTAACAAATGTGAGAAACATTTCAAGTCCTTTCTTCTTCTCTTCATTTAGGTTAAAATCAATATTTTCAGTAAGATATTGTTTCAGAACACTTCCGGTTATTGAACCTTTTTCTCCTATACTTTTTACCACTTCATCAATATTGTCCACTCCTGTTTTAAGGGCTGAATTGAATTCTGCCAGGAATGCCGGATCAAGAGTTTTATTGGCTGCCCAACAGGCAAAGACAAATGGAAGACCTGTAAATTTCTTCCATTCCATAGAAAGATCAATTCCTGATCTGAACCTTTTTTCATATTCAAAGCATTGATCTCCAATAAGTACCACTGCCTCATTGCAGCCAATGTTGAGAAAATCAAAACCTTCTGAAGTGTTTACCCACTTGAATGTACGTTTCCACCAGTGTTTTGCCAGAATCTTAGCCAGTGTAACTGATGTCTTCGATCTGTAGTCTAGATAAATTGTGTCCAGTTCTTCAAATGAACAGTTTCGAAGAAGCATAACAGTTCTTACGTTACCATTGGAGCTCAGACAATAATCGCTTATTATATGATACTCTTTCATCTGCAGCAGGGCTGCCACCGGTATAAGTCCTATATCTGCCCTGTTGTTTATAAGTTTTTCAGCACAGTCAACCGGATGATCAGTTTCAAGTATTATCTTCTCCCCGAATCCGCTCTTCTTCAATCCATAAATAAAAGGGTAGGTATTGGCATATTTGACTGCTGATATCCTTATTTTATCCATTACCATTTTTTTCAAACATCTAAAATAGTATTTTTGCATGTATTGTTATAATAACTGAAACTCATTCTGGTTAAAATGGAATTAAATTCTCTTACGGCCATATCTCCGCTCGACGGACGATACAGAAGCAAGGTCGATGAGCTGCACCTCTATTTCTCGGAATTTGGTCTTATCAGATACCGTCTGATGGTGGAGGTGGAGTATTTCATTGCTCTGTGCGAAATACCACTTCCGCAGCTTAGTGATTTCAGAAAAGACAATTTTAAGGAACTGAGATCAATATATGAGGATTTTGATCTTTCTGATGCTGAAAAAATTAAAGAGCGTGAGAAGATAACAAATCATGACATCAAAGCTTTAGAGTATTTTCTTAAGGAGAGGTTTTTTCAGAGTGGATGGGGAAGGTGGAGTGAGTTCATTCACTTTGGTCTTACTTCGCAGGATATAAACAATACTGCAGTTCCTCTTTCCCTCAAAGATGCCATGATAGATGTTTATTTTCCTATACTCTATGAGCTCAGGGAAGCACTGGCAAAACTGGCTGATGAATGGAATGATATCCCGATGCTTGCACGAACTCATGGTCAGCCTGCTTCCCCAACAAGGCTTGGAAAAGAGATTCAGGTGTTTATAGCAAGGATTGACGAACAGACAAAATATTTTGGTCAGATACCTTTTTCAGCAAAATTTGGAGGAGCTACAGGTAATTTTAATGCTCATAAAGCAGCGTATCCGGATATTGACTGGATATCTTTCGCTAATAATTTTGTAAATGAGGAACTTGGATTGCAGAGGTCCCATCCGACAACACAGATTGAGCATTATGATAATATTGCCGCACTGTTTGACAACATGAGGAGGATAAATACTATTTTAATTGATCTTTCAAGGGATTTATGGATGTATATCTCATTGGAATATTTCTCTCAGAAGATTAAGAAAGGAGAGATAGGTTCATCTGCAATGCCGCACAAAGTGAATCCTATCGATTTTGAAAACGGCGAGGGAAATCTTGGCTATGCTAATGCGGTTTTTGAGCATCTTTCAATGAAATTGCCGGTTTCAAGACTTCAGCGCGATCTGACTGATTCAACAGTGATCAGAAATATAGGAGTCCCTATCGGACATTCAGTACTTGCATTCAAATCTATTCTGAAAGGTCTCGATAAACTCATTGTGAATACTGAAAAGATAAAGAGCGACCTTGAGAATAACTGGGCTGTTGTTGCCGAAGCCATCCAGACAATACTCAGGCGCGAAGGATATCCGAATCCTTATGAAGCATTACTTGAATTGACAAGGACTAATCAGAAGATAACAAGGGAATCTATTTTACAATTCATTGATGACCTGGATCTTGGTTATGAGGTAAAAGCAGAACTGAAGGCAATAACACCACTTAATTACACAGGTTTTTAACCACATATCGGGTTTATGAAGAATATCAGGTTACTGCTTAAATACTTTACACCTTACCGCTGGTCAGCAATCAGAAGTATCGGATATAATATACTGGGGGGGCTTTTTGCACTGCTCTCCTTCTCCCTTGTGGTGCCCTTCCTGAAAATCCTTTTTAACCAGGTTGGCGATGTGCCTTATCCTGGAGAATTCCAGATGACAGTTGATTACATCCAGGAGTTTTCACGTTATTATCTTTCAGCATTTATCGAAAGTAACGGAAAAACAGGAGCACTGATGCTTGTTGTTATCATTGTAATGTGTGCAAGTCTCCTTAAGAATACATTTATTTTCCTTGCAAACAATAGTATTGCATATATAAGGTCATGTACAGTCCGTGATCTCAGAAGGAAACTTTACGATAAATTCCTCCGGCTTCCTATATCATACTTTACTGATACAAGAAAAGGAGACGTTATGACAAGGATCTCAAATGATGTTCAGGAGGTTGAGATTTCAGTGATAGCCTCATTGACAATGTTGTTCAGGGACCCTATGTATATTATAATCTTTGTTATATATCTTTTTGTAGCAAATTATCAGCTGACTCTTTTTGCCATGATATTGCTGCCTATCAGCGGCTTGCTGATCGGAAGGGCAAGCAGAACCCTGAGATCATCGTCTCTTAGTGGTCAGGAGAATCTGGGAAGGTTGCTGACTGTTGTTGAGGAGACACTGACAGGCCTTAGGATCGTTAAGGTTTTCAATGCTGAGAAGAAGATGCAAAAACAGTTTGCTGAAGCAAATGAAAAATATGCGAAGATATTCAAACGTGTGACCCGTAAATATTTTCTTGCATCACCCCTTAGTGAATTCCTCAGCACCATCGTGATAATGATTTTGCTTTACGTCGGTGGAAGTATGGCACTGAAAGGATCAGGGCTGATGTCACCGGAACAGCTTATTGCATACCTTATTATTTTTTCACAGATAATACAACCGGCAAAGAATATAACAACTGCATATTTCAGTATTCAGAAAGGAATGGCTTCTATCCAGAGAATTGATGAGATAATTGATGCTGAAGAGAAAATATTTGACAAGGATAATGCCATTCCAGTTGAGGGATTTAATGAAAATATTGAATTCAGAGGAGTATGGTATGGTTATAACTATGAACCGGTATTAAAAGATATAAATCTGACAATAAAAAAGGGTCAGACAGTAGCCATTGTAGGAAAATCAGGAGCAGGAAAGTCAACTCTTGCAGATCTTCTGCCAAGGCTTATTGATGTTGACAGGGGAGCAGTTCTTATTGACGGCATAGATGTGCGCAATCTGAAACTGAAGGATCTCCGTTACCTGATGGGGATCGTTAGCCAGCAACCTATTCTTTTTAATACTTCTTTCACGGAAAACATAGCATTTGGCATAGACACAGCTGACAGGGAGAAGGTTGAAGATGCTGCCATGATTGCAAATGCACATGATTTTATCCTGGACACCGAGTCGGGTTATGACTCCCTGGTAGGTGAATCAGGGAATAAGCTCAGTGGTGGTCAGCGTCAGAGAATAAGCATAGCGAGGGCAATTATGGCTAACCCTCCAATCCTGATACTTGATGAAGCAACCTCCGCTCTTGACACTGAATCTGAACGACTGGTGCAGGATGCAATACTAAAACTTATGAAAAGCAGGACTTCCCTGGTCATCGCACATCGCCTTTCGACAATCCAGCATGCTGATCTGATTATTGTACTTGATAATGGCAGAATTGTTGAGACAGGAACACACGATGAGCTAGTAAGCAAAAAGGATGGCTTTTATAAAAAACTACATAGCTATCAGGCGATATAGTTGAGAATGGGAGAGAGGGAGAAGAGGTGATTTTAAAAGTAAAAAGTAAAAAGTTAGCATATAACCTCCAACCTGTAACTATATGTTTAATACAGATAATTAAGAATATATTATGGCAAGACGTCTTATAATACTTACATCGTTACTTTTTTTTGTACTAAATACAGTCAACGCCCAGAAGGGAAGGCACTCTTTCCAATTTGGACCGACCGAGTTCTTACTTGATGGTAAACCTTTCCAGATAATAAGCGGTGAGATGCATCCTGCCAGGATTCCTGAGGAGTACTGGCGTCACAGGATTCAGATGGCCAAAGCCATGGGATGTAATACAATATCTGCTTATATATTCTGGAATTATCATGAGTCGGAGGAGGGTGTATTTGATTTCGAAACAGGAAACCATAACCTGGCGGAGTTTTTCAGGATTGTCCAGGAGGAGGAGATGTGGCTTATTGTAAGGCCCGGTCCTTATGTATGTGCCGAATGGGAATTTGGAGGGATCCCTCCATACCTTCTTCGCATACCCGATATTAAGGTACGGTGTATGGATCCCAGATATATGACTGCTGCAGAACGCTACATTGGTAAGCTTGCAGAAGTGATAAAGCCATTTATGGTAACCAAAGGCGGGCCTCTTCTTATGATCCAGATTGAGAATGAATACGGAAGCTACGGCAATGACAGGAATTATATGTCACGACTTAAAGAGGTCTGGATAAACAATGGTGTTGATGTTCCATCTTTTACAGGTGACGGACCTACCCCTTATATGCTTGAAGCGGGGTCTCTGACTGGTAGCGCAGTAGGCCTTGATCCTGGTAGCTCTGTTGAAGATTTTGAACTGGCAGCAAAGATGAATCCCGGGGTACCTGTTTTCAGCAGTGAAACTTACCCGGGCTGGCTTACCCACTGGGGAGAAGAATGGGTCAGACCTGATACAGCAAAACTTCTCAGAGATGTGAAATTCCTGATGGACAATAATAAGTCCTTCAACCTGTATGTTATTCACGGAGGTACCAATTTTGGATTCACTGCTGGAGCCAACTCAGGAGGGAAAGGGTATGAACCCGATGTCACGAGCTATGATTATGATGCCCCGATAAATGAACAGGGGCAAGCTACTCCTAAGTACCATGCACTGCGTAACCTGATCGGTTCATATCTGCCAAAAGGAAAGAAACTTTTTCCAATACCTGATCCTATGCCGGCTCTGGAGCTTGGTGCAATAAGTCTTTTGCCTTTCAATTCAATCTGGAACATACTTCCCGAGCCTGTTAACTCTGTTCAGCCAAAACCATTTGAAGCATTTGGACAGGATTACGGATTCATTTTATATAAAACTGAACTTATCGGAAATAAATCGGGCAAGCTTGTGGTTACTGAATTGCATGATTTTGCTACCGTATTCCTGAATGGTAATTACATTGGCAAGATTGACAGAAGACTTGGTGAAAATTCAATAGAGATACCTGTATCAGAGGTAAAAAACCCAGTTCTTGAGATACTTGTTGAAGGGATGGGGCGGATTAATTTTGCTCAGCATATTATTGACAGAAAGGGAATTACAGAGCGGGTCACTTTAAATGGTATGACACTTATGAACTGGCAGGTGTACAATTTACCTATGGACAGAAAGAGTATTTATGATCTGCGTTCATCAGGTAAGAATCTTGATAAACCGGGTATGATATTCAAAGGCAACTTTATGTCACTCGAGAAAGGAGATACTTTTTTTGATGTTTCAAATTATACAAAAGGTTTTATCTGGATCAACGGTCATAACCTTGGACGGTACTGGAACATTGGTCCCCAGAAAAGACTCTATTGTCCCGATTCGTGGTTAAAGGAGGGACTTAATGAAGTTATCATCTTTGACCTTCTTCAGACTGAACCGAAGCCTATTTTCGGGTTCAAGACACTAAATTAAAATGTCTACCGGCTCCCGGCTTAAGGCAAATAGTACCATGACGCCTGACGCTTTGCCAGCCATAGCTTTAGCGAAGGCTGGCCTGATACCTTACGCCTTACGCCTTAAAATTGGTGTATCAGCTCAATATATTTATCAGCTAAGGGCTTTTCCACGCCAGGCATAAACCTGGTTACCCTCACTTCATAACCGCCTTCGGAGAACATCTTATCAGTACAGATATAGCCGCTTGAACCGTTGCAATGGGTAACCACAATAGTTTCTGAATATGGTGACCGTTTCTTGATATCCATGCCTATTTCATTTACAAGCTCACCTGAAATTCCTGAAAGGACGAGATCACCTATCTTGAAGAGAGTAAGCCTGATTTCGTTGTCAGGAACAGGTTCCCATTTCCCCTGGGGTAAATTAGTTGATGAGGGCTTTTTACCAGGGAATTCCATAACTGTGTTATTGGTTTGTACCTCTTTAAGCGGATAGGTTTTAATATCATCCAGAAGTCTGTTTACTTCATTGGCCACATGAAAACCTATAGCTTCAATTTCTGTGAAGTTCTTACCAGGACCATATAATGGATTTATATCACCTGAAGCACCTGCTGTTACTGCTACAACAATATCGCGGCCTTCTTTTTTCTTTATATATCGGGCTGCAGCTCCTGGCCAGTCGCCTGTAATAAGGGTATTGTCCTGGCCACTAACAGTGCCATGACAGGGCCAGTTAATGAGAACTGCAACAGTTTTATTGTTCATGTCCACGAACTTTGCAACAACAAGATCATGATCGCATGGACCTTCAGGATTTCTTCCGAGCCATATGCTCCCATCTGCAATCATAGCCCGGCGATTTATATTCATTTTGCATTCACCCTTGCTTAATCCCATCTTGACAGGGACAGGGTTCTTAGTGGCATTAACGGACAAAGCTATAAGCCTTTCCTTCAGGAATTTAACATATGCCGGCACAGTATTGGTGACATCTGAATCTGTTGACCTTGGAGAAGGGGCGCCATGGTTATGAACGGCAGCTATCATGATATTCTCAGGTGCAACACCCGAAGCCTTTGATAAATCGCCTTTCAACTCATCAACATATGCTGAAGTAAATCCAATGAGATCTACAGATATGATCATTGATTTTACCTTATCACCTGTGAAGTAAAGCGCAGATGCAAAAAGGCTGTCGTGTACTCCGGTTGATGGATTTGTGCGGGCTGCATAACCTGCCATTACTGTGGGGGCAGGAGGTGTTATATTTACCTGGCTTGCACCCATCTTTATAACAGATTTCCCGGCAGTCTTATTCTGACAATATGCCATTGAAGGTAATATCAGGATCACCGTGAACACAATAAATGTAGAGACTATCTTTTTCATATGTATCGGAATTAAATGATTATTTCACTTCAAATGTTCCTTTTGCTCTGATATCCATTGATGAACTTCCTGCCATTACTTCAAAAGTCCCGGCTTCAACTACTTTGTTCATGTTCCTGTCATAAAGAGCAAGATCATCATGGGTCAACTTAAATATTACAGTTTTCTTTTCCCCTGGTTTAAGTGCAATCTTGCTGAATCCCTTCAATTCCTTAACCGGTACAGTAACACTTGCATACAGATCCCGTATATAAAGCTGGACTACTTCCTTGCCTTCGCGACTGCCGGTGTTCTTTATATCAATATTAACACTTATATCTCCATAAGAGCCTGTTGATGCAGGTGTTATCTGCAGGTTTGAATACTCAAAACTGGTATAGCTGAGTCCGTACCCAAATTCCCACAATGGTGTTGCAGGCATATCAGCATAAGCATTTCCCCATCCTTCTGTAATCCAGTGTTCTTTTTCAGGCATATAATTATAATAGGAGGGTAATTGACCCGAATGCCTCGGTACGGTGATTGTAAGTTTTCCACTCGGATTACACTCTCCGAAAAGAATGTCAGCAACTGCCAGACCTCCCATTTCACCTGGGATCCATGCTTCTACTATTGCAGGTATTTTTTCTGCGGCCCATCTGACAGATAGAGGACGGCCATTGATCAGGACAAGAATTGTTGGAGTTCCTGTTTCATAAACAGCCTTAAGCAGCTCTTCCTGATATCCTGTAAGATCGAGACTGGCAACATCGTAACCTTCACCGTCGGTTCCAGTTTTTTCCTCAGACTGCCATTCATTTTCACCAAGCACAACAATTGCAACGTCACACTCTTTTGCTGTTTTTTTTGCTCCGGCTATATCTTTGTTTTTTTCACCAATCACATCACAACCTTTTGTATATCTGACAGTGGTATTTGCTCCAGCTTTGGATTTTATTCCATCAAGAACAGTCACTATCTCCTGTAGTACTGTTCTTGATGTATAATCACCGAGCTGATTTTTTTCATTATCGGCATTCGGTCCTATAACAGCAATGCTTCTGATATTCTTTTTCAATGGCAGGATATTCTTCTCATTTTTAAGAAGTACTATTCCTTCACGGGCTGCTTCGAGCGTAAGATTGCGGCTCTCTTCTGTATGGGTCACTTTTACTGCCCTTGCCGGATCGGTATATGGATTTTCAAATAACCCGAGCCTGAATTTCTGCTCAAGAATACGAGTCACTGAACGGTCAATCAATTCCATCGATACTTTTCCCTCTTTCACATTCTCAAGCATAGGTAATATATATCCATTCTCATATGATATTCCAACATCAAGCCCAGCTTTAAGAGCCAGTTCACCTGTCTCTTTTTCATTCCGGGCAAGACCCATGTAAGATAAAGTACTTAATCCACCACCCTCACTGAGAACGAGGCCTTTGAATCCGAATTCCTCCCTGAGTATCTTAGTCAGGATGAACTCATTGCCGTGTGTGGGAATCCTGTCGATTGCAGGGTATGTTGCCATTACACCCAGTGCACCGGCTTTTTTGATCCCGGCTTCCCATGGCGGTAAAAATACCTCCCTGAGTGTTCTTTCAGAGATTTCCATTGCACCCCTCTCAAGGCCGCTGGCAGGCTGACTCTGGCCCGGATAGTGGCATAATCCGGCGACTGTTTTATCCCTGGCAGTCAGGTCTGTTCCCTGAACCGCGTGGACAATTGTTTCTGCCATCCGGGCACAGAAATACGGATCTTCGCCATAGCCTTCCTGATTCCTTCCAAGCCGGGGATCTCTGTTAGGTTCGACAACCAGGGTAAAGATCTGATGTATTCCTACAGCACGTGCCTCACGCGCAGCAACAGTATAAATGTCATTCACAAGGTCAATGTTCCACATGCTTCCCAGTGCCAGTCCCTCAGGAAAGATTGTTCCTCCCGAACACATTAGTCCATGGGTACCTTCCTCAGTCTGAAGCAAGGGTACTCCAAGTCTTGTCTTTTCGATGGCCCGTTTCTGAAGGTCATTGAAGAAGTTCGCCTGCTGGAGAGTTCCCTGATGCAATATTGTGTTGGCAAGCGTGAAGAAACCACCTATTGGTCCTGGCATACCGTCGAAGGTACCCTCTGCCAGCTTCTTTACCGCTTCTGTTTTTTCTTCTGTAGTTCTGCCTAAAGGACCTTCATATACGCATGGCATATTCATCTGTCCGATCTTTTCTTCAAGTGTCATTTTTCCGAGAAGATCTGCAACCCTCATATTGACAGGGTACACAGGGTTTTTATAAACAGGAAGCTGAGAATGAGGTTTCTCGCCTCTTTGCTCTTTCACATATGCTGCAATTGTATGAACATCGGCTATCCAAATACCATTAGACGGGTCAGATGCATACCTGCAAATAGCTTCAAGTGTTTCAAGCTGTGATGTCTGGACTCCTTCTTTATCCATTTCATGTCCGGCGAGCACCAGCCACATACCACTGTTTCCGGCTGTTTCAATAAGTTTCAGTATCTGGTCAAATGATTTACCATCGAGTTCCATTCCTGTAAGCTGGGCCATATCACAATAGGAGGGATCATTTGCTGCTTCATCGAGCCAGCCGCGGCCTGATTCAAACATGGAGGCCACAACAGGGATATAGCTTTTTGTATTCACTCCTGTACCTGTAAATTTCTGTCCGCAGGGATATGCAAATGAAGCTGGCTCAGTACCAAGCAGTTGCTTTATAAGGGTGCTTGCAGAATCGAGTTCGCCCATCATTGAAAGAAGTGAATAATCTTCCAAAGCTTTTGACCGTGACCATGGGAAATTGCCGGTGCATGGATGAACAAGTGAGTGATTGCCAATATCATGACCCGAGTGTACAGCCTTCTTCCATCCTTCAAGGCGTTGTACCAGGTTATTAGGCGATACATAGAATGTTGCTTTTACTCCATATCTGTCAAGCAGAGGAATACCCTTATCAATCTGGGATAACCTGGCATCATCGAATGTAAGGCTCAGAGCCATCTTCTTTCCTTCAGGCCATTTAAATGATGATGTTAGCTGTTTTGAGTCTTTGTCATATGACTGACCTGAAACAATATTCGTTATAATCAATGTAATTAATAGTATAGTGGAGCTGGTTCTGAATCTTCTTACCATGATTTAAGTTTTTAGTTGACTTTATTGTGTAATTTCCAACAATGTACCGGCAATATGCCTTATACCGTTTTCTTTGTTAAAATAATATGTTACCAGAATATGATTTTTGTCTGTCATTACCGGCCAGGTATATCCGATATCAGTATTTCCTCCATCATCACGCAGGATTATCTCAGGTGCAGTAGTAAAATCAGTACATTCGGCATTTAGTATCCTGGCTCTTATACCGTAAGGTTTGTGGCGGTATCCATAAGTCAGCAGGACTTTTTTATCCGGTAATCTCAGAGCGTTTAGCGGATGTCCCTGGAAACCCATTGATTCCCATTTTTGAAATGATCTCCCACCGTCTTTAGATCGTGCTATGCATGCCTGGTCTTCAAATCCGGCAGTGCGAAGAAAGGCAACAATGTCGCCCATTGGTGTCTCATAAAGCGATGTTTCATTGAATGTTACTGAGTCATCAATAGCTATTGGGCATGAGTATTCCCAGCTTAATCCTTTATCTTTTGAAGTCATAAGGTAAACAGCAGTTCTTCCCTTTGCCGAAGATGAGGCCACTGCCCAAAGTATCCTGCCATCTTTCGATTCACAAAGAGCACCCCTGTTGTATGCAGGAAGTTTTATTCCGTAAGCATTGAAATTAATTTCGGAAGGAACAGAAGATGGATAGATGACTGGTTCCCATTTTTTGCCGCCATCTGTCGACCTTGTCAGATACCCTCCAAGAAATATTGCTCCTCCGGCGCCGGCATAAGGTTGCTTCAGTCCGGGAATGCCATCAGGTCTAACAAAGGCCCAGCCATAACTTGTGCAGATCAGTGTGCCATCACTTAACTGCAGCAGACATGGATCCTGTGATCCGCCAAAAGGATGAGCATATAGTACTTCTGGCTCGGTCGACCAGTCATCAGGATTTTTTGATCGTACAAGCACAAGATAACTGTTGGGATCAACATGGCTGTTTCCTCCCTCGTTAAAAATCTTCCTGTTTGGGGCTCTTCTGAAAGCAACAATCAACTCACCGTCAGGGCGTCTGATAACAGAAGGGAAAGCAGAATAAAACATGGAATCACTGTATATGACGATATCTCTTATTTTTCTTATGCCAGGTGCCAGATCAGTTATCTCACTTTCTTTTATGGCGTTTTTGTCATGTTTACAGCATTCTAAGGCCAGCAGCAGGAAGAATAAAAGCAAAAAGCTGACTGTTATTGATATGGTTCTTTTATTTTTCATTCAAAATACTTTTTCAGTAAGATCTGGTTTTTTATGGTCTTCCATTTGTATCGAGGTTTAGCAACGCTGCAAGGGTAAGCTGAACTGTCACCTTTGCATTCCTGTAATCAACTTTATCGGCTATATCACCTTCAGAGTGATAATTTGGGTCACCATATGGCATTGAACCAATATTAAGTACAGACCATTGGAAACCTGCCCTGATAAATGATCCGTCATCATCACCAGGCTGATTACTCAGATACTTTGACTGCTGAAGGGCAAGAGCATGTTTTTCATTTAACATAGACATCATATCGGCTAGCCTTTCACCTTCAGGAGAGGTATATCTTGTTACATTGGTCAGCATACCTGCCTGTTCCGGTGATTTAACTCCTATTCCATCCATATTGATAAGCGCAAGGACCTCTTTCCCAGATGACTTGATATTTGCAGCTGCTGTAGGGCTGGTCCAGGGTGTATGTTCCTCATTGCAGAATATAAACATAAAGGTGTGCCTGGGCTTATATTTATTCAGTATGGTAGCCAGCTCTAGTGCCCCGCAGGTGCCAATTGCATTGTCATTTGCCCCGGGTGAGGGTATCCAGCTCTGCGAATCTTTGTGAGCAATTACTATTATCAGCTTGTCGGGTTGTTCTGTGCCCTGTTTTGTAACGATAATATTATTTGCTGTATAATATGGTGCATTATCCGGCGGTGCAGCATACTGATGGGCCAGAGGTTTCGATGTGTCGCGTCCGAATGCTCTGACCTTTGTTGAATCCAGCTCAGGTTTATATCCTGATATTTTTAGTTGTTCTATGAGCCATGCATCAGCTTCTTCAAGAGTTGAAATATTCTGTCCTGGTCTTGACCAGTTAAGAACTCGTCTGGGCAGAGGATCAACAGATAGATAATATACGCCTCTCCTGATCCGTTCCTGGTCTACTTTCGGTGAAAGTTTTGAATAAATCTTCTCGTAACCTTTGTTTTTGACTTGGCTATCGGTTTGAGCTAAGAGGCCCTGAACCATAAAAACCATGATAAAAATAGTGGTTAAAAGTGTTTTGGTACGACTTAAAGTTTTCATTATAAGAAATTTATCGTTTTACCCTGGCATTTCCTTTCCAAATACTCCACAACTGCTCTTCATCAGCCGGCAGTGCATAATCTGTGAGTGAAGTTGTAGCAAGAGCTCCTGATGCCCATCCGAACTGTATCCACTTTTCGGGCTCCCATCCTTTAAGAATGGCATATATCATACCTCCAACGAAACCGTCACCTCCTCCAATCCGGTCGAGTACATTGATCTCCCTGGGTTCAATAACATGCCAGTTATCTCCTTCAAGCATCAGAGCACCCCAGAGATGACTGTTCACACTTATTACCTGCCTTAGTGTGGTTGCGAAAACAGAGGCATCAGGAAATGAAGCTTTCACTCTCTTTATCATTTCTTTAAAACTGCCGATTTGTGAAGCAAGATCTTTTCCTCCCTCTTCAGGTCCTTTTATTCCCAGGCATAACTGGAAATCTTCTTCATTTCCAACCAGGATGTCTGCTGCTGATGCAATTTCAGAGAAGATGTTTCGGAGTTCCATATCCCTGCCTTTCCAGAAGGATGCCCTGTAATTGAGATCGAAGGAAATAAGAGTGTTATTCATTTTTGCTGAACGTGCAAGTTCAAGGCAAAAAACTCCTGTTTCTGGTGAGAGTGCTGCAATAAGACCTGAGAGATGAAGTATCTGAACTCCTTCCTCGTTAAAGAGTTTGTCAAGGTTGAAATCTTTTGCATTCAGCGTTCTTCCGATTTCACCTGCCCTGTCGTTATGCACTCTGGGTCCCCGGGTGCCGAATCCACTATCGGCAATATTGAACTGGTGGCGGTGTCCCCATGGGCCACCCTGCTCAACTTCGGTGCCCTCAAATGCAAGATGACGACTTGCGAGGTTGTCTTTTATCAGTCTTGCAATCGGGCTCTCCTTTACAAAGGTGGTGAGTACCTTCACAGGCAGGCCCAGGTAGGATGAAATTGTTGCTACGTTTGTTTCAGCACTTGTAGCCTGCATAAAAAAGGTATTGCTGGTATGTACAGCCTGCCCGTTTAAAGGAGTAATTCTTACCCCCATACTGGTAGGTACAACGAGTGACCATTTAAAGTTTTTTCTGAGATTCACGGTCAATAAGTTAAAAGTTAAAAGTTATATAGTTATAAAGTTGAAAGTTTTGGAGTCTGGTACGAGGTTCGGGGATCGGGGTTCGAAGTTCAAGATGATTTTCCTTCTGCACTGAGCCTTGCGCCTTGAGCCTTGAGCCATGCGTTTGTTGCCTTCATTTGCAGGCTTTTACAAACTGCCTGGCAGCTTCCTCTATTTCCTTTTCGAGGGAATTTATATTTATCCCCCATCCGGCTCCCAGGCCGCCGTCAACGACGCCTATGCTTATGTTCATGCTTCTCGAAAGGATATCATCAGTTTTAGGGTATGATCCTTTTGTATAAGGTTGTCCTATGCTCTTCAGGTGGGAGAGTACATGTTCCATATTGGCATATACGTGCCATCCGCTTTTATCAACTGTTTTTGAACCCAGTGTGGCTGATACCCTGGCAGCCTTTTCAGCGCTGTCAAAGATTACTGTACACAATGTTCCGCAATCTCCATCAGGATCATTCAGTGTTCTGAACCTGAATCCTTTTGCGTCTGAAATAAGCCCCTTTAGCAATTCCCTTTTTTCCCTGAGTGTTGTAACTATCCTGTCAAGTTTTTTCAATTGTGCAAGAGCTACAGCAGCTGTCAGCTCATTGAGCCTGAAGTTCAGTCCGAGGAGTGACCTGTTACCAACTTCCACCCCTGTACGATTAGGAGTATGTCCCTGGTCATGCATGCCAAAGGCTGTTTCATATAGTGTCTTGTCATTTGTAACTACAAAGCCTCCATCACCAGTATTAATAGTTTTAAAGAAATTAAGTGAGAAGGCCCCGATATTGCCTATGGTTCCTACTTTTTTACCCTTATATGAAGCTCCGGCAGCCTGGCAGCAATCCTCAAGAACAAGTAGCTTATGCTTCCCGGCTATATCCATTATCTTATCCATGTTACATGGATTACCAAGCATGTGGACAGGCATTATTGCTTTTGTTCTGGGAGTGATCCTTTTTTCAATGTCATCGGGATCGAGTGACAGGCTTTCATCTATTTCGGCAAGAACCGGTACAAGTCCAAGGAAAATAACTGAAGAATAACTTGCCACGAAGGTATATGCCGGGATAATAATTTCATCACCTGGTTTGAGCCCGAGAGCAAATGCTGAACAGATCAGGGCCGATGTTCCGGATGAAGTTGCAAGTGCATGATTAGCATCTTCATATTGTGCAAGTTCAGTTTCAAGGGTGAATACTTTTTTCAGAAATTTAGTATCTGATTCACTTCCGTAACGGAACAGGTAACCCCCGTTCATTACCTCAATTGCGGCTTCAAGTTCTTCTTTTCCATACCAATAAGCTCCGGGACCAGGCATAATTTCCTCCTTTTTGAATTTGTAAAAACTAAAAAATGAGCTATTTTGTCGCTCGAAAATCAATTTTTTACCCCAAACCCCCGAGGGGGCAAATTGATTTTCTTCGCTCCCCTCCGGGGATGGGATAAACGAAGAAAATCAATAACTGAACAATCAAAAATAGGAAATTTCGTCAATTAATCAGCACTGGTGTTGCCATTTCCGATAAGAATAAATGGCGACCAGTAGAGTGGCTGAGGAAAAAGTTTTATTACATCGCGCTGGGCCAGTGTAAGCGCTTCCTGGAGAGTATGTGTTTTGATGTATTTGTAGAAATTGGTCATCAGGATTGCTGTCGGGTAATCGGCTACACTCCAGAGGCTTACTATTACTGCCGATGACCCTGCATAAAGAAATGCCCTGCTGAGCCCAACCAGTTCATCACCCTGATCGAGGTTTCCAAGTCCTGTTTCGCATGCACTCAGTGTCACAAGTTTTGAGTTAATATTCATCTCGAAAACTTCCCATACATTTAACCTGCCATCATCACTGTCGGTAGGCGGGAACAGAATGAAAGAGTAGAGAGGCTGCCTGTAATTGTAAATTCCATGTGTGGCAAAGTGAATGAAATTAAAACCGCCTGCGCTTTTCTTTGCAAAGGTCTCAGTGCATTCCTCACCAATTGCTGATATTTTATCGGAGAAGAGAGGAAGTATTTTCTTCAATTCATCTTCTGTTCCCGGCAGGCCAACATTGTTACCAACAGAAATATCTGAAAGCGCCATGCCCATGAAACTGGTGCCTTTTTTAATATCCTTGTCGTTGCACAATTTATAAACACTTGCCGAGGGGGCATACACCAGGTTATATTTCTCAACAAGGTATTCACCTTTTTCATTTTTAAGCGCCTGGAATGGTATGAAATGCAGAGGTCCGTTTGGTATTATTACCAGGTTCCTGAAATTTTTCAGTTCATTTTCAACGGGGGCAAAAAGTATAGAATGCAATTCCTTAAGTCCTGCTGAAGTCTCTTTCTGCATGTTAGAGCTTAAGTATTTTCTTGTTTTCTCAACCAGGGAGATAATATACTCTTGCTTCACATCAATTGATTTTCTTGTGACCGATGATTTTGTAATCATCCAGATGATTAGTTTTTCGTCACTGATCCAGTATGACAGGAAAGCGGTTGATAAATCAGTAATTTTCTGAAGCTCCTGCAAGTCAACCGGATCCGCAGATATAATTTCCCTGTATTCAGGATTTTCAAGTTTTATTTTTTGCAAAATATCTTCATATTCAGTCTGAACATCAATGAGGGCTGCTCTAATCTCTCGTATCTCAACCTGCCTTGATCCATTATTGGCTGAACCTTCAGTTTCAGGTCTCTGTAAAAGCTTGTACAGCTTTTCTATTTCAGCTCTCTTTATCTGTTCAAGTTGAGTAAGGTCGTCCGAAACAGCTCCATGAAAATTTATTTTCCTGCCCGAGAGTATATCATAAAATGCCTTGGATCTGGCCTGTTCCGAAACCTGAAAAGCTTCTTCTGTTTTATCCATTTTCAGCAAAATATTTATAAGACGGTCATATACTTCCCTTTTATTTCTGAAGTACGAACTTTTAAATTCATCAACCGTGAGCCTGCCTCTTATCTTTTCTATTACTGAAACAGAGTTCTGATAAGAGTCTCTTGCTTTTTCGAGGTCATTCTGTTTTTCATGCATTCTTCCAATATGGAACCATGCCTGCCATACAGTTTCCGGGAAATCATCATATGATCTGGCCGAATCGAGAAGATTAGTTGCCTGTGAGAACCGGCCTGCATCGACTGATATTTTTCCCCTCAGGAGCTGGGTATTTGCTATTCCCTGTCTGTTTAAGGAAGATTTGAATAACACCTGCGACTGACCCAGCAGCAGCAAAGCACTGTCCGGCTCAGCTTTCCTTATCATTAATTCTGCCATTCTCATGAGAGCAATTGCCTCGCCCGTATTTGAGCCCTGAGTTGTGAAATACTCTCTGGCATTCAGCACTTCACCCATTCTCATGTCAAGAGAGGCCTGTAAACTAAATGATTTTGAGGATGTTGAATCCTTGTAGCTTTTTGCTGACCTGTAGTAGCGGTCTGCTCTAATCACATCTCCCAGTTCATTGTAAATGTCCCCTATTCCTATGGTGGCCCATATTATCTGACCAGCTATCTTCTTAGCCCTTGCATCATTAAGTGCCCTTTCCTGCCATCTTAATGCCTCCTCATATTCTCCTGCTGACGAGAGAACAGATGCCATCAGCTGGTTTTGCCTGGCTGTTCCAAGTTTCTGATTAACTGCCATTTCGATTGAGACACCTATATAGCTTTTTGCGATATCAAAGTATCCATAGTCTGACCATACACTTCCTATTGCCAGGTTTGCTTCCATTTCACCTCTCATATCCCGGGCCTGCCTGAACAGATCGAGGCTTTTCTGAAGGTGATCCATCGCTGACTGCGATTTTCCTGTGGTTGCAAAAAGCTGCCCCAGGGCCAGATAAGTATCACCTATAGCCTGCTGGTTAACACCCTTAATACTCTGGTCCATCCCTTCAGCCAGTTTCAGCGATTTTTCGAGCGACATAATACTCCGATAGTAATGACCCATGTAGATATAGATCCTGCCCTCCTGCCTGTGATCTTCAACCAATCCGAGCAGGTTATTATCTGCTGAGTCGATAGTCAGGGCATATTTAACATATTCAAGGGATTTTGGATAATCTCCTGTCATCTCATATCCGTTGGCTATCTTGCGGTTAACATCAGCCTCCATCGACATGTTCCGGTAAATACCCAGCTTTTTGCTTGATTCCAGCATCAGGTTATAGTGCCTGATTGCCTCCGGATAATTGTGTTGATTAAAGTAGGTATCGCCCTGGGTCTGCTCCTGTGTGACAAGTATTGACGGAGTGGCACAGCTTATAAATACTCCTGCTATAATGGCAAGAATTGAAAAGAACGGGATGTATCCATCCCTTTTTTCATTGATTTTCATGAAGAATTATTTTCAGAATACATACTGAGCCAGAAGAACATAAATTGGATCAGCACCCATACTCTTTCCGAAAACAGGAATTCTTACAGCCTCGCTGATCCTGAATCTTTTTATCTGGAAGACCAACCTAGGTTCATACGACACTGCCCATGAAATATTTGCATAATCAGGGATCTTGCCATCAATCTTATCCTTGGTCCTGTAATACAGATTTGCCTCATTGGTAAGAGCGATCCATTCATTGAGATGTAAACTGAAGTTCACCCCTGCATCAAGGTGGTTGCCGTCTTTGAATTCAGTTTCCCGGGTGTCGGAAGGATCCATAATTTTGGAACCCGGCAACTGATAGGTATAATAAAGGTATCCGGAGTAGGAATAGGGATACTGTATCTTTCTGAACCTGAGACCTGCTGTAGTTGCAAAACAGCCGTTTCCCAGAGGAGGATCATAGTCTGTTTCGCCTTTTATATCTGTTGGATTTTTTTCCCCGGTCGGGATGGTGACATCAATACTTCCGATAAGTGAAGTATTACTTGCTTTTTCATTCAGTATCTGGTACTTCAGAGTAAGATAGCAGTCTCCGATTCCTTTACTTTTTAGTGTAAATGAGTATTCAACGGTTGTGTCGGCAGAAGGGACATATAACCTGCTCTCACTTTGCCTGATATTGCTTGCCAGGGGGAATGCAGCTTCAACCTGAAACCGGTCGGTAATACCGTATTGAAAAATAAAATTGAATCCTGAATTTGTAGCCCATGCACTGTTAAGGAAGTACTCTTTATTTCTGTCATTGGTGAAATACTTATCCACCACTGCATAACTTAAAGCTGTACCTGCCCTGAAAAATCCTTTGTAAAGTGTTGAAGGTTCTGTAACAACGGTTAGCTGCTTAAGGTCTGAAGGCACCAGTTGTTTCTCTGTCTGACCATATCCAACCAGCGTGGCCAGGGTTAATATCAATATGTTTACGATTCTTTTCATAATTAGCGTTTTAGTATTATTTCCAGAAAGGGAACATATTGAAGCTGATAGTGGTCAGTAAATAGAATGGAGCATCTGTATTTGTTCCGGTAAGATGAAATCCTGCATACTGGTAAATAGTAAGGCTCGGTGAAACTTGCAGTTCAAATCCCGGTTCAATAGTAAACAGTGCAGTCTCCGGATTTGCATATTTTAGATTATAATATTCCGTCCAGCCTGATGATGTTTTTGAGTAATAATTTGAGAGGAATAGATCGAGCCATCCTGCGCCCTGATAGTGAACAGATCCGTTAATAGTTAAAGTTCTGTCTGGCAGATAATTGTACGGTATACTATTATAAGTAAATTTTGACCCAATGAGTGTCCAGTTCCATCTTATACTTTCACCTTCTTTAGCAGGGAAGCTGTAATTTCCACTGGCTTCTAAGGAGATTTTTGAGAGGGTTATTTTTGCAGAGCCTGCAAAAAAATATATTGGTACACCGATGCCGTTATTATTATTGAAATGATAGTTTACTGTATATGTATTTGGTGAAACATAATCTGTAATAGCATGAGTCGGTTCCGACGGCTGGTGCTCTGCAGAGGGCAGGGTAATCCCGCCTTTCAGGCTTACATCATAAGATTTATATTCTATTGGTATCCTGAAAGCAGCTGCCAAAGTGAGGTCCCCGAAACCCTTGTATTCATTAAGTGAATTTGTTGTGACAGCATCACTTCCACTTAGCGTAACACCCGATTCTGATCTTATTCCATTTCTTAAATAATACGAATTCATGCCTATCTCAATAAAATCAGTTATCCCATATTTTAACTCAAAAATGTAAGTATGCATAATGGAAGCCGAACCATCTGTTTTAAGGCTTATTTTTTCACCATCGGCGTTATAGGATTTTGACCGGACTGCAAACTGATAGCCGGCATTTATCTGTAACTGACCTTTGTAAAGTGTAAGGGGACGCTGGTTATATGGCATTGTAAGGAGAGTATATTTATCCTTTGCCTGTTTCTCCTGCCCGCTGAGATGGGAACAAGGGATCAGGTAAAACAAAAGAATGAAGACCGTTTGTAATTTCCGCTTCATAATTATCAGATTATTTTATTGGAAGTGAGTACCTTGAAAGACCCTTACTGTAAAGACCGAACCATACATTACCATTATTATCCTTTGAGCAGGCAATTACGTCATCCTCCGGCAAACCATTGTACTTCTTGTATGTATATGGTAAAACATTATTATACCTGATCAGTCCGGAGGTGTAAGTTGCAAACCATATATTTCCTGCAGCATCTTCACAGATATCATTGATCTCTACTATCCTGTCATTGAATAAAGATTGCTGGTGGATGCTCTGACCATCCATCCATGATACTGTTTTTCCTAAGTATGTTCCGATCCATAACCTGTTCCTGCTGTCAGCGAAGATTGCTGTGATGATATTATCAGGCAGTCCGTCTGATGTTGTAAGAAGAGAAAAATTACTACCGTCCCATTTAAGAAGTCCGTTGTTAGTTCCTATCCATACATTTCCCTTTGAGTCTTCTTCTATGTCGTTTACAGTTTTAAAGACATCGTAGTAAACCTGTGTAATTGCTGTGCCATCGAAAATAAAGAAACCCTGATTTGATGTTCCGAACCAGAGATTTCCATGCCTGTCAGTTTTTATGCATGTAATAAAAAGGGTAAGAGTAGGATGACGGTAATAGCTCCAGCTATCGGGGGGTGACAGAATAGAAATCCCATTTGTTGTGCCGAACAGTATATTGCCATTCATATCTTCTGAGATACATGTTACTCCGTTGCTTAGGATCCCGCTGTTGGAAGTTTTATAGTAGGTCCATGATCCATTGCTGAACTTGGCTGCTCCATTTGAAGAAATGGCAAACCACATATTGTCCTTGCTGTCGCAGAAAATTCCTCTTACCTGGTTGCCCGGCAATCCGTTTTTTGTATTGAACAGAACCCATTTGTCCGCATCAGTAGGGTCTTTAAGGTCATCTCTCGGTTTTTCACAGGATGTGACCAGGAAGAAAAGGAAGATTATACTAAAGATCAAAGATCCTCCTGTATTGTAATACCTGATTTTCTTCACTTTTGTAGTTTATAAATATGTTAAAAATGATCTTATTCCCTTCAGTACCCTGAAGTTAAATCCGGTATAGCGGACAGCCCATATACATGCATGAGCAGTAATAGCAGGTATTGGTCTGGCATGAACATGAGGTATAGCTCTCGCATGAACAGGTATTGCCAACGCAGGTGCAATCTGCCTGACAGATGCAGGAATCATACTTTTTAATTGTTTTGAATGAAAAGGTGAAATCATCACCTGAAGTTCCATCTCCGTTGCCATCAAGGAATTTCCCGTTAGTATCCTTAATGGTGCCTTTAAGTGTAACGGTATAGGTTGTATCATCCTGCAGCACAAGTTTATTTGATGTTCCGGTTTTACAAAGTGCGAGAGAGGATTTGTATCCGGTGTTGTTTTTTGAAAGATCATAAAAATGTATGTCAAAGCCCCCGGCAGGTACGGGAATAAGAGATATTGAGCCTGCTATAGATGTCATATCCAGAGCTTTGTCAACATCAATCCTGATTTCAATTCCAGAAGTATTATTTACAAATGTACTGTTACCTGCAGGTACTGTGTTAACCACCTTCGGTGATAAAGTTGCTGTTGCATCTGTATTGCAAGCACACGGAACATTACCCGATGGAGGTGAATATGTAGGACAATCCTCTTCATCTGTAGGAATATAGAGGATTTCCGGTTCGCAGCTTGAGAACAGGATAGCCGGTAATCCCACAGCAATTCCCGCTTTAAGAAGCTTTTCAAGGAATTGCCTCCTGTTTTTCAGGTTTTCGTTCCCTATAAGACCGATTCTTTCGTTTGGCTGAAGATGTGTTAGATCAACTGCCGAAATAATCCTGGGGGTCAGTCTCTTTTTTTCTTCCATGATCTTTTATTTTTGTGAAATGAGCAATTCAGGTTCTTTTTCCCTTGCAGCACCAGAAGAATTGCCTATCTGTTGATTCATATTATCTATGAGTGAATATCGCAACAGGGCCTTGTTTAACTTACATCTGTATTCATTCCTTAAATTTTTCACCCTGGTAAAATCCGGAGCTTTTGCAATGCAGTCACCTGCGCAATGCCATTTGACAAAACAATCATGGCAGGTTTCAAAACTGTTTACCTGGCTACCGGCAAGCCGTTTATATTTCTCACTGTCAAAAATGAATTCCTTCTTTTCCGGATCATAGTCACCGTAAATAAGGAAATCAGCTCTTGGGTCGTTCAATTCTGACACTTCGAGGCAGGCAGTTACATAACCTTTGGGGGTAATAAAGAAATTTGATCCCTGTGCTCCACAGAACCTTGACATTATATTTGAGATCCTGTTTCCTGAATACTGGATTGAAGTATTTCTTGATTTTCCAAGTTCGTATACATCAATCATCTCTTTTGTGAAATCTTCAAGAGGCGGCGGCTTGCAACCTGAAGTTTCACACCTTCCGCATATATAAAGAGGTTCAATGCATATTACAGGAGGTGCGAACCTGTCGATAATGAAACTTATTGTATCGGCCAGTCTGCCGTGAGAGAATTCTGTTGCAGTAAGACGTATATTATAGACTTTTTTCGATTCATTAAAGATGTCAATGGTTGAAGCTACTTTTCCGTAAGAACCTTTTCCGTTCTGAAATGGACGCTGAAGATTCTGCAATTCCGGGGTGCCATCCATCGATATTGCCACATCCTGAATATTTTCTATGATCCACTGTGCCTTTTCTCTGGTTATAATTCCATTTGTGCAGATGCTGGAATGCAGGCTCAGGTTGTTCTTCCTGCATTGCTTAAGAGCGTACTCATAGCTTCCTTTGAGGACTTTCCAGTTAATTGTTGGCTCACCTCCTCCATGATAACCAACATGTATCATACCTGTATTGAGTTTACATGAATTTCTTATTATAGTGTCAATTGCTTTCTTTGCGTATAGCATCGGCATTAATAAACCTTTCTTTTTTGCCTCACCGTAACAATAAATACATTTAAGCTGACAGGTATTTGTTAAGAGTAGCAGAGTATAATTAGGGGCGGGAATATCCTTGAATGGTACATATGGTTTTGGCTCCTTGTTGCTGTTTACTACTTTTAGCGAGACAAGATCTTCGAGAAAGCCTGTTACCTCGGGATCGCTTGTTTTTATGGGTTTCTTTTTTATTGATTCAAGAATTTTAGCTGCATCATTATTTACCTCAAATACCAGCGATTGTATCGGGAAATAGGCAATGAAGCTATCAGAACCCTTTTCTTCATAGGGAATCACGTAACAGTCTGCACTAAGTTTGTAAGTCACCTTCATGGCAGGTTTCGGATTTGGATTATTTCTTCACAAATGATCTGATAATACTATGTCCTCCGGGCAGTGATCTTAATTTAATTATTTCAGCATCGGCTGATTTTTTGTAATCTTTCTGATCGATGTACAGGTAATCCGCCTTTATAGTGGCATCTTCAACCAGGAATCCTAAGCCATCGTATGAAATAGTTGTATAATCACGGCTGTAAACCTGAACGTCATCGACGAAGAAATATAATTTGCTGTTTGCTTTTTTTATGGTGAGTTTCGTACTGTCTTTACCGGCGAATGTTGTGTAATCCAGCCAGGTTGTATAACCCCCATCATACTGTCCGATTTGATATGAGTAAGTGTAGGATTTTGATTTAAGTGTAAGGTCCCGTGAATATGTCTTTCTGATTAAAAAATATCTGAAGTGCGTATCATCTGTATTCCAGATTAATCCTCCATATATTGAGGAACCTATTGCTACAAGCCCATATGTTGATATTTTGATACATGTACTTATTTCAAAGTCTTTGCTTGCTATTGATTTGAAATCCGGGAATTTATTGAACATCAGCCATAAATATCCCTCCACATTATAGGATATTGTATATTCTCCGTCTGCAATTGAAGCAGTCCCTCCATCAAAATCCCCTACATCCCATTTGTTACTGTTATCTATATAATCATCATGGAAGCTGTATAGAAGATTTTTAGTCGTAAATGATTTCTGACTCCCGTACGCAACTCCGTATTCAGATATCGCATATGCTTTTGCATAATATGTTTTGTTTGGCAGCATGCTGACCAGGTCGCTTGTAAAAGATCCTGTGCCCCAACCATCTATAGTTCTGTTTTTTGCAATAGTCGGACTGGCAACAGTATCAAAGCATACTCCTTTCGCAATTACTGGTTTATCCCCTTCGGCAGTGACATTACCGCCGCATAGTGCAGTTGTGGCTGTAATGTTGTCAACAGTGTTTGTGGTGACTGTCGGAAGTGTTGCTGCAGCGGTTGTAAATGAAAGATCACGTCCGTAAATATATTTCTTATTATCCTGGATGAACGCCCTTACATGATATGCCTTTGAAGGTTTGAGTCCGGTTATAGTACCTCCGAAAGACCCAACCTGGACAGTCCCGGATGCAAGCAGCTTTTGTTTATAAACAGTGGGATTTGCAACTGTATCCAGGCAGAATCCGAATTCGTCGTGAGCTGCTGATGTAAGCGAGTCTATTGATCCTTCTACTGAGACAGATGTCGAAGTAGTGTTGTAAAAACGAACCGTGCTTACTTTGGAGTAAACAATAACATATTCCTCTTTTTTGCAGGTGGTTGTTAACCAGATGGTCAGGGAAACAAGGAATATGGCAGAAAGTACAGTGAATGGCTTTCTCATATTATCGTGTATTTGTTGTACTATTACTTGGATAACAAAGCCCCTAAAAATTGGTTTTAGAAGTTTTATATAACAAATTTAGACCTTTATAGAATATAAATCAAGTTTTTTTAAGACTCAAGTCTGAGGTTAATGTAAAGCTATTTGAGGATATTAAAATTCATGACGAACATGGCCAAATTTTTTATGAGTTGTACGTGATAGTTACCGTTAATAAAATTACAATTGCAGGGAAATGAAAAAATCCGACTTAATTATATAATAAGCCTATATTAATCTAACTATTTATACAACAACCAGGCAGTCGCCTTACAGTTGTTATCTGTACTGAACCTGATCCATCTTGAACTGAAATTTTCAGGGAAATCATATTCAAAGGTTTTCCCGGGATCAACATTAATTTTATTGTAAATCATCCATGGTCCGTTTCCTGTCGGGTCGACTTCGATAGTGAAGCTGACAGACTTGGATTGATTGTGAGATAGTTTTAGATTCTTCTTATCATAAAATCCTATAAGATACGGATCAGAAGGCTCACCTGCCTTTACATCGCTATCTTTCCAGGGGCCACCATGTCCCGACGTTTTACCAAGCTTCCACAGGTCATCTATTACACCTGCCCATACTGCAGCTTTCTTATCATCAGAAATTATTAAATGAGAATTATTTTCTGACATTTCAGGATTAATACCGGTCATTATAAGCATTCCCCTGTAAGATGCATAATCATTTATCCTGAAGTTGTGTGAAGATATTGGTCTTATCTTTGCGAAGCCATCAGCATTTTCAGCCGGAAGTTCATAGAATGTTCCCATGCAGTTGAACAGATCTCTCTCTGTTGCTACTTCCCTGCATATACGCAAATATCCTGATCCTGTAAGTGAAGCAAATTCACTATCACCAAGAGGCAATCGCCACCGCCTGTTTCTGTCGTCAATAATTAGTACGGATGACTCATCTATAGTTACTACGTTTTGAGGAATAGCAAACCGTTCACGGATAAACTGCTCGGTTTCCGGATCTTCTTTTCTTACAAGATGCATCAGCGAATCGAGCTCATAATACCCTTTTTCAGTTGCTACCTGACCATTGTAGCTTAATGCAAGCATGCCAAGAGCCCTTCTGTTATTGCCAAGACCATAAAGCATTCCGCCGGTAATGGCAGTTTCGTATGCCGGAGCCAGACCTGAAAACATTTTATCAGAATTAATTGATCTGTTATCTTCATCAGAATATGAGAAGTGAACTGTAGCCTTTGTATCTGAGTCTGTTACAACCCTGATCCATTCACCCTGAACTTCTGTTGTAAAATCAATGAACATAGTCTTGCCGGCTTCAATGAAATAAGTATTATGTTCAGTCCAATTACCATTTCCCTCAATATCTGTTTCCAGCCTGAATCCTGTTTTGTTCTTTCCTTCATTTTTTATCCAGGCACATCTTTTGGGCCAGCCTGCGAACAGAAAAGGTTCAGATGGAATCCCGCTTTTCACATTTTCATTTAACCATACAGCTCCCTCAGCTGTATTCGGACCCAGACTGTCCGGAAGTTCAGATGATGTAAACCATGTATTTGAATTCGATTGACCGGGACCTTCTATATTCCCTTTGGCCTTTCGCTTATTCAGGAACTCTCTCTGTGCTGAGTCGTCGCATCCGAAAACCAGTCTGCCGTTCCACAAGGTAAAATCACCAATTACTTTCAGGTAAGCGGAACGCGGTCTGATCCCTTTACTGTTTTCTGAAGTGAATGTGGAAGGGAACCTCCAAAACATTCCGTGCATTGTCATCAAATAATCAGGATTTTCAGGTGTTCCAATATCTCTGATCCTTGGCCATTCTGTATTCCATCCATGTGCACCGTCATAGCTGTGACTGGCTTTGGGCAAACGATAAAAGAACCATTTTGAATTATCCCGGACACCTACAATTACTGATTTATGATCCCATCCTGTAACCCAAATAGGGTCAGTCTCCGGATTTTTATTGCCGTAAATTCCTCCCGGGCCGGTTACTTCAACAAACTGGTTTCTCCGGATAAGTTTCCAATCTTTCCCATTCCATTCACAAAGTGACCCGGATTCAATATCAGGTCTGACCAGTGCTTCTTCAGATGCTTCTCCGTTATTTGAGTAAACAAGCACTCCCTGTCCTGAATATACTCCTTTTCCATGAGCTCCGGGAAGGAGCGATCCTCTCTGGTTTACTGCTATATCATCACCCTTTGGTTGTTTCAGGTTTGCATCTTCATATAGGACACCGGGAATCAGGGTTTTTACATCAATCTCATAGAATCCCTCCTCCATGGTTGCACAATAAATTTTTCCGGCAGGATCTGTTAGATGACGGGCATTACCGGTAAGCCGGCCTGGCATTAATTCATAAGGAATAACTCTGATTTTACCTTCTCCGTCAATAGCATAAGGACCAATAAAAAGCTGATTACTTTCATTGTGTATCATTCTGTTTGCAGGTGTTCCTCCAATACTTCCTGCAAATACTACTTGATTTAAATTGTCATCAATTTCATATAGTTTATCGGATGACCCAAATGGCAGATGAGGTCCGTAAGTAACAATCCATAACTTACCCGCCCATGGTACAATAGCGCCTGTACCACATTCACCTTCATTATTATATCTTGCAAGGTGAGGATAAATGCCGCTGAATGAGATATAATCAGAACCTTTTTTTTCATTTTTACAGCTAAGCAGCAGTAATGAAAAGAACAGGAAAATCATTGGTTTATACATCACCTTCAAAATTTATTAGTTCCTGTTTTATTTTTTTTAAACACACAGGACACTGAGTTTTGCGTCGCAGGTTCCTCAAAATTTCACTGCGTACACAGAGATATCATTTTCTTTGTGATCTCCGTGTTAAAAATCATTCAATATCAAATAGCCTGCAGATGTGACGTTTATACATATTTTCATAAACGCATCTGGAGATAATTTTTTCATTTGCATCAAGGAGAGAGTAAAATTCATCCATCCTTTCTGCTGCAAGCTTATAAGCCACATGTAGCAGCTGACGCATATTTGAATTGTATTTTATATTATCCTGGTTATGCCTCAGAGCATCAGCAAAGTCAGTTGAACTCCATTCAGAAACCTCATTTTCAGATGGGAGGGAGGATACTTTTATATCTATTACATCAGCATAGGGTGCAGTAAGCTCACCAATTTTGCCGAGTGATTTTATATATATATCCTTTGCAAACACAAGTCCTTCTCCCCCTGATTCAGCGAGACCAATAATCTCTTCCAGCCATGTTGTCCCAGCAGTTTTAAGATGTATTCCTCTGTCGTATTTTCTTATAAGTGAACCAATTACGGGATATATTTTAAATTTATCAGAACCTGAATGGATGCTCATCTTCAGGTTTCCCGGCAATCCAAATTCATGTATGGCATAATCTATTACCAGAAGATCGGCTTCAAATTCAGATCTGAATTTCTCTATGTCACCAACATAGTCAACTCCCTTGTTGAACCTGCCGGAAAATTTTGGTGCTATAGTTTGGAGAGGAATATTTTCAAGTGCAAGCATTTTCAGAATAAAAAATAGTTCAACAGGTGTCTGTGGCTGGGGCACTTCATCCATCGATACTTCCACGATAAAATTTCCATTACCTTTTATTTTTTCAATCTGTCTGTAAATATCCCATGCCTTTATGGCGGCAAAAAGATATTTTTCAGCAACTTTTCGAACAAGTGAAACAGGAGTTTTGAATGTCAGTTTTGTTCCCGGCAATGAAAGCGTACCTGTATATTTTGTCACACTGGACAGAAATTCTTCAATCTCATACTTTTCGGCTGACTTGCCGATATAGGATGCCACATCAATTGTAAAAAAGTCGGAGCTTTCAATAAATCTGTCGACAGTATCAAGATTTATATGATCGGCATCAACGAAATAAGGTTTCTTGAAGCCTGCTTTTTTGATAACTGTATCAGCTTCGATCCTGACATCGCCGGGATTTGTACCAATTATTGTATGTTCCCTGTTCGATTTGTTCCAAACTGGTGTAATATCTATTCCCTTTGATCCAGCGTTGATCACCGCTTTTAACTGGGCACTTCCCTGGTGACCGAACCTGTCACCCATCCCGATTGAATATTTTTCCAGTATTTTCATCTTTTAAGTTTCAATGTCAGGTCAGCTTGAGAGTTCTACGATTTTGTTTTCAGGGGCGAATACCGCCATTACTATCCATGCGATAAGATACATGCTGGCTGCTATTGCAAACATGATCACATATCCTGTTTCAATATGCCCAAGGTTTTTATAGTGCTCAAGAATAGCTCCGGCAATGTATGAGATGAATGCTCCTCCAAGTGCTCCTGCCATCCCCCCTATACCTGTGACAGAGCTTACTGCCCTTTTAGGGAAGGCATCTGATACTGTTGTAAAGATATTTGCTGACCAGGCCTGGTGCGAAGAAGCAGCAAGTGCAATCAGACAAACAGCTCCCCAGGTGCTTAAAGAAGATGAAGAAGCGAAAACAATCGGTACAACAAGCAATGCAAATATCAGCATTGCTATCTGCCTTGCTTTGAAAGGTGTCATGCCTTTTTTTATCATGTATGAAGAGAGCCATCCGCCTCCGATACTGCCAACAGTTGTGGCAGTATAAATAAATGCCAGCGGAAGACCGAAATTTTTTATATCGAGTCCGGTACCTCTTACCTGTGCCAGCCAGCCTGGAATCCAGAAAAGGTAGAACCACCATATAGGATCTGTAAGTCCTTTCCCTATGAAGAAGAGCCATGTCTGCCTGTACTTCAGGAGTTGGCTCCATTTAACAGGTTCCTGTGCTGTTTCTTTTTCTTTTTCAACGGTATCACTATTGATATAATCCAGCTCAGCAGCTGACAGTTTTCTTTTTTTCTCCGGGATCTCATAAAATATGAACCAGAATATCAGCCATATAAATCCTATTGCTCCGGTTATAATAAATGCAGCCTGCCAGCCCCATGCAATTACTATTGCCGGAACGGCCAACGGAGCAACAATAGCTCCAACATTTGTTCCTGAGTTGAATATTCCGGTTGCAAGCGCTCTTTCCCTTTTCGGAAACCATTCTGCAACAGCTTTTATTGCAGCAGGGAAGTTACCTGCTTCACTTATTCCAAGTAATGCCCTCCAGAATCCAAAGCTAATTGTTCCCCTTGCCAGGGCATGTCCCATGGCAGCAATACTCCACATCATTACTGATACACCGTACCCAATCTTTGTTCCGAATTTATCAATCAGTCTTCCTGCGACCACCATTCCGATGGCATAAGAAAGCTGAAAAGCCATAATGATCTGAGAGTATGCTTTTTCTCCGATGCCGAGATCAGATTCCAACAGCGGTTTCAGTATTCCGATCACCTGCCTGTCGAGGTAGTTAATTGTTGTGGCAAAGAATATTAATGCACAAACTGTCCATCTGTAGTTACCAATAGTTTTTACTTCCGACATAATCCTGAATGTTATCTGCTGTTAAACATTATAAGTTGAAGATGCTGTTGTTCCTCCTCTTCCTGTCCAGTTAGTGTGGAAGAATTCGCCTCTTGGTCTGTCAATCCTTTCATATGTATGTGCACCAAAATAATCACGCTGTGCCTGAAGCAGATTTGCCGGAAGCTTTTCACAGCGGTAGCCATCGAAATATCCTAATGCTGATGAAATTGCAGGTGCAGGTATGCCATTAACTATCGCTGTTGCAACCACATTTCTCCATCCGTTCTGTGATCTGTCAACTTTATCTTTGAAGAAAGGGTCGAGAAGCAGGTTAGGAATAGCATTATTATTATCGAATGCCTCCTTGATCTTGCCGAGAAAAGCAGATCTTATTATGCAGCCTCCCCTCCACATAAGGGCAATGCCGCCATAATTCAGATCCCATTTGTATTCATCTGCTGCTGCCTTCATAAGTGAATAACCCTGAGCATATGATACTATCTTCGATGCATATACAGCATCTTTGAGGTCTGACAGGAATGCAGCCTTGTTACCTGAGAATATTGACTGCGGCCCTTTAAGTATCTTTGAAGCTTTTACCCTTTCTTCCTTGATGGCAGAAAGGCATCTGGAAAATACTGCTTCGCCAATCAGAGTGAGCGGAATACCAAGATCCAGAGCAGCCACGCCGGTCCACTTTCCCGTCCCTTTCTGTCCTGCTGTATCAAGTATTTTATCCACCAGGGGCTTCCCGTCTGTATCCTTGTATGCCAGGATATCTCTTGTTATTTCTATAAGGTAGCTGTCAAGGTCTCCTTCATTCCACTCCTTAAACACAAGGTGCATCTCATCGGCACTCATTTTCAGAAGGTCTCGCATTATCTGGTATGCCTCAGTAATCAGCTGCATATCACCATATTCAATTCCGTTATGAACCATTTTAACAAAATGTCCTGCGCCGTTTTCACCAACCCAGTCACAGCATGGGGTTCCGTCCTCAACCTTTGCCGCAATGGCCTGAAATATCGGTTTGACAGAAGGCCATGCTTTTTTCGATCCTCCCGGCATAATAGAGGGGCCAAGAAGTGCCCCTTCTTCACCACCCGATACACCTGTACCTATATATAATAGTCCTTTACTCTCAACATAGGCTGTACGCCTGTCGGTATCAGGGAAATGGGTGTTTCCTCCATCAATAATAATATCACCGGGAGAAAGATGAGGGATGAGTGTCTCTATCATATCGTCCACAGCTTTTCCTGCCTTTACCATTATCATAATTTTCCGGGGGGACTTCAGAGAACTTATTAACTCTTCAATTGAATGTGTCCCGGTAATATTTCTCCCCTTAGCCCTTCCGGCCAGAAAATAATCAACTTTTTGCACAGTCCTGTTGTAAACTGACACATGAAATCCTTTGCTTTCCATATTCAGCACAAGGTTCTCACCCATAACGGCTAATCCAATTAATCCGATGTCTGAGAGTTGTTTCATTGTTTATATACTTTATTGATTGTTGTCACTTGTTATTCTTTTATTTTCTGTTGCATGTTGCGGGTTGCGGGTTGAAGGTTAGTCATAGGCCTTGTCGCACCCTTCTGCCTTCCGCCCTTCGCCCTTCGCCTTATTATAATACTCCGCCACAATCTCATCCATAACCCGGCATGTTCTGGCTGCGCTGATTCCGGTACTTGGTGATTCTCCTTTGCTTTCGATAGCTCTTACAATTTTGTCAATCAAATTATATTGAACATGTTCAGGTCTTTCGTTAATTATCTCTTCGGTACCTTCGGAAGTAGTTACTACAATATTTTCGAAGCTGAATGTTGAAAATCTTATTGATCCTTTGTCTCCGATTATTTCAATAATGTCGCGGTAACTTTCCCTGGGGGCAGTAAAACTCCATGTGCCAATTCCTGTAATACCATTTTCATATTCAAGTTCTGTTGTCACAAAATCCTCAGCTTTGTAAAGACCGCCATAGTTTTTTACAATAGATCTTGTTTTAATAACAGGCCCGAAAAGGTAATCAAAATAGTCAAGCTGATGACTTGCAAGGTCGAAGAAATGTCCGCCACCTGACAGAGCCGGATCAACTCTCCATGATAATCTGCCTGCTTTTTCATCCTCTGAGGCTGGTTTGAAGAGCTGCAACTGAAAGAACAGGACCCTGCCAATAATTCCATTTTCAATCATTTCCTTTACTTTTAAGAAGCCCGGTAATGCCCGTCTGTAATAGGCTACAAATACCGGGACACCATATTTTGCTGATGCTTCATTTATCTTTTCACACTCAGCATGGTTGAGCGCCATCGGTTTTTCAATATACACAGGTTTTCCAGCTTTCAGAGTTTCTATTGCATATCCTGCATGGTTGCCCGGAGGGGTGGCAACATAAACTGCATCTATCTCCTTATCATGTATAAGTTCATTGGCATTACCATAAACTCTTGGAACATTATGACGCTTTGCATAATCCTCGGCAAGGCTCCTGTTCCTGCGCATTACAGCCAGAAGTTTTGAACCCTTTACTTTATTAAAAGCAGGACCGCTTTTTACTTCCGTCACATTACCACAGCCTATAATTCCCCAATTAATCATATCTTTTTTACGTCAATTAACCACAAAGTGCACAAAGTCCTTCGGATAACACAGAGACCACAGAGCAGAGAAGTGAACTTAATTCTCTGAGTCCTCAGTGCTCCCGATAATTATCGGGAATCTGTGTCCTCTGTGGTAAAAACATTAATGATTCATCATTCTTTCTTTACAAGCCCATAATCCAACCGCCGGATTGGAGATATAATATATTTCTTCTCCGTCTGGTAAATTGTTATATCCATCTTTAAGTTTTTCCGGATCATATCTCTTAATCATCTCAAACAGATCAGAATACCTGAAATTAACTGATTCTATCTCTTTCCTGGTCAGTCTGCCAGGACAATAAGTAATATTGAACCTTCCCTCTGAACTACCGTGGATCAGATGTGCAGCAGCACTCAGATTCGCCTTTAGTTCTTTGTTATCATTAACCGCTTTAAGTGTTGCAGGAGTTCCCCTGTAACCATATTTCCTTATAAGCCTGTCAATTTCCTTGTCCTCACCAAACTCTTTAAGTCCGGGTGCTAGCACAATAAGCTCTCCTTTATCTGCCATTGCCATCCGGGTTCTGTAGATGCTTTTATTCCCAAGCCAGGTGCTTTTGAATTCAGATGGATCGAGGAACACTACAACCTTTTTCAAAGGCTTTTCAAACACGATGAAGTTTACCTTTATTGAAAGGTCAGAAGCCAGTCTGAATACTTCATCATCATCTCCAATGAATAGGCCTCTGATTACAAGTTTTCCATTTGTATCGCGTCCGATCACGGTCTGCACATAAACTACTGGAAGGTGGCTCATAAACTCAGATGCAGCCTTGTTAAGAAGGCTCCTAACCGGATTATCAGCCTTGCCCATGATCCTTTCTATTCCATAGACAGCTCCAACAAAATGACTTTTGTTTATTCCTTCAGGTCCGCCTGTTCCTATCAGAAGGTTTTTGTTGTAGTTGGCCATTCCTATCACTTCGTGTGGAACTACCTGTCCAACAGACAATATCAGATCATGGCCTCCGTTGAATACAAGCTTGTTAAGCTGTGCAGGCCAGTCATAATTGAGTGCTCCGTTTGTTATCTCCGATACATATTTTCCAGGTATGGTTCCAACTGTTACTACATCGTTCCTCCAGTTGTGAATTCTGAAAAGCTCTGGTGGAATGCCTTTAAACATCTCACCTATTTCCCTCTCAGACATTTTTGCATGAGTGCCAAGTGCAGGAAGGATATCTTTAAGTTTATCTTTATAATAATCGTAAATAATCGATGTTATATCTCCTGCCCTCGAGTGGTATCGCGTGAAGTCGGGAGGAACGGCAAGAACTTTTTCCCTCTTCCCAAGCTTGTAAAGGGCTGAATGAACAGCTTCCCTGAGATCTTTCTGAGTGAGATCGGTTGTCTCAGAACCCGTTTGAAAGTATATCATATTATCTATTCTTTCAGATCAAATGTTAATTTTATGCATTATTAGGCTGGCAATCGGTGTCCGGCTACCGGCAACCGGAATCTGAAATATTTTACCGGTAGCCGCTTGCCGTAAACCGTTTACCGGTCACACTCCGCTATACGCACTGAAACCTCCATCAACTGGAATAACAACACCTGTTACAAACTTCGACAGGTCAGAAGCCAGGTATAGAAGTGTGCCGGTGAGTTCTTCCGGAAGACAATATCGTTCCATAGGAGTTCCGTTTATAATTTTTTTGCCTCTTGGTGTAAGACCGCCGGTGGTTTCATCGATAAGAAGAAAACGATTTTGATTTGTCAGAAGAAATCCAGGTGCTATGGCATTAACTCGTACACCTGTTAATGAGAAATGCACTGCCAGCCATTGTGTGAAATTATTAACAGCAGCTTTGGCAGCCGAATATGCCGCAATTTTTGTGAGCGGACGGTAAGAATTCATTGATGAGATGTTGATAATGACTCCAGACTTCCTTTTTACCATATCCGCTGCAAAGACCATTGTGGGTAACAGTGTTCCTTTGAAATTGAGATCGAAGACCTTATCAAACCCCTCCTCCTTAAGACCGAAAAAAGTATCATCAGAATTCTCATTATCAGACCCTTCCATTTTTTCAACTTTTGTAGTCGCAGCTGGGGAGTTACCTCCGGCGCCATTGATAAGTATATCAATAGTGCCGAATTTATCTATGATCTCTTTTAAAACCAGTTCCAGCGAAGCTTTGTCAAGCACGCTTGCGGATACTCCGATTGAAGGTGTTCGGAATTCTTTCTCTATCTCATCAGCAACTGCCTTTGCAGAATCCTTGTTTAAATCGAGAATGACTGTCTTTACACCCTCCGCAGCAAGCGATTTAGCCATGACCGAACAGATTACGCCTGCTCCGCCTGTAACAACTGCTACTTTGTCTCTTAAGTTAAATTCATTCATATTATTGTGTCTAGTTTTATTCTTTTTTATAACCTTACCCTAAGTCCTTCACCTTGTGGAGAGCGACTTGTCATTATATCACCCCCTTCTCACACCGGGAGAAGAGGGAAGGGGGGATGAGGTCAGAATCCAAAAAACGCCTTTGCATTCTCATATGCAATTCCTTCGATCAATGGTTTCAGCAATTCCTCCTCATCAGGTATTAGCCCTTTTTCAACCTCCTCACCTATAAAATTACAGACCAGTCTTCTGAAATACTCGTGACGAGGGTAGGAGAGGAAGCTTCTTGAATCAGTCACCATCCCCACAAATCTGCTCAGCAATCCAAGCGAGGAGAGGTCCCTAAGGTGTTTCTCCATGGCATTCTTTTGATCGAGGAACCACCATGCAGCTCCATATTGTACTTTCCCGGGTATTGTTCCGTCATTAAAGTTACCTGCCATGGTAATCATCATTTCGTTATCAGCGGGATTCAGGTTGTATAAAATTGTTCTTGCCAGCTGATCTGTTGAATCAAGAGAACTCAGGAATTTGGATATTCTGAAGGCATCCTGGGCAGAGCCAATTGAATCCCATCCTGTATCAGGGCCCATCTTTCGGAACATCCTTTCATTATTATTCCTGATGGCACCGATATGAAACTGTTGAGTCCATCCCCTTTTATGGTTCATCCTGCAAAGCTCAGTCATTACAGCGGTCTTATATTTCTCGCCATCCCCTGCCGGAATTGTTTCTCCCTTTAGTAATCTTGCAAAGATTTTTTCTATATCCGATGAAGTGTATTTTTCAAAATAGAATCTGTCAAGACCATGATCTGAAAGCCTGCCTCCGTTTTTATGAAAGAATCCGTGACGCTTGTCGAGGGCTTCGATAAGTTTTTCAAAACTGTTTATGGCAACATCTGCTGATGCTTCAAGTTTATTCAGATATGAAGTATATTTTTCAGGATCTTCAATCTTAATCACATTATCAGGACGCCAGGTTGGCAGGATTTTGATCTCGAAGGAACCTTTAAGCTTCATGTGATATTCCAGGGAGTCAGAAGGATCATCGGTTGTACAGATAACCTCTGCCTTCATCTTTTTTAATAATGCCCTGATGGAAAAATCCCTGGTTTTCAGCATTGATGACGTTTCTTCATATATTTTTTCAGCTGAAGCAGGTGACAGAAGGTCAAAAATATTAAAGTACCTGGCAAGTTCGAGGTGTGTCCAGTGATAAAGAGGATTGCCTATGGTTGCAGGGACAGTCTCTGCCCATTTTGCAAACTTCTGAGGATCAGTAGCACTACCAGTACAGAACGACTCATCTATTCCGTTTATCCTCATGGCACGCCATTTATAGTGATCGCCCTCAAGCCAGGCCTGGGTAAGGTTATCGAACCTCCGGTCCTCAGCAATCATTGCGGGTGAGAGATGACAATGAAAGTCTATAATGGGTTTATTTTCAGCGTAATAATGATACAGCCTTTCTGCTGTTTTATTTGTAAGCAGAAATCTTTCATTAATAAATGTTTTCATTCTTAAGTGCAATTAAGCAAGGTATCAAAAACTTTTAATTGTAACGAAAATATAAATAACGGTTCACAGTATCAAGAAATATATAATAAGTTTGTAATAAAAGATTAATACAGAAACTATGAAGAGTGATTTAAGACATGCTGTACATCCTTTGGATGCAAGGAAATACAATACAGATGAACTCAGGAAAGCTTTCCTTATTGAGGGATTATTCATTCAAGAGGAGATCAATCTTGTCTATTCAATGTACGACAGGTTGATCGTGGGAGGAGCAATGCCCGTTAAACAGAAGCTTAAGCTGGAAACTGTTGATGAGCTTAAAGCCGAAGGTTTTCTTGACAGGCGTGAGATAGGTATTATTAATGTTGGTGGGGATGCAGAAATAAATGCCGGCGAAACAGTTTATCAGCTTGGTTATAAAGAGGCTCTGTACCTGGGAAAAGGAACAATGAATGTAGTTTTTAACTCGGTTGATGCAGATAAACCGGCTAAACTCTATTTTAATTCTGCCCCTGCACATCATTCATATCCATCGAGGAAGGTATCCATTGCTGATGGTGAAACTGTTGTGCTTGGAAATCTTGAATCGTCAAATCACCGGGCTGTAAATAAATTGCTGGTTAACAGTGTTTTGCAGACATGTCAGCTTCAGATGGGAATGACAGAGCTGAAACCTGGCAGTGTATGGAATACGATGCCTGTACATACTCATAACAGGAGGATGGAAGCCTATTTTTACTTTGAGGTTCCTGATAAACAGGCGATCTGTCATTTCATGGGTGAGCCTGATGAAACACGGCATATCTGGATGAAAAATGAGGAAGCTATTCTTTCTCCTGCCTGGAGTATACATAGTGCAGCGGGAACATCCAATTATACTTTCATCTGGGGTATGGCAGGGGAGAACCTCGACTATGGAGATATGGATGTGAGACATCCTGATACTTTGAAATAAATCTCTGTGACCCTCTGTGTCAGACCGAGGAGCCTGCAACGAGGGACTCTGTGCTCTCTGTGTTAGTTTTTTTTGGTAACACAGAGGCACACGGAGCAGACACAGAGGGTCACAGAGAAAAATAAACCGGGAATTATGAAAAACTTATTTGACTTAAGCGGCAAAGTCGCCCTTATTACTGGAGGCACCCAGGGTATTGGACTTGCAATAGGCCTGGCTCTTGCTAAAGCCGGCGCCAGTGTTTGTGTTAATGGAAGAAATTTAGATAAACTGAAGAGTTGCAGTGAATCTTTCAAAAAGGAGAGACTCGATGTCTTCACTCTTAAATTCGATATAACAGACGAAAATGATGTTGACAAAGGTATTTCAGAGATAGAAAGTAAGTTCGGGCCGATTGATATCCTGGTAAATAATGCAGGTATAATAAAACGAACTCAGATACTCGATATGCCGCTTGATGATTTCAGGGAGATAATTGATATTGATCTTGTTGCACCACTAATAATGGCAAAGAGAGTTGTCCCGAAAATGATTGAAAAGAGGAGCGGAAAGATCATCAACATCTGCTCGATGATGAGTGAATATGGAAGAAAGAGTGTATCAGCCTATGCCTCTGCCAAGGGAGGGCTTAAGCTGCTTACAAAAAGCATGTGCGTTGAATGGGCAAAGTATAACATTCAGGTAAATGGAGTTGGCCCCGGATATATTGCTACTGAAATGACAGGTCCGTTAAGGGAAAAAGGCAATCCGTTCAATGACCTGGTGATGTCGAGAACCCCTGCAGGCAAGTGGGGAACACCGGAGGATGTTGCAAATGCTGCCCTGTTCCTGGCTTCAAAAGCAAGTGATTTTGTAAATGGTCATATTCTCTACGTGGATGGAGGGATACTTGCTAACTTCGGTTATGTAAAAGGTGAAAATGACTTATGAAGGTTCTCCTCAATTGAGCGTTCACTTCTTTTAACCACGGAGACACGGAGAACACAGAGTTCCACAGAGGCAGACCATTGAGCCTTTGTGCCGTTGTGCCGTTACGCCGTTACGCCTTCCTTCTACCTGTTTATAAAATACCTGAATGTCAGAAGAAAGCCTATTGACTTTGAAGTTACCTTGTCGGAACCTCCCATCAGGCTGATAACTTCATCAGGGGAGGAGGAGAGATGATATTCCTCTGTTGATTCATACCCTGAGATATCTGTTATTGATCTGCTGTAATATAGTCCGCCGGAAAGATGAAATTTAGGTTTTATGGCGATATCTATTCCAGAATAAACAACAGCATCAAACCATAACTTTTTTAATTCCAGACTTCCATCAGTTATTACAATCATATTTGAAGGAAGTCCGTATTGGGGGAGATTTTCAAGAACAACATTGTACTCCTGATAATATCCTTTGTAAGTAAATAATCCACTGTTGGAGAAGTTATTTCCAACAGGTATCACTATGTTCACACCCGGTTCAAGGAATATATTTACATTTCCCCCCAGGGGAATATTCACTGCCAGATTCATTGGTATGTTCAATGTTGTAATGGTTTGGGATTCTGTTAAATTTGAAGCATTTACCTGCAGCTCATAAGATTCATTTTCTGAATCTTTTTGTATTAAGAAATCCTGATAGGAGGCTAAGGAGATATTTGAACTAAATGAAGAATAGCCGATTCCTGTTTTGAATCCCAGATATCTTGAAAAAAGGTAACCAAAGTCAACTGAACCGTTAACGCTTCTTCCGGAGGAAGGTCCTGTTTCCTCATTTTCATATACTCCGCTATTGATGATCTGCGATCTGACGGCACCTGCATTAATTCCGATAAAAGCTCCGGGCCTTCTTACCAGACCCATATCAGTGCCCTGAGGAAAGCAGTGATTGCTTATAGCAAGTCCAATTACGACCAGCAGGATCAGATGTTTCTTCATTTTGATATAACTATTTTTGAGCTATAGCTTTCTTTATTGCTATCTGTCACATTAATATAATATATCCCATCTTCAAGGCCGGAAACCTGAACCTCTCTAAGGATCTCTCCATCCGTATTTTCTGCCTGAAACTCCATAACCTTACTGCCGTTAGAGTTTATTATGCTTATACTGGCACTTCCTTCAGGCAAATTTGATATTCTGACTGTCAAACTGTAGGATGCAGGATTTGGCCAGGCCGATATTGAATTTCCTCCTGAAACAGTTAAAGGTTGAGAGATATTCTTACACCCATTCCAGTCGATTGTTTCGACGGAGTAGGTACCGCTTTGTCTGTTGGTTATATAAAATTGTCCTGTGCCACTTGTAACCGGCAGACCGCCTATCATCCATTGAAATTTAGTTATAGAATCTCCCAGGTTATAGCATATCAGAATGTCTCCTGACCACTTGGATTTTATCCTTGGGATTACACCGGTTTGAATTCTGCTGCTTGTCTGTGAACTGTAATCACTTAACATGCCTCCCCTGTTCATGGCTGCTATTCTGAAATAATATGACTGCCCGTGAGTGAGGCCGGAAATAACTATTGATGTATCAGCAATATCCGCAGATGTTGAGTCTATTTTTGTTAAGGGATCTGCATCAGAGCCTCCATATATAATGTATCTGAGGAAATACGGTCCGGGATTCTTTTTCCACTTAAGAGTCAGCAGATCGTTGCATGAGGCTGAAACAAGTCCTGTTGGAGCATCAGGAACAAGAAGTCTTTGATCAAGAAAAACTGCACCCATGTCCATTCTTGTAGTATCAGGATCCCTGTCATCAGGATCAGTAACCCAGTCAAAACCATCCCCGTCAGGATCAGGATCTGCAGCATCAAGGCAAGGTGATGAGGCTGTCAGTTCATAAATGGCATCAGGTGATTCATTGAACCGTGGGTCATCAAATATATCACCTTCACCTGCTTCCAGATTAGATAAGTCTTCTGAGTTTGAAAAGAAATCATTATAGCTGTTAAATACCTTTGGTTCAGGATTTTTCCTGATGCCATAATTATTGTAAGCAATTATGTTCCCGGTGATTGTTACTTCAGATCCGTTAGTCTCAACTGCAACCCCGGCATTCCCATTTCTTACAATGGTATTGTTTTTAATAATTGCCGTGGATGATTCGTTCCAGCCTATAAGAATTCCTGCTCCGGGATTATCTGAAATAATATTGTTTGAGATTTCTACATTGACATTTTCATGCACTTCTATTCCTGCCCCGTCAGATTCACAGATTCGGAATCCCCTTATGACAACATCAGGTGATCTGAGGGCGATATATCCCCTGATAATTGTATTCTGTGGATTTTCTCCAATTAATGTTAAAGATCCTAAATCATCTATATTCCCATCATATATTCCTGAAGCAACAATAATGGTATCTGATGGTACCGATCTGTATATTGCCTTTCTGAGGGTATTATATGGCAATTCCGGAGTTCCGTTTTCAGTTCCTGACTGATTGGAAGTATCCACATAAATAATCTTACGCATATTACTCCTGAATGCAAATCTGACTGAAGTCCTTTCAGATTCATTCCCGTTGTCGCCATCATCTGTTCTGATAGTCAGATTGTATACCTCTCCGTCCTCCAGAGCAATCCCGTTATTGTCGGCATTATAGCTAATTGTGGTTAATCCGGGAATTCTGCCGCTGTTCCAATAGGTTGTATTCCAGTCTGAGCTGTTAACTGAAACTTCATATCTTGTTGCTCCTGCAACCTTATCCCATGAAATTGTGAAATCAGGTTCTGTAACTATAGAGTTATGAGCTACATTCAGATTTTTGGGATAATCCAGCAGTGCAGTTAGTGTATCTTTCATTTCAGCCAGGTTACCTGATTTGTCCACAGCTTTGAAGATATATTCACCTGTAGGAGGGGGTACATCCAGTCCTCCCTGCCAGTTTTCAAACCTGCTGTCATTTGCAGTGCCATCACCATTTGTATTATCGTCATATAATTTGATAATAAGGTTACCCGGACCTTCAACCCACACCGAATCTATATCATCCAGGCCTTGAGGATCTGATACGTTAGCCCAGCTGTCAATTCCCCAGTTTTCTCTGAAATCACCATTTGCCCAGTGTCTGGAGCGAACCTGATATCCGGTTATAATAGGTTTGATAAGATTTGTTGAATAATAAAATATCTGTTCATCATGCTGGCCATAATTCCCATTGTCATCTGATCCTTCCACGTATATGATGTATGCTGAACCGTTTTTCAAACTTTCGCTTGCACTCCAATTGTCGTTATAAACAACAGATGTGTCAGTGATATTTCTCCACCATACCTGGCGGCCTTTAATATCATTAATCCATATTGTATAAGATGTAACACCACTGACAGGATTCCAGGAGAAAACTGGTGTTGAAGTACTTACTACCTCATTCTTTTTGGGTTTAAGGTTTCGGGGGTAGTTCAGTATAGCAGTCACATTATCAGTAGCCTCTTTCCAGTTACCTGATTTATCCACAACCCTGAAGGTATAATTTCCAAGTGCGGGAGTAGTGGTGGTGCCTCCGAACCATCCATCCCAGACACCGTCACCATTACTATCAGTCAGGGTGAAGGTCTTCAGGTCAGGTCCTGTTACTATTACTGATGCAATGTCGCTCATTCCCTGAGGATCTGCCGGTTGAGCAGATAGCGATAGATAATATCTTTCGTTTCCTTCATCATCACCAAAGTGAGCTGAGTGAGCGCTTAAATTTGAAAGAATGGGATTGGTTGTACTTGTTGAGTAAATGAATTCTCCACCATAGTGATACCCGTAATTCCCTTTAGCGTCGAAAGTTCTTATGTCCCATTCATACCTCGAACCATCAGTGAGTGGCTGACCCGTACCATTATAATTATATGTAATAGGTGAATTGTCATAAACATTTATTCCACCCCAAATTACGGACCCATTTTTTATCCAGACATGTATCTGGTAATAATAGACGCCGGACACTATATCCCACATAAAGACAGGATCAGATGCAACGAATTCATTGTGTACAGGTTTTGTATTATGTGCAAAATCGACCCAGTTGTATAGTGTATCCAGCACTGTTGCCGTATTACCCGATTTATCAGTGACAGTAAACTGGCACTGACCAAGAGGGAATGGAGATGCTATGCTTCTGGGGCCGGAATAATACCTCCCGTCATTCTCAGGATCACTAAGAGTGTATGTTATTCCGTCCGGAGCAAGGATCGATACTGAGGAAATATCAGCAAGGCCCTGTGGATCTATTATTTCCACCCAAAAATCATACCCTCTGTCCTGATTGCCAAAATCATCACCACTGATTACTGTTGTAGCATCATGATTTCCGATTATAGGTTTTTCAGTATTTGAAGAATATGCAAAACTGCAGCTATAATGCTCTCCCCAGTTTCCATTAACGTCGATGGCTCTAATAGTCCATGAATATATTGAACCATCTTTAAAGACCTCTGAAGCTCTTCCATCATCATTAAAAACTACTGATGTTGAGGAACCAGCCATGTCATTTCTTCCCCATATCCATTTTCCATAGCTGTCATTAACCCATATATCATTCCGCACAGAATTAGGCACCGGATCCCAGGTAAAGGTTGGCGTGGATGTTGAGATAACTCCACCATGAGCCGGTTTTACATTTTTTGGGTAATCCTGAATTGCATTGATATTATATGTTAACTCTGTCCAGTTTCCAGAACTATCGGTGACTCTGAATTTGTAAATTCCTGTTGCAGGAAGAGTTTTGGTCCCTCCGGACGATCCATCAAAATATCCGTTGTTATTATTATCTTTTAGTATATATGTCTTTAAGTCAGGTCCTGTCACAATTACTGAAGTTATATCGCTCACCCCCTGGGGATCTGCTGCCTGGGTAGAGAAATTAAGTTGATAGTAATAATCTCCGGAATCATTTCCATAGTGTGCTGAATATCCAACCGGGTTAGTAAGAATTGGTGATACATCATTGCTTGAATAAACAAAATCAGCCTGGTAATGATACCCGTAATTTCCCTTTGAATCAAAGGTATAGAGATCCCAGGCATATCTTGTCCCTTTAATCAGGCTCTGTCCGGTTCCATTATAGTTATAAGTTACAGAAGTGCCGCTGGTAATATTTACCCCGCCCCATACCGTCGGACCATTGTAGATACGTACATGCAATTGATAATAACTTATGCCGTTAACCGCATCCCAGCTGAACATCGGAGTCCCTGTTGATACAACTTCATTGGGTGTTGGAGTTGTATTCCGTGCAAAATCAACCCAGGCATATAGCGTATCAGTAAGCGTTGCTGTATTACCCGATTTATCAGTTACTGTAAACTGGCACTCTCCAAGCAGGGAAGACGAGGTTAGATTCCTGATATCGCCATCATATCTTCCATCATTGTCAGGATCAGTCAGAGTACATGTTACTCCGCCAGGGGCTATCACCGAAACTGAGGCTATATCTGATAATCCCTGGGGATCAGCTGCATAGGCGTAAAAATCATAACCCCAATCTTCATTTCCCGTATCATCACCACCATGATAGGTTATTGCGTTGTGATTACCGAAAAAAGGTTTCGAAACATTTGAAGAATAGGCAAAACTGCGACTGTAATGCTCACCCCAGTTTCCATTATCATCTACGGCTTTTATGATCCATGTATAGAATGCACCATCTTTGAGGGCTTCTGATGCATATCCATCATTATTAAAGACAACTGAGTTTGACGAACCTGGCAAATCACTTCTTCCCCATATCCGCTTTCCATTAATATCATCCACCCATATTTCGTTATGTGCTGAACCAACTACTGCGTCCCAGCTGAAAGCAGGCGATGATGTGGTTATTACTTCATTTTGAGATGGATGGACATTCTTTGGATAATCAAGACTTCCGGTCATCATTTCGACTTTCTCTGTCCAGTTTCCTGACAAATCTGTCGCCCGGAAAATGTAGTTACCAGATTGTGGAGGTGAGGACAAACCGGAGAACCATCCATCATAATACCCATCATTATCAGAGTCTGTCAGCTGGTAAACAGATCCTCCCGTTCCTGTCACCTTGACCGATGCTATGTCGCTGAATCCCTGGGGATCAGCTGCCTGGATGCCCAACTGAAGCACATACTCCTGGTTGCCGTAATCATCCCCATAGTGAGCGGATTTGACATTTGCATTATTAAGGATAGGATTAAAATTGTTAGTTGAATAAATGAAAGCGACCCAGTAATACTGTTGACTCCAATTTCCATCAGCATCATAAGCGGTCACAATCCAGTTGTAGGTATTCCCATTCACAAGCGCTGTGGTTGCTGTAGCATCATAATTATATATAACTAAATTTGATGTCAGATTATTTCTGGTCCATATCTGACTACCGTTTACATCAGCCACATCGATAGTGTAACTTATAGCATCAGTTACAGCATCCCACTGGAAAATGGGGTTTTCAGTAACCCCATAGTGTGACGGCACAACATTTTTAGGATAATCAAGAACCCGGTCTATATTATCAGTTGCTTCGATCCAGTTTCCGGAATTGTCAGTTATTTTGAATACGTATGTTCCCAGGGGAGGAGGATCAGAAGTATCAGGGGTCCCTGAATCGTATGAACCGTCAATTTCCGGGTCAGATAATTGATATGTTATACCGGTAGGCCCTGTGACTACAACTGATGCAATATCACCTGGCCCCTGGGGATCAGATACTATGACATGAAAATTTAGAGTATATGATTCATCGCCTCTGTCATTACCTGCATGTCTGGAAACTGCCGTTGGTCCATCGGTAATTGTTGGTTCGTCAGCTGGAGTTAAATAAAATGAGAAATCAGCAATGCCAGTGTAATTTGATATTTTATCAGTTGCACTGAGAGGGCTGTAAGAAATAATAAGTATTGAAAAAGCTGTGCAAAAGAATCTCCTTAAATCCATAAAATTTTATTAGTCAAGATTCTTACCGGAATTTCGTAATAACAATTCCCGGTCCTTATCTGAAAGTTTTATTAAGCTTATTCCTCTATTTTTTAAAATAAAATTCACCACGTAAACCTGATGATTCCCTCGGGCTCTGCATTCCATTGCTGCGTAGCTCAACCTGTACACGAGTTTTTTTAAAGACGCTTTCAACAGGTTGTGGTAAAATCATTTCCTTTACCAGCTCTTCTGTATAAAGCCCGTTTTCTCCGGTCCCGTCAGCAGCCGTTGCTCCCTCAGCTGTAGCATAAGCAATTATGGTCCCGCTCACATCAGAGATGAATCTGAATCCGGCTTCGGCCCCTCGTACCCAGGATCTATAAGGATTATTACGGCAGGCATCAAGTATCACGATATTTATGTTATCTGGATACTTCTCAAATTCAGTTACAACATCAGTAACTGAAATAGCCTCCCATTTACATGCAACTTTTTCTGCAAGTATTGCATCAGTTGGTATAAGATAATTTATGCCATCAACCTGTATGCCATGTCCTGCATAATAGAAAAGCGCAACATTATAGGCGGGGAGTTTCTGGCTGAATTCAATTATTGCTCTCTCCATTTCGGCTTTTCCTGCATTGGTGTGTTTTAAAACTTCAAAATTAAGCTCTTTAAGGGTGGCTTCAATAAGGTTGGCATCATTGAGCGGATTCTTAAGGTTTGTTCCGTTTGTATAATCTGAATTTCCGAACACAAGTGCAAGACGTTTTTCAGCTCCGGTTTTACTGAAGCGGATGATCCTGTTTTCAGATGTTGTGCTTCCGGCAATATTTTCAGCTATAATATATACACTGTTATCACCATCCTTAAGTATTATCTGGGGCTTCCATATATAGTCACAGTTATCTGCTTCCGATCTCTGAAATAATTTTCCAACGCTTACCTGTACTCCATCTACAAGAACCTGGGCTGAAACCAACTCTACCATAGATCTGATGCATACCTCCATATTGCATATCTCGGTATTCACCATAGAGTTTGAAGTGACCGGGCTACTCCATGTCACGACAGGAGGGTCAGCCTGAGGATTGGTAAAATACCGGAGATCTGATTTGCTTGACCCTTCGTCGTTTGTTGCAACTATGTATATATTATTTGAACCAGGATTAAAGTTCAAAGTTTTCTCAACGATGAAACTCATCGTATCCTCTGGAGATATTTTTATTTCTCCCTCACCTACGGAGGATCCGTTTACATAGAAATGGGCTGATTCTAAACTGGATTGTGAAATTATATTTGCACGAACCCTGGCAGTATAAGCATCGAGCTGAGTATTTACGCCTGAGGGGCTTATCCATGAAATTTCAAGTGACGCAGGTAAGCTGGCTTCAACAATAGCTGAAGCTTCAATATTTGCGTTTGATATGATTTCCCTTGAAGGTTGAATAGTGTCCTGAACCGAAGCATCTTTCTCAGCCAGAAGAGGGGCTGCCTGAATCTTCAGGGAAGAAATATTAAGGTAATTGACAGATATTGCGGAATTCAAACCTACACTGAATCCAATTTGATCACCATTAATTGTCAGGTTATTGAGTTGCTTAAAGGAAATATCATTTATAAAAAAATAGTAGGTGTCCTGAACTTTACGTATAGTAATTTTATTCACAGAACCAGCTTCATTAACCAACCCTGTTTTCCCTGAGAAGAGGTTCTCAACTCTTCCTCTGGCAGGAATGTCTTTAATAATGAACAGGTTTCTTTTGTTATCTATTTCTATTCTGTAATGTTCGAAATCATCATTAAGTCCAAATATCAGCGCTCCGGTACCAGCTGATAAAGTGAAGGATGTTTCAATTTCAAAGTCACTGGCAGTATCAATCGGGAAGGATCTGTATGTCAGGCCGGTACTCTTTCTGAAATTTTTACAGGTCACCTCATATCTTCCATCATCTATCTTACCACTTATCCATTCATTATCAAGTATCCAATCATTAGAATTGTCTGTGAAATCTTCAGTAAACAAAGTAAAACGTTCATCAGGCTTGATATCATTATATGCCTGCTGCCCGTGGAGATAACCAGACAGAAATACAATGGAGCCAGCTAATACCAATATATTTTTTTTGCACAACATAATGCTAATGAATAAGCTTGCAAAAATCTGTTTCTCAGGAGTTAAACAAAAAAATTGTTCCCAGTGATTAACTATTAATAGTGTCTAATTCCTGTTTTGTTTACCAAAATTACATTATTATCACCTGATTAGCAAGTTGTAATAATGGAGATTAAACCTGTTATTTGGATTTATTACAGATAAATGGCTCACATTTTTTACTCCACGACAAATAGGAAACAGAAAATAGAGAACCAGAGAGTTCCGGCATTACTGCTTTAAGGCTTTTGTGATCGCGAGTTATTTATTTTCAGGATTTTCAGGATGTTCGTCTGAATATGGTTTTGCATATAGGTCTTCAACCCTTACACTGTTTTCTTCTTTTTCCGGCTGGTATTCCGGCTCTTTTTTCTCTTCCCTGGCCCTTGCGTTAAAATACAGAACACCTGCAAAGATTGGCATAAGAGGCAGGGTAAGGGCATTGACAAGTGCAGAAAGTATAATAAACAAAGGATTCTTTGTTATATCCACTGCCGCGGCAGCATCTTCAGGATTAAAGAGTGTTTTAATGAAGCTGCCTGTAAAAGGAAGCAGGATAATGCCTGAGAGTACAAGGGAAATTGCGAGCAGAATCACAAAAAATACAGACACCCAACCAATATTTGACCAGAAATTCCTGTGAGCCAGTGCAAAAACCCTGCTGATTGTATTGCCTATATTTGCCCCCTCGGTCATCATCACAGGTAAAATAAACAGGTAAAGGGTGAGTATATATATTGCTGCAAAGACCGCTCCCACAACAAGTGCCAGTAACCCGAGTACAACAGCTATGGCTCCCACAAAAGACAGTATGATAAGAATAATCAGGTATGGCAGATAGTATTTGAAAGCTTTTATCACAGATGTCATCACATTGTTACTGCTGTCAACAGGTTTGAACAGAATATAGTGCTGCAAAATTGTTGTAAGCAGAAGATTAAGAAGGGAGACCATCATCAAAGGCATCGCGAGACCCTTTATTTTTTCCAGCATGACCATCGGATCAGTCTCATTCTGAAGATCGGTCATGTCAATAAATGATGAAATATATTGCATCACAAATGCTATAACAGCTGAAAGAAAAAATAATACAAGGAAATTCTTCCTGTAAAAATCCCAAATTGAACTCATTGCAGTGTCAATTGTATGAACCTTGTATAACGGGTGGTCTTTGAATTCTGTCATTTTTCTTCTTTTTTTTGGAGGTCAAATTTAATGATTATTCCTCAGGATCAAATTTTTCATGTTCCAGGTTTCATGTTCCATGCCCAGTGCCCTACTTCCCCTTCCTCCAGTGCCTCAGGATATGACTGAAATTTGGTATCGCATTTTGTTTCTGAGGAATGAAAATCCCTTCATTGGCTGCCCTGATATCCTCTATCGTATAGAAAGCCCTGGGGTTAAAGGTGTTAATCACCCCGACTACCTCATTTAATTCACTTCGGTGGACAATAGTGTAAATAAGATGTACCTGGCCTCTTGCTCCATGGCCTTCCACAACTGTTGCTCCATACCCACTTTTATTAAGGTTAGCTACCAGTTCCTGGCCTCTCTCATTTGCGAATACTCTTATCATTTGAATCCCCATTGCCAGTTTTTCCTCAATTATCATCCCAATCAGATTTCCCGTTGCAAATCCGGCTGCATAAGCAATGTAATTTATATAGTTATCAAGGTTCTGCATAATCTTGCTGATTGCCACTATCCATATAAGTACTTCAAAAAAGCCCAGAATGGGAGCGATGTTCCTTTTCCCTTTTGAAACAAAAATAATTCGCATGGTACCAATCGACTGATCGCATATTCGGGCCAAAAAGATCAGGAATGGCATAACCACGTAACTGAAAAAGGCGGAATCTATGAATGGAGTCTCCATGATGATAAAAATTTCGTTTGGAACAAATATAGGTAATATGAAGTAATGGCACAACGGCGTAACGGCTCAAAGGCACAACGGTTCAACGGCACAATGGCACAATGGCACAACGGCACACCGTCACACCGTCATTTTTACGAACAATTTCATCTATTTTTTGTTAGTTATTTATTATTGTATGTTTTGATGAACAAAATGTTAAATATCTTTGAACAATTATAAACCAAAACAGATTGAAGTATGAAACTTATTAAAATGATCATTCCTTCTATTCTTGCGATAGCGATTCTATCAGGCGTTGTATCGTGTACAGGAGGCAGTGAAAAAAAAGAAACAAAATCAGGTGTTGAATATTACAGGGGATTACAGTTCAGTGAAACTCCATATGACACTGAGAAAGGTATTCACCCTCTTACTGCCGATGAGGCAAAAACAATAAATAACTACAAATTCACTTATGATGAATCAGGACTGCTTCTCTTGGTTGAATTTAACAGGAATAATGTTCTTCTGGGTTATTCATCAATGGGTGGGGCAAAGATTACCTACGAATATACCGGTAACAGGCAGATAAAGCGCTGGTATAATAAGGATAACGAACAGATTGAATCTGCAGGTGTCTTTACAGCTGAATATACCCTTGATGATAAGGGATTGCGTACAGGCCTCAAATTTTACGGGAAAGATGGCTCTCCTGTTGAGAACAGGAATAAAATTCACTCCTGGGTATGGAATATACTTCCGGATGGCATGGTCAGGGAATTGAGATATAACCTTGCAAATGAAGAAGTTGTAATGAACCCGTTCTGCCCGTTCTATGAACTCAGATTCACATATAATGACAAGGGCTACATGACCAGGATGGCAAACTATATGGCAGATACTTTATATAATTGTACGGCAGAGAACTGCGGTGATATAGGTGTGTCTTATTTCAAGTTTACTCCCGATGAGGATGGTGATGTGATGAAATTTGAAGTGTTCAATGTGATTGGCCAGATGTCGAACCTTTATTGGGGCTGGTCGAAAAGGGAGCGTAAGTTTGATGAGAACGGATATATGATTGAAGAGGCAACTTTTGATCAGGATAACGAATATCTCGGTGGCAAGAATGTGCCGGTTACTCAGAGTGTATTTGACAATCATGGTGCTGTTATCGAGGTTAAGAACCTTGATAAGGACAGGAACATGATCAACGATCCCAACAGCGGTGTTGCTTTCACTGAATATAAGTATGATGAAGCAGGTAACAGGACAGAAACCCTCAGATATGACAAGGACAGGGTACTGGTTAAGCTGTAATTATTATTAATATTGGTGATATGATCAATGTAAGATTTAAGAGCGGAGCAATAATGCTGATCTTTTCAGTTGTTATTGCTTCCTGCTCCGGAAATAATTCAGAAAACAAAAAGGACCCCGCGGAAGCACCTTCAAAACCAGCACCTGTTGTATCTGTTGATAATGAGACAACCCTTCTGCTCAAGGACCTTGAGGAGAATGGAGATTATGTTAACAGCCAGGTATTTCCATCCCTTATTAAGGCATCTATTGTTCATGAAAGTCTTGTGAAAAATATACTTGTGGTCGATCTCAGGGATCCCGGAAAATTCAAGACAGGTCATATTAAAGGGTCTGTAAATAAGAAGTTTGAAGATCTTCCTTCATGGTTCGAGGCCGGTATTAAACCATTTGAATATGATAGAATAATTATGGTTTGTGATGACGGTCAGCTTTCAAGCTATACAACATGCCTTCTCAGACTTATGGGTTATGGAAATGTCTTTGCCATGAGATGGGGAATGAGTGTATGGAACAGCAGCCTTGCAAAAGATGGCTGGTTTAACGGTGTATCAGGCAGATATGAAGCACAGCTTGAAACAAAAAATAATGAAAAGCCTGCTTCAATAAGGATGCCCCTACTGGGAACAGGTATGTCAACAGGAGCAGATATTGGAACAGCACGTTTCAAAAAACTGTTTGAAGAGGGAAAAAGCAAAATCCAGGTGACTGCTGATGAGGTTTTTGCAAACCCACAGGCTTATTACATTATTAACCTTGAGCGTAAGGACAAATATGAAGATGGACATATCTCCGGGGCTGTAAGATACAAACCCGATGCAACACTTGGATTTATTGAGGAGATGGCTTCAATACCTTCAGACAAGACCGTTGTTATTTACTGCGGTACAGGTCATAATTCAGCATTTGCAACTGCCTTTCTAAGGCTCTTTGGCTATGATGCCAGAACACTCAAATATGGAAACAACAGCTTTATGTATGATAAGATGGTAGCACAGAAGACAACTCTTTCATGGCTACCATTTTCCACTGCCGATGTGAATAATTTTGAGGTGGTAAAATAGGATATTCCTGATATATGATTATAATTCCGGCCGGGCCAGTGTGTCAGGCCGGAATTTATATTTTAATAGCTCTGGTTCCGGATCCTCAGTAAGTATAAAAAGATTCTCAACACCCATCTGACTCAATAACATCCAGATTCTGGCTGAAACTGCATCGTCAGATGAGCTAATGATTACCGGTCCATCATGATTTAAGAGTAATTTGATATTCTGCTTATTCAGAATAGAATCTGCGGAAATTGATTTTACAGTTATTTTGGAAGTAATATGTTTTATAACATCTTTTTCCAGATTGATAATCAGCTTATTGCCTCCAGTCTGAGAAAGTTTTTCAGCAGTTATCAGATTTGAACGGGAGAATGACTTTTCTGCATGTTTCCTGGCATCTGTCTTGAAATGATTTATCCCTGTTGTCCGTACTAAAACCAAAATTAATACGGGTAATAGTATGAGAAATATTGGTTTGTATTTTTTTATGAAATTCATCTTATTCTGTATTAAAATCCCATGTCTTTTGCCTTGCGCCCTGCGCCTTACTTACTCACACCCGCCATCAAGTTTTTTTGCAGCCATATGTCTGGCTTCAAAATACTTTTTCTTAAGGCTATCCGGCAGACTGTTCATCTCTGTGAATATCTGTCCCGCCCTTTTCCTGTTTTCGTACAGGGCATTTTCCCGGACAGAAATCCTTTCTCCCTTAAAATGGCTGTTCATAACCGTATTGAACCATTCATTTAAACCACCTCTCATGACATATACGTTCCTTATTTTTAAGCCTTTTGCAATCACGTATGCATTGTTTGCTTCAATATCTCCATTTGAATAAAGGATATATCTGATTGTGCCGGTTCCTGAAATTGTCCCGGGGGCGATCTCTATGAACTGATTGTATGGCATGTTGACCGAGCCTGGGATATTTAGAGTAACGAATTCTTCCGACGGTCTCAGGTCAATTAATTGAACAGATGTGTCCTCAGTGGCAATAAATCTTGCAACCTGGTCAACTGTAAAATATGAATTTTTATCAAGAGCATCTGTAAGAACTTTTTGAGGACTCACTGTAAACGACCTGTTTCCTGTAAGGGGCAGGAGGGCAAGTATAAGCCCAAGACCCAGAAGGATTGCTGAAATCTTTTCACGAGGGTTCATAATTGTATATTTAAATATTGTCAGTAATTTCTGGTCTTGCAAATCTCTTTTCTGCAACCTCTGCTATCCAGAACATCAGTGCTGCAGCTGAAACAAGAAGGAGAATGAAAAATCCTGGTGCTATACCAAGTGCTTCATCGACCCTGACAGGTCCCCGATAACTCCCGTTAGCAAGGTTTTGTATATATGAATAGGTTTCTGCAAAAAGAAATGCACCGGTTAGTCCGCCGGCTGCAAAAACCATAGCATCGATTTTTCCAATCGATAGAGCGCTAAGTCCTGTACCAGGACAGAAACCACCCATTATGAATCCGGCACCCATAATAATGCCTCCAACAATAGCGGCACCTACATAATACTCATTGACAAACACCATGTTAAGGTCGAGCATTCCGAAATAGCTCAGTAACTGTGACCCGATCAGAGCTACAATGGCTGCAGTAAAAAATACTTTAATAACAGTGGTATCATATCCGTAGAACATGCCGGCAAGTTTGCGGCTCGATGAAAATCCTGCCTGTTCAAGGGCAAACCCAAATCCGATCCCTATAGCCAGGGCAAACAGTAAATCCACCCACTGCGGTAATCCTGATAATGTTACTATTGGTCCCATATTTTTTTTGTATAATTATCTAGTTGTCACTATGTAATTTTGTCATTATCCAACCCACCCCTAACCCTCCAGGGAGGGGAACTCTTTAGCTTCTGTCCTGCGCCTTTCGCCTTCCGCCTTTCTCTCATATCCAGTTCTTTCTGAAAAACCATGCAAAAACATATGCTGATCCGAATATTGCAATCATTGTAACGAATCCTGCAACAGACAGAACAGCCATTCCTGAAAGTGCAGCTCCGCTGGTACAACCCCTTGCAAGCTGGGCTCCATATACGAAGAATACACCTCCCAGAAAAGCAAAGACAAGTCTTCTTCCAACAGAAATCTTCGGAGATTTTTCAACCTGCAGTTTAAGTCTGCCTGAAAGTGCACCTGAAATAAATCCTCCGATAATTAATCCCAATACCTCAAGGGTCAACCAGTTCTTAAGTGGATTGCTTCCATCAGCGAAATATTTGCTGTAATATATTGAGTTCTCAGCATGTGACTTATCTACAGCCCCTACAATCGATACCACGCAGTATTTCAAACCACCGCTTGCACCCAGACCTCTGCCTGAAAGGTACATTGCAAGCAACAGAACAATCCCGAGCATTGTTCCTGCCAGGTAAGGATTCATATATCTCTTTTTCATCATATAATAATTTAATTTCTATGGCATGATGGAACCAGTATGTTACTGATTATTATAAAATTGTGTTTGTGTATGCATATACATGCGGGTTTCATATTCTCAAAAGTGATCTATTATTTATAGTGATACGTCATAACTCATAGACAGTATAACATGGCTTATCCCCCTAAAGTTCGGGAATAAAGTTATTAAAGTTAAGTAAATTATAAAGATACCTCCTGAATCATGAATTTAAGAAATAATTACTAACAATTTAGATCGATTTAAAATACTATATATCAGTGTTATAGCTACTATGGTATGACTTTTGAAGAGTCTGATGTGTTAATAACATTTGAACCTATTATTGTGATAGTTGTTTTGGAGTGTATGAACTTTGTAAATAATATAGAAATGAGTAAATTGATGAATAAGATGGTTGTTATCATCTGCTTCTCACTATTCTCACTGAATCTTTTTGCACCGGTGTCAGGTGGTCTTGCTGTAGAATTCACAGAACCGGTGAATCCCTTTGGTAAACTGATCTATGCAATAGGAATGGTTGAGACCAAGCTTGATACTTTAGCATATAATCCGGAGGAGGACGCAGTTGGCTATTTCCAGATAAGACCTATTCGTCTCAGGGACTACAATGAGAGGACGGGAAACAGGTACAGATTGACTGACATGTATAATTATGATATAGCTGAAGAGGTATTCTTATATTATGCATCTCAAATTGGACCCTACAACTTTGAAAAAATAGCAAAAAACTGGAATGGTTCAGGGAAGAAGACAAGGATATACTGGAGTAAGGTAAGAAAGCTTTTATAAATCACAGAATATAAAATCCTGCTGATATTACTGATATTTATCTGATTATAAACGGGTAAAATCTGTTTGATCAGCGGGAATTGTTTATTGTTGTTATAAATGATACATATTTATATCATAATACAAGACTATTAATTAATAAGTGATTTCAAAGAGTTACTTTTAATTATTTCCCAAAAAAGTCAGTACACTTTCTACTGGCTACAGGAATCAGTCAGCCCGCTGTTGCCAGAGCCTCCTAACAATTGAACACCCTAATTTCCAATTATTAATAGTATCTTTATAAAAACTTCAAAAAGGTTATGGGCCGATTTAAACTTACCATTGAGTATGATGGAACCCGTTATTCCGGATGGCAGATTCAGAAGGGAGGAAAATCAATTCAGGGTGAATTACTGGATGCCTGCAGGGATCTTTTTGGAGGAGACGAAATTGATCTGTTTGGGTCTGGCCGGACCGATAGCGGAGTACATGCACTTGGTCAGATAGTACATATTGGAGTCGAAACGGATCTTGTCCCGTTGAAGATCAAATATGGGATAAACGACCGTCTTCCTTCAGATATCAGTGTTATAAAAGTGGAGGAGGCACACCCTAAATTTCATGCCCGATATGATGCTCATGCACGAAGCTATATTTACCAGATAAGCCGCAGGCGCACAGCCTTCGGGAAGAAGTACGTCTGGTGGATAAAAGATCAGCTTTCTCTTGAACTTATGAATGAAACTGCAAAACTCTTTCTTGGCCTGAAAGATTTCAGATCCTTTACAGATGAAGATGGTGAACAATCATCTACTAAGGCTGAAGTTTTCCATTCAGCAGTATATGACTTTGGCGATCTTCTCCTGTTCCACGTGGTAGGTAACCATTTTCTGTGGAAGCAGGTAAGAAGGATGACAGGTGTTCTGGTAGAAGCTGGGCGTGGCAAGCTTGATCAAAAAGTTATTGCAGGATTCTTCAGAGAGAAATCAGATATCCCTGCAAAACTTACAGCTCCTCCAAGCGGATTGTTTCTTGAGAAAGTTTATTTCAGGAATGAGGAGATTGTTTATTCTGCAAATCCTGTTATCCGGTTCTAATTATTTATAGTTACCGTCAAATCCAATCTCCTTTGTATCAAAAGGTCTGACCAGTTCATCTCCTATAATTGCGAGTTGCCTTTTTGTCAAAGGAGTCTTCTGATCAGGATGTTTACCGGTACTCCTTGTCAGTATATCAATTAATTCAGACGATACATCTCTTTCAAGCATGTCTGATAATATAGCCGATACTCTGGCAACCGTTACCTTATTTAAATCATTGGCCACCGGGACTTTACTCTCAAAAGAATTCAGACCTTCAGTGAACTCCATCACAGATATAACAGAATCAGGGTAAAACCATGTCCTGTTTGACCACTGAAATGGTTCACCTTTAACTCTCAGTATACCTGACGAGGTAACCCTCTGTATCACCTGGAAATTCCTGTCATCAGGTCCAATGTCAAACAGCGGCATCAGATATGCCCCATAGTCAAGCAGTGCCTTTTGTACCTCTCTGATACTGACTTTCCTGACGCTTATATTCCTGCTTACGGCGAGGGCGGCACTTACACCGGCTGCCTGCCCGGTGAGGAGTACTACAGGTTGCAGTCGTGTAGCGCCATTCATTATATTAGAAACTGAAATTGCCTTATCTGAAGCGATGAGCCCATCAATACGGGCAGGTATTAGCGACCCTAACGGTATATTGAATGACGGGACAGGAGGGAAGCTGATATGCGGTGCCTGGGGATTTGCATTGTGATGATGATCAACAGGGTAGTCGCCTACAGAAACCCCTGTCCTGTATAATGGTTTCCCCGTGTAAATATCCAGAATATTGTTAATTGTGAGCCGTTCAATCCCTCTTAGCCTCCTTCCTTCCCGGTGATATGGAACTATGGCCAGTCTGTCAACAGTAGGAAATTCATCATCAGCTAATCCCAGATGTTTATAGCCAAGCTCTGTCTGGATATAATACACAAACCCCAATGTCATTTCTTTTGCTTTTTTAAGTTGAATGTTTCTTTCATCCCTGTTCATTTCAACAACATTGAGGTAGATATCATTTCCTTTTCTGGGCCAGTTAATCATGTATTTATCCTTTGGCAGCCTGCCGTAGGAAAGCATCTTATCACAGTTTATGAGTATTGAATCAACTGTCATTGAACATGATCCCCTGTAGAGTTCCGGATTATAGTTTACAGGTTTTTCTATGCTCTTGTCATTTCCTTCTCCATAATCTTTCAGGATGGCAACCCATGTGAGGTCCTGCACAAAATCGTTTGACTCCTGGGGAGCATTTGCCTCTCCAGTCAGGGATTTAGCTTCCATGCCTATATCATATCCGGCGCCTGCCAGGAAGAGTCCATCACCCAGGTCTGTAGCATCAATTACTACTCTGGCCCTGATTGCCAGTTCTATTCCGGACTCATCCATGAATAGTGCACCAACCACTTGATTCTCAACTTTCAGAATTTCAGTCAGGTGATATCCGTACAATACTTTCAATCCCGCTGTCTCTGATGCCATTGATTTAAATATGCTGTCAGCTACATGTGGTTCAAACAGGGTGTTACTTACCCATCCTGTAGCAAGAGCCCTGGTTCCACCGTAATGCTTGCAGAGTCTTGAACGAAATTCATTCCAGATGCCGGAATGGAGATTATGATTTCCATCGATAGCACTTACTCCTGCTGAAGTTAACATGCCCCCCATCCATTCTGTCTCTTCAACGATAATTGTTTTCACCCCCATTCTTGCTGCCTGAATACCAGCTGATGTGCCGCTGGTGGTACCGCCTATTACCAGTACATCTGTCTCCAGCTTCATATTGCCGGAACATGCAATAAGTAAGTTTGATATAAGGAATAAGCTTATAAATTTCTCTAAGAAGTTCTTACTCATAAAAGATGCTTTTTATAATCATTCAAGAAAATATTCACCACAATTTACTATCTTTTCATTTTATATGAAATTTATTAACCATACCTGAATAATATGAGAAGAAGGGAATTTATTAAGACAACTGCAATTATTGCACCTGCAATAAGCATCTTCCCGCCAGATCTTTCCGGTATTTCAAGGAAATCGGCTCCCGGGAAAATTGAAAAAAGATCTCTTGGCCGTACAGGTGAAATGCTGTCAATGATCGGCTTTGGGGGTATACTTGTTATGAATGCAACAGCAGATGAGGCTTCAGAAACAGTTAAGCTGGCTATTGATTCCGGGATAAACTATTTTGATGTAGCACCTACTTATGGTAATGCAGAGCTAATGTTGGGGCCTGCATTGGAGCAATACAGGAAAAATGTATTTCTTGCATGCAAAACCACCCAGCGTAATAAGATTGAAGCACTGGCAGAACTTGAAAAATCGCTGAAAAACCTGCGAACTGACCATGTCGATCTGTATCAGTTCCATGCAGTTACAACGATGGAAGATGTAGAGCAGATCTTTGCACCTGGGGGGGCGATGGAGGCCTTTAAGGAGGCAAGGAAAGAAGGGAAGATCAGGTTCATTGGTTTTTCTGCTCATTCAGTTGAAGCAGCTATGGCTATGATGGATCGTTTTGACTTTGATACTATTCTTTATCCCATAAATTATGTGACCTGGCACGCCGGTAATTTTGGCGCCCAGGTTCTTGAAAGAGCCAGAAAGAAAAATATGGGTATTCTTGCACTGAAAGCTATGGCTAAGGGGCCTTGGCCAAAAGATGCAGATAAGTCAAAGTATCCGAAATGCTGGTATGAGCCTCATACTACTCCTGAAGATATAAGAATGGGACTGCGATTCACCTTGTCGCATCCTGTAACTGCTGCTATTACTCCGGGTGAAGTGGAGCTTTTTAAAATTGCTCTCAGTCAGTCGGATACGTTGAAACCACTGAAGGATAAGGAGATCGCTGAAATAAAAACCAGAGGATTGGCGGGTAACCCGTTATTCAGGTATCCGCGGGCGTAGGGGGTGGTTACTTGTTGCTGGGCGCTGGACGATGGACACTGGACGCTGGTTAAAGATTTTGAGGCATGATTCCTTATACATTTCGCCTATTGCCTTTAGCCTTCCGCCTTACTTAGTATACTTCAGTCTCAGATCCAGCATTCTGTCATATACAAAATAACACGGTTTCTCACATAGTGTTTCCGTATATTTTGTTCGTGGAGTAGTTGAGTCTACAACAGTATATGATTTATTATTAATTATATATGTAGCAGTTATAGTATAAGTCCTGTTTATTGATACTCTCTTTTCATACTTATATGTACTGAAAATCCTGATAGAGTCAAAAACTATATTATCCTCAATCCTTCCTTCATATAACATTACAAGTGTCCCTTTCTGATTAGCCTCAGAAAATTCTGCACTGAGCACTGTTTCAAGCGGCTCTTCATCTGAACACTCATCACAGTTTGAAATGTACTTGCTGTCTTCACATGAGAAGAATAAAACAAGAAGTATCAGAAAAATATATTTTGTGGCATTTCCCATTTTTCTAGTTCCACTTTATTTTCTTTGCCCTTATACGGATATTATCAAAATAGTAATTATATGAAACCCCCATCCTGAACCATAATGGTCCAATCTTATAATATTCTGAATTATTATATTCTGTTCCAAAGAAGATTGTGACCGGATTCTTTTCCCATTTAATGGTTAGTGCCGGGATAATTTTGAAACTGTTGTCCGGGGTTATATTCGTGCCCCTGAACTTATTACCGAAAGTGTAACCACCTGAAAGACTGGTTGTCAAAATAATATTCCCTCTTTCAGCCCTTTTTGTAAGAATAAAATCCCTGAAGGCACCTCCATATAACATAGCTCCTTTGTCATAATATTGAAAATAATTGTCTTCTGATTCTTCCCTTAATATCCGGGTATACCATAGTTTCATATCCATTCCCAATGTAAATCCAGCGTTATAATATGGTTCCTTGAAACTCAGACTGAAGCCCGAATAATAGTCATGAGGAGTACACCTGGCAGCTACTGACAGAGCAACCTGATCGATTGACGGTTTGATTTTGCCAGGAATTTTGTTGGCATTCAGGATGTCGGTTATATCATGCCTGCTGTATTTTGAAGCTACTTTATATGGGTCATATCCTGAAATTGATTTTTCTTTCCATTTGTCGCTTTTTTCTAAAAGATACTCTACTGCTACTTTCCGGTTATATGCAATTGCCAGGGTGAGGGCATTGTGATTAAAAATATTCCTGGCAAAAATGTCAACTCCGAACCTGTATAGCAGACCCATTATCAGTGTATCACCTGTTGATGCTGCTATAAGAAACGGGGTATCGCCCTCATTATCTCTTACTTCCATATTAGCCTTGCTCTGGATAAGCAGATCAGCAATATCTGCATACCCTGCCCAGATCGCTGCATGCAGAGCGGTAAAACCATCATCGCTTTTTGCATCAATAGTGGCATCGTAATAAAGAAGTAAATCAACCATATGGAGATATCCATATAAAGCAGCATAGTGAAGAGGCGAAGTTCCGTGGTTATCGGCAAATTCAATATCTGCCCCGGCCCGTATCAGTATTTCCGCTATGGCATAATAATTATTCTTTACTGCAATCATAAGTGCCGTTTCCCATCCTGATGTAAATTCATCAAGCCTGAGCGAGTGTTTTAAAAGAGTTTTGACCGCTTCCGGCTGATTGTAGGAGACAGCAAAAATCAGTGGCGTGGCTCCATCAACATTATATGAATTTATGTTTGCACCTTTTTGAATAAGCCTGTCAATTTCTGTGGTAAGACCTCTTGAGGAAGCTATCATAAGGTTGTATTCCAACGCTCCCGGATACCACGATGGTATATAATCCATCGTATCTGGTGCAACCGTACTGTACTCTTTAACTGTTATTGTTTCCTGTGCAATACTCTTTAATGGAATAAATACCAGCATCAAAATTATACTGGTACTGACTACTGATATTCCTCTGTAAGACATGGAGACAAAGTTAATTTTTTGTTGATTTCCTACCAGTATTTTATTAATTCCTCCTGCATTTTTTTATAAGATTTATTGATTACTGATTATGCAAAATTTAGTTTCAGTGGTGCAAACGAAAAAAATAGTGCTTATTTTGCACAAAATTTAGTTTGATTTTTGTACAGGATAAAGAAAATATTGATCATTAGCTTTTTGGTTTCACTGGTGAGTTTTAATCCCGGTGCCAAGGAAACCAGTGTAGTTGTATCTGATAAGCTGGTTCCGGAAAATGTAAGGCTTACGAATTCCAGTTCATCGGGATGGGAATTTGCAGCTGTTGAGAAAACGTTGAATTCCTTTATCCGCAAGTGGTCTATTGCCGGAGCTTCTGTTGCAATCGCAAAGGACGGCAAACTTGTATATTCACATGGATTTGGTTATGCAGATACGACTTTAAAGACAGAGACGCAGCCTTATCATAAATTCCGTGTGGCAAGTATCTCAAAACTTGTTACTGCTGTTGCAATAATGAAGTTGAGGGAGGAAGGAAGGTTATCGCTTAGCGATAAAGTGTTTGGCCCCGATGGAATTCTTAATGACCCTTATTTCAGTGAACCCAGGGATAAAAGAGTATACGGTATCACAGTAGGCCATCTGCTTAGTCATGAGGGGGGCTGGACTCAGAGACATGGTGACCAGATGTTTATGCCTGTTGTTGTTGCGGAGAAGATGGGAGTAACTCCTCCGGCCGATACAAAAACAATTGTAAGGTTTGCTCTGAACAAGCGGCTTCATTTTACACCGGGTACCGGACGTGCATATTCTAATCTGGGATATAGTATCCTTGGGTTGGTAATTGAGAAAGTTTCAGGGATGGCTTACGAGGAATATTGCAGGAAGTCGGTTCTTGAACCTCTGGGTATATATGATATGTCTATTGCAGGAAATCTTCCATCAGAGAAGACGCCATTTGAGGTTACTTATTATGAACCTTCCGATGTTGTGCTCAAACCATCAATATACGGTACAGGAGAGATGGTTACACCCATTTATGGAGGGAATGATATACGTGCTCTTGGTGCTGCCGGTGCATGGATTGCTACTGCACCCGACCTGATGAGACTTCTTCTGGCAGTGGACGGCTTCCATTCAAGACCAGATATTCTCACCAGCGAGAGTATCCATATTATGACTGATAACAATAACGGATATGCACCTGTCGGATGGAAGACTACAGTTTATAACGGTACATGGTGGAGAACTGGTTCATTTCCGGGCAGTGCCGGTATGATGAAAAGACAGTCGGATGGTATTGCCTGGGTGGTACTGTTCAATTCAAGTGCATGGAACGGACCAGAGATTTACTCGTACATGAACAACATGATGTACAGGGTAATAGCACAGATTAAGGAGTGGCCGGAATATGATCTTTTTAATTATTCGCTGCCGGTTCCTCTTAATTTTACATCAAACGAATTACTCGACTGGTAAATATGTGTTTTACCGTTAATGTAAACCTGATAAAGGAAGAACTGGAGAACAGATACGGAGCTGATTTGATCGATCCGGACAAATATCGGCCGAGTTACTATTATCATGCATACGGTTTACCGGAAATGCCTGCTCTTTGCTCAGGTTCTCCGGGAAAGATCAGACTCCTTAAATGGGGATTGATTCCATCATGGACAAGGAATATTGATGATGCAAAGGAGATCCGGCTTAAAACATTCAATGCCAGGTCTGAAAGTGTGGAGACTAAACCTTCCTTTTCAATAAGCTTCAAGACAAAGCGATGCATTGTGCCAGTAAGAGGTTTTTTCGAATGGCAGCATTTAGGAAAGGAGAAAGTACCATGGTATATCTACAGGGCAGATGATGATATAATGTCATTGGCAGGGTTATACGATGAATGGGTGGAAAATAATACGGGTGAACAGTTTACTACTTTCACAATCATTACCACTGATGCCAATATCCTGATGTCGGAAATTCATAACTCAAAAAAAAGGATGCCTGCCATTCTTGATAAATCATCAGAATCTCTCTGGCTTGATATTTCAAATGAGACGGAAAAAGTGAAAACTCTTTTGAAACCTGCTTCAGAGGAGATTCTCAAAGCGCATACTGTGAGTCCTCTCATAAACAGCCGTACATCCAGCAGAAACACACCTGATATTATTAAACCCTGGAAATACAACCAGCAGACACAGCTTTTTTAAGGCTGTAGAGGCTATAAAGGTTTTACATGGTAGCCTTTAAAGATTTTACAGCCTCTACAAGCTATTTATCAATGAGATTCCTTTTTTTATTGTTAAAAAGAAGGCTGAGGAGGAAGATAATAAAACCTGCAAGTATCGCACCTAATACCGTTTCTGAAAAATACGGATATTTGATAATTGCAAAAACCAGCGTGGTAATCAAGACAATAGATGAGATGATCAGTACTTTTTTCATCACAGGGTTTTTGTTCTTAAAGTATATGATCGATGAATATACAATAAAAATTCCAAGTCCGAGTACCATAAGTATGCCTGCTCCGGGAAGATGAATCAGTTTGAATATTATCCCTGACAGAAATACGGTTATAGCTATCAATAATAAAACTAAATTCTTCATCCTTTATCATTTATTATATGAACATCTCTTTGAGGGAATGGAATAGTGATGTTGTTTTCAGCAAATTTTCTGTTGATTATTTTCCTTATATCGCTTTTTACTCTTTCAATTCTGAATGCATTATTGCTGAAAAACAAAACCTGGAAATCAAGAGATGAATTTCCGAAATCAATAAGTCGTGCTTCAATAAGGTTCTTATCAGTAATGTCAGGATGTTCTAAGGCGCTCTCTTCCAGTATTTTAATTACCAGGTCAACATTGCTTCCATAAGCTACTCCCACATTTATCCTGAATCGTGTCTTTTTTGATTGATGGCTCCAGTTAATTACTTTTTTGGTCGTTATTAATGAATTCGGGATTATAACAACTATTTCATCACGGTTCAGCCCTTTAGATGTTCTGATTCCTATTTGTTGAATAATTACAACATCACCATCAATTTCAAGAACATCACCAATCCTGGTTGTACCTTCAATCAATATTATTATTCCTGAAAGAAAGTCATTAAATGTATTTTGCAGTCCAAGTCCAATTCCAACAAGGATTGCCGCCGATCCGGCTACTAGCACTGTTAAGCTTATCCCCAGCGTTTTTAGCATCAGACTTATTGATACTATCCATACCAGGTACCTTATGATTTGAAAAATTGAGTATGCATTGCTTCTGTCAAACTTTTTCGAACTCCTTCCGGTATGCAACCCTCTCTTGATCAGCCATAATATTAATAATGTAAAAAAATAAATAAAAGCCAATGTTATTATTGTAATCACTTTAATATCCTGGTTGCCAACAGTGAATAGTACCTTGTTTATAAATTTTTCAAGTACTTCCATAACATTTGGTAATTTAATTTTTTAAAGATCGGAATAAGTCTATTAATAGTATGGGTACAATATTAATTATTGACTTATACTCTTTGTGTTACCACATGAATTGATGAAAAATTTTCGAGAGAGTTTTCAATTAGCCTGATATTTTTTTCTTTGACTGAGAATAGCTTAACCTCAAATAAGTAGCCTTTCTTATTCTCTTCCATGAATTTGATAACTGGTTCTTCTTTCGGATTAGTCCATGGTGCATTTAATAATGACAACCTTATCAATTCTTCGGCTTTTGTTCTGCCAAGAGATAAATCTGCCTGAAGTTGCAATATATGTTCTTCAGGAGCTCCTCGAAAACTCTTTTCTATTATTATTTCATTGATCATTTTCGAATATGGGATATTCAGTAATAATCCATCACTGGTAATAATTTTTATTGAAGTAAGTCCATACGATTTTATCACACCACTTTGACTAGCTATGCTTATTTGAGCTCCTGTTTTCAGAGTGTATCTTATTCTGAAAAAAAATCCTGCCAGCATATCTCTTAAAAAAAACCATGAAATAAAACCTGTCAATACAATTATGAGAGCTATAAAAAGGTACTGGTAATAGAATTTTTCACCGAAAAGGTAATATAATGACTGGAATATGAAAATGGTCCAGATCAGTAACTCAATTATAGTCAATGGTTTTTCTAAAAAACTAATTCCTGAGAAACGGCTGACCAGGTATTTTAAGCCCATCCTGACAATCTTAAATCCTGTTATTATCAGCAGAGCAAAGACTATTACAATTATGATTTTCATCTGTTTCAAATATTAATCATTCTCTAAAAAAATCTAGAGCAATTCTTCCTTCCTGAAAATCCTTATAAGGTGAGGTTCTATGTAAGTGTTCACAACAAAGAGATCTTCATTTCTCTCTTCGATAAGCCCTGTTCTGAGCAGTGCATTTAATATATCCTTTATCCTTGTCTGATCATTCGAAAATATCCTGTTTAATTTATTATATGTCAGTCTTTTATGCAGAACGAGCTGAATAAGGACAGTTTTCCAGCTATCGTCAAGACTCTCAAGAATTTTCATTTCAGGCAGGTTTGGATACCTGATGCTGATATTGTTTTCTGAAGCTTTAGTAATGTTGGCAAGCCATGATTTAAGGGCTGTTCCCGGATTTCCTTCAGAAAAGCTGAAATATTTATTGAAAAGTCTGGCAATGCTTATTTCGGATAATTCTTCCTCAGAGGTCTTTTTAAGGATAAATTTCAATCCGCTGGACCTGTGTCTTCTGATTATAAGTTCCCTTATTTCCTTTGAATCAAATGGTTTCAGATGTATTATGCTGATAAAAATTTCCTGGAAATTAGTTAATTTATTGATAAGATCATAAGCATAAGGATTCATATTAATTACAAAAATGAACCTCTTGCTGAATTCATTGATAAGATTGAGGATCACATTAATTACCTTCAGACCATCAGTTGACCGCTCCCACCACAACTCAATATCATGAAATACAAAAACACAGTTTGTGGTTTGTGCCTCCATTATTTCATATATATTGCCCTGAGTAGAAGTAACCTTGCTAAGTTCAGCCGTAAAATCTTCAACGAGGATGGACCCTGAGTAAACAGGAGACACATGAAATACTTTTTCTTTTCGAAACAGCTTACTGGTTGTGTAGCGACAGAATGTGGACTTTCCGGAATTTCTCTCTCCAAGTATCAAAATAGCGCCTTTATACCCTGAAGTAACTCGATTTATTGCTGTTTTAAACAACTCTTCGTCTTTTTGTCTTTGAATCCAGAAATCCTCACTGATACTTGATCTTCCGCTGAAAAGTTTTTTGTAGTACTGAGGTAGTTTTTCAGTTACTTTATCATTTGGGCTTATAGATTCAATCAGATCAAGAATCAGGTTGCTGCTGATTCCCTTGCGTTCTGTTTCAGTTATTTTTCTGGCTAACAAGATCCATTCGCTTCTTGAGTAGAGTGCTTTTACAGTGATATTCTTAAAAAAGAATCTTAGGTTATAAAAGTAAGCCCTGATTGTCTTTTTTACTTTTTTGCTCTGATGTTCCCTTATAAACCATGAATATTCAGCAACTGTTGTGTTTATCTTATAGGCAGATAGCTTATCGAAAACTTCATTCAGGGAGTTATCAATTACCTGATTAATGTCATTTCTTATCAGATCAATTTTATCTTCTTCTTTAATAATATGCTGACATGCGTCTTTAATGATAGAGTCATTGACTTTTTTTCTGTCAGGAAGGTCTGCCGGAATGTTTTCAAGATTAAATCGTGTGAGGCTTAATAGGTCATTAATAATGAATATTGTGTTTTTGCATGAATCTGAGATTTGTTCCAGTTGATCGTATGTAGTTCCGATGAACCTCGATTCAATATAAAAGCGGGTCAACCTTCTGAGAGGAACACTCAATATTTCCTCAGATTGTCCAGGATCAGGGTTTGTTAAAGCTGTTATGCCGATATCCAGTTTTTCCGGTAGGGTTTCTGCAATCCTGATAATCTCTTTCCCGAAAAGGTTAAAATCTTTTATCAGAGTAATATTTTCTTCGAGTGATGGTATTTTGAAATTCGGACCTAAAATGCTTTCTTTTTCGCTGTCATACTTTTGAAGTTTTATGAGGATTTCATTCAGCCCGCTTCTGAAGCGATTATCAAGCTGCTGATCAATCTTAAAATTGAATTCATTTATTTTGTCTTTTATCCTGCTTTTATAAGAATTAAGAACAATATCTATTTTTATTTTATTAAGGTGGAGAAGCGTTGCTTCATACCATAAATCGGGAAAAAGTAAATTGTTCAGGATCAGATTGGCATAATATTTATTATTCCTTCGTTTTCTTCGAATACGAAAATTAATGTCGGGTTTTGCCAGATTATTGGTCATTTGCTGGAGATTTTTTCTGAACTCCAGTATCAATCTGTTTTTTAGGTGTATCTTCAACTGAGAAATGCCTGACGAAAATGCCTTGATCTTGTTTTCACCCTGTTCCTTAGCCTCCCTGATTTCTTTATTAAAATCTGCCGGATTATCTAATATTTTTTCCAGCAAAGCATCAGTAGAACTAATTATTCCCCTGGTTTCAGAAATATGTTCAAGCAATTCAGACTGCAATTTGCTTAAAAAGGAGGAAAGGAAATAGTGACGGTTATCTTTGAGGTAGTAAGAGGCTATTTCATGGTACTGTATCTTTCCAGGTAAAGATTTCTTTGAGAAAGGATGAATAACACGTTTTCTGAGTATAAACCATTTTAACCAGAAAGGATCTTTCCTTCTGATTTTGAGATCTTCCCTGTCATAGTGTATCAGAATTTTGAAAGGAAATCTTAGCAGGTCTTTTTCAAGCCTGTCAGCATACCATTGTAACCCATTTTCCAGGGCTTCTTTCTGCAGGATCAGTTTTTTGTCTCTGAAGTCATCAAAAGAACGGTTTACATTGTAATAAAAATCATTTTTGATCTTAAGAATAGCTTTTCTGATGCGATATTTATCATTCAGTTCAATTAGTTTCCCCAGTTGTGAGTAAACTGAATTAAATGCGATTGAGAGATCTTTAGCGAATTTTTCAGTTTCAGTCAGAAGAGGAGCAAAAGCCTTTTCGTTGAAAAGAGTAAGCACCTTTTGTCCGTTAATATCAATTTTAACTATATCATCATTGATAATATTGTATTTAGACGGAACCAGATCCGGCAAGGAAATGTAACCATCAGTCGATATTCTGCTTGATGACTCTGATATGCCTTCGAGCTGAAGATCAAATGGTTCAAATCTTGAAGAGCTGTTTACAAGAATGAATGTACCTAAATGTTTCGTCAGATATGAAACCTCGTCATAAGCCTGGTCAAGGTGATTGAATTGTTTGTCAGGGATCCCAATAAATGTGAGATCAGTACCTGAAGATTCACGACCGATTAATTCATCTCTTGAAATATTGTCAATATTATTATTTATGATTCTGATCTCAAAGTTAATCCTGTACTGGAGGAGAATTTGTCTTAGACGCTTATCTATTATTTCATTACGTTCAGGCTGATTATTTACTATCAGCAACCTTATTTTGGCATCTTTCCAGTTACCCGATGATGTTAAATGACGCAGCAGGAAAATGGAAAAGGTCAGATTACTGCCCCAGCCGCTCCACCATATATCAATGGTTCTTTTTTCACCGAATTCTTTGACTGCATTATAATTCAGCAGAATTGTATTGTAATCGCTCTCTTCAAAATTTCTGAGCAACTTCAGAAATTTATCTTTATTTCTTTCATGTCTGCTCCATCCCATAAGTATGGTGTCAGGTTCAACACCTGCAAAGCCAAAAACCCTTGATATGTCATTCATGCCCTCATAAACGTTGCGACATTTATGTTGATGGATCGTGAATTCATTTTTCTTGCCCAGGATGGCAAAATGTCTTTTGTCTCTGATCAGGCGTTCCTCGTCAGATACAACCATTTCGAAAGCGGAAAACATTCCCAGCCGCCCTGTAATGGATCTTGCCAGGTCTATAAGATGAGGTCTTGCATTATCCTGCCCTGAAAAAAGTATTACATTAGGTCTCCAGTTCCTTGTATGGAGTGTTGATTTATTCAGATGTTGCAAGCCGGTCCTGACAAGTGTGGCCCATACGCTACTCCATGTATCTCCTGTTTCAAGAACCAGCTCTCTTTGTTTGAGCAAAAGAAACAATAAGCCGAGGATTAATATTGCAGCCATCATGGCCAGAAAATCAAGTTGTATCATTACCAGGAAGCATGCAAGAAATCCAATTATGCTTACAAGAGGCGGAGTCTTAAAGGTTGGTCTGAAATCAGCACTTGTAAGTGACTCAAAAGCTGCACTAAGGTTAAGGAATCCGTAGGTAGTTATAAAAAAGATTGAAACAACACGGGCTATTACATCCAGTTCTCCAATAAGAATACCTGCCTCAGCAATCAGAAAAGTAAGAATGAGTGCATTTCTCGGCTCTTTTGAGGCCCCTGAACCATGAGCAAATAATCTTGGTGTTATTTTATCCATTGCTGTAGACTGAAGAATCCTTGGTGCAGCAAGAATACTTCCTAGGGCCGAACTTAATGTTGCTCCCCATATTCCGGCAATTACCAGCTGAGGTACAAGGGCAATCCTGAACAGTATCTTTGGATCAGTTGCCAGAGCATTTCCATCCACCGTAAAGAAGTAAAAGAAAGCCAGAGCAATATAAACTGTCAACCCTATGGCAATAGCAGAAATGGTACCGAGTGGTATTGACTTTTTAGCATCCTTAAGGTCTCCTGACATTGATACTCCGGCTTCAAATCCTGTAACAGCAGGAAAGAATATTCCAAAGAGTACCACAAGCGGTATGCCTGACCCGTTTCCAAAAAGGTTTGGTGATGTTGGAGCAAGATCATGTTTGCCAAACAATATTGAAAGAATTGACAGGGAAATGGTCAGCATTATGAGGTACTGAGTCTTAATTGCCAGAGAGGTACTTATGAATGTAACTATTGTCACTACAAGAAGAATGATAGACCCCGTTATCCTTATGTTGTTGATATTCATAGGCATATCAAAGTATCCCAGGAAGCTCTCAGAAAAACCGATTAGATAGAGACTCACACAAAATGATAATCCAACAAATAATGCCAGCCCCAGAGTCCCCCCTATAGGAAGCCCCAGACTCCTTGAAATTATATAATAAGTGCCACCTTCTTTTACCCTCTTATCTGTTGCAATAGATGAAACACTGAGCCCGGTAGTAATTGAAATAATATGAGCAACTATAATGATTCCCAATGTTCCAATTAGCCCGGCTTCGCCAGATATCATCGGCATTCTCAAATACATTATTACACCCAGAATTGTAAGAATTGAAGGGGTGAACACACCTCCGAAGGTTCCGAACTTTTTAGCTTTAGTCATATAATATTTACTTACCCTAAATATAGTAAAAATATTACTGGTCAGTTATCCGGAGAAGTACAAAATGCTACATTTACACAAAAGTTATACTATGATATGGAACCAATTAATCCTTACATTCTAATTATTGCTGTTTGCATTATTGTAATTCTTTCACATCAGTTTAACTGGATATCGAAAGTGACCAATATTCCTAGTGTACTGCTACTCGTCCTCCTGGGGATTGGTATCAGGATTGGCCTTGATTATTTCAATATTGGAATAACAAAGTACCTTATGGATATTCTTGTTATTATTGGGATTATCGGACTGATTATGATTGTTCTTGAAGCTGCCCTTGAACTTGAGATCACTAAAGAAAAGGTCCCCCTGATAGTTAAATCATTCTTTCTGGCACTTGTTTCACTGGGTTTTTGCATCTCTTTCATTTCATATGTTTTGTATTACTGGCTTATTGATGATCTCTTCTCGGCGATTCTCTATTCTGTGCCGATTTCAGTTGTGAGCAGCGCTATTGTAATACCCAGTGTAGGTGGTTTGATAAAAAGAAGTAAGGAATTATTGATTTACGAAAGTACATTTTCAGATATACTGGGGATCATGGTTTTCTTTTACCTGCTCAGTAGTGTTGAGAAAACTTCAGTGAATGAGGTTGTTGTGAGTATATCAGTGAATATTATAATCACACTTTTAATCTCTTTTTTTGCAGGTTACGTGATGGTTCTATTGTTAGAAAAACTAAAATCTCAGGTTAAACTTTTTCTTTTGATCGCTGTTCTGGTTCTACTATATTCAGTAGGTAAGTTGCTTCATTTCTCATCGCTTATAATGATACTTATCTTCGGCATAATCCTGAATAACAGCCAGATCTTCTTCGCAGGCAAGTTCAAAAAACTGGTAAAACTTGAATCTCTTAAAGTAATACAGAATGATTTTCATGTACTGACGATGGAATCGGCATTCTTCATAAGAACATTCTTTTTTGTGATATTCGGGATGACCATTGAACTTAAAAGTCTGATTGATGAAAAGGCAGCACTTATAAGCATTATGATTGTTGCAGGTATTTTTGTCATTCGTTTCATATTACTGAAGTTATTCCTTGTGAAACGTTTATTGCCTGAACTTTTTATATCCCCCAGAGGTTTGATCACAATACTTTTGTTTTTCAGTATCCCTGCCTCAAATCAGAATAGTGATTTCAATAACGGAATTATTTTATATATTATATTGATTACTAATGTCATAATGGCTATCTCACTTATGATAAAAAGTAAGGATCTTGAGTACTCTGAAAAACTTAATTTCGATGACTGGGACGAATTGGACAGGGAAATTGGAGAGTTGGAACAGAAGAATAAATCCTGAGATCAATCACTTATTTCTTTTGCATTTTATCCAATTATTGTAGAAATAAGCTATTTCGGCAGGAGTTTTCAGCTCTCCTCTTTCTATTTCTTGAATCAAGGCAGGACAATCCATAAAATACTCCTTAAGATTCTTTAATCTGATACCAAAAATTCCCCGGGTTACCCTGATGTAGTATTCATCATTTTCCCTTTTAAAAAGATCTATTGCATCAATTGACCATGATTCCTGATCCATATATTCCCACTGATAATAGGTGAGGTAGCCTTTAACAATCACTTTAAGAAAATGCCTGGTTCCGGATGCCGGGTCACATATGTAATTTGTCCTGAATAAGTTACTCGTAGAATTAATCCATTCACTTTCAAATGAAGTAGCACCCAGCTTATACCCTGTAATCTGAGACGGACTGTATTTTCTTTTGAAAAGTGAATTGCCCTTAAATCGTATCTTGCTGTATAACTGCGCAAAAGGAGCTTGCTTCCTGTCGCAGATCATTCCCCGGATAGTATCACCATTATTAGTTACAATATAACCAGGCTGATATTTCTCCTGCGATTTGAGTGAAGAACCAGAGAATAGTAATGCTACTATTATAATTGATCTTATGCTTGTTTTCAAAGTCTTTTTATTGTGCAACAAAATGATATGTGATTGTTCCTGTCTGGATTTTAGGTGCATTTAAATCGGAATTGAACCTTGAAATAATTGCTGCTTTTACAGCAGCTTCTATCAGACATGGATCAGATGTGGTACTTTCACTGCCTATTATTTGTGCTTTTTCCACCAGTCCTCTCTGGCTGACCTCAAGACTTAATGCAACTTTGCCAGAACCCTGGCATTTATAAATAGGGATTGGAAGATATGTGTGTGTCCTGCCTGAAAGATCGTAGTAAATACGTGTCGGACCTTTGTAATTCGCTTCCATTTCCTGCGATTCGGTAGGTTTGTTCTGATCATCCTTCACTTTGGATTCATCATTGAATGACAGATTCTCATCTGGTTTTTCTGCCTGCCTCTTCTGTTCATCAATATAGTTATTTTCACTGAGCTTCCCGTTTTTGATAAGTTCCTCCTTAACCATGTCAATATACTCATCGCGGTTTATCCTAGGGTCAGCCTTACTCGCAAGATTCCTTGCAACATTCAGCATCTCCTCATCACCCTGTAGTATCTTTTCTATAGTTGTAACAGGTAACTCTTTTAGTTGCTCTTCCTCTTTTGGCTGTTCCTCGGCAAGAAATTCGATCTCAAACATATCTCTTGACTCTATTTTAAGAGATCTTATCTGGAAGGACATAATTATTATTGCAACAATAAGATGAAATATTACTGTTCCAAGAATTCCAACTACTCTGCCTTCGTACTTCTTCATACCTTGCCAAAATTATAAATTATTACATTTACCAGACAATTGGTCTGCCTTATAATTAATTTTTAACACTTTGCATGGTAAGAAATATTGCTTTAAAGCCCTGTCATATTGTTTAATAGATTAAAATTCTGGAAATGAAAAAAGAACTTGTACTTGAAATAATACAAGGAAGATGGAGCCCTTATGCTTTCTCTCAGCTTCCTGTAGATGACTTTAAAATAAAAGCAATGTTTGAAGCAGCCGGTCATGCTCCCTCATGCTTCAATGAACAGCCCTGGATGTTTGTTTATACTACCTTTGAAGAACATGATATTTTCGAAGATTATCTGGGATTCCTGGCAGAATCAAATCAGTTATGGGCAAAGAATGCCTGGGCACTGATTGTTACTCTGGCCAGGACTAAATTCTCTCATAACAGTAAGCCAAACAGATTTGCACTTTACGATACGGGAATGGCTGTAGCCAACCTCTCTTTGCAGGCAATGACATTTGATATTTATATACACCAGATGGGAGGATTCTCAGTTGAAAAAGTGCGTGAATATTTCAGATTACCGGAAGATATTGTACCGGTATCGGTAATGGCTGCAGGATTTTTGGGTGACGGACAAGGATTGTCACCTGAAATATTGAGAAAGGACGAGCTCAGGAGACCTCGTAAATTCGTAAATGATTATACTTTTAAAGACAGGATTTATAATCCGGCTTTTTAGAAGGGCTCATAGCTCATAGCTGACCAGCTACCAGCTACGAGCCGTCAGCTACTTTTTCTTCGCATTCTTCACCTTCTTCACCTTCTTCCTCACCTTTGCCTCCTGAGGCTTATTGAATTTCTGATTTTTAAAGAGACCGTTCTTTAATCCCTGGACAAACTTTGACCATGCCCATGGATTCAGAAGGTTATTGACAGGAAATTGGTTCTTGGTAGCCAGTGCGTTGAAATTCTGTTCCATAACATAAATGTAACCGGCTTCAGGAGAGACTTTTAATCCTGTTTCCTTCTGTAGTGCGACATATATTGATGCCAGATTATCGTTCATGTTCTCAATAATAGGATCTACTGGTTTATCCTGCGTTATATCCCTGATGAATTCACTATAAGTTTTCCATGGAAGAATATTTACTCCTTCAATCCTGAGTGTATCAAACTCGAGCCTTATATCAACATTAGCATATTGCGATCCGTAATCGGGAGGGATTACTGTATGGTATCTTTTATAACCGAGTGCCCTGAAAAAGACAGTATCACCCGGAGCGCTGGTAATTGAATATATACCGGAAGGTTCGCTGACAGTTCCTCTTCTGAGCTTTTTTGAGATTATTGCAACGCCTGATACAAGCCTGTCACCTTCATCCGATATTATTCCGCTCACCTGGATATATCTGTCACTATTATCAACCTGTCCATTAAGAACGCCAATCGTAAACAGCATCGGAATTATTGTATATAGGGCTTTATTCAATCAGGTCGGATATTTACTCTTTTGGCGGATCTAAAGAATGCAAATTAAACATTATTGTGTGGAACATTAAAACATTTAACTATTATTTAACAGCCTGACCAGAATCTGTAAAACTTTGTTATTAACAATTTTTATCATGCATAATAGAAGCTAAATAGTTAACTTTAGATTGTTCTTTAGATTCTGTTTATGAGAAAGATATTATTTTCCTTAGGATTTATTTTCTTCATTACCTCATGTTATGTCCTTGAAGCTCAGCAGGATGATTATGTAAGGTTTACTGAGGGTTTTAAGGATCCGCCACTTTCTGCAAGGCCTAAGGCTTATTGGTGGTGTCTCAACGGGAACATAGATACTTTAAGGGCAAAGCAGGAATTCCTTGCGATGAAGAATGCAGGTCTTAGTGGTTTTGATATATTCGAAATAGGTGTTCCGAAAGCAGATACTATGATCCCTGGCGGACCTGCTTTTTTGAGTGATGAATCACTGAAGATTCTTAAAACTGTTATTGATGAGGCAGGAAGGCTTGGTCTGACAGTAGGTTTAAATCTTGCAAGCAGCTGGAATGCCGGAGGCAGCTGGGTTAAACCGGAACATGCTGGAAAGTCACTTTATTTTTCAAAGGTAAGTCTTAAAGGTGTACAGGGTTATTTGGAGACAAAACTTCCTTTTCCCGATATCTCTTTCCCAAAGGCATCACTGATTGGAGGCACAGGTAAGCCCATGATACCATTCAGGGAAAATGGAAGACCAGCCTATTATGATGAGATCGCAGTACTTGCTGTCCCTTCAGGAGTTGAAACCGGTTCACTCGATTCATTGTCAGTATTAGATCTGACAAAGTATTTTGATTATGACAACGATATCCTGAAGTGGGAGGTACCTTCAGGTGAATGGGATATATTCAGGTATATATGCTCCAACTCTGGACAGGAATTAGTGCTGCCAAGTCCAAAATCTGCAGGACTTACTATTGACCATTTTGATTCAGTGGCAGTTGAGACTCACCTTATGTATATTATTAACCGACTTCTCCCCGTAATTGGTGATTTCAAAAATACCGCACTCAAAAGCTTATATCTTGCCAGCTATGAAGCCAGGGGATTTGTCTGGACATCATCCCTTAAGGATGAGTTCAGAAGATTGAATGGTTATGATATTACAAAGTTCATCCCAGCCCTTTTTGCTCCTGAGTTATTCAAATCTGAAATTTCTGAGAAAACGAGATCGGATTTCAGGAGGACATTGTCGGAACTTATGATTAATAACCTTTATGAACAGGCAAAAGAAATATCCAACAAGTACGGTCTGGCAATTAACTGTGAAGCAGGCGGACCGGGTTATCCTTTATATAATGGTCCTGCTGAACCATTAAAAGCCCTCGGATCACTGGATATCCCACGTGGAGAATTCTGGGTAAACCATTCAAGATATTATATGGATGATAATGGGAAAGACAGCATTGATATACTCCGTGTTGTGAAAGAGGTTGCAGCTGCTTCACATATCTATAATAGAGGAATAGTTGAAGAAGAGTCATTTACCTCATTCCAGCACTGGATGGAAGGTCCGGGTGATATAAAACCATTCGGTGATCGTGCTTTCTGTGAAGGAATGAATAAGGTAGTACTTCATGGTTTCAGTCATAATATTAGCGGATCGGGTTATCCGGGTTATGTATATCATGCCGGAACCCATTTTAATACCAAACGGGTCTGGTGGCCAATGGTAAAACCTTTTTTTGATTACCTGTCACGAGCTTCATTTATCTTCCAGAAGACTAATTTTGTGGCGGATGTTGTCTGGTATTATGGTGATAAAATCCCAAACTCTGCCACTCCGAAAAATACACATTTCAGGGTAGGGCCTGGTTATGATTACGAGGTAATAAACACAGAAATACTTGTTAATAATCTTAGTGTAAAAGATGGCAGACTTTATCTGCCCAATGGCTCATCCTTCAGTCTGCTCGCAATTGAAAAGGAAAAAGTCCGTTCTCCCTCCGTGGAGCAGAAGCTGAAAAAGCTTTCAGCAGAAGGAGCTGTAATTACAGGCACTGAGCCTGAGGAATTGCTTAAATATCTTAATGTTAAACCGGATTTTGTTTATCGCGATGATGATTCCAGCCTTCTCGATTATATTCATTACCGTAAAGGAGATCTTGATTTCTATTTTATAAGGAATACTTCGGAAGAATGGATCTCTCGTCTTTGTGGATTCCGTCAGAAAGGAAAGGTGCCCGAATTATGGGATCCTGTTACAGGTGAAATTGTCCCAGTAAGAATATATGACACTGAAGATACATATACAAATCTTCCTCTCACCTTGCCTCCGTTTGGATCATGTTTTATTGTTTTCAGGCATACAATACCAACACAGACCTATACTAATATCAGGATGGACACAAAGGATACTCCTTATCTTCAATATCTTAATGATGGCGTAGTGGTTGTTACACCCGGTGCTTACAGACAGATGAATGATCCTCGACCCAGAAAGGTAATAACCCGCTCAATTATGAAACTTGAGGGCCAATGGAAAGTCTCTTTCCCCCTGGGATTTGGAGCTCCTTTGAATTATGTAATGGAAAATCTCGCTTCTTTGACAGAAATACCAATACCAGGTATTAGTTACTTCTCCGGGGTAGCTACCTATGAAAAGCCTTTCTCATTCAGATTTGGAAAGGAACCGATGAATGATAAAAAGATTTATCTGGATCTTGGTACGGTCGAAAAGGTTGCAGAGGTGTGGCTGAATAACAAATTCCTTGGAACCACATGGACAATGCCCCATAGATTCGATATTACAGGGCTTATTATACATGGAGAGAACTATCTTACGGTTAAGGTTGCAAATACATGGAGCAACCGTATTATCGGTGATGCCGTTCTGGGGGAGAAATATACAAATACCAATATTACCCGGACTAGCATTCCGGGTACCGGCAGTACAAATGTCCCATGGGCAGAAGTTCCCCTTCTTGAATCGGGTTTACTGGGTCCGGTAACAATAGAAACTGTAAATATCTTGCATTAAAATGCTATTCCCGGTTAATAATTCTGTCATTTGTATAATTATAATATCTGTTATTTCTATTTCATGTGGTCCCGGCAGAGAATCGGATATTGAGCCATTTGACTTGAGATGCGAATATTCCATAAATCCGATTTCAGTAGAAAATAGTAATCCAGAACTGAGCTGGATACTTAAATCTGAAATGCGTAATCAGAAACAAAGTTCATATCGGATCCTTGTTGCAAGCAGTGAAGAATATCTTGATAAAAACATTGGAGACTTATGGGATAGTCATGAAATAGCTTCTGATGAGTCAGTTCATATTAAGTACAGAGGAGCTACTTTGGTTACCGGAATGTGTTGTTGGTGGAAAGTATGTGTTTGGGATAAAAACAGGATAAAATCAGACTGGAGTGAAAAAAACAGCTGGAAAATGGGGCTGCTTAACAAGGAAGATTGGAAAGCTAAATGGATTAGTTATGAATGTCAGTCAGCTCCTCTTTTTCGTAAAGAGTTTGAAATTGAAAAAGAATTGAAGGAGGCAAATGTTTGTATAAGTGGTTTGGGTTATTACGAATTGAGGGTAAATGGAGTGAAAGTCGGGGATCATGTTCTTGATCCCGCACAGACTGACTATGAACAACGGACTTTTTATGTAGTTTATGACGTTACTGACCTCCTGAAGAAGGGCGAAAATGCAATAGGAATAATGCTTGGGAATGGCTGGTATAACCAGGCATCTGTAAATCATGGGAAATATGGATGGAATGATGTTGTTTATGGGAAACCAATGATGATTTTTCAAATGCATCTTCTTTTTTCTGATGGTACAGAAAAATTTATTCTCTCTGATAATACCTGGAAAGCATCCTCAGGGCCAATTATCTCAAATAACATATATGCTGGAGAAGTTTATGATGCCCGTCTTGAAAAAGATAGATGGGACACACCTGGTTATGATGATTCTGCCTGGGACCAGGTTATGAGTTCTGAAGGCCCGGGAGGGAAACTTGTTTCTCAGAAGATACCTCCCATAAAAATAATAAAAACGATTCACCCTGTAAATGTTAAAAATCCAAAATCAGGTATTTATGTATTTGATATGGGTCAGAATTTTGCAGGATGGGTGAAACTGAAAGTTGATCTTCCCGCAGGGACTGCCATAAAACTGCGATTTGCTGAAAGTATATTTAAGGATGGAATGATTGATCCGGCCAGCACAGGGGTCTATGCAACAGATGTTGTTCAGACTGATATGTATATATGTAGAGGTAAGGGACTTGAGCAATGGGAGCCTCATTTTACTTATCATGGGTTTAGATATGTTGAGATGACCGGATTCCCCTGTGAACCAGCCCTTGAAAATATTGAAGGGGTAATTGTACATACATCTGTTGAGAAGAGAGGTGAATTCTCCTCATCTGATACCCTGCTTAATAAGTTGCATCATACTGCTCTCCGGACAGAACTAAGTAATTTGCATGGTATTCCCACAGACTGTCCTCACAGAGAGAGATGTGGATGGCTTGGTGATGCGTTTTTAACCTCTGATATGACTATCTATAACTTTGATATGGCTCTCTTCTGGTCAAAGTTTATTGATGATATTGAGACTTCCCGAAGGGGTAAAGTACCACCAAATATAGCTCCTGGAAGAAGGTATGGAGGAAGTGACCCGGATTGGGGTGCTGCATTTATCCAGTTACCATGGAATATGTATCTCTATTACGGAGATAAAACAATAATCAGCGATCATTATTCAGGAATGAGCTTATTCATGAACTTTTTGGATAGTATAGCTGTAGACAACATAATCTATAGCGGAATAGGCAGTCTCTTTTCTCCTGGACGAATTCGGGCATCAGAAACTCCAGTTGAATTTACCTCCTCCCTTCTTTATTATTTCTGTACTGAGGTTATGTCAAGGATGGCAAGGGTAATTGGAAAAGAACATGATGCAGAAAAATTTTCCAGGAAGGCACAGGATATTAGAATCTCTTTCAATAGTAAGTTCTATAATATCAATAAGAAATCATATTGGAACCAGGAGAAAAACAGTCTTGCCCTGGCTTTCGGTTTAGTTCCGGAAGGGGAGGAGGAAAGTGTTGCTGATAACCTTAATGAGTCAGTTATTATTTCAGGAAAGGGTCATGTTTCAACCGGAATTTTTGGCAGCAGGTATATTTATGAAACCCTCTCAAGATATGGTTATGGTGAGAGTGTGATTACAATGTTTAATAAAAAAACATTTCCGGGTTTTGGTTATCTCTTTTCACGCGGAGCTACAACTTTTTGGGAACACTGGGGTGAACTGACATTTGAAGATAATACAAAACCAGGAAATGACCGTTCAAGGAATCATCCTTTTCAGGGCGGATTTGATGTATGGTTCTATAATGGGATTGCCGGCATTTTACCTGATCCTGAAAATCCGGGATTTAAACACATTATTCTTAAACCACAGATAATAAGCTCGGTGAATTTTGCAGAAGCTGAGTATAATTCCATTTATGGGATTATTAAAAGTCAATGGATTAATGCTGAAGATAAATTGTATTGGCTGGTATCTATACCTGCCAATACATCTGCAACTGCTTATATTCCAACCCAAGATCCCGATTCAGTCCTGGAAAGCGGTGTGCCAGCATCTTCATCTGTAGGTGTAAAATATCTTCGTACAGAAAATGGACAAGTTTTGTATGAATTGAGCTCAGGAAATTATGAATTCCTGATAAAAAAATAATATCAAAATGTCAAATACAATCTACAACAGGTTACCTTAGAATGCAAATAAGACAAGATGTTTAGAAAACAATATTTTTGGATCGTTGTTGGAATGGCTTTTATCGCTACTGCTTTGAGTTTTCTGGACAGGCAGGTGCTATCAATACTGATTATAAAGATTAAAGAAGAAATCACAGTATCTGATATCCAGTATGGCTTCATAAATACAGGTTTTTTGGTTGGCTATGCAATAATGTTTTCAGTAAGCGGGATACTAATTGACCGTTATGGAAGCAGGTTTGGACTTGGTATCTCAGTGGGTATCTGGTCTGTTGCTACCGCACTTCACAGTGTCGCAAATAACGTATTCCAATTCGGGACCTTCAGGTTTCTGCTTGGGGTTGGTGAGGGAGGTGCATTTCCCGGAGCAGTAAAAGCTGTTTCAGACTGGGTCCCTAAAAAGAGTCAGGCCCTGGCCAATGGTATTGCAATAGGAGGGGCAGCCCTGGGTGCTGTCATTGCTCCCCCTATGTGTGTTTTCCTGCTGGTTAAGACAGGCTGGCGTGGTATTTTTCTTGCAACCAGTGTTATCGGGTTTATCTGGGTCATTGGATGGTTCATCGTTACAAGGAAGAAAAAGCAAAGACAGATAAATTCCGGAGTTGAGGCAATTGAACGATTTGAGCTAAACAGAATGCAAAGACCTTCAATAGGCTTAATGAAATTATTCGCAATAAGAGAAGTATGGGTCATAATTGCCATGCGTTTTTTCCTAGATCCAATATTGTATTTCTATATGTTCTGGATTCCAAAATACCTGAATGAAACAAGGAGCCTGGATATAGATCAGATAGGAAAATTATTCTGGATTCCATTTTTGGCACTTGGAGTTTCAAACATACTGGGGGGATGGGTTTCTGATTTTCTGTTTTCAAAGACTTCAAATCTTAATTTTGCAAGGAAAGCTGTTATGTTTTCTGCTGCGATATTAATGCTGCCAGTCGTACTGGTAAAATTTGCACCAACACCGGAAATAGTCATACTTATTTTGTCGGTTGCCTTCTTTGCACACGGACTCTGGATTACTAATTATATAACCTCAATAAATGACCTGTTTGGTAATAGACTTACCTCAACTGTTGTTGGTTTTTCGGGGACTGCCGGAGCTATCTCAGCTTTTGTAATTAATCCGGTAATAGGAATTATCATTTCAAGAGTCTCATATAATCCAATGTGGATTTATGCAGGCTTGATGTATTTGGTTGTTTATTTGGGTTTTACCTATTTTATTCCTAAAATCAGGCTTGTTGATGTCTGCAAATAAAAAAAAGACTAATCCTGATAGCTGATAACTGATAGTCAGATAAATATAAATAACAAACTTTATATATTCATGGCAACAGAAAAAATAATTATTGCTGAAAGAATGAAACTTACTCCACATAGAATCGGGTTTTTTGGAGTTGGTTATGACGTTTACTGGGGACAGTTCCCCGGCCTTCTGGACGATTTACTTGTTAAGCATGCTGAAATAATCAAAAAGATACAAGATAAGGATGCCTTGGTTTTTGATTTTGGGATGATAGATAATACTGCCAAAGCTTATGAAGCTGCAAGAGCTATGCAGGCAGCCAATCTTGATCTGATTTTCTGCAATATGCTGACTTATGCAACATCAGGCACATTTGGGATTATTTTAAGAACAATCGATGTACCTGTAGTTATGGTGGCACTTCAGCCTATGAAGGCAATGGATTATTCAAAAGCCTCCACCTATATGCAGCTTTGCAATGATGACATCTGCTCATTGCCTGAATTTGCAGGTGTTGCAGTGAGAATGGGGAAGAAAGTTCCTGAGATGATTATTGGTACTCTTGATAATGATGCGGAAGCAGAGAGTCAGCTGGATGAGTACTGCAGGATTGCAAAGGTACTGCATGATCTGAAGAATGCTCACCTGGGACATCTTGGGCATCCTATAAACTCAATGCTCGATATGCATACTGATGCGACCATGATAACCTCATGGTTTGGGAGTCATATTGTAGAGTGTGAGGCAAATGAGCTAATGAAATGTTATGAAGAGGTATCTGCAGATGAGATAGTTAAAGCTGAAAAGCAAATAGTAGGTTTTTTTGATACTCCTGATCCTGTGTCTGATCCAATTTCTATGAAACTTACAGATAGTGACCTTAATATAGCAGCAAAGGTAAGTGTTGCCCTTTCAAAGTTTATCACGTCAAAACGCCTGGACGGACTGGCCTACTATTATGACGGACCGGAGGAGAGCGAGGTCAGGAAAGTGATGTCTAACCTTATTGTGGGTAACTCCCTGCTTACTGCAGAGCATATACCCATGTGCGGGGAATCTGATCTTAAGACACTTATTGCACTGCTGATATTCGACAGACTTGGAATAGGAGGGAGCTTTGCAGAGTTTCATCCGGTCGATTTCAATGAGGGATTTGTACTTGTTGGACATGACGGACCCCATAATATTGCAATAGCCGATGGTAAACCTGTATTGCGCAGTCTGAAGAAATATCATGGGAAACCCGGTAAGGGAGCAGGAGTTGAATTCAAGATTAAGGAAGGTCCGATAACAATGCTTTCTATAAATTCTGATTTTGAAGGAAAATTCAAGTTTGTTATTGCTGAAGGAGAATCTGTTAAAGGCCCGATACCTCCAACTGGAAATACAAATACGAGAGGATTCTTTAAACCGGATGTTAAAACATTTCTTAAGAACTGGATACAGGAAGGTCCGACTCATCACTTTGCCCTCGGGATAGGCCATCATGCATCAACACTCGAAAAAATAGCCTCTTACCTGAAAATTGAATCGAAAGTGGTAACCAGGTTATAATTACGGTCAGTTTATCAAAGTGACATTTAACGGTTCTGCCTTATATCATTTTTATATCTGGAATTATTTTAAATATTTGCGGCCGAACCTTGAACTACAATTTTTATCTGTATCATGAAGAAACTTCTTTTACTTGGTGATGAAGCAATTGCTCAGGCAGCTCTGGATGCCGGCATAAGTGGTATGTATGCTTACCCCGGAACACCCTCTACTGAGATCATGGAATATGTGCAGGCTTCAAAACAAGCTTCTGAAAGGAGTGTGAACAGAACATGGTCGGCCAATGAGAAAACTGCAATGGAGGCAGCTCTTGGAATGTCGTATTGTGGCAAAAGAGCCATGGTGGCAATGAAGCATGTAGGATTAAATGTGGCTGCAGATGCATTTATTAATTCGGCAATGACAGGAGTTAACGGAGGACTTATAGTTGTCGCTGCTGATGATCCATCAATGCATTCGTCGCAGAATGAGCAGGATTCAAGATTCTATGCGAAGTTTGCTTCGGTTTCGTGTTTTGAGCCTTCCAGCCAGCAGGAGGCTTATGAAATGGTTTTTGATGCCTTTGAATTATCAGAGAAATATAAGCTGCCGGTACTATTCCGTATCACGACACGTCTGGCACACTCAAGGGCCAGTGTGTCACTTCGCGATCCTGAACCTGAGAAAAATATTAAACTGCCGGCAGACCCGGTACAGTTTGTTTTACTCCCATCGATAGCAAGGAAGAAATATAAATATCTGCTTGAGGCATATGAAAAGCTGAAATATGATAACCGTCTTTCAAAATACAATTTCTTCAGAGATGGATCAAAAAGAGAGATGGGGATCATTGCCAGTGGTATAGCCTATAACTATCTTATAGAAAATATCGGTTATAATAGTGAATACCCTGTTCTCAAAATCTCCGGGTATCCCTTCCCGAAAGATCTTATAAAGGATATCACCGGAAGATGCAATTCTGTACTGGTTCTTGAAGAGGGAGCGCCTCTTATTGAGGAGAACCTGAGAGGAGTACTTGATGAAGGTATTAAGATATATGGTCGTATGGATGGCACTGTCCCGCGCGATGGTGAACTTAATCCGTCAATTGTTGCTCAATCGCTTGGAATTGAAACAAGTTATGGCAGTGAGATTCCATCTCTTGTCAGGAACAGGCCGCCTTCATTCTGTAAGGGATGCGGACATTCTGATATGTTCAATGCTTTAATTGAGGCTCTGAAATCATATGAGTCGGGAAGTGTGTTTTCTGACATCGGATGCTATACGCTGGGTGCATTGCCTCCTTATAATTCGATTAACTCATGTGTTGATATGGGGGCTTCAGTAACGATGGCTGTCGGAGCTGCTGATGCAGGACTCTTTCCTTCTGTATCAGTAATCGGTGATTCGACTTTTACACACTCCGGAATGACCGGGTTGCTGGATGCCGTTGTCAGAGGATCTTCAGTAACAATAATAATTTCAGATAACTCCACGACAGGAATGACTGGTGGGCAGGAATCACATGCAACCGGGCGCCTGGAAGATATTTGCAAAGGAATCGGTGTTGAGGAAAAACATATCAGGATCATTACTCCTTTACGTAAGAATCATGAAGAAAACATACGTATCATGAAAGAGGAATTTGAGTTCAGTGGAGTTTCGGTTATTATTGCCACACGTGAATGTATTCAGACCGCTAACAAGAGAAAGAGAGCTGAATCTTCCAATCACTAAAATGAGACGCAGAAATGAAAAATGATATTATTATTTCAGGAGTAGGCGGACAGGGAATATTATCAATAGCAGCTACTATTGGTCTTGCAGCTGTTGCAAATAATCTTTTTCTCAAACAGTCTGAGGTACATGGAATGAGCCAGAGAGGAGGGGATGTGCAATCGCATTTAAGACTTTCAGATAAGCCCGTTGCTTCTGACCTGATACCCTATGGTAATGCAGATCTCATTATTTCCGTGGAACCTATGGAGTCACTCCGGTATCTTCCATGGCTTTCAAAAGAGGGGTGGATTGTAACTAATTCGGTACCTATGATCAATATACCTGATTATCCCCCTATGGATGAAATAATAAATGAAGTAAAGAAAGTTAAGAATCATATTATTATTGATGCAGATGTTATTGCCAGACAGGCCGGATCAGTCAGAGCAGGTAATATAGTAATTCTTGGTGCGGCTTCACCATACATTCAAATGCCCTTTGAAAGCCTCGAAGATGCAATAAGAAAGCTGTTTGGAAGGAAAGGTGAAGATATAGTTGAGATTAACCTTAAAGCTCTCAGAGCAGGCAGAGAAAAATCAAGAAATTAATTTCTTTCTGTTTTTTATTATTGCAAAGTATTTCATTACAAACTCAGAATCTGAATAATGCATTGAGAAATATCAGATTGCTGTTAGCCTGACCTTCCTCATAAGGATTCCTTCCCTGGAAATCAAGAGTAAGCCTGATATTTGGTGTAAATGAATGCTGAACTCCTATTATTGCAAATGTACCATCCTGCAAATAGTTCCATTGTTGAGTTTCTCCTTCAGGGGTAACTGATGTTGAATAATCATAACGTATGAAAACTTCGTCCTTTTCAGTAAAATTTACCCCCCCTGTTGCAGATAATCCCCATGCATTATGACTGCTTATGGCATCAAGATTGGTTTTCAGACTGGCTTCGGCACCGATATTCAGTATTTTATTCCTGTATCCCGCAAATATTATTCCGGTAACTTCCTGGATATCTGTCTTTTTCTCAAAATCACCATAAAGCCTGAAAGCAAAATTGCTGTTAGGGGTTATTGCAATCCCAAGGGAGCTTCTGACACCATTGTCAAGCTGTAATTCAAGATAACCCTCGCCATTCATTACTGAAATGTCTGCACTTATCACGTCACTGAATTTATAATCGAGTGTAAACCCAAGGTCTGCTGTATAACCGTAACCATTGAGTGACTGATATGAACTTGCCAGGTATCTTTTGCCCCACCATCTTTGCTGAAATTTAAAAATGCGGGTATCGGTAAGCCCTAAAGCCATTCTGAGTCTGTCATTTGACCAGATTATTGATGCTTCCCGGAAATAAGCATATCTGCGTCTTACGGTTCCTGGAATTACATCATCAGGATTTCCAAGGTTTACAATCAGTCTGGCTGAGAAGTTCTTGTCTGCAACAAAATTATATCCTAAGTATGCCCTGTTAATACCAAATCCGTTTGTTTTTGATGTATCGTTAAGATTGATATGGAAATCAGTGAAGATCTCTGCTATTGGTTTGCTTTCTTTGCTGTCAGCTTGAGCATGCAAAGAAAGATGAGACATGAAATATAACAGGGGAAGAATAATAAGTTGTTTCATAAGGTTTTGAAAATGTACTTTTAAACCCGACAGCAAATGTAAAGCATTATGTTTTACAAACTCCAGCCAGCCGGCATTTTTATAATAGGATCAAATCTAAAAAATGTTAAAAGAAGAGCTATCTTTAAGCCCGAATTTAAAATGTGTATAAAAATGTCAACAGATTCCACAAAGAAAGCGGAATATTTCCTGTCAATATCATCTCAGTATAAATTGGGTTCTCTTGTAACGGAATCATCTCATCCTGATACCCGTAATCTGTCATTCCTTGCGGTAAATGACCTTCCAAAGGCTATTTCGGTACTTAAGGACCTTGATATAAATACTCTTTCAGTGCTGCATTCAAAGGTGAAGGAAATAAGCAAACTGAAGGATGCAATAAATGATACTTTCAGGTCCGGGAATGATGTATATTTCTGCGGCTGTGGTGCAACAGGGCGGTTGTCGCTTACCATTGAAACATTATGGCGGCAGGTGAATAAAGGCAAGCCTGACGAAAACAGGGTTTTCAGTTTCATGTCAGGAGGTGATGTTGCCCTTATAAGGTCAATTGAAAATTTTGAGGATTATACTGATTATGGTTCCCGGCAGCTTCATGAGGCAGGATTTAAAGATGGAGACCTTCTTGTGGGTATAACTGAAGGTGGCGAAACTCCTATTGTTATTGGTGCTGTTGAAGAAGCCATAAAGTTCTCTGAAAGAAAGCCATTCTTTCTGTATTGTAATCCCGACGATATTTTATGCAGTGTTGCTGAAAGATCGAAAAAGGTTATTCAGAATCCGGTGATTGAAAAGATCAACCTCACTGTAGGTCCAATGGGTATTACAGGGAGTACAAGGATGCAATCTTCAACTGTGCTTCTTGCTGCAGCCGGATTAGCACTATTTTATAATGACAGGAAAGAATCAGATCTTGAAAAAACTACCATTGAGCTTTTGAATTATTGGAATTCAACCGATATTGGTTTTATTGAAAAGTTTATCGAAAGTGAATCAGGATTTTATAAGAATGGAGATTATCTTCTTTATGAATCAGATCCTTATCTTGGTATTACAATTATTACAGATACCACGGAACGATCACCTACCTTCAGCCTTTACCCTTTTGAGAATATTTATGAGAATGATCTCAAAATTTCATTATGTTATCTGTATATGCCTTCTGCTGAGAACAGTGAAATAGCCTGGGATAAACTTCTCTGGAGAAAGCCGAGAACCCTGGAGTGGCCTGAAATTTCGGGAATTGCCTCTATGAAGAGGCTGCTTGGCTTTGATTTCAGTGCAAAAGTGTTTGAACGACGATTAAATAAAGGGAAACCTGGTAATCAGCATATCTTCAGAATTGCAAGAGTAAAAGAGGGTATTGAATTCAGCCTTGAAAAAAATCAACATCTGCTAAAATCTTCTTTTGCTGATCAGTTATGTGATCATTTGGTTCTGAAGATGATACTGAATATACATTCAACACTCATCATGGGCCGGCTTGGCAGATACCAGGGAAATGTGATGACCTATGTAAAGGCAAGTAATAATAAGCTGATCGACAGGTCTATACGGTATATAGATCATATTCTTAAGAACGAAAAGGTCAATGCTTCATATGATGAAATTTGCTATGCGCTTTACGATGTACTGGAGGTAATACAGCTTGACCAATCAATTGTTTTGATGACGGTTGATGAGATTAAGCGACGCCTTAAAAAATAAACAGGGACATATTTTTAGATGCCCCTGTTCATTGTAATGCACGAGTTGTTCTACCGCAGCGACATGTTATGACGTGTCAATCAGATTATTCCTGGGTTACTGCAGATTCTTTACCGTTACCTTTTGCAGGATCAAGAAACATGAAGTCGGCGAGAACGATTTCAGTAATGTTCTTTGTTACTCCCTTCTTGTCTTCATAGGTGCGATAGACAATTCGTCCCTCAAGAGCAACCTTACTACCCTTTTTGAGATACCTGTCGGATAAATCCGCCAGTCCGTTCCAGGCTACGATGTTGTGCCAGGTTGTCTCTTTGATTTTCTGACCATCTGAATTTTTGTAGCTGTCGTCTGTAGCAAGAGAAAATCGAACAACTTTTTTCCCATTGTCAATTGTTTTCAATTCCGGATTCTGCCCGAGGTGACCGATCAGCTGTACTCTGTTTTTTAATGAGTTCATGACATTTAAAATTTAGTTCAACATTGGATTTAATTTCAAAGCAAACTTACGCCCTGCTGAAAAAGTGTCCCGGTTTTTAATCACTTATTGTCGTTTTGCAATTGTTTATAATCGTTTCTATCCGTTTGAAAACGTTTTTGTATTTCAATATCAATTTGATAGCTGATATTGATTATTATTTTTTTTATCTTTAATAAAATTTTAGTGCTGTGGAAAAGAAATGTCTCGATTGTGGCGACATCCTGAGAGGTCGCACCGATAAAAAATTCTGTTCTGACCAGTGCCGGAATAATTACAACAACAGGCTTAACCGTGATACAAATAATTTTGTACGGAATGTCCATGGGTTGTTAAGAAGGAACAGAAGGATACTTGCCGATCTTTGTAATGAGGGTAAACTCAGAGTTCATAAAGATGCACTTTTTGCACTCGGATATAACTTTAGCTTCTTTACCCATATTATTGAAACTTCTGACGGAAAGAAATTTCAATATTGCTTTGAGTACGGATATTTTGAATCCGATGATGATTTTATTGAACTGAAGATGAACAGCAAGTATATAGATTATCAGTAGACGGAGGTTCAGATCCGGATTGCATCTGGTTCCGGGACCTTAGTCTTCTTTTTCCTGGGTATAAGACTGCCAGTGTATTTCACAGAGTCAATCATGTTGGCTGAAATTGTTGTATTGCAGTTCCCGTTTTCACTGATGATTATACGAATATGAAAAATATCATTATCACCTTTTACTTCCATTTCAATTGTGTAAGTTCCCTTAGAGGTGTTTTTCTCCATCTTGTAATACGATGGCTGTCCTGACAGTTTTATTCCGGCTATTGGCATAAAACCTCTTTGCCTGCCCATATATGCTGCACTTACATAGGCTTTGTCACCATCAATTACGATGAAGTTGCTACGGGGTATAAGGTTTACCATTCCGTAGCGATACATGTAAAGTCTTTCAAATTCAACTGCAAAACTCTTTGATTCAATAGCAGATTTTACTATTTCCCTTTTTGCAGCCTTTTTTTCACTACGGCTGGGTTTTGCATCATCCTGAGGTTTTCCTGCAGTTAAAACTGTAAGAGCTGTTATAATAAAAAGAAAACTTATTAGCAGTTTTTTCATGGCATAAACATTTGAGATACTATCTCAAAATTCATGCCATGTCCAACAATAAATTTCAGTTATTTCAGAAAGGGAAAGTAAGTCTTCATATTTTCCTTGGTGAGTCTGACACCATATCCCGAATCCTGGAAAGCTTCACAATACTTTATTGTTGATCCTTTTTCCATACCGTATAGTTCAATAAGCTTTGTACGGTACGGTGTAGCATCCGATCCTCCCTTTCGGGTTTCTCCAAGCCATACCCTTCTCTCTTTTTCAGTTGCAGGAACCTGGTCAAGATTTCCCCTGTTATAGGGCAACCATTCATACATCTGCGAGGTGTGCTGATGGTACATATCCATTTTCTTCTCTATTACATCATCAATATCAATTGCTACATCTGCTGTAAAAGGTTCCGGATGAATAAACCCATCGCTCATGAAGAGAAACATTGGATTTCTCTTAAGATGTGGAACTTCAGGCAGGATAGTTGGAACAGTAACCATATAAGCTGCATCAAGTACCAGGACACCTGTGTACCTGTGGTCAGGATGATAGTCATAAGGTCGCGGGAATATTACCAGGTCAGAGTTATGTTCTCTGATAACTTTTATTATCTGCAACCGGTTTTCATATGTTGGCATCAGCTGACCATCATGGTTGTCAAGTGTAATATACTTTATCCCAATTACCTCACCTGCTTTTCGAGCCTCTTCACGACGAATCCTGGCAAGTTCGGCAGCCTTGATAGACTGATGTCCAGCATCTCCGTTTGTTACAGATACCATCATAACATTATGTCCGGCCTGTGCCCATTTATAAGCGCATCCACCATCTTTATCCGGATCATCGGGGTGTGCCCCTATAATTATAATATTCAGTTTTTTCCCTTGTTCTGTCTGTGCCAGTAAAAGACTTGAGAATACCGGAAAAAGAAATGTTGCGAGTAAAATAACAATACGTGTTTTCATAACTTAAATTATTATTTATTATCTTTTATTACCATTCTGAATTTGCTAATTGCCAGATATTTAAAAAGCTTATCCTGATTATCTTTTCCATAATGTCCCAGTTAAGCGTTTTGATTTCATCACCAGGCCTGTGATATTCTTCCCTGTGCCCTGGTTTGAATCTCATTACAGGAATACCCTTTGCCACAAATGATCTGTGGTCAGAACCACCCGGAGGATCATCAGACGGCTGGTAATCTATGCTCAGGATAATTTCGTAATTGTGTTGATTAGCTACAGTGATATCCTCAAATATTTTGTACTTTTTTGTGTAAGTCATAGTCACCTTGGTTGGTTCTGAGTCTGTGACATACCTTGATATCATATCAAAGTTCAGATTAAGCTTCAGGTTATTAATTGGAAAGTCAAGATTGTCAAGATAATACCTCGAACCAAGAAGCCCCAGTTCCTCTGATGTCCAAAGGGCAATAATAATTGTCTTTTCAGGCCTGGTGCCGGTTTCCATAATTGCTTTTGCAAGAGTCATAATTCCGACTGTGCCCGATGCATTGTCATCAGCACCATTCCAGATATATCCGTTTCCTGATCCAATATGATCGTAATGGGCTCCAAGTACTATGACCTCATCAGTTTTCTTCCCTTCAATAATACCTATAATGTTCCTTACTGCAACCTGGCTTGTGATAACACTTGTTTTAATGTAAATCTCCTTGTTGTTCAGAGGAGAAAGCAAATATGGCTGATTGATATCTGCCTTTGCTATATATTCTTCGATATCTATACCACTACCTTTAAGTATCTCATTTGCTGTTTTAATAGATACATTAGCTCTTTTTGGTGCATCGTTGTTTCTTTCCCCGGGTATTGAATAGAAAACTCTTGGTCTCCCCTGCCACTGATTCCCTTCAGAAGGAGACATATTCATGAAATCTCGTCTTTCAGGCCTGCCAACAACCCTGTCATCAGGACTGAATTCAATAATACCAGCCGCCCCCATGGCTCTGATAACAGAATCCATTTTAGCTGATTCGTAATTTAATACTGAACGATTCAACTTATCAGTTACAAACTTCGGGAAGCCTGAAATCCGGAGAACCACTTTGCCCTTAATATCGAGTTTTGCAAAGTCATTATAATGCAGGTTATCATTTTTATATGCATACCCTGCAAATACAACTGGTGCAGTGAGCTCGAATGCCGGGTCAGCAGTCCTTATGGTATAATCAACATCTTTTGTAAGAGACGTTATTTTTATCGTTTTTCCTTCAAACGACCGTATCTGCATAACCTGCTCATTGCCAGGCATCGTCTTCAGCAGGACAAAATTCTGAAAATATGTCCTGTTCTGAATACCTGGATTAGATCTTGTTCTGATATAATCACCATATGGTTTGACTCCATAGAGCTGAAGCATACCAGCGATATAATCTCCTGCCATTCTTTCACCTTTTTCACCTGCAGCTCTTCCCTCCATCCAGTCTGATGCCAGAAAAGACATCTGTGCTTTGATAACATCTTCATTGATAGTTCTCAGACCCTTTTCTTCAGGTTTTTCCTGACCGTTCAGATTTGCTGATGCCAGCATGAGAAAAACAAAAAGTATTTTATATGCAAATCTCATCCTGATAAGTTTATAGCTTCATACTTTTATCATATAAGAACATCCCCCTCCCGATAGCTCCCGATAGTTATCGGGACGGGACCCCTTCAAAGGGGGAATAATAAATATTATAACTTTTGCCTTTTGCCGTTTTACCATGTGCCTTCCGCCTTCCGCCTTTTAATGTTCACCGCTCTAAGGTAATTATTAATTGTATTTTGAATTACATTTCTATCTTTGAAAAAAATGAAATTATTAGTTATTATGAAAATCCTGTTTTATCATTTGTGATATTTTTACTATTAGGAAGTACTATATTCGGTCAGCCAAAGGAAGTTTATGAATATGGATATATTGTGAAACAAGGGCAGAAAGCACCAGATTTTGTTATTTATGAAGCGGGAGGTAAATCATACAGGCTTTCTGATCTTAAAGGAAAGGTAGTTATGCTTCAGTTTACCGCTAGTTGGTGCAGCGTTTGTCGTCAGGAAATGCCGTTTATTGAAAAGGAGATATGGCAGGCAAAAAAATCTTCAGGTTTGGTGATTATTGGGATTGATCGTGATGAACCTCTCGCGAAAGTGCTTAAATTCCGGAAGGATATAGGGATAACTTATCCACTTGCTCTGGATCCCGGAGCGGATATTTTTGCTCTTTTTGCTGTAAAGGATGCAGGAGTAACACGAAATGTTATTATTGACCGTACCGGTAAGATCATTTTCCTTACCAGGCTTTTTGAAAGAGAGTAGTTTGATAAGATGAAAGAGACAATATTTGCAGAGCTTGTCGCAAAATAAATATATGATGGAAGCGTTTTAAGAAAGATGTCACCTTTTTATTGTTATGAAGCAACCTTTTTAGTTTTTGGAACGTTATAGGTATGATAAAATGAACTGTTTGTAACTATTTAATAAATAAATTAAAACTCAAATGATGAAAAAGTTATCATTAATTCTTCTGGTTGTTCTGGTCTCATTTCCAGCATTTTCGCAGATCAAATTCGGGATTAAGGCGGGAGTCAGTACCAATTCCATTACCATGGATGAGATAAAACAGGTTACCTCAGGTACAACTACTTATAGTATTCAGAAGCTGGAAGAGGCAAAATATGGTTTTCATGGAGGAGTCTTTATGAGAGTTAAGGTCCTTAAGCTTTTTGTCCAGCCGGAGGTTCTTTTTGCATCCAAAAGCAGTGCCTATACTGTGACAAATGTTACAACTTCCGCTGCCAAAGAGGTTGTTCAGAATCTGAATAAGCTTGATATCCCTGTTATGATAGGGCTTAAATTCGGACCAGCCAGGATAAATGTGGGGCCAACGGGGTCACTTCTTCTCGGATCCCCCAAAGAGCTGATAGACAGCCCGGATTTCAAATCAATGTATTCAGGAATGACTTTTGGTTATCAGGCAGGTGTGGGACTTGATATTCTTAACAAATTAACTATTGACTTGAGGTATGAAGGGAGTCTGAAAAAGTACCAGACACAGATTGAGAATCTTGCCGGCACCACTTATAACCTTGATGACAGGCCAAATGCTTTTCTGTTTAGCCTCGGATTTATGTTCTGATGATTGTTCTTATTTACCGATAAGCATCTTGGCAGCTACAAGCAGAAGAAGGATCCCAAATATTTTCTTTAAGGTTGCCTGAGGCAGATTAAGAGCCCACTTTGATCCAAAATATGATCCTATAAGAAAGCAGACAGCAAGGATCATGGCATATGTTATATTCACCTGACCCGCTTTGTAATAATTATAGGCTGCTATTATGCCTATTGGCGGAAGCATTACTGCAAGACTTGTTCCCTGAGCCATCTGCTGATTGAAGCCAAGAAAAAACACAAGAGCAGGAATCATAATAATCGCACCACCGATACCCAGCATTCCAGCAAAAGCTCCGGTGACTATTCCAATTCCTATGAGGATCAATAACAATGAAGTAGACATTTTCATATAGTGTTAGTTAATATAAGTATCAGCAAATTTAGAAATAATATGAGACAATCAGCAAGAGGGAAGGGGAGAAGAAGTGAGTGGAAGATTGTATGACTTTGAATAAAATACAATTAAATATACCTTTGCAGAGTTTATAAATTATGAAGAAAAAAATATTCTATTTTTTATCGGGGATACTAATAATCATTCTGACCCTGACTATTTTAGTTTACAGACTTATATTTGGTATCTCTGTAATTCCAGACGATGGCGGAACTACTTTATACATACCTTCCGGATCAACCTATAGCCAGATATTGGATACTATACAATCAGATCTGAAAATAAAAAAGCCGGAATTGCTTGACTGGCTTGCAAAAAAGAAAAAATATCCTTTAAGCATCCAACCGGGGAAATATATTATCAAAGAATCAATTTCAATAAATGAACTTGTTAATATTCTCCGCTCAGGCAGGCAGTCGCCTGTGAAGGTAACATTCAATAATATGAGGACGCTGAATCAAATTGCCAGGAAATTCAGCCGACAACTGGAGGTTGATTCTGTACAGATAATGGATTTCCTTGCCGATGAATCGAACTATGCAACTGATGGTTTTAAGAAAGAAAACATTATTTCGGTATTTATTCCTGATACTTATGAATTCTACTGGAATACTGATGCTAAAGGTGTCTACCAGCGAATGCTTAAAGAGTATAAACGTTTCTGGAATGTAGAGCGTGAAACCAAAGCAAAAGAGAAAGGACTTTCAAAAACAGAGGTTTCCATTCTGGCATCAATAATAGATGATGAGGTAACGAAGAAGGATGATAAGCCGAAAATAGCGGGAGTATACCTGAACCGTCTTAAAAGAGGTATCCCGCTTCAGGCTTGCCCGACTATCAAGTTTGCCATGAACGATTTTACTATTACACGGGTTCTTAAAGTACACCTTGATACAGATTCACCCTATAATACATACAAATACAGAGGTTTTCCTCCAGGTCCAATAGGTTGCCCCTCAGTTGAAGGACTGGATGCTGTTATGAATGCCGAAAAGCATGATTATCTCTATTTCGCTGCCAAAGCTGATTTCTCAGGATACCATAATTTCTCAAGGACACTTTCTGAACATAACAGGTATGCGGCTGAATATCAGCGGGAACTGAATAAAAGAAAAATTTACAGGTAGTAAGGGAGGCGTAGGGCGTAGGGCAAAGGGCAATAGAAACAAGACTTAAGTTTAGAGACAGAAGCTTTTATTTTATAGTTTTATCAATATAATATTCTTTACTTTATTAGAAAGAGATGAATAAGGCATCAGAACTTCAAATTATTATGCTAATGACATTCTTATTTTTGATTCTTGTTTCATGTCAAAAAGGGAATGAAACAGCTACCATAGCTTTCACCCTTCAGGAGAAAGACCTGATTCCTGAAGGCATAACTTATGACCCGGTTACCGGTCAGTTTTTTGTCAGCAGTATTGGCAAGGAGAAAGTTGTGGCTATATCCGGAGATGGAACTGTGAGCGATTTTATTACTTCAGGGAGAGACAGTATCATGGAAACTCTTGGAATGAAAGTGGATCAGGATGCACGGCGTCTGTGGGTGGTATCGAACAAGAAAATTGAAAATGTAAGTAGTTCCTCAGTTCATATCTATAATATTGATTCAAAGGATCTTATCAGAAAGTTTACATTAAAGGATACAGTACCTAAGCTCTTTAATGATCTGGCTCTGAACAGTAAAGGAGATGCCTTTATTACTGATTCTTATTCCAGCAAGATTTACAAGGTTGATGCAGATCTTGAAAGCCTTGAGGTTTTTGCCGGACCCCAAAGCTTTCTTCGTGGAATAAACGGAATAGTAGTATCACCAGATGACAGGATCCTCTATGCTGCTGCAGGGGCTTATATTACGACTGTTGACCTGGAAACAAAAGAGATAAAACCCATTGGAGACAAAGATAATAACGGTAGCGGAGGTATTGATGGCCTGGTGTTCCACAGGGGATCCCTGATTGGAATTGTAAATGCTAAAGACACTGAAAATGAGATGTTTGTTGTCAGATATGAATTAGGTCCTGATCTGATGGAAATAAAGAAGATGGTAATAATTGATAAAGGGAATCCTCTTTTTAATCTTCCAACTACATGTACTATGGCAGGTGATGACCTCTATTGCCTGGGAAATACTTCGTTGCGATTGTATTTCCAGGATAAGGATAATGAAAAGAATCTTTTTAAAAATCCTCTTGTTCTGAAGTACAGGATTTAGAATTGAATGGATCACAATCATAAAAACCGGAAAGTTGTATTTTCTGTCACGAATTGTATCTGTTACGATCAGCGGGTCCTTAAGATGGCATCAGCAGTCAGCAGTCTGGGATTTGAAATAACTATAATCGGGAGGAAAAGAGGAGAGTGCTGTGAAACAGATTCCATCCCTTTCAAAACCAGGAGATTCAGAATGCTGTTCAAACATGGATTCTTTTTTTATAAGTTCTATAATATCAGGCTTTTTTTTTACCTGTTATCTCACCGTTTTGACCTTCTAGTTGCAAATGACCTTGATACTCTTTTGCCCAATTATCTTGTTTCCAGATTAAAAAACATTCCAGTAATATATGATTCCCATGAATACTTTACCGGAGTTCCTGAACTAAACAAAAGGCCCTTTGTTAAAATGATCTGGAAAATTATTGAAAAAGCTGTTTTTCCTGAACTTAAGCATGTTGTAACCGTTAGCGATCCGATTGCAGGTTTATATGAGACAGAATACGGAATCAGACCTGTTGTGATCAGAAACCTGTCTCCCTTGTCAGAAAACATTATTCCAATGGAGAGAGATGAACTTGGAGTCAGGGAAGACCATCTCCTTCTGATCTTACAGGGTGGAGGCATAAATGTTGACAGGGGTGCGGAAGATCTCATTGAAGCTGTAAAAAAAACTGAAAATGTGTCACTAATTATTGCCGGTGCAGGTGACGTTCTGCCAGTCTTAAAAGACATGGTGATGGGGTACGGCATTTCAGACAGGGTGAAGTTTTACCCTTTAATGCCATGGGAAAAACTTATGAGAATCACAAAATCGGCTGATGTCGGATTATCGCTTGACAAGGATACAAACCTTAATTACAGGTATAGCCTGCCAAATAAGCTTTTCGACTATTTATCAGCAGGGATACCCGTTATCACAGGATCTCTTCCAGAGATAATTAAGATTGTTGAGTCATATGCTTGCGGGATAACACTTCCTGCTATAACAACTGAAGAGATAAGCAAAGCAATAATAAAATTCAGGGACGACAGGGAGTTGCAAGTTAAATTAAAACGTAACTCGAAAATTGCATCAGAAACTCTAAACTGGACTAATGAATCTGAAAAAGTTATTTCATTGTACCGCAAAATTTTAGGTGGTCATGTTAATTAAGTTTATTTTAACTTAGTGAATCTTTGTGTCTTGGTGCCTTTGTGGTAAAAAAATACATTTTAATTAACGATTTTAGTACCGTATGGATAAACATGAATTAATTAAGAAAACCTTCCCTTTCCTGGAAAAAGAATTACTCAATGAAATTATTAGTGTTTCAACCCTCCAGGAGCTGAAAACTGATGAGAGCATTCTGGCAGAAGGTGACTATATCAAATCATTTCCGATGATAATCTCAGGCAGCCTGAGGGTTGTCAGACTTTCTGAGGAAGGAAATGAGTTATTGTTATATTACCTCATTGGTGGTGAAATATGCAGTATGGCTCTTACATGTTGCATTGGCCTTCAGAAGAGCAAAATCAGAATGATTGCAGAGGAAGACTCACTTGTAATAACTGTTCCTGTTAATATGCCAGAGAGATGGATGACAGAATACAGGTCATGGAAAGAATACATGATGTATTCTTATAAACATCGTTTTGATGAACTCCTTGATGCCATTGATGCAATAGCCTTCATGAAGCTTGATGAACGATTAGTCAGGTTTTTTGAGGACAGGTTCAGCTCAACAGGTAAGACAATATTTCATGGAACTCATCAGGATATTTCCGAACAATTGAATACATCCCGGGAAGTAATTTCACGATTGTTGAGAAATCTGGAAAATAAAGGCCTCGTTGTAACTGAAAGAAATTCAGTTGATTATTCAAATCTTGTAAGAAATAAATCCCATCTGTGACTTTAGTCACTGACCAGGTATTTTGATGTAAGGATCTTTGCATCAAAATATTTCTATGAAAGAGTTTATAAGAAAACACCGTTTGGACATAGTATTTTCACTAGCAGGTGGCATCGGCGGATTCCTTTACTGGAAGTACGTTGGCTGTCTGAGCGGTACCTGTGTCATTAAGTCAGTATGGTATCTTACAACTCTGTATGGAATGGCACTGGGCTGGGTCATTGGAAGTCTTGGAAGGGATCTGGTAATGAGTTTCAAAAAGGAAAAGAAGTATGACCAGTAATTTCAGTGAAATAATAAACAGTGAAATTCCTGTTCTGGTTGATTTTTCTGCTGAGTGGTGCGGGCCTTGCAAAATGATGAAGCCTGTTCTTGAGCAGCTTAAGGATAAAATGGAGAATAAGATCAGGATCATTAAAATAGATGTGGATAAGAACAGTGAACTGGCAGGTAAATACCGGGTTCAGAGCGTTCCTACCCTGATGCTTTTTCAGAACGGAAAGACCATATGGTCTGGAATCGGAGTAAAAACCTCAAACTACTTAGAAAATGTTATTATCAATAATAGTACTGTCATATCTGACTAAAAAGGTTATCGATTATCTTAAGAAAAGAAAGTTAAAACTCTCCCACGAGCTTTGCACTTCAGTTGGTTAGGGATATTTTACCCTACGCCTTACGCCTTATGCCTTTAGCCCAATAATAAGCACATCATCGGTCTGATGATTAATACCTTTCCATGAAAGAAAATTATCTTCCAGATTCTGTTGCTGTTTCCGCATAGAAAATTTATGGATGGATAACAGAAGTGATTTTAAGGAGGCATTCTTGTACTTCTTAAAATTAGGCCCTCCAAACTGGTCTGCATAGCCATCTGAGAACATATACAATAAATCACCCTTTTTGATGTCGATGATATTGGTTTTAAATACTTCCTCGGTCATATCAAAAACTGCAATTGGCATTCTGTCAGCACGATATTCAATAAGTTCATTATCCCTTATAAGATACAGGTTATTGTAGGCCCCTGAGAACTGAAGTATGTTCTTTGATTTGTCAATAACACATAATGATATATCCATGCCGTCTTTTGCCTCCTTTTTGCTTCCTTTCTGTCGCAGGGCTTTCTGAACCTCTTTTCTCAGCTCATCCAGTATCTTACCTGATTCTGTTATTTCCCTGTTATTGACAATCTCTTCAAGAAATGAGATCCCCAGCATGCTCATTAGTGCTCCCGGTACACCATGGCCCGTGCAATCGCCGGCAACTGCTACCAGTTTATTATCCACGTTAGTGAACCAGTAGAAATCACCGCTTACAATATCTTTTGGTTTAAACAGGATGAAATAATTATCATATAATCCCTCTATTTCCTCAGGTTCCGGAAGCATGGCCCTTTGAATCCGGCTTGCGTAATTAATACTGGCAGTTATCTCCCTGTTGTTTTCCTCAATTATATCATAGGCTTCTTTTAATTCAACATTCCTTAGACGGAAGATCTCCTTCTCCTGTTCTGATTTTTCCACCGCATGTGCTATTTCAATATTCCTGAGTTTATTCTGAGCCTCATCGCTCTGTACTGACTCCCGGATCTTATAGTATAATTTAAGATATTTAAGAGCATTAGCGGAATCACCGGTTGATTCATAATGAGTAGCCAATCCTGAGTAGGCATCTGCCACCAGCGATATCGCACTTAATTCCTGAGCCATCAGAAGCGATTCTTCAAGTCTTTCCTGAGCCCTGTCTGAATTGCTTGTCTTACTATAAATTCTGCCTGAACCCATTATGCACTGGAGAGTACACCTTTTGTCGCTCCCTTTCATTCCCTGTTCGTAGTAATCCAGTGCTTCAGGGTATTTATTTTGCTCCTCATAAGTGCTGGCAATTCCAAGCAAAGTCCATGGTATGGCAGATAGCTGATTGTTTTTCTTTCTTATTTCAAGGCTTCTGAAGTAATATTCAAGCGATTCATCATACTTTTTTATTTGTCTTAGCACCATTCCAATCCTGTTCAGAGAAGAGGCGACACCATTTTCATCTCCCAGTTCTTCCCTTATCTGAAGTCCTTTTTCAAAGTATTCGATTGATTTGCTGAAATTGCATAACCTGGAATAGATCAACCCTAGCTGGTTGCATGATTCACCCTCCGATTCCCTGTCGGGGATATCCCTGGAAACATTATATGCTTCAAGCCATAATTTAAGTGTTTTTTCATACTCCCCGAAGCTTTCAAAAATATTTCCTTTAAGCAAAAGAGCCCTCACATATCCAGGTTCATTCATATTCTCTTCGAACCACCGAAAGACATCTGTGAGGAACTTGATAGCTATATCATTCTTTGACTGGAGAAAATTGCATGCAGCAAAAGTAAGTTTTGAATAGGCAATTCCCCTTTCATATTCAATCTTCTCAGCTCTCGCAAGATTCTTTAAAGCCTCTGCAGCTACCTTTTGAGAATCACTGAATCGTTTGTTCCAGAGTTCATTGTTCAGTTCATCGATCTTTGTTTGTGCATTGAGGGATTTGCTCATTTAATGCAGGATTAATTAACTGAATGCCTGATTGTTATAAAAATAGTATAGTAAAAGTAGTAAAAAGATGGAAGAATAACAACTCACGCAGGAATTCAGATCAGGTAAAACTAAACTCACATAAATCCGTTCACAATTAGTAAGTTATATAGGTTTCGGGCTAAAGCCTGGTCCGGTATATGCTGTTACTAACCCTGGACTTAAGTCCAGGATTACTCATAATAAGATCAATACGGACTTTGATCCAAAAGCTATCAGGACTCCTGAACAAAAAATTGCAATTTGCTTGAAATTATCCTAATTTTAAGTTATTAATTGTTTATGCAATGGAAAATAAGTTACTCCACAAAAAAATATTGATATCTTTTTTTGTGATGCTTATACTGTCGCTTATACTGTTATTCACAGGATTGAAACTGGTTATCAATTTAGAGATAGAAGCTGTTATCGCAGTACCCGGAGTTCTATTAATTTTTTCGATATTATTGATAATTTCATCTGTTGCCATCAGAAATAATGATGTAATATGGTTAAGGAAATGTGCAAAATACTCGGTATATTTTTTGCCGATTTTTGCTGTTGGATTAATGATCTATATTTATTTTGATTTTGATGAAACTACTCTCTTGTTCTGGTTGCTTGTAATAATTGTATCTATACTGACAATATTTGCAATGCTGCATTTATTCATATATTCTGATTCATCTTTTACCTCGATGGTTGTTTTTATCCTGATTCTTGTAGTTGGCATCTACTTCAAGCGAAACAGATGGCCTTTTTCCGCTGCAATAATATCAAATGCCTCTTTTTTTATCAGTATCGGAAGTTTTATGTTCGGTGTTAAATGTCTCTTCATTGCCGGCAGAGTAACTTATTTCAGAAATACAGCCTTTTTCGGAAGTATTATAATCTCATTAGCATATCTTGGACAATTGTTTAAAATACAGCATTGGCCATTAGGTGGATTTTTTACTATTGCAGGTTTCGGAGGTCTTATTTTTGGAACATTGTACGTTCTGGCGACATTGCATACATCTGGTTACGTCGACTGGGATTCTTTTTATAAGAAGAAGATCCGCCAGATAATAATTCCATGGGCTTTCATATTTGTTATGTATATAAGTCGCTACCTCGTTCCGGAATTAAATACTCTTATATGGACACCCGATGATACCAGAAAAAAACTATCGAACTATGGATTTACAATGAAAGACTATTCTATTGAAGAAAAGAATGGTATTAAAAATGAGTAGTTCATATCTTCAAACGGACATTTTTTTCAGAATTATTTGAACCTGTAATATTAAATTCTTCCAAAATTCTCTTAATCTCTTTCGGATTAATTGGTGTTCTTGAAATTTCTTTACCTGATGTCCAGTACAATGTTCTACCATCTTTGGAAAACATCGGATTAGTGCCACTTATACTTTTAATTATTTCACCCCATCCTGCAAAAACAGATATTGCTGAATTCGTTTTACCAACTGCTGCAGCTGCTTTCTCATCAGGACTGATTACAATTTCTGATAATTGCATCTGGATCAGACTGTCTGGGAATCCTGATATGAACCCTGACCTGCCAAATGCATTGTTAAATCCACCAGTCTGATCATAGAATAAAACCTTCTGGCGTTCACTTCCTCTTTCATACGAAGAATCAACTTCCTGTGCATAACATGTAGCAATAATTTCAAACTCCCCAGGACTAAAGCAGGCATCACTGAATTTTCCATAATATGCTGCATACTGCTGATTTGTCCTGTCCTCATCAGGTTCTCCACTGTTAAACCTCCAACGTCCGCTTCCGAGAAGGAACGACATCCCCGGGTTAATCTGATTTCCATTAAGATTCCAGATTTTTATTGTACTGTCAGCTGATGCTGTAATTATATATTTCCCGGTTTTATTAAACCTGCCTGACCATATTTTGTCTTTGTGACCTACCAGAGAATCATAAACACTGTATTCTTCTATTTCCGGATTATAATTCCATATTAACCCATGTTTGTCATCTGAAACCGTAACAATAAACCTTCCATCGGGAGAAATGTCAATAGAGTTTATATTTTCTGTATGTCCTTGAAGTTCATAAATAATTCTGCCTGATTTATCATGAATTAATACTTTTTTATCTTTCACAACTGCAAAATATTCATTGTCTGATGGAAAGAAGGCCATCATTTTACCATCAATGAATCTGCCTGAAGTAGTTTCAAAATTAAAATATTTATCACCAGAAAAACTGTAGACTGATCCGGAGTTATTAAGGTATATCATTGCAATACTTCTTGTGCTTTCTGAAATTTCAAGATGTTTAATAAAACCTTCTCCATTTACAAGTAATATCTTGCCTGAAGTAGTTTCATAGATAAATACCTTTTGGTTATCCAGCCACCCAAAAATAAATTGATCGGTTTTGCTGATTTCTGCATTCCTTATTTGCGACTCGAGTGTTACAGGTTTCAGGTATTCCTGAAGCTGAAAAGCTGAATCAGATGTATCTGCGTTTGCAGAGGCAACTCTGTTAAAATCTCTAAGGATTAACTTATACAATTGAGTTGAGGTTGAGTCCAGTTCCCAGATTTTAAGTTCCTCTATTAATCCTTTTACCGGATCAGCTGCTGATTCCATAATCGCAGAAGCAAACATATTTTTAGGATTTGTATCCAATTGTGTACTTATATAAAACCTAAGTACTACACCAAGGATAATAAGAAAGATTACAGTAGAAACTCTCGTCATTCTCTTCAGGGCCTTTTTGCTTGCTTCAAGTTTTTGCTTACTCTGATTAATAAATTCCTGGAGGTTTACAGGGAGCATTAGTTTATTTTCATAATCAGCAAGGTATTCAAGATCCTGTTTGCTTAATAAGATGCCACGTTTTTCGAAATTATACAGAGCATTTTCAACAAATTTTCTTACCTCTAATAGTTCCTTCTCGGTATGTGTAAATTTTTCAAAGATCTTGGCAGCCAGTGCATCATGTCTAAGCTCCATTTTCCCGTTCTCATCTTTTTCCTTCAGAATGCGCAGGTTGATAAAGATCTGAAGCATTTCCTGAAGCATGGTCATATCTATACTCTTTCCAAATGATTGCAGATTCTCCACAATCTCATCTGTATCGAGCTGACGCTTGGTACCCTGAATTGAGACCATTGATTTTAAGATCATAAGAGCGGTTTCAGGATTATCCATAAGAGAGATCTGGTCATCCAGGAAACTCCCCAGAAGGTCAGATACATTGCCTATCTTATCAAGGAGAGGGATTGAGAATGACAGTGTTTCAGTGTCTCTGGTTGTTTCAGACTCACTCATTGCCAGTTTGAAGATCTTGTCGAGGTAAACCTGAAGGTAAGTTAGTTCTACATCCTGGCTTCCCGGACTTAATTTTTCAAGAAGTGTCTCAGCAAATCCCTCCTCAAGGCCGATATTAAATACTTTGCACGGTCCATTAATTGCCGCGAATGCATTGATATGAGACATTTTCTCTATGCGTACCCTGTTGGAGAAGATAGTAGGAATAAACCTTTCGAATTCAGAGATACTCGCCATATACTCCTCACGCATAACAAATATGAACCTGCACTGGAGGTCAGATTCTGTTAATAATTTAACAATCTGGATGAATGTCCGGCGCTCCTCCTTATCCCCAAAAATGAAGAGCTCCTCAAATTGGTCAAAGATGAAGAATACTGGCTTATAATGATCAAGATATAATGATCTGACACCCTTTTTGAAATCAGCAGGATTTTTAAATTTGCTTTGCTGTTCTGTGAGAGATGCCGATCTGATTCCCGCTGTCATACTTTCAATCATATTACCTCCCCTGCGAATGACAAGTGGCAGCCAGTCGGTTTCAGAAAACTTGTTTGCAAGTCCGCAGTGGATGAGCGAAGATTTGCCTGTTCCGGAAACCCCGTACACCAGCATTATCTTGCTCTCGAAGACTCTATGGTACAACTCTTCGATCTCTCTTTCACGTCCGAAGAAAATATCACGGTCGTCTTTGGTAAAGCTGTCAAGGAATTTGAAGGGGGATTTCATATTAAAAGCCTTCTTAATAAAATATATTGAATAAGATAAATTTACACATATTTAACTCAATACCAAAAGTGATTGAAAAGCAATTTTATACAGAGATTGACAAGTGGATTATCTAACAGAAAATTACAAATGAAAATTTAAAGTTGTGAAAACGTGCAAATTGACATACCTTTATTCTTTCGAATATTTGATCTAGATGATAAACGCAGAAAACAAAAAGAAAAAAAGGAATCTTAAAATTATCCTTTGGAGTCTTCTTCCTGTATTTATTTTCATGACTTTTTTAGCAGGAGATTCAGAGAGTAATCCTTATTTGCTCATTTTCCCAGCCCTTGCATTTTTAGTTGATGTTGGAATAATATACTATATGGCAAGAAAGTTTTATAACTGGCCTGTAATGTTAATTCTTGCTTTTTCAGCAGGAATAATTTTTAAAAGATATCACTGGCCACTTTCTGGAGTCATAATAACCATAAGCGTTGTTCTTGTAGCTGTTTCTTCATTGGTAAATTCAGTCAGGTTTCAGTTTACATTCCGGCATGACAGTTTCCTTCGCTGGTTTGGTGCTTTGTCCTGTTTCGTAGCGGCACTTTTTCTTTCTGGATTTCTATTCAGGTTTCAGCACTGGTCTGATCTCCTTGGTAATATCCTGGGTTATTCGGGAAGCTTATTGTTTCTGATCTCAGTTCTGGCAATGGTTTTCACGCTGCCAAATTCGAATTATATCAACTGGACTGTACTTGATAGGAAAATCTTTTACAGGGCAATTGTGATCCCCATGATTTTTTTATTTGTATTTATGACAATTGTATATGTTTTTGATGATGCCTTCAGAGTAATTATGGAAGCAGACTACACCTCAACTCCATGGCAAACTGGAAATATTGACCTATTTGATCTGGAAGGGATCTCCGGACCTTAATAAATTAACAATTCTTCCTTCCTAAGGGACTTCAAAATTGTTTCAAGATCAATAAAATAAGCTCTCAGACAATTACTATCTACAACTATGGCATATTTACTATCTGACGTGAAGAAAGGTTTAACTCCCTTCAAAGTCAGTAAATTATGATTTGCAGTAATATTTGCTTTGTTCTTTTCCAATGTTAGTCTGTTATCCGAGATATAACTCGATCCACCCTCAGAATAAATGAAATAGTCTTCATTGGAGGAAAATGAGATGCATTCGAAGCTATTAAAAACGTAATAATTTCTCTGATCTGACAAGGTGTTTGCTGGTCTGAGAGTTATTGATGGATTATTGTAGTTTATGGCGGTATATATTATTTCTTGCTTGTTGTTATCAAATAAATATAGTGATGCAATAATACCTTTTTCCTGGTCTGAAAAAATTGCATCACAATACTTTAAATTATCCGGGAACCGGGGATCGGCCAGGTAATCATTATTAATTGAACGGACTTTTATAGTGCCATCGGCCGAGGCTGACAGAATACTTGTTCCGGCAGCTGAGAATGTTGCACTCCAGACTGTATCGGTATGATTATCAAGTGTGTTGTAGAAATCATATCTGTTTTTGACATGATTTAAATACCATATATTAATTGTTTTATCTGATGAGGCTGTAGCAATGAAGTTACTATTTTCTGAAATATCAACTGAGTTGACTTTCTCTTTATGTTTGTTGAATGTTTGTATCAGATGCCCATTATAATCTAATAATACTGCATCCTGCTTAGGAGACAGGCAAATTATCATATCATTTTGGGTAAACCTAAATATTTGCCTGGTATTCAGATCATTAAAAGATATCTTCCTTTCAAACTGAAGCTCTCCCCTGATATTCCGTATTTCCAGAATACTATCACAGCTTACTGTCCCAATATACTTATTGTCTCTGTTCATCTTTATATCAATAATAGGGGAATGATTAGAAGTAAATGTATTAATAAGTTGTCCTTTCGTACTCCATACAAGTACCAGGGAATCAGAAAATCCGTAAATAAAACTATTATCTCTTGAGCAGCAAGCATAATCAATTGCAGCAGGAGAGGCTTCGAAGGAAATAGTTAGTTCTTTTGAGATTTTATTCCATACGGAGTCCTTAATTTCAGAGTTTAAAATATTGTTAAAAGCTTTGATTAATGCTTCTTTCGGAATCACATCAGGACTACTGTTCCAGGCTGAAAAGGCCAGTTTGATTCTGTCCTTGGGATCAACAACCTGGGTTATTGATTTAATTGCATCATAGTTGGCTTTAACGTTTATTATTCGGCTAAAAGCAAAATATATTAAAATAGCAAGAAGTACCAAAAATGAAAGTGCAGAAACAAAAATGAGCGTTCTTACTGTTTTAATCTTTGCACGTATATGTTTCCTGCTATCGTCCAGGAAACTGTACAATTCAGGATTAAGGTTCAATAATGAATCCTTGTTGGAGATATATGTAAGATCATCATTACTGAGCAGTAACCCGCGCTTTAAAAAAGTCTGGTAAGCATTATCGATGAACTGCCTTATCTCAAGAAGTTCCTTCTCTGCAGTCGAAAATTTTTCATATACTTTTTCTGCAAGAGCATCATGTCTCAGTTCATATCTGCCATTATCATCCTTATCCCTTAAAACCCTGAGCTTTACGAAAGAAACTATCAGCTCTTTCACTGTTCCATGAGGTATTTCTTTTCCGAATGACCGGACATTATCAATAACCTCCTGCTCATTTGCAGGGCGTTTCGTTCCTTTGCCGGAAACAAATGCTTTCAGGACAGTCATTGCTGAATCAGGATCCTCCATTAGCGTGATCTGATCATCGAGAAAACTTCCCAGAAGGTCTGATACATTTCCTATTCTCTGTAATAATGGCAGAGTAAATGAAAGATTCTTTTTATCATCTATATTATTCTCATTAGATGCCAGTCGGAATACCTTATCAAGAAAAACCTGCAGGTATGTAAGCTCAACATCCTCACTGCCAGGACTGAGCTTTTCAAGAAGTGTTTCTGGAAATCCTTCTTCAAGACTGATATTAAATACTTTGCAAGGTCCTTTGATTGCATCTATGGCATTCATGTGCGACATTTTCTCTATACGAACCCGGTTTGAGAAGATTGTATGTATGTATTTTTCAAATTCTGAAATGTTTGCCATATACTCTTCCCGCATGATAAAGATGAAACGGCATTGGAGGTCGGACTCTGTTAATAATTTAACAATCTGAATGAATGTTCGTCGCTCTTCTTTATCCCCGAAAATGAAGAGCTCCTCAAACTGGTCAAAAATGAAAAACACTGGTTTATAGTGATCGAGATATAAAGACCTAACACCCTTTTTAAAATCGCCCGGATTATTAAATTTGCTTTGTTGCTCAGTTAAGGAAGCCGAACTGATATCTGCAGCAAAACTATCAATCATATTTGTTCCTCTGCGTATTACGAGTGGCAGCCAGTCGGTCTCTGAGAACTTGTTTGCAAGTCCGCAATGAATCAGTGAAGACTTTCCAGTACCAGATACTCCGTAAACAAGCATGATTTTGCTCTCGAAAACTCTGTGATAGAGTTCTTCAATCTCTCTTTCACGTCCAAAGAATATTTCACGATCGTCTTTGGTGTAGCTGTCGAGGAATTTGAAGGGGGAGGTCATGGTGTTTAAGGTTAACTTAAATAAATTTCAGTTTTTCGTATGAACTTTCGGTCTTTAAATTAATGTTGCTGGTTGCTGGTTCGTCAAAAATTTAACCAGCATCAAGCAACCAGCATCAAGCAACCAGCATCAAGTAACCAGCATCAAGTAACCTGCAACACTAAACTCCTGCAATTGTCGCCAGCATATCCTTAAACTGTGCGACAAGGTTGGCATAGTTGTGAAGAGTTCTCAGATCGCATTTCTCAGTGACCTCTGTTCCGATATACATGATCTGATCGCCGCGGAACTTGGTGTACATGAATATATCTTTTTTAATATCGAACTTCTCCTTATCGTCAATTACCTCTGAATTGGTATCTATAACAAGAGGGGAGAGGTTAAGATATTCATCGATGGTTTTTAGTGATTTCATCAGCAATACAGAACTGCTTTCAGCAAACTTGGTCTCTTCAAGCTCCTGTGCCTTGAAACCTGAATCAGAGCTGTTAAGGACATCGATTAAATGGTTGAATTTGGCCTCCTGGTTCTTGGGATGTATTACTTTTATCTCACGTACCGAAACCAATTTGTACTTGGCTATAAAGGCCAGTTTCTCAAGAATCAGCGATAGCTTCTCCTCATATTCGACACATCGTTTTTCAATTTCCTCATTGGTAAGATTTATCTGGTAATGGCCTATCTCATTGCGCTCCGGCACCCAGAAATCCAGAGCAGCATAGAACTTCTTATCGAAGTTGTCAGCCATTTCAGTCATAAACCATGGCAGATTCTTCTCCTTCATCAGCGTTCCTATTGCCCTGATGAGCCAGGTATAGTTGCCCATGCTTAAAACCATTATCCTCTCGCCGAACTCTTTTCTGAAGCCATCGGGAAGTAGAAGATTCTTCTCCTTTGTATCTTTCCACAGTTGACAGATCATAAGGAAACTTATGAACTGCATAGTCCTTTCAATAGTCTTGAAGATCTGGTCCAGCCTCATCCTGTCCAGCTGACGGGTTGAAGCTGAAAAGAGCCTCCGCAGTTCAACTCCGATCGGCCACGGGAAATTCCTGATTATCAGATCGCCCAGAAGGCGGGGATCATTCGTCTCTTCCTCCTCGTCATCATCCGCAATAAGCATTTTCTGCATTGAGGGCTTGTATTTCAGCATTTCCTGAAATACTTTCTGAATTAATAGTCCATTTGTAGCAGCCATAAGTATGGTATTTTATCAGGTAAAATATACAGCTTCAGATTATCTACTTAGATTTCAATAAGTTTTAATATGAAAAATTAAGAATTTTTTTAGAACAAAGCAAGAAAACATGATAAAGAAGAGAGATTCCTGAATCAGGATAGTTGCTCGGTGCTGGTTGCTGGTTATATTAATTTTTCTTATCTTTTTATTTATTCCTTTGTTTGATTTGTGCTAAAATTTTAAAGGTTTGAATAGCTATACGGAATTAGATATTTATTGAAATGCATTTGAACTGGCTTTGACTAAACCGCAAGCCGCAACCAGCATTCAGCAACGAACAAATTTCTTCATTTAGCTAAATTTTATACATTTGCGTCCATTACGATAAAAGATAATGGAGCCTCTATTTCTTCCCAAGACCTTTTCACTTTATAAAAGAGTTGGTTATAGCCGCGAACAGATCCAGGCTGATATATTCTCAGGGATAATAGTTGGTGTACTTGCACTTCCTCTGGCCATTGCTTTTGCAATCGCCTCAGGTGTAAGTCCGGATAAGGGTCTTGTTACAGCTATCATAGCAGGATTTATAATATCCTTTCTTGGTGGCAGCCGTGTCCAGATCGGAGGTCCAACAGGTGCATTCGTGGTCATTGTTGTAGGCATTGTTCAGGTTTATGGGATACAGGGACTAATTATTTCAACCATCCTTGCCGGAATCATCCTGATATTATTTGGTCTGTTCAGGCTTGGTACTCTTATCAAGTTCATACCAATTCCCCTTGTTACAGGATTTACAAGCGGGATAGCAGTTATAATATTTACCTCGCAGATAAATGATTTTCTGGGACTTGAATTATCAAAACTGCCTGCCGGATTTTCAGAAAAATGGATTGAATATTTCGCAAATATAGATAAAACTAATATCTATTCTGTCGGGATTGCAGGAATTACAATTTTGATAGGTGTTTACTCAAAAAGGTTCATTAAAAAGATCCCCGGCGCTTTTATATCAATTGTGCTGATGACACTGCTGGTCGCTTTCTTTAACCTTCCGGTTCAGACCATAGAGAGTGTTTATGGAGATATCCCGACATCAATTCACATTGGAAATTTCTCAACTTTAACTCTGTCTGGAATTGCGGTGTATATAAGACCTGCTATCACCATTGCAATTCTTGGCGCTATTGAATCGCTTCTTTCTGCCGTTGTTTCTGACGGGATGATCAGCAGTACCCATCGATCAAATACTGAGCTGATTGCACAGGGAATAGCAAATATTGCTTCGGGTATCTTTGGAGGAATTCCCGCAACAGGGGCAATAGCGCGTACCGCAACAAATGTGAAGAACGGTGCCAGAACTCCAATAGCCGGAATGGTTCATGCAGTTACCCTGCTGCTGATTATGCTCTTCTTTGGAAAATATGCAGCCATGATACCTTTGTCTTGTCTTGCTGGCATCCTGATAGTGGTTGCTTATAATATGAGTGAGTGGAGGTCGTTTATATCGATAGTAAAAGGATCAAAATACGATGTGCTTGTACTCCTCGTCACCTTCTTTCTTACTGTATTTGCTGACCTTACTGTCGCCATTGAAGTAGGGATGATTCTCGCTTCATTGCTCTTCATGCAGCGTATGGCTAAAATTGGTGAAGTTTATGCCCTCGAAACAGACATGGACAATATTGAGGATTATGTATCACTTCCGGAAGGCATGTCGGTGTATGAGATTAATGGTCCCTTCTTCTTCGGTGCTGCAAATAAATACAAGGAAGTCCTCAAGGAGGTTGGTATCAGGTCGAAGGTTATGGTGCTGAGGATGAGAAATGTTCCCTTCATTGATGCCACAGGGATGCACAATTTTAAAGAAGTATTGAAAACCCTCAATAATTATAAGGTAAGGGTAATTCTTTCAGGTGTTCAACCTGCTGTCTGCGAGGAGTTAAAAAAGTCTGATATTGAGCACTTTATCCCTGGTGACCTGGTTTGCACCAGTTACGAAACGGCAAAAGCCAAAGCCATCGAGATTTTAAATGAATTGAAAAAATAGAGAGTATGATCATTGTGTCGTTGTGCCGTTGCGCCGTTGCACCTTCTATTTAATACCCTGCAGCCTGACCATCTTTACGTGACTCGGAAGCTCCGTAGTAAACCTTATTCCTTGAGTCCCACATGATAGCCTGGTAGCCTCCGTAACCCCCTAAATTCCATTGGATAACATGCCCCATACTCATAAGCTTCTGGAGAACTTCTGTCCGGATTCCGCTTTCCAGGTGAAGAATCCCTCCGTCTGTCATTTGCTGACCGGTTGGTTCTGATGAACCTGTATGGTAAATCCTTGGTGCATCACCGGCCTCCTGGAGATTCATCTTAAAATCTATCAGGTTGACAACAATTTGTACATGTCCCTGTGGTTGCATGTCACCGCCCATGACCCCAAAGGATATCCAGGGTATTCCGTTTTTTGTAATAAAGGCAGGTATAATAGTATGGAATGGTCTTTTTCCCGGGGCATAAACATTTGCATGTCCTTCCTCCAGTGTAAACATTTCACCTCTGTCCTGAAGAACAAATCCCAGACCGGTAGGACACATTCCGGAACCCATTCCCCTGTAATTGCTTTGAATAAGAGATACCATATTCCCGAATTTATCTGCTACTGTAAGATAAATGGTATTTCCGGCCTCTATTTTTCCGGTATCATAGATCTTTGCCGCTTTCTCCCTGTCAATCAGCTTTCTTCTTTCAGCGGCATACTTTTTTGAGATCAGTTGAGAGACCGGAACATTACTGAATAAAGGATCAGCATAATACTTTGCTCTGTCTTCGAAAGCAAGTTTTTTAGCTTCAGTGAAAAGATGTATATATTCTACGGAACCGTATCCCATGCCGGCAATATTATATCCTTCAAGTATATTAAGCATCTGAAGAGCTGCAATTCCCTGCCCGTTGGGAGGAAGCTCCCATACGTCATAGCCTCTGTATGATGTGCTTACAGGCTCTATCCACTCTGAATGGTGCCTGGAAAGATCATCATAGGACAGGAATCCTCCGTTCTTTTTCATAAAAGCATCAATATCGCGTGCTATACTACCGCGATAAAACTCATTTCTCCCTCCTTTGACAATTTTTTCAAGAGTATTTGCAAGGAGAGGATTTTTAAAAATTTCACCTTTCTCCGGAGATTTTCCTCCCGGCATATATACCTCCCTTATGTTAGGATATTCCTTAAGTGCAGCAGTATTTCTTCCAAGGTAATAAGCAATTACTTCAGTCACGGGGAAGCCATCCCTTGCATACGAAATTGCTGGCTGAAGGATATCTTTAATTGGCAGTTTGCCAAACATCCCAAGCATTTCAAACCATCCGTCCACACAGCCGGGTACTGATACAGGCAGAGGCCCGTATGATGGAATAAATTCATATCCGTTCTCCCTGAAATATTCAAGTTTGAGCGATCTTGGTGAACGTCCGCTGCCATTTAATCCATAAAGCTTGCCTTTTTCAGCACTCCAGATAATTGCAAATATGTCACCTCCGATTCCGGATCCGGTTGGTTCAACAACTCCAAGTACGGCATCGGCAGCAATAGCTGCATCAATTGCGGTTCCCCCTTTCTTAAGAATATCCAGAGCTGCCTGGGTGGCAAGCGGATGACTTGTCGCTGCCATTCCATTCCGTGCTATTACTTCTGATCGTGTTGCAAAATCATGGCCCGTAACCCTGTCCTGCGAGTGTATGAATATGGCAATTAACAGTAATGCCGATGTTAAAATTGTTTTTTTCATTATAATATAAATTCACTGGTAAACATAACTAATCTCTATCTGGCCATTGCCCTTGCTCTCAATTCAGGAGGCATTTTTTCAATGGCATACCTGAGTGCAGTTCTGGGCATTGTAGCTTTCTTCTTCATCACATAATCAAAGACATCTTTCTGGTGTGCCTGGCTGGCAACCTTCAGCATCCATCCATAACCCTTCTGAACCATATCATCACTGTCGGAATGCAAGATGTCAGCTATTTCAAAAATATCATTCAGGAACATACCTTTTTTTGCAGGGACAATTAATGATACAGCTGAAGCTCTTTTCATCCATCTGTTTCTGGAATGGGCCCATCTCTTCAGACTTTCAATGTAATCCGGATACATTTCGATAAATGTGCCAACAGTATGATTGCATAGAGTATCGCATGTTGCCCAGTTATTTACATAATTATTTACCCATTCTTCAAATAGCTGAAAATCAGATGAGTTAAATTGTTTTCTGATATTGTATGACCAGGTGCATGCTACCAATGACTCCTCCATAATCCCCGATCTGAAAAGCTCTTCACACAAGGCGAAGATGTTTTCCTTGCTCTTATCCGCAATTGCCTTATAATGTGCATTACTAATATTTTTTATCTGAGCTGCTTTAAGACCATATAAATTAACCTTTTCCCTGAAAAATCGTTCACCGGCTTCCTTTGTTATTGGATTGGCATTCCTTATTAATTCATCCCTTAGTTTTCCAACAATTACATTCATGTTTCGGTAACATTTAAATGCAAAGTACGCCATGAAAATCAAAGTAAGCAACGAAATGAGATAATTTTTCGTTTCATTGCCAACATTGCAGAAAATCTTTGCGAAATTTGCAGTTAATAAAACATTATATCCGATGAAACATTCTGCCAAAATTTTTATTATTCTATTTATGATTCTGAACCTTAATATTGGATGCAAAAATGCAACTGGTCCTGAAAATGAAGTGAAAGATGACTTCAAATACTTTGTTGAGCAATTCGAAGATATCAGGATACTTAAATACAAGCTTCCTGCTTTCGAATCACTCTCATTAAAGCAGAAGGAGTATATATATTATCTGAGCCAGGCTGCTCTCGCAGGAAGGGATATTCTCTGGGATCAGAATTTCAGGTATAACCTGCTGATCAGAAAAACCCTTGAGGCCGTTATTGATACCTATCCTGATGATAAAAACAGTGATGAATACAAGGAGTTCCTTGTATATGCCAAAAGGGTATTTTTTGCAAATGGGATCCATCATCATTATTCAAGCGATAAATTTAGACCCGGATTTCAACAGTCATATTTTGAGTCACTTGTGAAGGGCTCTGAGCAATCAGAACTGCCGCTCTCCAAAGAAATGAATGCTGACCAGCTACTGTCAATTATTACACCTGTTATTTTCGATGAAACCATTTTTTGCAAGAAAGTAGACCAGAGGGAAGGAACTGATATGGTTACAGAATCTGCAAGCAATTTTTATGAAGGAGTTACTCAAAAGGAAGTAGAAGCTTACTACAAGTCCAAAGTCGATTTAAAAGATCCCAGGCCTGTTTCACTGGGGCTAAATTCAAAAGTCATTAAAGTGAATGGGAAGGTAGTGGAAGATACTTATAAGTCTGGTGGCAGGTATGGTACCGCAATAGATACAATTATTAACTGGCTCGGCAAGGCAGCTTCGGTTGCAGAAAATGAGATGCAGAAGCATGAATTAGGATTACTGATTGAATACTACAAAACCGGAGACCTGCGAAAATGGGATGAATATAATGTTGCATGGGCCGGCAATACAGGTTCAATGGTTGACTATATTAACGGATTTATTGAGAATTATGAGGATCCATTGGGAATGAAAGCTACATGGGAGGCTATAGTAGATTATACTGATGTAGAGGCTTCAAAAAGAACTGCTATAATTACATCAAATGCCCAGTGGTTTGAAGATAACTCTCCAATCCAGCAGCAATACAAAAAAGAGAAAGTCACAGGTGTAGCTGCCAAGGTTATCAATATTGCTATGCTTGGAGGTGATTGCTATCCTGCCTCACCGCTTGGAATAAATCTTCCGAATGCTGACTGGATAAGGAAGGAAGTTGGTTCAAAGTCTGTTACCCTTGCCAATATTTCAAATGCTTATGATATAGCTTCTCAGGGAAATGGTTTTCTTGAAGAATTCGCTTACGATCAGAATGAAGTGGCAAGAGTTAAGAAATACGGAACAGTTGCAGATGCCTTGCATACCGATCTTCATGAATGCGTGGGACATGCCAGCGGAAAGCTTGCAGAGGGGACTGATCCGGGTGCTCTGAAGAATTATGCTTCTCCACTTGAGGAGGCACGTGCTGACCTGTTTGCTTTATATTATATGACAGATAATAAGATGAAAGAATTGGGGTTGTTTCCGGAAATGGAAGCAGGTGAGGCGGCATATGATGGTTACCTGCGTAATGGACTTCTTACACAGATAGTCAGGATAAAGCCAGGCAAAGATATTGAACAGGCCCATATGCGCTGCAGGTCGATGATATCGCACTGGGTTTTTGAGAAAGGCAGGGCAGATAATGTTGTTGAAATGGTCATCCGTGATGGAAAGACATACGTAAAAATCAATGATTATCAGAAACTAAGGTTGCTTTTTGGTGATTTGTTAAAGGAGATACAGAGAATAAAATCAGAGGGTGACTTTGACGCTGGAAAGAAACTAATTGAGGATTACGGAGTAAAGATCGACCAGATATTACATGCCGAGATGCTTGACAGGTATGCTAAACTGAACCTTGCTCCATATACCGGATTTATTAACCCGTTACTGATACCGGTTTACGGTTCAGATGGCATTTTAACCGACGTTAGGGTAGAATACACTGATGATTTCCTTGGACAGATGATGTATTATGGTAAGAACTATTCTTTTCTGCCTGTAAAAAATTAATATACAGAGGGCGTCTAAGAAATACTTATGAGACACCCTCTACTTCATGTTTTTCCAGAATCTCTTCTCCGATAGCAGAAATTCCCTTTTCTTTTTTCTTTCAAGAAGATAGTAAATAAGAATTGCAATAAGTCCGGATGCAACAATCCCGAGAAGAAGATATTTGAATATAACCGAAATATTTCCGCTGTCAGTCATTGATGGAATTTCTGGCATCTTACTGTTTTCATCGATCTTGTAACCTATATCAAGTCCAAAGATATTTTTCATAAAAAAAAGTGAAAAAAATGCAAGAAGGCCGGATATTAGGGGTGTGCTCAGCCATCCGACAGCAATTTCACCCAGCAGCCTGAAATTGATATTCCTGGCACCCTTGTAAATCCCGATACCTAAAATGCAGCCAACAATAACCTGTGAGCTCGATACAGGAACCATTGGAATGGGAGGGAGGCCTATACTCTGGGAGAAGGAAGAAAGTCCGCTTGATGAGAAGATGAACAATACAAGTGATTGTGCCATTACAACGACCATAGCTCCTTCGGGATTCAGTTCCAGGATATTACCACCAACGGTATCCATTACCTTTTTAGAGAAAGTAATAATTCCAAAGGCGATAGCAAGTCCACCGAGCAGGAACAGCTGCTGTCCAGATGAGAGGGAAAAGATTCCAAAATTAAGTGTATCAAGACTGAATGAGGGAAGGAATATACCCATTACATTGGCAATATTATTAGCACCGAGGCTATATGCACCGAATGCACCGACAACAATTAGTCCTTTCTTAATGTATGATTCAAAGCGAAACAAGTGTATTTTGCTGGTTTTCTTGACCTTAATTATAATCATGAAAAGGAGGATAGCAAAGATAGCTCCCAGCACCGGACCTGTGACCCAGGTAGCGACAATTTTTGTAAGAGTCCCTGTGTCAGTCTTGTTGCCGGTAAAAAAGTTCCATCCTATTATAGCTCCTACAATAGCCTGTGTGGTAGATACGGGCAGGGAGAATTTTGTCATGATATAGACTGTGACAGCTGCAGCCAGTGCAAGAGTAAATGCTCCTCCAATAGCATTAACCGATCCAAGCTGTCCCAGGGTATGAGAAGCTCCGGAGCCCTGAATAACAGCACCAAGAATCACCGCTATCGATGCAATTATGGCAGCTTTTCTGAATGAAACCATCTTTGACCCTACAGCCGAGCCAAATACATTGGAGGCGTCATTAGCCCCAAGTGACCATCCCAGGAAAAGTCCGCTTGTAAGAAAGAATAGTATCATCAGTTATATAGTCTTTAACTCCACCTTCTAAGCCCTTGCGCCTTTGCGCCTTTGCGCCTTTGCCCTACGCCTCATATTAGCATCTTTATTGCCATTCCCGACAACATATCTGCTGCCTTCTGAGCCAGGTCGGAAATATTTTCAATATGGCTGATCATATATCTTAGCTGGTTCTTATGTGCGAGATCAATCTCGTTCATCTCTCTGAAAATGGTTTTCTTTATGCTGATTGCCAGGTTATCTGTTTCAGATTCAAAATAATAGACTCTCAGAAGCTTTTCCCTTACTGTGTAAGGAGCTCTGAAGTATGCTCTTGCGGCAGGAACCAGTTCTTCAGCAGTATTGGCTGATGTCTCTGAAAGGCTAATAAGAATCTTATTTAGTGAAACCGGTATTTCAGGTCTTTCAATATCAAGCTCATTGAGAGAACTTTTTACTGAGTCAATAATCTCATCAAGCACATCAATAAGTTTAACCACCTCTTCCCTGTGCTGTGGAAGTATAGAATGAGTTATCATCTCATTCTCTATCTCCCGCTGGAGTCTGTCAGCGCTGTTTTCAAGTGTATCCACTTTAATAAGATGTCTTTCAAATGACTCAAAGTCTTTGTTGAGGTAAGCCTTTAAGGCCTCCCTGAATACCAGCAACCCGAGTTCGATATTGTCAAAGAATTCATCGATTCTGACAATCAGGTTTTTAGTTGTTCTGGTGAAAACTGCCATATAGTGAAATCATTAGTTATATACCAAATGTATCAAAAAGATTTCTCATTCAGAATTCTGTTATCTTTTCAACCCTGTTTGACTTCAGGTACTGTTTTAAGATAACCTGTATATCGCGGTTATCACCAGATGGTTTTATACACTCATGAACAACGGCAAGTCCGAATCCCATATCATTAATATTAAAATAGCCGAATCCTGAATATTTACCATTCGATATTTTAACGGCACACCTCTCTTCATCGCTTCTGCCTTTATCAATTATAAAAAAATTTCTGGTTGAGAAAACAAATTCATCTGCTGCTTTTAATGCCCTTTCATTATAATCCTTAGAAGGTTCTTTGCCGCAGCAGGCACCCTTGCAGATACCTACCTGGTGGTGAAAACAGGCTCCCGAAGTTTCATAAAGTCCGCAAAGTTTCTGACAAAGAAAGTACTTCTCCACCATTGATTCCAGCTTGCCTCTTGCTCTTTCCCTGCTTGTAAATACAGATACCGGAGAATCTTCAGTTTTCAGGGAGCCGTAACTATAGTTTATAAAGCCGTTTTCATCTTCAAAGCTGAAAATTCCCCACTGAAAGCTTGTTCTCCTCTGTGCTCTGTTATATAACGGCTTATTTGCTTTTATCTCAAATGATTCCTTAAGAAGAGCGATGAGTTCGCTGCCGGTTGTTTCCCAGTCAATATCAGCTATCTGGTCGCGCATTTCCATAGCCCGGTTAGTTGTATTGTTTGACAGATGAGTGTTAATTCTTTGCTGCAGGTTACGACTTTTACCGATATATATAAGGTCTCCGGCTTCATTGTAAAAATAGTATACACCGGGTTCCTCAGGTATATCCTCAATTTTTTTAATATCAAGTTTTGGATTGAGTTTTGAAATCCTTGTATTTTTGATAATAGCCTGTTTTCCCTTGTTAATCTCCATGTCCTTTTTCATCAGGAGCTCAAAAAGTTTCACAGTAGCCATAGCATCGCCTGCAGCCCTATGCCTGCCGTTTATGGATATGTTAAGATCCTTGCAGATATCACCCAGGCTGTATGACCTGTGTCCCGGTATCAGTTTCCTGCTCAGGGTAACCGTATCAAGAAGATTTCGTTTGAAGTTGAATCCCAGCGATTTGAACTCCTGTCTCATAAAAGAATAGTCAAACCTTGCATTATGAGCTACAAATGTCCTGCCTTCAGTCATTTCCACTACTTTTTTGGCTATTTCGAAGAAGCGGGGAGCATTTTCAACCATCTCATTTGTAATGCCTGTGAGACTGGTAATAAAATAAGGTATGTTTCTTTCAGGATTGACGAGTGTTACATATTCATCAGTGATCTTTTCCCCGTCGTGCAGATAGATGGCTATTTCGGTAATCTTTTCAAGTCTTGGACTCCCTCCGGTTGTCTCAATATCAATTATGGCATACATTTTTTTTATACCTCAAAACCACAGGCGAAGATAATCAGATTTAAGGGTAAATAACGGGGGATTTACTATCTTTGTGTCCTAAATAAATAAAAACAGAACCAAATGCCAAGCGTTCGTGACCTGAAAAAAGATATTGATTACCTTATCTATGAAGTCATCTCTGATTGTTTTGTATATCAGGGAATTCATCCCGATCACAAAACAGAAGAAGTATCTGTAATTATAAATGATGCCGTAAGTCTTCGCAATGATCTGATTGCCAGAGTTAATAATCCCGATGGAAAGGATAATCCTAAAATTGTAAGAGCATATTATCAGTCTGTCAGCAAGGATCTTACTAACGGAGTGGATAAGCTGTTTACACGGCTAAGTATATTGTCAGTACCTAAGAAGAAGAAATAGAGAAGCAGTGGTAAATCAGGTTGCCACAACCAAGGCATCTGCCATTTTCATCAAGATTCAGCAGCTCTGTGCTATATCCTGATCTCAACGTCACATTCAGTCCACATCGAGGACATTTAGTATCCTGTCCGTAGTCTGTCCTTACATTGCCAGTATACACATAATCAAGCTTTTCTGAAGCTTTATGATAAAGCCTTAAAAGGGTATCGTCAGGAGTTGAAGGATTATTTCGCCTGAACATCGGGAAATATCTGCTAAGATGAAGCGGAATATGTTTACCAAGCTCGCCTGCTATCCATTCAGCCTCCCTGCCCATCTCATCGACACTATCGTTTTGTCCTGGGATAATCAGTGTGGTAATCTCCAGGTGTTTTCCTGAAGATGCTATTCTTCTCAATGTGTTTTTTACCGGTTCGATGCCCGCTCCTGTAAGTTTTCTGTAAAAAGTATCGCTGAACGCTTTAAGATCAATATTGAATGCATCAATAAACTCAAGAATCTCAGAAAGTGGTTCATTATTAACATATCCGTTGCTGACCATAACGGTGAACATATTGTTGCTCTTTGCAAGCAGTGCCACATCTCTCATATATTCAAACCAAACAACAGGTTCATTATATGTAAATGCCAGCCCAATATTCCTGTTTGTCTTCAGAGCTCTATCTACCAGTGATTTAGGTGAAATAATGTTTTCATTTTTCCCGGATTCATATCCACATTGTGAAATATTATGATTCTGACAGAAATCACACCTCATGTTGCAGCCATATGAGCCGGCAGAAAGTATATTGTATCCGGGGAAAAAGTGATATAAGGGCTTTTTTTCAATTGGATCGGCCGATAACGATGACAGAATGCCATAAGTCTGCAGCTCAATATCTCCACCCTTATTCTTTCTTACACGGCAGATACCGCTCTTGCCTTCTTCAAGTTTGCAATTATGAGGACAAAGAAGGCACTCGGTTTTCTGCCCTGATTTCCTGTGAAGATTTATCATTGCCATTTTCTCCTTTTCCAAAATTAAGCAATTATTAACCTCTCAGCCGACAATTATCTTAATAATAATTTTACTTAAATTTGATAAAAACCATTCTTATGAAACACACATGATTGACAACAATCAAAAACACAGATAAAAATATAATTTACAACCGAGCAAAGCGAGCTCGACGAAGTCAATCATGTGTGGTTCTATCATTCAATTAAAAAAAAAATTAATTATGATGAAAACATATCTGAAAATCTGGCTGTTTTTATGTGCTTCTCTGGTTCATTCATCTGTTCAGGCAAGTGCTGCCATTCCAGAAATTAAGGAACGTAATATTCTTGGCAGGGAGGCAGCTGCTATTAATTTTTCTGAATCCCTGATTACAGATAAATCATGGAACAGGCTGCCTGATTATAACAGCCGTGAATTCTGGGAGAGGATACCGTCAAATATGAAGGTTGCCTATATTTCGAAGGCAGAGGAGTATCTCAACTATGACTGGCCGGTTGTTAAGGCTACTGACTATCTTGAGTTTATAAGGTCGGGAGACCGAAGACAGCAGGTTTATGCAGAACCCGGCAGGGCTCTCAATTCTCTTGTGTTGGGTGAACTTATTGAAGGTAAGGGAAGGTTTATTGACCAGATTATAAATGCCGTGTGGTACTACAGTGAACAGACCTGGTGGGGATGGTCAGCTCACCTCTATTTTCAGAAAGCACCCGGAGGGCTACCTGATATAAATGAGCCTACAGTCGACCTGGGAGTGGGAGAGATAGCTTGTGACCTTTCATGGACCTGGTATCTGTTCAGGGATGAATTTGATAAGGTACATCCGCTTATTTCCCAAAGATTAAAGCAGGCTATCGTGACCAAAGCAGTAAATCCATATTTTGAAAGAAGCGATTTTGGATATATGGGCTTTACAGGTGGCAGGGTCAATAACTGGAATCCCTGGGTAAATTATAACATGCTTAATTGCTTCATGATACTCGAAGATGATCCGGCCAGGAAGGTTGCAATGGTTACAAAGATCATTAACTCACTTGATAAATTTCTCAATGGCTATCCCGATGACGGAGGATGTGATGAGGGGCCCTCTTACTGGGGTGTGGCCGGATCAATACTCTATGAGAGCCTGGCACTTCTGAAGGATGCAACAGCAGGAAAATTTGATGTTTTTGACAACCCACTGATTATAAAAATAGGGACCTATTTTCCAAGGGTAAATATACATGCCCCATACTTCATTAATTTTGCCGATGCCGATGCCACCACCGGAGGTAATCCTGCAACCGTTTATCTGTATGGGAAATCAATAAATGACAGGATGATGCAGAAATTCGGTGCTTATCTTGCCCGACTGAATAAATGGGGTGAAAATCCTTTTTCAGGAAAGATCTGCGACCAGATAGAAAACCTTGTTTTGCTTCCTGAAATAACAAAGGCAGAAGCAGAAGAAGCGCTGGTACCTGATTTCTGGCTTCCTGAAACAGAGATTGCCGGAGGCCGTGACCGGGAGGGCAGTTATGAGGGTTTCTTCTTTGGCGCAAAAGGAGGCTTTAACGCTGAAAGTCATAATCACAACGATGTTGGTTCGTGCATAATGTATTTCAATGGCAAACCTTGTCTTATTGACCTTGGCAGGGAGACATATACTGCGAAAACATTTGGTCCGCAGAGATATGAAATATGGACGATGCAATCAGCTTACCATAACCTTCCTGTAATTAACGGAGTTGAACAAAAAGAAGGAGCAGCATTCAAGGCCAAAAACTCCTCTTTCTCTGCCAGTTCAAAATCTGTAAGTTTCTCTGCAGATATTGCAGGAGCTTACCTTCCTGCGGCAAATATTAAATCGTGGGTGCGTACCTATACACTTAACATAGGTAAGAACTTCATTATAAGTGATAAATATGAACTTTCATCAATCACTTCTGCCCCAACAAGCTCAAATCTGATTACCAGTTGCAGGGTATCGGAAGGAAAACCCGGGGAGCTGATTTTTAATGGTGATGGTTTTACGCTACGAATGAGTTATGACCCGAAGAAGATATCTCCGGAAGTTGAATTCATTGAGGTGACTGATTCGGGACTTAAACGTTACTGGCCTGAAGGTGTTACCAGGGTGGTTCTCCGGTTTATTAATACTAAAACCACTGGTTCTCAGTCGGTAACATTCAGTAAAATGTAAATGGATGACAGCAGACAACAAAATTAAAAGAATACCGGAAAATGAAATGAGATCAATTTTCCAGCAGATTCTCATAAAACATGGAATGAGGCATGGGAAGGCTGAAAAATGTGCCGGGATATTTACACTTAATAGTTTGGAAGGTGTTTATTCACATGGAGTTAATCGTTTCCCCCGTTTTGTTAAATATATAGATGAAGGATATATCAATCCCGATGCTGCCCCGACTCTTATTCACCGGGCAGGCACAATTGAACAGTGGCAGGGGAATCTTGGTCCCGGACCTCTTAATGCTGAATTTGCAGCAGAAAGAGCAATGGAACTTGCAAAAGAGAATGGAATAGGTCTGGTTACACTTGCCAATACCAATCACTGGATGCGTGGTGGAACTTATGGATGGCAGGCTGCCAGGAAAGGATATGTTTTCATTGGCTGGGCAAATACATGTGTCAATATGCCGGCCTGGGGAGGGAAGGATGCAAGGATCGGCAATAATCCATTTGTAATAGCAGTTCCTCATGATCCGGAAGCCGTTGTTCTTGATTTTGCCATGACACAATTTTCGTATGGTAAAATGGAAGCATTCAGTTCAGATGGTCAAAGGCTCCCTTTCCCGGGAGGTTTCAATACGAAAGGAGAACTGACTGATGATCCGTCAGAGATTCTTGAGACAATGCGTCCTGTACCTATCGGTTACTGGAAAGGAGCCGGGCTTTCAATACTTCTGGATATACTTGCAGCTACTTTGTCGGGAGGTTTGTCAACTCACCAGATAGGGAATTGTGAAAAGGAGACAAGTATATCGCAGGTATTCATTGCTATCGATATCAGAAATCTGCATAATTTTCCATCGATACAGAATACCATAAACGAAATTCTAGATGACCTGGGTAAATCTGAACCGGCAGGTGATGGATCTCAGGTAAGGTACCCGGGTGAAAATGTTATTAAAACCCGAAAATCAAATCTTGAGAACGGAATACCTGTTGACAGAGGACTTTGGGATAAGATTCTGTCTCTTTGAAATTCCGGTCGTTCTCAGATATTTTTAACCCGTCATTCTATCGTCCAACATGCTGCGCCATGCATCAAGCATCCAGTGTCCAGCATCCAACGCCTTATATTTTTTCCTCAATTATCTGAGTGAAAATTTTATTTTTTTCAGCATAATAAGATATTTCATCAATTACCTTCTCGTTTGATTCATAGTATGTTGTACCAAACCTGAGGATTATAGCTTTGCCCGATTTTAAAAGGAATCTTACTTTAAGTGCATAGAATTCTATTCTTTCAGTTTCTGCGGCTTCTAAAACAACCGAAGGGATTAATATGTATTTCCTGAGTGTTATCCTGTCATCTGCAATTGAAATATATCTTTCAGCTTTACCTGAACCGGCCAGGATCTGATAGATACCAAAGCTTGTCAGGAAAATTATTGTAATCCAAATTGATACCGGGTTTTCCAGTGATTTTAAACTGTATATCAGCCAGAATACTGCTACAGCAATACATACAGCCCCAAAAATTATCTTGATAATATTCACCAGACGGTTTGACTCGTAGTTACCCAGAGGGAAAATCTTTTTTTCCATAGAAAATATTTGTGGCAATTTATTCCTTTTTGATTATTAATGCAATTTTCACAATTATTGTATGATATATTCTCCTGACAATGAGAAAAAAAATTAATTTTATAAATCGATTAGAAAGATTACTTAAGATAATTCTGCATTATTGCAGGTGTATATTACTGCTTAAATCGAAACGAATTATTATAACAAATTAAATGAAGATTTTTATGAAGAGATTTTTATCAATGAGTTTAATGTTGTTGGTGGTGCAATTTTTTGTAAGGGCTCAACAGGCTGTTCAGAAACCTACGAACGACAAGATTGTGCCTGAAATGACAGAGGTTTGGGATCCTGAAGTCAGGATAATACAGCCCGGGATAAAGGATAGCGATCCGCCATCGGATGCTATTGTTCTTTTCAATGGAACTGATGTCAATAACGAATGGGAAGACAGCAAGGGGAATCCTACAAAATGGCTGATTCAGGATGGTGCTCTTGTTTGTGTAAAGGGATCAGGTGTGATCAAGACCAAACGTAAATTCTCAAGCTGCCAGCTGCACGTTGAATGGAAAACTCCATCTGAGGTGCAGGGTGAGAGCCAGGGCAGAGGAAACAGCGGTGTCTTCCTGCAGGAACAGTATGAAGTACAGGTTCTTGACAGCTATAATAACAGAACATACAGGCATGGCCAGGCAGGCAGCCTTTACAAGCAGCATGCCCCTCTGGTGAATGCTGCACGGAAACCCGGAGAATGGCAGTCATATGATATTGTATATACGGCGCCTACTTTCGGAATAGACTCAATCACCTATCTGACACCACCCAGGATCACTGTCTTTCATAATGGTGTTCTTATACAGAATAATGTAAGCCTCCGTGGACCGACAGTATATATAGGCATACCTGAATATTTTGTCAGGAAGCACGGGCCCGGAAGCCTTGTTCTTCAGGATCATGGTAATCCGGTTGCATACAGGAATATATGGATAAGAGAACTTTGATTTAATATTATCATTATTTATAAAACTAAATTCAAATTTTACCTGACATGAAAGAAAACTCAAAATCAATTTCAAGGCGATCATTTATCGGAACAACCGGTACGATTGCTGCAGGGTTGACTATTCTGCCCAACACAGTAGTTAGCGGACTCGGGCACAAAGCTCCGAGTGACAAGTTGAACATTGCCGGTATTGGTGTTGGTGGTATGGGTAATGCTAACCTTAAGAACCTGAAATCAGAAAATATCATCGCTTTATGTGATGTTGACTGGGGTTACTGCAAGCAGAACAAAGTATTCGAAGAATATCCTGATGCAAAATGGTACTGGGACTGGCGTAAGATGTATGATGAAATGGGAAAATCGATTGATGCAGTTGTTGTTGCAACATCCGACCATTCACATGCAGTTGTAGCTTCTACTGCCCTGACAATGGGAAAACATACTTATGTTCAGAAGCCTCTTACTCACTCAGTTTATGAATCAAGACTACTTACCAAGCTTGCAGCAAAGCATAAGGTTGCAACTCAGATGGGTAACCAGGGTTCATCAGATGAAGGTGTTAACCAGACAATTGAGTGGATACAGAATGGAGAGATCGGTGAAGTTATCAGGGTTGAAACATTCACTGACCGTCCTATCTGGCCACAGGGCCTGAACAAGCCTGCAAAAGGTGAGTGGGTACCTGATACACTTAACTGGGATCTCTTTATTGGTCCTGCTCCGATGCGTCCGTACAACAGCATATATCACCCATGGAACTGGCGTGGATGGTGGGATTTCGGTACCGGAGCTCTTGGCGACATGGCTTGTCATATCATGCATCCGGTATTCAAGGCTCTCAGACTTCAGTATCCGACAAAGGCTCAGGGAAGTTCTACTTTGCTTCTGACCGACTGTGCACCCAATGCACAGATGGTTAAACTTACCTATCCTGCCAGGGTTGCTCCAAAAGGTGCTAAAATAAAATATCCTGCAGTAGAGGTTGTATGGTATGATGGTGGAATTCAGCCTCCTAAGCCAGAAGGATGGCCTGCTGGTAAGAATATGAACGATGCCGGTGGTGGCGTGATTTTCCATGGAACCAAGGATAAACTTATCTGCGGATGTTACGGTGTAAGACCATGGTTACTTTCAGGTCGTGTTCCAAAGGCACCACAGACTGAAAGAAGAGTTGCAAATGCCATGCAGGGTGGTCATGAACAGGATTGGGTACGTGCATGTAAAGAAAGTCCTGATTCAAGAGTTCTTTCAAAATCAGACTTTTCAGAAGCAGGACCATTCAATGAAATGGTTGTAATGGGAGTGCTCGCTGTAAGGCTTCAGGGTCTTAATAAAGAACTTGAGTGGAATGGGGAGAAGATGCAGTTCACCAATATAACTGATGATGAAACTGTGAAGATTTGTATCGAGGATGCCTTCAGTATACATGACGGACACCCGACATTCAACAAGAAATGGACCGATCCTATGAATGCAAAACAGTTTGCAAATGAAATGATTAAGCATAACTATCGCGATGGCTATAAATTGCCTGATATGCCGGCTTAACTATTGTTAATTAAATAACAGAGGGGCTTTTCGGAGCCCCTTTTTTATTCTGAAACCAGGTAATTCTAAGTTATACAGCCACAGAACCTTTTAAACCTGTTTCTTCTGCAACAGTTCTCATTCCCATAATACAATCTGTAATCAGCTCCTCAATAGTTGCACCAAGCATAGCGGCACCTTTCTCGATGACAGATCTGTCGACACCAGCAGCAAAACGTTTATCATTCCATTTCTTTTTTACCGATTTTGCCTCCATATCGAGAACACTTTTTGATGGCCTCACAAGTGCGCTGGTTGCAACAAGCCCGGTAAGTTCATCCATGGCATAGATTGTTTTTTCCAGCTGTGTTACAGGTTCAGTATCAGTTACAAGACCCCATCCATGGCTCATTACAGCCCGGATATATTCCGGCGGCCAGTTGTTTTCAGTAAGTATCTTTTCAGTCATCTTGCAATGCTGTTCGGGATACATCTCATAATCAAGATCGTGGATAAGGCCAATTATTCCCCATTTCTCCTCATCTTCTCCGGATTTTTGTGCCATGTATCTCATTACTCCTTCAACTGACAGCGCGTGCCTGATAAGGCTTTCGGTTTTGTTGTATTGTTTCAGTAATTCAAAAGCTGATTCGCGGGTTGGAATGTTTGAAGACATAAAAATATAGAATCTGTTTGTGGTTTGATAATAATTACTTCCTGTTTTTTACAACTTTGAGGGTTGTTATTCCCCTGTTGGTCCTAATTGTAACATAATATACTGATGGTGATAACCATGGAGCAGATATTATTACAGGATTTTTCCCTGCAGTAATATTTTTTTCTATTTCATAAACCTGTGTCCCTGCCATATTGTTTATTGTGATTCTTATCCTCTCAGCATACCTGGAGTTAATATAAATGGTGAATTGTTCGGTAAACGGGTTAGGATATATAATAAGTGAATCCGTAAGTTCATGCTTGAATTCATAGCTTGCTGTATCATTAAGGAGATAATCGTCACTGTTATTTAATGAATATGATGTGATGTTGTAAAGTCCGTATCTGTAGAAGTTTACTTTTTCCGTGAACTCTACGGTCACAGTGTCACCGAATGGTATAACCGGTTTATCGAAGAATTCCTCAACAGGTATTGACTGTTCATTTATTTTATATGCCAGGTTGAAACTTTTTATTGTATCCTTGCCAACATTCAGCACCTTAACTGTTATTGGTTCAAATGAATACTTGTTCTTTTCAGGTGGAGGAACAACACGTGCCACCTGAAGATCCTTCTCAATATATCTTAATGAACCTGTTGCTGCAAAATCGATCATGTCAATCCAGGCACAATCTGAACCACTGTCTGTGGAGCCATCCTTTTTATATACCCATTCGAATTTATTTAAGCCAGTTTTTACGGCAACAGTAAATTCCACCCAATCCGTTTCACCCGATCTTTTAAGGACCTCTTTATCATTTATCCTGAAAGTAAAGAAATCAAAATTAAGCTCAGATGATACTTTGTACATAAATTTTATATAATCATCATAATCATAATATGTTTTTATTAGCAGGGTAGTTGTGGCATCACGCCCTATTGCTCCTGATCTTGCAGATATTGTTCCGTCATATGAGCCTGAGGTGGATGTTACCCAGGGTACTTTGTTGATATTGATCCATGGAAAGACATTAAAAGATTCTGCTTCGAAACTCTCTCTTATCTTGCCTACTCTGAATGTGAAGTTGTTCTCTATTAAGTAGGGATCACAATTCAGGGAGGATAATACATTGAAATAGCTTCCATTCGCCACGTAGTCTCTGAGCTGAACGGTTACAGGTATTTCAGTTATCTCTCCGAACCTGAGTACTCCCGATTTAATATTCTGGTCAAGGATTGTTATCTTTTCAGGATCAGAAGTGGAGACTGAAAAATCTCCTGAAGCATCACTGGTCCCGAGGTTTTGCACCTTATAAATGAGGCTGTATTTTTCGCCAGGATCTGCTATAAAATTCCCGTTGCCGAGTTCAGTATCATCCATCGTACACCCTATTACCTTCAGATCAGGAGCATGAATTGTAATATCTACAGTATATTGTTTTTTTGTTTTGTCATCCCCCAGGATCAGTGAAATTGTTGCCACACTCATATCTGCAGAATTTTTATCAACCAATATTTCAAGCTTATCAGGGATAGTTATTTCGGATCTTGCAGCAAGATTTCCGATATACGCAGAGTCTTTAAGTATTGTTATTAAGTCTGATGAAGAGGATATCTTTGTATACACATTATTTGCAGAAGTATTCCCAAGGTTACCTGCCTTTATACTCAGGTAGATAATCTCACTGAAATCAGCAGCGTTATTGTTGTTTCCCTGGCTGTCGTTTATACTGCTCCCTGAAAGATTGATATATTCATCGCTGACACTTCCGAAATATACAGTCTTTATCAACGGCTTTCTGTTCTGGCCTGTTAACACTATCAGGCAGGAGTCATTTGATAAGCCGGGCATTGTAAGTTCAACTGATCCTGAAGCACTTGCATGTGAAGCATCCCAAAGAGTATCAAAGTGTGATACTGCAAAATATGAGAAGGGTTCTCCTGTAAGTGAAAGCGACTTAATACCGTTAGGCAATGTGTCAGGCAGCTTTATTTTGAATGTGTCAGGTGAACCTGTAATCGGGATAACACTCGGATCACCAACAAGATTATATACTTCCCAGTAGTATTTCTTTTTGTTTGAAGAACTGGCGCTTACAGCCAGATTACCGGCGAAAGTAACCTGACCCATTGTAAAATACCAGTCAGAAGGAGCTTCGCTGTGTGTGTGGAAAAGCCTGTCATAAGCCCCAAGTCCGCTGCCTGTGTAAGTTGGTTCACTTGATATTGCACTGGGTCCAACCGCCCAGTAAAAATCCTCATCCCAGAAAGTGTCTGCAGCGCCACCAATGAAACCAATTGCTCCTTTTTTATCAGCAAGAACCATTTTGTTTCCAAGGGCTGAGGAATTGCTGAATGTGCTGGTCTGGCATGCGTTGCTTATGATAAATGGGTACATGTTAGTATTAGATACTGTATCCAGATCACCTGATTTAAGCAAAGGACCAAGCCAACCTGTTACATCACCATGTCCGGTATAGTTGATAAATGATAAACCCTTCCGGGTAAGTTTTCTTATTGAATCAGCAACAGCAGTGGAGTTGCTGTGTACCTGCTCATAACTAAAATGGTATTCATTGAGTTTATTAATACTATTGAGATAATTACTTTTTGCATAATAAATCTGACCATTAATGATTTTTATGTTCCCATCATCATCACCACCAGTTACCAGAGCTCTTGAAGAGAAAGTATTTGTTTTGGTAAACAGATACTTTTCATATTGAATTATTTTACTTAGAACATTTTTCAGCTGTGTAGTATCTGAAACCGGTAACCTTCCAATAAACATTTCAGGTATGTAATCTCCGTCACCGTCAAATTCACCATAATACATATCGGTAATATTTCCGGTCCCGTAATATGGCACTTTCTTGGTATCGCCTATAATAAGCAGGTATTCGGGTTTTGGTGTTGACGAATTGTAGATACCTGTAAGTGTTGTTTTTATTTCGGAATAGGAATCGCCTGCATATTTCTTCCCTCTGTACAATACTTTAAGATCAAATCCTTTCTGTGTCTTCCATTTAATGAAGGGAGCAAGCAGTTTTCTGAAAGTAGTATCTGTTAAAATGATCATCTTAACCGGTTTGTCAGAGAAGCCGGGTATCACGTCACCCTGATCATAGTTAAGCACAGATTTTTCAAGTGATTCAGTAAAGATCAGAGATTCTTCTGATGCAGATTCTGATTTTCTACCAGCTGATGCAATATTGGTTATCTCAATCCTCATTGATGTGATTACTTCGAGAGAGTTGGTACGCGGATTATACCTGACCGGTGAGATAATAATATTAGATAACCTGTTATTTCTTAGTGTTCCGACCGGTACAATCCTTACTGTATCAACAGGAATAATATTCTTAGATGCATATACTTCCCTGTCAATCCGGAACTCTTTTTTTCTTTGTGTATCAGATTTTGATTCGCTCTCCTGTGCAGGATAAAGCATACCTTTCATTTTCTTTGAAGAAGGGTGGAGCCTTGTGTTTCTGACATCAGATATTTTTATCTCATATTCTGCTCCTTCAGGTATGGTTATTAGTCTGGTCAGTACAGGTAATTCAGGCTTTCCTGTTTCATAAGTGTGTGTATGACCGGGAATAGATACACGGTAAAAGAAGCCATATTCATTCTCAACAGACTCTAAGTTAAGTTCTTCAGCAGAATAATTAATAATAAGTGACTGTCCCTCTGTGACGATACTTTCCCCTTTCAAATCACCTTTAAACTGGTATTTGTAACTTTTCACTTCCTGACCTCTGCCCACCACTGTGAAAAGCATAAAAACTGTTATTAAAACAGTTTGTTTATTTAACCCTAAACACATCAATGTTAAGCAATTAACATTAATCCCTAAATTCAAAACGCAAGTTATTAAAAAATAGTATATCCATCGATGACACAACAATATATTTGATTAAAATAATAAGAATTGTAATTTTAGGGTTGAATTAATTTTTTAAAGAGTACTTTAGATAACAGGGAAATACACTTTAACAGGTTGATAAAGTAATTGAAGTCAGTAAAAGGATATTAATAAAATACAAGATGACATGATGAAAATTTCAATGAGAAGGATTTCAATATTATTTTACATAATAACATATTGTATTATGGCACCAAATGGATTTTCCCAGGAGTATCCTGCATACGATAAGATAGAAACCGCAGCAGGAAATGTTGAGATGCACTTTATCGGTCATGGTTCGCTGATGTTCAAAGTGAACGGATTCGTGATCCAGATCGATCCTGTAAAAAGCTATGCTAATTATAGTCTGCTTCCAAAGGCTGACCTCATTCTTGTTACACATGAGCATTACGATCACCTTGACATCAATCTGATTAATGAGATAAAGAAGGAAGGAACTCTTGTTTTTACAAATGAGAAGTCAACAGAGCAGCTGGGATGGGCAATGCCTATGAAACCAGGTGACAGGCAGGAGGTTAACGGTATTGTAATTGAAGCAGTAGATGCTTACAATATAGTAAATATGAGGTCACCCGGCCAGCCATTTCATCCGAAGGGATCCGGCATAGGTTATATTCTCACAATAGGAGGGAAAAGATTTTATATTGCCGGAGATACTGAAAATACACCTGAAATGAAAGCTCTGAAAAATATAGAGGTGGCTTTCCTTCCAATGAATCTGCCATATACCATGACTCCGGAAATGGTTGCTGATGCTGCCAAAGCATTCAGACCAGGAATTCTTTATCCTTATCACTATGGTGATACAAACACAGAAGAGTTAATAAACCTTATGAAAGGTACGGGGATAGAGGTTCGCATAAGGAATCTGAAATAAATTTTGATGAGAAAATATTTTGTTGTAGCAATTCTGACTGCTGCAGTTTTTATAACTTCTTTACCGGCACAGGATATCTCATTCCCCGAACTTAAGGGTTACAAAAAGAATACTGATTTTCCAGTTTATACCAGTAATAATCTCAATGAGCTCAGAAGCAGCTTAGTTGAAACCTTCCTTTCCTATCGATTTGTCGATATGAATATTGCTGAATATCGTAAAGGGAAGAATAAGATCAGGGTTGAAATCAGCAGGCATGCAGATAACCTGATGGCTTTTGGAATATATTCCCTTGGACGTTCATCATCATTTCGTTTTCTGAATCTTGGCTCGCAGGGATATTCTGCTGAAGGGGTAGTAAATTTCTTCAAAGGCCAGTTTTATGTACATCTCAATATCCTGCCATGGAATGAAAAGAACATACAAATGGCGGAATCGCTTGCACTTAGAATCGCAAATATGTTACCCGGATATCCCGAAATGCCTGCAATACTAACCCGGTTACCGGAAACAGGACGAAAAACCAATGAAGAAACCTTTATAAATGAAAATGTGCTGGGACATAAGTTACTTGCCGGGGCATTTAAGGCTGTTTATGAAGTTGGACCCGATATTTTTTCACTCTACCTGATTGAAAATCATTCAGCTTCCGAAACATGGAAAATGGCAGAAGCATATCTAAAGCAGGCTGGAGAGGATATCCCTGAATCGGAAACAGGCAAGTATGTTATTTCAGATGGTTATAACGGTACTGTATTCCTTGCATGGAGTAATAAGACAATGATTATAATAACTGGATTGGCAAAAGACCAGGCTGATGTTGCAGATAAATATACCTCGGAAATACTCGAATAGCTAAGTAATAATGTCAATTACTTTTTAAGTTTTTCAGCCAGAATATGCTCAATTTCTGAGAACTCCTTTTCTGAATATCCTGTACCCTGGTAGATAATTTTTCCATCTTTCCCAATAATAACATTCCTTGGAATATTCTGAGTGGCATACAAACTGAATATTTCACGTTTCGGATCAGGGGCAAAAGGCATAGTAAATCCCTTTTTTTCAGTGTAATTACGTACCTCACTCTCAGAATGCTCTCTTCCCAGAATTATAAGTACAAAGTCAGGATCGTCTTTGTATTTTTCCCAGACTTTTTTCTGAAGTACCGGTAGTTCAAGATTACATGGAGGACACCATGTTGCAAAAAAATTTATCAGGATAACCTTCCCGCTAAGTTTACTTATATCAATTGATTTACCATCAATAGTCCTGCATTTGAAAATGGGAGCAGGGTCGCCTTCATTAATAAGTGTTGTGGGGTCCTTTTGGCCGTTAGTTATTGTAAATGCTGCGAGCATCAGGATGCTCATAGTAATGGTTCTTTTCATATATGAGTCAGACAGGATGTTTCATTAGTAAAGTGATTTGTGGCATTCGGAACAATTGATATCCTTCCAATCAGTTCCGATATCGACAGGATGTTCAAATTCAAGGCTTTCCCTGATAGTAGAATATTTCATCATATCAGGTTTTCCCTGTCCGATAATGGTATGACAGAGGTTACAGTCCTTGGAAATCACCCTTCCGGTTTCCGACCTGAACTGATCGTTATGACATCTGAAGCACCCATCAGATTCCTGGTGGCCTATATGCTCAGGATAAACATCATATCTTACTCCCATGGAAGGGAATGTGTTCAGATTGAATTCTTTCTGAATGGCAGCTATTGATTTGTCAATAGCATCCTTGTTTGTATCATAGTATTCCCCTATTTCTGTTTTGTAGTAGTCAGTTATTCCATCTGATATTTTCATCAGAGCAGTATCCCTGTTGGTAAATCTCTCAGAAAGAATTGACATAGCTACCTGCTTGATATATGGGATCTTTTTCGATACATCTCCTGTAATCATGACCTTATCGAAAAAGGCTGAAGGTGAGCTGTAATTGTGTGAAGGCCTGTTATGACAGTCAATGCAATCTATTGACCTTTTTTCCGATACAGCCAGATCGCTATCGCTTACGGCCAGGTTCTCATTCCTGTAAACATGTACTTGTCCGGTTGTTTTATCTGTGTATTCGACAACCGTAATTATTTCCCTCTTGTCATGCTCCGATTTGTATGAAACATCAATTGAAGGATTTATATGCCAATGGATGCCTTCTTTGTGTCCAAGTTCACTGTATTCTGGTCCCGTCTTCATCTGTAGCATTATGTCCCATTCACTGTTTGAAGAATCAGCAAGAAAATATTTCATGGTTCTGAGGGAACGTGCATAGAACTTTTGCGGCCAGTGACATTTTTCACAGGTTTCCCTTGCAGGCCTGAGATCATGTAGCGGAGTCTCAATAGGTCTTGGAAAGTCATTTGTCATTACTGCTATCACCTGGTGCAGACCCGAAATCTTGGATTTCACATACCATGATGCTCCTGAACCAACATGGCATTCAACACATGTTACATTTGCATGGGGAGAATGCTGGTATGCTATATGTTCAGGTTCCATTACTTCATGACACAAAGTACCGCAGAATTCAACTGATTCAGTAATGTGAAATGCTTCAAAACTTCCAAGAGTTGATAGAAAAAGGATTATAATAGTAGCTATTGTAAAGATTACAAAGGCATTCTTATGCCTGGGATCATTGAGGTCGATTCTGGGAAGTCTGACTTCGCTCTTGTCACCCATTTTATTCTGCCTCCTTCTTTCCCTGATCATGCCGATAGGAATTATAATCAAACCCATAATCAGGAATCCGGGCAGTATTACATAGATGAACAGACCCAGATTAGTGCTCCCCATTTCAAAGAATGTGGAGATAATAAACAGAATTATAATAAGTGCAAGATTGATCCCTGCAATTATTGATCCTATAATGGTCAGCCAATTACGGGCTGATGGTGGCAGTTTCATTTCATTCTGGGTTTAAGGTTATGAGTGGCAGTAAAAATATGAAAATAAAGATATTAATAATATACAGGTGATAATTATTATAAATGTTATGCAAATAACAATTTCTGAAAAAGTGCCAATAGGATACTAAGATACAAAGTTGCTATGAATCAGTAAACTATAATTTCACCGGGACAAGAGCTTTTAATAATCTAATACTTAAATGACAGTAATAACAAGGAATAATTGTCAGCAGAAGAGGATGTGCCTAATTCTCAGCAATAATATATATACTTTTCTTTAAGTCCTCATAGTTTGTAACTACCGGCAGATCTGGATTTTCATCACTGACATTCTTGGGAGGCCTGAAAAGAATTGCTTTATCAGCCTTCCTCAGCATTGAAATGTCATTATAAGAGTCTCCAATTGCAATAACTTTGTAATTAAGGCTCTGAAGAGATTCAACCACTTTGCGTTTTGCATCCGGCTGCCTTAAGTTGTAATCCACAATTGTTCCCTCACTGTCAGTTATAAGATTATGGCATAACAGGGTTGGTCTGCCAAGTTTTTCCATAAGCGGATCAGCGAACTCACTGAAAGTATCAGAAACAATAATCAGTTGAAATTCAGACCTTAGCCAGTCAAGGAAATCCCTGGCACCGGGAAGAGGCTCAATCTGACGGATAACATTCTGAATATCTGATAACTTAAGGTTGTGCTGCTTCAGTAATGCAAGCCTTCCTTTCATCAATACATTATAGTCATTAATATCCCTGGTTGTAAGCATTAATCCTTCTATGCCTGTTTGTTTAGAAACATTTATCCATATTTCAGGTGTATAAATACCTTCAAGATCAGAACAAATAATATACATTATGAACAGGGTTTCAGTTAATTATCTTTTCAATAAAATCTCTTTCAGCTTTTCATAGCTGTTTTCAAGCGATTCATAGTTCTCTTTTTTTATTTCCAGGCCTGAAAGCGATAAAGGAAGATCAGGGTTTTTACCGGTAATCTGTATAATCTCATCAGGAAATTTAGCAGGATGAGCAGTCTCAAGAGATATGGAAAGCTGATCTTCGGGTACCTGCAAATCTTTTGAATATTCCATAAGGCCCTTCCATGCAACTGCGCCGTGTGGCTCCAGAAGAATTGAATGCCTGTTATAACAATTCAAAATTGTTTCCCTGGTATCTGCATCCGAAACACTTATTCCGGCAAGGTTTTCCCGCATTTGCTTCATATCAGGCAGCTTAAGTATCTCGCCGTTTTCATTCATGATTCCATTATAAAGAGCTACAATCCTGGCCAGATTGCTTGGATGGCCGACATTCATTGCACTTGATATACAGTTTATTGAAGGAACAATTGGCTTGTATGTTCCTGTTCCAAGAAATTCAGGTACCTCCCCGTTAGCATTTGTTGAAATGATAAATTTTCTGACAGGTAGGCCCATCCTGTATGCAATAAGTCCCCCCATAAGATTCCCGAAGTTACCAGACGGAACACTGAAAATTACACTTTCATCAGTTCTTCTTCTAAGCCTTGACCACGCATAGAAATAATATATAGATTGAGGTAAAAGCCTTCCGGTGTTGATTGAATTTGCTGATGACAGAGGCAGGTGTTTTAAGGATTTGTCAGTGAAAGCACTCTTTACAAGTCTCTGACAATCATCAAATTTGCCGTTAACACCGATAACTGATACATTCTTTCCCAGAGTAGTCATCTGCTTCCTTTGCATAACACTTACCTCATTCAACGGAAAGAGGATGATAACATTTATATTGGTGAGGCCGTAAAAGGCGCTGGCAACAGCGCTTCCGGTATCGCCTGAAGTGGCTGTAAGAATTGTAAGATGCCTGTTGTTTTTTGAAATATAATACTGCATGAGCCTGCCCATCATCCTTGCTGCAAAATCTTTGAAGGATGCTGTAGGCCCCTGATCGAGACGAAGTATATATTTCCTTTCATAGACATTTTCGATAGGCACATCAAAATTATAGGCATCATTGCATAATGAGCTCAGAACTTCTTCAGGGATCTCACTGCCAATTATACTTTTAAGAACTGTGGATGCAATACCTTGATAATCCATACCACTCATCTTTTCAAGTTCCTCTTTACCAAGAGCCGGAATGAAGGAAGGCATGTATAGGCCTCCGTCAGGTGCAAGTCCTTTTAGTAAGGCCTCCCTGAATGAAACCGGTTCAGATTTCAGATTTGTAGAATAATATGTTACTTGTTTCTTGTTCAAATAGTATTGTTATTTATCTCTGTGGTCCTCAGTGAAGCTCTGTGTAACAAAAAGAACTAACACAGCGTGACGCAGAGAAACTCAGACTTGCACAGAGTTTTATACCATGGTTTACTTTTAAACATTTACTACTCTCATGAGGTCAGCAAATACACCTGCGGCAGTAACATCAGCTCCTGCTCCGTAACCTTTAATTACCATTGGAAGCTCTTTATACCTTGTTGTAGTGAGGAGGATAATGTTATTGCTGCCCTCAAGGTTATAGGATGGATGATCAGATCCTATTGTGAGTAATTCTACTCTTGCTTTTCCCTCGTCAAGTGTGGCAAAGAATCTCCATTTCCTGTTACCGGCCGCAAGTTCCTTTCTCTTTTTCTCAAACTCACCATCATGCTTTTTAACCATTTCAAAGAAGTTGTTCAGATCGCCCTTGAAACACTCTTCAGGAAGAAATTTCTCAACTACAACATCTTCTTTTTCAAGATTATATCCTGCCTCTCTTGCCAGGATAAGGATTTTTCGTACAACATCGGTGCCACTTAAATCTACGCGCGGATCAGGCTCTGAATACCCCATCTCCCTGGCCTTCCTGATAGCTGTACTCAGTGGTAAATCCGGGCCAAGTTCATTGAAGATAAAATTCATTGTGCCAGACAGAACAGCTTCAATCTTAAGTATCTTATCTCCGCTGACTATCAGGTCATTAATCGTTTTTATTATTGGAAGTCCGGCACCTACGGTAGTTTCATAAATGAATCTTACGCCTCTTTCATTAGCTATATTCCTGAGTTTTTGGTAATAACTGAACTCTGAGGAACATGCTATCTTATTGGCTGTAACAACTGATACATATTTTGATAAGATATCCTTATATCTTGAAGCAACATTTTCATCAGCTGTACAATCAATAAATACTGAGTTCCTGAGGTTCAATCGGGTCATATGACTGATGAAAGCAGCAATATCTCCCTTATCGGTGGATGTTTTTAATGCATCCCTGTAGTTATCGAGTGAAACACACTTTTTGTCAATTATCATCTTCCTGGTGTTTGTAACACCCATCAGATTAACTTTCAGATTATGTTCAGCCAGGAGGGTTGGAGCCTGTTCCTTAAGTTGTTTTAGAAGGCTGGTACCTACCAAACCGGTGCCAGCAATAAAGAGGTACATCTCCTTATAACGAGAGAGAAAGAATCCGTCGTGTATTACATTCAATGCTTTTCTCAGGCTCTCTCTCTTAATTACCACAGAGATATTAAGTTCTGACGAACCCTGAGCTGTCGCTATCACATTTACCCCGTTTCTCCCCAGTGACCGGAACAGGGTTGCTGAAATGCCGGGTGTGTTTTTCATCTTCTCACCCACAATAGCTATTATGGAGAGATTCTTCTCAATATTAACATTCAGTTCTTTCTTAAGTTCTATCTCTGATCTGAATTCGTTTATAATTTCAGCCCTTGCAAGCTCTGCATCCGAAGGGATTACGGCGAATGATATTGAATATTCCGAGGAGGCCTGGGTAATCAGGATAATGTTAATATTTTGCCTTGCCAGTGCTCCGAACAGCCTCATAGAAGTTCCTGTAACTCCAACCATGCCTGTCCCCTGCAAAGTTATCAGGTCAATATGGTCAATCGACGAAATTCCTTTTATGGGACTATTGTTGCCATTCTGCGATTTACTGCTTATGAGAGTACCCTTTAATTCGGGTTTAAAGGTGTTGCGAACCAGAATGGGAATATTCTTCTTATATACAGGTCTGAGTGTAGGTGTATAGATCACCTTGGCCCCAAAATGCGAAAGTTCGATTGCTTCAGAGTATGTAAGGCTTTCAATGGCATATGCTTTATTGACCTTTTTAGGATCAGCTGTCATGAAACCGTCCACATCTGTCCATATTTCAAGAACTTCAGCATTTAAAGCTGCTGCTGCAATTGCTGCGGTATAATCAGATCCCCCTCTTCCAAGTGTAGTAGTCTCATTATTTGTATTTGATGCAATGAACCCGGGAATCAAAATAACCTTTTTTCCCTTTGGAATACTTTTCTTAATCAACACATCAGTCTTCCCGAAATCTACATTTGCAAATCCGAAGTTACTGTCAGTTCTGATTATTTTTCTTGAATCAAGGTAGTGACAGCCACCGATCATATTACTTATTATCAGCGATGAAAGTAATTCACCTTTACTCATCACCTGATCAAGTGAATGTCTGCTAAGCTCCCTTACTAGATAGATACCATTGAGAATACCTTCGAGTTCAAGAAATATTTTTTCCATTTCACCGGTTACCCTTTCAAGAGTCCGGGTATCGAGAAGCTGCTTTGCATATTCGTAGTGCTTTGAAGTTATGGCGAACAGATGAGTTTTGAAATCATTATCGCATGCACAGGCGAGTTCGCAAGCTTTTTTCAGCTCATCAGTTATTCCCTGGAATGCTGAAACAACAACAATGCAATCGGATTCCTGGGACTCAATTATCTTACAGACCCCTTTAATCCTTTCAGTCGAACCGATAGATGTACCTCCAAACTTCAGAACTTTCATATTAATATCTTAAAATAAAAATGCATCCCATGGATGCACAAAAGTACAAAATTAGGAATAATCCAGCGGATTTCCTAAATAATTGTAAATTATTAAACAAACAGCAGTCCCTGCTAATAAGCTATAAGTAAAATAGTAAGTATAATTAACAATTAGTTTTTTCCTACCTTTTCCAGCCTCTTGAGTATTGAGAAAATAAATGCTGCAGACAAGAGACAACAGGCAATAAAGATCAGCCACAGTTGCCAGAGGTCAAGCTTGCCCCAGAAAAAGCTCCCGACAAATAAAAGTTTATTACCTACTGCTGTAGCAAGTAACCATCCTCCCTGCATTACACCCTGGAATCTGACCGGGGCTACTTTTGAGACAAATGAAAGTCCCATTGGACTAAGGAATAGTTCTGCAATTGTGAGAATAAGATATGAAGTTATCAGCCAGTAAGGCATAACTCTTGAAGAATCAGGGACAGGATTGAATTTTATTGCACCGGTTTCATCAACTATCCTGAGTTCATGAGGCGAAACCATATTTAACGAAGCAACAAGTATTACCAGAAAACCCAGGGCAGCAATGATCATTCCCAATCCGATTTTCTTTGGAGTTGATGGTTCCTTTCCTCTCTTGTTAAGCCAGCTGAAAAGCGCCATTACAACAAAAGTAAGACTGACAATAAAGAGTGGGTTGAACGATTGGAATACTTCCGGTGCAATTGGATTCTGTGCCTCCCCATTTTGAAAAAAGAAATATCCTGCAGTGCCACCGGCCACAAGGAGTGCTGCTCCTGTTAACCTGGTATTAATTGTACGTTTTTTCCCGAGAATAATAACTAACCCTGCAATAAATGCAATTACTGACAGGATATTCTCCAGAGTGAAGAACATAAATGTATATGGATCGACAGTCTTAACAGTATAGTCGCGCGCAAAAAATGTCAGAGTGAGTCCATTCTGGTGGAACGACATCCAGAAGAATACTACCACAAGAAAGACCAGAGTAAGTGCTATAACTCTGTCTTTTTCTTCCTTTTTGGAAATCATTATAATCCAGGTTACAAATCCAATAAAAAGTCCGATTGCCATTCCTGTAGCAAAGTCTTTAAAAATATTGATAAGGAATGCTGTGGCAAATCCTGCTGCCAGAGCAACCGGAAGTGCCAATGGTTTTTCCGTTAATGTAATTGTAGAATCAGTTGAAGACTTTTCCCTTGTTGGCAGATGTTTATTAAATATCAGATACGCAAGAAGAGAAATAATCATTGCACCTGCAGCCACAGCAAAAGCAAAATTGTATCCTCTGGAAAATACTTCCAGATAGCTGGATGCAAATGCACTAAGGTCAGAAACAGGTCCGGATAGACTTACCTGGTTAGCGAGTGTCATTAGCTGGTCAGAATTCTGCAATGTACCATCCTGGAACTGGTGACAAAGTGCAGGAAGGCTGCCGTCGTGAAGAAAATTATTGCTTTTAAGCCACCAGTTCCTGACACCATTGGCAGCAAACGGAGCAAAGAAGGCGCCAACGTTGATACCCATATAAAAAATCAGATATGCAGTATCCCTGACATTTGAATATTTGGGATCATCGTACATCTGACCAACGACAGCCTGGAGATTACCTTTAAAGAAGCCATTTCCGAGAGCAATTGTAAACAGTCCTGCAATGGTAAGAGTAAGCGATAGATTGGGAATTGACATTAAAACATAGCCGGCAAACATAACGATTTGTCCGAGCATGATTACAGTCTTATATTTTCTGGTGGCATCTGCAATTACACCTCCAACAAGCGCAAGTGCATAAATGGCAAAATAAAACCAGCTGTAAATTCCACCTGCCGTATCTTCATCAAGACCGTATTTTGCCTGAAGGAACAGTACGAGAATGGCCATCATGGTATAAAAGCCAAATCTCTCTCCCATATTAGTAAAGAATGCTACAAGAAGACCTTTTGGATGATTCTTTAACATATTTATTGTTTTTTAATTTATGATTACTTGTTTTTTATAAAATTTCAGAACGTGGCGAAGCAAATATATTAATCTTTTTAAACTAAAAAAATCGTTTATTCCCTGCTTTTCTATCCATTCTATTCCTATTATTTTTAATTAACCTTTCAAGAGTGTAAATTTGTAATTAAGCATTTTTGAAAATGAAGATATTCAGGTCGGAACAGATACGGGAAATAGATAATTATACTATTATTAATGAGCCGGTTCCCTCTGTAGAGCTTATGGAAAGGGCTGCAGGTAAAGTACTAAGCTGGTTTGTCAGCAGGTTTGAACGTAATAGGAAGGTTTTTATTTTTGCAGGTCCCGGCAATAACGGAGGTGATGGTCTTGCACTTGCCAGGATGCTTATACAGAACCGTTATGAGGTCGAAATCCATTATGTTAAATTCACTGATAAAACATCTCCCGACTGGGAAATCAACCAAAAAAGGCTTAAAAAGGAGGTACTGGTTGTTACAAGTGTAATAACATCTGTAAATGATTTCCCTTTTATTTCATCAAATGATGTCATTATCGATGCCATTTTCGGAAGCGGACTTACAAGGACTGCAGAAGGTTTGCCAGCTGAGATCATAAAGAAGATAAATGACAATGATGCACTTACAATCTCCATAGACATACCATCCGGCTTGTTTTGCGAAGATAATAGCAGAAACAATACTGATAACATAATAAAGGCTCACCATACACTAAGCTTTCAGTTTCCGAAGCTTGCTTTTATGTTTCCTGAAAATGCTGGTTTTGTTGGAAGCTGGGAAGTTCTTCCTATCGGATTGAGTGATACTGCCACACGGAATACCAGGTCACCATACAGATATATTGAATTTAATGATATTTTTCCTCTTTTGCATGAGAGGTCGAAATTTGATCATAAGGGTCATTATGGACACGGACTCCTTGTTGCCGGATCAAAAGGGAAGATGGGTGCTGCAATTCTTGGTGCCTCAGCAGCACTGAGAGCAGGTATAGGCCTTATAACATGCCATATACCATCAGGAGGCAGGGTTATAATGCAGGCCTCATTGTCTGAGGCCATGGTTATAACTGACAAGACGGAAGATTATATAAGCAGAATTGATATTTCAGATTCCTATACTGCGTCAGGAATTGGCCCCGGGATCGGAACGAACAAAGAAACTGCCACTGGTTTGTATGAATTTCTGAAAGAATTCAGAAAACCTGTAGTTGTGGATGCCGATGCTCTTAATATACTTGCAGTTAACAACTCATGGTATTCTCTCCTCCATTCGGATGTTATTCTGACACCACATCCAAAGGAATTTGAAAGATTGGCTGGCGGAAGTAAGAATGGTTATGAAAGAGTCAGAAAACAGAGTGAGTTTTCAGGGAAGCATAACTGTATTGTGGTACTTAAAGGAGCTTACACTTCTGTTTCCACTCCTGATGGAAATATAATGTTTAACAGTTCCGGCAACCCGGGGATGGCAACAGCAGGGAGTGGCGATGTACTTACAGGAATAATATTATCTTTGCTGGCGCAAGGTTATTCAGCAGAAAATGCAGCTCTGGCAGGAGTATTTATTCATGGACTTGCCGGTGACATTGCTGCAGAAAAAACCGGATTTGAAGCTTTGATCGCATCAGATATAATTAATAACACAGGTAATGCGTATAAGAAAATCAGGGAGTGGTTAATTTGATTTTTCCCTTGTTTTTGATCATAAACTTCTAACATAATATAGTAAAAATGAAAAGATCTCTCACTCTTTTATTAATAAGTCTGGCAGTTTTAATCGCAGTTTCCTGCACAACAGGTAAAAAAGTTGTTGATTCAAATCCTGTTGTTGTTCCATTGTCTGATACTGTTTCCATGTCTGAAGGGACGATTATATACGGATTACCAAGAACTGTATTCAATTTCAGTGTTGAGATGGAACGTACACTTGAAATCCCCGGTCCATATTCGCGATATGCAGATGATCTGCTTGGAATTACAGATGCTATTGTTTCCGAGAGTGAATACTGGACTATTACAGGTATTACCGTTAATACTCACGAGGAGCTCGATCCCTCTGAATATTATGTGATCAAGAGCAACTTTTTTCTCAGAAGCAATGCACTCTCTTTAAGACGGGAGGGCCTTATACTTGATATAAATCCGCGCCAATTTTATGTTACTGAAAAACAATATGTTGGTGACGGAATTGAGTATGATCAGTTCCGGTTTGAAGACCTCGGATCGGATGAGTATTACAATCTGCAGAGGGATACTGCCTATAAAAGAGTAAGTCTTGATTCATCCTTTATCAGGATACCTTACATTGTTGAAAAGAAGAAAAGACTATCAACAGATCAGCTTGCAGAGAAGGCAGCCAGACGTATTATGGAAATCCGTGAGGGCAAACACCTTATTCTTACAGGAGAGGCGAATGTTTTTCCACAGAATGATGCAGCTATAAATGAAATGAACCGGATTGAAAGGGAATACACCGAACTGTTTACAGGTAAGGTAATAAAGGAAAAAAGGAGTATTTCAATTAATCTTATCCCGGAACCGGGAATGGAGAAAAAGCCATTACTCCTGTTCCAGTTCTCTGAACTCACCGGACCATTAGCTGGTTCAGCCAAGGGTGGAGTTCCTGTCAATGTGGAACTTTTACCAGAAAAGAAAACCAAAGCTCTTACCATTATAAATAAAAACCAGCCAGGGCTGGCAAATAATAGTCTCGATAAGATTTATTACCGGGTGCCTGATGTGGTCAGTATTAAAATCTTAATTGGCAATGAAGTGCTTTTTAATTCCCGTAAGCTGATTTACCAGTTTGGAGAGATAATACAGTTGCCTGCTAACTTCATTATCGGGAAATGAAAGGTATTGTGTAATCGGTAAAAGTTAATCGGTAATTTAATTGTCGTTGATCACACCGATCACCGATCACTGAATTTTTCCCTTGAAAGATTTCTGGAAATCTTCCCACTTTTGAGCCTCATAGTTCCTGTCGGCAAAGAAACTCAGAAGAACTTCCATGTCTTTTGGAGGCTTATATCCAGGTACGGGTGAAACTCCTATTTTTCCGTCTTCCTGGGTGGTAAGAAAAACTACCGTAGGATAGGAGAGTTGCCCCTGAAGCAGTGCTACTGCCAGCTGGTGGGCATTACCTGATTTTCCGTCGTTTATAAAAGTCTGTCCGAGAAAATCAACTTTTTCCTTACCCTCGGCGTTAAACTTTACTGCGTAAAACTTTTTATTCAGCAGTTCAGCAATAACCGAATTTGTAAAAGTATCCTTGTCCATTTTTTTGCACCAGCCGCACCAGTCGGTATAGGTATCAATAAAAAGAGGTCTGGGAGATTCCTTCATCATTTTTTCAGCTTCCTGAATAGTGTACCATTTTACCGGTGAGCCCTGAGCAGCAACCGTGCTGTGAAAACCTGTAATAAACAGAACGGAAGCAATTAGTCCTGAGAAAATTATCTTCTTCATGATATGAGTATTCTTTATGGTTTTTCTTTGTACAAAATAAGTGAAAAATCTTCTTCGAGAATAATAATCTCTTGTTTATCACTTTATTTATCAACAATCAGACCGAAAATATGTTCGGATATCCATTTGGTTTTATAGATCATCATTCAAATATTTTTCTACTTTTACCGGTCATAAAAATATTTATAAATAAAATATGGAAGCAGTAGGAAGAACACTTCGCGATTCGAAGGCAGCACGCTGGACAGCACTTGCAGTTGTATCCTTTACAATGTTATGTGGCTATTATCTCACAGATGTAATGGCCCCTCTCAAGCCAATGCTTGAAAAGGAATTGTTGTGGAACAGTACTGAATATGGCGTTTTTACGAGTGCTTACGGCTGGTTTAATGTTTTCCTTGTAATGCTGATACTTGGCGGCATTATCCTTGATAAAAAAGGTGTAAGGTTTACTGGTAAAATGGCAACTATTACAATGGTTGCTGGGACAGCTGTTAAATTCTGGGCTATTTCAACACACTCCCTTGATGGGTTAGAACTTATAGGAATGAAAGCACAGGTTGTAATTGCTGCCCTGGGTTATGCTGTTTTCGGGGTTGGTGTGGAAGTTGCCGGAATTACCGTTTCAAAAATTATTGTCAAATGGTTCAAGGGCAAAGAACTGGCCCTGGCAATGGGTCTTGAAATGGCTTCAGCCAGAATTGGTACAGGACTGGCATTATTTGCATCATATCCTATAGCAATCTGGCTCGGTGATGTTTCAAAACCAATTTTTTTAGGATTGATATTATTATGTATTGGAATGATCGCCTTCTTTATTTATGCTTTAAAGGACAAAAAACTTGATAAATCAGTTGCAGATGAAGCTGCAATTTCAGGTAATGTAGAAGAGGAAGACTCTTTCAGGATGTCAGATATATGGTTTATTATTAAAAATAAGGGCTGGTGGTATATCGCAATTTTATGCGTTTTATTTTATTCAGCAGTTTTTCCTTTCCTTAAGTATGCCTCAGATCTGATGGTTAACAAATTTGGAGTAGATCCTTTAGTTGCAGGAAGTATACCGGCACTTCTCCCATTTGGCACAATTCTGCTGACCCCATTATTTGGTAACATGTATGATAGAAAAGGCAAGGGTGCAAGTATTATGATCCTTGGATCGTTGTTGATAATTGGGGTTCATGCTCTGTTTTCTATTCCCTTTCTTAATTTCAAACCAGTGGCAATTGGCCTTATTATTTTACTTGGGATAGGGTTTTCACTCGTTCCTTCAGCAATGTGGCCTTCCGTTCCAAAGATTATACCGGAAAAGCAACTTGGAACTGCATATGCTTTAATATTCTGGGTTCAGAACTGGGGATTAATGGGTGTACCTGCATTAATAGGCTGGGTGCTTGATAAATACTGTATAACAGGAACCAGGTTAGCCGATGGAGTAAGTGTGCCTACTTATAATTACACTATCCCGATGATGATTTTTACCGGTTTCGGTCTGCTGGCATTACTTTTTGCTTTCCTTCTGAAAGCAGAGGATAAGAAAAAAGGATATGGCCTTGAGTTACCCAATATAAAAAATTAAGATTCCGTTGTCTGAAATTATTTTTTATTATATTTGTCTTTATTCAAACTAAAAAATTGTTGTGATATGAAGAAAATAATTATAGGTTTATCAGGAATAATTTTAGTGGCATTTATTGCAATATTGGTTGCAAATGCTTCTCCGGGCGATCCTAAAGATGCGAAAAAAGCCACAACTGAAATGTCGATGGATTGCAGTAAGTGCCCCGCAGCAGCTTCATGCGCTGAAAAGACTGCTTCATGTGCAAAAAAATCAGAAGCAAAACCGTGCACTACAGCTCCAAAAGCTTGCTGTGCTGTTTCCGCAGATGCAAAAAAATGTAACGAACCTAAGCCCTGCTGCAGTTCAAAAAAGTAAGCTCTTAATGTAATGCAGACTTTAACAAAAGTGTCTGCATGGTTTTTATGAGTCATAACCGGTATGAAAATATCAGCATTATGACTTAATTTTTTTAAATTCATACCATAATACCGCAATACCATATAATTATGTCGAACGAATTTGAAGAGGCCAAAGTATTCACCTTTAATGGTTCCATCGATTATTCCAAAGGAGGGATTGTCAGCAAAACTGTGCTTAAAAAGCAAACAGGAAATATATCCCTTTTTTCATTTGATAAGGGTGAGGCTCTTAGTGAGCATACAGCTCCCTTTGATGCAATGATACAGGTAGTTGACGGGAAAGGGGAAGTTACGATAGGTGGTACACCCTATATTGTAGGAGCAGGGGAGACTATTATAATGCCGGCAAACATAAGCCATTCCGTTAAAGCTGTAGAAAAGTTCAAGATGGTTCTGACAATGATACGGAGCAACTGAACTGAAGAATGTGGTTTAGAAGATCCAGTTAAAGAAGTGATACATTATTGAACTTATTATTGAACTGATAGGTATAGTCAGTATCCATGCCCAGAATATTTTTCGGGTAATACCCCACTTGACTGCTGTTATCCCTTTTCTTGCACCGACGCCAATTATTGCACCGGTAATTGTATGTGTGGTACTTACCGGTATTCCGAAATGAGTTGATCCAAAAAGAGTCAGTGCACCGGCTGCTTCTGAGCAGAATCCTTCATAAGGCTTTATTTTGGTTATCTTTTGTCCCATTGTTTTCACAATCCTCCAGCCGCCAAACAGAGTCCCAAGTGCAATGGCACTCTGGCATGATAAAATTATCCAGAGCGCAATCGGGTCATCTTTTGTTGCAAGTCCCGATACTATAAGTGCAGCCCAGATAATCCCCATCGATTTCTGTGCATCATTTCCTCCATGTCCAAGGCTCAGGCTCGAAGATGATATCAGCTGAAGCTTCCGGAATACTTTATCAACGCCTGATGGTGTAAAATTACGTATAATATATACCACACATGTAGAAATAATAAATGACATGACCATGCCTATTATGGGGGCAATAAAAATAAATGCAATAATCTTAATCAGACCAGGGAAAACTATTGAACCTGACCCTGCATGAGTAAATGCTGCTCCGACCAGACCTCCGACCAGCGTGTGGGATGAACTTGATGGTAATCCCCACCACCATGTAAGAAGATTCCAGATTATAGCTGCTACAAGAGCGGAGGCGATTACTGTCAGATTAAGAACATCCGGATCTACAACTCCTTTACCTATAGTATGAGCGACTTTTAGCGGAAAAACAGTGAACGCAATAAAATTAAAAAAGGCAGCAATTATAACTGCTGTAAGAGGAGAGAGCACTTTTGTTGATACAACTGTAGCAATTGAATTGGCAGAATCATGAAAACCATTGAGAAAATCAAATATCAGAACGAGTCCAATAACAATATAGAGAAACATCATCAGGTCTAATTCATGAAATCGAAACAAAATAAGAATATTCGACCAGAAATAAAAACAATTCGAGACAGAGTTTTAAAAATAGAAATTTAGTCCTGCAGTCCCCTTATAAATAGTACTTTAAAGAATTTATGCCCGGGTTATGCCATTTTGATAAGAATAGCCTTGAGCGTATCAGTTACATCTTCCTCCTCATCAACACATCTTTCCATAATCTCAAGTATTTTGTTGTTCTTAAGAAGTTCTTTTGGATCAGTTTCATTGTCAAAAAGATGTGTAACACCTAAGAAATAAAGTTCATCTGCCTTATGTTCAATTTCCTTTACCTTATCGCAGGCAGATGCGATCTTATTCTTATTAGCTGCAGGTTCATTAAGGCAATGAACTGCATTCCTGATTTCCAGGGCACCCTGATGTATCAAGGCAGCCATTTCGCCGTAAACAGGTATTAGTTTTTTAGGCTTATAAAGGCAAATTCGGCGGCTTATACCGTTTATCGAATCAAGTACATCATCAATATGGGCAGTAAGTTCGTGTATGTCTTCCCTGTCGAATGGTGTAATGAATGATTTGTTTAACTGTTCATATGTCTTATCTGTGATTTCATCACCAATATGCTCGATAATTTTTATCTCTTTGTTCAGTCTTTCATGTTCCGCAATGTCATTACTTGCCATCAGTTCCTTGAGCAGAACTGAGGCTTTTACGAGATTTTCGGCATCACTTTCAAACAACGGATAGAACGAATGATCTTTTGGAACAAAGAACTTGAGGAAAGAATCAATATTCATGACATATTATTTTTGGTTATTTAAAAATACAATTCTAAACCAGAATCATGTTCAGAACGTAAAAAATAATTCCGCCGATAACAGCTGAGACGGGTATTGTAAGTATCCAGGCCCAGAAAATATTTCCGGTTACTCCCCATTTCACTGCAGATACACCTTTTCTTGCTCCGGCACCAATAATTGCACCTGTAATGACATGTGTTGTACTGACCGGTATTCCCCAGTGTGTAGCGCCAAACAGTGTAAGTGCACCGGCAGTCTCAGCACAAAATCCTTCAAAGGGTTTGAGCTTGGTTATTTTCTGTCCCATTGTTTTCACTATCCTCCAGCCACCCATGAGAGTTCCAAGTGCAATTGCAGCCTGACATGACAGAACAATCCAGAGAGCGATCGGATCGTTTTTTGTGGCTAATCCTGATACAATCAACGCCACCCATATTATTCCCATTGATTTCTGAGCATCATTTCCTCCGTGTCCAAGACTGAAAGCAGCTGCAGAAATCAACTGAAGCCTTCGGAAGTGTTTATCTACTGTCATAGGTGAATGATCCCTTACAATATATATAACAATAGCAGAAATAATGAAAGAAATGACTACACCTAACAAAGGGGCGATAATAATAAAAATTGCTATTTTGACCACTCCCCCGACCATAACGGAACTCCATCCTGAACTTACCACTGCAGATCCAACGAGGCCTCCAACAAGAGTATGCGAAGAGCTGGATGGTAATCCGTACCACCAGGTAAAAAGATTCCAGGCTATTGCTGCAATAAGTGCGGCTGCAATTACCGTCAGATTAATCACGTCGGGATTGATAACACCTTTACCTATGGTCGTTGCAACTTTGAGTGGAAAGACAACAAAGGCGATAAAGTTGAAAAAGGCTGCCATACTTACTGCAGCGATCGGTGATAATACTTTTGTGGAAACTATTGTTGCAATTGAATTTGCAGAGTCGTGGAACCCGTTGATGAAGTCAAAGATTATTACGAGGGCGATAACGACGTAAAGAAATGTCATGTTAAAAAGAAACAAATATAGCTAAAAAAATATGTATAAGATTTTAATCAGGAGAATAAACAAAATGTTTATCGCTGGCATTTTCACTAACGATAAAATCGCGGTGCGACTTTTCCATATTCACCATAAATAGCACAAGATTCTTTGTTTCAGCAAGCAAATTCAAGTACATAAGTGTATTTCTTGTCCCTACCATTTCAGACTTTATATACTTTACCTGCTTCTTTTTGATTTTGGCAATGGTTTCAAGGATGTTGTGCTGTTTTGCAATAAGTTTATCCAGATCCTTGAAATTATGTTTTTTGCTGATAATTAAAGTTTCGTCAAAAAACTCATTTAAGAGCTCATTTAACTCATTCAGGTCTTTTGCCTGTTCCTTAATAAGAGGAGGGTGGTTATTATCGATATACTCAAAAATACTATCGGTAAGATACCTGAGACTATGCGCTATCTCCCTTATGTAATCGAGAATCTGAACATAGTTATGGCCTGTTTCTATTGAATCTTCCTCGAGTTTTCTGAGTGTTGGATAAATGTTGTATTTAAGCTCTTTGGCAGTGATATTCAATTCCTCCACATTTTTGATAACCTTTTTCATCTTTTTCCTGTCTTCTCTGATCAGGCTGAATAATGCCGACATATACAGTTTATGAACCGAGCCGATTACATTATTTATAGATGAATCACATTTGTTAAGTATGTTTTTGCCGCTTATTGTTTCAACATCATCAAATTCATCCTTTTTCTTCTGTTTTTCAATGACCTTTTTGTGAATGAAGTTGGTTCTGATTACAAACATCAGAGCCACAGCAAGTGCTGCAAATATTGCTATTATACCACCCCAGCTAAGTAAAAGAGCTACCATGAATGCAGCAGAAAAAGCAATTGCTGCCGTAAAGAACCATCCGCCAATAACTGCTACAACTCCTGATATACGAAATACTGCACTTTCCCTTCCCCAGGCCCTGTCTGCGAGTGAGGTTCCCATAGCAACCATAAAAGTCACATAAGTTGTTGATAATGGAAGCTTAAGCGATGTTGCTATAGCAATAAGAATACTGGCTACGAACATGTTGACTGAGGCTCTGAGCTGATCAAATGAGGATGCATCCTTTTTATTCTTCATTTTTTTATTGAAAGCTTTCAGATCGAATCGTCTTTCAATGAAGTTTATAACTACTGAAGGAGTTATCCTGTTGAAGAATTTATTAACTCCTACAGTTCCTCTTACAACGGATCTTGATATCAGTGATGATGAAAACCTTTCCGAACCTTCTCCCTGTCTGGCAAGACTAATCTCAGTCTGAGATACTGTTCTTGATTTTCTTGATGTAAAAAGGGTGATGATCATTATCAGTCCGGCTGAAAGCAGGAATAATGTAGGGGTTTTTACCGGTTGGCTCAGAGCTTCCATTGTAAATGTATCAGGATTAAATCCGGGATTTGCCATTGCTTCCCTGAATGATTCAAGTCCTGCCAGCGGAACTCCGATAAAATTCACAAGGTCGTTACCGGCGAAAGCCATAGCCAGCGAGAAAGTACCAACAAGTACTATGATCCTGAGAATATTAATTTTGAACAAAGATATCAGTGCCTGAAATATTAAGCTGATGGCAATAAAAGTGTAAAGCAAAAGCTGCCAGGTATTTTCATGAAGCCATTCGATAGTATCACTGGTCATGAAGGAAGCTCCTTTTGCTCCTTTGACAAGCATAAAATATATTATTGAAGTTATTGCTAAACCACCCCATACAGATCCAAAATATTTCATGTACCGCTCATAATTAAATGTGAATACGAGGCGGGTAAAGAACTGGACAATTGTCCCAAATGAAAATGCTATTACAACCGAAAGTAGAATTCCGGAAATAATAGCGAGTGCCTTTGCTGAATTAATATATATGCCCAGGTCGGCAAGGTTGTCGGAGGTATTAAATATTTTGACAAGTGAAATAGCAACTGCTGCACCCAGAAGTTCAAATACTATTGATACTGTTGTTGATGTAGGAAAACCGAATGTATTGAATGTATCAAGGAGAACCACATCGGTTATCATGACAGCCAGGAAAATGATCATAATCTCTGAGAAAAAGAACTGCCCAGGATGGAATATTCCTGAACGGGCTATCTCCATCATTCCGCTTGAAAATGTGGCACCCAGTACTACTCCCAGACCGGCAACTGCCAGGATTACTTTCAGGGGAGCTACTTTTGAACCAATAGCTGAATTGAGAAAATTGGCAGCATCATTTGTAATTCCGACAATCAGGTCAGAAACTGCAAGAAGAAATAGTATTATGACAAAAACTATATAAATATTCAATGCAAGGCTCTTTAATGTAATGTTATTAAATCTTAAATCGTATTAAAGATATCTTCATGGCTATTTCTATGTTGTTTTATGTCAGTGAGATAAGGTAAAATGTGTAAAAAATTTATTAGTTGCGTAAATTTAATTTTATTTTTTTTGTTCACCAGAGGATGATTGTTAAGATTTTGTTACAATATAATAACGTATTGCAATATATGCCATATTAGTTTAACAATTATTGAGTAATTTTAGTCTGTGTAAAAATTTATAAATCATAATATCATGAGCGACATCAGAAATCTTGAACCAAAGGAAATCTGGACCTATTTCCACCAGATATGCCAGATACCTCACCCTTCGAAGAAAGAAAAGAATATAATTGAGTATATGAAGGATTTTGGAAAGAAGAACAACCTTGAGACAATTGTAGATAAAACAGGTAATGTGATTTTCCGTAAACCTGCTACCAGGGGTATGGAAAACAGGAAAGGTGTTATATTCCAGGCACATCTCGACATGGTCCCGCAGAAAAACAGTAATAAGAAACATGATTTTGAAAAAGATCCGATTGAAACTGTAATAGATGGTGAGTGGGTGAGGGCCAATGGTACAACGCTTGGCTCAGACAATGGAATAGGTGTGGCAGCCTCAATGTCGGTTCTCTCTTCAAAAACAATTAAACACGGACCTGTTGAAGTTCTTTTCACAGTTGATGAAGAGACAGGAATGACAGGTGTATTCGGTTTGAAGAAAGGAGTACTTAAAGGTGATATACTTATTAACCTCGATTCAGAAGATGAAGGAGAGCTTTATGTCGGTTGTGCAGGTGGAATTGATGTAAGTGCAGTAAAAAAGTATACAGAGGAAAATATTCCGCGGGGTTTTTCAGCTTATAAGTTGATTTTGAGTAGTCTTAAAGGAGGACATTCCGGTCTTGATATCCCACTTGGCCGTGCCAATGCAAATAAGCTCCTTTTCAGGTTCCTGATGCAGGCTGAGGCCGATTTCGGAGTCAGGCTGGCTGAAGCTGCAGGTGGTGATTTGAGAAATGCAATTCCAAGGGAATCACATGCTTTGATAATTGTTTCCGGCAAGAAAGCTGCAGATTTTGAGAAGTTTGTTAAACGCTGTGAGAAAATATTCAGAGCCGAATTTACAGAAACAGAGCCTACTCTCTCATTCAAAGCTGAAAAATGTGATATGCCGGATAAGGTTATGGGCAAGGACGATCAGTACAGGATTATAAGAGCTGTCTTTGCTTGTCCCAATGGGGTACAGCGTATGAGCCAGGCAATGAAGGGGCTTGTTGAAACTTCCAATAATCTTGCAATTGTAAAGTGTATTAAAGGCAAGTTTGAAGCTCATAACCTTACGCGCAGCTCGGTTGACTCTGCAAAGGAGGCTACAGCATGGAAAATCGCTGCTGTTTTTCATCTTATTGATGCTAAGGTGAGTCTGAGTGGAGGTTATCCGGGTTGGAAACCTGATATGAATTCAGCCATCCTTAATACCATGAGTAAGGTTTATAAGGATATGTATGGCAATATACCTGCCATCAGGGCTATTCATGCCGGACTGGAATGCGGAATACTCGGAGGAAGTTATCCGAACCTTGACATGATATCATTAGGCCCAACTATCAGATATCCTCACTCTCCTGATGAAAAGGTGAATATTGTTACTGTGAAAAAATTCTGGGATTTCATTGTTGAAACCCTGAAACATATTCCGGTCAGTTAGAAGTAATGATAACAGTTACCAATCTTAGTTATAGGTATGAAGATGGATGTCCCGAGGTTATTTCAGATATCGACTTCCAGATAAAAGAGGGAGAGGTTTTTGGATTTCTTGGACCATCCGGAGCAGGAAAAAGTACTACACAAAAGATACTTACAGGCCAGTTAAGAGACTATACCGGAACAGTCGTGGTGGCAGGTGAGGAGATCAAAACGGCCAGACGAAGTATTTATAACAAACTAGGAGTTGCTTTCGAATTTCCCAACCTGTATGAGAAGCTTACTGCGATAGAAAATCTTAAATTATTCGGGGCGTTTTATAACCGGAATATGCAAGATCCTTCTGAGTTGCTTAAAATGGTGAACCTTTCTGATGAGAAGAATACCCTGGTAAGCTCTTTCTCCAAAGGGATGAAGATGCGGCTTAACTTTGTAAGGTCAATTATGCACAATCCTGAAATATTATTTCTGGATGAACCTACTTCAGGACTGGATCCTGTGAATGCCAGAATTATAAAAGATATTATCAGAAAGCTTAAATATCAGGGAACAACAATATTCCTGACAACTCATAATATGACAGATGCTGAATCTTTATGTGATGAACTTGCACTTATCGACAACGGTAAATTTGTTTTAACCGGGAATCCTTCTGATCTTAAAATTAAATATGGAACAAAAAAGTTAAGACTTACATATCTTGATAATAATATTCACCGAAACAGAGATTTCTCTCTTAATTTACTCGGTTCAGATACTGAGTTCCTTGAAATATTAAAAAAATATGAAATTGAAACAATTCACTCAAACGAGGCAACCCTTGAGGATATTTTTATTGAGGTAACCGGACATGCACTTTCCGGTAGCGAAACTGAGATGATAGACCATGCTTAAGTTAGTTCTGTATGATATAAATATTCAATGGCGCAGCGGATATTGGACTGTCTATTCCGTTATCGGTCTTTTATATATCATTATTTTACTAAATATACCTCTGAATATCAGGGATGAAGTTGCAGTAGGGTTAATATATATTGATACTTCAGTTCTGGGATTAACATTTGTCGGAGCACTCGTCCTTTTTGAAAGGCAACAGGGAGTTCTTCAAAGTATTTCTGTAACTCCTTTAAGATTAAACATCTATTTATTGTCAAAAGTCTTTTCTCTTACATTGCTCAGTGCTGTTATAAGCTCACTTATATGGGTCATTCCTCTCTGGACACTGAAAGGGTACGTAGTGATTTTCACCGGGGTGATTTTATCCTCGGTTGTTTTCACTATTTTCGGATTAGGTTTCTCAGCAGGTGTTGGCTCTTTTAATCAATATCTTGCCAGGGTCTTTCTTGGATCAATGATTTTTTCATTGCCCGTTATTCCTTTCTTATTTTTTCAGGAAATGAAATGGCTGATAATATTCCCTACAAATTCTGCATTGGACCTGTTTTTAAGTATAAGCAGAGGATATTTTAACATTGTACAGGTTACGGATATTTTGTTATTAATATTATGGATATTTGTAATGATAAAATTCGCGCAGAGACAGTTCCGTAAGCATAACCTTTTTCTCTGAGAGGATACGAGTATGAATTTCAGGATTATATATAATTCCTTTAAGGCAGATTTCAGATTTATTTCCCGGGATCCGATGTTGCTTTTAGCATCTGTTGCGCCTGTTATCCTGATTATTTTAATGAGATTCCTCTTTCCTTTATTAGTTGAGTATATATATACAAAATCATCCTTTAATCTGAATGACTATTATCCTGTTGTTACTATTACAATGGTAAGTTTAATTCCAATGCTTTTCGGGATGGTTTATGCCTTTATTCTTCTTGATGAAAATGATACACATATTCTTCAGGTAATTTCAGTAACACCCTCAGGTAAGAGGAATTTTCTATATATGAGAATGCTGGTTCCTGCATTACTGAGCCTGGTTATGGTTCTTATTACAATATTTATTATTGATCCGGTTGAAGGTGAAGGATGGCTAAGAAATATATATATATCAGTATTGTTAGCCTCTCAGGCTCCGTTTACATTCCTGTTAATAGGATGCCTTGCCGGAAACAAGGTTGAAGGATTGGCGCTGTCTAAATTGTATGGAGTATTTCTTGTGGCTGTTCCCCTGGGACTTATCCTTCACCATCCATGGAATTACATTATGTTTTATTCGCCGCTTTATTGGATAAGCTGGGCGTGGATAATACCATCACCATCAGAGAGCCTTGCTTACGGAGCAATTGCATTATTTATCACTGGTGGAAGTATCATATTGTTATTCAGGTATTTCCTGAATAAGCGTTGTGAATGATCAATTTCGGATCACCCGGTATATCTTGACATATGTGCAAGGAAAAGATCTTTCCTGTTTCTGGCTATAGGGATTTTTGAACCATCTGTCATCTCGATATAACCTCCGTCATGTCTGATATACTTTTTGACATAATCAAGATTTATAAGATGTGAATTATGAGGTCTGAAAAAATTTCTGTCGTTAAGAATTTCCTGAAATTCTTTCAAGTGTTTTGAAACCAATATTTTACGCTTGTCGCTAATATAAAACCATGAATAGCTTCGATCAGCCTCTATCCTGATAATTGCTTTTGGATTAAGGTATTCACGTCCGTCTCCTGTGGGAATTACAAGTCTGGTTGGTTGAGAGGTGCGTATGTTTTCAAGAAGCGCTTCCAGATTCTCATGACCTGATAAGGGGTTTGTTGTTCTTTTATGGACAACCTTATTTACTGATTCAATAAACTCATTAATGTTAATTGGTTTTAGAATATAATCAACGGCACTGAATTTTATTGCTTTGATAGCATAGTGGTTGAAGGCTGTGATAAATATTACATCAAAATCCTTTTCAGGGAAATGAGTCAGGAGGTCAAATCCTGTTCCATTAGGCATTTCAACATCGAGGAACACAAGTTCTGGTTTGATCTCCTTTATAAGAAGAACACCTTCCTTCACATTATGAGCTTTTCCTTTTACCTCTAGTCCCGGACAGTATTCGTTGATGATTGTAGTAATAAAATCAACCGCATCCGGTTCATCATCAATAACAACTGTTATTAGTCTATGCTTCATGAGAGTATCGGAATTTGGATCTCAACCCTTGTCCCTTCTGATTCTCCATTGTCATTTTTCAGGTCAGTGTAGATAGTTTTAAGACTGGTGCCATAAAGAGCATTCACCAGGTCGAGTCTCGATGTAACGATCCGAGTGCCAAGAGAGTTGTGATTATTCTCGCTTTTTTTCTTCTTTTCCATCGCAGCTTCACGACCAATACCGTTATCTTCAATTATGCAAGAAATATAGTCATCTTTCAGTTTCAATTCAATTTTTATTGATCCTTTTTTTTCTGCGGGTACCAGACCATGACATATAGAATTCTCAACATATGGCTGAATCAACATTGTCGGCACCTTATATAGCAATGTGTCAAGTTCTTCATCAACTGAAATTTCGTAGGTGAACTTATCCTTAAACCGAATAATCTCAAGGTCGAGATATAGTTTTAATGCATCCAGTTCATCACGCAATGGTACGGAGGTATGCTGCGAGTTTTCAAGTACCTTTCGCATCAGGCTGGAAAACTTTGTAAGATAATTATTGGTTGCCAGCTTATCGTGCTGATACATGTAATATTGAATTGAATTCAGGGTGTTGAAGATAAAATGAGGGTTCATCTGCTGACGGAGATTTGCCTGCCTCACTTCAGCTATCTTATGGTTCATCTCACTTATCCTCCTTTGATTGTTTATCCTTGCCCTGTTAAGAATAAGTAAGAATATTGCAAGGCTTAATAGTAATAATCCGGAGGAACCGTAAATAACAAGTTTGTGATTTCTTAACCTGAGCGAAAGTAATTCCAACTCCTTATTACGTGTATCTGCCTCATATTTAATCCTTGCATCTGTAAGTCCTTGTGTGCTGCTTTTTTTTATCTGTTCATCACTATACTTTTTGAACATGACATATGCCTGGTAGGCGCGTGAGGTATCTCTCTGTCGGAGGAATAACTCACTCATATCATTATATACCCATTGAAGATCATAAAGATCATTTATAATTTGTGCCTGTTCAATCGATAACTGATAATTTTTAAGAGCATTCTTGGTTTCTCCCAGGTCCCTGTATATTGTACCAAGATTGCCATATGCATTTGCAGCAAATGCATGTGTTTTGGTAGCCAGACTGTATGAAAGAGAATTATTATAAAATTTTAAAGCTTTATCAAACTTTTTTTCAAGGTATTCGTTCCACCCAAGGTTAGCAAATGACAGGGCAATGTAGTTTGAATCATTCTTTTTTAAAGCAAGTTCCCGGCACAGATTCAATAGTGAATCAGCTTTATGGTAGTCACGTACTTTTTCTGTATATGAAGTTCCAAGCAGGTAATAGCCCCTCTTGAGAAAAGCCGAATCCTTATCATTTTGAGATGCTTCTATAAGTTTATAAAGTGAATTCTGGAATTGTTTTACGTCGCCGATAGCTGAATACAGGTCAGCCAGGCTAAGGTAGTTCCATGGCACCAGGCCTTTCAATTTAAGCTTCTTTGCAATTTCAATGCTGCTGTTGAAGTAGTCTACACTTTCAAAATAAAATCCGGTTCTGTAACTATAGCGTCCGAAGAAATTCAGTGTTTTGGCAAGCATCTCCCTGTCATTTTCATTTTTTGCCTTATTCATAGCCAGGGTGCCCTCCTGTGATGCATTTCTGAAATCACTTGACAGGAAAAAATACTCCGCTCTTGCAAGGTGAAGGAGTGTGGGAAATTCAATATTATTTTCAACACAGACTGCTTCAGCTGAATCAATATGGGCTTTTACATATTCAATTTTCTTTGAATGATATGCAAACTCAAGAGCCTTGGTTATATGCATATTCACTACAGATGTATCTGCGGTAACCTTTTTGGGCTTCCTGAACAGATTGATTGATGCAATACTGCTAGGGAACAGTGGGAGTGAGGCTGAAATAAGAAATATAAAAATGCTAAATCTCAGAATTTTATTAAATATGCCAGTTATCATTCCTCAATGATTTGCTTCTTGGAAAGCAAGTTAATACCAAATATCGGAATATGGCAGGTAATTTTTACGGTTGGTAGGTTTGGGTTGACGGTTGACAGCTAATGTTTCACGGTTTGATCTCTACGAGGAGGTCGTCTTTCATTACATTTGTATTAGCCTTTGCAGAAATTTTGACAACAGTGCCGTTTACAGGCGACAATATCTCATTCTGCATCTTCATTGCTTCGAGTATTACCACAGGTTCTCCTCGCTGTACCACGCTACCTTCCCTGACAAGGACATCAATAATCTTCCCGGGCATTGGTGCTTTTACAAATGCAGCAGTTGCTTTTCCTTTCTGAGCATTAAGTACTTTCATCCTCTGCAGTGAGAACGGAGTTTCAACGGTAAAAGTATAGCTAATGTCGTTAAAGAGTATCTCAAATTTATTCTGACGGGAGCGTACAATCTCAACAGGATATTTCCTGTTTTTCCATAGAATATAGGTGCCTAATTTTTCATCCGCCTTCAGCTTTACTTCATAGTCACGCTTACCTATTCTGATTGACTGTCTGAGGGGCAATGTAAAGCTGAACTGCTTGTTTTCAGACGAGATAGCATAGAGCTTCTTTTTCTTGAGTTTATCGTTTGCCATTGTCAGACCGTTTAAAATTGACTAATTCGTTTGTTTAAAAGCCAGGGATTCATTTCCTTTCTGTGTTTGTAATCGATACTGGCATTTTCATCACTGAGATTTTCATCAATAAACAGCTTTATGGTAAGCCATGCTGCTAACATCTCTTCATACTCAGCATTGAAATAGAATTTTTCAATATCCTTTTCAATAAAAGCAGTAGTGAAATTGCCATTCTGGAATTTGGGATGTCTGACCAGCATCCTGAAGAACGGCAGAGTAGTTTTGGTACCTTTTATCCATACCTTGTCAAGAGCCATCTTGGTATGCTTCAGAGCTTCTTTTCTGTCTTTCCCTTTTACAATAAGTTTCGCAATCATTGAATCATAGCTGGCAACTATTGAAGATCCTCTCTGAACGCCAGTATCAACCCTGACGTACGAATCGGTTGGCATGCTAAGACTCTCAATCTTCCCTGGATCAGGTGCGAAACCTGATTGAACATCCTCAGCATTTATCCTACATTCTATTGCCCATCCAGTAAGCTTAATATTTTCCTGTTTGAATTTAAGAGCCTCCCCATTGGCGATACGGATTTGTTGTTCAATCAAATCTATTCCGGTTATAACTTCGGTAACCGGATGTTCTACCTGTATCCGGGTATTCATTTCCATGAAATAGAAATTTTTATCGGAATCAAGCAGGAATTCTACTGTCCCGGCAGAGGAGTAATTTACAGCCCTTGCTATCTGAATTGCCATACTCCCCATTTTCTTTCTTAATTTTGAGTCAAGTGCACCTGATGGTGCCTCTTCAAGCAATTTTTGATGTTTCCTCTGGATGGAACATTCCCTTTCTCCAAGATGTATAATATTACCTTTTGTGTCACCAAGTATCTGAAATTCTATATGTTTTGGATTCTCAATATATTTTTCTATGAATACCGAAGGATCATTAAATGATTTTTCTGCCTCTTTACTGGCAATGGTGAACATCTTCTCCATCTCCTCAGTTTTTCTGACAATCCTCATCCCCCTTCCACCACCGCCGGAAGCTGCCTTAATAATAACCGGGTATCCAATCTTTTCGGCAATTACTACAGCTTCCTCATCGTTGGCTATATTACCCTGACTGCCCATTGCCATAGGTATTCCGTTTTGCAGGGCGAGGTTACGGGCAATTGTTTTGTTTCCCATTTTATAAATTGCATCAGGGGAGGGTCCAATAAATATTATATTGTTATCGATGCATTTCTGGGCAAAGTATGCGTTTTCTGCAAGGAAACCGTATCCGGGATGAACAGCATTGGCTCCTGTTTTCTGTGCAATTGAGATGAGTTTCTCAATATCAAGAAAAACAGGTATCTCAGAGGAGTCATCGGTGTTGTCAAAAATAACATCAGCTGATGCCAGGTACATTGCATTTGGTTCCACTGCTGTTTTTACAGCAACAGTCTCGATCTTCATCAGGCGTGCTGTTTTCATAATCCTGATGGCAATCTCACCTCTGTTTGCTATTAATATCCTTTTTATTTTCATGCTATATTATTCTATCTAAAATTAACCAACGCGATCCCTTCCTCCTTCAGCCTTCCGCCTTATAACGGCATATTCCCATGCTTTCTGGCAGGTACTTTCACCCATTTGTTGCTTAGTGCATCGAGCGCTGAGATTATTTTTTGCCTTGTCAAAGCCGGATCAATAACTTCATCTATATAACCGCTCTCATCAGCAATAAAAGGGTTTGCAATCTTATCCCTGTACTTTTTTACAAGCTCTTTTTTCATTTCCGCAGGATTCTCAGATTCTGCCAGTTCTTTCCTGTACAGAATTGCCACCGCACCGTCGGGGCCCATAACTGCAATTTCAGCTGAAGGCCAGGCATAGTTAAAGTCACCTCCAAGGAATTTGCTGTTCATTACAATAAATGCTCCTCCGTATGCTTTTCGCAGTATTATTGTTATTTTCGGAACAGTAGCTTCGCTATAAGCAAACAGTAGTTTTGCTCCATGCCTTATAATTCCGGCATGTTCCTGGTCAATTCCCGGAAGGAAGCCCGGAACATCCTCAAATGTCAGTATAGGTATATTGAAGACATCACAGAATCTGATGAATCTTGCACCCTTTACTGATGAGTCAATATCAAGTACACCTGCAAGAACCTTGGGCTGGTTTGCCACAATGCCGATAGTCCGGCCATTAAGGCGGGCAAAACCTGTCACCAGGTTTGCGCCAAAAAGCTCTGATGTCTCAAAGAGGCTGTTCCTGTCTGCTACCTGGTTAATAATATCCCTTACGTCGTAAGCCTTGTTAGGGTCATCCGGTACAATATCTCTCAGTTTCTCATTAAAATTGGGTATTGCCCCATCATCATTAACAGTTGGTGGATCCTCAACATTATTCGAAGGAAGATATGCAAGGAATTTTTTAAGTGCCAGTATTGTATTTTCCTCATCATCATATATCATCTGGGCAACACCGCTTTTTCTGGCATGAACCTCTGCACCTCCAAGCCCGTCTGATGTAACCTCTTCGTTAAGAACTTCCTTTACTACATTGGGCCCTGTTACAAACATATAGCTTGTATGGTTAACCATAAATACAAAATCTGTAAGTGCAGGCGAGTAAACAGCTCCTCCTGCACATGGTCCCATAATCACAGATATCTGGGGTATGATACCCGATGACTGAATAATATTATGAAATATTGAGGCATACCCGCTCAGACTGGCCACGCCTTCCTGTATCCTTGCACCTCCTGAGTCGAGCATACCTATTATCGGTGCACCCATTTTAAGAGCCATTTCCTGAACCTTTGTGATCTTTCTTGAATGAATAAGCCCCAGTGAACCTCCCATGATAGTAAAATCCTGGGCATAAGCAAAGACCAGCCTGCCATTAACTTTGCCGTGACCAACTATTACACCATCACCATATCTCCTGTCGATCTTACCAAATTCAACAGGTGTGCTTGCCGGTGTGACGAATGCATCTATCTCTTCAAAAGTACCCTTGTCAAACAGCAGACTTACACGTTCCCATGCTGTAAGTTTACCTTTTACATGCTGCTTTTTAGCCTGCTCAGGACTGTATTGTTTTTTAAGAGCGTCCTGTCTTTCAACAAATGCCTTATAGCTTTTACCCGATAGATCCATAACATGGTGTTTTTGCGAGGTTAAAAATAGTCAATATAGCCGTAATTCCCAAAAAGGGCATCGAACGTATTTTTGTCCCCATTATTAAAGTAAAGATAATCAGATAATTGTAAGCTTGAATAATTCGACCAGTGATTTTAAGACATCCTTTTTTTGTTGTATACAAGAACCTAAACAGGTTTATAGAGTCCGTCTGCATTTGATCCCAGCATCCCGGCTTTCAGACTTATTTCACTTGCCGCGAAAAGTTCACTGATCATTTTTTTACTTATAACAGGGTAATGATGCATCAATTCAAGTTTATCTCCTATATATTCAAGATCCTCATCGGTTGTTTTCCAATAGCGCGAATTGAATATAGTAAGATCAAGTGGTCTTGAATAGGAGCGAAGTGATTTTTCACCATTCAGATTGAAGTAGAAATCAAAATATGACATAATAAGCTCTCTTATTGAGCGGTAGACAGGCTCACGATATCGCAGGGTTGTAAAGTTCGATTTTGCAACAGCACCCCAGTGTCCGTTTTTTTTGAAAACTGCAATTACATGGTCATCATCATTCCATGCTTTCATGTCAACCAGGAGTGGTTTGTAGCCAATGAACTCAAGGCAGGCAGCAGAGAATAGTGCTCCTTCAAAGCAATGTGCTGACCTCTTCTTTATTACCCACCGGGGTGATCGGCATTCAGGGTTTGGATTATAGTCAATTGCATCGAGAAAACTCTGTATCTTATTCGGATCCGATAAAAGCTTAAGAAATTTTAACTCATCTTGTGTCCAATCCATGTAACTTAAGAATGATGAAGATTTTGTTTTTGTTACTGCCTGGCTGGCAAAACACTAAACAAGCTTTCTGATAATCCGCTGCATCTCTCCATACTGCCTCTCCATACTCATCACCAGCTTCAATTGAGCGCTGGCTCTCTGGAGATTATGCATCTCATGATGTATCTTGAAATAGTTATCCCCGTCGATGAAGTCAGTAAGGAAGCGTACACCTATAGTATATGTAATCAGTTTTGGTGCAAATGCCAGGTATTCTTTTTCAGTATCATTAAGTGTTTTGCCTGTCTCTGAAAGGTAGCCCTTTGCGTAAGATTCAAACAAACTGATATTCATTTCAACCTTCGACAGATCCTTTTCATCCTCGGCAGCCGTATTGGTAACTGTCCTGATAGCATCCCCAAAATCATAATGCACATAACCCGGCATTACAGTGTCGAGATCTATGACGCACAGAGCCTTATCATTTTCATCAAGAAGAATGTTATTAAACTTGGTGTCATTATGTGTAATCCTGAGAGGAATTTTACCTTCTCTTCCAAGCTTAAGTATGGTTTTCATCTCTTCACCCCTGCTGAGATATTCGTGTATTACCTCTTTAAGCCCTGATACCCGTCCGGCAGGATCATCTTTGATCTTCTGGTTAAGTATAAGCAATCGGTTTTCTATGTCATGAAATTTTGGTATCGTCTCATACAATGGTCCACCAGGCATATCCGCAAGCATTGCCTGGAAACGGCCGATAGCCTTTCCACCTTCAAAAGCTTTGTCGCTGCTGTCAACAATATTATACGAGCGATGATTTGAGATGAAGATGTATATTCGCCAGTAATTACCGTCCTTATCAACAATCCAGCTTTTGCCATCTTTTGCAGGTATGAGTGTAAGACATTCCCTTTTTATATTTGAACCTGGTATCTTACTGATTTTCTGATTAAGATGAATGGTTACTCTTTCAATGTTGTTCTGAAGTTCAGGTACATTTTTGAATATTTTGTTATTGAGGTGCTGAAGAATATAATCATCGCATTCGTTTTCCTTTGTCTGTATACGGAAAGTATCATGGATATGACCGCTTCCGTATGGTTCTCCGGAAAGGTAAGTACCTTCAGCAGTAAATTGTCCGAATATCTCTTTCAGGTCGTAATTCATTTCTTTCCGGCGTTATGACCTATAAAGGCATAATATGCTATGATCAGATATGACGGTACGCATATCCAATAGGCAGTCTGTGTTGAAAAACTATCAGCCAGTTTACCGTAAACCAGCGGGATAAGTGCTCCTCCGGCAATAGCCATAATAAGAAGAGCTGATGCGGTTTTCGTAAATCTTCCCAGCCCTGCAAGGGTAAGGGGCCACATAGCCGGCCATACAAGGGCATTCGCAAGTCCCAGAAGTGCTACAAATAAAACTGTTACCGGTAATGTCATATCAATTGCCGTGAACGTCATTATATCAACAAAAGGCATATTAAAGGTTAAATGTTCAGGTGTGAATATAGCTCCGAGAGAGAATAATATTCCCAGTACAGCGCTTGCCTTAAGGGCCGTGACCTGTGTGAAAACTCTTGGTATGAATGCAATTCCGCATATATATCCAATGATCATTCCAAACAAGGTCAGCGAAGTATAGTACTTGGCAGACTCCATGGCAATGCCAATTGACTGTCCATACCTGATAATACTGTCGCCCGCGATCACTTCAACACCAACATAGAAGAAGAGGGCAATAATCCCGAGTATAAGATGAGGGAACTGCCAAACACTCGTTTTATTTATATTTGATTCGCCTACAGATGGATCTTCAGCATCAGTGTCAACTTCCGGGAGGTGGGCAAAACGCAGCAGCAATCCAAGCAGTACCAGGGTAACTGACATTACAATATAAGGTCCTATTACACGGCCGGCCAGTTCATCAAGTATACCGGTACGCGCAACGGAATCAGTAACCTCAGCAAGCTTTGCCTCGAGTACTGCCGAATCTTTCAGAATAAAATGGGAAAGTATGATCGGGGCAATTGCTCCTGCAAATTTATTTGCAATACCCATTATGCTGATACGCTTTGCAGCGCTTTCAGGAGGTCCTAAGATTGTGATATACGGGTTTGATGCTGTCTGAAGAAGAGCCATTCCTGTTCCTTCAACGAAGAGGCCAAGCAGGAAAAGACTGTATGTTCTTGTCATTGCTGCAGGGATAAAAATAAGCGCCCCGGCTGCCATGATCCAGAGTCCTACTGACATACCATTCTTGAAACCGGTCTTCTTCAGCAAAACAGATGAAGGTAAGGCCATTACAAGGTATGAAATATAAAATGCAAAGGTTACAAAATATGCCTGGAAATCAGATAATTCACAAGCTGTCCTAAGGAATGGAATGAGTATCCCGTTAAGCCATGTTACGAATCCAAAAAGAAAAAAGAAAACGCCTATAATTGCAATTGCAAATATATAGTCCTTCTTGCTTATAGCACCTGTTGCACTGCTTGTAGTCATAATTTATATGTTAAAAGAGGTTAATTGTTTTTGACGGATTCAAAACTAATCTTTTTATCTAATCATACAAAAAAAAAGAATAATAAGTTATTGATAGGCTGCCTGAAAAACGGTGAATACCTTCTATCGGAATAAAATTGCAGGTTACATGTTTCCGGTTTAAAAGCCCATGCCCCATGATCCGTGCCCCTTGCCTGATCATTTATTTCCTGAAATCTTTCTTGACTTTGAACCGAGATATCCGCCATGATGGCGTTTTGCATAATCGACTGCAGTAAACTTGATCTTTTCCATGAGAAGAACAACAAGTGCATCACCAATAACAGTCATTACTGTTGTAGAGGTTGTTGGAGTCAATCCTAATGGACAGACCTCTTTTGGATTGCCTGTATATATATGACATGCAGCTTTTTTAGATAGCGGAGTTGCTACATTTCCCGTAATCACAATAACAGGAACCTCAGGATAAAGGTTGTCTTTGAGATTTATAAGCTCAATTATTTCTCTCGTTTTACCTGAGTTTGAGATCACAAGCATTACGTCATTTTGCTGCAGGATGCCAAGGTCGCCATGCTGAGCTTCGCTTGGATGAAGGTATGTTGCAGGAGTTCCCGTAGAACTGAAGGTGGTTGCAATGTCATGGGCAATCTGACCAGCTTTTCCCATTCCACTGGTAACAAGCTTGCCATTCTTTTTGTGAACATGCTTAAAGATTATATCGATAGCCGCATTAAAATTATCAGTTATTGGAATATTATTTATTGCAGCAGCTTCATTATTAAAAATTTCTCTGATTCTCGCTTTCATAATCATCTCAAAAATAAACTTTTCCAAAGGTATCAAAAAAAACATCCCGGAAAGCTGAAGTTTTATTTTTCAGATTATGCGATGATGTAGATTTAAAGTTACATTTGTTATTATCAACTCAAATAATATTCAGATGTCATTTTTCTATGAAACAGATCCGATAACTCACCAAAAAAGAAGCTCCCAGACTTATATTGTTGCAACAGCATTTCTCGCACTGTTCGGGATAGTTGGTTTTGCTTATTACGGATTGCCGTTCTTTTACGATTTTATGGTAAAGGAGTATGGCTGGTCGAGAACGATAGTAACATCAGGAAATGCTCTGGGAAAGCTTATAGTCGGGCCACTTTTTGGTTTTATTGCGGGATGGATGATCGACAAATACGGACCAAGAAGACTAATGCTATCAGGTGTCCTGATGATGGGCGTGGCGCTTATCGGATTGAGTATTTCTGACAACCTGGCGATGTTCTACCTGTTCTATGTATTCAATGCACTGGGGTATGTTTGCGGCGGGCCGCTACCATGCCAGGTACTTATTTCAAGATGGTTTGAAAAGAACAGGGGCAAGGCTATGGGAATAGCTTACCTGGGCATTGGTACCGGTGGTGCCCTGGTTCCGCAGATTGCAGCAGGACTTGAGAAGACCGTAGGATGGCATAATGCGCTGGCTTCACTTGGAGTGTTGATTATACTTTTCGCATTGCCAATGGTTTATTTTATAAAAGGCTCTAGTGTGAAATCAGAAACACAGGAGAAAAAGGACCAGGCCATTCCTATTAAAGCCATCCTGACAGACAGGAATTTTTATCTTCTTGCCCTGGGCAGTATGTGCTCAATTGGAGCAGTTGGAGGAGTAGGTCAGCATCTTAAACTATACCTGCGTGATATCAACTACTCCCAGGCAGAGGCTGCAAATGTTATGTCATTCGTACTCCTTTCAAGCCTTGGTGGTCGTTTGCTGATGGGCTGGCTGGCTGATATCTTCCGCCGTAAGTATGTGATGATGTTGATATACATAATAGTAGCATCTGCTATTCCTTTGCTGCTATTACCTGACTTTGCCGGCAGGATATACATATTTGCTATTATTTTCGGAATCGGACTTGGAGGTGACTATATGATAATACCACTGATGGCCGGTGATCTTTTCGGAATAAGAGCTCTTGGACGTACTATGGGGATAATCCTCGTTGCTGATGGCGTTGCAGAATCTATGTTCCCGATGCTTGTTGGTGCATTGCATGATTCTGCTAAAAGTTATTCCCCGGGATTTATTATTCTTATTTGTGTAGCCCTTTCAGGTGCCCTGATAATTTCATTCCTTCCTAAAGCCAGAAAAGGGGCAGAGTACAGTTCGTAGCAACGGCACAACGGTTAACTACTAACGGCTCATGGCTTACGGTAACCCCTAACTAGTTAAGACTATGGGCTGCCTTCATATAAGCCATCATATTACTGACAGTTGTATCAGGTGGAATTTCGCATCCGGCTGATACAATTCCTTTTTTTCCGGTATCAATCCAGCATTGTCTTACACTCTCTTCAATAACCTTACTGCTACCATCCTTTATTACTGACACGGGATCACTATTACCTGAAGGAACCTGTCCTGCAGGGAATAGATCAGCATAATCAGACATAGATCCAACAAGATGATCTATATCAACAATATCTGCACCTGTTTTAATCATATCCGGTAGAATTCCGGATGTGTTTCCACAAATATGGAGTTTAACTTTTGCTCCAAGGGAATGAATATGATCAACTATGGCTTTCTCAAGAGGAAAAACAAACTCCTTGTAAAGATCAGGTGATATGAGTGAGCATACTGCATCTCCCATTCCAATACAGTGGGCACCAGCTTTAACCTGGGCCTCAGCAAATATAATAGCATTTTCAGCAATGATGGTCAGGGCTTTCCTGATCTCTTCCGGATTTTCATAAATATCCATGAAGGCAGGCGAGACATCCCTGAGGTCGCAATACTCAGCAAGGGGGCCTTCAACCCAGCCACAGATGAATTGCGAGCTTCCGACCTGTCTGCTGAATTCCCTTACCTCATCCACCCTTGATTTTAATCTGGGATGATAATTAACTTTAAAAAGCTTCAATTCGTCAATATCATCAATGTCATTAACAAGCCAGTGGGTGACCTGTGGCAGATTATTTTCAGGATATGTAAGACCTGTTCCGTATGCAGATGCTTCTGCATACGGGTCGGACATAACATTCACCCAGTCATATGAAAAATCGGATGCACATTTAATATTTGCCTCTACTTTTTTTGTATAATCGAGACAGAAGTCCCTGTATTTTATTCCTGCGTATTTTGCTGCAAGCCTCATAAGTATAGGATGAAACGGTGGTCTGTCAACTTTCAGACCGTTAATAAAGTCCTCTGTTCTTTGTAATGAGTTCATATCTGATCAATTATTTGTTGTCAAATTGTGTGAGGTTAAGCATAGGATCAAGCCTGGCATTGGAATTTCTCAATTCATCCCATCCCATAGTTTCACCTGCAATTGCAGCCTCTCTGCCTAGAATGGCAGTAAGAGCAGACTCGGCTCCTGAACGTGCCTGGTTAAGATAATTACCTGTCTCAATGCTCTTAATGAATGCAATCTCCTTATTCTTGTCAGCATCCTGAAGAGCTGACTGAAAGGCACCTGCATTTCTCTGCTCTGCAGTCAGTGGAGGAGCCCCGGCCTTTGGAATGCCTGAATCCCAGGGGGTGTCACCACTTATAAAAACTCCTCCTGAATAATGAGCTTCCGCAGTCCCTTTTGTACCAATAAATTTAGCACATACATCACCAAAACTGGTCCCAAACTGCACAGCATGTACACTTACATTAATGCCCGGATACTGGTACACCACCTGGAAATGTTTCCATGTATCTCCAAATGTCTGTGTAGTATCTTTTCCTCCAATACCTGTTGCATTTAAAGGTACCTTATTGACAGCCCAGTTGCAGACATCAATCATATGAATTGCCTGGTCAAGCATGGTGCCGCCTGAAAGAGCATGGAAATGATACTGATTCCTGATCCTTATCTCGTCCCATGACATACCAGTGGTATCTTTTGGGTCAATCCTTGTTGCAAGGTAGCAAAGATGAACATTCAGTAAGTCGCCAATATCGCCATTCTGGATCCTTTCGACCATTTGAACATAAGGTGTCGCATGCCGGATCTGGAATCCGATAACCATGCTGAGCTTTCCGTTATACAGGTTCCCGATATGTTCCACCTTTCTGCATCCTGCCACATCAGGTGCTGCAGGTTTTTCACAGTAAATATGTTTGCCGGCATGTGCTGCTGCTTCAAAATAGTCTGCATGAGTATAAGCAGGGGAGGAGATGAGCACAGCATCAACATCCTTATTGGCAAGCAACTGCTGATAACATTTTGAACCTGTATAGGTATTTGCTTTGGCAATTGCAGGAAATCCTTTCTTCTTATTCTGTTCATCAAGTAACTTTCTGGCAGCTTCGAGCTTGTCAGTGAAGAGGTCAGCCATTGCTATAATATTGATATTAGTATGATCTGACATTGACCTGATCACAGTTGTTCCTCGTCCCCCGCATCCTATTATTCCCATTCTTATTGCGGAGTTTGCCTGTGTACCGAATGCTGTTTTCGGACTAAGAATTGTAACTGCTGAAATGGCAGCACTATTCTGTAAAAAATCTCTTCTTTTCATATCAATAGTTTATTAGTGACCTGAGTTTATGTCTGCTTTAAAAATAATTTCATGGGTATACAGGGCAGCTGCCAGACTTGTCATCTGCATGTCCCGGCCCAGGTCCAGGGCCTGGAAAAATGCTTCAAATTGTGTCTGGTAGGGATGATCAGAGACATCCCCTGAGTCGAGCATTTTCATCGATAACTCACTCCATTTTCCTCTATCGAGGCCTCCCATTTTTGTAGAATAGAATTTGTTATCAAGGAGGCTTCCTTCGCTTCCAACCAGATGAACATGAAAGTAATAGGGCTGGAAGCAGTCAATTACGGATGCAACCTTTCCAATCCTTCCGTCTTTATATTTTAAAAGTGTAACAGATGTTGTAGGATATTCATATTTCGAAAAATCACTGTTTTTTGAACGGGTAGCAAAACTGCTTACCTCTTGCACATCTGTACCCATGCATAGAAGTAATGCATCAAGGGCATGACATCCGGCAGACAAAAGGCTGCTTCCTGCTGAGTCTTTCTTAATATTCCAACGGTATTGACCGTACCAGGGTCCTATTCCATGGTAATAATCGATCTCTCCATAATGTATATCTCCGAGCAATCCGCTGTCAATAAGTGCTTTTGTTGTCAGAAACTGACTTGAGTAACGGCATTCGAAACATACGCAGGTTTTTACACCGGATTTATCTACTGCATCCTTGACTGCAAGACAATCCTCCCAGGTAAGTGCTACCGGCTTCTCAATAATAAGATGCTTTCCTGCTTTTGCTGCCATTATTGCCTGCTTTGCGTGATCTGCAGGATAGCTGGTTATTGAGACTATATGAATTTCAGGATCTGAAAGCATTTGTGACAGATCTGTAAAGCATCTTATATTTCCGCCATGGCGGGTATTGAGCTCTGCCGGATCGAGGTTGCGCGAAGAATATACTGCTGTCACCCGGGCCCATTCTGTTTTATTTATAGCCTCAATATGTGCACCGGCTGCCCAGCTGTATCCAATAATTCCAACATTATATTTTTTCATAATTTCGAATATTTTATTAATTTGTTCGAAAATTTATTTATTTAATAGCGGTTCTCCCTCTGTAATAATTGTGACCTGTACCCTTGAATTAACATTAATCCGTCCGGTGCATTTAAATGCTATTTCATTCTCCCCGGGCTTAAGTTCAGGAACAACTCCTTTTATGTTAACATCCTTAAGAAATTCACCTTTTGGTCCATAGAGTTTACAGTTTTTGTTTGAAAAGAACTCAAGGTACATTCCTGGCTCCATTATACAATTCAGGGTTAAAGTCTTTCCATCAACTGTTATTTCCGGATTTTCTATTACCTGGGGTACCAGGGGAAGCGCTCTGATTTGTCCGATCAGGCAGCCCGATTCCCTGTCCCCGGGCAGATTGTTGTACCAGAGCTGGATCTTGTCAATATTATTAAAAAGAACCGTATGCCTGTATGAATCATATACATAGAAACCTGAATCGGGCCATATATAATTACTGAATTCAGACGACTCAATCTCTACGAGCTCGAAATATTTCCAGCCTGTGAAATCAATTTTAATAAAATGATCACCTCTCGCCCCGTGAGACAGATGTTTCGGACTTTCGATCCTGATATTTAGTAACTGACCGTTTCCATCTCCCTTTACCCATAACCCTAATCCCTGAGTTTTGCTAAGATCTGCCGGCGGGTCGATTTTCTTTTCCATCTTAACCCATAGGCCTTCTATTGATTCAATGCCACTTGTATTTGCTTTAAAAGCAGCGGCGACAAAGCCATCAGGTGCTCTTTCATTCGTTTTTTCTACTGAAGCCTTTATTTCCCGTGCACTTCCTGAAAAATTAAAGCCATTACTCTTTTTAAAATCAGCCAGAGTAATCCCTGACTTGTCATTCAATCTTTTAACTGATATCAAGGGTTCTATCCTGAATTTAACAGGTTGTTTTTCAAATTCGTTCTGTGTCTTCCATGTTGATGAGGGATGATCAATTCCTTCGACTTTGTGCTTCAAATAAGATACCGGTTTGAGTTTCCATTTGCCATCTTTGGACCTGATCAGTGTGAATTCCTTTCCTGTCTCCCTTAGAAGTGAGCGGATAGAATCGCTGAAGTAATTTGAATGTCTTAGTTCTTCATATTCTTTTATCTTATCAGTTATCCTTCTGAAAAGTGGATTTGCTTCAAGAGTCTTTTCATCAACACCTCCAAGCATTGATAAACCGGCGTTATTTCCAAGCATCTTGCAACAGAGGTATTCTATATCATCCATAAATGTAGGTTCAACCTGAGGAGGGTTCCAGGTCTGGTTACCCCACCAGCCAAAATGAAGTGGTAACAGTAATCCTCCGTTTTCAGCAGAGGCATATTTTGAAATGAGAGGATAGTGACCTCTCCATAGCCCATGTTCATTCTCATTGGATTTTATAGTTGGCGGGTAGAACAACCTGCCTGTCTTTATTGCTGCAGAGTGAATATCTATGAATCTCTTATATCCGCGCACAGGTCTGTCCCATGCCTGCCAGCGGGAACGGTAATGCCACCAGTGGTGAGCCATTGAGCTCATCTCCATGCCAACCGGTTTTTTAAGAGCCTTCACCACCTCGAATATGAATTTTGTTCCATAGTACCAGAAATACTCCTCGCCTCCAAGTATATCACTTCCGTCAATAGCATCGAAGTATATTCCGTCAAATCCGCAGTCACTTACTATAGCTGCTGTATGAGCTGCAATTTCATGAAAAAGCTCAGTTTCAGGACCTGGTACGAACCTTCCGAACATCTCCCTGAGGTGAAAAGCATTATCTCTTTCAGCATGTGAGGAAATAATTGTTTTGTTTGCCCCTCTTTTGCATCCGGTAAATTTATAGGGCGCACTGCGCGTGACATCAGTAAACTCAATAAGTTCTTCGCCAATTCTAAGAGTGCGACTGTTCCTGACAAAGAAACCTGTTATCGTTGAAATGTTCTGAGTGCTTTCATTTACAGTTATCTCTGTATCAGAAGGTGAAACCGGACGGGCAAGGGTAAATTTTGTAAAATATCCAAGGTCTTTGCTTGGTATGGGTGTAACATAATTTGTGTTTTTATCAATGAAGAAAGCATAAGTATGGAATATTACTGAGATTCCTGCTTCATGCAGCTTCTCATTTATCCTTTTAAATGAGTCCCATCCATCGGGCCATTTATCTCTGTTGAGTTCGAAATCTCCAAATCTGAAAAAATCACCTCCGCCATGATTGTCAATCTGGTTAAATCCAAGGTTCCTGCACATTTTGATCCATTCATCAACTGTTGCTTCAGTAAGTGTTCCGAAATTCATAAGGTATGAGCCATATCCTTCTTCGTTCAGCTGCGCCCATGCACCTCCTTTGTCAGAGAATGGTACATTTTCTGCAGCTGACATAACATTTCTTATTACCGGCAGTATGTCTTTCTGAGGGACTCCAATAATGGTTACTTCTGCTCCCGTTATGCTGAATTTGCTGTAACATGTTGCCCACAGGTTACTTTGAAGCGCGGGCAGTTCACGCACCCTTGTGAAAAGGTTCATCGAAAGTGCACACGCAGCAAACGGCTCGTATGGCATCCCTTCGAGTTTTAATGGTACATTCAGGAAAGTGAGCGATTCTGCTTCACCTTCAAATTCCGAAACTGTAAGTGTGATACTTTCTCTTTGCCGGCTGATCTTTATCCCTGCCAAAACATTTGCATCACTGAAACTTAACAAGAGTCTGTTTCCTTTCCTGCTGACAGAAGTTACACTATATTCAATGTTATTTTTAACAACAGTTGCGCAAATTGATTTTTTGTCAGTATCCAGATAATCTTTGCCTGAATTTTTATCAATGAAATGAAGGTTGTTCCCAAAGTTGTCGATCTCGTACCAGAAATACCTGTTTTCAAGAATAATGCTATTCTTTGAACAGGACGTGATAAGAAATACATTTATCAGAAGAAGTAATGATAATCTGAACAGTTTGCCATGAGCCGTTTTTAACTGGTTATGAATAGGTATCTCGTCCATACTATGAAGGTTCAACTCTGACCAGGTATTTCCCGGGTTTTAAAATGAAGCTGTTTGAATTTTCTGACTCCGGCTTATATCCTGAATCTGAGGTCTCTGAAATCGTAATAGTCTGCCTGCTATTAACCTGTATAATGGCAGTTGCCTCAGTACCGGCCGGAATTTCAAAGTAATACTCCTGTTTATCCTTACTTTTATTTTCCCATTCAGACACGATTGTTCCGAAAGGAGAATTATATGAGCATTTCACATTCTTCAGGCCTTCAGGGATTCTTGGCAAAAGGGTGAATTTTTCAAAACCGGGATTTTCCGAAGACGGCTGTATGCCACCAAGCCACCGGAAATACCACTCCGTAACTGTCCCAAACATAGGATGACAGTTTGAACAAACATTATCACTCTCTTTCCATGTCTCCCATATCGTAGTTGCCCCACGGTCAATCATATGTCCCCAACCCGGGTAAACAGTACTGCTTACAATTTTATATACATCGTTTGTTCTGTCTGTCTCCGACAAAGCTTCAAGTATATACTTGGTACCGAAGATACCGGTTGTGAAATGACCTGCAGGTCCTTTTTTTACAGCTTTCATTAGTGAGTCAACAGCTGCATCTTTCTCATTGTAGGGAATTATGTCATAGTAAAGAAGAGTGGCAAACAGTGTTTGCTTATTTATTGTATCGGCAATTGATTCGTTCCAGTACATTTTAAGTATCATATTTTTCAGCCTGATTGCAAGAATTCTGAACCTGTCTTCATTTTCAGTGTCACCCATCATTGAAGCAAAACGTGTCATTATCCTGGCGCAGTCAAGATAATGTGTTGTGCCGATGAGCTCAACCGGAACTTTTTGTAATGCCTCATGATCGGCCAGCCCTGATCTTACAATGCCTTCGGGGTGAAGCCTGGCAACTTTATTCATCCATTTAAGGTCAAGATCATACATCTCCCTCACCAGACTGGTATCATTATAATAAAGAAGCAGCTTATATTGTGTAATAAGAAATGCAGATTCCCAGCTTACCCCGCAATATACAATTCCGACATATGGGGCAGTGTCGATAAAAGTTGAATCGTTCATGGCATCCACCCAGTCATAAACAGTTTTACGGTAAAACGACTTCATATCATAATTATATATGAACGATTCAGATGTAGCATTCAGGTCTCCTCCATATCCAAATTTCTCTCGTCCCGGACAATCAGATTGCACGCTTATCAGATTATCTGTGAAAGTCCTTCTTGTTGCATCCTGAATTTTATTAAGCAGGTTATCTGAACAGGAAAATGCCCCTGAAGTCTCAACATTTGTGTTGAATGCAAAACCTTCTATGTCATTTATTTCAGGCTTGTACTTCAGACCTGCTATCTCCATGTACCTGAAAATGTGATAAGTGAATGAAGGTGAATACCATACTTCACCCTTATCACCAAAAATGTACTTGTCGGTTTGCCAGGCGATATCTGGCGCACCATCTCCAGCCATCCCTTTTCTTTTTATCTGGCTGCAGACACTTGTCATCGGATTGAGCTCTCCATTATCGTAAATTCGCTCGCCAAACCTGAATATTATTGTATCGCCCTTATTCCCTTTTAACTTAATTTTATACAGGCCGGTATAATTCACTCCCATGTCAACTACATATTTTGCTTTTACTGCTGGTTTTATTGAAACAGGTGAGATGGTTGCGGTTACCTGCACAGGAGGGAAGAATGTCTTTTGAAGTTTAGCTCCAGGGCCATCACTTTCAACTGATTCAGCCCACTCTTTCTCATTGTAATCATCTGTTGTCCAGCCTTCAGTTTCTTTGCTGCCGTCATAAATCTCACCCAGGTAAACATTATTATTTCTGACAGGTCCGTAAGAGTGTTTCCAGGAACGGTCAGTCATTATCTCTTCAGATTTACCGCTATTATATACTATGACCAGCCTTGCAATGAACTCAGGTTTTTTTGCGTGCAGTTCCATCCTGAGATTGTACTTGCCAAACATTCGCATCGGGAGTGGATTGTAGAAGCCGTTTCCAAGAGTGACAGCAAGAATGTTATTTCCTGTGGTCAGCTTATCTGACAGGTCATATTCCGCATAATAGATTCTTTTATTATGATTGGTCCAGGCAGGGTCAAAAATGTTTTTTCCAATTTTTCCACCATTGATGTATGAAGTATAATATCCTCCGGCAGTAATAAAGAGAGTTGCAGATTTTACTTTTTCTTTAACAATAAACTTTTTACGGAAAAGCGGAGCAGGAAGATCACCATACATTTCAGCATCATCTATGGGCCATTCCCTTGCATCGGTTATCCATAGGGCATCTCTTAATTCTTCTTTATTAATTACGGTAGATTGATTTTTTTGTTCGTTGCATCCTGAAAGAGTTAATATGCCAATAATCAATATGTATAGTACATTGGTATTGAGGATATTGAATTTATTTTTCATATTTATAACTAAGTATTCATAACAGGATCTAACATCCCCCTTTCCCCTTCAAAGGGGGAATCATTAATCAGTTTTTTCTATTTAAGACCAATGGCTCCAACTATGCTATACTTCATCAGCCTTCAACTTTACAACTTCCAACTTCTGTCTTCCGCCTTCCGCCTTAGGCCTTACGCCTTACGCCCTACTTATGCGTATCCCGTCCTTCCCAGCCGCTTTTCCCTTCATCCATAAATACTTCCTGAAGAGTTTTTGATACTTTTTCATCAACCTCCTCAACCAGCTGGATCCTCAATGGATTGGTAAGACGCTTATGCCATTCAATAACAGGTTCATATGGTGTGTTGGTCTTGTCAGTTTCAAAAATCAGGTATGCCCATTTTTCATAAAACACATTCCCTTTCGGAACCGGAACAACCTGCTGCATATTTGATGAAAGGAAAGGATGAGAAAGTCCTCTTGCCCAATAAATCCATGGGCCTCCCGTAATATAAAAGAATGGGTTAAGTAAGCGGGTCTGATTTTCCATACCGACATTTGCATAGTCGAGCTGAATGCCTGCAAATCCTACTCCCTTTTCCTTATTGAAAAATATTATCCATGGTATATCTGCTTCCATTTTAAGGTCAGTAAGGTCAGGCATATGTGAGACGTCATAAATAATTACTGAATCCCTTACTATATCATACCAGGCAGCGTGAGTCATAAGTTCCCGTTTAAAGACAATCTCTGCATTTCTCAGAGCCAGGGCATTTACAGTCTCTTTTATCCTCATGCTGGTTGTACTGATGAAGTACGGAACACCTGAGTAAAATTCATATCTCACAGAGGCTTCAACCTCCTCAACTCCTCTCATATTATCATATACCTCACTTTTTGCAATTACTGGACCAGACATAGTCTTAATACTCTTCGGGGTTTTCCAGTCAGAAGTATGTGTCCATGCCCGAGGAGGAGTATATATCCCGGGATTCCAGTGTATTGCTCCGTTTGTTTCAAGCCTGTGGTAAAGAGGGAACTCAGGATTGGTTTTAAGGTTAATCTGGTCGAGATGTCCCGATGTTGGATGGAGAGCCACCTCTATTTTACTGTTATCGATTTGCAAACCTGGAGCTTCTCCCTGCACCCTTAAATCTGTCATGTACGATTTAACCATGGCATCCGGATTATTGTAATAAACAAGAAAAACCCGGCTTGATTTTGAAGGGACATCAGCAAGAAAGGCAACTCTTGCAGTTACAGTTGGTAACCATAGCGGAACCTGCCTGGTAGATTTTCCATCCTTATCAGGACCAAGATCATCCTCGGTCAGATATTCCATCTGGTCATATACCTGCGAAGGCACTTCTGTAAACGAATGAGTGACAGGGTCAATTTCTACAACCCTTATATCGCGTGCAATAGTCTGCGCCTCATCGGGATAAAATGCGAGGAGAACTTCAACAGGTTCACTTGTCCGGCTAATCCCGGCTGTTTCACTCAGGATAACTGATTTATAGCTTTTCCAGTCTTTGCTGAACACATCAACTCCCTGAGGTGCGCTTACTGATCTGTTGGCGCTGATCCATTCATCGCCTGTGGAGGCATGTGCTGATTTCTTCATTCTCACTGAGATCCTGATGTTATAACTTTTTCCTGGTTCCCATTTTATCCATCCAACCACACTGAGTGCTTTATATAGTGTTGCATCCTGTGACATGCTGTAACCTGAAGGCGGCCTCTCCGACAGTGGAGGCCTGTTCATATTTTCATGATCAGCATTCCGCTTCAGATCTGTTGCCCTTAGAACCTTGCCGTCAACTGCTGCTTCCACTTCAATTATCGATTCCCTTGGAAGTTCTATATCTGCCTTAAAATGATAAAACGGAATCGCGGGTACCGGATATCCTAATTCGACATTCTTAATGTTTAGTACATTGTTCACTTTAGTCTTCTGGGAATAACCGGTAGAAAAGACAATTAATATCAGGAATATTGCTGATAAAATCCTGGTTTGATTTTTAATTGATCTGTACATGGTTTTGTATCTGTTTGAATGTGTAATGATAATATCAGTTCAATAATTTATAAACTTCAATCGCCGCAATGCTTTGCCCGTGGCAGTATCTTCCCTGCTTGATTCAAATTAGAATCTCTTCAATAAGAAACCGCTGTGCCACTACGCTTTTGTGCCTTTGCGCCTTTATCCTATTGTTCAGATATCAGGTTTCTGTTCCGTAGTTCCTGTTCACCATTCTGCCATTTTCCGCCTGCTCCCCAAAGGTAATATGTATAGTACATTGTTGTCTTTTGATAGATTGGAGTCCATGGCTGGAACTCTACATAATAATAATGTGCTTCACCGTTTGATGGATGGTTCATCCACATATGCAGGAATAACGGTTCAGTAACAGGGAATGCACCTACAAAAGTTATATTTTCCTTTTCATCATACCCGGCATACCATCCCTCCTTAAGGAAGAAGGCTCTGCCATAATACATTTCCGGTTTCATCCTGTATTCATGCATACCGTCTTTTTCAGGTATGGTAAATACATCCTCGGTCCAGTGTTTTGCTCCAAGTTCAAGTATAGGCTGCGGACCAAGGACATTTGCCTCAGGATTTTTGAATGTTAGTGCAAACTGCACTTCAAGCAGAGGTGAGTTTCCATAAAGTGTAAAAATCTTCTCCAGTTTGTTGCCAAAATAATCGGTACTCATTTTAACTCTTACATAATCACCTTCCTTTTTCAGTATCTCAGCATCGTAAACTCTGTGGGTCTCCATGCTACCCTGTCCGAGGAAATCCTCAAATCCTCCATAGGGATAGTATCCTCTTTTCCTGAAGCTGCGTTTGTCATCGGCGGCTTTGTCAGGCCAGAGTTTGAAGAAAACATTGTCATTCTTTGATTTGACAATATATTCTATCACACGTGCTCCCGTTGTCAGCAGAGTAATCTGAACACTGTCGTTTTCCATCCGGTATTCCATTATCCCATCACTGTTCAGATCCTGTTCGTAGAGGTAAGGTTTGCCTGTTGCCTTTCCTACGCCAAGCTGACTTACATTCTCAACTCCCAGAGCCGATACTTTTACATTATAAGACCCGGCAGGTACCTCAAGGTCGAATGACATATTGGAGAATGAAGCCTTCGGTGTAGTACACGATTTTGATGCCGAGTACACCACTTTCTTAGGATTGTTTTTATCAACAACTTCCACTTTTACCGGGAATGTTTGTTTATCAGTAAAGTTGTGTATTGCAACAGGATAAGTTACTTTCGGTGCATGACCATAAAGTAGCTGTTGTACTGAAATAGCTCTGGGAAGATCAAGCATTGTCAAAGTGCTCTTCTTCTGTTCTCCCCATTTGAAGTGAAGGGCTATCGGATTTGTTTTTCTTGTTGCAGATGCCTGTGGATTTAAATTAAATTCAAGAGTTTTTGTACTGTTCGCCGGTAACGCCACTTGTGTAGTTGTTCCTCCCTCCATTTTCAATTCCGGAGGAAGCACAATATTCAGTGATCCGGTTACAGCCTTAGAATAACTATTTGTTATATTCAGAATCAGTTTGTAATCTTTGGTAGAAGCATCAAGATTTATCCTGTCTCCGAAATACTCTTCCAGCCAAATCCTGTCAATGAGAAGCAGCTGAAGTGCATTTCTGTATTGTGCCGGTCCCATCATCAGGCCTCCGTCAAATACTGCAACTTCGCGTCTGTCCATAATAGCTTCCCATAAGAGCTTTTTGGTAAGCTGATTTCCTTTCGGGATAAAAAGCACCATTGATTTCTCAGTGCCGCCATAAAGGTTACCGGTGCTGCTGATGAATGGAACATTTTCATTGTCAATCTGCTCCTTGTTTCCTTCAGTTGCTATATAGCCATCATAGGTATATTTGTCAGCTTCACCACTTGCATCATAGACCTGTCTGAAGACATAACCGTTTTTTTCATGAGCATAGTTGATCCATGAGTCAGGAGTGAACATACTCTGAACCTGCAGCCCGTCATAATCTTTGAGCCCATGCATCTGGCCAAATCCATAATCTGCTACAGCAGGATTATTGACTTTGCCCAGCCAATCAGCCATTTCCTTCTGTGTAAGGAAATCCATATAACCTGTGAAGGTAAACCAGCTGTTTCCCTCATTCATGCCCTTGCCTATAACTTCCAGTGGATGTCCCGGAGTACATGTTACACTCTTAAGAAGAGTTTCAGCGCCAAACCATCCTTTCTGTAAATCATATTTTGCCAGCACGCTCTTTGTACTCTCTATGAGCGTAAGAGTCTTGTCTCTCATTTCTTTGCTTGATGATGCTATAACAAAGACCTTTTTATTATCGTTTTCCAGGCAGAATACATCAACATCAGTAAAATCTTTTGCTCCATACTGATAGCTCTTCAGCTTGTCTTTCCAGATGAAGTCGGTCGGAAGCTTTTCAGAGAGCTTTTTACCTGCTTCAGATGCCGGATCAACAATTGCAAACACATTTCCAGAAGCAATTGATTCATTAAGTTTCTGCAAAGAAGGTTGGTCGAGGGTTGTGTACTGCTCCTTGAGGAGGCTGTACATAAATCCTTCCTGCATCGCAAGACCTGGAATTCCAAATTCAGTAGCAAGGTCTACCCTGGCCTGAGCAATGGTATAATCCATTTTCGGCAAAGTAATCTTGAAAAGGTTACCATAGCGAATCTCTTCACGGAAGAGGTTGTGCCAGTGGTTAGTATAGCCATTGAACTGAAACTGATTGGTTATCATGTTCTTGTCAGGTTGAAAGGTGCCATTGTACTTGAATCCGTCAAGGCTCTGACCATATGATTCCATGGCTGCCATACCTGCAAGTATAACAACCAGGATGCAAAAGTTTTTAAATGTTTTTTTCATTTTTTTATAGTTAGTTTTTGTATAATTTGATTTTATCTGGTAGTAATAAGGTTCCTTTCACGTAATGATTTTACCCCTTCCTGCCAGTTTCCGCTTTTACCCCAGAAATAATATGTGAAGTACATTGTACTCTTACTGAAGATTGGAACCCATGGCTGGAATTCATGGCAATAAAAATGTGCATCAGGATTTCTTGGATGGTTCATGAACATGTGAAGGAAAAGAGGTGGTTTTACCGGGAAGGCAGCAACAAAGCTGATATCTTCCATTGTGTCGTAACCTGCATCCCAGCCTTCTTTCAGCAAAATAACTCTTCCATAATACCTCTCAGGCAGCATCCTGTATTCTTTCAGTCCGCCTATTTCAGGAGCTATAAAGACATCTTCAGTCCAGTGTTTCCTGCCCAGTTCAAGAACAGGCACAGGAGCTATCATATTAGCTTCGGGATTTCTGAATGTAACGGCAAAACGAACTTCAAGCAAAGGAGAGTTGCCATATAATGTATATGTCTTCTCAAGTTTATTGTCATAATAATCTGCAGTCATTCTGACCTGTAAATAATCTCCCTTAGCCTTTAATATTTCTGCATCATACACTTTGTGAGTCTCCATGCTGGCCTGACCGAGGAAATCTTCAAACCCTCCGTAAGGGTAGTAGCCTCTTTTCCTGAAGCTGCGTTTGTCATCTTCAGGTTTTACCGGCCACTGTTTATACATCACATTATCGTTTTTGGACTTTACAATATATTCTATAACTCTTGCTCCTGTTGTCAGCAGAGTTAGTTTTACACTGTCGTTTTCCATAATATATTCATTAACCCCGTCGGAATTAAGGTCGGTAACCGTAAGCCTCGGAGATCCTGTCGCGGCTCCGACTCCCAGCTGACTCATAGTTTCAATGCCACATGCTGATACCTTAATATTATAACCTCCCGGGGAAACTTCAAGATTAAAGGCAAGATCTTTGAAACTGCCTGTTTCGACCGGAACTGTCTCGCTGGCGGTAAACAAAATATTTTTTGGTTCATTCTTATCCATTACTTCAACCCTGACTGTGGCAGATGGCTGATCAGTAAAGTTATGGATCGTAACCGGATAGCTTACAACCGGAGCATGCCCGTAAAGTAGATTGTGAACTGAAATAGCAGGTGGAAGGTCAAGTATGGTAAGTGTGCTCTTCTTCCGGTTGTTCCATTTAAAATGTACAGCAACAGGATTTGTAATGCCCATAGCTCTCGCTGAAGGTTTAAGTTTTACCCTTATTGTCTTGTTACTGTTTGCTGTCAGCTCTGTCTTTATTACAAGATTCTCTGTGGATTCAAGCTCCGGTGGAAGAACAATTTCTATTTCACCTTTTACAGGTTTTTGATAAGTGTTGGATATGGTGATATTCAGAAAATAACCATCTGTATTTGCCTCAAGGTTTATTCTGTCACCAAAATATTCTTCAAGGTATTCCCTGTCAAGCAGAAGAAGTTCGAGAGCATTCCTGTATAGCTCAGGCCCCATCATTTTACCACTGCCTGTTACAGCAACTTCCCGCCTTTTCATTATTGCTTCCCACATCAGGTCCTTAGTTATAGCTTCGCCTTTTCTGAGAAAAAGTACCATACATGGCACAGTTCCTTTATCAAGCGAACCTGTTGGCGTTACAAAAGGTTTATTTTCATTGTCAGCCTGTTCTTTATTACCTTCTCCTGCTATGTAACCATCATAGATATACATGTCAGCTGCCGGATCATAAACAGAACGAAAAGAATAACCATTCTTTTTATGAGCATAGTTGATCATGAATTCAAGAGTGTACATACTTTGAATGAGCAGACTATCATAATTATCGCAACCATAGATTGCCTGGTTATATGAGGTGGGAATATAATTCATATTGGTTCCCACATCTGCCACAACAGGCAGATTGACTTTCCGGAGCCATTCAACCAGTTCATCCTGTGTAAGGAAATCCATATAACCACAGAAAGTGAACCATGTGTTACCTTCATTCATCCCTTTGCCTATCACTTCAAGAGGATGACCGGCAGTGCAGGTTACACTTTTTAAAAGTGTTTCCGTTCCGAACCATCCACGATGCAGATCGTACTTGCTAAGAATATCCTTTGTATTTGTGATAATGAACAGGATTTTGTCCCTCAGCTCTTTACTCACAGATGAGATCACATAAATTTTTTTGTCTCCGTTTTCAAGAAAGAAGAGATTAACCTCAGTAAAATCGCTTGCATCAGTCTGGTGACTTTTCAGTTTTTCTTTCCACTCATCTCTTAAAGGCAATTTTCCGGTAAGTTTTTTACCGGCTTCTGTTGAAGGATCTGTAAGTACCAGAAACGGTTTGTCAATTATATTAAGATCCCTGAGCTCTGGCTGATCAAGTATATTGTATTCTCCACTGAAGAGGCTGCTCAGGAATCCTTCCTGCATTTTTAATCCCGGAATGTTAAGATCATCGGCAATATTAAGCCTGGCCTGGGCTATTGACAACTGAACATCAGGAACCGATTGTTTGAAGAGGTTTCCGTACCTTATCTCATCACGAAATGTGTCATGCCAGTAATTTGTATAACCATTGAACTGAAAATCTGAATTTATGGTTTGCTCTGATGGATTGAATGAACCCTTATAAACAAACTCCCCGATGTTTTGAGAAACAGCATTATTGCACAAAAAAAGAAATATTGATGCACTTGAAATCAAATGCTTCATAAATTTTTCTTCCATGTGATTTCCCGTTTTTATTATTATTTTATGATAGGTAAATTAAAAAGTATCCTGATAAGGTAAATTTAAATAATTGGATTGTAAAAGAGTAATTGATACCTTATTTTTAATTATAAATATCCTTCTTTTTTACCCTGATAATTACCGATCCCCTGGTTGACCAGTCGAAATAGGACAGAAGTATCTCTTTCCCGGTCTGATATATAGCAGGGTAACAGTATGATCCCTCTGGATTATTTTCTATAATCTGTTTGTTGATCCAGCTTTTACCCTCATCTTCTGAATATGCAATATTAAAAGGAGTCCTTTTCTGATCTGTTGCATTGTCATTCCAAACCAGTAAAAGATCATCAGTTGAAGGTATCCTTTTTATTGATGCAGGGGAACATGGTGAATTGATATTTCCAGGTTCAACGGGGCTCCAGGTCTCTCCTTTATCTTCTGAATAAGAAAAGTATTGCACACCTGACATTGTTCTGAGGTACATCATAACATCGCGGTTCCTGAGTTCGATTAATCCTGGTTCCTGGGTCACAATTGATTCGGGATTGGGCACTTCGGCACTGACTTTCCAGCTACGTCCCATATCATCTGAATTATAACACCAGATTCTACCTATCCTTGAAAAAATAGTGTCGCCCGGACTTTTATGCAGTGAAACCGGCATCAGAAGTCTTCCGTTTTCTAATTGAACAACCCTGCAGTTATTAAGAACAAAATAGCCATCCCTGTCTGTAATACATCTGACAGGATCATTCCATGATTCACCTTCATCAGCTGATATCCTCATCATTGGAATACAGTCGCTGTCAGAGTTTTTTCTGAGATAGAACAGTGCGATTTCCCTGTTCTGAAGCCTCAGCAATGATACTGACATTACATTCATGATCCCTTCCTGTTCCACAATTGTAACATCTTCTGATGTCCAGGTTTTTCCTCCGTCTGATGATAACCTGCCGGCCAGGTAAGCATTTGCATGATCATTTGCTGAACTGCCTGTATAATGGCTGTAAACAAACAATAGCCGGCCATCCCTGAGTGAAATGAAATCGCCCTCGCTGTTGCGGGGATTATCAATTCCTGTATCAAGTTTCAATACATATTCTTTCTTTATATAATTATTATCAGAATTGTTTTTGCATCCCGGATCGATAGATATTGCCAGTAAGCAAGATGCGATATAAAGTATATATTTTTTCATCATAAAGCCCGGAATGAAAGAAATATTATAAATAGTAAATATACCATTTTAAACACAGAGAACACAGAGTTTACACAGAGGACACAGAGAGATACTGTTATATAATTAGCTTTATGTCCTCAGTGATATTTCTCTGTGCCTTCTGTGGTTAATGGATTTATTCTTTATCTTTAATTATCATTAAATACATGAAATCTTAAAATGAAACGCAGAAATTTTTTAGGCCTTCTTGGAGTTGCTTCTTTCGGAGCTGTTTTTTCTGAAGACCTTGTTAAATATGCTCATGGCAACAAAAATATTAAACCTGTTGAAGGTTCCTGGTTTGAATTTCAGCATCACAGCGTTGTTGAAGGTAAATATTGGGATCATGTTCTGAGGACATTTACAGCCGATCAGTGGGACAAAAAAGTAAAGGAGATTTCTGATGCCGGGATGAAGTACCTTGTGCTTTTTGATATAGCAATTCATGGCAAAACCTTTTATCCTTCAAAATTGCTTTCTAAACACCAGCTTGGTTGTGACGATCCGCTCGAAACTGTTCTTTCTGCTGCTGATAAATGCGGGATTAGCTTCTTTATAAGCAATGACTTCTTTGGTGAGTGGACAAATGTAGAAATGATGATGAAGGATGAAGCTGTTAATTCACTAAGAATCAAAGCGATGAATGAAGTAGCTGAGAAATACTCACATCATAAAAGTTTCTATGGCTGGTATTTCCCCAATGAGACATCCATCAACGGAAATTTTCGCGATTTTTTCATTGATTATGTGAACTCCTGCTCAGCCCAGGCAAAGCGTCTGACTCCTGCTGCAAAGACACTTATTGCACCTTATGGAACCAGGCTGGTAAATGCGGATGATATCTTTGTAAGACAGCTCGAGAAACTGGATGTCAGCTTTATTGCTTACCAGGATGAGGTAGGGGTGAGGAAAACAAGAGTAGAAGAGAGTGCAGGATTCTTTGAGAAGCTGAACAGGGCTCATGAAAAGGCCGGGCGGTCAAAACTATGGGCAGATGTTGAGTTCTTTACCTTTGAGGGTGAAACATACAAAAGTGCACTTGTGCCAGCTTCGTGGGAGAGAGTTATTAAGCAGCTTGAAGCTGTATCTCCTTTCGTTGAAAAGATATTAATATATCAGTATATTGGACTATTGAACAAACCCGGTACAGATATCTTTGCCGGCCATCCTGATTCTGCAATACTATATGAAAAAATCATTACCAGATCATGAAGCTGAAACTTAGACTATTCATGTTATTGTTAATACTTATCTCATGCAAATCCAGGCAGGAAAACGTTACTGAAACCATTTTTTGCACTCACAATGTAGTCCTGGATGAGTCAGGTAAGATTATTCCATGGTTTACTCCAGGGGATGCAGCTTATGATAACTTTCTTCATCTTCGCTGGGATTTCATTAAGAAGAGAGTACCTTTTTCCCCCGGACCTGAACCAAGATCACGATACCCACAGTACTATTTCTATTGTGCTTTTAAATTAAGGAATGACTCTATATTACCTGATACATGGATAAATGATATAGGTGAAAAAATACCGAACTGGTTTGAGAATGCAAGACTCTATTATGCCTATACAGGTGATTCAGGTGTTATGGACATTATCAGGGATTTCATTGATTATACTATTGACCATGGTACCAGTTCAGATGAGTTTAAATGGCCCGGGTTTCCTTATACTACAACTAATGCAGGAGATATAATCTTTCGTGGATTCTCAGATGCAGGAAGGCTGGTGTTGAATGAAATACAGGTAGATCACGCCGGAGAGATGGGATTGACTTATTTCAGGATGTACCAGTTCACCGGAAATAAAAAATATCTGAAAGAAGCATTACAGGTTGCAAATGTCCTGGCTGCAAATGTAAAGGATGGTAATGAGAATGAGTCAGCGTTACCCTACAGGGTAGTTATGGACGATGGCAGAGTTACTGCTCCATATGGTGCAAACTGGACCGGATGCTATATGTTATTTGAAAATCTGCTCCGGGGAGGTTTTGCAGATAGCCTGTTTTTTTCCTCAGCCCGGGACAAAATAAGGGATTTTCTTCTGAACTATCCGATGAAAACAGGATACTGGACTGATGGCCATTCTGATACTGATGTGAAAAGCAATACATATAAGAGCAACCTGAGTGCAAGTAATATGACTCTTTGTCTTTTTGATTATCCCGATCTGGATCAGGAGTGGGGAAGTGATATCCCTATGCTTATCAAATGGACTGAAGATAATTTCGTATACAGGACTGCTGATGATGAACCATCCACAATGTGGGGAGCTAATATCGTAGGTGAACAGGATTCATTTAACTATAAAATGGATTACCAGACTGCCAGATATGCGGCAGCCTGTGCACGTTGGTATTCAGTTTCCGGGGATATCTCCTATAAGGAAAAAGCATATAGGTCGCTCAATTGGGTAACTTATTGTAACGATTCTACCGGATTGGCATTTGAGAGTCCTGTTAGTAAAGGTATTTTAAGCTGGTGGTCAGATTGTTATGGTGAGTGTCCGAGGATGTTCTACCATGCATTTGCAGGTGTGCCTGAATGGGCGCCTCCACAAGAGGATCATATTTTATATTCTGAAGGTATCCTGCGAGATGTTAAATATGCTGAAAATAAATTGAAGTATACCGCAACCTCTGATTCCGGGGTTGAATATATAAGATTATCTTACAAACCCGAAAGTATAATATTAAATGGTAAAGAGCTAACGGTAAGTTCATCACAGAAACCTGATACATACATGGTAAGAAAACTGGGGAAAGGTGATTATTCAATTACTGTAAGCCATAGTAAAGCAGGCAATATTATTATTACAGGTTGATAATCAGGCAATAGCTCAGTTAGATGAGTAAATTATTATATATCAATTATATGGCCAGAAATTCATTCATTTCCGGAATATTATCATCAGTAAATCCTGCACTTGGAGGAGTTAAATTATTATTTATAATCATGCTGTTCTTAATACCACTGGAAGTTTATCCCCAGTCAGCAGAGGTTGATATCCAGATTGATGGTGCCGAAAAGTATCAGACCATAGATGGTTTTGGGGTAAATATTAACACTGCCTGGTGGTACAATGGAGAATATAGTGATGCAAAAGTTATACAACCGGCAATCGACTTGCTGGTCGATTCGCTGGGCGCCACAATTTTCAGGGCAGTAATTGAAGATATCGACTGGGAGGCAGTTAATGATGACAATGACCCAAACCACTTTAACTGGACCTATTTTAACAGCGTTTTTACAAACAAAAGATTTCAGGGTGTATGGAATACATTACGTTATCTGAATAAAAAAGGAATCAGAGATGGATTGATTATAAGCTTTATGGGAGCACCTCCTGCCTCTCCGCCACTTGAGAAGCCCGATCCGAAAAGAAGCTGGATGGGTGGAACTGATCATGTTATTTATAAGGAGATGGAGGACGAGCTTGTAGAGTCGATATCCGCCCTTCTTTACTATATGAGGCATACTGCCAGAGTTCAGTTTGCCCTTGTCTCTCCGATGAATGAAACTGATATTTTAGCTGCAACCAAAAGCAGAAAACCTCCTGATGGGATAGTGGAAGGTCCAAATATGCCTGATGCAGTCCAGTATGCGAGAGTGACAGCAAAACTGGCTGAGAAACTGAATAGTTTAGGAATGGGTGATGTCAGATTCGTTGCACCTGATGCTGCAGGTGACAGGCTTTTCGGGGAATGCCTGAATGAAATGGTTAAGGATACATTATTAATGAGCAGGATGGCATCCTGGGGAGTACATCAGTATGGCAATGATGCACAGAATTATTTAAATATTGTTGACAGGCTGGCAAATCCGAACAAATCATACTGGGTTACAGAAACTGCCGGCATCAGTAATATGTTGGGACAGCTTGATGATGGTGCTGGTGCATATATTTTCTGGGATGGATTCGACTGTGTTTATCAGCATGGAAGGAGAAATGGCTATGGTGATATTCCTCCAAATGATTATGTCTATTGGCTTGAAGGTGAAGAAGGCAAGCCTTTGCTAAAATATGTTTCTGAAGATAATAGCTGGGTGACTCGTAAACAGTTCTTTGAGCATGCCCACCTGATGAAGTTCATAAGGCCCGGTTCTGTACGTTTAGGATTAATCGGGCAGGACAGCGGATTGGTAGTTCATGCTTTTCAAAATCCCGACGGGAACATTGTTATTGCAGGCAGAAATAATACCAGCCAGACTAAGTATTTCAGTGGAAACCTTAAAAATCTCTCGAAACAAAAAAATATCAGATTAATCTATACTGATTCACTGGTTAACTTTTCTGATGGGACTGAAGTAATGATATCAGGAGAAAGTTTTAAAGCTTACATACCGTCTCACTCAGTTTTTACTTTAACTGGAACTGCTGAGTCACTTTCTGCATCCGGGAATGACGATAATCCTGAACCAGATGGCTGGTATGCAGGCGATATACATGTCCATCGCAACTGTGGTGAAGTGACCCCCCTCTTCTCTGAAGCTGAACTTATAAACATGATGGAGCCAAATGATCTGGCTGTTGTCACACTTCTTGCTGATATGGGCAACGGAGAGGTGAAGGATAATAAAACAGACCTTCCCAAGGTAAATGGGGCAGATGATAAACAATCAAAAGAAGGGAGAATTCTTCATTGGGACGCTGAGTGGCATTTTGACCCGGCCGGTGTGACATTTGAAAATAAGGCCCTTGGAGGACATTTACTGCTTCTTGGTTTGAAAGAGGCGCATACTATTTGGGATGAATCTGCTTTTAAGATACTTGAATGGGGCAAAAAACAGAATGCTATAACAGGTTTCTGCCACATGCAATATCTTACTGATTCGTTCCAGAATGATTTGAGTTGTTGCATACCAGTCGATTTTCCTGTTGAAACAGCACTTGGTACAATTGATTTCCTTTCCGAAGATGTCTTGCTTAACGATGCTTCAGTTAATGCATACTATAAGATTCTGAATTGCGGATTCAGACCGGGATGGGCAGCCGGAACAGATTTTCCATGTAATAACAGCCGGCCCTTAGGTTCCTTATTAACCTATGTGCGGATTCAGGATCAGCCACTTACTTACAGGAAATGGATTGAGGGAATAAAAGAAGGCAGAACGGTTATTACCACTAACGGACATATTGAATTTCTTGATCTTAAAGTCAATGGATCATTCTCTCCTGGAGATGAGCTGATGTTCAGTAAAAAAGGAAATGTAAAAATCAATGTAACATGGACATCAAAAATGGACCAGACAGGATATATTGAAATTTTATGCAATGGCAGAGTGGTGGCAAAACATGACGGAAATTCAAAACCAGGTGCTCCTGTTATCTTCAGTACAGACCTTTCCATATATCAAAGCAGCTGGATATGTGCCAGAAGAATGGATGACAGAGGTCATCAGTCTCATACAGCTCCGGTATTTGTAACAGTTGGAAAGAAGCCTGTAAGAGCCAGCGCAGCTGATGCAGAATATTTCATAAATTGGATAGATAATATCCTGTTAAACATTGAATTAAACGGACCGTGGAGTCAGTACTTTTCAAAAGATGTGAATGCAGTCAGAGACAGGTATATGAAAGCAAGGAATATTTATAAAGAAATAGCACTGGAGGCAGGCAAAATAAACAAAAACTAAAATTGGTGTCGTGAAATTCAATATCGCTCAAAAGTTTCTGTCGCTAATAGTTCCCATATTAATTATAATTGTGGTTCAGTTCATTTTATCGGGTTGCAATAACATCAGGGATCATGCTCCGGTTTTAATCCTGGCTTCGGATAAAGGTTTCGGAACATATACAGGTGAAATACTCAGGACAGAGGGATATAACGAATATGATATAGTATCCCTGTCAGAAGAAGTGGTGACAACATCATTTATAAGTAAATATGATATTGTTATTCTGGCTCAGCAAGGGATAGTACAGGAAAAGAAAGAGATGATAATTGATTATGTAAAAAAAGGTGGTCAACTCATAGCGTTCCGTCCCGATAGTATGTTATCCTGCATATTTGGAATCAACCCTGCAGGAGGAATAATTTCAGAAGGATATATTAATATTGACACTTTATCGCCTGAAGGCAGGGGGCTTGTATCGGAGTCTCTTCAGTTTCATGGTTATGCAGATTTATATAACATAACAGGAGGGAGGTTAATTTCGTCTCTCTTTACAGATTCCCGGACAAAAAGTGAATTCCCTGCCCTGGTGGCCTCTTCTTACGGAAAAGGACATACATACGCTTTTACATATAATCTTCCGCAAAGTATTGTCTATACACGTCAGGGGAACCCTTTATCCGCAGGTATTGAGAAGGATGGGATCAATGGGTTGCGTGCTATGGACCTGTTTACTGATGGCTGGTTGGATCCGACAAAAAATACTATTAATCAGGCAGATATGCAGATGAGTCTGTTGAGTCATTGCATTGAAATTCTGGCAGGATACTGCAAACCTCTTCCCAGATTATGGTATTTCCCGGATACACTCAAATCACTTGTTTCTCTCACCAATGATGGAGAGTATAGAGGGGAAAAAGACTTTGAAACTCAGTTTTCTGACATTGATTCTGCTGGTGCTCTGATGACACTTTATGTCATGGAAACCGATAAGGTATCAAGGGAATGGACTGATAGGTGGATTTCCAGGGAATTTGAAATATCGGGTCATCCTGATGATACAAGGGAAGCTGGAAATCCAGGATGGGTAAGTATGGATAATATCCTTGGATTTAAAATGAAGGAGTTGAGTGATTTGTATGGAATTGAAATGAAAACTATTGTGAATCACTGGTTTGTATGGTGTGGAAGTGACTCGGCCGGTAACCCGGAGTTTGCTGCCCAGGCTGCAATTGAGGCAAAACATGGTCTTGGTCTGGATATAAACTATGCTCATTATGATAATGGTTCAGTTCATGGCCATTTTTTAGGGGAAAGAGGTATTGATCAGGGGAATTTTACCGGCAGCGGACTGATAATGAAGTTTGCATCAGGTAAAGGTGAGATTCTGGATATTTTTCAACACCTCAATAATGTTTATGATCAGCAGTATAATGAGAATAACGATCCGGTAGGCTTTTTTAATTGCTTCAAAGGACTGATTGATAGAAGTATAAATGATGAATCGTATTCATATATAAGCATTAAATCACATAATGATGAGTATTACTTTTCAAAGGATCCGCTAATGAAGATGCTGCAGTATGCCGATAGCATCGGAATTCCTGTATTGACTGCTGAAAAACTTCTTTATTTTGTTAAAATGAGAGATGAAGCAAGGTTTACGGATCATAGCTGGACTCGAAACAGGGTATCCTTTAATTTAAATTTTTCAGATAAGCAATCGGGAGGTCTTGCTGTTCTTTTACCGTATGAGTTCAATGATAAAAAAATTGAAAGTATTAAGCTCGATGGCCTCCACGATGATTTTATTATTCGCACTGTTAAGGGCACCCGTTATGCATTCATTACGGTAAATAAAGTTGGAATGAATTCAATATCAGTTAAATATAATTAAACATTAAACATTAATAATTTTAGGCATGCCGGAATTTCATAATGATACTGAGCTCTTTACTTTTATCACGAAAAATCTGTATGTAGCAGCGGTTTGTGACATACTTGATGAACTTGGATACCGAAACCAGGCAATGCATCAACGGCTGAGACCTCTTCTTCCTGATCCTGAAAATTGTGGCTTCATAGGGAGAGCCAGGACAATACGGTGGATGGAAACAGATTATGTGGTCGAGGACGATCCCTATGGTCTTGAAATTGAGGCTATGGATTCGCTTAAGGAAGGAGAAGTTGTTGTTCATTCAACCGATTATAGTGGGAATAATGCGCCATGGGGTGAATTAATGAGTACAATTGCAAAACGCAATGGCGTCGCCGGATGTGTTTGTGACAGCCAGATACGTGATTGTGTAAGAATAATGAAAATGGGTTTTCCGGTTTTTTATTCCGGTATCAGACCACTGGATTCCAAAGGCCGCGCAATTGTTCAGGCATTTGATGTTCCTGTTCGTTGCGGTGAGGTTATCGTTTATCCCGAAGATATAATTTATGCAGACTTTGATGGAATTGTGGTTGTTCCGAGATCATTGGAACAGGATTTATTCATCAGAGCACAGGAGAAGGTAAAAAGTGAAAATCTTTCACGGGAGGAATTGCTTGGGGGAAAGTCTCTGAGGGAAGTATATAATAAGTATAAAGCACTTTAAACTAATTAATGATATAATGAAATTAAAGGATAGTATTGTTGTTGTAACAGGTTCGGGATCAGGAATAGGCAGAGCATGTGCTGTCGAGTTTGCAAATGCCGGGGCAAAAGTAGTTGTGGCTGACATTAACATAGAAGGAGCTGATGAAACCGTAAGACAGATACAAGACACTGGAGGAGTCTCTGTGGCATTTAAAACCGATGTTTCTGCCCCGGATTCGGTAATGCAGCTGGTTGATTTTACAATAAAAACCTATTCGAGGATAGATGCGTTGATCAATAATGCAGCAATTCAGATTAATAAAACTGTAGCTGATATTACATTTGAGGAATGGAACCAGCAGATGTCGGTCAATGTTGGGGGCATCTTTCTGTGTTCAAAGTACTTTCTGCCTCATCTTCGTCTGACAGGCGGGAACATCGTCAATATGTCCTCCGTCAATGGTTTCTTCGTTGAGCCAATGTGTGCAGGATATTGTACCACCAAGGCTGCAATAATTGGTCTTACAAAAGCAATGGCTATCGATCATGGGAACGAGGGTATCAGAGTTAACTGCATTTGTCCGGGATATATCGATGCAGGCCTGGCTGAGGGTTATTTCCAGAGTCAGCCTGATCCTCAGAAGGCAAGGGAGGAAGCAGGGAAATTACATGCATTATGGCGAATTGGGAAACCTGAAGAGGTTGGCAGGGTAGCTCTCTTCCTGGCCAGTGATGATGCATCTTTTATGACAGGCGCATCCGTTGTGGTCGATGGTGGATTTGGTTCAGGCCTGCCTCCCAAATAGTTAACGAAATACCGAAATACCAAACACTATACTATGAAGATTACTGATGTAAAAGCCATTGTTCTCAGATTGCCCGAGATATCCATTGCTGCTGACGGTACACAAGATGACCTGATAATAATTGTTGAGACTGATGAGGGTATTACTGGCTATGGTGAAGTGGATACTTCCCCGTATGTAGGCAAAGCAATAGTTAATGCATATATGTCACATGGGACATGCTATGGTTTGCGGGAGATTCTGATCGGGGCTGATCCGTTTGATTATGAGCAGATATGGAACGAAATGTGGTCAAAGACATATTATTATGGTAGATTCGGTCCGGTTATTCATGTAATGAGTGGCGTTGACATGGCGCTCTGGGATATTATGGGAAAATCATCAGGAAAGCCTGTGCATAAATTACTGGGAGGCAGTTATACCGATAAAGTTCGTCCATATGCCAGCGCCCTCATGCCAGAAACAAAAGACGATGTAAAAAGAATGACAGAGAAATATGCCGCACTCGGATATCAAGCAATTAAATTTGGGTGGGGTCCACTCGGATATGATGTCATTTCCGATCTTGAGTTAATTGAGACAGCACGAAAGAGTGCCGGGGACAGGATCGAAATAATGATAGATATTGGAAAGAGATATAAATTGAAACAGGCAATGTATATGGCAAGAGCCCTTGAACAATTGAATATATACTGGCTTGAAGAACCCCTGCCAGCTGAAGATTATAAGGGCTACAGAAAACTGGCTGATTCCACCACAATAAATATTGCAACAGGGGAAGAGGAGAGTGGCAGACTTTCATTTTCCAGGCTGATAAATGAATCGCATGTTGATATAATTCAGCCTGACATTTCGCGTTGCGGTGGTCTGACTGAGGCGAAAAAAATTGCTGCAATTGCTGCCGACAATAATATTATTCTGGTACCTCATGCTTTCAAGACAGGGATACTTGTTGCAGCAACAATACAATTTATTGCCTCAATGCCACATATACCTTTTCTTGAATTCTCAGTTACAGAATCGGCTATACGCAAAGAACTGCTTGCCCATCCTTTTGAGATAAAGGATGGATTTATTTGTGTCCCGGAGGCTCCGGGACTCGGTATTGAACTCAACCCTGATGTTATGATGAAATATGAGGTTAAATGAAATCGCAATGATAAGAATGTTACCTGATTAATAAAAAATGACAATGGCTAAAAGAAATATTGTTTCATCAATTGTTTTATTGCTTATATACTGCAATATATATGCACAAAATGAACTTGATGTGGTTAAAAATAACTGGCTTCAGTACAGTGATGTCCAGAATTCTCTCTATCATCACCTGGCTGACCAGGCTATGGATTTGCTGGCAAAAAGGGCAGTAGAAGTAAGTAATATAAATTCTCTGCAGGACTGGCAAAAGCGTCAGGAATATATCAGATCAACCCTGATGGAAATTACAGGGCCATTCCCTGACAAAACTCCATTGAACGCAAAGATAGTCAGGACAGTTGAAAAGGAACATTTCAGGGTTGAACATATCATTTTTGAATCTCAGCCGGGTTTTTTCGTTACGTCATCATTATATATACCTAAAGGCTTTTCAAAAAAAACAAAAGCTCCTGCAATTATTTATTGCAGCGGTCATTCAGAAGAGGGATACCGTAGTCCAATTTATCAGTATGTTATTACTAATCTGGTGCTTAAGGGATTTATTGTCTTTGCTTTTGATCCTGTCGGACAAGGAGAAAGGCTTGAATACTTTGATCCGGAGAAAGGGAAGTCAATTGTTGGAGGACCAACCAGTGAGCATTCTTATCCTGGTAACCAGGCATTTATTACGGGCAGTTCGCAAGCAAAACATATGATATGGGATGGTATCAGGGCAATTGATTATCTTGTAACAAGGAAAGAGGCAGATCCTTCAAGAATAGGTATAACAGGAAGATCAGGAGGGGGAACACAATCTTCATACATTGCTGCCTTTGATGATCGCGTCTATGCAGCAGCTCCCGAATGCTATATTACCACATTCACCAGATTGTTGCAGACTATGGGAAACCAGGATGCAGAGCAGAACTTTCCCGGTTTTGTAATAAAAGGACTTGATCTTCCTGATCTGCTATCAGTACGGGCTCCAAAACCTGCACTGATGATAACGACAACCCGTGATATTTTTAGTATCCAGGGCGCAAGGGAGGCAGAAGAGGAGATAAACCATGTTTATGAAGCATATGGGAAAAGGGAAAATTTCGGAAGGGCTGAAGATGATACAGGACATGCCTCAACAATGAAAAACAGGGAAGCCATGTATGCATTCTTTCAGAAACATCTCAAAAACCCGGGTGATTCAAAAGATCAGGTTGTTTCATTGCTGACAAAGGATGAATTGAAAGTAACATCCTCAGGACAGGTTTCAACATCAATTGGGGGTGAAACTATTTACACTCTTAACATGAAGGAATCCCGGAAAGTTATTTCTAAAAGAGATTCATTATTAAATAGTTATGATTCTAAAGTGGATAAAATATTGAATTCTGCCAGAAAACTTTCAGGTTATATTGACCCTGCCTCCACTGATAAACCTGTGTTTTCCGGAAGATTCAGGAAAGAAGGCTATTCATTGGAGAAGTATTTTATAAAAGGTGAAGGCAATTATGTCGTTCCTTACCTGTTGCTTGTCCCTGACAGTGAAAACGGGAAAGCAGTTATTTACCTGAATCCTGAGGGAAAATCTGCTGAGGCAGGAGGGGAAATGGAATTGCTTGTAAAACAGGGATATATTGTGTTGGCTCCCGACCTCATTGGAATGGGAGAGACCGGACCCGGTATTTTCAGGGGCGATGCATTTATTGATGGCGAATCTCATAATCTATGGTATGCCTCAATTGTAATTGGAAGAAGCACTGTTGCCATCAGGGCTGCTGATGTAAATAAGCTGGCCGGCCAGCTTAAACAGAATAGCTCTGTAGTAACGATTATAGGAATTGCCCGTGCAGATCTTTCTCCGGTGATGCTGCATGCAGCTGCTTTCAACAAAGATATTTCCAGGGTAGCACTCTTCGAACCCTATTCTTCATATAGGTCACTTGTAATGATTCGTTTTTATAAATCATCATTCATAGCTGGCGTGGTACCGGGTGCTATTGAAGAGTATGACCTTCCGTTTCTGGCAGGAACTCTGGCTCCAAGAAAGTTAATGATTGCCAGACCAACAGATGGAAATGGACAGTTCGAAAACCAGGAGATTATAACAGAGGATATGAATACACTTAAGAAATTGTATAAAGAAAATAATGCTGAAGGTTCCCTCCTGATTTTAACTTCAGACAAAGTATTCCAATTTGAAAAACTCCTTGATTGGATAAAATGAAACATAAAAGTGCCTATATTAAGTTTATTCTGACTTATATTCTGCTTTTCTCAGCTGGACTTTTAAATGGAGAGTCGGGTGCTTTAAAGATTGATTTCATTGATTATTACTTTGAAAATGGATCCCCACTCTTATGGAAAATTGAAAATGACACTCTGTGCGTTTCTCTTTTACCTGATTATCAGAGAGAAACGTTAAACAGGCAGACAGATCACTGGTACTTCAGGATAGTTGCTGAAAAAGGGACCAGGATCAGGATGAAGATTGAAAAAATGGTGCCTGACGTTTATAACGGGAGGCCTGCAACCGACTGGTGGAACTATAAAACCGGCATACCCTGTTATATCTCAAACGATAACAGCAGCTGGAAACCATACAGAACCACAACGCTTCCAGGTAAAGAGATCTTTTTAGAGTTTGTAATGGATTCTGATGAGGTTTACCTGGCTAGACTTCCTGTTTATACAACATCTGATTTAAAATCTCTTATATCAGGGGTTGAAAATAAAAAAGGCATTAAAATTATTGAGATAGGCAGGACACTTGAAAACAGGCCGCTTGAGATTATACGACTTGGTACTCCTGATGCAAAAATTCAGGTACTGATCAGAGCCAGGGCACATCCCTGGGAAGCGGGTGGCAACTGGGTTATTGAAGGACTTATAGATGAATTCATCAAGAAAAATAACAAAGTTTTATCAGACAATTTCTGTTTTTCTATTCTGCCCATGGCTAATATAGACGGTGTTGTAAGAGGTATGACGCGGTTCAATACAGCGGGAATGGATCTGAACAGGAACTGGGATAAAGCTCCTGATTCTTTGCTTTGCCCCGAAAATTATGCTTTCGATGCTTACATAAATGGACTTATTAGTCAAGGATTAAAGCCTGTTCTTATTATTGATCTGCATAATGATGACAAAGGAGATATACATCTTGCCAAACACGACAGGAAAGATGTTCAATTCAAAAATGATATGAAAAGATTTGAACGCCTTTTGAGAAAGTACACCTCTTTTTCTGAAGAATTCAGGTATTCCTGGAATGACGACGGTCAGGAGGCAGTCATGTCAATTGAAAATGGAATATTACACCGATATGGTTTGGAATCATTTGTTTATGAGCTAAATGCGAACTGGATTTCCGGACTTAAAATAATCCCTTCTGCAGATAACTGGAAAGAGACCGGAAAAGGACTTTTTAATGCTTTATACGATTTTTTGAGATAAACAAATAGTATATAATAAAAAGGAGGCAGATATGAAAACCAACATCAGAATTTTACTATTAATACTGTTAATGACATTTTTTATTGCCAGTGGGAAGGAATCTTATTCACAGGGTGTCCTAAAAGCAGGTATGGCAAGAGTTGAAATAACACCATCACTTCCCGTTCAGCTTTACGGCTATTCTTCAAGGAAAACTTTGTCAACGGGAGTGCATGATCCATTATTTGCAAGAGTAATTGTATTTGAGAATAATGGAAACAGGTTTGTGCTTATTTCGACTGATATAGGATCATTCAATAATGAACTGTTTACTGCAATTAAGAAGGATCTTATGGAAAAATTTAAACTTAAAGAATCGGAAATTATACTTTCAGCTATTCATTCGCATAGTACTCCGATAGTCGGACTTACATCAACGAGGTTAAATGAAAATAATATAAAGTATACTGGAGAACTAATGCTGAAACTTACTTCAGCAGTCGGTGAAGCAATTGCCGGAATGAAACCCGTAACCATAGGTATGAATACCGGGTCATCACCGGTTGGGTCGAACAGGCGTGAAATGAGTTCTGATGGCACCATTAAGCTGGGAAGAAATCCTTACGGACCAACAGATAAGGATGTGCAGGTAATGAAGGTATCTGCCACTGACGGATCATTTAACATTGCATTGTTTGATTATGCTACCCATGCCACATCACTCGGTCCTGACAACATGCTTATTAGCGGAGATGTACTGGGCCTTGCTGCACAATTTGTCGAAAAGATCCTTGGGAATAAAACTGTAGCTCCTGTATTTGCAGGTGCCTCAGGCGATATTGACCCCTGGTACAGAATACTTCCTGGTTTCAATGAAGAGCAAGGCTGGATACCAGAGACCGTTCTTCTCGGGACATTACTTGGAGAAGAAGTGATAATTAACTATAGAAAAATAAATGAGACCAGTCAGGGTGGAACAGTTTCATCGATGACATATACACTTGAGTGCAACAGGAATACCAGAAATGAATCGAATGGTAGCAATAGTGAAGTCCAAAGCGGCACCGTGCCGGTAAATATTACCGTTGCAAGAGTGGGCGATGAAGTTGCTTTTGTTGGATTCAGTGTTGAAATGCTTACAGAAATTGGTATGGCTATAAAGGAAGCATCTCCATTCAAATATACCTTTATAATAACCCATGCCAATGGTAGCAGTGGTTATCTTCCTCCTTCATATTTGTATAAAGAGGGAGGCTATGAAGTTACATCGACTAAATTCGAAATTGGCTCCGCAGAAAAAGTGGTCAAACAGACTCTGACTATGCTTTATAATCTAAAATAACAAGAGGTCGATACAGATTATATTTATATTGAGTATTTTAATAAACTACTTCATATTTGGTGATACTTAGTGTTTTAGCGTCTTGGTGACATGTTTTTGCCACTTAAACACAAAGGCACAAATATCCACAAAATGAAAAAAATAGTATCTATTTCACTCTAAAATAGATCTTTCTTTGATTTGAATACTCTTTTAAAAATACCTTCAGGATTGCTGCTGAAATAGATGCCAGGATTAAGACTGGAATTAAGTATATAATTTCCGTCATTCTGCCTGTAGCCTTTGATTGAAATATTCAGCAAGTTATTGCCTTCAATAATCATCTGGTAATCAGGATTTATATCTGGTTTGAAAGCGTCATTGAAATCCTGACCGTCAACATTGCTTAAGGATGTCAGAAATGATGCAACTTTCGCAGAATCGGCAGGTTCATTAGCAATGAACCATTTTGAATCCCGGAGAGATAATGCAAAACTGCTGTCAGCAGGATAAATGTATTTAATATATGTGACCTCATTCATGGTGAAGGTTACAAGCGTATTATCTCTCCAGTCGTTGAATGACCTGTTAAATGATAATGAAAGAAAACCGTCAACTCCAAAGACCTCATTTTGACCATGTACCCTCACATATGATGTACCCTGAATATTATTCCTTCCATACATAGTGAGCTGGTTCTGCATCTGCTTGTAGGTGAAACGTCCAATGATAAGGTCGGCCAAAGACTTACCCTTTTTGTTAAGGATGCGTATCCTGGTTCCGGTACTGTCAGTTACCTCAAAATCGCTCCATTTTGCTTTACTTTTTGATACTAGGTTCTGTGGTTTGATTGAGAGAATTTCACCCAGAATGTTCTCTACTTCCATCTGCCTGGAAGGTGAAATGATATTGCCCTGAATGACTTTCCACTTTCCATTCTCCCTTATGAATTCATAAGGTTTGTCAATAGAATTTTTTGGATTAAGTATTATTTTTGAAACTTCTGTAGTATCAAATTCAACTATCCTGTCTTTCAGGGTAGCCCTCTCTTTAGGGATCTTTATCAAAACTGTAAATGCCAGAATAACTATCAGTGCTGCAAGTATATATAATAATCTTTTATTGTCGAATCTGCTACTCATAATTTACCTCCATTCTTTTAATGCGCTTGTTGTGATTGATCTGTATCCTGATAAGTCCGTAAATTACTATAAGTATAATAGGGAGAAGAAAATTCAGAAGACAATACAGTATTGGTCGTTACATTGTTGACTTCTGTTGTCCTTCAGAAAAACTTATAATTGAACTTGACGGAGCTCCCCACGGTGAATATTATAAAATACAGGAAGATGAAAACAGGGATAAAT
>DATKTA010000026.1:0-189009 GCA_035531395.1 Bacteroidales bacterium
CAATATTGAATTTAAAGAAGAATATCTGTTTGAATTTATTAATGATATTCATAATTGGGATTAAATATTGCGGTGCTCTGCACCTGTGGTCGTGTTATTCAATTGTTTTCTACAAATGTTATGCGGCTCTGCCGCTTAGTATTGACTGAAAGGTACAGAGCAACATTATATTTGAAGTTTTCTCAATTTTAGTGAGATCCACAAGGTGCGGAGCACCATAATATTTGTAGATAAATGATTGTCACGGAGGACAAAGGTGCAGCGCACCGGAATATTATTAAATTATTGAAATTTAATCCATTAACAAACAAGTTTTTGGAAAAAACAAATGATATCCATTTAGGATTAAAACTCGAGTGCTGCAACGCTGAAAACAGAGCGCTCTACCTTGCTCAATAAATCTTTTCTGATCCCCGATAATCCTGTGAATGCATTATATAAGTTCTGTTATATGGATTATTTTTGATGTTTACTTCAGATAATAAAGAATATTTGCTAATATACCTCCAATAAAATAAATGGAAATGAAGAATATATTTAGATGGACACTTTTATTATTCGCTGCAATCATTGTATCATGCACAACACAGTCTAATCAAAAGGAAGATGAAAAACAACCCGGAAAAACCAAAATCAACGTAAAAGTTGATTTCTCGACAACACTTCAGGATTGGGATGGCTTTGGCGTAAATTATGTGGAAGTGGCACAATCCACTGATCCGGTTACTGACCCGCAGGAATATGGCGGGTTTAGCCGGTTAACTGAAGAAAAAAGACAGGAAATTATTAATTTGATTTTTGGAGAAGATGGTTTGAAACCCAACATCATCAAAATGTTTTTCGATCCATTCCATCAAGAAAAGCCTGGGGCACCTTTTGATCATGAATCGACAACAACATGGATGCGCTATTTTGTCCATCAGGGAATTGCAAGAACAGCTGAACGGGGAGGTGCCGATATTCAGATTATTACCACTTTGTACGGGCCGCCGGCATGGGCAACCCAACAAAAGTTTTTACGGGGACGTGATCTGGATCCGGTGCAGTATGAAAACCTGGCAAAATACATGATTGACTGGTGTAAATTTCTTGTTGAAAAGGAAAAACTGCCAGTAAAATATCTTTCCCTGCATAACGAGGGAGACTCACCCAACCGCTGGCCGCTGGATGGAAGTAGCGGGAATATTGGCAAAGGACATGATTACAACGCATTCTGGCGTCCGGCACAGGTAGCCCATTTTCTAGATTTTATGCCCCCGATGATAGAAGCTGCAGGCTTGAAGGTTGGTTTGACTCCGGGAGAGTGTACAACCTGGTGGCATATGGCAATGCACTGGTACCACTGGCCTATTCACGACAATGAAAACGCAATGAAAAACCTGGCTTTAATTACAAGTCATGGGTTTGGGGCTGGTGACAGGATTAATTCGCAAGCGAATGATCTATTAAGGATGAAAAGGCCCGATCTGCATGCTTGGACCACTTCGATGACCTGGGGAGGACAAAAGGGAATGAAGAACTTTATGTTTATGGATTACATTCGCCGGAATATATACGAAGCAAAAGTTAATGCTGTAATTCCATGGGCAGCTTTACAAACCCTTACCTGGGTAGGGGGCGACCCCAATCCCGGAACAGCTTTTTTTATTTCGGAAGATGGAAATTATGAAGTAAGACCACAATATTATTTTTACAAACAGCTGTGCCGAGTCGGCCAGCGGGGGATGAAAGTTGCCTCCGTTGAAACAGAAAAAGAATCCGGAATAGAACTGATTGCATTTGCTTCAAACGGAACTGAAAATCCTGATGCTTTTCTGGTTTTAAACATTAGTGAAATGGATAAGGAAGTTACCCTCGATGTAACCAGCTCAGGCTCAGTTTTCAATATTACACGGTCCAGTGAGACTGAAAAATATGCCAAGGCTGGCGTTGCTGAAGTTACAGGAGGGAAAATCATATATAAAGCACCGGCAGGTTCTGTTTCCACTTTTTTGGCAAAATAAACCATGTAACTGTTTTGTTCTTAATTTTTTAGTATCTACGATTATGGCTTACTGACATTTTTCAGTTATCCTTTTCCTCTATGACTGTTCCTGATTATCTTAGAATACAAGGCCCGTTAACCAGCCCCAAACCAAATACCGTGAAAATTTCCCTGCAAGCATTGCAACTGCAGTAATCAGAATATTGGCCCGCAACAGGCCAAGCCCGACTGCAAAAATATCTCCCACACCCGGCACCCAGCATAGGAATGCAAAGACTGCTCCTCTTTTATAGAGCCTGTCATGCCATTTTTCGATTGTTACACGTTTTACTCTCAGATACTTTTCTATCCACTCCCATTTACCCATATAGCCAATGGCATAGCTGCTCATACCTCCAAGCCAGTTACCTGCAGAAGCGACCAGGATTGCAGTGGTGACATCTGTCCCGTTTACGATAAGGAATGTCAGTAATGCCTCAGAGCTGAAAGGTATCACCGTGGCTGCCAGGAAACTTGCAAGGAATAATCCCCAGAGGTTGTAATCAAAAAGTCCGTCTATCAATGTAGAAAGTAAATCGTAAATGCGAACTTAAATAAAATTAGTGATTAATATCAGATTATTAACCTTACTCCGCCTAATTGTTCAAGCCTGTATGGAAACCGGTCTCCCGGAGAGCCAATAAACATAAAATTTATCGGTATCTTCCATTTTTGCGAAAGATCACTTATTAATTCCGGTCCGAAAATCCCTTCCATCCTGATAAACTCTATTTTAATTCGTGGATATTCACGATCCAGCACGTCAATGTCGGAAAGCAATTGCGCAGATGGGCTCTCTCCTTTATTGAAAACTGCAACAATTTTCAATTTTCTGGTATTTTCGTTTTCTTGAATATAGAGCATAACCTTGTTTAAGGTCTCTACATTATCGGCTTTGGTGAAAAAGACAAATTCCTGTGAATTTATTCTGCTGATAGATTTTAGAATCGATTTATTAGTGTTTTCAACTAAATTCTGAATGGGATCAAAAATGTATTTTATCAGATTAAGAATTACTTTAAGTATTGCTATACGATTCAACATAATCATAACTACCAGGAAGGCAGGGATAAAATATTCGAAAAAGACACCAAGGTAAGCAGGATTCAATATAGCATTTCCTATAATTGCAGTAATTACTGCAACTATTGCAATAAAGAGAGACAGCCATGAGGAGCGCTCCGGCCGCGGGAGGTTCTTCCTTTTTACTTTAAGCAGGATGTTCCCAAACCCGAACAGGACCATTACTGACAGAAATGCTATGGTATACACTCCGGCAAGGGCACCCAGGTTACCTTTTGTTATAAGCAAAATGGAAACACACAATAAAAAGAATCCTATGGATATTCTGAAAGAGCTGCCCCTTCGGTTTTTTTTCAATAGAAAAGGTGGTAGTACACGATCGAGGGTTATCCTTTCAACCAATCCGCTTACACCAACAAAAGATGTTAATACGGCACCACTAAGCACCAGAGCTGCATCAATGGAGATAAAAATTGCGAGCCATGAACCGCCTGATACTTCACCCATGTACGACAACAGGGCTTCCTGGTTTAATTCAACCGATTTGATTGGTATTATTGCCAGAGCTAAAAATGCCATCAGGGGGTTAAAAACAGTTACTACAATCCACATATTTTTTAAAGTCTTGCGAAAAACTCCAGGCTGTTGTTCTTCAACAAAATTGGCAGAACTTTCAAATCCGCTTATGCCAAGCATGGCTGCTGCAAATCCAAAAAATAATGCCGTTGATATACTCCCATTGGGAGGGGGTATATTATAATTCTCAATGATAATATTAAACCCATTTGTGAATAAATATATTCCACAAAACAAGGATAGAAGTAAAAGAGAAAAAATATGAAAAATGAAAATTGCAACTGCAACTTTTGATGATTCCTTTATGCCGATTATGCTTAATCCCATAAAAACGGCTAATAAAAGTATGGTAGATATTATTACCGGCAATTTCAGTATCATACTGTGCGCATAATGCATGGCTTCACTTGCAGAAATAACAGCAGTTGCCATATATGACAATAATGTAAGGGTTGCTGCAAGTGATGCTGTTGATTTGTTGGTCGTATTAAGCAAGGCGTTATAGGCCCCACCGTTTAAGGGCAAAGCCCCAACCACTTCTCCGTATATTTTTCTGTAAAGAAACAGGATTGCCCCTACCATAAGAAGCGATATCCAGGCATATTGACCTGCATAGATAATTGCTAAAGCAGATACATATAAACAGGAAGAGCTTATATCATTACCTGAGATTGCAGTAGCAGACAGCTCATTGAGATTCTTAACTTTTTGTTCCATACAGTTAGAAAATGAATCAGCAAAATTATCATTTTTTGGCTTCAAACTCCTCACCCTGGTTTTTAAAATTAGCTTTCCAATTATTTTACAGACTATTGCTAATTGGCTTAAAAATAAAAGTAAGAGTAAGAGAATAACAAGCAGGTCGGAAATAGATTAATAATAATCTAAAATATCCTGGAATATACTATTCATGCCAAAATATTTTAGTGCAATTTCTTTACATTTGTTTGTACCATTGCTTAAATTGTATAACTCATTGCAAAATATTAACCAGTCATCAGAAGAACATGGTGAAAAAGTATAACCTTATATCCTTGCTGATTATATTGTATTTTACAGCCTCGGCTCAGAGCAGACCTGACAACCTCTTTTTCAAAGAACGTCTTCAGCCAATCTCTGAGGACAATATTTTCAAAACAAAAGAATATTACAACTGGTGCAGTTCCATAATAAGAACCAGTGATGGTCTGTACCATCTTTTCTATGCAAGGTGGCCAAAAAGGTATGGCTTTAATTCCTGGCTTACACATTCTGAAGTAGCCCGTGCAGTCTCTGTAAATCCCTATGGTCCATGGGAATATAAGGAAACCGTTATGTCCAGTCGTGGTAAAGGATACTGGGATGCAATTACAGTTCATAATCCTAAAATCACCTTTTTTGACGGTAAATATTATCTATACTATTGTTCCACAAATATGGGTGACAAAGAGTATACTGAAGAGGAACTGATAGAGACCGGGGAAAAGGGTAGCTCGCATCCAAACTGGTCGATTTTACGTCCCAACCAGCGTACCGGAGTAGCTTTTTCAACCTCAATTAACGGACCATGGATAAGATCTGATAAACCGCTTATAGAGCCTTCAGGTCCGATTACCACGCTTACTGTTAACCCGGCAATCGATAAAGGAAAAGATAATAAATTTTACCTCATCGTCAAGGGGGACAAACCAGGAGAAACCAGGTTCATAAGGAACCAGGCAATTGCTGTATCGGATTCGCCGACAGGACCATTTATTATGCAACCAAAACCTGTAATTGATTACCTCGACACTGAAGATATGTCTTTGTGGTACGATCCGGGGCGTGATTTCTTCTATGGTGTTTTCCATGCTCATACCTTTATTGGCATGGTAAGCTCTGCTGACGGTATTAACTGGAAAAAAGCAACAGAATATGCTATTACACCAAAGAAACTAACATTGGCAAATGGTGAAATTCTGGAACCTGACAGAATGGAACGACCGTTTGTATATCAGGAAAATGGAAATCCCATTGTGCTGAGTCTTGCGGTAAAGAAAGACGATGATTCATATATAGTATTTATACCGATAGTTGAACACAAAATTCCTGTTCCAAATAAAAGGCAGCTTGCATGGCAGGATGCAGAAATGGGAGCATTAATATCATATGACCTACATGTTTTTGATGGTAAAAAATATGTGCAACAGGAAAACCGTATCAAACCAATTGATGATTACCAGATATTTAACCCTGCCAAACTCAATACGGACCAATGGATAAAGTCAATCAAAGATGCCGGTTTTAAATTCGCTATTCTCACAGCTACCCATGAAACAGGTTTTGCCCTATTCCAGTCAGATGTTAATCCCTATTGCATGAAGGCTTTGAAATTTCAGAATGGAGAAGGGGATATAGTACGCGATTTTGTGAACTCATGCCATAAATACGGGATCAGACCAGGAATTTATATTGGTATACGCTGGAATTCTCTACTGGGAGTTCATGATTTTAAAGTAAAAGGCGAAGGTGAATTCAGAGAGAACCGGCAGAAATGGTACAACAAAATGGTAGAAGGAATGGTGAAGGAAATTTGCACAAATTATGGAGAATGGTTTGAAATATGGTTCGATGGAGGAGCTGATTCACCTGAGAACGGAGCCCCTGATGTTTTGCCAATTGTTCAGCAATATCAGCCAAATTGTCTTTTTTACCATAATAAACAACTTGCTGAGGCCCGCTGGGGAGGATCTGAATCCGGAACAGTAGGTTATCCATGCTGGGCGACCTTTCCGTATAATTCTACAGGAGCTGGTGAATCAGCTGTCAAAGAAATTGGACTGAACAATTTTCAACTTCTTAAAACTGGAGATCCAAATGGTAAATTCTGGATGCCGGCAATGTCAGATGCCCCGCTTCGCGGCTACAATGGAGGACATGAATGGTTCTGGGAACCCGGTGACGAAAAACATATCTTCCCCCTTGAGAACCTGATGGACATGTACTATAAATCAGTTGGGCGGAATTCTACTCTTATTATTGGTCTTACACCTGACTCTGACGGATTATTGCCCGATCCCGATGTTAAACGTTTGAATGACTTTGGATCTGAGATTGACAGGAGGTTTTCGAATCCCCTTCAATCTGTCTCAGGAAGTGGTAATATGCACATTATAAACCTGAAATCAAAGCAATTAGTAAATCATATTGTCATTCAGGAAGATATACGTAATGGAGAAAGGGTCAGGCAATATAAAGTCGAAGGTCTGGTAAATGGGAAATGGATACTTCTTTGTCATGGTGAATCAGTGGGTAATAAGAGAATAGAAGAGTTTCCTGAAACCGAATGTACAAAAATACGACTGACCATTCAAAATGGCATTGCCAAACCTGAAATAAAAGTCTTTGCAGCTTTTTTCATTAAGGATACTCAACCTCTTTAATTTAATCTCTGTTTATGAGTCTGATTGGCGCTTTTCTCTTCATCACGGCTGTATTGATTATTGGCCTTTTACCTGTACCTGTGCTTTATGGGCTTTCCAGTCTTTTCAGGTTTATTATATTCCGCATAATCCGATACAGAACCAATCTGGTTGAAAAAAACCTTGGCAGTTCATTTCCGGGGATCACTGAAGAAGAGATAAAAAGACTTGCTTTACTTTTCTATAAAAACCTGGCAGATATTATTATAGAAGGGATATGGGCATTCACTATTTCGAAAAAGCAAATCCTTAAGCGATACAGGATACTTAATCCGGAAGTCCTCAAACCATTCTCCGGTTCAGGTAAAAGCCTAATAGGAGTAACAGGCCATTATTCTAATTGGGAATGGGGCAGTCTTGCTGCAAGCATGGAAACAGATTTTAATGTTATTGCCTTTTACAAGCCAATGAGCAATAAATACATAGATAAATTTGCCCGTTGGAGCCGTTCAAGGTTTGGGACAACGCTTGTTTCAATAAATGAAACAAGCGCAAGTTTTGAAAAATGGAAGGACAGTAAAACCATGTTTCTGATGGCTGCCGACCAGGGAATGCCAGAGAAATTCCTTGAAAGGGCTCATTGGATAAGGTTCCTGAACCACAATACCCCTTTCCTGCATGGAATGGAGAAACATGGCCGGCTAAATAATCTTCCCGTAATATATATTGATGTCCAGCGTATCAGACGCGGGTGGTACACTGTTGAACTATCAGTCCTTACAACCACACCACTCGAACTTGAAGAGGGGCAACTTACTGAAATGTATGCAGGAAAACTGGAGTCAGTTATACTGAATAAACCGGAGAACTGGTTATGGTCTCATAACAGGTTCAAATTCTCACGATAAGTACATCCTGTCTATATCATCTTTATACTGTTCAATCAACATTTGCCTGCGAACCTTGAGTGTATTTGTAAGCATCCCATTCTGTATTGAGAAAGGTTCAGGCAGTAGTTTAAACCTGATCACCTTTTCATAATTTGCAAGCTCTTCCTGTAATGTATGTACTCTTTTATTATAGAATTCAATTATCTCATTTCTCAGAACCAGTTCCGCATCGTTCAGGGTTTTCAATCCAATTCTTTCTGCCTCGCTTTTTAGTGCTAAAAAGGAAGGAACGATAAGGGCAGTAATATATTTTCTGTTATCCCCGATGGCAATAATCTGTTCAATAAACTGATCCTGACCCAATAATAGCTCGATCCTCTGGGGAGATACATACTTCCCTGAAGATGTCTTTATAAGGTCTTTTATCCTGTCAGTCATTACCAGATCACCTTCCGGTGTAATGTAACCCTGGTCTCCGCTATGGTACCATCCGTCAATAAGTGTTTGAGATGTTTCTTCCGGCTTGTTGAAATAACCTTTGAAAACAGTCTCCCCTTTGATCTGAATTTCACCAGCGTTGCTTATCCTGACCTCTATGCCTGGCATTATGGTCCCACAGGTTTCAAAATCATACCTGTCTGCCTTAAAGCACGAAACAGTAGCTGAAGTTTCTGTTGCGCCGTAACCGTAATTTATGATAACCCCGGCCGCATGAAAGAACCTGAGTAGCGAAGGACTTATTGCGGCTCCTGCACATGGCATAAATCTTATATTCCCGCCAAAGATATTCCTGAGCTTTTTAAGAACCAGCATATCAGCGATGGCATGTTGAAACCTGAGACCAGCCGGCGGTTTTTGATTTCTGCTCAGGAATCCGGAAAAGCTATGACCTTTATCTATTGACCAGTGGAATATTTTCTTCTTGACTGATGGCCATTTAGTAAGCTCAACCTGAATCCCCTCGTAGGTTTTCTCAAAAAACCTGGGAACTGTACACATAACTGTGGGTTTAATTACCGAAAGGTATTTTATTATTTCGCGTGGATTATCTATAAAAACATTTGTTGCTCCCCTGTAGAGCATATAGTATGTCCACATACGTTCAAAAACATGACTTAAAGGCAAAAAACAAACCGATACATCCTTGTCTGTAACTTCCAGCCTTTCATCGTGGATCCTGAATGTGTACATAAATGTAGCATGTGTAAGCATCACCCCTTTTGATTCACCGGTAGTTCCTGATGTATAAATAATGGTAACAAGATCATCAGGGTTAATTTCTGATATGCTTTGCTTCAACTTTTCCTCGTATCCGTTTTCTAAACCCCCGGAGATAAAGTTTGCCCAACTGATACAACTTTCATTATCAGGTATAATATCTGAATCAAATACAACAACAGTCTTCAGAGTTTCGGTATTATCAAGCAACCAAAGCGCCTTTTCATATTGCTCACTGTTTCCGACAAATATTAATTTCATCCTGGTTTCATCAACTATATACTTTAGTTGTTGTTTTGAAGAGGTTGCATAAAACGGGACCACAACACACCTGATACTCATAATTCCCAGATCACAATAAATCCACTCCGGCCTGTTATCACTGAAGATCCCAATATTTTCAGAAGGCCCGATGCCCATAGATAGAAGACCCCGTGAAATCATTTGCGAGTTACTTGCCAGATTTCCCCAGGTAACTGTATTATATGAATTGGTTATGGCATTTAACTTCCTGAAAGCCTCTCTTGAATTAAAGCGTGTTACACGCTCATGTATCATTTTCACAATATTCTCACTCATCAGATATCTTTTTAATTAAGGGGTGTTATTTAAATAGAGGAAACTAAAACTGCAGATTAATTACCATGTCGTTAAAATATTCAAAACTAATCTAAATTTCCAATAATAAGCAAAACGTATTTATCACCAACTTTATGAATGGCAGGATTATGTAATGATATCTTGTCTCAGGTGTTCCTTCCGTTTCCTGTCAGAGCAACATCAGTAAAGGTAAATGGCCCCTCCGGAGAGTATCCGGTGTAATGAGCGATCTCGCTTTGAGAACACCATCCTGGTTCAACTTTGGAGCCCTTCCATCTTTCCACAAAAAGATGGATGATTATTATCGATTTTATTACCATATTTATCAGGCTAAAATATGCAAACAATTTTGAAACTGATTATCTGAATCAAAATAAACTACCTGTTTCTATCGATAACAATAAAGACCATACAATATGAAATACCTTTTCAATTTCATTTTCCTGTGCCTCTCCATGCTATCGCATTCAGCTATTGATCAGGAGAGGTCAAAAACTGATCAGGATGAAGCCAACAACCAGATCATACATATTCAGGAATTTTACAAGACGTTAGACACTTCTAAACTAAAAATTGATATTTTTTATACTAAACAATCTTCTGAAAAAGAGAATAATACAGCCATTGTATTCTTTCATGGAGGTGGTTGGGCCTATGGTTCACCGGATGAGTTTTTTACTACCTGTGAACGGTATGCTAAGATGGGTATTGTTACATTTTCTGTTGAATATCGTTTGTCAATTGATAATGGAGTAATTCCCAGTAAAACTATCAGCCCGATAGAATGTGTTATGGATGCAAAATCGGCAATGCGCTGGGTGAGGGAAAACGCTGACAAGTACCATATTGCCAAAAACAAGATTGTTGCAGCAGGTCAGTCTGCCGGCGGTCATCTGGCTCTATGCACAGCTATGATTGATGATTACAATGAGAAATCAGATAATATGAATATTAGCTGCCAGCCTGATGCTATACTGTTGTTTTCTGCATGTGTTAATGCAGTTGAAGGATGGTGCGACATGTTACTGGCTGACCGCAGGACAAAAATATGGAGCATCTCCCCTGCCCATAATATGAAACCCGGGTTGCCTCCTATGATCGAATTTCATGGAATTGATGACGAACAGGTTCCCAAATGGACTGTCCAGTTTTTTCAGATTGACATGAAAAAGGCAGGTAATTACTTTGAACAGCACATGTATGACGGAAGAAAGCACTACCTGGGGGAAGGGAACCCAAAATATTCACGATATTATGACGATGAAATACTTAAAATTGCTGATGATTTTCTCCGAAAAAATAATTTATTACGATAAAAATCTCAGTACCATCAGATGAGAATAAGTCAGCTGGTAGAAAAGTATTTCTGGATTTTCCTTTTGGCAGCAATAATATTCGGATTATGGCTTCCTCTTCCGTTTGATAATCCGAAATACCTGACTAAAATAATAATAGGTTTGATGCTTTTCTTTGTTTTCCTGAAGATTGATGTACTCGAGATTTTCGATAAAATAAGGGATTATAAACTAATGATCTATATTTCATTGCTCTACATGATCCTAATCCCGATTCTTTTTTACCTGGTATTTCAAATCTTTGACAAACAGCTTGCATTGGGCATACTTCTTTTGACAGCAATGCCGGCAGGTGTATCAACACCTGCCCTGGCTGACATACTGAAAGGTAACATCCCTCTGGTAATGAGCATTGCAGTAGTTACACAGGTTATTGCACCATTTACAGTACCTTTTTTGTTCTGGATAGTTGGAAGCAGAGGACTGGAAATTGATAAACTACTGTTATTCAGGGATATTGCAATTCTGGTTTTCCTCCCACTGATACTTGCACAGGTCTCAAAACGCTACCTTCCTTTAGTTATAAACCGAAGTCAGCATCTTTTTACCTCTGCAAATATTCTTCTATTGTTCCTGTTTGTTTATATTGTAATCTCTTCGCAGAGGAACGTAATTACAGATAATCCTCTCAGTCTTATCTGGAAAACAGCAATCCTGTACCTGGTATTCATACTGCTGCACTTTGCAGGGTATCTTTTATGTTATAGTAAGAACAAGGAGGACAAAATAGCTATGTCAGTAACAGCAGCTTACATGAATAACGGATTGGCAATAGTTCTGGCATCAGCATATTTCGGGCCTGATATACTTATATTGATGGTCCTCTCTGAAATCCCCTGGAATACACTCCTTGCTCCTTTCAAAAAAGTTGTCAGGCATATTTAGCCAGTTATCAAAGTATATCTTTAAAATATTCGGCTACCACTTCCCAGTCTATAGTTTCATCAGGTTTTCTACCTAATCTCTCATAAAGTCTGCTACGGCTCTTCTTGTCATCGATGGCAATTCTTGCAGCAAAATAGAGAACATCTTCTGCAACTTCCAACGGGACAACCACTACACCATCCCAGTCACATCCGATGATATCACCGGGACGAACCATCACACCACCACACCCCACAGGAACATCAACATCCATCAGTTCTACGCGTCCGGGTATAATTGTGCGACCGATTCCCCTGCATGCAACAGGATTTTTCTGCATAATAATCTCATCAGTATCCCTGGCATACCCATCTGTTACTATGCCTACAACTCCATCAGCCTGGGCACCAAAGGAATTATTCGAACCCCAGTAACCGCATTCTCTGGCCCCGTTCGTGGATGTTACTATCACACATCCCGGTTTGGTTTTAAGCTCGGCATGTGAACCTCCATTCTTAAACCAGATACCATGCTGTTGCAAAGCATCTTTTCTGTCGATCACAGGCATCCTCCGGTTAGTTGGAATCACCCGCATTGTAACAGCAGGTCCCCAGAAACGCATTCCCATCCACAAAGGACGGATTGCAGGATCCATAAGTGTAAGATCAGCCCTGCCAACAGCATCAAGGCCATCAGTCACATCTGTCACACGCAGGTACTTCCCAAACCGTGCTGCAATTGCATAGGGATCCTTACCCTCTACTGTCTGAGGTTTGACCTGGTCTGTCGCTTCCGAATCACGGGCAATGGCAAATGAGCTGGTTACCCCAACCCCTACTGCGGTAGCTGCGGATAATTTCAAAAAGTCTCTTCTTGACGATTTCGAGGAAGTTTTAGTTGTACCCGGATTATCAAGAGACTCCTCATCTGAATTCACTTTAAGATTCTTTTTCATCATAATATATTTTTGATTGGTTAAATGGTTGAATACTGAATTTTAAAGACCAATTATTGATTTCATTATTGCTTTACCAGTTCCACTCTCCTGTTTTTAGCTTTGCCTTCTTCTGTATCGTTTGATGCCACCGGTGAAAGGGAGGCAACACCATATGATTTAAGGCGTGCTGCAGCAATTCCATATTTTGTTACAAGTGAATTAACTACTGCATCCGCCCGCTCCTTAGAGAGTTTCATGTTGGAATCAATAGTCCCAACATTATCCGTATGACCTACTACATAAAGCTTAAGAGCTTCATTGTTCTTAAGGAGTAATGATATCTGGGCTATAGCATTCTCAGATTCAGTCTTTATTTCTGCCTTCCCGGTGTCGAAGTAGATACCATAAACTGAAACATGGCCGGTTCTGCTGATATCGTTACCCATTGCGTCAGCATTTGCAACAACCTCCTGCTCCATTACCGATTTTTCCACTATATTCAAACGGTACATATTATTGTATGACCTGATCTCAAGCCATGTCTCTTTACCATCCTTTTGAATAACAATAGTTGAGACTTTGTTGAAGTTATCATCAAATATAACTTTACCACCAACTTTTTTGAGTGCTTCCTGGACATTCTTCCTGATTTTTAGCTCCCCCGGTTCAGGAGCACCATTGTTTAACCTGTAGCCTATAAAATATTTATGCCCTTCGATTATTACAGGTTGCTTGTCGGCACCTATGAATTTATAACTCTCAAATTCTGCTTCTTTGTAATCTGATATCCAAAAGTCAGGCATTCGTGAAAGAAAAGGATGATCCTTACTACCTTTAACATCCTGCTGGGCTTTCACATTAGAGGTAAGCATAAGAATAAGGCATAATAGACTGATTAAGTTTTTCATATTGTGTCAGAATTAAAATTGGTCCTTAAGGGAGATGTTTCTTTGTTCTGTTGCAAGTGTGGTCCAAATCAAATCTACAAATTTTTACAAGTAATTTAAGAATAAAACATAAGAAAGTTTCAGTGAAATCTACAAAATGACATCGGCAAGGGAAACCTTCCCGGAATGCTTATCACTAAAATTTTTGCAGTAAAAGAAGTTTTACTGGTAACAGGTTAGCTGTCCAAAATTATAGACCATAAGTCCTTTATCAGTACCCATATATACCACACCATTCTTATCAACCATAATAAACAGGATGTTATTGCTTATAAGGCCATCTTTGATTGTAAATGATGTCCAGCCGGTGCCATCAAAAACAGATACTCCTCCCCTGGTTCCAAACCATACATTTTTACCATACGGTTCTGTTGCGATAGCCTGAACAAAGTTATCGACCAGGCCATTGCCTGTATCAAAGACTGTCCAGTTCTCCAGGGTATTATTCCCGACATGCCTTGCAACACCTTTATCAGTTCCTATCCATTGGGCTCCATCCTTTGCGATACAAATACTAAATACTGAGTCTGATGGCATATCAATAGGTCCCCAACGGGCGAAAGCTGAAGCGCCGGAAACAGCATCCGCACTGTTTTTGAATACTCTTGCAACACCTCCACCCTTTGTTGCTACATAAAGAGAGTCGCCTTTTCGGGATGTTGCCATGGCAGTAATGGGATAATATTCAAAAAGGAGCTCAGGATAAAGATTTTGATAATCACTGATCAGCCAAAGTTTATTCTTGTAATAAGCGGAAATTCCTTTATCAGTTCCAAACCATCTTATCTGATCGCGGCCAACGGCAACAGCGAGGATATCATTACTCATGATACCGGAATTAGAAGTATCGTATCTGGTAATATTTTTGAACCCATCAACTTCAGGTTCTGAGGTTGAAACCGCTCCCTTGCTTGTTGCAAACCAGAGTTGCGGCCCCTCAACTGATAATTCATAAACAAAATGTTTTAGTTCCTCCGAAGAAATTCCGGGGATCTCTGCGATCTCATTAAATGATCTCCCTCCACCGCTTACAATGCCCCCCTCTGTAAGGAAGAATTTCCTGTTATTATCATTTAAGGCAGCTGCCATAAATTTCTTTGTCTTTAATCCTGTTAATGGCCGCTGAACTACATTAGTGATTTTAACCTCTGTAGTTGGCTGATTAACAGGCCTGACAGCAGTGGTGGTGGCCGCTTCATTCTTTGGAACAGGAATTGTTGCCTGGGCCATCATCTTTGGTGCGCCTGGCCCCGTAATGTTTTCTGGAATTGAAATCAGCTCGATCCCGTATGATTTCCCAATATTTCGCGAATATTGTTTGTTTACAGGATTATTCCAGTGTTCATGAATACCCAGGCTGGATATCGCTTTGCCACTGTTATCCGGATCGTAAATGATTCCTTCAGGCCAGTTTGCTGAGTCAGCAGCCTGGTGAAGGTAATCATCCACCCCATTTATATTTGGCCATGTTTCAAGATGATTATTGGATGGATCATGACTGTATGTTCCATTCCACTCATTTCGGAGAAAGTCATAACAAACTGATTCAATTGCAACATTATCCTGTGAAATAAAGATCGAGCTGGCCCAGTTACTGTTAAAGGGAGCCATATAATATTTTACAGGCGGTCCCCCCTCACTTGATCCTCCCGGGTATAAGCCGTCGATGACAAATAGCAGGGTGTTCCGGCCCAGATATTTGCTGGTCATAAGATCCACAAGGACACGGTATTTGTGATATCCTGCATTCGAAGGAGGCTTGCTCTCTAACTGGCAGATATGTGAATAATGAAGATGGTAGGCACCGGTCCGCGACTGTGAACCAAAATGATTCTTTGCATTGAGAGTTATTCCGGTACCAGTATGCGGTTTAAGGTCTGCCACATTTATCATGTAGTCGGCATTTTCAATAATATCATAAAGCCTGTCTGTCTGAAACTTATCTGAATAAAACAGCAACTCGTCTTTGGTAGGATGGATAAGAGTCCGGCCGAATGTACCGAATGTTCTGTCGACATATTTTATATTTGGAAATTCAGCCGCCCAGGCCTCATAATTATGACCCAGAGTAGGATTCTGGGGATCGCCTATAGCGATATCTGCCTGGTTGATTCCTGCCTCGTTTACCAGCTGCCTCAGTATTGAAAGTACTATACCAGGAGTGGTCTCACATGTACCCAGTCCTGGCCGGACAGGAACATTATAGTTGCCTTTTGCTCTTTCTGACTGTGTTAATATACCTCTCCCGGATGTTTGATTTATCTTTATAAATATCTTTTCACCCTGTGTATATCCCCTGTTTGCATTATTTTTTCTTTTATTGAAATTCCTGAACAAGGCGTCCCACGATTTCTTAACATTGGATTCACCAGCCAGTTTATTCACTGATTCATTGAACATTCTATATATAACCTCCTGGTTATAGTTTTCAGGTAAAAAATGATAGGTTTTTGGATTCCTGACCGTTGACATCGTGTCCCATACCCAGATCACCCTCCCCGGATTTACACCCACAGCAGTTCCAAAAGGCTGGTTTGGCCCGTCATCGGGACCAGTTTTCCAGGTAATATCCTGGTTTAGAGTATTGAAATTTATTGATGGGTTAATTGCAAAAATAACCAGCACTCCGAATATCAGTAAAAGTGTCGATGCATACCTGACATTAATTATTCTCCGTTTCGACATTCGCGAAGCAAAGGTAAGCCCGGCAACAGATAGAAGATAGACTATCAACCCCGACATAAAAGGGGCTGCAACTCTCATACACGGATAACCAGCCCTGCTTGGCTTGGGAATAACCCTTATCAGAAACCAGATTGTTGAAATGATACCAAGAAGAATTATTGAAAGTCGTGGCGGAATATGATGGATGCTCATCCATTCTCTTATTTTTCCTGGCTTTCCTTTAAGTTTACTGATTTCAAACCCATTGTTATTTCTTAGACTTTTCATATGCCGGCAAAATTTTATAATGAAACATGACTTCTGTCAATTATATTCCCTGTTTAAAAATCGCTTGAAAATCAATGATTTATTTTAATATTCCTGATACTTAAATATTCATTTCACTGAAAATCTGTAAATAGTTGTTGATTTAAATGTTTCACCAGGTTCAAGAACGGTAGATGGGAAATCGGGATGGTTAGGGCTGTCAGGAAAATGACCAGATTCAAGACATAAGGCTGACCTGTAATTATATGGCTTTTCGCCATAACCTTTTTTCTTAGTCCCATCCAGATAATTGCCGGTATAAAACACTATTCCAGGCTGGTCCGTAATAACCTCAAGGAGCCGTCCGCTTATTGGCTCATATACTGTCGCATCCACTTCTTCTGTATTGTCAAGTATAAAATTATGGTCATATCCCTTACCTGTAATCAGTTGTTCATATGTGTCATTAATCCTTTCTCCGACTGTATGAGGCGTAGTAAAATCAAATGGGGTACCCGCAACATGGCGAATCTCACCGGTCGGAAGATCGAAAGAGTCTACCGGAGTGAAGGCAGAAGCTTTGATTACTACCTCATGATCAAGGATATCACCCACACCTGCACCATTAAGGTTAAAGTAGGCATGATTGGTTATATTAAGGACAGTTTTCCTGTCGGTTGAACACTGGTAGTCAATAATTATCTCGTTCTTATCTGTCCATGTATAAGTAACCGCAACATTAACGGTACCAGGAAATCCATCTTCCATATCGGGACTCACATATGTAAATCTAACAGCAGGATAATCACTATCTTCCAAAATCTTTGTATCCCATACAACATTAGTCCAACTGGAAAAGCGAGTCAGACTATATTCAACTCCATCTAGGGTAAATTTTCCTTTTGAAATCCCGCCGGCAAACCTTCCAAGAACAGAACCAAAAGATCTGTCACCCTTAATTGTGGCCTCAAAAGTATCATAGCCGAAAGTAATATTATCCCTTTCCCCATTTCTATCCGGAATTTCAATCCAGGTAATCCTAGCCCCGTAATTGTTAAGCCTGATCACATTACCCTCTATATTTTTAAGTGTCAACAGGTAAACCTCTTTACCCTGGTGCATACCAAATAGTTCTTTTTTAACCATATATTGTTTTGTTACCGGCTGGTTGCAGGAGGTTGAATAAACTATTACAAGAATTATCTCCAATAACAGACCTGTTTTCATCATATAATAATATTATTTCTATGGTATGATGGAACCCGCATGTAACTGATTATTTCAATATTGTGTTTGTGTATGCAAATACATGCGGGCTTCATAAGAGATACTTACTTCTAATAAAGATACTTCATTTTATGAAAGTGAGTGATGGTAAATTGCATATATATTTCGACCTTTTGAATGAAAAATTCTAAAAATGATCCCTATCTTAAATACGATGGCGCATTATTATTTTTGACAATTGTGATGAGAACAGATTAAACTCAAGAATATCAGAAGTATATTTTATATTTGCACAAATTATCCGACTCAATTTAGAAATTTAATGAAGCTATTCAGGGACATATTCAGGCTTTTCGGAACAGGGTTTACACATGAACAGTATTATAAGTCCATGAATATGGCTCTCCGGAAATTAAATAATGAGCATACGATGCTTCATTATCCATATTTTAAAAACGAAAATGACACTTTTTCCCAGGCACAGCAAAATCTTACTGATTATTGCGTTTCATTGCTCAATACCCTGGAAAATAAAAAAATACTTGAAATCGGATGTGGCAATGGTATTCAGGCTATTTACATAAATTCAAATTATAAACCCCTGACCATCATCGGCATTGATCTCAACAAGTCCAACATTGAGATCGCCAATAATGAAAAGAATCAGACGAAGCTAAATAATGTGAGTTTCTTTGTCGATGATGCCCAGAATCTTAAAAACATTGCTTCAAATTCAATAGATACTATATTGAATATCGAGAGTGCATTTCATTATCCTGACAAACAGGCATTTCTAAAGGAGGTTCACAGGGTTCTCAAACCCGGTGGCGAATTTTTGATTGCTGATATTTTATCGACCCGGAAGAAGCGAGAGGGTATAATGAAAATATGGGGCAAAAAGATGATCTACAATTTCTGGAACAAAAAAAGTTATGACGAAGGGTTTAAAAGATCTGATCTTATAGTGAAATATGAGGAGGACATTACTCACCAGGTAAGAAAAGGGTGGAGTATATACCACAAATGGCTTCCAAAAATTAAGAAAAAAGGTTTTTTCGAAAGTATCGCATTCAGATTATTCTATTATATAAACGTTAAGCTAAACGTATACTTTCTGAAAAACAGGCAACAATACCTCATTTTCGTAGGACAAAAAACTGCCAAAAGTATTTTGCCAGGTGCTCAACATCCTGGAATGCTGCTGTAAAGTTGCAGCCGGTTACTGACTCTCGTAATATTCCCTTATCAGATCCTGGAAAACTTCCTTTACGGATGATATTTTGGTCGCTTTGAAAGCATTGCTGCCGGCAAAAGCATATCCATTCTGAAAATTACCCTTCACAGCATTTATAAGAGCTGTGATTATGCAATAGGGGCTTTTAGAGATATCGCAGGTTTTTATGCATTTAAAGGGGCAGCTTTTGGGCTGTTTTTTTCCATCTTTTACTTTTTGGATAAAATCAGACCAGATAGCTCTCCCCGGCATTCCTACAGGACTCTTGATTATCTCAATATCTTTCTCCTGTGCATTTATATATGCCTGTTTAAATCCGTCCGAAGCGTCACATTCATTAGTCGTAACGAACCTGGTTCCCATTTGAACACCTGAGGCTCCAATTTTCATGATCTGATTGATATCATTCCCGGTATAGATCCCTCCGGCTGCTATAAGCGGAATCTTCTTGTTATATTTATCCTCAAACTGCTTCAATTCAGTCACGATATCCGGTACAAGTTTTTCTAGCGAGTAATTCCCGTCTTCAATCTGTTCCTCCTTAAATCCAAGGTGTCCACCTGCTTTTGGTCCTTCAACAACAACAGCATCAGGAAGATAATCATAATTGTTCTTCCATTTATCACAAATCAATTTTGCAGCTCTTGCCGAAGATACTATCGGAATCAACTTAGTAACACTGTCTTTCTTAAGGAATGAAGGCATATCAAGAGGAAGCCCTGCTCCGGCAATTATGATATCAGCTTTTTCAGCGATGGATGTTTTTATCATATCAATATAATTAGTCATTGCAACCATTATATTTACACCGATAATACCTTTTGTTTTATCTCTGGCTTTTCGAATTTCTTCCTTGAGACCGTGGATACTCGCATCAAGATAATCCTTAGAATATTCCTTGTAAAGGAGACCAAGTCCTGCACTTGATATCACACCTATCCCCCCTTCATTTGCCACCGCAGCAGCAAGTCCCGATAATGAAATCCCAACACCCATACCGCCCTGGATTACAGGGACAGCAATCGTCAGATTACCAATTCCTAATGGTCTCATTGTGTCTGATTAAATGCTTCTAAAGATATTTTTAATTAAACGTAAAACTGCTATTATACCTGAACTAACCAGGCATTTAACCCCTTCTTATAATAACTTTTTTGAATTTCTGTTTTTGTTCCGGGAGCGACGCTTTTTTATCCCGGCATATATCGATTTATTAACAGGCTGGACAAAATGTTTCTAACGCTTCGCACAAATCACATCGTCAATTATGCCTCAAAGGTAATCAATCGAATGGATTTATACTATAATTCAGGTAAAATTAATTTATTGAAAACAAATATATTAATCCGATTAATAAGCGTACATTGCAGCAAATTAATTAAATAAGATCATGAGTAAAGGAACAGTAAAATTCTTCAATGAATCCAAAGGATTCGGATTTATTAAAGATGACGATTCACAAAAAGAGTATTTTGTACATTCATCAGGATTACATGACATAATTACAGAAAATGATAGCGTGACTTTTGACCTGGAGAATGGGAAAAAAGGGTTGAATGCTGTAAATGTTAAACTTGCTTAGTTTACCCTTTTTATAGTTATTATAACAGTTCCGGTTATAACGGGACTATGTATTGAAAACAAAGAATTATGCTCGACAAGAAGTCAAATAATGCTAAATCACCAGATCTGTCAAAGCTAAAAGAAGTAAAAATTGACCACCGGACTAAAATCTATATAGCTCCTGATGCTGATGTTGAAAAGGCCCGGGAAAACTATTTAAACAGGATCGCCAGAAAAAAAGCTTAATAAGCTTTCTGTTTTTTATGATCCATACCTTTTTATTACAGATTATTCCTTTAAAAGCTTAACCTTCATTGCCGCAGGTCCTTTCATGCCTTTTCCTATTTCAAAAGTGACCATGTTATTTTCCTTCACAGGTTCCTCAAGACTATTGGCATGAAAAAATATACTACGGTTTGACTCCAGATCGCGGATAAAACCATAACCTTTTGAGTCATTCCAATTGATGATGACTCCCCTTCTGATAAAATCCTGAGGTTCAGCAGATCTGCCTTTTGTTATATCAAGTTCAATGCTATCAGCAGCAACTTCTATTTTTTTATCCGGATCAGGAGGTGAAGAGGTGATCTGTCCATATTGATCAACATAAGCGATCATATCATCCGGGTTACTTTTACCCTCACTTTTTTTGTTTGCTCTCTTCTGTAATTTGTCTTTTCTCTTTTTCTCTTTCCTGTTGCGGACTTCCTTTTTGTTGTACGTTTCCTGTGATCTGCCCATAAAATCTTTTTAATTATTATATATCTCCCCAGCTGAAGTTATGATGCTGTGCAGTGAATAACTAACCAGATATGAGATTAGCAACCAAATGCCCAGAATCGTGAAGCTGAAATAATTGACAAAAGTACAATAAAAATGTCGTCTTACCTTGTATATTTATATCTTTGCACGATGAAAGACAAAATTAACATACCAATTCCCAAAGTGGAAGATCTTGATGCTCTCAATAAAAGAAGAGAAACATATGCTGCAAAAAGAGACCTGCAGGCATCAGAATTCAACCTGGCTATTTCAAAAAGGATTGAGGCAGAAGCCATGAATCTGATTAAGTGCAATAAGTGTGGAAAAGAATTTCCATCCGGAGATTCGACAGACCCAACCCTCACCTGCCCTGAATGTATTAACAAATCAGATCAGGAGTCTTAATTATAGTGCTAATCATGAAAATCATTTATTTACTTCGTACCTCTTCTTCAAATCCTCCATCTCTGAATTAAGTTTTTTCTTTATTTTAACGGTATTAGGATCGTTGTAAATATTATACATTTCCTCCGGATCATTCAGAAGGTCATAGAGTTCCCAGTCATTATCACCGTACAGGAAGTGAATCAGTTTATACCTCTCAGTCCTTATGCCTTCATGTGGACCAATACCGAATGCATATTCATAAAAATGGTAGTACATAGATGTTCTCCATTTAAGATTCTCAAGGCCCCGTGCTATCATCCTGAAGCTTGCTCCCTGCATTGATACAGGACTATTTATCCCTGCATAATCCAGAAAGGTAGGTGCAAAATCAAGATTTAGAACCATCCGGACAGAAACTGATCCAGGTTTTATCTCTGGTGGATATCTTATAATCAATGGCATACGAATAGATTGTTCATACATAAAGCGTTTATCATATAGTCCATGTTCACCCAGAAAGAAACCCTGGTCTGATGTATATATAACAATAGTATTATTGAAGAGAATATTTTGGTCAAGGTAACTAAGCAACCTGCCTACATTATCATCCAGTGATGCAACACACTCAAGGTAATCCTTCATATAGCACTGATACATCCATTCTTTCTTTTCCTGAAAACTACCCTGAACAGGCATTTCCCCAAAACGATACTGGTAATGCAATTGCCATTGCGATGGGCCTACAAACAATTGGTGATTAGCCGGTTCTTTTGTTCGGCCAATAAAGTCATCATTAAAAGTTTTCGGCTCCGGTATTTTACTATTCATATATAAGCCCTTGTATTTATCATCGGCTTCCCAGTTAGCATGAACTGCTTTGTGATGAACCATAAGGCAAAATGGTTTTGTTGTATCTCTATTACTTAACCATTGTAAAGCTTTATCAGTAATAATGTCAGTTACATAGCCTTTATGTTTAATGGTTATTCCATTTTCAATCATATCCGGATTGAAGTACTCACCCTGGTCTGGAAGGATATTCCAGTAGTCAAATCCGGTTGGGTCACTTACAAGGTGCCATTTTCCTATAATTGCAGTATTATATCCTGCCGTTTTAAGCATTTTAGGAAATGTTTCCTGTTGCCCGTTGAACCGGTGATTACTGCCATGATCAAGTACCCCGTTAATGTGACTGTATTTACCTGTGAGGATTACTGCCCTGCTTGGAGCGGATATAGAGTTAGTACAAAATGCATTTGTAAACATCACTCCTTCTTTTGCCAGTCTGTCAATATTAGGTGTGGAGTTAATGGTGCTTCCGTATGCACTTATAGCATGAGATGCATGATCATCAGCCATTATAATAACAATATTCGGAAGTTTCTTTATTTCCTGTGAATTACCATTACCAGCCACTATTAAAGATGGGATAACTGGTAATAATCTCTTTGAGAAATGAATAAACCTTTCAAAATCTGTGTTCATGTCAGACTTTAATTAAATTTTACCTTTAGCACTAAAGATAATTCTTTTCAGGTTAGCCTTCTGATGAAATGACTCATTATGACCCAATTATTAAATTGAGTATATGCTAAGTTTAAACTTATCTCTAAAAAATCTCAGAAGTTTATATATTTATGAATTGCTATAAAATTACGCACCAGGTATGTCATGAAAACGCTCAGGGATGATCTCATCAGCACTTTAAGAAGAAATGGTTCAGAAAAAGTTCATGTCGATTTCGTATTCTGCCCTTCCCAGGTTGAAGCTTTCAGGAGGAAATTCGGACATGAGGATTATGAGTCTTATCTTGGACTTAGCCACAGAAAAATTGAAATTCCTGTAAAGAGGAATTTTACCGATGGAGAAAAACACTTTTCCAGAGAAATTCTTCCTGAGAGTACACAATTCGATGATTATGGAATAGGTCACTCCAAAGGATCTGAACTTGCATTCCATATGACAAGAATGCATCATCCTCTTAAGGGTGCTGATGAGGATGAGATTATTAAGTATCCATTGCCTGAAGTAGATGATTCACTTATCCCTGAATTCAGAAAAAAAATCAAAGAAATTCATGCATCAGGTCTTGCAGCTTTCGGGTTCATGCAGATGACTGTATTTGAGGCGTCATGGTACCTTAGGTCAATGGAAGAACTTATGACAGACATGCTGACCGAAAGTCGGGAAGGAACTTTCTTGCTGGATAAAATAACAGAGTTTGCCTGTTCAAAAGCAAGGGAATATGCAGCTGCGGGGACTGATATACTATCGCTTGGTGATGATATCGGAACACAGAATTCACTGATGATTGATGAACTGACCTGGGGCAAATGGCTTCAGCCAAGACTTAAAAGAGTTGTTGACACTGCCAGGGAAGTTAATCCGGATATTCTGATTTTCTACCACTCATGCGGGTATATTACTCCATTCATTGATAAGCTCATTGACACAGGAATCGATATTCTGAATCCGATCCAGCCGGAATGCATGGATTTTGATGAAATACATGAACGTTTTGGCAACAGGCTTTCATTCTGGGGAACTCTCGGTACCCAGCAGCTTCTTCCTTATGGCAGTAAAGATGAAGTAAAGAGGGTCGCCTTATCAAGACTGGAGTTGTGTGGGAGCAAGGGAGGTATTGTTATTGGTCCCACACATATGGTAGAGCCTGAAGTGCCATGGGATAACCTGGTTGCCATTACTGATGCGGCAAGAGAGTTTGAACAGAAAAATTATTCAGATTCATGACGTTCACTGTCACAGATCTGATCATATTTGCGTCCTACTGCATTCTAATTGCAGTTGCAGGATTCTGGATTTCTGTAAAAGTCAACCGGAAAAAGGATTCCAATAGCTATTTTTTTGCAGGTAATTCTCTTCCATGGTATGTAGTCGGCAGTTCAGTAATAGCAGCAAATATCTCTGCTGAACAGTTTGTCGGAATGTCGGGTTCAGGCTATGCAATGGGATTAGCCATAGCAACATACGAGTGGCTCGCTTCAATAATGCTTATTATGGTGGCATTATGGTTCCTGCCAGTATTTGTCAGAAAAAAAATCCTTACCATGCCACAGTTCCTTGAAGAAAGGTATGACAGCAGGATAAGGACAGTACTGGCATTCTTCTGGCTCTTCCTCTTTATTTTCGTAAATCTTACATCAATACTTTACCTTGGAGCCCTGTCATTAAAGACGGTATTTGGGATAGACCTGGGTTATGCAATAGCGGGACTGGCTATCTTCTCTCTATTTCTGACAGTGGGTGGAGGACTAAGAACAATTGCACAGACTGATATCATACAGGTTGCATTCCTGGTACTGGGTGGACTAACAACAACCTGGCTTGCACTGGATACAGTATCTTCCGGGGAAGGTGTAATTAAAGGATTCTCAATAATGATGGCGGAAGCTCCTGAAAAATTTCATATGATACTTCCTGCCTCGGATCCCAATTATAAGTATATGCCCGGAATAAGATCTATAATTGGAGGAATATGGATTGCAGGAATATATTATTTCGGAGCAAACCAGTACCTTATTCAAAAAGCCCTCGGCGCAAGAAGTCTCAGGGAAGCTCAAAGAGGCCTTGTATTTGCGGCTTATCTGAAGCTTATCATTCCATTACTGGTTGTTCTTCCTGGTATTGCGGCATTTGTTCTCAGTGCCGACATCGCAAAGCCTGATGAAGCTTATCCCTGGCTGCTTCACAGGTTTGTCCCGTCAGGGATAAAGGGATTTGTTTTTGCAGCACTTATTGCAGCAATCGTCTCATCACTTTCTGCAATTATTAATAGTGCATCCACTATTTTTTCAATTGATATTTATAAAACCCATATCCGTAAAAATATTTCTGAAGCCGATCTGGTAAAGACAGGAAGGATTGCAAGCATTTTAATGGTTCTTGCTGCTGCACTGATTGCATCAAGACTTTCAGGTATAAGCCAGGTTTTCCAGTTTATCCAGGAATATACTGGTCTGGTCAGCCCTGGAATAACCGCTCTCTTTATACTGGGTATCTTCTGGAAACGAACCTCCGTAAAGGCAGCCTGGGTTGGCGTTTGGATAACATTGCCTGTACCTCTTATCATGAAAAGGATTATGCCAGAAATGCCGTTTCTCGATAATATGGCTATTTCATTCCTGATAATAAGTGCTGTGATGATTCTTGTTTCACTATATATTAAAAAAGGTGCAGAGTCAACTGAAAAATGGGATCTGCCGGATGATATTTTCAGAAATGAAGATAAAATATTCAGATATACAGCAATGGGAATACCCGTTATTCTTTTTCTGATTTATTTTATTTTCTGGTAGGTCTTTGCAATCAGGATATATAATGTAAAATATTTATTATGAACAAACTATCATCAGCTTCAATTTTTTATATGATACTGAGTATTTCATGTTCGGATAACGTATCATACCTGGTAAAAGGGGTTTCGGAACCAGTTATAAGTCTCAACGGAAAATGGAATATCATCACATCAGGTTATGAAGATGCACTGCAGCTCCCGACCGGTACCCTGAAATGGATTGATATTGATGTTCCCGGAGAGGTTATGATGCAGGGAATTTCCGTCAGGCACAATCAACCATTCCTTTACTCAAGAGAAATCACCATCCCTGATGACTTTAAGGATAAAATGGTAAAGATCAGGTTTGAAGGCGTGTATAGTTACGCAAGAGTATGGATCAATGAAAATTTTGTACGGGATCACCATGGCGGTTTTACGGCGTGGGAATGCGACATAACTCCATTTGTAAAGCCGGGAGAAAAGGCAGTGATATATGTTGAGGTCACCGACAGGGCTGACGAGATATCATATGCAAGCGGATATGCCAAACACCAAACAGGAGGTATCCTGAGGAATGTAAGCCTGCTAGCTTTTCCTTCAAACTATCCTGAAGCAGTGATTATAACAACTGACTTTGATAATACCTATAAGGATGCCGCTCTAACTGTGAAAGGATTAACAATAAGAGAGACAGAGAATTCAAAAATAGATATTGAACTTTTTGATAAAAATTATTCTAAAATCAAACTCCAGTCTTCCTCTGTAAATATTGCCGGAAAAAATTTTGAAATAAAAAACTCTGTCATATCCCCTCTCAAATGGGATCCTGAACACCCTAATCTTTACCGCTTGCGCGTAAAATTCTCAGAAAATGGACGGGAATACTGGCGAAAAGAATACTCTATTGGATTCAGGGAGGTATCTGTTGAAGGAAACAGGTTTCTTGTCAACGGGAAGCAGGTTAAGTTTCGGGGAGCATGCCGGCATGATATCCATCCTTTGCTTGGAAGACTTACCACGCCGGAATATGATATGAAAGATGTGCTTCTTGCAAAAGAGGCCAATATTAATTTTATAAGGACATCTCATTATCCTCCTTCTGAAAAATTCCTTGAGTATTGTGATAAATACGGTATTTTTGTTGAAGACGAAACAGCAGTCTGTTTTGTCGGATCACACAGAACAGCAGAATATTACCCGGGCTCTTCTGAGAATTCACCCGAATTCACCGGAAGATATATGTCACAATTGAAGGAGATGGTTGATAATCATCGTAATCACCCGTCTGTAATTATGTGGTCGATAGGCAATGAAAATACCTTCGGAACCAATTTCAAAATGTCGTATGACTGGGTAAAGTCTTATGACCCTACTCGTCCCGTTATTTACAGCTATCCCGGCCAGGTACCCGATTCAGTCAGGGCTTTCGATGTAATAAGCATGCATTACCCGGGTACTGACGGCAATATGGAACAGTATGGGATGAAAATTAAATCATTCAGCCATGAAAAAATGCCTGTGCTCTTTGATGAATGGGCGCATGTTGCCTGCTATAATCAGGAAACAGTAAAAGAAGATCCTAATTTAAGGGATTTCTGGGGAATGAGTCTCGACACGATGTGGCAGAAGGTTTATGAAGCCGATGGCGGTCTTGGCGGTGCAATATGGGGGATGATTGATGAGACGTTTATGCTACCTGAAGATCTGCCAGGATACAATGACTGGTGGGGCAAACTGGATAAAAATGTGATCCCGGCAAGTTTTACAGGACATACAATAGGATATGGAGAGTGGGGCTTTATAGATACCTGGAGAAGAAAAAAACCTGAATTCTGGAGTGTAAAAAAAGCATACTCACCGATAAGAGTTCTGCAGACAAAAGGTTATGATTTCACCAAAGATACAATCTTAAATATCCCTGTTTATAATCGTTTTGACTTTACAAATCTCAAAGAGTTAAAACTGAAAGTAACTTCTGCCGCCAAACAATATGATGTTGCTCTTCCCGATCTGGAACCTCATACAAAAGGGGTTATTAGCTTAAATGACAAAACATTGACGCAAGACGGCAAGCTGATCCTTGAATTTTCTGACAGTAATGATAACTTAATAGATTATTATGAACTTACAGGATGTGAAGAAGAAACAGCAACTGCTGCAGCAGATGCTTCAGGTAATACCAGGCTTATTTCCGAGGGCAATGAATACTTAATAAAATGCAATAATCTTGTATTTCATATTGACAGGGAAACCGGTCTTTTTACTTCTTTTGAAAATCTGAGAGGGAAAAATAGTCTGAGCGGACCTTATATAAACTTCAGAGTCCTGGGTGAACAGGTGAACTATTCTTCATATTCTATTGCTGATATTTGCAACGACTGGAAACTGATCTCGCTCAAAGCTGAGCAATCTGAAAGATCAGTCGCAGTTTCAATTAATGGAGAATATAAGGGAAATATCAGGGCTGCTTTTAATATCCTTATAACCGCTGACGGCAGTATTCTTACTGACTACAAGGCAGATGGTTTGCCTGGAAGCTTTGTCCGTGAGGCCGGTATCAGATTCCTTTTCGATAATATCTTTGATACACTCTCATGGAGGAGGATCACATACTGGCCAGGGTATCCTGAAGGACATTTATCTGCTCCTGAAGGTATTGTCCCTTTGTACACCGATATCAACAAGACATACAGACGGGATCCGCATAAAGATTGGAGTTATGATAAAAAGAGCTTCTTCTATAATGGTATTGATGATGAAAATGATGGTCAGCTGATTAATATTGCCAGATCAACAAAGGAGAATATCCTTAAATACAAGCTGAATATTAAATCGGGAGGTCAACTGGTGGTACACGGAAAAGGAGATAAATCATGCCGCATTGTAAAGGAGAATAATCAGATACAACTTCATGTAAATGATATTGTTGACTATCCTGATATAAACTGGGGAAATTACTCCAGGAGAATAGTCTTTAATAACCCCTTCTCAGGAAGTGCAACGATATCTTTTTCAGACGGAAGGGAGTGACTTTCGTGCCTCTCTGTCCGGATCGTTCTGCACTTCAGGTATATCATCCAGCACCATAACTTCTCCATTTTGTGAAGTAAATCGCGGCCATACAGGCAGACCTCCATTATCGGGATTGCCTGTTCGCATGAACTGCAAGAGAGCACCGGCCATCTTTTCGGATAGTTTCCTCGGCCTTGCCCCACCACCTGAATGGGTCAACATAAGATCGGTATTATAGTACCAGAAACTGATGTCAACACAGTGGAAAGCCCTCATTCGATTGTCAAACAAAGGAGGCTGCCAGCAGAACCATGCAACATAAACAGGTGCCGGCTGCTTTGATTTTGCATCTGCAAGAGTGACAACTCCTTTCCGGTTGCTGCTTACCATCGACCATATCTCAACAGGTTTTTTACCAGGAAAAACTTTTACATAAGAGTCAACAACTTCTGCAGCCTTAACCCCATAACCTGAACTGAAGCCAGCTCTCTCCCGCACCTTTTCTTTTACTTCATCAAGAGTTATATTTTCCAAAGCGGCATCAGTTCTGCTCGGTGACATCTCATTAAGTGTTGAACAGATCATCATCGGTATATCTGCAGCTTCCGGAGTTGGCTCAGGGTAATAAGGGTGCTGAGGAATGTATACTCCATCAGCACAGGGGTTGAATCCTCGTCTTATTCCACCTGTTGCAGGTCCCATCTCCTCAGCAAGCTTTGATGCAGCCCGATTGGCAAGCATGTAATAATCCATCCATGGCATAACCTGAAGCTTACTTATATCTTTTGGAGTCAGACCAGCCTCCTTAAGAATGAACGCTCCGAGCATCTCAGCATAATCCTTATCACCTGTTTTAACACCTGCCCCACTTAAGACAACTGCTTTATGAAACAAACCTTTTGCTGAAGGCATTGCAGTAAGAGTAGTCACTTTTGCACCTCCACCTGACTGACCCATAATAGTTATATTTCCGGGATCACCACCAAAGTTCTCGATATTATCCTTTACCCATTCAAGCGATGCCACAAGATCGAGCATCCCGACATTTCCAGATGCGGCATATTTATCTCCTCCTACTTTAGCAAAGTTTGTGAACCCCATTGGGCCAAGCCTGTGGTTGACAGATACAAATACTACATCTCCCCTGCGACTGAAATTTTCGCCGTTGTAACCATCCTGTTCAATTCCGTTCCCATTTACAAATCCTCCTCCATGCAGCCATAACATTACAGGCCTCTTCTTTCCATCAGCAACAGCAGGAGTAAAAACATTTAGTCTCAGACAATCTTCACTTACATCATCATAGTTCCAGTGATCAATGAATGAAGAATAAACATTGGCATATCTCTTTTCCATTATCTGCGGGGCGGTATTACCCCACCACACCGCCGGAAAAACATCAGTCCAGGGTTTAGGTTTCTGTGGTGGCATAAACCTGTTCGGCCCCGAAGTATCAGCACCATAAGGGATACCAAGAAAATAGTGAATCCCCCTCAGGATATACCCTCTGACCTTTCCATGCTGAGTATCAGCAATGGCGATATTCTCACCAATTGAGAGCACCGGACCATCTTCATATTCAGATATTGATGGACTTGAAGTACATGCTGAAGCCGCTGTACCCGCAAGAGCGAAACCTGTGGCTCCTGCTCCCATTGTTTTGATAAAATCTCTCCTGTCTGATTTCATATGTAATATTCTTAATGAGTATATACGTTCCCTGGTAAAAAGATTACACAGTTTCTGCCAATCCGGATATCATAATAAAATTTAAACCCTGATTCCCATCTAAATTAGGAATAATATTTAATTATTTTTTTAAACCCTTTTAAAATAAGGAAAAGTTATTTTGAACCGCAAGTCCCGGACTAATACGAGGAATAAATACCTCGTGAAAATTCTTTTAGGATTTGTCATGAAACATCAATTCTATTAAAGAATGTTAATAGGTAGCTAAATTCAAAAAACACTTATTACATTGCTTACGGTAGAACAGGAATTTATACTTTCATGACAGAAAGATTTTTTATCACCTTCACTTTCTTACTTTTTTTCCTGGATGCATCCCCCCAGGAAAGTGCCTCATTTAAAGCATATATGTCCGATGCTCCAATCTCAGTTGATGGGTATCTGGATGAAAGTCCATGGCGTCAATCACCTCTTGTAACAGATTTTATTCAGTTTGAACCTGATGAAGGAAAAACTTCATCACGGAAGACAGAAATTAGAATATTATTTGGCAGGGATAACCTCTATATCGGTGCGACAATGTACGACAGGAAAGAAGATATAGAGAATAATCTTGGACGAAGGGATGAATATAACAGGGCTGACTGGTTTATGGTTTCGATAGACTCTTATGATAATAGAAAGACAGCTTTTACTTTTGCAGTTAATGCGGCCGGAGTACAATTGGACGGGCAACAGGACGATAACAGAAAACTGAGTGTCAGGGATGCAAATCCTCTTCTGCCTGAAGGCCTAGATCCTTCCTGGGATGCTATCTGGTTCTCAGATGTAAATATAGAAAATGACAAATGGATAGCCGAAATAAGAATCCCTTACAGCATGCTTCGCTATTCAAGAAATGAAATACAAACGTGGGGAATCCAATTCAGAAGACGTATTCCCAAGCTGGGTGAGGTTTCCGAATGGCCATATATTCCTCGCAGTGAAAGGACAAACCTTGTATCAGGATATGGCCGGATTACAGAAATAAAGGGTATAGATCCAAGACGTAATATTCAAATCAGACCATACATGCTTGCAGGACTGGATCTGTTTGAAAATGAGAATGTACCCGGCACCGCTGACTCCAGGTTAAAATATGATGCTGGTGGTGATATTAAAATAGGGATTGGGCCAAATATCATGCTTGATGCAACAATAAGTCCCGATTTCGGACAGGTCGAAGCAGATCCCGCAGTTCTTAATCTTACTGCTTTTGAGACTTTTTTTGCGGAGAAGCGCCCATTTTTCCTGGAAGGTGCGGATATTTTCAAATTCGGTATAGGAAACAGCCGGCTCTTTTACTCACGAAGGCTTGGATCAAATGAGCCCATAATTGCTGCAGGTAAATTATCAGGCCATTCGGAAAATGGTTTGTCGTTTGGACTGCTAGGAACCACTGCAGGAAAGAATTTCAATCCGGTTAATAATTACGGCGTATTTCGTGCAAGCAAAACATTAGGACACTATTCATCTGCCGGTGGAATATTAACATACTATCACAGTCCTGCAGAAACCGGAACAGGATGGCAAAGCATTACAGGTGGAGTTGACTGGGATTTGAGATTCAACGATAACAAATACAGCTTTGAAGGTATCACAGCATTCTCAGACAGAAATCCTCTTGTTCAGGGTGTTGACAAAGAGACTGGAGCAATGAGTGGGCTTGTATTGAGGAAAAGACAGGGAATTGTTGACGGGCATTTCACATTGCTGTTGTTTACCGATAAATACAATCCCAACGATCTGGGCTGGATCAGCTTTGAACAAAACTGGTATCAGATATGGTCGAATGTGAACTATAAAATAAAAGGCGGGAAATCATTCGGGTCCTTCCAGAGAGGTGAGGTCAGCCTCTATTATACCAGAAGGTATTCATTTCTTGAATGGTACGATATGGGTAGCAATATTAACCTTAGTACCGAACTTACAACTAAAAAATTCCGGCTCTTAAAGTTTGGAGGAAAATTTTATGACCTGCTCGGCGGTTATGATCTCTGGGAAACGAGGGGACTTGGCATATGGGCAAAACCGGCCAGTGTTGAATTATCAGGAGAGCTTAACAGTGATGAAAGAAGGAACTGGAAGATAACGCCAAAAGGAACAATCAAGAAATATAACAATAATGGCAGTGAATATACTATTGATTTTCAGAGCATTATAAATGCCGGAACCAGATTGTCATTCCAGGCTAACCTTAAAGCGAACTGGGAGGATTATAAAACAGCATGGGCATCCAATGAAACATTTATGGAAGACAATGGTACCTGGGAAATAGGTAATTTGTCAACATCCCCTGATAATCTGGAAAGTACTGACTTCACAGCCTTTGATGATATGGGCATGCTTGGCAATATTCTGGCTGATGTTAAAGAATACAATCCAGGACAATACTATTTACCTGTATTTGGAACACGTGATACGAGGTCAATTGACCTTACATTGAGGGGTGCACTAACATTTACAAGCAAATTCTCGATGCAACTTTATACACAGTTCTTTGTTGCAAAAGGAAAGTATGATAATTTCAAAATACTCACCACACCTGATGATATGGTTGATTTTCCTGCCTATCCGAAAAGAAGGGATTTCAACTATAAAAATCTGCAGTCAAATTTTGTGACCCGATGGGAATACAGGCCCGGTTCGGCCATTTACTTTGTCTGGAGCCATTCCCGCAACAGGGATGATGTTATGAATCCACTTGCTCCATGGGGAGATTCGCTTTATGAACAATCTTTCGGGGGACAGATTACTGACATATTCAGGATCTTTCCCAAAAACAGTTTCATGATCAAGATAGATTATGCATTTCATTAACATAATCCTTCTCGGAAGCTATCTGACGGAATCACTTGTTACTAAATCCCGGAAGCATCTGCTTTAATAACTCATCAAATTGCTTTTCTGCTTTACTTTCACTTGTCAGGTTCCACACTGATGTATTTAATAGTCTTAGCGCCAGCACAGAGGTAATCCAGCTTTGAGTCCATCCCGATTCGATTGACCATGCTCCCCAGCCGGCATCTCCATTTGAAGCCCAGTATTCCCAGCGGTTGAAATCAAAAGCCCTGAACCAGCCTCCATCAAGCTCAGGATGTTTTTCACTGCGGATCTGAATGCGGCACAGAAATTCAGCCAGCCTGTCTTCTGCTTCCCTGTAAAAATCATCATCTGTTGCAGCCGCTGCTTCATGAAGTCCAAGAAATGCAAAATCTACTGTATAAAGCATATCTGCTACTCCGTTACCGTTTGTCTGGATAAGCGGCGTTTCGCTTGTTCCATAGGCTTCATTAGAGGCCGGAGGAGGAAAGCCTCCTTTACCCTTTTCTCCTATCTCCTCCCTGATGGCTCCACACTCTGCCTGCCCTGCCAGTAAGTCACCGGCAATTCTGCGCAACCAGTCACGATGCTCCTGCGTATCATCTATTCTGATGAGCCATGAGAGAGGCAATAGCATCTTGGCCCTCTCCTGCTGTATTCCGTTTGTCCAGATCCACTTATCAGGATAGGCAGACATCGTCATAGATATTGCTGATTCTGCCCTGTCGAGAAAAAGTCTGAAACCCGTTTGTTTATATGCCCACAGGTAACATGCCCAGATGTTTGCCTGGTAATGTGGTGAATATGAAATATTTGTGTCGTAAAAATAATGTTCCCAGCCAGCCTTAATGAGCGGAGCCTGATCAAGACGATTAGGCTGAAAACCGTAGATGCCGCTTATCCTCAGGTTACCAAGAATAATATTCATCAGCCTTCTATCATAACGATCTGTCTTCTGTGCTGCGGCAGCTATCATCATTCCCAGTATTACCCGCGCATTATCATCTCCGTAATAAACTGAATAACCATCTATTGTACCCGGACCACAATATCCGGATATATCGTTCCAACCAGACAATCCATATGCAGGATGTTCCGGATCAGACCGATCACCCTGCGAAATCATCGATTTAAAAAACAACCAGTCGCCGATATTTGCCCCGGTTTTCAGGTAAAAGGAATCTTTCAACCCTGATCCGGCAAGACTTATTGCCCCGGCAATTTCTCCATTGCAGTCACCCCGCTTCCACCACCTGACTGGCTGACTTCCATCATAAAATATTTTTGCATCAAATCCCTCAAGAACTCCAAGAGAACCATCTCCTGCTTGTAAATGAAGATCAGGTCTGAATCCAACCCTGTGACCGAATGGCCAGTCGACGGTAGTATCAGGATCTGCTTTCGCCGGGACCGGTTCATTTGCAGGTCTGTCATACCTGGATATCATTGACTGACTTACGATCATCCCTGAATTGAAATACCAGTTAATCCCTCGCCTTAATGCCTGTTTCTCAATATCTTGTGGCAATGCTTCATCCTTCATGTAACTAGGCATAATAGTTGGGGTCCATTTTAGACATGTAACTAAATACCCGGGCCGGACCCATGATAGAATGTGATTCAATATAACCTGCCATGCATCAGCGGGAGCATAGCGCCCTGTTATAAACTGACTGAGTTTTGTTGTCGATACTAACAGACTGCCGTGATCATTTCCCGGTGGAATCTCCATCAGAACCGGAAATACATTATCAGGCAATCCATATACAGCGCTGTCAAAACCTGCTACACGGGCCATCACAATATCGGGATTTGATGATTCAACAGGAATAAACCGGCAATCATGAATAGCCAGAATTCTGAGCTTGTTAATTTCAGGTTCAAACGTATCAGATGAGATCACAGCTCTCTCCCATTGTGTCCTGCGTGGGGTTCCTGTTTCAAAACCGGGAATGCAGGAGGGATACTCCACATAGAGTCTTAGCTTTTTCTTCAATGCTTCCTGGTAAACACTTTGATCCATCATTGTAGTCTTGCCCGGATATCCATCAGCAAGAATAAGAACTCCGGATCCAATGGGTGCATTTGCAACAGCTTCACTTGGTGTAGTGAACCTGCTGCATTGAATATTATTAGCTTTCAAGGTAGTGAAGAGATCATTATCCTCACTGCAACTTAAGGTAAGAGGATGGGAACAGGCCGAAACAATAAACAGCAATAACAGACTTGAGGGTACCGGAAAAATGATTATAAATAATTTTAATATATGTCTCATTATAATTACAATAAGTCTGACTAGTACTCTATAAACAATCATTTTTTCAGTGACAGTTTTTCAGGAAGCTTAAGATCACCTGTTGGTAAGCTTGTCAGCGTGGTAATAGACCTGGCTGGAAGTGTTACGCTGATTTCATTTCCTTCAAGACGGATATTGTCGTGAAGATCAATTCCTGAAGGCATCGGTCCAGAGACTGACATATGGTGAAGGATTGGATTTTTGATTCGTATCTTAATATTAAGCAACAAATTAAATGAAGTCTCACTATCGTTAAGCAAAATTAAAGTAACATCATTTTCATCAGAAGTGAGTGCTGTAGTATAAATCCCCTCAGCTTTTCTATCGATAACCATCTCCCTTACCTTCCAGCCAGGTTTCACATATCTTGCAGTTATTGCATGAGGGTAAAATACTGGTCCGTATGGTTTAAAAACATAGTCAGGATCGGATTGTGTAAGAGCTCCGAAGTTGCGCCAGGTATCGCCATAAATATGGAATTCCCACCTTGCCAGGCCAGCAGCACCGTGATTAAGCATTTGAACCAGATAAGCAGTTGTTGAGAGAGATCCATCGTATACCTTTGCATCATTATCAACAGCCTGTGATCCAGCTCCATAATTCCCGAATTCACCTATAACGAATGGAAGACTTTTACCTGGTATCTCCTTAAGATCACTTATAAGTTTGCTGTAAGCTACAACGCTTCGGTCCATTTTTTCCCCTCTGTAGGCAGAATAGTCATGATCGCATATGATGTCCAGGATTGATCCGTACTTTGCAAGCATTTCAAGTATATGCTCTGGTTTCCCTCCTGTAGATGTATCTGGCCCAAGGAGAAGTATTTTATCCCTCACTCCCAGTTTTCTCAAATGTGCATCAACAGCTGCATAAAGAGGCCAGAATGAATCGGGATAATTTGACTTAGGACCAGTATATGCCCAGTCTCCGTTTGGCTCATTCCAGAGTGAAAGGGACCAGATGCACTGGTATTTCTTAACTTTTTTCAAATGATATATAAGAGCTGATATGGCTTCTGCGAACTCCTCATCGCTGTCTGGGTGCGCAAGTATCCACTTCTCATCTTGGGTAGTCATCCATTTTGCTCCCAGCCTCCAGTTTGTTACAAGAACCTTAATACCTCTCTTCTCAGCTTGGTCAAAGAAAGTATAATGCCGCCTCATTATTTCCGAGTCAAAAGTGAGGTTATTCCAATCTATCTGCTCTGGATCCAGATTATCATTAGCAGGTTCCCAGTCGGTAATGGTAACTGCATGACGCAACCAGTGGCAACCACTCCACTCCATAAGTCCAAAATAACGGTTCCACTCCTCTTCAGAAAGCTCTTTCTTCAGCCAGCGTCCTTCAAGAGCCGTTGCTTCATTCCAGCCTATTCCTACATCCAGACTGCCACAAATTTTTTCGCTGACAGTTGCAAGTATTACTTTATCTGCATTAGCACCTTTATCTGATTTCTGTGCATTGCAAGGTGAGAAATGAAGAAGTACAAGCATTAATAAAAGTGATGATAAAGTCAGGTAATTGGTTTCTCTATTCATTTCATCAGAAATTTTAAATTCATCAGCAAAAAGCAAGGTTCCCAAACGCGAAAGAATACTGATCACTCATATCTTAAAGCCTCAACAGGATTTCTTCTGGCGGCTCTCCAGGACTGAACTGATATAGTTATAAATGTAATAATAAATGCTGTAAAACCGGCAGCTGCAAAAATCCACCAACTGAGGGAAGTTTTATATGCAAAATTATCCATCCATTTGTGCATAAGAAAAAAGGCCAGAGGAAGAGCTATAATTATTGATAGAAAAATCCATTTAAGAATATCCATGTTAAGTAACAGCATTACTTCAATTGTCTCTGCTCCGTTAATCTTTCTTATACCTATTTCCTTTGTACGCCGCTGAGTTGTCAGGAGAGTAAGGCCCAACATACCCATGGAACAAATAAATAAAGCCATGATGGTGAACAGTAAAAGCAATCCCGCCTGTAAGAGTTCTGATTTATAGACATCCTCATACATCGATTCAATATACTCATATTGAAAAGTATACCCTGGAAACATTTTTTCCCATGTGTTTCTGATATCGGAAATAGCTTTGCTTCTCTCACCCGGATTAAATGATATTACAAAATTAATCAGCCATAGTTCTTCCCTCTTAAACACGACCAGTGGCTCAACTGCTTTCTTAATGCTCGACAGATGAAAATCCTGTACAACTCCAATTATCTTGCCATCGGGCAGATCAATGCCTTCAATGTTTGATACAAGCTTAAACTCCTTACCTGTTATTTCAAAAGGATCTGTGTAGTGCAGCCTTCTCATCGCCGTTTCATTTATAATATATTCTCCTGAACCATCATTATCAGTATTATTTTCCGAAAAATTGGTGCCGGCTAAGAAATTCAGACTGAATATGCTTGCAAATGAGTAATCGCAGGGGAAAACGCCAATATAATTATCAGCCTTGTTCGTCTCATCTCTGACATAGCCTCTCATTCTGAACTCAAACATATCGTTTGCTTCACCACCAGGAGGCTCAAACATCGCTGATACTGACTTAACAGAACTATATTTTAATAACTCTTCCTTGAAAACTTTAAATTCTTTCTGAACGCTTGTATGAACATCCTTCATGCAAATCAGATTCCCGTTCTGGGAACCCATGCTTTCTTTAAGAGCATAACCAGTTTGTCGTCCTATGACAAAAACAGCCACGATAAGTGCAATTGATATTGTGTATTGCATTACAATTATGCTTTTGCTAATACCTATTCTCCTGAAACTAACCCTGCTGATGTATCCTGATGTTGTTTTTATACTGTTAAGTCCCTGGTTGATTATCAGTAAAATGCCCGACAGGAGGCCAAGGGCACTAAAGATTATTACAAAACTGGTAATAAATAAGGCACTGCCAGCAAAGAGGTTTAATCCATACTGATTATGAATGAGTATATTGGAAAGAAAAGAGATAAATCCACCAATAGCTACTGAGCAGAAGATTATAATAACTCCTTCATATATAAAACTCTTTAAAAGTGTCAATCGGGATGCACCACAAACCTTGCTGACAAAAAGATATCGGTCGGTGAAGCCTGCCATTCCGATATTCAGATTGGTATAGTTTGCAAATGCAATAAATAACAGTACCAGGCCCGCTATTGAAAATGCGTAAATAATCGACATGTTGCCATTTGGCTCTATCTCTCTCAATTTACTGGAATGCAAATGTATATCAGTTCTTTTCTGGAGATGAGGGATAATCCTGGCTCCATCTGTTTTACTATCAACAGTGGTAGCATAGAACTTTCTAAACCCTGAAACTATTTTCGCAGGATCAGCACTGGAATTAAGCAACAGATATGTCCAGGCCCAACCTTCCAGAACAGATTTTTCAACAGGCGATACGATAAATTCAGGATGAAAATGACTGTTCTGAGGGAAATCTTTCATTACTCCATTCACAGTAAACTCAATGTTTTTACCATAAAACTGTCCTTCAGGCAAAACCATGATATGTCCCTCAGGATTTTGACTGCCAAAGACCCTTTTAGCAAAGCTTTCAGAAACAACCATTGATCCCGGACCACTGAGAACATTATCAGGATTCCCTCTCAGAAGATCGGTATCAAATACTTTAAAAAATGTACTGTCACATTCAAAGGCCTGGTTTATTGGAATAAAATCTTCGTTATACTTCATCACACCACCCCTGATAGGAGCCATTCTGACAAAGCTTTCTATTTCAGGAAAATAGTCAGCCATTGCAGGAATATACGAGGAGTTGGATATCCTTGCAAAATGTTTACCCCCGATAAAAGACTCATCAGTAACAGTTAAACGATAGGTTCTTTCAGAATATTTATTATACCTGTCGTATTCAAGTTCATTTTTCAGAAACAAAACAATCAGCAAAGCGCCACTTAATGAGAGACTTAATCCTATAACCTTTATAAGATTAAGAAATGGCCTTTTAAGAATATTTCTTATTACGAATTTAAGAGTCACTAGATCTATAAATCTGTCTATCAGTGCTATACGAAAAGAGCTAAATGCTTTTCATGACAGGAAAAGAATAGAATTGTCATTGATAAAGCCTTACCCAGTCAACTGTCATACTTATAGGCAGTTCCTCAGGATGACTTATAGGTCCGGGCCAGTCATGCTCCATCTGCTGATCGATAAGCAAGTAGAATGGCTGATCAAAAGGCCACTGGAAAGTTCCGGCTCCCGGAATCTTTGGGTATTCATATGAAGTTACTCCATTGATAGCATATACCAGTTTGTCAGGATACCAACTCACACTATATACATTGTAATCAGCAGTGTCGATTCTGGCAGTTGTTGACTTTTTGGGTTCAGTCTGATTGAGAGTGATAGTGTAATGGTTATGCGTTGTCTGATATGCAAAATCATCATGATTAAGCTTTTCCATAATGTCCATCTCCCCGTTATGCTGATTTGGATAGATATCCTTCTCCGACAGCATCCATATTGCAGGCCACATACCATATGCCTGGTCGAGTTTTGCCTTTATCTCAATTCGACCTCCCTGGAAAGCGAATTTTCCCCAGGAGTATATTCCCCCTGTTAGGTAGGGACGAGGATCGCCGGTAAGTGAATCGGGATTGATGATACCCATCAGCTTGATATTATTCTCATCAAACTGAACAACCCTGGGATCGGTTGCAGTAATATACCTGAAACAGTTTTTTACGTCCCTCCAATTCTCTACCGGGACTTTCCATTTTGGTGTCTCAAAAAGTCCGATCCGGTTCCATGTAGCTGTATCCAGAGAACCATTTTTAAAATCATCCTCCCATACCAGTTGCCATTCTGTTGATTCATTCCTCCGTTCTTCTTTCTGAACATACATGTATCCATCATTAAGCTCATATGGTTTATTATCACACGAAATTTCCAAAAACAGCAGGGATACAGACAGCACTGCAAAAACAAGTCTTTCTTTTTTCATTTAACGTCAAGGTTTAAAGTTGAAGGTTACAAAATCTGACTCACAATTTAGCAAAATTAATTGAAACCTTCAGGGGATAAATCTGTTTGCTCTAACTGATGAAATCATTGATTAATATCAGATCAGACTTTTGAAAAATCTTCAGGGAGGGTCATAATGCATTCTTCATTTTGATAAAACCATAAAACAAAAAGTGTAATAATCCGACATTTGAGTAATAACAGGAAGGACAAGTTTGTTCGTCTCCTTATTAATTTTTATTAATTTAGAATCCTGAAATTCATAAATAATTCAGGATGAAAAAATCATTATTCTATCTCATTTTAGCTATCTTCTCTCTGTGTGTGGTTTCCTGTGAACCAGAAACAGATGTATCCTTTGATCAATCACTGCTAATCGGTAAATGGAAAACAGGTACTTTGTATTACAAATACCTGGCTGACGGCACAGGTGGAACATGGGATACTGCAGATGATGTGACCGAAGCAGAGGCCCAGGCCTTTACATGGACCCTGGTTAAAGCTGAACTGACTCATATACATGTTCTTGAAATAGGCGGTTCAGTTCCTAAGGTATATACTGTAACCGAGTTGACTGCGACGTCATTGAAATATCATGATGATTTCGGAGTAAAATTCTCATTTTCAAAAGTAACACCGTGACCTCTATGAATGTTGATTATTAGAACCAGAGGTAAATTTCCCGGGAATGAAAAAAATATTAAAGATTCTCCTGATAACACTATTATCACTGATTACAATTGTGATCATAACTGTGAGTATTTCACTGTGGCTTATATTCACTCCGGAAAAGCTTACTCCTATTGTACACAAACAGGCTGATAAGCTCATTTCCTGTCAGACAGAAATAGGCGAAATAGAACTTACTCTTTTCAGTACTTTCCCGAATTTCGGAATTAAGATTAAGGACTTTTCAATTATCAATCCTTTTACAGGAGCACAATCAGATACGCTGGTAGATCTTGATGAAATAACAGGAATTGTTGATGCTAAAGCCTGGTGGAAAAACAACGAAATTATACTGATCGGACTTGAGCTGCAAGGAGGATCCGTCAATGTGTTTTCAGACAGTCTGGGTAAATGCAATTATGATATTTTTCTTACCGACACAACAGCTGTTCAGAAAAGTAGCGAGCCGGAATCTGAAACGATTAATCCGGTAATAGATATAAGGAATATTGCTCTGAAAAACATTGATATAAGTTACATTGATCTTTCCTCGAAAATTCATTCCGAGATTAAAGATATTGATGTAAAAATTACAGGCATTGTAAATGCAGATAGCATAAGCGGTGAAATAAATATTAAAAGCCCTTCTGTGTCATTCAGTTATGATGGAGAGAAGTATCTTGAGACTACTTCAGTTGATCTTGATATTCCTGCAGATTTTTTACCATCGCATCAGATCCTCAGGTTAAAAAATGCAGCTGTTTCCTTAAACAGCATGGAATTGCTTTTGGATGGTCTGGTCGAAAACGATACAGTTAACAAAAACATCATTACAGACATATCCTATAAGCTTGAATCATGGCCTGTCAGGAGTATAGTTGCACTCGTTCCTCCCTCTTTCACTTCATACCTTAAAGGTGTTGATGCTGATGGTATCTTATCTTCACAGGGCACTATAAAAGGAATATTGAATGATTCGGTAATGCCGGTAATGGATATAAGGCTTCAGATAGAGAATGGAGCATTGAAATATGCCGATTTCCCATTACCACTACATGATATAAAGGGTAATTTCACCATCTATACTGATCTTAAAAATGATGCTATTTCTTATCTGAATATCAGCAATTTTGCAGCAAAGACACCAGCATCTTCCGTAAACATTACCGGCAAAGTGACCCGGCTTTTTTCAGATATTCACTGCAATCTTGTCACGACTGCCGGACTCAATCTGAAGGAGTTCATGGAAATGATTCCTGATAGCATGGATCTTCATGTCAGGGGAAAGGTAGACGGAAAGATCAGGACTATTTTTTCCGTAAGCCAGTTTGAAAAGATGCAGATTGAGAAGATGAAATTATCAGGATCTCTCAGGCTTTCAGAGTTTTATGCAGATTATGACAGCCTTGAAATCAAAACAGACAAGTCGGATATTGAATTTGAACTACCCAACCTGAAAGCTGAAACAAAAAGCACGAAGTTTGCTTTTGCCAGAATTGAGGCAGATAATTTCATGGCAGGTAAGCCAGGAACCTATAATGCTTCAATGGGAAATGCTACGATAACGTTTGAGACCTCTGATGCAAGGGACACTACAAGAATTCCTGATCTATTATGTTCCTTCAGCATGGATACGCTTTCAGCAGGCACAGATACAATAAGTGTCGCTATCTCAAAGCCATTCGGGAAATTAGAAGTATCACCAGCGTCAGAGAACCCTGATCAGCTCCATATTAATCTGTCATATAGCAGTAACCATCTTTTAACAGTTGCCGGAGAGAGCTCTGTTGATGTAAAAAGTATCAATATTAATTCTGATATAATCAACGACAATAAACAGAAAGACATCTTCCAGCAGTGGATGGCAAAGGGATCCCTTGACATGAATGGTGGTACAATAAACGTTGCAGGGCTATATTATCCTGTTGAAATTCCTACAGTCAAAATGAACTTTGAACCGGAAATATTCAGCATAATGGAGAGTAGTTTCAAAGTCGGCAATTCTGATTTTCAGTTAAAGGGAAATCTGATCAATATCCTATCATACTTCAGGAATGACTCCATATTGAGAGGTGATTTCAGTTTTATTTCAAATACCACTGACGTTGATCAGCTGATGGCCCTTACAAACGGCCTGGGGCAGCCCGATTCAGCAAAGGCTGATACTCCTGAAATTCAGAATGCAGATACCTCTTATACAGGTCCTTATATGGTGCCAAAAGGGATTGACCTTTTCCTTACCACCAATATTAAGAAGGTCACTATGGGAATTGATACCGCCACCAACATAATTGGAAATGTGCAGGTCCATGACGGTATTCTTGTTCTTGACGGACTATCTTTTAAAACCCCTGCTGCCAGGATGCAGCTTACTGCAATGTATCGGACACCCAGGAAGAATCATCTTTATCTCGGACTTGATTATCACATGCTTGACGTTGAGATTGAGAAATTATTGTCAATGATCCCTGATATTGACACACTTATGCCAATGCTGCGTTCGTTCAGAGGAAAAGGTGAATTTCACATTGCTGTAGAGACATATCTTGACTCAATGTATAACCTTAAAAAGTCGACATTGCGCGGAGCCTCATCAATCAGAGGTAATAATCTTGTCCTGATGGATGGTGAGACTTTCAGCGAGATAGCAAAAAGCCTGCGGTTCAGCAAACACGCAAAGAATAATGTTGACTCATTAAGTGCTGAGTTCACAATCTTCCGTAATGAAATTGATATTTATCCTTTCCTTATTGTCATGGATAGATACAAGGCAGTAATTGCCGGCAGGCATAACTTTGACATGAGCTTCGATTACCATATATCAGTTGTTGACTGTCCTTTACCAATTAAATTAGGAGTAGATGTTAAAGGTACCGAGGAGGCATTAAAATATAACCTGGCAAAATGCAGATATGCAGAATTCTACCGTCCAACATCAAGGAAAGCAGTTGAAAACAAACAACTTGAACTGAGGCAAATGATCAGGGATGCTCTTACCAGTAAAGTCAGTCAATAATATTCCGGGATTTCAATTACCGTTTACTGATTTTGAGGCCCTGTTAAGCAAATACTGTTTATGGAATCCCTGGAAGAAATGGCGGGCATTGATTCCTATCTGTCTGTTCCTGTATCCACCTTCCTGGATAACTAAAGTAGGCAGACCTGACTCCGCAACCATTTCGCCATTTTTATGAAAATCAGACGGTCTCAGCATCCACGTGCCTGTCGGATCACCCTTGGCAGTATCTAGTCCCAGTGCGACAATCAAAAACTCCGGCTTGAATTTTTTTATTATATCCAGGGCCTTTTTAAGTGTGCCACGATATTCTTCGCCATTAATTATCTCTTTTAAAGGAAAATTACAATTAAAGCCCACTCCGGAATTCGTTCCCTTTTCATCCTTAAAACCGGAAAAATAGGGATATGCAAATGAGGGATGGCCATGAATTGATATTGTCAGCACATCCGACCTTTCATAGAATATCTGTTGTTGCCCGTTTCCGTGGTGATAATCTATATCAAGAATCGCCACTTTCCCATATTTGCTAAGATAATTGGCTGCAATTGCTGCATTATTGAAATAGCAGAATCCTCCGAATGCAAAACGCTCAGCATGATGGCCTGGCGGGCGTGTTAATACATACACAATATTGTTTCCTGCTAATATTGAGTCGGCAGCAGTCAGTGCACAATTTACACCCCATCGAGCTGCCAGATATGCATTTTTATTCAACGGTGTGAATGTATCGATACAATAGTAACCTGCCCTTACTGACAGCAATTTAGGAGGTTTTGCCTTATTTCGAATAGGGAATACATAGGGATAAACCGACTCCCCCGGTTTCAGATTCTCACATACTTTCTTAAAATACCTCACATATCCGGGATCATGTGTTTCATTAATATACCTGTCAGGATACTCACGTACCGTCCCTTCAGAAGTTATTCCAAGCCTGGATACTTCTTCAAAGATAGTCTTAACACGTACCGGCGACTCAACATATCCTACCTCCCTTATATGGTGAATATGGTGTTTCCCGTTTACAAAAAGCTGAATTTTATCATCTTGCTTATTTAACGGGATACTGTCTTTTTCCCTGACCTTAACGTATTGGGGATTCCTGAGCAGTACCGGATCATCCTTGACACTACTGACAACCATTTTCACATATTCTAAGGGACAATAATCACCATATTTACGATTTAGAATTGCTTTGATTATTTTTTTAAGTTCATCCGCTCTAAGCGGTCTTTTTGTACCAAGGTCATCATAAACAAGATAAGGTGGAGAATCACCACCTTCCTTAACAGAAGTTTCATAAGCAGTATTTATAATGGGATAGGCACCAAACTTTTCATAAAAAGCCAGTCTCTTTGCATTTTGTCTGATACTGGTTTCATCGTGGCAAAGAGTCGGGTCGTCAGGAAGGCATTCATAAAACAATCCTATTGAATCAAGGGAATGAGCCTCCTCTCGTACTCTTTCATATATAGAACCTCCGACTCCGGATGTAGGTTTATCAGGGTTCACAGCAAGTAAATCCAGATAGCAAAACTTAAGGTCTGACATAAAAAGCAAACTGGCAAATCCTCTTATATTACCTCGAAAATCATCGGCTACAATAAGAGATGTCTGGTATTTAATTTTCACCGGGTCAACCATCTTTTCAGAAATATCCTCAATCTGTTGCGCCAATATCCCGGGAAACTGTATGCGTACAATTTCCTTTAAACGCTCAATTACCTGCCGATTGCCAGCCAACCCCGGATTGGATATTTTTCTGATTCTGAACATACCTGAGATTATTCTTTAGAATTCTATTTCATAAAGATAATTTAATATTTCTTTCAACCTTCACAGCTGGTTAAGACTACATGCCAAAGAAACCGGATCAGAAAACTTATATTTGTATATCGCCAAATCCGGATAAACCAGTTTGTTCAGAAGAAGGCAAAAACTATAATTTATGAAACCCGCATGTATTTACATACCCAAACACAATTTTATAATAATCGGTAACATGCGGGTTCCATCATGCCATTGAAATAAAATTATTAAATGATGAAATATAACCTGTTACTGACAGGAGTATTCACCTCTCTGTTAATTTTTTCATGTAATAATCAGGATCACGATTTTCTCTCTTCCATCGATCCCGGAAGCTATGATTCAACCTGGTGGAACCGTACACCTATACGGCTGATACAGACAAATTTGCCTGAGACTGAAGGCAGCATGGACATTGATGCTTATGTAAAATCAGTAATGGAAGCCTCTGCAAATACTGTACTTTTCAATACTGGAGGAATTGTTGCAAACTACCAGACAAAACTACCATATCAGTGGAAAAATCCGAATATAGGAACCGGAGATCTTGTTGCTGATCTTATCAGTAAGTTACATGAAAAAGGAATAAGGTATATCGCTCGATTTGATTTCAGTAAACTTGACCCGTCAATTGCAAAACTTAAGCCGGAATGGTTATATAAAGGAACAAATGGCAAACCACAGATCTTCAATGGCCTCTACTCTGCATGCATAAACGGAGGTTACTACCAGGAATATTCTTTCGAGATTCTTAATGAAGCAATAGCAAATTATGATTTTGACGGAATATTTTTTAATATGATGGGGTACACCGGGTCGACATATGCCGGAACCAACACAGGGATATGCCAGTGCGATAATTGCAGGAGAAGGTTCCTGGAGTACTCCGGAATGAAATTACCAAAAGATTACAGTGATACGGGAGTCAATGAGTACTTAAAGTTCCAGAGAGAAACATCAGAAGAACTCTACAACAGGGTCACCAGCTTTATAAAACAGCAGAACCCCGGTCTGATAATCTATAATTACAATTCCATCGGAACCTCCTGGATAGCCTCTGAATCAGGTGCTTCAATGTCACCGGGAGTTGATGACATATACCATGCAACAAAGAATGTAAAAAGGACGCTTGGATCATTTACCAACAGAACACCCCTAAACCTTATTATGGGATTCCAGGCAATAGGCTACAGGAACATAATCAGTTCCCCAAACCTGCTTCGCACATGGTGGCTTGAGAACATGCTTCATGCAGCACCCGTGAGCCTGGTCGTTGTCGGAACCCTGGTGCATTATGAAGACCGCGCCTTTTTCCCGATTGCAAATGAATTGTTTGCTTTCCATAAAAAATATGAAAAGCTGTTTACAAATGTTCACTCTGTCAGCAAAATAGCACTTATACAGGGGCCGGCGACGGAATACAGCGGGATGATAAAACTACTTTCTGAAGAACACATCATGTATGATGTGATAATCCCTTCGCAATTAGGAAAATCCGGAGTCCCTCATCAGTTAAGAGATTATGAAACAATAATACTGGATGACATCAGGAATATGAGTGATGAAATGATTACAATGATTGATAATTATGTACGGGATGGAGGAAAAATATTTGTAACCGGAGCCACATCTGTAAATGATGCCGTAGTAATTTCAGAAAACAGGATCAGACTTAAATCCCTTGGAGTTGAAGCTGAATTTGAGCTGTTCCCAAAGGCGCAGGCAACTTACCTGAAAGTGTCGGAAAAAGATAAGGAAAATCTTGGTACTGAGGAATTTAAAGATTTCAGTCTCATGATGATGAATTCAGACTTTCTGAAATGCACAGTGAGGGAAGATGGGAGGGGATACCTCAGACTATTGCCATCCAACATGTATGGCCCTGCAGAAAAGACTTACTATAAAGAGAGTGATATTACTGATTTTCCCGGAGTAATAGAATATTCCTATGGGAAAGGGAAAACCGTTTTTGTTCCATGGCAGCTCGGTTCAGAATATAATATTAAAGGGAACTATGCACAGAGAGCATTATTTAGTGCATCCCTGAACAAATTACTTGGAATCAGCCATTCTTTGAAAACTGATGCCTCTCCGTTAATTGAAATGACCCATCTGGCAAATCTTAATAAAGCATTCGAATGGGTAGGGATGGTCAATCATTCAGGTTTTCTTGGGAATTCGGTAAGAGAACCTGTCCCTGTTCACAACACCACAGTCCGTATTATACCACAGAAATCAGTAAAAGAAGTCAGGCTACTCAGGTCCGGCTTAATCATTAAACACAAAAACCTAAAGGACGGGTCGATCGAATGTGTTGTTCCTGAAATCCGTGATTTTGAGATGCTGCTAATACTTTACAAATAGCTTATTAGCTGAAAATATGTTATACAACAGGTTTCATCCAGATGAGCTGCTGTTCAATATTTTCATGAAGCTTGTATTTTTTTATATGGTCACTAATCCTTTCACCAACAATCTCAATCTTGTTCAGGTCAGGTTCACCCAGACCTGTCTGAGCGCAATAATTAAGATATCCTACTAACCCAAAGTCAATCCCCATAAGTTCTACAGCAACCCTGTCAGCGGCAAACCAGTCAGTGCTGGCCACACAAACCCTGTGATCAACAGGCGTTCCGAGCCTTGGACCATTTCCTTCCATTCCTTCAAAACCATCAATGACTGCAAGGTGAGGATGAACTCTTGATGCGAGACTATAGAGGTTGAAATTTATCCCTCTTGGTCCGCTGCCGTGTACAGTCGGTTTATCGCTCCTGGTTCCCAGTTTGGTATTCTTATCAAGCCTGAATCCGATATCTTTTACAGGTGCCCCAAACACTATGTTTTTCAGCGATAATGTTGCAACAGCGAGGTTATGTGTTTTCATCCTGGCACATGAAATGACATATGAGTCGGGACTAAGAATTATACTTGAAAATCTGACAGCATGTGGACGGAAATCCTTTTGATCAAATACATACAGTAATTCTGATCCTTCACTGTCGAGGTCAACAAACTTCACGGGATATTTCTTTTCAAGACTGAAATACCCATAATTGCTGAATCCTTCAAATGTAGGAGCATTAGCTGCTGATTCGGCTATAATGACATTATCAAGTTTCTTTATTGACTTCAGAAACTCAAGAATGCCTTCCATTGTCTCAGTGTGGGTAGCACAGAGGAGCACCTCTGTTGAAACATTATTGGGTTTAAGCACAACCCTTTTGTTACCAATAGCCTGTTGTATCTGTTTCGAATAAGGCTGAAGTGCCCTGAAAGCAAGATCGGCCCTGCTGTCACCTGTTGTGATGGCAACACTTGATAATGATGATGGAGGCTGGACTAAAGTCGGATTAAAGATATCAAATGGTCCAACAAAAGATGCAGCTGCACCTGCAATAACTGAGGTCCTGAGAAAACTCCTGCGGTCGATTTTATTCATCTTTCCAGATTTTACTTAACTTTAACTCTATGAACAGCTAAAAATAAACAAAATCTGATTGATTATGAAATATCTATTTGTTGTGATTTTTCTTTTTGCTGGTCTAGTTGCAACGGGTCAACAGCCAATGGAAATAAATGTCAGTAATTCAGCATATTATCGCTGGCTTAATAAAGAGATCCACGAAAGTAAAACTCTCGATAACATGGAGAACGAAATGAAGTGGATTTCATTTACAGGTGGAGCAATAGCTCTTGCTGATTCAAGAATCGATAAGAAAGAGGAAGCGGGTAAAAAGAACTATGTTGAAACAGAAATCTCTGCTGATCATAAACATCAGGGAAATAATTCCCTTCGGATGATTTTTCCTTCAAGATTGGACATCCCGGCACCAAAAAGCGGTCGTGGATGGTGTCCTGTAGGTATCAGGTTCAATGTCAATAATGAAGACTGGAGAAGATTCAACAGGATATCTGTCTGGATATTTCCAGACAATCCGGGAGCATATTCACCCCATTTGGAACTGAGACTTTTCAACGATGGAGCTGAAAAACTCCCAGCTCTTTTCGGCCAGGAGGGAGAGTCAATATTCAATTTAAAAAACCATGAATGGAACCATGTTGTCTGGGAGATAGAAAATGTTGCCCGTGACATGATAACAAAGGTTGAGATATCCACAAGTATTTCAGGACACGAACCCGAAGCCTGTGATTCAACAACATATTATTTTGATGATCTGGCACTTGAAAAGGTTGATCCTGATTACATAGAGGGATGGCCGGTATGGAAAGGAAGGATTGCATACAGTCACACTGGTTATATGAACCAGAGTCCAAAAACTGCCATACTAAATGACCCTGGTATTACTGACTTCAAAATTGTTGACGACAAATCAGGAAAAACAGTACTAAATAAAAAGATCATTAATACAACCACAGGTCTTGGTGACTTCCAGATTCTTGATTTTTCAGAGGTGAATGAAAGCGGATCCTATCACATTGTTGCAGGGAAAACAATTTCCGGTTCCTTCCGTATTGAACCTGATGTGTGGGAAGAGACTCTATGGAAAGCCCTGAATTTTTTCTACGTGGAACGTTGCGGCACACCAATACCCGGAGTGCATGGCGCATGCCACCGCGACTGGACCTGTATTCATGATGACAAAAGGATTGTTATTAACGGTGGGTGGCATGATGCAGGAGACCTTACCCAGGGGCTTAGAAATACGGCTGAAGCTACCTATGCGATGTTCAGCCTGGCAGAGCAGGTTCATTTAAAAGGGAGAAATCAAAAACTCTATGAACGGCTCATTAAAGAAGCCCAGTGGGGCCTTGACTGGATACTGAAAACAAGCTTTGGCGATGGATTCCGCAATGAAGGATCAGTAAACAGTCGCAGGACCAACGGGATAATTGGTGACTATGATGATGTCACTTCAACTGCCCGAAATAATCCAAAAACAAACTTTATTGCTGCCTCATCCGAAGCCATCGCCTACAGGATTTTGAAGGAAACAGATCCACGTCTTGCAAATTATGCGCTGAAAATGGCCAAAGCAGACTGGCAGTTCGCTATCGATAAACTTGTACTTGTAAGGGAAAACGATTCATCAGCCGCCTGGGGTGTTTCATTCGATTCAGGAGATGTCCTTCATGAAATTGCCTCAGCCGGTATTTTGGCTTCAGTTGAATTATGGAATGCCACCGGAGATAAAAAATATGAAGAAAAGGCTGCTGAAATGGCTACTATGATCACCGAATCGCAGCAGCGTAAAAAACCTGCTATGGATATTCCGCTTACAGGCTTCTTTTATACCGGACCTTCAAAGAAATTTATCCTGCATTACTGTCATAATGGAAGGGAACAGGAACCTATTGCAGCTTTGACACTGATGTGCGAAGCATTTCCGGATAATCCTGATTACATGAACTGGTATTCATCAGTAGTACTGCATTCCGAATACCTGAAAACCATAGCAGGTTTTACGGAACCTTATGGCATAATACCATCATCAATATATAAAGACAAGGATTACCTCCAGGTTTATGAGAACAGGAGAGAGTCATTCCGTAAACAGGTACTAAATGGTGTTCCACTGGGTAACGGAAATTATCTTCGGTTGTTCCCTGTATGGATGGATTACCGGGGACATTTCGGAGTTATTCTTCCACAGGCACAGGCACTTAACTATGCTGCAAGGCTCAGGGGCGATGCAAAATGCATGAACCTTGCTATCCGTCAGCTCGAATGGGTTGTAGGTAATAATCCTTTCTCACAAAGTACTATGTATGGTGAAGGCTATGACTTCCCTCCTCTTTACACACCTTCTTCGGGTGATATAATTGGGGCTCTTCCCGTGGGTATCCAGACACGCGGAGAAAGTGATATACCTTATTGGCCGGTACAAAATACTTGGACTTACAAGGAAGTCTGGGTACATCCGGTCAGCCAGTGGATTGGAATAATGCGCGAGGTAGAAAGACTTTCCGGGAAGCATGAAACCAGTTCCAAACCTGAAAACGATTTCCACATAAAGCTGTCAAAGAGTACAACATCAGCAGGTAAGGTCACAATAACCGCCACTATAGAAGGAAGCGGAACACATACTTTCAATATCAGGAGCAGTAACCTGATTGTGAAAAGTCCTGAGAAAAAGATTACACTCATATCCAATAAAAAAACTACCCTGAAATGGCAGGCCATGACAACTCAGGTTGATGAACCATGGGTAGCCCTTATTGTTATGGATAATGACATCAACACAAGGAGTGAATTAACCGGATCAACATGGTAAAATTGATTTACCAGCGGAAGAAGCGGTAAGGATCGTCCCATTCTTCAGGCACATCGACATAGAGACCATCAAGCCAGCGTTTTTCATTCTTGTCAGCAACCACAGGAGTGCTTATATGATCAAGTATGGGAACTGATGAAGAAATTCCCATGTTGCCCATCAAACGACTTAGCATGAATGAGGTACGACGGTATGTCTGTTTTACGTTATGTTGTTCCCTGCTATAATCCAATTGCCACGGCACAATCTGGCAAAATACTGATTTGCCATCCTGACTGTAAGCGAGTATTCCGTCACCAGTCGACACAGCACCAGATGATACTTTTGACAATTCCTTTGGTGCCCGAAAGTGGACATCAGCAGGTGATATACCGGCGAAGAACGATGAATTGCCAAAAGGCTCAAACCAGGCAGCAATATGCTCCTCCTTTCTGAAAATAACCTTAAACGTTAATATTGCATCGGTATCAGCCTGGTCACATCCGATTGCAAGTAATTGCCCCCCCGCTTTCATCCATTTCTCAATAATTATTTTGTCAGAGGCAATTTTAAGTCCGCCTCCCGGACCAATTACCAGAACCTGATCCGGATCTGGTTTCCTAACGTAGTCAGTACATGATATACCGGTTTTTTTCAGATGCTCAAGTCCTTCATTGTTGCCGGAATAAACAGCCTGTTTTATCTTACCAGGTTTCCATTCAGACATATATTTCAATAAATTCCAGACCAGTTTCTCCGCGGCAGGTTCAGTTTCGCTACGGCCGGTTACATCCATCTGGCAAAATATCACAACACCTGTGCCTTCCCTGTACTCCATCAAAGGAGTGTAATGGAGACTATACCCGCCATCGATTAAGGGCAGGAAGTTCCCGCATGTAGGTTTCTCTATCAGGACAGTTGCAACATTACCTCTGTTGCCGCATCTCCATATCCTTGTAACCGGAATATCACACCATTTAACTGTCTGCACTCCATTAAAGAGACTTTTGTCATCTTCAAACCGGAGCCGCGAAGGTACTATTGTTGAATCCCCCTCCCAGTCACGAAGATTTTCTTCTCCAAGTCCTTCAAGTACTGGATGGTCAGGTATACATCTGTAAACCTTTCTTAGTCCATATTCCTGTACCCTGAATCCAAACCGTCGTTCAAGAACCTCTGATGTCTGTTCGAATATAATGACTTTGAGACCTTTCTTAACTGCATCAAGTTTAATTCCTTCACTATCAGTTGTGAATGCCTTTTTCCCTAAAACCAGTATATCAAACTCTGAAAGGTCATCTCCTGATTTAACAGTCTGAAATGCTATCCCCATATTCTTAAGAAGCATGCCAGTAGATCCTTCAGGATCGAACAAGGCTACCTTCGCATTGAATTCTGAAAGAGAGATAGATGGAACTATATGGACAAAGAAAGTATCGTTCCGTAGTTCTGCGTTGTTGAATTTAACCGATGTGCCAAGTTCATAATTCCCTGGTTCAAGCTCAGTTGGGAGCTTGAATGTCAATGGGATTCTTTCCTGCTGTCCGGTTTCCAGGATAAAGCTCTGGCTTCCTTCTACCGGAACAGGAAGGTTTAGTTTCCATTTACATTCGCATGCAACACTCTCCCTGGAGTTATTTATTACCACTAACTGTTTCTTAAAAGATGAACCAGGCCTGAAGTTATGATCCTGACTTGTAAAGGCAGACGGTTTCCCAGCGATATAGGCAAGTAAGGCCATATTATTTTCAATGAGTGCTTCTCCTGCTTCATTTGGGATCCAGTCGGCCCTGTTGTTTCCAACATCCAGATCCATCCTGCTTGCTCTTTCACTGATAAAATCGGGGCTCAGTCCGGGATACTGAAGATTTTCCCAGTCAACTGCGAATTCTTTCCTCTCATTTATAAGGTCTTCTTTCATTTTGAAATATGGCCCGTGATGCCATGGAGAATTTATTGAAACTCCCCATGTTCTGAATGATCTCCAGTTTCCCCTTATATGCATCGCAAAAACAGGATTTCGTTCTTCAAGAACCCTTGAATCAAAATTGTATGGATAGTTATTGCGGCTCCAGACGGCACCTTCACTGAAACGACTTGCCTCCCAGCGGAGGTTTTCTTTTTCCATCTCTGAAATCATATAAGCTTTATCACCAAGGAACTGCGCATTCCATTCGGCAAGGCAGAATTCCCATGGGACTATTGCACTGCCAAACTCCCTCTTACCTTTGTACCATCCCCTGTAAATTGCCCAATCCCAGGTAAAAGGAGCTCCAAACTCACAAAGCATGAGAGGTTTTACGCCAACAGTAGCCCAGTGTTCAAACCAGTCATTCATCTCTTGTATTGGTACCCAATTGGGGTAAAAATTACTTGAATGTATAGGGCTCAGGTTACCGGAAGAATGATGATATACTATTCTTGAAGGATCCATTTCTGAGACTAAAGCCTCCGCCCTGAGAGCTTTCTTTACATTATTTTGCGACCATTGTGAATCGGTCCTGTTTATTCCGTCGATCAGATCAGGATTCATATCGTCAGTATAGCCTGTTGCATTATGACTCATTGAAAAGAAGACTACAGACGGGTGGTTTTGCGCGACACTGGTGTAAAAGCCTGCATGGTGAGCGTATCCGTTTTTCTTATCAGCATCTTCTGCGGTCCATTCATACTGGCCAAAATGAGGCTGTGAGAGAGAGATCAGCATCCCTTCATCATCAGCAGCTTTCAAAATCTCAGCAAAGCTAATATGTGTACCCGGTTCACAACCATAGTTATGAGTATAGACAAAGTTTATACCAAAGCTTTTCAGTCTTCGCATACTTTCTCTGGCACCTTCATAGCAGGCAAGTGCTGCACCTATCTGTCCGTTGTCGAAAGGAACAGCAGAGAGGTAGATCCGCGAACCATTGAGGTAAAAATCCCGTCCTTCAATCCAGAACTCCCTGAAACCGAATCTGGTTGAAAATGAAGTATCTATCAATTTCTTATTACTGGCAAAAAGTGAAACAGTAAGGTCATACATATTACCAGGTGTATGAATATCCCAGAGTTTATCCGGCTTCCATTTCTCTGTTATATTGACATAGCCACCTGTCATTTCAGCATTTTTAAAGGTCCGGTCCGTGAATTCTACGACCTTCATGCCTTTATCTGTTATTATAGCATTTATTGAATATTTTGCATCTGGATTGAGATTATCAATAGCAATCCTGAATGTCACCTCTTTCCTGCGATATGAAGTATAGATCCGGACATCCTTTATCATTGTTTTCAAAGGAAGTCCCGAAAGATAGACATCCCCGCAAAGACCCGGCCTGGCAACAGTTCCTTTCCCTGTCCTTGGGGCATTACTGTCGCTGAACACAGCAACAACATCCTGCAAGGGCAGAGCTGTTAACTTTATGGCAAGACTATAGTTATGTCCCGGAGAACAAAATGATGTCAGGTCTGATTCACCCCCAGGGAACATTATTTCACCTGCCGGTTTATCGTTGATAAAGATCAGTGCACTTGAATTTACGTAGTCAATGTTAAGGACAATGCGACGGTTTTTCCAGGCAGCAGGAATTGTAATTTCTCTTTTATACCATGCAGTCGTAAGGTTTTCGAATTTCTTAGCACTCCAGTCAGGATGTGGATAAAGTCGCTGGCTGTCTCTTTGCATATAGTTATTTACACCCTGCCAGTTACCGGGGACCTTGAAATAACCCCATCCATCTGATGGTACCTGATCAGATTGCTGTACAACAGGCTGCCACTGCCACAATCCATTTATACAGATTCGTTCCCTGGTTGGTGTTGCATCACGCCAGGCTTTGCTTATATCCCATACTGCTTTAATACCATCAGGTAAGATGGGATCTTGTTGCTTTGGAAGATCCTGCATAAATAAATGATCATCTTTAGCCGATCTCCTCTCATTTGCAGAACTGACCGCTGACATCGAAAATGGTTTTATAAAAGTCAGGCCGGCAAAGAAAGCTCCGGTTGATTTCAGGAATTTCCGCCTGGATCTGTTCTTCTTCCTGATAGTTAAATTCCTTTTCATAAGGTTCATATTAAATTAAGTTGAGGCAGATGAATAAATCTTCTCTTACTCCCGGAAAAGAAATAAAATGATAAATAATACTAAAGATAAGCAAAAACCAGGATAGTAATCCGGCACAGAAACAACAAAAGACAATTGAGAAATTACTAACTCTCCTTTTTTAAATGGCTTGAGTAATACATTGAAATTCCTATTGAAATAGCGGCAAGGAACAATAAAGCCATTACCCTGTAGATAATCTCGATCCGGGCAAGGTCAATAAGGAAAAGATAAAATGCAGCACAGATCATGGTTCCTAATGCCATATACCTGTATTTCACATTTCTAAGCACAATACTTAATAGAAAATAGACAAGAGCTGCCATTAACCATGAAAGCGTAATGAATTGCTTCGGCAGTGCATGATACAATGCATACATTACCATCACAAATCCTTCAATCAGGTAAAGATTCCTTATAATATGAGTCTCTAGTTTAAGCCTGGAAGTCTGCCAGTTTATAATCCTGGCCGAGATAATTGAAATAAGTGCAAATGAAAAATTAGCACTGTTAATTGAATTTGCCGATAAGAGATAGACAAAAAGGATTGTCAGGAAAAGAAGGCTGTTCATCACAACAATTAATCTGTTTTTGAACCAGAGTGCCATTGACACTACAACAAGGCTTTGAACTGAAAGAAGGAAATATATTTTTGGAAATCCGAATAACCAATAAATGGCAATACTCATGGCCATAAAACCATACAGGGAATAATAGGCAGAGGCAAAATTCCAGTCTGACCGTAAATATAGTAATGTTGAAAAAAGCAGGCATGAAAGTGATATAATCCAGAAAAGGGAAACATAATCATCTACAAAAAACTTGAGCACTATCAAAACAAGCAACAAAGTAAAAATAATCCCATTAGAAAAAGTTACGCCGATAAAAAAGTCATCGCTTCCTGATTCTTTCTGACGAAACAAAAGAATCGATGAAAAACAGGCACCAAGGAGGAACAGATAAATGATTCCAAAATGATGTTCACTTATCATCCCCATTTTATGACCAAGGAATGGATTCCCAAACAGCCAGAGGAAAAATGCAAAATAGGAAAGACATATTGTTATGAATACCAGTGGCGACCATCTGAACCTGTAAAAATAAAAAACTGATGCCAGGGCTGCAATTGTCACTATCACAAGCATTAAATGAGTGGAATCGGTAACAAGTGAAGTGGCAATGGCAAACACAACTGATATGACTGACAATGTCTGCGACCTGTTTCTGATAGCCCAATAAACCTGGTACCCTATTATCATCAAAAGGAGTATTATCGTTATCACTTTTTGATGGATGAGAGGTGACAGGGAAAAAAAATGTAGCCGCATAGTAACAAAGAACAAAAGGACCTGTCCGTTTATCTTAAACATGAATGCCAGGGATTGATTGGATTTTTTTAAGTACCTGGCCAGAAAAAAAATCACAATTGCTGATGAATAACCTAGAATTGCAGAAGCCATAGACTGGCCTTTGTTCATAAGGTATTGGGTTAAAAATGCGATGCCAAAGAAAAGCACTACATTACCCATCGATGCAAGACCATATCTTCCAATTCTTGATTCCAGGTCTTTTTCTTCTTCAATAAAATTCCCTGAAGCACTCGATGGAATATCGGCAGTGTACAAACTTTCATTATTAAATACCTTATCAGCATTGATCTCCAGAGCTGATTCAAGGCGGCTAATACGAAGTTCTATTTCGCGAAGACGGCGTTCAACCCCTCCAGGTTCTATTTCCTTGTCAGCCATAACAAATAATTTATAATTAATAATCTATCAGAAACAGCTACCTGGAATCATACTAAAGGCAAAGGAGAATTTCATTCCTCCTCCTCCGGAACCATTTTCCAGGGTGGCAGCAACCAGAGCAGAAATGCCAGAATTCCGAATGGAAGAATAAGCCAGAATGCAGCCATCAAAGTTCCATCCAGACCAATGAGCCCCATTTTAAAACTGGTAAAACCTGAAAAGCTTTTTGAAAACAACTGTCCACCAATAACAACATTCCATCTCATTGAATATACCCCAATAAGAATCAGAATACCTGTAAGAAAATACAATGTCTTGCGTAGCTTAATCCGGCCTTTGTAGAACTGAAGGAAAGTGAGAGTACTAAGTGGTATTAATGTCCCAATTAATCCCTGTGATATAAAAAGAGTAAGATATAGTTTCCCCTCAACAAGCAGCTTAATGGTCTCAAATGATTCTTCAGCCTCATAGATCCTGTGAACCTGATCAAGTCCTTCCAGGGTGAAATCAAGAATCAGCACCAGAAGGAGATATTTACCTATCGAGTCAAGAACATATATATCAAGGTCTTTTGTTCTGATATATGATACGACCATGTAAATAAGCATTACCATTGCGATTCCTGATACCATTGCTGAGAAAAGGAATATTATCGGCATAAGGGGCGTTGACCACCAGGGGTTGGCTTTAATTGATCCGAAGATAAATCCCACATAACCATGCAGTATGAATGCGGAAGGGATGCCAATCACTGTAATAAAATATCCTAGCTTTCTGTCCCAAGATACCGTTTTGGGAGAAATATCACTCAATCCCAGTGTAAGTATCCTGTAGACCCATTTCATTATCCCTTTTTTTTCTTGACTCCAGATTACCATACTGTGCCTGTAATCAAACCAGATTTCAAGGAGTAGAACAACCATCAGATACCAGAGATAAACAAAACCGAAGATGGCCATGGCGGAAGAGCCATGAGGAGTAATCATGATCTCATATGCCCTTTGAGGCTGAGAAAGATGACTGATGAGAGGCATTGTCGCTACCAGAAGGAATGCCAGGGCGGTAAGAAGAGCAATCTGATAAGTGGGTTTCAGTGTTTTAACCTTGAATACTCTTTCAAGGGAAGCAAGGATGAAAGCTCCGGCAACAAGTCCGGTAATAAAGGGATAGACCACTATCAGAATTCCCCATTGCAGATCAATTTCATTCGGGAAAATATATCCCTGAATATGTGATAGTATCTCGTACAAATGCGGATAGCTGGGTTCCATATTATTTAACCTCCATACTTAATGCATTATAATAGAGTTTTGATCCGGTGTTAAGGTTGGGCCTCAGGACTTGTGTTGTATGCTCCTTAAGGAACTTCACAATTTCGCTGTTCTTATCCCTCAGGTTACCATACATTCTGGCACCAGTAGGACAAACTTCCATACAGGCTGGTGCAAGATCTCTCTTCAACCTGTGATAGCACAGCGTGCATTTGTTGGCAACTTTCTTAACAGGGTGAATAAACCTGCAGCCATAGGGGCAAGCCTGTACACAATACCTGCAGCCTATGCAGTATTTTTCATCCACAAGCACAATCCCTTCAGGCGATAAATAGGTTGCTCCTACCGGACAAACCTGTTCACAAGGTGATTTATAGCAATGGTTGCACATTTTCGGAACAAAGAATGATTTGAAAATATCATCCTCAGGAACAGTCTGTTTAAATCCGTCAATACCTCCATTTGGAGAAACTATATCGACACTCCCATCATTTTTCACAGTGTATTGTTCAACCCAGTTACGGAAAAAGAAAGGTTCTTTCGGCACGTCATTCTCATTTTTGCATGACTTTGCACATGAACCACATCCTATACACTTTTCAATGTCGATAACTATTCCATACCATGGGAGACTCTTATCTTCTGGCTCAGCTCCATATACCAGGTACTGGGTTGATTTCAGCCACTGATAACCTATTGCAGCACCTGCTACCATTGCGGCTGACTTAAGGAATTTTCGTCTTGATGATTTTACTCTTTCATTGTCCATGGCTGATGAGGATTATGACATTCGATACACTTCTTACTTGTATTATGTTCGTTTAACCTGATCTGAGCAATAACATCGGTTCGCTTTGCTGCATTTTTATCATGGCATACACCACAAAACTCCCTTGAACCTGGTTTCTGTATATCTGCAGCATCTGCGCTTATAACATGCTTTTGACCAGGACCATGACAAGTCTCGCAGCTGATGGTCTTATGTACATCAGACTGCTTCATGTCTTCAATATCCTGGTGACATTCAAAGCAGGCCTGCTCACCGGCATAATGGATCTCAGGCAAGGTATTATCTATAAGAGAATCTCCTCGGTAATGACCATACTGGCCGAATGTATCAGGAATGAGGATTTTTCTAATCAAAAGAAAAAGTGCTATGAATATTGCGAAAGCTATAGCCAGTCGCTTTAGTTGAGGGGGGATATAGAATTTCATAAAAATCTCGAATAAGTATTACTGAGATCCATCCTTTGAATCAAATGTAATATCGGCAGGAAATTCCGTAAGGAAATATGATAATTACAATCCTGATTCTAAGCTATTTATAAAGACTCTAAATAGTATATTAGATAAATTTTACCCTTTCAGATATCTCAAATGCCAGCAGATTCTGGATTCCAGCTATTGCCGTTAATAAAATAACAGCAACATGCTGATTTTGTGTTATTTAATTAACAATAAACTTGCCAGTGATAATAAAGGAATGAAAATGATAATCTCTAAACCTAGGGCATTTTTTTAAAGCCCTCATGTTGTACTATCCATTCACCGTTTTTGGGGAAACCGGGAGCATTACCATCAGATCCATCCCATCCTGCAGCCATCATTGCAACGGCAGTAAGCAATGCACCATTTGACGGGAAATATGGAAATGGACCACCTGAGGCCAATCCATGTTCGTCAAACTGAAATCCAGGAGAACTATGCAGCAGCATATCTACTGCCAGTTCAGTATTTCCAGAACGGGCTGCAGCCATCGCAACCATTGGAAAATCCCATCCCCAGGTCCTGTTGAAATTCCAGGTAGAAGTTACTTTGTCTAGCGTAGTAATAAAACATGCTGTATCCACACCATCCCCTGGCAGCATTCCAAATGTACCAATCAGTCCGGGATGTTCAAAGGAAAATCTTGTCCACATGCTATCTATCTTCTCATATGTTATGTAGACACCATTCTCCTGAGGCAATGGAGCTAATTTGTCAAGTACCTGATCCCATTTGGCTTCCCTGGCCTGCCCGAGTCTTTCTTTCCACTTTTGTGCAGTTCTCAGTCCAAATCTCCAGTAACCAAGCTCAAAAGCAGGATTGAATGTCATTTCCGGATCTGTATTCTCAGACATAATATAGATTGGTGGACTTAAAACATAACGATTTGAGGATCTGTCAAAAAACGCAAAATTAGCCATAAAATCTGCAGTATTAAAAACAATCTCTTTCCATCTGTCGAGCGTCTCACTGGTCGGATGCAATCGATAATCCAGTTCAGCAAAGTATATCGGATGAGGCTGCTGCCAGATCAGCAGGGCATGTATTATATGTGGCCACTCTCGATCAATATCAGCCGTACATTTTGGCCACCTTGCGCCATCATAACCCTGATCTTCAGCCCTTTTAATTGAAGTCGGTAAAAAATCCTTATAAACATGCAGACTTTTTTCCAGGAGGGGCCACCTGTCCCATAATGCATAATGCACCCCATGCCACCAGATCATTTCAAAATGAAAGCGCCCATACCACCCGTTGTTTACAAGTCCTGATTCCTGAGGGGGAAATGAACCTGCTTCATTTACTTTCATAAGATATTGAGAAAGTACTATTCGCCTTTCAAGTTCCTTCCACCTGGGGTCCTTACTTTGAGATAAATCTATTGCAGCACCTGATTCCCAGAACTTTTTCCATCCTAGGCTGCTTTCTGAAAAAACATCTTCAGCTGAATCAAATGAAGGTTCTCTTTTGTTCCTGCTTAACATACATGTAAATTCAAATTTATTTACCCCTGGAGGATCTAAATAGAATCTGTGGCTGGATTTAATTGTATCTCCTGACAGCAGCCTGGCTGATGGATCCCAGGTCAGATTAACATAGTATTCAGAATCATCCATCCTCCTTGATATTACTGCTGAATTTTCATCTGACCGGTCAATAACAGACTTATGAGCTTTTTCTTTTGAATAATCACCAACATATACAGCCTGGTTCCGCGAATCAGCATAAGGAAAATCAAAGAAGATCTTTATCTGACCGCTGCTTATAAGATCTGAACTTATCGAAACTCCGATCACATCGTCTGAAGGATGGCATGCTGTTATAACTTCAACAGTTTTACCCTCCAGCTCAAAGTTACTTTTAATGATACCCCGCCAGAGGTCCGTTTCCTGCTTTGTGTTCTTAAGGTCGGATAAAGAGGCTGCAGAACCGTCATTTTTGTAAAGCATCAATCCTATTCGGCCGAGGTTGAACCTGTGCGGATTACCTGCAAGCCAATCAGATAAGACAGTCTGCTCACTATTTGGTATCTGATATTTTATGTTTCGATCATGTGTCGCCAGGGTAACTCCTTTGAAATCTTCTATCCTTTCTCCTCCGGGCATAGGAAAACTGTGCCAGCTCCATTGCGCCATGGTATTGAATGGAATGAAAGTCTGCAATCCTGTTATATCCACACCAAAGGCAAACTCGCCATTACCAACCTGTGCAGGACTATTCGGGTTATTTACGGTAGTAACAATATTATGGCGCCTGATAACTTTTTGCCTGTCAATATTGTTATATGTTAAATCTTGACAGGAATAAGATAATAAAACTGTTAGTATAATATTGAGCACTGTAAATCTGGATATTAGTCTCATATAATAAAAAAATGAAATTAAGAATAAATTTAGCTCTTTAATCTTCAATAAGAAATAGTATGGTACAAACAATCTTGGGATCAGGAGGAGGGATTGGAACTCCTCTGGCAAGGGAATTGAAAAATTACACAGGTCAAATCCGTCTTGTAAGCAGAAATCCAAAAAATGTAAACGAATCAGATGAACTATTTCCGGCAGAATTTACATAATATTGTTATTCACAGATAATATATTTATTCATGGTTTTGAGTGAGACTATATGAATTCTGCAAGAAAATTCAGATATGAGGAAAAAACGAGATTAGTAGTTCTTCTGACTGCCATTACCATGATTGTGGAGATCTACTTTGGACTCAGAACCCGGTCAATGGCTCTGCTGGCAGATGGTATCCATATGGGGTCTCATGTTCTTGCTCTCGGTATGAGCTGGATTGCTTACATCCTGGTAAGAAAACTGAAAAGCATAAAAAATTTACCGGGGACCCGAACAAGATCCTATCATTGTCGGGATACAGCAGCGGTCTTATTCTGCTGATATTTGCCATTGTCATCCTGGCCGAAGCAATTCAAAGATTACTCGCTCCCTCCGAAATATTATACCAGGAGGCTATTATAGTTGCCGTTATCGGTCTTGCTGTAAATATCACCAGTGCATTTATTCTTCATCACAAGAAGGAATTTTCTGAAAATAATATCCGGGCCACATACCTTCATGTTATGCTGACGCACTCACAAGTATCACAGCAATTGCCGGTCTTTCAGCAGCATATTTCTGGGATATCTGGTGGCTTGATTCTATAGTAGGAATTCTCAGCTCGTTAGTGATAATCAGATGGTCACTTTCATTGATTAAAGATTCCGGCACCATTCTTCTTGATATGGAAGAGAAAGAGGCTAAAAAATCTGACTGAACTGAATTTTATATTCCATCAATAAGGAGCTGATGCCATAAGTTGCCGATTTTCAATCCCCTGTTTCATATTTCTATGAAATTCCTTAATGAATTTCCTGTGAAGTAGAGGGTAAAACATAGCATCGCGAATGGTTGAATTGCTTTTAAAATAGCTAAGGTGTAAAATACTGGTACAGCCATCACCATTATCTGAGAACTTCAAAGTCTGTTTTCCCCTCTCCTTATTACTGTCAATATAGCTGAACTCAACTATCTTATTTCCGGCATCAATGTTTATTATCTCAAATGCCACAGGGACATTTAATAATCCTTTGAGGAGCCTGAGGTTAAGAAAATAAACCTGCCCGGTGTCAATTTCCGGAGATAACAGGTCTTTAGCATATACTACAGTGGTGGAATGCTTTTTCAATAAAAGCCCAAACCTGACCGAATGTCTGGTGAATGATTTTTTCAGGTCAACATGACTGTAATGATCCCAGACATCTGAAAGTTTATTCTTAATAATGAATTTTTGTGAAAGGAGATGAAATTCCGATTCAGGAATATCATTTTTCCAGCTGGGCTTTATCAGGGAAAAGTCATCCATTTGATTAATAGAATTCGATCTTATGTAAACCCTGACCTTTCGCTGCGGGACATCCTCCAGTTTTATCAGGTTAATATTCTGAGAATTGACAGCCAACCATGAGAAACAGAGACTTATAAATAATATCCTGAAATTATACGAGATCATAAATGAATCAGTATTACTGAAAGCCGAATACCATTAAAAATTAAATCTAACTGCAAGAATTCTGGCGTGTTCTTCCTCCTCTTTATTCCCACTGTAAAACCCGATCTGGGTACTGGGGGAATAAAAGTAGATGTCGCCTTCAACAGAAGGATAGCGCATGTCACTGCCATCATCCTTCTTGCCGGCTACTATGTCGCCTTTTCCTTTGAGAATGAGATATATCTCTTCCTCATTTCTATGGTTATGAGGATTGTTTGTTCCACCTGAAGCAAAATCCATAATAAACAGACTTGTTACCTGGCATGCTGCTTCAAGCCTGTCCCTGGTACTTTCGGTAGTTCCCATCAGAAGCTGGAATTGTGTTGTTGGTCCATGCGATGGTAATGTCTGGAATTTAACTTCATCTGTATTCGCAATCATCAACCCTGATGTATTCTTTGAACATATTCCGGGTTTCAGTTTGAATCCCATTAATATAACAGATAAGGATTGGTCACGTGGATTGGATAAACTGAATTTCATCCCTCCCGGGATATGCATAAAATCATTTTTGGTGACAGGGATGTTTTCATTTCCATATCTGAGAATACCTGTTCCTCCCATAATAAAGAGAATCTGCTCTTCATTATCATATTTAACAGGGTTACTACTCCCCCCCGGGTCGATAACAAGGCGACCATAACGGCTTACTCCCCTGATTATGCCGGAATTGTCATCTCCTTCGCCGAACAAAGAGCTGTAATGTGCTGTTCCCGTTGACAATTCAATTTTTACTTCAGGCGCCGAAGACAATGATCGTTTTAGATATTGTGCCTCCCCATTTGCTGAAAAAGTAAAGTATATTATGAGATATGCGACATATGACGGGATTATTCTTTTCATTTTGAGTAAAAATTCAGTTATCGTAACATCATTCTAATTTGATCCAACCTGGTTCGCATAAACACCTTCATCATTAATATGCCACCATGGGCCTCCTGACTGATGGTAATTGCCGATAATCCCTTTCTGTTTTGCCTCAATCATGGTCACGGGTATATCAAATTCAGGAGTGGGTCTGAATAATCCGGGATTATACTTCAGATATTTTCCCTCTCTCAGGTATTTTTCCACCACCTCATCTATTAATTCAATTCCCAGACCCGGAGTATCTGGTACAGGAATCACGCCATTCTTAATTATTGGCTTAGGGATACCTTTCACAAGATCATCCACCCAGGGCATTTCTATTGTATGACATTCAAGAGAAATAAACTCTTTAATAGTTGCGGCAGTATGAACATTTGCCATCATTCCAATAGGAGAAGATGCGCAATGCATCATTGTACCAATACCATACTGGTAGGCATAATCAGCAATCTTTTTAGTTTCTATCATACCTCCTGAGGTGAGCAAATCAGGATGAATTATGCTGATTGTGTTATTTTCAATCCAGGGTTTGAAATTCTCAAGACTGAATATATCCTCCCCGTTAAGTGTCGGAGTCTTTGATCCGGCCGTGATCTGCCTGTTCAGATTAACCGCATTGAATCTTGTAAAATGAATAACATCTTCAATATAGGCAAGATTGTATTTTGGATCAGCCATAAAATTGCCAAGCTCTATTCCGCTCTCAACAGTCATATTGCCAAAGTGGTCAGCTCCCAGTTTAACATCATAACCAATAATATTCCTTGCAGTCAGGACATGTTCTCCCCACTTTTTAAGGCCTTCCCTGGTAGGTACATTCTTTTCAATCGCTCCGGGGATATCTTTTATAAGAGGAGGTGTAAGATCAATCTTATAATGCTTCAATCCCATGTCAAGTCTCCTCTTCATCATGAGTTTCAGGTTTTCCTCATTTAAAACTGTAGGACAATCAGCATATATCTCGACCGTGTCACGCACTTTATCGCCAAGAAGCTTCCAGCATGGAACCCCAAGAGCTTTCCCTGCAATATCCATAAGCGCCATATCAACAGCAGCATATCCACCGGCAAATCTGCCTGGTCCGGTCAGATGCCTGATACTATTCAGAATTGGCTCAATATCAAGAGGATCTTTTCCAACAAGATATGGCTTAAGCATAAGTGCCTGGGCTATCCACCCTGCATCCCTCACCTCACCCAGCCCGACAATACCCTGGTTGGTATAAATCTTTATAATAGGGAAATCATAAATTGAAGCAAGTGTCGCTCCCCTGATATCTGTTATCTTTAGATTAGTTGGTCTTGAATATGCTTCTTTAGGATTTAAAACCAGGCCTTCAGATACCAGCCCTGAATAACCAATAGCAGCACCCCCAATGACGGTCTTCCGCAGAAAAGATTTTCTATCCATAATGCTGAGAATTAAAATTAAAATTATAATTTAATAAAGTTATAATAATAACCTAAATTACAGATCAGTATGGTAACTAAATAATGAAGAATTATTCGATCACCATTGCAACCTGCAGGTAATTGTTAACAGCTCCAATGAGCCTGGTCTTTACGTAATATGACTCAGTGAATATTCTGAATGCAAGAAACTCATGATTTGGCACATTAAATTCATCAAATATCAGGATATCTCCTTTTCTGAGCCAGGGAGCAATAGTTGTGAGAGCAAAAAGGGTAGATGAAAAAAGGTCAGCATCAAAGTGAATTACTTTAAGATTACTCTCCTGATGGCTAAAGTCCCTCAGAAAACCGGGAACTGTATCCTGAAATAATCCTTTGAAGAATTTAACGCGCTTATCGTCCATTACCGGTATTGAGGCAGCCATATCGCTCCTGCTGAAGGTACCCCAGTCCTCAGGCAGCCCTTCAAATGTATCAAACCCGAAAAATCTGGCGCTACTGTGCTTAGAATTGTCAACCCACCATTTGAATGAATGCCCGGCTGCCACACCGAATTCAACATAATCAACAGCTCTGTTATTCAGACTGTATGTTTCTGAAATATACCTGTAAAGGTCAAACCTCCTTCCATATACTCTGCGGGAAGTATAGAAGTCGTTCATAATTCCTTTTTTATCCTGCGCTGCAATCCATTTTGTAAGACTAAGAGTATTCGCAATGAATTTAAACGGGGACCTTAGCCAGCCAAGATAAATATGTGGCCTTACAAGCAGAACAGTACCTTTAATAAAAGCGTTTATTCTTATAAGTAACTTTTTCAACGCAGTTCGGAGTTTATTAAATCAACCAAAGATAAATTTTTAAATTAATTCTTATTTATCCTTTTAGTAATTACATCCTGAATGAATTTTATAATAATTTTAGAACCTTTTGCATACAAAGTCAAATGATATAAAAATAAAACAATGAAAAGTATGAAGATTATATTATCAGTTCTTTTAATTACCCTGAGTATTTCTCTTAATATCAGTGCAACTGACGATGTCAGGCTATTAAGGTTTCCTGACATAAACAATAATCTTGTAACCTTTGTATATGGCGGTGATATCTGGACAGTAAATTCTAATGGTGGTGAAGCACGAAGGCTGACATCAGATGAGGGGCTTGAATTGTTTCCCAAAATTTCTCCCGACGGGAAGTGGATAGCCTTCTCAGGTGAATATTCAGGCAGCAGACAGGTATTTGTTATCCCTTCAACAGGAGGAATCCCAAAACAACTTACATGGTATAATTCTGTTGGCATCATGCCTCCAAGAGGAGGATGGGACGATGCGGTGCTTGACTGGACTCCCGACAGCAAGCAGATTCTTATCCGTGCTAACCGAACACCATATAGTGAACGTCAGGGAAGATATTTTCTTATCAGCCTGGAGGGAGGTCTGGAAAAACCCCTGCCAATTGTAAACGGCGGATTTGGAGTATTCTCCCCTGATGGATCAAAGATGGTCTTCACGCCAGTTGACCGCGAATTCAGGAACTGGAAAAGATATAAGGGAGGAAGGGCCTCCGATTTGTGGATTTATGATCTTGCCGGAAATACATCCGAACAGATTACCAGTTTTGAAGGCACTGACCAGATTCCTACCTGGTCGGGTGATGAAATCTTCTTCGCGTCGGATCGTGACCTTAAACTCAATATCTGGAAATATAGTACTGTTTCAAAGGAAAGCATCCAGATCACAAAACATACTGATTTTGATGTGATGTGGCCTTCCGGCAATGGTGATCAGCTTGTTTATGAGAATGGTGGTTACATATACAAGCTTAACCTTAAAACAGGATTGTCGGAAAAGATAAGTGTGACACTTAATTTCGACAACCCTAATCTTATACCCTACTATAAAAATGTAAAGAGTAATATTCACAGCTTTGCCGTTTCACCATCAGGCAAACGAGCATTATTTGATGCTAGAGGCGATATTTTCTCTGTTCCTGCTGAAAACGGACCCACAGAAAATCTTACAGAAACCCAGGGTGTTCGTGAAATATTCCCTGCCTGGTCGCCCGATGGGAAATATATCTCATATTATTCTGACCTGACAGGTGAATATGAACTTTATCTTCTTGAAAACAAAAAAGGCTCAAAGCCTAAACAGGTGACTTTCAATTCATCTGCCTGGAAATACCAGCCAACATGGTCACCCGATAGCAAATATCTTCTATTCTTTGACAGAACACTGAATCTCAGACTTATTGAAGCTTCCACCGGTAAGATCACCGATGTTGATCATGGTACCGGAAGTGAAATGCGCAGTTATAGTTTCTCTCCCGATTCACGATGGGTAGCCTATTCCAAAGAAGGGGGGAATGATAAAACCGCTTTATGGGTTTATGAAATTCCTTCCGCAAAAAAATCACAGGTAACAGATGGATCATATTCAGATGATAACCCTGTTTTCAGCACCTGTGGCAACTATATTTTCTTTGTATCGAATCGTGACTATAACCTTTCATTCTCAAGTTTTGAATTCGACTATCTGTATAATGAAGCTACAAAGATCTATGCATTAGCACTTACACAAAAAAGCCCGAAGATCTATAAGGATAAAAATGATGTTGAACCAGTAAATGCAGAAATACAGGCTTCAAAGCCGGCACCGGGGAAAGATAAAAAGGGTAAGACAAGTTCTGCTGATACTGATTCAGAAGCGAAGAAAGAGGTAAAAGTGGAAATTGATTTCAATAATATCAATGCCAGGATAACCGTACTACCGGGTGAAGCAGGCAACTACAGGGTTATAGGCACTGTAGATGGAGGTTTAATATTCATTAGCAAAGGCAAACTAATGAAGTATAATATGGATGAGGAAAAAAATGAAGAGATTCTTGACCAGGTAATGACGGCTTCAGTTTCAGCCGACAGGAAAACTGCTATTTACCGTTCAGGCCGTGATTACGGCATTGTAAAGCTTAATCCGGGTCAAAAATCAGGTGCCGGAAAACTTGACCTCAACGAACTGGAGATGAAGATCGATCCGCAAAAGGAATGGAACCAGATATATGTTGACGCATGGCGGATATTCCGGGACTATTTTTATGTAAATAACATTCATGGTGTAAACTGGACAGAATTACGCAACAGGTATAATGCTCTTCTTCCATTTGTAAGCCACCGTGCTGATCTGGACTACATCCTGAATGAAATTGTTGCAGAAACCAACACAGGACACACATATGTTGACTGGGGAGATTTTGAAAATGTCAAAAGAATTGATAACGGTCTTCTCGGAGCAGAGCTAATTGCTGATGATGCAGCAGGACGCTACAGGATTGTAAAAATATATAGCGGAGAAAACTGGAACACGGCAAGACGCTCACCACTTACTGAGCAGGGTGTTGACGTCAGGGAAGGGGATTATATTATAAGTATAAACGGGAAAGATGTTACAACAGCAGAAAATCCATATATGCTGCTTGAAAATAAATCAGGTAAGAGTGTTGAAATTAAAGTGAATAACATTGCCTCTGCTGAAAATGCCAGGACATCACTCATTAAACCACTTATCTCAGAACAGGAACTCAGGTATTTTAACTGGGTAAATGAGAGAAGAGAAATGGTAGATAAACTTTCAGGAGGAAGAATCGGCTATATACATGTTCCCAACACTTCAACAGATGGTAACAGGGAGCTCTTCCACGGAATGTACACTTATTACAATAAGGAGGCACTTATAATTGATGACAGGTATAACGGTGGTGGATTCATTCCTGACAGGATGGCTGATCTGCTTGATCGCCACACACTTGTCTACTGGCACAGAAACGGTTTTATGCCTTCCAAAGCACCTGGAATTGCACATGACGGGCCCAAGGTTATGCTTATCAACGGATATTCTGCCTCAGGAGGGGATGCCTTTCCTTATTTTTTCAAGAAAATGGGACTCGGTAAGCTTATAGGTACCCGTACATGGGGAGGGCTTGTCGGGATCTCAGGCAATGCCCGTCTTGTTGATGGCGGCAACATATCAGTTCCTCAATTTGGTGTTTTTGATCAGGAAGATGGCTGGATTATCGAAGGCATAGGAGTGTACCCTGATATTGAGGTGGTTGAAAGGCCTGAGCAGCTTGTCAAAGGAATTGACACCTGCATCGAGAAAGCTGTTGAGGTACTTCTTCAGGAACTTAACGAAAACCCTGTTAAAAAAGTAACAATACCTGCTCCGCCTGACAGGTCGAAATGGCATGAGTAGAGGTAATGAAGTAAAAATAATTGAACAAATGAATTCAGAATGCAGAACTAATTTGCATTTCTGAATTCGCTGTTCGTTTGTTATTAATTCTTACTTCATTTGTTCCCCGGAACATAAGTCCTTTTGACCTTGTCAATCTCATTCATAAGGCCATCAGTAAAGGTGTCGTTGCCTAATTGCCAGTACATTATTCCTCCGAGCTTGTTATCAATGACATATCGCGTTTTGGCGGCGATTGAGGCTTTATCATCGTATGTGAAGAATTGTTTTTTCTCCGGGTTATAAAGATACGGGGCATTGGCATTCTCATCCCAATGATAGACCCATCCGCTATCTGCAGGAAATACTGTTGGCATATTCCTGTAACCTATTGTTTTTTTGAATTTTGCAGGCTGACCTAGTCCGTTATTGTCGTTCTCTACATTCTCAAAAATTTTACCATAAAATGCACCTCCAACAACAATCTTCTCTGCCGGAACACCTATCTCAATCAATGCTTTAACCATCCAGTCGGCTGATCTGGGCTGCTCAGGAGATGAAAAAAGAGCTGTATGATGCATTGCGGTTTTTGATCCGGGACCCGACATATCATAAGTCATGAGGTTGACATAATCTACTTTTTTCATAACCTTTTTCCATTGGATCGCTGAGTCCAGAAACCGCTGCGAGGCTCCTGCTGCAAAGCTAAGCTCTTTATCATAGCCCAGTTTCCTCAGTTCGTTTACAAGTTTTGTAAAATTCTTCTTGTCCTCCGGGGCAAACTTATGTCCGGGGAAGCCTGATATTCCGGGATATTCCCAGTCAAGATCAAGTCCGTCGACCTTGAAATAATCATAAAACTCCTTAATTGACTGAGTAAACTCTTTTCTTCCTTCACTGGTTGCAAATACATCGGAACATGTTTTACAGCCACCCCATCCACCAAGAGAGAGAAGTACTTTCAACTCGGGATTCCTGTTCTTAAGTGAAACCATTTTTTGTATCACTGCAGTATCTCTTGCACTTCTGATATAGAACCTGTTCCCATTAAGGTGGCCAAAACAGAAAATAATATGAGTCATCTGATTGGCATCAAAGTTGTCCAGAGCATCAGCTGGCCCGGCATAATATGACAGAACCCTTATTTTATTCTGTTCCTGTGAGAAAAGAGTCGCTGTAACAAAACAGATCAGGCTCAATAATAAGAATCTCTTCAGATTGACACGTCTCATAGATTTATAATTTTTGGTTTATTTCGCTGAAATTATTTCCCGGTTAAATATTAAACAGATGTAATTTCAATATTACCCGCACCCGGAACAGCCTGATAGAGAACATAAGTCTCTTCACCATTCTGTTGTGTAGGAATCCGCTTAACCTCATTGCCCTGCTTAACAATAACGTCTTTCCATTTCGGACTGACAACAGTTTTTAAGGTGAGAGGCAGATCATATACGGTTTTGTCGAGAGTATGAGTCAGATTAACAACAATCCTGTCCCTGCTTTCAGATATTGTTACATTTGCATTCATCCTTTCTCTCATATACTTTGCAGCATCGCCAAATGTAGCTACCCATAGCTTATCTTCTTTCGATTTTATATATTGAAAATATTCATCCACACTTTCACTTTCCAAAGCTTCCCACCCTATTCCGTCAATACCGTGAATAACAAGTACAAGCCAGATATTATTTTCAGAAGCTGTTGTGTCAACCCATGCTTTCATCATTGGAAGAGGTGTTTTTGTTGTTGCTCCCCTCTGCCATTGTACATACTCAATATTATTAGAAACAGGGCTTTTACGGCTTGGACGGTTCAGCTCAAGAAGAAAATCCTCAGGCATTCTGTTCCTGAGAGCGGGGTATACCTTATGTGCGTACTCCATGGCTCTTTCATTTTCCGTTCCATATGGGCACTCTGCCGAAAATATATATTTAGGTCCAAGCCTGTTAAGTATTTCATCCCTGCTTTTTTCCAGTTCGTAAAGCATATTAGCTTCGTCAAGGGCAGCCATATAAGGATGAGTCACCATATGACTGGCGAATTCATGACCCTGTGCAGCATATTCTTTTATCATATCCCATGTCAGTACATCGCTTCTGGCCTCACCTCTTCCTGCACCGGAGACAGGCTTTAATTCGCCACTGTTTACTTTCGCATACAGTTCATCGATTATTTTATAAGCCTCTTCTGGCCTGTTTGCATCCATCTGTGCTCCGGCCCTGGTGAAATAGTCACCACACCCTCTATAGCCAAGATACCGTGCAGCTGATGCACGTTCAAAAAAATTATCCTTGTTCGCAGGTGTTTTAGAAGCTTCTCTAATTATATCCTTAACAGGACGACCAATGAACCTGCCCTGGTATTCTGAGCCCGGAATAGACCCTGTATTTATGAAAAAAGTACCCGGCATATTCAGCCGGTTCATTATCGGAACTGCTTTCATGAACTGGTTTATGGAACCATCGTCATAGGTGACTGAAACTGAACCATTATGCCCATACTGCCATTTAGTTATCACAGTCTGACCGGCAGGCTGATGACATTGTACAAGCATTAGAGCCATCAATAAGATGGCAACTGATATTCCTGACCTATATTTTTGCAATGATTCTTTCATAAAAGATATTATTTACCGAATGTTTTGAATTTCTAAAATTAAGAACTAATATCCAATAATACTTGTATACAGGCGTCACAATTAACATACTTTAGCAATTTAATGAATCCCAACACTTTTCTGCATAATCTGTTGTATATTTGTATTGTACCATTGATAAAAAGGAGGTAGCTATGCATGACTTTTTATGTCCACAATGTGATGGTAATTTGCAGGCGGGAGATCACGTAATATTCAAGGTCAAAAACCAGAAAAAACAGTCAGGACTTCTCCTGTTAAGTCCCCAGATTGGAAACTATACCTGTGTCAAACATCCGTCGTTCGAATATAATGAGAATGACTATCTCGAATTTTACTGCCCTCTATGCAGTAGTTCAATAACTTCAGAAATAGATAAAAACCTGGCACATGTCATTCTTATTGATGAGAACGGGAAACGTAATGATGTTTACTTTTCCCAGATCGCAGGAGAACACAGTACGTTTGCCACAGACGGAGAGTCGGTTCATATTGAAGGTGAAGATGCCGGAAGGTATACTTACTTCAAAATTGGTGATAAATTCAAAAAATACTTCTGATATTCTTCCTTTTACCTGCTCTTTTCACTGATTATTATATCTGCTGATCCCTGTTCTGTACCCATCTGTTCACAAGTTGTGTGATATAAAATATGTTACGCAATAGAATTAATTATACGTTTATTATATATTTATACTTATTTTGTAACATTATAATTTTTTTGTATATTTGCTTTAATTTCAATTTCTCTTTATGTCGGAAGTGAGAACAAACAAAAAATATGATGCAATTCTTGAAGCATCAAAGGACTTATTCTGGAAGCATGGATTTCGAAGAGTAACTGTAGAAGAGATTTGTATTGTATCAGGAACCAGTAAAATGACATTCTATAGATATTTCCCAAATAAATCTGAAGTTGCAAAGACTGTTATTAACAAAGTTTTTGATGATGGGATAACTGAACTAAGGAAAATTTTCAGGGATGAAACAGCTCCTGCAGAGAAACTGAGAAAAATAATTCAGATGAAGTATGATGGGACATACAGCATCAGTAAAGAATTCATGGATGATTTTTACAGGAATCCTGAGATTGGTCTATCAGTACATGTTGATGAAAAAGTCAAAAGTACGATGATGGAATATATATCCCTCTTTCGCGAGGGTCAGGATAAAGGCTGGATAAGAAAAGAAATGAACCTGGAATTCATGTTCCGGTTTTTCCAGAGCATGACGATTTTCTTATTTGACAACAAGATGCTAAGCCTTTTCAATACACCTCAGGATTTAATAATGGAGATTACGAATCTTTTCATTTATGGAATTACGCCGATAAAGAAATAGATGTTTAAATTATCAGGGTTCATAGGAGTATTGCTTTTTTTTACCTTCTCATTTCCATCTAGGGGTCAGGACAGTCTTAGTTTTAAAGGCCAGGTATCGGCATGGATGCTGTATAACAGTGGTAATGAACTACCCTTTTACACAGGAGGGCGCTACATTCCTCAGCTGAATTATATTCTGCCGTCAAAGAATGGAAACAAGATCGATTTTGAAGCTTCCGGAAACATTAATGGAAATGCAGGAACTGACTTTTCAGATTCGATAAGATACCAGGGAAATTTAAAACCCTACAGATTATGGGCCAGGTATTCATCAAATCAGTTTGAAATAAGAGCAGGTTTGCAGAAGATAAATTTCGGTTCAGCATCTATTTTACGACCTCTTATGTGGTTTGACCAGGTTGATCCAAGGGATCCTTTAAAAATGACAGACGGAGTTTGGGGAATATTGGGGAGGTACTATTTCCTTAACAATGCAAACATCTGGCTGTGGGGGCTATATGGGAATGATAAGCCCAAGGGCTGGGAGCTTGCCGGTACCAAATCGCACCATCCTGAATTCGGAGGCCGCTTTCAGTTTCCGGTTCCTTCAGGAGAAGCAGGAATATCATATCATCACAGAATTGCTGATATGGGAGACCTTGGATTACAAGGCATATCTGCAACTGAGGCTCCGGAAAACAGGATCGGTTTCGATATGAAGGTAGATATTATCACCGGGTTATGGATTGAAGGTTCATGGACGAACAAAAACGAAGATCTTGGAATTTATGCAAACCAGGAGCTCATTAATGCAGGGATAGATTATACTTTTGGAATCGGCAATGGATTATATATCGCATATGAACATCTGATTGCCTCTTACGATGAAAATCCTTTTGAGTTTAAGAACACACATATGTTTTCTTTATTATCTGTTACCTACCCTGTTGCTCTTTTTGACAATCTGAGTATTATTTTATATTATGACTGGAATAACAACAGTATTTACAATTTCGTAAGCTGGCAAAAACAATTCAGGAATCTTTCCCTTTATCTGATGGGATTCGCAAATCCTGCAGATTACAGAATACCTTTACAGAACACCGATCAGAATCTTTATGCCGGAAGAGGCATTCAGATAATGCTTGTGTATAATCACTAATAACATTAATAATGGAAAAATCTCCTATCATTAAAATTGAAAACCTTGTTAAAAAGTTCCCGATGGGGAAAAGTGAGTTTACAGCCTTAAACGGGATAGGGCTCACGCTTAACCAGGGGGAATTTGCAGGTCTTGTTGGCCCAAGTGGTTCAGGAAAAACTACCCTGCTGAATATTATCGGTTCACTTGATGTTCCGTCATCGGGTGAGGTGACTGTACTTAACCATTCTATCAGCAATCTATCGACCCGTGAAGCTGCCCGTTTAAGAAAAGAAAACCTGGGCTTCATTTTTCAGAGCTATAATTTGTTTGCAGTACATACTGTATTTGAAAACGTCGAATTTCCTCTTCTGCTGCTGAATTATTCATTTCAGGACAGGAGAAGGATGGTTTTGGAAGCTCTTGAATGGGTAGGACTCACCGATAAAATAAGGTCAAAACCGCCGCAGTTGTCAGGAGGTGAATGCCAGCGCGTAGCAATAGCACGTGCAATGGTTAAGAAACCAAATCTTGTGCTTGCGGATGAACCTACTGCAAATCTCGACGCTGCTAATTCTCACCATATCCTTGAAACCATGGAAAATCTCAACAGGGAATTAAAGACAACATTCCTATTCGCTACACATGATGATAAAGTCATCAGGTACCTGCGCCGAAAAGTATCACTTGCCGACGGAAAGGTTATAGACGATATAGTAATTGCTAATTAAGAATCGCAGAAATGAAACTTGCAGTAAAACTGGCAATAAGAAACCTTCTCGGCGCCGGTATCAGAACATGGCTCAACGTAATAGTACTTTCATTCTCCTTCGTTATAATAATCTGGGTCAAGGGTGTTATGGTTGGATGGGATCACCAGTCAAAAACAGATATGAAGAACTGGGAGATAGGAAATGGTCAGTACTGGATTAGTTCATATGACCCTTATGATCCATTCACCCTTACGGATAGTCATGGCCCTGTTCCACCGGAATTTGCTGATGAGATTAAACAAGGTGAAATGGAACCATTTCTGATTAGTCAGGGAACCATATATCCTCAGGGAAGAATTCAACCAATAAGACTAAAGGGAATCAATCCGGGACAGAAGATATTCCTGCTTCCATCCCAAAAACTCGACACTGCTGTTACAGATGCAATACCCTCCTTCATAGGTGCTACTATGGCAAAGAACACAGGCCTCAAAAAAGGCGACAGGATGACAGTTCAATGGCGTGATAAAAACGGGGCATTTGATGCAGCTGATATTTTAATAACTGAAATTTTTTCTGTTAGTGTCCCTGCGGTCGACAATGGACAGATCTACATTCCGCTGGAAAAATTACAATCCATGCTCGGGCTCCCCGGAGAGGCAACATTACTAACATACAGTGATCCGGATATGATAAGGCCCGATGTTACTGGCTGGACCCATAAAAGCTTTTCGGAACTTACTGTCCAGGTAGATGAATTGATAAAAATGAAATCATCCGGACAATCAGTTCTCTACATGGTACTTCTCCTGCTTGCTATGCTGGCAATATTTGACACACAGGTCCTTTCAATTTTCAGGCGGCAGAAAGAAATCGGGACATATGTTGCCCTGGGTTACACACGTCAGCAGGTAGTAGGGTTATTTACAGTGGAAGGAACAATGTATGCTGTGCTGGCTGCTCTTCTTTCTGCTGCATATGGAATACCTTTGCTTGCCTGGCAGGCGAAAACAGGCTGGACCATGCCTATGGACACAAGTGAATTCGGTCTGGCAATCGCACAAACACTATACCCGGTATATACTTTGGGTCTGGTTATCTCAACAGTGACCCTGGTAACCTTAACAACATGTGTAGTAAGTTACTGGCCATCAAGAAGAATAGCAAAAATGAATCCAACTGAAGCTTTAAGGGGGAAAATACAATGATCCGATTTCTATTTTTAGGACTTCTCAGGGATAGGGGCAGAAGCCTGATTCCTGTAATAGTGGTAGCCACCGGTGTGACTCTTACTGTATTTATTCATGCATATATTATCGGTTTCATGGGCGATACCCTTGAGCTGAATGCAAAATATTCGACGGGACATGTTAAGGTAATGACGAAAGCCTATTCAGACAACATGTTTCAGATTCCAAACGATATGGCCCTTACCGGTACCAGCTCTCTGATTGAGGAACTCAACCTGAAATTACCTGAGTACACCTGGTCTCCGAGAATCCAATTCGGTGGTCTTATTGACGCACCTGATGAAAAAGGAGAAACACGATCACAGGGACCGGTGATAGGTATTGGCCTCGACTTGCTCTCACCCGGCTCGGTCGAAATAAAGAGATTGAATCTTGAAAAATCTCTGGTCAGAGGCAAACTTCCGGCGAAAAACGGTGAAGCATTGATTAGCGAAGATTTGTCAGAAAAACTGAAAGTAAATCCTGGTGAAAAGGTAACATTAATCAGCTCAACAATGTTTGGTGGTATGGCCTTTTATAATTTCATCATCACAGGTACAATTTCTGTTGGCCAGGAAGGACTGGATAAAGGTACCATATTTGCTGACATTGAGGATATAAGGATGGCCCTGGCAATGGAAGATGCTACAGGTGAGATACTTGGTTTCCTGAGAACAGGATACTACAATGACGAATCAGCCATAAATGCCTCTGCCAGATTTAACAGTGGGTATGCAAACAGCAATGATGAATTCAGACCGGTAATGAAAAGTCTCAGCCAGCAGGGGAGCCTTGGAATTTATGTGTCAATAGTTGGCTATTTTTCCTTTTATATTTCCCTCATATTTATTGTAGCTATGTCTCTTGTACTGTGGAATGCAGGTCTGCTGGGAGGACTGCGCCGTTATGGAGAAGTTGGAGTCCGCCTTGCCATGGGCGAAGGGAAAGGGCATGTTTACCGCTCAATGATAATTGAATCTGTTATGATAGGAATTACAGGATCAATTGTGGGTACAGCTTTCGGGTTATTCTTTGCCTACCTTATGCAGAAATACGGACTCGATATTTCAGCAGCTATGAAGGGGTCATCAATGCTGGCCCCTGATGTGGTAAGAGCAAGAATTACACCAGTTGATTATTATCTGGGATTAATACCCGGATTATTATCGACAGTAATAGGAACGATGCTTTCAGGTATCGGAATTTATAAAAGACAAACAGCCAGGCTCTTTAAAGAACTGGAGGCATAAAATAAAAAATATGAAGAAAAGTGTTATAATAATCTGTGCTCTGTTCTTTCTGACCGAAATTATATGCGGTCAGGATGCAAATGAGATAATCAGAAGAGTCGAAAAGAACATGTCATCAGAGAACCGGATCTTTGAATCGGCAATGACAATATCAGGTACCCGCACCAGCAGAACAATAACTTCACGAACCTGGTCAGTCGGTGAAAAACAGTCATTCACTGAATACCTCACTCCGGCAAGAGAACAGGGAACCAAGATGCTTAAGCTTGAAAACCAGTTATGGATATATTCTCCGTCGACTGACCGTATAATTCAGATATCCGGACATATGCTCAGGCAATCAGTAATGGGATCCGATCTTTCCTATGAGGACATGATGGATGACAGGAAAATAACAGAAGTATATACTGCAGAAGTCATCGGTAATGAGGATATTGATTCGCGAAAAACATGGATCCTTAAACTAACCGCAAAGGTTGAAGATGTGGCTTATTATTCCAGAAAGATGTGGATTGATTCAGAGAGATATGTCCCCCTTAAAGAGGAACTATTTGCTAAAAGCGGACAGTTGCTCAAACGAACAACATTGTCAGATATAAAACTTATTGAAGGAAGATGGTTTCCGACAAGGATGGTTTATAAAGATGTGATGAAACAAGGCAATGGTACTGAATTCGTAATTACTTCAGCAAAGTTTGACCAGCGTATCCCCGATTATATCTTCTCCAAAGCATCTTTAAAACAATAAAAAGTAATGAAATTCATATTTTAAATCTTTTATTGTAAATTACGTGAAATCGAAAGTTGCTAACTTAATTTGATCATAAATCATGAAAAGACGTGAATTCCTGGGAAAAACACTTGTCGGGTCTGCAGGAGTGGCCATAGGGGCCTCAGGGTTACTTGCCTCATCCTGCAAAGGAGCCAATGATAAAATTGTCCTGGCTCTTATTGGAGCAGGTGGAAGAGGCGTTCCTACTATTATCAGCTGTTGTAAAGAGAATACAGGAGTTGAAATCAAGACCATTTGTGATGTTGATGATACACGATCAGCATATGCAGCAGCCGAGGTTGAGAAGCAACTCGGATATAAACCTGTTACAACACGCTACATGAAGGAGATAATGGATGACAGGGATATAGATGCAGTATGGATTGCAACTCCCGATCACTGGCATGCTCTTGCAACAATATGGGCCTGCCAGGCAGGAAAGGATGTATATGTTGAAAAGACACCGAGCCTCTGTATCTGGGAAGGCCGAAAAATGATTGAAGCTGCAAAGAGATACAGGCAGATAGTACAGGCAGGATATCAAAACCGCAGCGGCGCTTACATTGCCAAAGCACGCGATTATATTCAGAGCAGTATGCTTGGACAGGTAGTGCATATACGTATATATAACCTGCTACCGGGTTCGAAATGGCTGCCTGAACCTGACAGTGAAGCTCCTTCCACCATTGACTGGAATGAATGGCTCGGACCAGCGCCTTACAGACCATTTAACAAAGGAGCCCTTACCGGATGGTACTATTACTATGCATATAATCCGGGGGCTTTAAATGACGCAGGACATCAGCTTGACCTTGTAAGGTTGCTTATGGGAAATCCCGGACATCCAAAATCTGTATATGGCTGGGGTGGAAACCATGTTTTTAATTCAGAAAGAGAAACTCCTGAAGAACAATCCATCACTTATGATTTTGAAAAGTTTACTGTCACTGTCGACAGTTGCAATGCAACCAGTTATATGGCAAAAGCAACAACTGCGATAAGGATGGATCCAAACAGGTTTCCTGAATGGAAGACAAATGCAGACAGGGTAGAGATATATGGTACTGAGGCTGTTATGTTCATGGGAAGAACAGGCGGCGGATGGCAGGTATTCGGGCCGGGAGAAAAAATGATCGCCAGTGAAGGAGGTATCCATCCCGATGCAGAACATCAGAAGAATTTTATCGAATGCCTGAGAAGCAGGAAAAAGCCAAACTCGGAACTGGAACAGGCACACCTGAGTGCTTCTCTGGTCCATTTCGGCAATATTGCTTACAGAAACGGGAACAAACAGCTGTTAATCGATTCACAGAAAGAACAGTTCATTGGAGATGATCAGGCGAACAGTTTCCTGAAGGCTCAATACAGAGAGAATTATATTGTACCTGAAAAAGTATAAAGATTTAATTATGGCAAGTGCTAATGATAAAGTAATCCTGGCCCTGATAGGCGCCGGAGGAAGAGGGACACAGGTAATACTCGGGATGCAAAAATGTTTACCCGGAGTTGAAGTTAAGTATGTCTGCGAAGTCGATAAGGAGAGAGGCGGCAGAGTGATAGATGAGCTGGAAAAACAGCAGGGCTATAAACCCCGGCGGGTTGAGGATATGCGTCAGACTTTTGAAGACAAGGATGTTGATGCCGTTGTTATCTGTACGCCGGAACACTGGCATGCGTTGGCAACAGTATGGGCATGCCAGGCTGGTAAAGATGTCTATGTTGAAAAGAATATCACTCTCAACATTCCTGAAGGGAGAAAGATGATCAATGCGGCTAAGAAATACAACAGAATAGTACAGTGCGGATTCCAGAACCGCAGTGGGGATTATAATAAAAAAGCCCGCGATTATATCCTTAGTGGTAAACTTGGTAAGATCGTACTTCTGAAGGCATATTGTATGCTGCCCGGGAATAAGCCATGGCTATATAAGGAGGACGAACCTGTACCTGAAGGACTTAACTGGGATATGTGGCTTGGTCCTGCTCCAACTGTTCCTTACAATGTCAGCCGGCATAAAGGATACAATGAATTCTGGGCCTATTCGTGCGGTCTGCCCCTTGCTGACTGTATTCATGTAATTGACCTTGCTCGTATGGTGCTTGGGGACCCAGATAATCCAGGGTCAGCGTTCTGTGCAGGCGGACGTGTACTTTACGATGATAACAGGGATATCCCTGATAACCAAACAATAACTTATGATTTTGGTGACTTCCCAATGACAGTAGAAGCTTCAATATATGGAGAATATCTTCAAAAAGCACCTCCTGAAGTCAGGTACAGTCGTGAAGTATTTCCCAATTGGCCATTTCTCAGTGACAGGATGGAGATTTACGGTACTGAAGGGATGATGTACCTTGGCCGCCATGGCTCAGGATGGCAGGTTCTGGGACCGGATTCGAATGTCATTGCTCAGGAATTCGGATTCTTTCCGGATGAAGAACATCAGCAGAATTTCATCAATTGTGTCCGCACTCGTAAAATGCCAAATGCCAATATTGAGCAGAGTCATAAAAGCGCCACTCTCGTTCATCTTGCCAATCTCTCATACAGGGTGGGGAAAAAACAACTATTCTATGACAGTGAAAAAGAAGTTGTCACAAATTCTGATGAGGCAAATCTGATCTCAAAGGGGAAATACCGTCCTGGCTTTGAGGTGCCGGAGGTATAATTGGGAAGATAAAAGACAAAAGTCACAAGACCATAGTGGTGGAAATAGAATTCCCCCATTGAAGGGGGAATTAATAAAAATGAAATAATTACATTAAAACCCTGTTCATTTAAGATTTTACCATTTTTATGATTTTTTCGAAATACAGCATTTACAAAAAAATAACAATCCTTCTTTCAGGAGGATTATTACTTATCGCGTTAATTGCCGGATTTATAATAATAAGAACTTGGGGAAGAACAGTTATTCAAATAGATATACATCAGGATAAAAAAATAATTCACCTGTCAAATTTTGCCGAACCACCTCAGTTTGCTATATGGCTTGAAAATCCGTCTACAAAGGAACTTAAAACTGTTTTTGTCACGCACCGTGTTGCAAAAGGCGACTGGGAAGGAAAAGCTAATGTGCCTGTTGCATTGCCTCAATGGTTCAAACTTTTCAAAATTGATAAAAATCCAGGTGAAAAAACTGGTTCTAATAAATCTGACCTTGCTATCTCCGGAGCCACTCCAAAAGCTGATTATTTTTCATTAAGAGTTGAGGTGGCCCCCGAATCGGAATGGATATGCTGGATTGAGATGAATCTTGCAGGCGATTTTAATGATGCTTTTCCTGAAATTGATATTGAGACTCTTCGTGAAGATGAATACAGCAATGGCCAGCCGGCACTGATTTTCAGGGCTGATCTGAAGGCTGTTGAAAATATGAAATTCAGACCATCCATTGTATCACAGTCAGTCTGGAATAAAGGTGTGGTAAGTGTTGAACCGGTAAGTGAAGGCGTAACAACTGCCAAAAACGTGTTTGATGATATACAGATATCTGTCATTAAACCAAAGCCTAAACTGATCGACAAAACAAAAATCCGGGATATATAATTCTATCTGCTTCAGTGGAGCAGCGCATTGCCAGCAATAAATCATAATATATTCGAAATATGAAGAATAGAATGTCAAAAAGAGTCCTGCTTCTTTCTGTGATTCTTGCTCTTTTAACTGTTTCAAGTGAGTTTACTTATGCAGAAAGGTATGTTACTATTGCAACAATAGGCAATACGCCATCTTCAATTAAAAGTAAGAACAAACAGGTGATTGTTGATCATGTGATCAGTTTCTGGGACAAAGAATTGAAACAGGTGCTTCCTGATAAGCCTGATCTGATAGTACTTCCAGAATTTTGCGACCTCTCAGGGGAGGGAGAAGAGTATCTTATTGTTAGGAAAAACCAGGTGCTTGACTTTTTTGCTTCAGTAGCAAAAAGTAATAAATGCTACATCGCTTTTGGAATACAGCGCAAAGATGAAGATGGGTTCTGGCGAAATTCATGTGTTTTAGTTGACAGGAATGGCTCAATTGCCGGAATATATAACAAAAACTTCCCAACCATAGGAGAGATGGAGATGGGAATCAGGGCAAGCAATGAAACTCCGGTTATTCAATGTGATTTTGGCCGGGTCGTCATAGCAATCTGTTTCGATCTTAACTTTGACGAATTGCGGCTGAAATATGCTAAGGAAAACCCTGATCTGATAATCTTCTCTTCAATGTATCACGGTGGACATGTTCAGAGCACCTGGGCCTATACCTGCCGGTCGCATTTTGTAAGTTCTGTCTACAGGGGTAACCCGTCAGAGATAAGGAACCCTATGGGCGATGTAATTGCCTCAAATACAAACTATTTTGATTATGTTGTTGAAAGAGTAAACCTTGATTGTAAAATGGTCCATCTCGATTACAACTGGAGCAGACTCAAAGCCTTAAAAAATAAATATGGTACAACAGTCAGGATAAGTGATCCGGGCAGACTGGCTTCAGTTCTGATAACAAGTGAGAACAGAATGATAACTGCGGAAGAGATGGTTAAAGAATTCGAAATCGAGATGCTGGATGATTACCTGAACCGGGCGAGGGAATTCAGGATGAATGATGGAAATCTTAAATAACATAACCTATTATCGATGAAAAATTTCATAATCTCTGGCTTTATTTTCTTAACAATAACCTGCTGTATCTCATTGCCTGTTAAGGGTCAGACCATACCGCAAGCTGAACAGAAAATTGAAACAGAACGCACTGATGTATATGAATCCCAGTTGGAAAACTACCTCAGGCAATATCTGACAGACGAGTATAATGAGCGGGCATCATTGTTATGGAAACGCGACTATAGTAATATAGACGCTTTTATAAGAAGTGTTGAAGCCAACCGTGAAAGATGGGCTTCTGTGGTAATTAAACCTCCTGTTCTGACAAAGTCCGGGCCCGTAATCAGAAAACCATATACTATTGAAGGTATAACCGGGGAATGGCTTGAGCTTCCTCTTGGAGGTATATCAGCACAGGCATTCCTTGCATTTCCTGCCGGAGTTCCTGCAGGCAAAGGAGTTCCGCTTATTATTGTCCAGCATGGTATTGGTAGTACTCCGGAGACACCCTTCAGGGGTGGTGCTTATCATGAATATGCTAAAGAGCTGCTGAAAGCCGGATTCGCTGTACTTGTGCCAATGAACCTTATGTCGGTGGAACGCCGTAACAGGATTGAAAGACTTTGCCGACTGGCTGATATCACCCTGCCAGGTATAGAACTGGTTCGGGTTCAAAACCTCCTTGACATAGTATTGACAGACACCAGGATAGACTCTCAGAAAGTAGGAATGTGGGGAGTTTCACTAGGTGGGATGGCCACCATGTTCTGGATGCCTCTGGAACCAAGAATCAGGGCTGGTGTCGTTTCAGCCTGGTTCAACCACCGGAGAAACAAAATGGCAGTCCCTGATGAACGCTACTCCTGCTTTCTCGAAACTACTGAAGACCATGCATTCTTTGAAGGATGGCTGACAGAATTTACCGACTTTGATGTTGTTTCTCTTATATGTCCCCGACCCCTCCTTATTCAGCATGGTAAGAAAGACAGGATAGCTTACTGGCCACAGGTGGTGGAGGAATATAATATTGCAAAAAACCATTATGAAAAACTCAATATCCCCGAAAGGATTGATATTGATCTGCATGAGGGCGGTCATGAAGCTATAATTACAAGTGGAGTTTCTTTCCTGAAGAAATGGCTGTTGCCTTAAACATAAGAGGGTATCTCATAAGTCTTCCTTAACCGCAGAGTACGCAAAGCAGGCGCAAAGCACTCAAAATCAACATGTTTATATTTCACACTTTGCGAACTTCGCGTAATCCCGATAGGGACTTAGCGGCCTTTGCGGTTAATGGATTTTGACTTTTGAAACACCCTCCTATTTGCATCAAATATTAATTATACCCCTGCAATTCTTCTCTTATATTCTGCAAGAGCAGCATCGAGACGATCCCTTGAGGTGGTATCACCCGGAATATTGTGTGAGGGATGGATATGAAGCTTAACTCCTCTGTCGGCGAGTATCTCTGCAACTGTTGTAACAGTCATCCAGACGCAGGTGACAAAAGCCATGGTTGATACCGGTCCGACTTTATCCTGGTGGTTCTTAAGTGGAACCGAGGCATCCTGCAAGGGTGCACATGTATCCACAACAATATCAGCAAGATCAAAAATAGTCTTGCCACATGAATGCCTGGTCTGTTTACCCTTTGCCTCCGCTGCCGAACCAAATACAACTACCTTCATGCCTCTTTTTCTCGACTCAAGTGCCACATCAATGTTAACGTTATTTATTCCGGTATGGGAAAAGAGCCACATTGTGTCATCCTTGCTGAACTCATAACTCTTCATAATTGATACACCATATCCTTCAACTCTTTCCAGGAAGAGAAATTGATGTACCCCCATTTCACCGGTTATCTTTGTAAAAAATGTAAGCGGCAGTTCAATCATAGGATGAAAACCAACAAATCCTCCAATACGGGGATACATCTCCTCAATTGGTATTGTAGCATGTCCGCAACCGAATGTATGGACCCAGCGACCTTTTTCGATCGTATCGGCCATCACTTCTGCAGCCTTGCGGATATTATCCATTTGTGTATTTTCAATACGGGACATTATATCCCTTGCGTTGTTGAGCCATTGTAGTGCTAACATAATTGATTGTTTTTTAAGTTTTTATTTAGTTTGTTTTGACTTATTAAGAATTAAAATCGCCAGTAATATCATAATCACTGCTTCGGCAAAGGCAAATGTAATCAAATGTGTAACTCCGAAATGCTGGGCAACCAGTCCCATAAGAAAATTAATAATTGTATTTCCCACCAGGGCAATAAAGAAAATAATACTGAATGCCGTTCCTGATAACTTTGCAAATAATCCGCCAGCTATCCCAAGCATTATCGGGAATCCACCTGCAAGCCCGGCGCCAAGGACTACCAGTCCTGTGATGGAAAGATAATATGTATTACTTATTATTAGAATCAGTAAACCTGATATAATAAGTATAAAAGAAATTATGATAAGCCTCTGCGGGGTGTATTTACGGAAAATACTTCCTGTAAGAAGCCTCATTAAAACTAGTCCTGCAACAAACAGAGTAAGAGCATATAGTGCACTACTCTGCTCCACAGCCAGTTTATTTACCATATATGTGGTAGTCCAGTTATTAATTATACCCTCAAACCCACTCTGAAAAAACAGGAAAAAAGCTATCAGCAAAAGAGCCTTATCTTTTGCCAGGCTGATTGTCTGACTGAAAGGAGCACTCTGAGTCAGTTTTGGCGGTGGAAATTTTATAATAAGAAAGAAGAATGCTGTGAGAATTGTCAGAACACCTACAGAAGCAACAATTATTTCAAAATTCAGAGAATTTCTCAGCAACCCAAGTATGAGAGGCATTCCCAGAGCACCCACACCATAAAAAACACCAAGCAGACTTATGTTGGCTCCTTTTTCAGTTTCGCTTATATCGGCAACAAGGGCATTAGTGGCGCCATTTACTGATCCACCACCCAGACCTACCAGGAGAATATAAAATTTCAACATAAATTCCGAGTGGGTATAGGCAATACCAAAAAAACCTGCTGCCATGACAAAAGCTGAAACAGCAAGAAGAGTCCTGTAACCATTTCTGTCAGCAATTGGACCAAACAATAGCGATCCCGCTATAATTCCAATAGGCAGGATTGAAAATAAGGTACCTGATGAGATCTCATCCAGATTTAGTTTCAGTCTCAGATCAGCAACAACTGAGCCAAGGGTTATGATGCAAATACCGAACAGCAACATGCCTGCACATGCTGACCAGAAAACAACTCTTTTATTGAACATATAATGTATTTATCTATTGATTCATGAAATACTTTTTAATGCCATGAATCCTGCACCATAGACACCTGCATCGCCTTTCAGAGAAGACCCTGTGAGGGTAACCTGAGAAATTCCTACTGGTTGTGACCATTTACCTGCTTCCTTATATATCTCCGGCAACAGATGCAGTGCAGGACCAAAAACGCCTCCCCCGAAAATGATCTTTTCAGGATTGAACAGGCTGACCAGGTTTGCAACTGCCATCCCCCAGAATTCAACGCACTGCTTAATTATACTTACAGCAAGGGCATCACTCTGCTCAAATGCGTCAAATACATCGCGTGATGTCAGTGTGTCAAAATCTTTCTGCCTGAGTTGTCCATCATAACCCTCATTATCAATGAGATCTGATTTTGCAACCTTTGCAATACCTTCACCTGATGCATAATATTCAAAACAGCCACAACTTTTGTACTTTTCGCTATAAGGCCTTTGGAGCGCCATCCACCCGATGCAGCCCGCGATATCATTACTGCCTCTCAGGATTTCACCATTTATAAGTATCCCTGCACCAATACCGGTACCAACCGACAGAAATATAGCATCCCGGCACCCATTTGCATTTCCTTTCCATACCTCTCCAAGTATATAACAAGCCCTGTCGCTGTCGATAGTCACCGGTATATTTCCGCAAACCTGCTTAACCTCATCGAGGAGAGGATAGTCTTCCCATCCTTCTATATTGGGAACCCATGTGGTTCCTGTACCGGGATGTGCGATTCCAGGAACAGAAATCCCCACTGCATTTATATTTTTACCCTCGGTCCTTCCCTTCTTAATAAACGAAGTAACCTGTTCCGTTATCAGCTGCCCGACATCCTTACCTGTCCTTTTATCCAAAGCTAGTGTCTCTTTGTGAATCAGGTTGCCATCCTCTGAAAAAATGGCTGATGCAAGCTTTGTTCCACCAAGATCAATTCCAAGAAGTGCCATATATCAAATATTTAACTACTAGTACATCTCCTTTCAAACATTAATAGAAGAATTCCCCCCGAATCCTGATATCTCTGGATGAACTTCCAATCAGGACTTCAAACTTTCCGGATTCATAAAGCCATTTATTATGAGTATCTGAATAATAAGAAAGGTCCTCTTCGGTAATGGTAAATGTAACAGTTTTTGTTTCTCCTGCTTTGAGAAATACTTTTTCAAAATTCTTCAATTCTTTCTGAGGCCGGCTTTCGGATGAGATTACATCGTGCAAATAAAGCTGAACTACTTCAGCTCCATCAACGCCACCTGTATTCTTAACATTAAACCTGCAAATAACACTATTTTTAATGTTTTTCAGCATCAAATCTCCATATTCAAATGTTGTATAAGATAAGCCATGTCCAAATGGGAACAAGGGTTCGATGTTCCTGCTATCATAATGTCTATAGCCTACATATATTCCCTCATTGTATTTTACAATATTACCCTCACCCGGATAATTTCCATACGCCGGACAATCAGACAACAACAGGGGAAAAGTTTCAGGAAGCTTTCCAGATGGGTTCACCTTACCAAACAGGATATTTGCTATTGCATTTCCCCCTTCCTGTCCCGGGTAATATGCCTCAACAACAGCATTAACATTATCAATCCATGGCATAGCGATGGAAGAACCATTAATCAGAAAAACTATAGTATTTGGATTTACTCCGGCAACCTCCTTTATAAGCTTGTTTTGTTCCCCTGGAAGCAAAATGTCAGGTCTGTCATTATTCCCTCCCTCAAAGAAATTGGATAAGCCTGCAAAGATCACTACTGCATCGCTCTCTCTGGCAATTTTCTTAGCAGATTCTATTGAGTTGTTTCCCGGAATTTCCCATTCAAACCGGATGAAATTCCTGTTGGTTATTTTTTTGAACTCAATTTTAATATCTACAGGGCTGTTTTTATTTAAAAGAATGCTGACCTTTTTACTTCCTGAAGTAAACTCAGCCTCAAAATTATCTTTGTTATCTGGATCCCAATGGTCAATAATCAAATCATCTTTCAAAAATAGTCTGTAACCACATCCGGCTGCAGATATACCAATTTTATACTCACCGCTTACCGGTGGTACAAGCTGCCCTTCCCACCTGACTGAGTAACCTTCCTTCCCTATCTGAGGTTTTGGATTAGCCCAACCCCATGAGAAATCAACGGATCCATCCATATCGGTACAGGCAGGCTGGCCCTGCAGATTGGAGTTTGTAAAATATTCGCCTTTCAAACAATTCCCGACAGTACCCTTTTTAATAGCCCTCAGATATTTACTGTCAACCACCTCCATATTGCCATTTAATCCGCAACCTTCCTCAAACAAAATTTCCGTATCAGGTCCGCAAAGATTTCTTATACCTTCCATCGGGCTTACTGAATAAAAAGGACTTACGGAAGCGCTCCCGCCTCCGCCTAATCTCGCCTGATTAGCATTCGGGCCTATTACCGCCAGTTTTTTGATGTTTTGTTTCAATGGAAGAAGATTATTTTCGTTCTTCAATAACACAATTCCCTCTTCGCCAACTTTTCTTGCAAGCAACTTATGTTTTTCCGAATTTAACTCAGCACTGAGCTTTGGCTGATCATAATCTATAAGCCGGGATTTCACTAATGCCCTGAGTATCCTTTTGACTTTATCATCCAGTTCATCAGCTGTAAATGACTTATCAGCTATAGCGTTTAAGATATTTTCCTTTGTAAGATAATTTCCGGGGCCAGGCATTTCAATATCCAGGCCGGAATATAATGATTGAATACTTTTTACGGCTCTCCAGTCGGAGACTACAAATCCTTCATAGTTCCAATCCTCTTTTAGTACATCCATCAGCAGATGTTTACTGGCAGAGGTTCTGAAACCATTTAATCCGTTATAGGCAGTCATTACCCCCCATGGGTTTGACTTGGAAACCGCGATCCTGAAACTAGGCAGATATATCTCCTGCAATGTGCGTTCATCCATTTGAACATCAAGAACAGATTGATTAGTTTGCTGGTTGTTAGCTGTCATTGCTTTGATAACAGCACCAATCTCCTCTGACTGAACCCCATTGATAAAAGAAGCAGCCATTTCTCCGGATAGCAAAGGATCTTCTGAGAATAGTTCATAATTCCGTCCATTTAAAGGATGCCTCTTTATATTTACCATAGGTGCCAGGAGGAAAGATGAACCTGTTGCGCGGGTTTCCCGTCCCAGAGCACCTCCCAATTCCTCAATCAATGAGCGGTTCCATGTGGCAGCCTGAGCAGCTGCAGTAGGAAAGCATGTTGCATTACCAACCCAGTTTCCATCATTGTCAATGATTATAGTTATTCCATGCCCACAGTCAGTAACCTGAACAGATGGTATACCAAGCCTGCTAATCCCCTTAAAATGCCACATGTCGACACCTGACAACAGATCGGCTTTTTCTTCAAGTGTTATTAAGCTTAAAATATCCTCAATACGATGCTCTATAGGACTTTCAGCATCCTTATAAACAGGATAGGAATTTTGTGCGAGAAGAGGGAAAATTACTAATTCAAAAAATAAACTCAGAAAAAGTATTTTAGCATTTATTAACTTCATAGGTTACCATCTTATTTACCAGTACGTTTGATGTTCCAGATTTCTGCACCTTTCACTCCAATTTCACCGGTTCCAAATTCGATCACTTTCCCCTTGTCTGCTGTCCGTGACCTGCGGTTAGAAAGCATCTCAACAAGCTCGTAGATCCCCTGTTCAGGAACCTTTAGTTTTATTGTGGTTTTTTCAGTGGTCTTCCCGTGATTGAGTATAAAGAGCAGATAACCACCGGAATATTCATGAAGTCGTACAATAAGTGGATTTGATGAAGCTTCTTGCTGTGAAGAGATGAAAGGGCTTTCAACTTTTGCCCATTCAGTCAGTCCATTCAGAAATTTATTTGTATTCCTGTACGAAGAATCCTGAACCGTGATCCTCTGTGTCGACTGATCCCACTGTGATCCGCGTGAATTGGTCATTGCAAGAAATGAACCGACATACATTGTATGCCCCTTACCGTAATCAGATGTTACAATGCCCGGGGTACCATCATCAAGATATGCAAGCACTTTTGCACTTATATTTTCAAGAAGCTCAACTGATTCGGCAAACTGTGTGCCTGTAAGTGTGTCGCCTTCATTAAGTCCTGCCATTGCAGGATGATTATTCTCCTCCACCCTCAAATATACATTCTTCAGTGTCCTGACTTTGCTTTCTCTGACACCGAATACTCTGCTTAATCCGAGCCCGGGTATTACCCCATCTGTAAAACCCCGGTTATCATTCCAGGCAAGACGTGCTTCCGAGAAAGCATATCCCCCTTTCTCCACATAATTCCTTATCCCGTCAGCCATTTTCTGAGTTATCATAAGTGCATATGGGATGATTATTAGCTTGTATTGCGAAAGATCCGCTGACTCAACATCCCTTCGATGAATAAAATCCACTGCTATGTTCTGATCTGTAAGGAACCTGTAATACCCGATAAGTGAATTGATATGACCATCCTGGCTTGTAGTACGCCTATGCCCTCCCACCATCTGTGAAAGAGGATTATATACAAGAGCAACCTGAGCCTTTACGGGTCTTGATGCTGTAAAGAGATCCCTGTTGTCATCCACAAACCTGGCAACCTTTCCAAGCTCAACAGCCCTTTCTGTAACAGTTCCATCAAGATTTACAAGTCCATAACCACCCGATTCATATCCTGACGACATTGGATAGTAGGCATATGCAAAGATTCCTTTTGCTCCTGTAGCCAGGCTCGACCATGTCCATATCTGGTGATCTTTTGGAGTAACCGGATCACCTACATTGAGCCCTACTGTTCCAAACCCTGCCTGGAATTCACCAATATAATATCCTCCGTTTTTCTTATTGGCACTATACGAGAAATCAGCCTGTGCCATAAAGCTCCAGGGTCGCCAGTCACCAGGCAGATTATGTTTAGGATATTGCGATAAACCATAGTAATCGACCTGATCAGCCATTAGAAAATCATCTCCTGATTCACCTCCGTATGGAGAACCGAAAAGTGAAACAGGTGATGCATGTGCAGTTACAACATGCGTCTTATCATATTTTCTTACAGCATTGTACCTCAGCTTCAGATCCTCTGCAAGCTTCTGATAAATAAATGCTTTCCAGTCCATGAAATCGGAATATGTAAGTATTGTTCCGAACCTGGGCGCAGAAACATCCTCCCAGCTTTCAAAGTTGCGATACCACGATTTATTTAATTCTTCCAGAGAGGAGTATTTTCCCTTAAGCCATTCCCGGAATCGTTCCTGAGTATTTGGACAAAAACAGTACTGCGGATTTGGTATCCATCCTGGTTCTCCCCACTGCACAATATGAGGTTCGCTCCATAGATCCCATCCATAAAAATTTGGATAAGAAACTGCTATTTTTGAAGTCTCTTCATAAAACTCCAGAAAGGCGTCCCTTACACCAGCATGATCGATACAATAACCAGGTGCAACCTGCGGCTGTATCTTATCGCCGTTCATAGCTTCAAACAATCCGTCAGGGAATGATTTACCAACCCAGTCAGGAGCAGATTCTCCATAAACCTGTATAATTACTTTCAGTCCTGCTTCCTGAGCCAATTCAAATAAAATTCTGAGATTCTCAAAATTATACTTCCCCCTGGCCGGCTCGCAATGTGACCACTCTACCCAGGTCTTAACCGAGTTGAAGCCCAGTGATTTTATCTGCTGAATATCCTTCTTCCACTCCTCCCTTGAAGCGGGAGTAATCTCAGAAAGCATTGTAGCCCGGGCTTTCCCGCCGCTGTACCAGACAGAAAACGGGAAGAAGTCGCTCTTGTTTACAACTGGTTTACTCTGTGGTGTTACAGTAGAAAAACAAAGGACCGATATTAATAAAGTGATCAAAATCCTTAACGAGATACTTTCAGTTTTAACAGTCATCTGGTTTGATTTTTTCGTATTATAAACATATTTTTTGTCACCTAATCCTGTACAAATGAACACTATAGGGCATAAACTCATCATCGAACTTCCCGTCAGTAATTGCAAGTGATCTGTTCTCACCAATAACTTCAGCAGAATTTCCCTGAGATACCTCAAATGTTGCTGTAGTAAATCCGCAACGCATCCCCACTGCAAAAATGTAATTATTATTTCCGGATCTTTTAGTCACAATGTCCACAGGAACTATATTATTGCTGCTGAAGACCTTAGCGAATCCTTTTGTGTCTGGAGTATTGAGCACGGGAGCCAGGGATTGCACCTGTTCATTGATATCTTTAATGGCCTCAAGCATAACTTTATCATGCAACATGGCAGCATCATCCGCCGGAGGTACAAATGAATGACAGAAATATCCAAAGCCTTTTGCACCATGGATCAATGCCATCCAGACTTCTGATTTCACCTCTGCTGTTGTCGGTTTCCGTGGATTTTTTTCTGAAATTTTTGTACATTCGATCCAGCACCACACAGGTTTTGATCTGTTAGTCCACGAATTAAGGCTGTCAATCCCTTTGGCCACATACCAAAGGTTATTCTGCGTCTCTTCATCCCTGTTATTTACAGGATAAATATCAAATGATGCCACATCACATCCTTTCAGATAGCCATCTGTAGACACCTTGTATTTATCAATGTCACCTCTGCAATCACCCCTGCCTATATAATTTATGTAAGCAACATCCTGACCAAGATTTAAATATACTGGACGCGATGGATCCTTTTTCTTCAGCTCAGTATAACTGCTGATTATTATTGCAGGATCCCTGCATGGATCATATGCTTTTGTCTTATTGTTCCATTGTGCATTATCAGGTTCATCCCCATGCATCCATCCATAGATCGTACTCTCATTAATATGCTTAAGACCGAATTCATTCTGGTCGCATATTACTTTCATCCCTGCCATTTTCAGCTGATCGAGTTTCACCTGATCCAGTCCTCCCCAGATACCGACATACATATTAATTCCATTCGATCCGTATGCATCTGCATTTGATGGATTCTGGAGCCAGACAGCCACAGGAAAATAGTTAGGATCACCTGCAATGTTCCCGACATTCTGAGCAGCAGCAAATATATGAATCAACAGTAATGCTGATGCGAAGAATATTTGTCGTAACATTAACGTAGAGATTTTTCCAGTTTTATCTCCTTCCCGGGCACATTCCATCCGGATATTTTTATCGACATGGTACCACCGGCAGCCAGATCTTCAGGGCAGCTGACTTTCAGGGAGGTTTGCTCACCCGGCAACAGCGAAATATAGTTCCCTGACCAGAAAGAAGGGAGAACTTCCTCACCATCTTTGAGTAACTGTGCCCGTACAAAGAATGCCAGTTTAGTTCCGGGGTTCGAAAGCTCTACTGTCCAGCTTTTTTCAGACCGGCTTACTCCATTATTTGCAACTTTTACCTCAACAGATTCTTCTGTCATTCCATTTACAATCTTGTACTCATCATTCTTCGACTGCCAGTAAGTATTGGAAGAAATTACCCTTCCGGCCTTGTCCTTAAGACGAAGCAGCACAAAGCTTACATCATTATTAGTATTCAGTACCTGGGAAATATTTGACGTTATTTTTACATCTGTTTCTTCCAGACTGACTATTTTTTCTTCATGAAGCAGGGATTTTGATTCTATATCAAAAACATCAATCTGTGCAGTAAAGTCCGCAACCTGTTTGTAGGTCTTGTTTATGACCAGTATATCTTTACTTATCAGGTTAAGCTGCATATGAAGCGGTTCCACAGCATTCTGCATGAAATAATACCCGGCATTAGGCTGCAAATACCAGTCATAAACCTGCCAGACAACACTCGGGAATGCAGCATTGAGCTTCCATAGCATAACACCTCCTATATCATTTAGCTTATGTCCGGCAGCTTCAAAGATCCCCTGGTACCCTGTGGCATTCATAAGCTGCATCTTATCGCAGAATTCTTCCATACTGACAGGTGCACCATACCTTTTAACCATCTCTTCATAATACAGATCCCAGCGTCCGTTGCCTGTTGCTGCATCGTGATATCCCCAGGTATTGTTTAGCGGGAAAGGTGCTTTACTATCCCAGACAAGGTCAGGTATAATCCTTGGCATAATGTTATAAGGTGGTTGTGAAGGTATGCCTGTTTCATCCTTGAATACCCAGTCGCGACCGGCAATTGCCCTGTTATAATAATCTTTAGGATCTTTCCAGGTATATGGTCCACCGCTGTATACACCCGAAGGCATATTATCGGGCCAGGCTCCATCCCATCCTTCCGGCAGGCTTGCAAAACCTGATGAGCTGGGAATATAGGGGCGTGTACCGTCCAGAGTTATAATACTGTTTCGCATCACATCGTAAAGTTCCCTGCGGGCATGACCTTCGTTTCCCCCGGTCCATAGCAGCAGACTTGGATGGTTTCTTATTCTCAGTATTGTGCTTTTTACATTTTTAATAAAGATATCACCTTCAAGTGGCCAATCGGGCGACCCCTTGAATTCTCCCTGTGTATCACCGGTTACCCAGAAATCAGACCATATAAGTAATCCGAACCTGTCGGCAGCATCCCAGAATTCCTCCCGTGGAGTAACCCCCCCTCCCCAAATCCTGACAAGGTTGATATTTGAGTTCTGGCAAAGCCTGAATTCATAGTCATACCGGACAGAGTCGCGGTTAAGCATCATATCCGGAACCCATGCGCCACCTGTGATATGAATTCTCTGTCCATTAACATAGAAGTCGCGTCTTATGAATCCATTTACATCGACAGCTTTTGTAGCTACTGTGCGAATTCCAAAAAGGAAAGTGGTATCATCTGATACTTCACCACCATTAGCGTACTGCATCCTGATGCGATAAAGATTCGGTTTTCCGTATCCATTTGGCCACCAGAGTACAGGTTTTGAAATTTCAAGTTCTTTTGTGTTGTCTGAATTCAGATCTACAACAATATGATTACCGGCTCCTATTTTTACATCCCTGGTAAAACTCACAGGATTCCCGTTAAAATTATAGGGTGTCATTGTAACAGTAAGCTTCCCGTTTTCTTCAGCTGCCGTATGATTTAAAAGAGAAAGACTAAGACTGATCCTGGCAAGCGAAGTATCAGGCAGATTTGGCAGATCTGTAACCAGCTTGGGAGATGCTATTGTAACTCCCCCTGAGGTTCTGAGAAATATCGGTGCCCATATACCCATATTCCTGTCTCTTACAGGCGGCATCCAATCCCAGCCGACTGAACAGAGCATTGTAACATTTTTCCCGATATCACCTGTTGGTCCGCCGTTAGGGAAAAAATCGCAAAGGGCAGTGAGCTGTTCATCAGAAGGCAATCCGGCAAAATCAAGTGGATATATCTTGACTGCCAGACCGTTTTGCTGACCTGGCTTAATAAGGCTGCTGACATTCAGGCTGTATTCAGCAAACATCCCTGACATCAATGTTGAGTCAGCAATCTGCTTACCATTCACCCACACTGCAGCCCTGTAGTTTATACCCTTGAAAATCAGTTGAAAATGACGTCCATTATCAGATTCCGGAACAGTAAATACACTCCTGTACCAGTATGGTTTGCTCCATGGATTTGGCAGATTTGGTATATGGCTATACTGCTCGAGGTTATACTTTTTATTGAATTCATCTGAAGCATCAGGGATAAACATATTGTTCATGCCCTGGTAAGGATCAGGATAAACATTATTTTCGACAAGGCCAGTCAGGACAGTTGATGGAACCATAACCGGGAACCAGTAAACATTCGACTGATAGTCCGGGTTTGATATTTCCTCCCCTGTTGAAGGGATAAGAAATGATGACTGAAGTTCAAAATCGGTTAGTTTTACCTGCTTCACAGGAGAAATTACAGTTTCTGATCCACAGCCGGTAAGCATCAGAATCACTGCTCCTGGGAGCATAAAAAAAAGATTTCGTATAGTACTCATGACAAAAGGTTTTATTGATAATTTCTAAAGTAAGATATTATTTAAGATGTTTCTTAATATTATAAAGCTTATTTAACGCCTCAACAGGGGTAAGGTTATCTATATCGATTCCGATTATTTCATCCCTTATCTGCCTGAGAACAGGATCATCAAGCTGAAAGAAGCTTAGCTGCATACCCTCCCTGTGATCTGCAAGACCGGCAATTGGCTTTGCAAGCTCCTGCTTTTCGTGACTCTGTTCAAGCTCCTTCAGTATCTCATCGGCCCTGCTGACCACACTTCTTGGCATACCGGCCATTCTTGCCACATGGATACCGAAACTATGCTCGCTTCCTCCTCTTTTAATTTTCCGAAGAAAAATAACTTTGTTGTTAAGTTCCTTTATAGAGACATTGAAGTTCTTAACTCTTGAGAAAGAGCTCTCCATCTCATTAAGCTCATGATAATGAGTGGCAAACAAAGTCTTGGCCCGCATCTTATTCTCATGAAGATATTCAACCATAGCCCAGGCAATAGAGATCCCGTCATAAGTGCTGGTTCCTCTTCCTATCTCATCGAGGAGAATGAGACTCCGGTCTGAAAGATTATTAAGAATGCTCGCAGTTTCATTCATCTCGACCATGAATGTAGATTCTCCCAGGCTAATGTTATCAGAAGCTCCAACACGCGTGAAGATCTTATCAACCATCCCTATCTTAGCTGACTCAACCGGCACAAAACAACCTGCCTGAGCCATAATGACTATCAGGGCTGTTTGTCTCAGAAGTGCAGATTTACCAGACATATTAGGACCAGTAAGGATTATGATCTGCTGATCGTCAGTATCGAGAAATACATCATTCGGTACATATGATTCACCAACCGGAAGCTGCCTTTCAATAACCGGATGACGCCCTCCTGAAATTTCAAGCTTTCTTGTTTCATCAAGTAAAGGTCTGATATAGTTATTCTCTGAAGAGACAACCGCGAATGACTGCAAACAGTCGAGTCTTGCCACAACTGATGAATTAAGCTGTACAGGAGGTATATACTCGAGGAGTGCCATAACCAGGTCATTATACAGCTTTGTTTCAAGAGTTATAATTTTCTCCTCTGCCCCCAGTATTTTACTTTCATACTCCTTAAGCTCCTCGGTTATATATCGTTCAGCACTGACAAGCGTCTGTTTCCTGATCCAGTCAGAGGGAACTTTATCTCTATGTGTATTTCTTACCTCAATGTAATACCCGAAAACATTATTGAAGCTTACCTTAAGCGAAGTAATTCCTGTCCGCACTGTCTCCCTTTTCTGAAGTTCTTCCAGATAGTCTTTCCCTCTATACAGTATCCTCCTCAGATCATCAAGTTCTTCAGATACCCCTTCTGCAATGACGTTACCCCTGTTTAAAAGGGCTGGAGGATCAGGGTTAAGTTCCTTCTCTATCTTTTCAGCGATCGTAATACAGGGATTAAGCTGTTCAGCAAGCATTACAAGAGGAAGACAGCCGCTTCCGATACATTTCTCCTTTAGTGGTTCAATTGCTTTCAGTGCTCTTTTCAGCTGTACAACTTCCCTCGCATTTATTCTGCTGACAGCAACTTTTGAGATCATTCTTTCTAGATCGCCAATCTGCTTTAAATACGCTGAAATCTCAGCAGTAAACTCCTTATTTTCAAAAAGATACTGAACAATATCAAGTCTCTCATTAACTGGTTGTATGTCTTTGAGAGGAAGTGATAGCCATCTTTTAAGGAGTCTGCCTCCCATAGGTGAAATTGTGTGATCAAGAATTTCAATAAGTGTTCTGGCTCCCTCATAGGGTGAACTGAAAAGCTCCAGGTTCCTTATTGTGAACTTATCAAGCCATACATACCTGTTCTCTTCGATCCTTGATAAACTGGTAATATGTCCAAGTTGTTCATGATGTGTAATATCAAGATAATAGAGTATAGCTCCCGCAGCTATGATACCATATGAGAGATTATGCACCCCGAATCCCTTCAGGGAGCTGGTCTCGAACTGTTTGAGCAACCGGTCATTGGCAGCCTCCTGGGTAAAGATCCAGTCGTCAAGTTTAAAGGTATAGTATTTGGGACCGAAATATTCATTAAAAAGCTCTCTCCTCCCCTTCTCGAAAAGTACCTCCTTCGGCTGAAAATTACTAAGCATCTGATCAATATATTCTATTGTACCTTCCGAAGCAAGGAACTCTCCGGTGGAAATATCCAGGAATGAAACACCGGCTATCTTTTTGTCGATATGAACTGCTGCCAGGAAATTATTTTCCTTGTGATTAAGAACATTCTCGTTTAGAGAAACCCCTGGTGTAACAAGCTCTATAATTCCTCTTTTTACTATCTTTTTTGTAAGCTTGGGATCTTCCAGTTGTTCGCAAATAGCCACTCTCTGGCCTGCTCTTACAAGCCTTGGCAGGTAAGTATCAAGCGCATGATATGGGAAACCGGCCAGTTCAACAAACTGGGCTGACCCATTGGCTCTGCGTGTAAGGGTGATCCCTAAGATTTCTGATGTTTTTATAGCATCCTCTCCGAAGGTTTCATAGAAATCGCCCACCCTGAAAAGTAGTATTGCATCAGGATGTTTGGTCTTGATGTTGTAGTACTGCTTCATCAGCGGTGTTTCAACATACTTCGGGATCTCGGACATCAGGATATTATGTTGCTTATGATTAAAACTTGATCATCGGGCATCTAACAAAGATACACTCCGACAGTTATTATTGAAAGTCTTTTTAAAATTTGTTAATAATATAACTTTTTTATTTAACCACAGAGTACACAGAGCACGAACACAAAGTGCACAAAGAAAAAGTAATTGTTTTTATTTGTGCACTCTGAGAAAACTTTGTGTCCTCTGTGTTTAAAAGGATTTAATAAAACTCGGGGAGACAAAAATCATTTATTCTGAAAAGAGTATTCTCTATATTGTGAAATTATTCACATAAAGAAATATGAAAAAAGTTCTAATTCTCGGAGCAGGGCTGGTTGTAAAACCTATGGTCGAATATCTTCTTGAAAGAAAGATTCCATTAATGATCGCTTCACCGATGAAACAACGGGCAGATGCAATTATTAACGGAGATCCTATGGGTTCTGCTGTTGACTGGTCGATGGATGATCCTGCAGCACTGGAAAAAATGATTTCTGAATATGATCTCGTTGTAAGTCTTCTTCCATTCAAATACCACCTGGACGTTGCAAAGATCTGCATCAGATATAAGAGATCGCTTATTACAACCTCATATGTTCAACCTGATATGAGAATGCTTAATGCATCGGCAAAAGCAGCAGGAGTAATTCTGCTTAATGAGCTTGGACTTGACCCGGGGATTGATCACATGACTGCAATGAAGATTATAGATTATGTCCACTTCAAAGGCGGAAAAATTGAAGAATTTTATTCTTTCTGCGGGGCACTTCCTGCACCCGAACATGCCGATAACCCTCTTAAATACAAATTCACATGGAGTCCCAAGGGAGTAATTCTGGCAAGCCGCAACAGCGCACTCTATCTGAAGAACAGTAAAGAAAAATTCATCGATGCTGTGAATCTTTTTAAGGACAGGTTTGACCATAATTTCCCGGGGATAGGCGAACTTGAGGTTTACCCCAACAGGGACTCAATACATTACAGGGAAATATATGACATCCCTGAAGTTAAAACAATGTACAGAGGAACCTTCCGCTACAAGGGATGGTGCGAGACACTCGATGCGATGAAAAGCATTAAGCTGCTTGATGACAAAGCAGCTGATTATAGCAGGATGAGCTATGCAGAATTCATTGCTGAAAGAGCAGGGATTGAAAACAGGGACCTTAGAAAAAATCTTGCAGTTAAGCTCAGTATTGAAGAATCATCAACGGCAATGAAATCATTTGATTTTCTAGGATTTTTCGATGATGAAAAACTTAACTACCAGGAAACCACCCCATTTGAAATTACCTCTGACAGAATGATAAAGAGGATGATGCTTAATGATAATGAGCGTGATGTGGTTTTACTTCAGCATATTATTCTGGCATCATATCATAACGGGACAAGGGAGGTTATAAAATCTTCAATGATTGACTATGGATCACCTGCTACCAATACCGCTATTGCAAGAACTGTTGCACTACCGGCAGCCATTGCAGCAAGAATGATCCTGGAAAACAGGATCATGTTAAGCGGTGTTTACAGGCCAGTTGTCCCCTCCATTTATATACCGATCCTGAATGAACTTAAATCGCTCGGTATTAAAATGCATGAAGAGTATGATCTTCCGGAAAGTGAGATGATTTAGTGATCGGCCCCTGACCCCGCCTGGTTAGGAGGGGAAGAGGGGCTAGAACTTCAGGTAAAACTCACCCGTGAGCTTCTTATACTCCTCAGTAAACTCATGTCTCTTCCCGTATTCAATAGTCAGAAATTTTTCTGCAGGTTTAACCTTTTCCCTGCTGAATGTTAGTATCAACCTCCTAATTTCAGATGTGGGAAGAGGTCTGATCTTCAGAATATCCCTGCAATAGAGCCCATAATCTGCTGCCTCAGCAATAAAGATGTTACCTTCAGCATATGGCATGATAAGCTGAAGCTTTCCATTTTTAGAAAGTAATCTGCAGGAATTCTTCAGAATATCATCTGAAGTAAGCATATCGTCATGACGTGCAACAGCCTTCCGGATATCCGGATTACGGATTGAATCTGAAAAAAATGGAGGATTGGTAACTATAAGATCAAAATTCCTGCTATCATTAAAATCCTGAAAAGTAGTCTCAACAACTGTTATCCTGTCATTCCATCTGCTTCTGTTAATATTTTCACACGACTGAATAAAAGAGTCATGATCCGGCTCGATAGTAACAATTTCCACATTACTTCGCTGGGCAAGCATAAGCGCCAGAAGACCTGTACCGGTACCTACATCAAGGATTCTCCCGGCTTTGGTAATATTAGCATATGCACCAAGCAGGACTCCATCAGTTCCAACCTTAAAGGCTGATTTCTCCTGGTTAATTATAAATTCCTTAAATCTGAACCAGCTGTTCGGCATAAATGGGATTTTCTCAAGCCTGTCTAACTAAAATATAAAACATATCTGAGTGGGTAAAACTACCATTATTTCACTATTCTTAAAAATCAAAATAAACGGGATGAAACTAAAAAGAGAGAAAATAAGGAGTTTTTACGAGAAAGTGGAGTTATTTAACAAGCCTGCTTTATAGTTTAACTCATTGTTAAGGCAACATAACTATAATCCACAGCTGTGATCTGATTTCTGTTCAGCATCCGGATAATCCAGGTTTATATTTATAATTCCGAAACCTAAAAGTTGAAATATTAATTCCTTTTATGAAGAGTAATGATATCAACATAGACAAAGGGAAATTAAGCAGACGCGACTTCACTAAAAAGAGTATTATTGCAATTGCAGCTGTTAGCAGTGCCGGTATTGTTGGCTATACAGCCTGTAACACAAAAAAAATCAAAACCATAAACAATGTCCTCAGGATGGGGCATTGTGCGCCAAGCATAATGCAGACACTTCTGGACATAAATAATATTCAGAATAAAAATATGGTCTTGAACTCCGGAGCAATGGCCGGAGGTATTGCCGGTGCCAATACTGAATGCGGGGCGTTGACCGCACCCATTATGTTCCTTGGTTTCCGGAATAAAGAAAGTGCAGAAATTCCGGATAAGCTTGAACTAATCAGCAAGGCTCAAACTTATCTGAATGAGTTTAATGCCTATAACGGATCATCTGTTTGCAGCAGGATTCGTCACCAGGGTATGCATGCATGCAGGAAGGCAATGTACAACTTCCATGATATTTATGTCAGGGCAATTTCAGCTCCCTCCCGCTTGTCCGAAGAATCCAAAAAATCGTATTCATTGCTGCTGAAGACGTTCGATGAGAATAAATTTCATTGTGCCCATAATGTTCTCAATAACATTAAAGATAAGATTCCGGTCACAAAAGAGATGCTTGATTCAACATGGCTATTTATTGGAGGAATTGCAATGCTTAACAGAACCTGTGGTGCACTTACCGCAGGAGTGATAGCTTTAAGTTCCGTATCAGCAAAAATTGAGGGAAGCTATTCAAGGGTTGCAAAAATGAACCGGTTATTACGACAGAGAAACAATAATGCCCTGAATGAGGAAATAAATAACTTCAACAGGGCAATAAATTATAGCGAAGAATTAGGTGCATGGTTCAGAAATGAATTTGGTACAACTTCATGTCGTGATTTATGGACGTACGATTTTTCAAAGAAAAAAGATACGGAAAATTATATTTCAGGACAATGCATGAGACAATGTCGTTATATAGCTGAAAAGGTAGGGAATCAGGTTACTCTGATGATCTGAATTATCCCTGCTGCTATTTACCATATTTCCTTAATTTTGTGCTACCAAAATTATGGGAATGAAGTTAAAAAAAGAAGAACTGAAAGAGTTTCTGGATGAGAAGGTTGAGTTATATAACAGGCCAGCTTTTATTGAATCTGATCCGATTAGTATACCTCACAGGTACGGCAACAAAGAAGATATTGAAATCTCAGGATTTCTGGCTGCAACAATAGCATGGGGAAACCGGAAGATGATACTGAGAAATGCAAACCGGATGATGGAATTGCTTGAAGATTCTCCATATGATTTTATAGTAAATTCAAATATGAGGGATCTCAATAGGTTAGAGGGTTTTGTTCACAGAACATTTAATTCCACAGATCTGATTTATTTTATCGCCGCATTAAAGCATATTTACACAAACAAAGGAGGATTGGAAACTATATTTATTAATCATAAGAATGAAACCTCGCTTCAGCCTGCAATAAATAAACTTCATTCATTATTCTTTGAATTACCTCACAGCAAAAGGACCGAAAGACATGTTTCAGATCCTTTTAAAGGATCAGCGGCAAAAAAGATCAACATGTTTTTAAGGTGGATGGTCAGGAAGGATAACAAAGGCGTTGATCTGGGCATTTGGGAAACAATATCACCCTCGATCCTCTCCTGTCCTCTTGATATCCATTCAGGTAATGTAGCCAGAAAGCTGGGTATACTGAAAAGGAATCAGAATGATGCGAAGGCAGTTGCAGAATTAGACAAAAATTTGCGGCAATTTGACATTCTCGATCCTGTCAAATATGACTTTGCACTATTTGGACTGGGTGTGTTTGAAAGATTCTAAAAATCAAAAGCTTCTTAGCACTTAAGTCATTTCAGGTGTCGGGATTTTATTTTTCATCATCTTCATCCTCTTCCTTTAACTGTTCCTTGCTTAAAAGCTTTCCATTCGTATCAATAGACAGCTCGAATTCTGTTTCACCTTTAGAGATGACAAATTCAAAAGCTTTACCATTTTTTGTCTCTGACAATGCCGATTCTTCAATTTTGAATCCCATGGATTCCTTATCGAGAGTTGCTTTTACAGCTGAAGGAATTTCTTTTACTGCTACTTCATATTCTGTTTCAAGCCAGGTACCAGCATTATCAAAATTTGCTGAATACTCTTTGCCATCCATCTTGAATTCTGCTTCCCACTCTTTGTCATTTTCTTTACTCCATTTTACTCCTGACGCTCTTGAAAATTTCTGGGAGAAAGATGATTTGACATTTGCCGGAACATCTTTACCATTTTGACCCCATGCCGAAATTGAGATCAGAAGCGATGAGACGAGAATTAAAATCTTTGTTTTCATTTTCCTGATTTTTAAAATGGTTTAATAATAGTACAGGCAAATTAAAACAAGGATTCTAAAGGAATTTTAAAGTATGACTGATAAATAGTTAATTTTCCAGCCTTGCTTCATATTTTTTGTCCTTGAAGGATAACTTTAACAGGCCGGGAAGTACTACCAGCAATAAAGGTAATGCCAATACCAATCCTCCTATTACAGCTACTGCCAGCGGCTGGTGCATCTGAGCACCTGTGCCAATGCCCAGCGCTAAAGGAGAGAGTGCCACAATAGCACCTGTTGCAGTCATTAATTTAGGTCTTAGCCGTGCTGAAATAGCATAAATAAGGGCGGATGTTACATTTGAATTTTCCAACTCCGTAAGAAATTGCTGGATTGTAAAAATTGCGTTTCCCCCTATAATTCCGACTATCATAATCAGTCCGGTATAACTGCCTACATTTAAGGGAGTGTTTGTTATGTATAGAGCAGCAACACCACCTGCAATACCTAATGCACTGATGAAGATGACTATTCCGGAAAGCTTAATACTTCTGAACATGAAAAGGACTATGAGAAAAACGAGCATTACACTTATTATCAGTATTCTTAGCAGTTCAGAAAAAGATTGTTGCTGTTCAGCATACGAACCACCGAATACAATCTGATAAGATGATGGAAGTTTAATCCCTTCAAGCTTCGTCTGTATATCTTTCATCACACTTCCAAGATCCCGGTTATCAAGTCTTGCCGTGACGACACCCATAGTCTGAAGGTTCTCTCTTTGTATTTCAGATACACCACTCTGGATTGAAAATTCAGCAAATTTATTTAGAGGGAAATAGTATCCTGATGATGTACTGATCATCATTTCCTTCATCTTATCAACAGGAGTTTTATTGTTAAGAGGATAAATAAGTCTTATATCTGTAAATTGTTCTTTTTCAGGTATAGAGCCGACAATTATACCTCCCATCCTTGCTTCTGCCTGCATCTGCAGATCAGCAACTGAGATACCATACTGTTTAAGAGTTCCTTCATTTGGGAGAATTTTTACTACAGGACCTGAAATAACTATGCCATCAAAAACGTCTGCGGTACCTTGCACGCTATTTACACTGTCTGCAACCTGTCTTGATAATTCTTCCAGCTTATCATGATTATCTCCGAAAATCTTAATTTCAATCGGCTGGACGCTCTGCATAAGATCGCCCAGCATATCAGTTATAACCTGGCCGAAATCAGCAATAAGTGAAGGCACAGCACTTTCCACTCTATTTCGTATATCATCAGCAACTTCATCGGTTGTTCGCTTCCTGTTTTTATTTAACTCTATAAGGTAATCTCCGCTATATGGTTCTGTAATAAAAAATCCCATTTCAGTTCCTGTACGACGTGAATATGTTTTTACTTCAGGAATGGTTTCAATGATCTTATCCACTTCGTTTAGTATCCTGTCGGTCTCTTCCAACGAAGTACCCGGCGGTGTGGTGTAATCAAGAACTATCGATCCTTCATCCATTTCAGGAAGAAAGCCTGTGGGGAGTTTTGGCATAATTATAACAATCCCAATAACAAAAAGAGCTGTTAATGCAATACTTATGAAAGGTCTTAAAATGAAAAATTCAATCCACTTATGAGTTCTGATCTTATGAATACTGGAATTTTTTTCCAGAGGTTTATCCTGAGATAGAAGCAAATAGAATACAGGCAGACCGATCCATGTGATTATGAATGAGCAAATGAGAGTTATAATCATTGTCATCGCAAGGATTTTAAAGTATGCTCCTGCAATACCCGTCATCATCTCAAACGGGATAAGAATTACAATTGTCACCATTGAGGAGCTGACCATTGCCGGGAATAAAAATCCTATGGCTTTGCCAACCAGTTCTCTGGGCTTTCTGTCAGGAAACTCTTCATGTGTCCGGTGAATTTGCTCTACAACGATAATTGCATCATCAATAATCAGTCCTATTGCTGCGGCTATGCCACCTATAGTCATAATATTGAAGTCATAGCCTAAAAAACTAAGTGCAATAAAGGTTAATGCCAGTGTCAGAGGTATTGTAATTAAAATGACTCCACTGGCTTTAAAAGAACGCAAAAAAATTATCACAACCACGATTGCAAGTACTAATCCTATCCAGAGAACATCAATTATGCTTCTGATACTGTCGTGTACGAATTCTGATTGGTTATAGTAAGGTTTCAGAACGACATCGCCCGGTAGAATATTTACAAGTTCTTTGACCCTGGCAGAAACCTGATCGGCTACATCAATCAGATTACTTTCTGGCTGCTTCAGAACAGCTATTAAAGGCACATCCCTGCCATCAGCTTTAATTTTTATATATTCATTCCTTTCAGATATTTCAACTTTTGCAATGTCACTTACCTTAATGTTCCTTACACCATTATTGAAGAGAACAAGATCCTGGAGTTCTTGTTTATTCTTGAGAGTGGCGTCTATTACAGTAAGATAGAGCCTGTTATAGTCAGCAGTATATCCGTTTGATTTTATGAAACCAGTTTGTTGAAGAACATCAATGATCTGAATCGGATTTATTTTCAGGAGGCGCATTTTTTCTTCATCCGGAATTATTTCTTCAAGATTGACTAGGGCAATTGAGAGTGGTGTTTGAATCTCATGAGAGGCATTTTCAGTAAATTCTTTAAGAACATGGTAATCGGACTTAAGTTTCCTGGTTAGACTTACTACCACATTATTCAGTCGTTCGAACTCTTCAATATCTGATTTTTTAAGCATAATTCCCTTTTCAGAGATTAAACTGAAATTTTCTATCTCATTAAGATTATGTTCAAATCCAGCCCACACTATATTATTCATTCTCCTGGTAAGGATATTTGATATGATGAATGCAGCTGTCAGCAAAATAAAAAGTGTCAGTACCAGTATAAGTATCAGGTCTTCATTTTCAAAAGCAGATTGACGCAATTTAATCTGATACCACGTATCATTAATACAGATCTTGTTAGAATATTCCAGAAAAACCTCATCTTCATTCTCCAGGAGATTTCTGATAGTTATTTCCTTTATTATTGGTTCAAATACTGGTTCTTTATCGAGCTGAGCAAATCAAGACCGTTTCCGTCTGGCAGTGTAATATCCAGTAAGATAATATCATATTCATAAATTGATAGCTTCTCAATCGCCTTATTGAAATTCTCAGCCAGTTCACAAACAAAACTCTCTTTTGTAAGATAATTACTGATTGCGATCAGCAACTCAATTTCGTCCTCAATTATTAGAATTTTCATGATATAAAATAACTTATAAATTCTAAAGGAAATCTAAAGACATTTTGTTATAAAAGTAATAAACAAGGTATTATATTATCATTGCTGCTGGTTAAATGTAAGGTACGACTGATTTCCATTTTATGAAATAATATTCCTGGCTAATGGGATATGGTCTGGCTTGTACCTCCGGCGAAAAATTTGTAACTTCACAAAATATCTTATTAAACATAAATGCCTTAGATGCTAAGATCCAACGATATACTATATAAACCGCGTAAATTTAACTCAATCAGGTTATGGGAAAACATTAAACCCGAACAATGGGAAGATCCTCAATGGCAGAAAGTAAATTCTATCCGGACTATAGACCAGCTGAAAAAAGTAATTTCCCTTAGCACTTACCAGGAAGCTGAGATCAGAAGAACTGTGGAAACACTTGATGCCGAAGGCAAGGAACCTCTGAGGATAACTCCATATTATGCCTCTCTTATGGCAGAAAATCCCTTTGCCCCTGTTATGACATCTGAAAATTCAAGAGAATTCATTGATCCGGTATTCTGGCAGTCGGTTCCAACTCCGGCAAACCTTCTATTTCCCGGAGCTGGGCTTGAAGAAGCGATGGATGAGAGTTTAAGATCATACGGTGCAGCCTATCAGCGATATCCCAACAGGATAGCATTATTTGTGGCTGAAAACACCAGCTGCGCATCATACTGCGTTCATTGTCAGAGATCAAAATCGCTCGACACAACTGCTGAAGTCAATCTTAAAGAGATCAACAAAGGATTATTTTATATCGGATATAACAAAAATATCAATGAGGTGCTCGTTACGGGTGGTGATGCTCTTATGATAAGTGAAAGAAGGCTGGTTTATGTTCTTGAAGAGTTAAGTAAGATCTCACACCTCAGGTCAATCAGAATTGCTACCAGGGTCCCGGTTGTATTACCAATGGCTGTAACGGATGAACTGCTGGATAAAATAAAGGAATCGGCAAATAAGTATAGTGAAGATCTTGAGAAGAATGTCTATTTCATGACTCACATAAATCATTTTCATGAAATAACTGAAGATCTCTTTATTGCAGTTAAGAAGATCAGGAATCATGGCTTTACAATAAGAAACCAGACTGTATTTCTTAATCATGTTAATGATGATTATAAGATTCTGGCTGAAACATTCAGAAGAATGTTCTGGATAGGTGTCCATCCCTATTATTTATTGCAGTGTCATAAAGAAAAAGGAATTGTTCATTTTATTTCGCCCATTCAGACCGGCAAAATATTGATGAAGCATCTTCAGGGATGGATCTCAGGAGTTACGTTACCGCGATATGCTGCAAATATTGAAGGTGGTGGCGGAAAGGTTCTGCTTATGCCATCGGGTCATGATACTCTTAATATCGACAATGGCATTGAAAACAGAATATCTGACAGCTATGCTTCGGTTTCAACCTGGGACGACAGAAAGATCATTGAATATGAAGCTCTTGGCAGGGCAACAGAAGAGGAATTTGTGGAAGCAGAAGGAATTATGGAAAAATTTATTGGCCGTGAGGGGGTTTTTCGTCCGAATATCATTATCGTGGATGATCAGGGGAATCATTTAAAAACAACCAACAGATCAATATTGCCAAAATTCAGTAACAGAAAGAAATCAGATTTGTTGGAATATGAGAAATCCACAAAAGATATGCCTCTGACTAATCCAGCAAATATTGCTGACAAGCTTGAGGAGGAGTTTAATAAAAGCAGATATAATGCCTGATTATAACAGGATTAAAAAATCTTCATATATTAAACAGAATAAATAGATTTCGGATTTAATGCGGAAGCTTTTTAGAATAAGCCCTTAAAGTTCATTAACGATCATACCATCTTTTATCTTGAGCACCCTGTCGGACATATCTGCTAGCTGGCGGTCGTGAGTAACAATAACAATTGTCTGTCCAAAGGTGTCACGCAGCCTGAAGAAAAGTTTGTGCAGCTCATTCTTGTTTTCAGAATCAAGATTACCTGAAGGTTCATCAGCAAGGATAACTGATGGGTTATTGACCAGTGCCCTGGCCACAGCTACCCTCTGCTGCTCTCCGCCGCTAAGCTCTGAAGGTTTATGGTCTAGCCTGTCGGAAAGATTAAGAAACCCAAGGAGTTCTTTTGCCCTTTTCTCAGCATCTGCCTTGCCATTTCCTGCAATATAGGCAGGGATACAAACATTTTCAAGAGCAGTGAATTCTGGCAGAAGCTGGTGAAACTGGAATACGAATCCGATGTTATTATTTCTGAATGATGCAAGAGTCTTACCCCTTAACCTGCTGATATCGGAACTGTCAAAATAAACCTTTCCGGAATCAGGCTTGTCAAGTGTGCCTATTATCTGCAGGAGAGTTGTTTTACCGGCACCACTTGCACCCACTATCGACACAACCTCCCTATCCTCAATCTGAATTTCGATACCCTTGAGAACTTTCAGGTCACCATATGCTTTTGTGATACCAGTGGTTCTGATCATAGGTAAAAATTATGGAGGGGCACCATTTAACAGGGCTAATCGCTGTATCCCCTGTAGTTACCATCAGATACCACATCATTTCCATAGTTTATGGTCTGCTGTGTATCATCTGCACCTTTTTTCAGATTCTCAGCTACCTCATCCGCATCACTCTGAATAGTACTGGCAACATCATTAACTTCTTTCTTAACCTCTGAAGTAACATTATTCATATCATCCTGAATGGAACTTGTAACATCATTTACATCTTTACTGATCTTTTCTGAAAGATCTGTAACATCTTTAGTTATCGAATCAGTTACTTCATTAAGATCTTTTCTTATATCTGCAGTACTGGTCTCAAGTTCCCTTTTTATTTCATCAGTGGCTTTCTTGAAGTCACGCATCCCTTTACCCAGAGTTTTTGCAATATCCGGTAATTTCTCAGCTCCAAAGAGAAGAAGTGCAATAATGATTATAACAAAAATCTCAGGTCCGCTCATGTCAGGAAAATTTATCGTCCTTTTAAATAACGTCCGACAAAGTTAGAAAAGTTTAACGATATTCATAATGTCATTATTCGGTCAAAATTTAAAAAGCCGTCATAAAACGGCTTTTTAAATCATATTAAATCACCTTAAGATTTTTATCCTTTTTGTTTTGTTGTATCGTACATAAGCATGGAGGCAACAAAAATTGAAGAATATGTTCCTACAGCTATCCCAATCATAAGAGCAAAAACAAATCCCCTGATAACTGCTCCCCCGAAAATAAATATTGAAACAACCGTAAGGAAGGTTGTAAGAGAAGTATTGATAGTACGGCTGAGGGTAGCGTTCATAGCCATATTAAGAGTTTCCTTTAAGGGTCTTTTACGATACAACGGGATATATTCCCGTAACCTGTCAAACACAATAACTGTATCATTTACTGAATACCCTATAACAGTAAGAATAGCAGCAATAAACGCCTGATCTATTTCCATAGAGAAAGGCATAAATCCCCATAGTAAGGAATACAAACCAATAACAAATAAAGTATCATGGAAAACTGAAGCCACAGCTCCAAATCCATATTGCCAGTTTCTGAACCTCATAAATATATAGAGGAAGATAATTAGAAGCGCTATTACTACTGAATATATCGCTTTAATTTTAATGTCAGTTGCAATAGCCGGTCCAATCGTCTCCGAGCTTTTAAGGTTTGTTGCCAGGAACTCTTCCTGACTGACATTGCCCCCTGCAATATCTTTTAAACCTTCGTAAAGTTTCGCATCAACCTCATCTTCAACGCCTGATTCTTCGATTCTGTATTTAGTGGTAATCTTAACCTGATTATCACTACCGAATGTAACAACCTGCGGCAACTCACCAAATACTCCGTCAAGATTCTTTGCAACATCAGAAGTTCTTACAGATTCATCAAACCTTACCACAAATGTACGACCACCTGTAAAATCTATTCCCTGGTTAAGTCCTCTGACAAAAAGTGAACCTATCCCTACTACCGTCACAAAGATAGATGCAGCATAGAAATACTTACGCATTCCAATAAAATCGATATTAGTATTCTTCAGAATATTGGCAGTAAGTTTGATTGAGAATGTAAGGTTTGAGTTTGGATTTCTCTTTAGTATCGATTCATAAATTATTCTTGTTACAAAAATTGCAGTAAACAATGAAGTAAGGATACCTATAACAAGAGTCGTTGCAAAACCTTTTATTGGTCCGGTTCCGAAGACATATAGTACAATACCTGTCAGCAATGTGGTCACGTTGGAGTCAATAATAGCTGAATAGGCCATCTTATAACCATCTGATATTGCAATCTTCAGGTTTTTTCCGTGTCTTAATTCCTCCCTTATTCGCTCATAGATAAGCACGTTGGCATCAACAGCCATACCCATTGTAAGAACGATACCTGCAATACCGGGAAGAGTAAGGACTGCACTAAGTGATGATAGTACTCCGAAAATCAGGAATACGTTTCCAAAAAGGGCAACATCTGCAACAGCACCTGCTTTTCTGCTATAATAGAATAACATGTAGATCAGGACAAACGCAAAAGCAATAAGGAATGATATGAACCCCGATCTGATTGCTTCCTTACCAAGTGTAGGTCCGACAACTGTATCAGAAATAATCCTCGCTGGAGCAGGGAGTTTTCCCGATTTAAGGATATTGGCAAGATCATCTGCTTCTTCAATTGTAAAGTCGCCTGTGATCTCTGTATTTCCACCTGTAATTTCATTCTGAACTCTTGGATAAGAGCGAACATAACCGTCAAGTACCACAGCCAGGCATCGGTCAATATTCTCACGGGTCATCCGGGCCCATATCTTAGCGCCTTCTGCATTCATCGACATATCAACCTTAACCTCTGAACCGGTAATCCCTGATGATGTTCTGGCAGATGTAATTACATCTCCATCGAGTGGTGGACGTCCATCTCTGGTGGTAATCTTTATTGCATGAAGCTCGTATAATGTTTTTGTCGGATCATACTTATAAGGATTCTGGCTCCAGAGGAATTTGACATCTCTTGGGAACAAAGCCTTTACCTGGTTCATATTGAGCATCCTGTTAACTTCTGCAGTATCCTTTGAACTGGCAAGTCCTACCATGCTTGATGGTAAAGGCTGACCCTCAGGAGAAACGCGTGGGCTTAAAACTCCAAACAAAGGATTCTGAAGAGAAAACTCCTCACGGGTTGTGGCTTCAGCTGGTCTGGTTGTATCCTGTTCAATAATATCCAGAAGTGACTGTTCTTTCTTTGAAGTATCAGCTGCAGCTTTTACAGCTTGTTCTTCAGTAACAGCTGCCTTTTCTGTATTGGCCTGTATCTCCTTTAAAAGATTATTGGCCTGTGAAAGATACCCGATAATCTCACCATTTTCGTATGTCTCCCAGAATTCGAGGTTAGCCGTACCCTGCAGCAGCTCACGTACTCTCTTGGGATTATTCTGACCAGGTAATTCTATAAGTATTCGTCCTTTAGTTGCAAGTTGTGTAATATTAGGCTGAACAACACCAAATCTGTCAATCCTTGTTCTGAGGATATTAAAAGCGTTATCAATTGCAGAAGAAACCTCTTCGTCAAGAACTTTAAGAACTTCATCGTTGCTGGAGTTGAAATTGATCTTTTCCTTCATTTCAATAGTTCCGAATATTGAAGCCAGTTTTGCATTGGGATCTGTGGCTGCAAATGCCTGACCGAAAAGTGTCAGATAATCTGACTGACTCTCTTTCTGCATCTGTTTTGCCTTCTCAAGAGCAGTACTGAAAGTTTTATCGGTATTGTAATTTGAAAGGGCCCTGAGGATATCCTCTACTGATACTTCAAGTATTACGTTCATCCCTCCTTTAAGGTCAAGTCCAAGGTTTAATTCCTTTTTCTGACACTCCTTGAAAGTATTTCCGAGAAAACTCCATTTTTCCTTTGGCAGGGTGGAGATTGAATCAAGATATTCCATCTCCTTTACAAGGTTGCCCTTTGCATATTCTCTGGCTTCCTTCTTAACCATGTAGGTAGCACCGGTAAAAGACAACTGGTAAATTGACACCAGTGCCAATGCAATAGCCAGAACGATGATTGCTGCTTTATTCTGCATCTGTTTTCTGTTTAGAAATTATTCTGAATTAAATTTTCTGTGTTCTCCATTATCGAGGCGCAAAGATATTAAAATTTTATAAAAACTATAATTTATTGAGCAGATGATTAAATCACAGCAGGTGAAGAAAAGTTAAAAAAAGTCTTTTCTTTTATTCCTTCTCCATCACTGATTTCCCGGGAGGGATTTCCTCTTATCTGCTTTAAAATCTCAGCAGGCAGAACAATAATATAATAAGTAAAGTATTTTACTCTATAAGTTTGTCATATTCAGTATCCAGAGACTTTCTGTTTACGAAGTCATACAGAGTAAGATTACGGATATTATAGAAATATGACCAGTAGTTCTGAAGCGCCTGAACATATGCCCTCCTGTTCTGGTCCTTTTTAGTATCAGCATTATTTAATTCAAGAACTGGTATTTTTCCGATAAGAAATCTTTGCTTTGTAACCTCAAACATCTTCATAGCCACAGTATCTGACTTTGCAGCAATACCAACCTGTGTAGACTGAAGGTTAAACTGTTCGACATCAAGAAAAAGGTTTTGCTGAAAATCAATTATTGCCTGTTGTGATTGTACCTTTGCCAGCTCAAGGCTTGATTGCGCCATTCTGTATCTTCCCTGACCAAGTCCCCAGTCAAGTATCGGCATTGTAAAACCTATTCTCACTCTCTGCTGCTGATTGGGATCAGAGTATGCCAATCCAAAATCATAATCCCGATCACGTAACCCAAATGATGCAATGAGATTGGCATTCAGACCTTTCTCAGACCTGGCCTGGGCAACATTGCTCTGGGCGGTAAGAAGTGTGAGTTGCTGGTTAATCATTTCAGGATTATTTTCCATTGCAAAGTCAAATACCTCCTGGGTGTTTACCTGAAGATCAGGAATATATGTCGGAAGAATTAGTTCAAGCCTTACACTTTCATTGAATCCGAGAAATGATCTGATACGTATCTCTCTGTCTCTCAGATTCATCTCAGCCTCTTTTCTGGCTGTTTCTGAATTTAACCACGAAAGCTGCATTTGAAGAAGTTCATCTTCGGCTATTGTTCCCAGGTCGTATCTTCCCTTTGCTATCCTCCAAAGTGTGTCTGCATTGGAGTAGTTCATTTCAGCAATCTGCTTGTTTATCTGTGCAGTTGCCAGATTAAAAAAATAAAAAACAGCCTGCTGATGAACAGTTTCAATATTAGAAAGAAAAGTTTTCTTTGCAGCCTCATACTTAAGAGGTTCTGTTTTCTTCTGCCACTTTAGAGCATTATGCCTGAAGATAGGCTGGTTTAAACCCACACTCAATGGGGTGGTAATATAGCTTCTGCTTCCGTTTTCAATATCGTTAAAAAGAGTAAGATCTGACTGAAGCGATATAGTGCCTCCAGTAGCACCTATGTTCTGCGCCAGTGAAAGAGATGCAAGATTACTTACTGTATTGGAAGTACGATATTCATATCCGTTTGTGGTAGAATTCCACACCTTGTCGTATGAGTTACTAAAATCAGGAGTAGTGCCTGAAAGAGTCAATGATGGCCTGTACTGAGCCACAAATGTCCTGTATTGCCAGTAACTTGCCCTGAACCTGTGCTTTGCTATAAGTGCATTCGGTGATTGCTCTTCTGAAAGCTTGATTACCTGGTCAAATGTCAGCTTTTTTATCTCCTGGGCCTCTGACCGGAGATTTGAAAAAATAAACAAAGCTGTTATGATAATGAATTTTAAGTATCTCATTTTTAAAAAGTTATTCATATCTCAATGATTCAATTGGGTCCTTTTCTGATGCTCTCTTGGCAGGCGAGTAACCAAATATTACTCCGACAGCTGCTGAAACGCCGAATGCAATAAATACTGAGAAGAAGGATACTATTGTCATTATTCCGGCAATCTGTTCGATAAGCTTTGCCATCACAACCCCGAAAAATATTCCGATAAATCCGCCAGAAACACTAATAAGAACTGCTTCCGAGAGGAACTGTACAATTATATCCATCTTTTTTGCACCGATTGCCATCCTGGTTCCTATCTCCTTGATCCTTTCCATAACCGAAGCAAACATAATATTCATAATACCAATACCTCCTACAATAAGTGAAATACTGGCAATTGCTCCGAGCACAATATTGAAAACATCCTTTGTCCTCTGTTGCTGTTTAAGAAGAAGTTCAGGAACCGTAATTTCAAAATCCTTAACTCCTGAATGCCGTCTTGTTAGCATTCGACTAAGGATCTCTGTTGTAGGCTGAAGCTGTTCTGTTTCATTTACCTGGACAACTATCCTGTCGAGCTGGTTATAGTTTGTTTCGGAATCTGATGCAGCATCAGAACTACTGGATACGATCCTTGCCATCATAACGCCTCCTCCAAAAAATTGCATATTCGACGCTTCTGAAACAAGTTTGGTATTTATCAGAGCACGGTTCTGATATCTTATCAGCATTGTATGAACAGGGATATAGATGTTATCATTGTAAACATTTACCCCTTTCTCTTCAAAACCTGTCAGGCTCACATTTGTCTTCTGAAGTACGCCTATTACTTTCAGCCAGATGCCATTGAATTTTATATACTGTCCTATAGGATCCAGCTTACTGAAGAATTTTGCCCTGATATTGGCTCCGATTATACAGACCTGGATACCATTCTCTTCCTGATAATCGTTAAAAAAAGTGCCCGTAACAAGAGGAAGATTATATAATTCAAAATAATCATTAGAGACTCCCACAAGCTTTGCCGTGTATTTTACCCCGTTCATCATTGCTGTTGAGTTAAATGAAATTTCGGGACTTATTCTCTTTACTGAAGGGAGTGTCTCCTTAATTGCAGCTACATCCAGCATATTGAGACCCCTTGAGAATTTCTTCTGCTGTTTTTCTCCTTCTTCAGAAGAGGACGACTTATCAGGAATTACAGGATTGATAAGAACGTTGTTTACACCTACCATCTTCATCTGATCCATGATCTCCTGCTTGGCGCCTTTACCAATTGCAAGCATTGCAATAACAGCAGCAACACCGAAAATGATACCCAGGGCTGTCAATATTGATTTCAGCTTGTTTGAAACTATCGATTCAACAGCTATCTCAATATCATGAAAATATCTTAAGATAAACTTTAGCATTTCATTTCCTTGTTAATTGCTTAAACATTTGATTGAAATTCGCAGTAAAATCCAGTTATTTATCTGCCTCCACCTGTCTTACTACATTAGAGCGCCTCACAGAGGTGTCTCTTGTTGCGGATCCTGTCTGAGTACCCGTCATACGCATCCTTCTCATGGCAGCAGTATCACGTTGGCCACCTGCCTGCCCCCCTCCCATTCGCTGGATCATTTCAGGTGATGGTGCCTGACCAGAACCAAAAGATGTCATTCTCTGATTATGTTCTCTTGCTCTTATCGCTTCTTCCCTTAAACGATTCTCTTCATCTTTCTTTGCACGCTCTTTCTCTTTGATAACAGCAATGAGGTCCTCTCCTGTAAGCTTGAACTTTTGAGGATCCGGAGGTGTACTGAGAAAGGTCTGAGTTCCTTCTGCCAGACCCTGTTCAATGATTACATTATTTTCATTCGATTCTCCAAGAACAACAATCTGCTTATTGCCGTTTTTCATATAAACAAAAGGAATACTGTCAATCCCTGCCTGAACACTTTCGAGAGGGATATATATAACATCATTTATGGTCTTGGTGATGATCTTGTTACCGGTAGTCATTGAAGGTCGGAGGATCGGGTCAGATCCGTCAACTTTTATCAGAACTTCAAATACTTTGGCATCAGCATTAGGAAGTTGTTCTCCAATATTTGCGACACTGATTACACTACCTGTATATGACCTCTCGGGGAAGGCATCAACAGCAATCTCCACTTTCTGATTGGGTTTGACTTTACTGACGTCGATTTCATTGACATATGTTTTCGACAACATTGATGACATATCGGGAAGTGTTGCAACAACATTGTCCCAGGGATTTATTGATGAACCTATCTTTCTTTTGTTCCCCATTCTGTCGCGCTTATAAATAACCATCCCCGGTGAAGGAGCAGTGATTCTGAAATTTGCCAGAAGATCCTGCAGGTCGTTCACTCTCTGCTGCTGCTCCGTAAGCTGGTTCTTCTGATTTCGCATTTCAGATTTAGCCTGCTCTACCTTCAGTGAATAGCTTCTGATGGATTGATCAAGGGATCGGTTTGCCTTGTCCAGTGCAATCTCAGCCTGCCTGATTGTGGTAGGCGGCTCATATTTCGACTGCTGAAGTGTTATTTCCGCCTCTTCTACAGTAAACCTGAGGTTCTTGATATTATCTCTTAAGTTACTGAGAGTAACTGCAGTATCAAGTATCTTCATCTCAAGGTTTGTCTGATATGTCGTAAGCCTTTCAAACTCATCTTTTAGAGTATTATCAAATGAAGTTCTGTCAAGGCTTGCAATAAAATCACCTTCAGAAACTTCTGTCCCCTCCGGGACCATGTCCTGAATCTTTATATCCATTACCCTTACATTCCTGGCCCGTGTAAACTCTGGCCCTCTTATATCGGTAGAATTCTCAGCCTGAAGTTCCCCTGTTGTGTTAACTATGATATCGAACTGTCCTCTTTTTGATTCAGTGTAGAGATTTGCAATATCTTTTCTGGAGGTGGCTTTATTGAAAATTATCAGGACAATGATTGCAACAACAAATACAATTCCTGTAATAATGACCGTTCTTTTCATTTGATATTATAAATTTATATACTATTTAAAACCGAGCAAAAGTATTAAAAAGTGCTTTTGCGTAACATCTCTTAACAATAATTAACCTTCATTTAACTTAACAGATTTACTTACAAGACAGCAACAACTTTTAATTTATTCCCCTGATTAATGAAATAATAACAGGTTTAAACATTTTTAACAATTTCTATCACCTTATCAGCTAAACCATCTGCCTCGGATATTGTTCGCCCTTCTGCATAAATTCTCATTATTGGTTCAGTATTTGATTTTCTTACCTGCACCCATCCTGTAGTGGTTTCAATCCATAAGCCATCTCTTTCATCTGTACGGTGACCCGGGAAACTGTTTTTAATAGCAGATAGTATCTTATTAAAATCAACTGAAGGATCAAGCACCAGTTTCTTTTTTGCCATTTTGTATTCAGGATATTTCTGTCTTAGTACGGAGCAATTCATTTTTTCCTCTGCAAGATGTGACAGAAACATTGCAATTCCGACAAGGGCATCGCGGCCATAATGAAGAGCAGGATAAATAACTCCACCGTTACCCTCTCCTCCTATTACTGCCTCCCTGATTTTCATCTCTTCCACCACATTTACCTCCCCAACGGCAGCCGAATAATACCGGCAACCATGTTTCTCGGTTATATCCCTGAGTGCTCTTGATGATGACATATTGGAAACTGTGCTGCCAGGAGTGCTTGCCAGGACATAATCTGAAACCGCCACCAATGTATATTCCTCCCCAAACATTGATCCATCCTCACTTATAATTGCAAGACGGTCGACGTCAGGATCAACTACTATCCCAATATCTGCATTTTCCTTAACAACCAGTTCTGAAATATCTTTCAGATTTTGAGCCAAAGGTTCCGGATTATGAGCAAAATTGCCATCGGGTGTTGTGTTAAGTTCTATAACCTTTTTTACACCTAGTGATTCAAGAAGCTGAGGCACAATAACTCCCCCGACAGAATTGATGCAATCCACTGCAACGGTAAAACCAGCCTCCTTTATTGATTTAACATTTACCAGTTCCAGTCCAAGTATCTGATCAATATGTTTCCTGTTCCAGCTTTCATCATAGGCCAGCTTCCCAAGTGAGTCAACATAACAGAATTCAAAATCCTCCTTTGCTGCAATATCCAGAACTTCATTTCCCTCTGAGTCGGATAAAAATTCACCGGCCTCAGTTAAGAGTTTCAGCGCATTCCATTCAGCCGGATTATGACTTGCTGTAATGATTATACCCCCATCTGAACCAGAGCCTGTAACAGCAATCTCAACTGTAGGAGTTGTAGCCAGACCCAGATCAGTGACATTAATGCCCAGGCTACGCAAAGAGGCAACAATAATACTGTTTACAATGCTTCCTGATTTCCTGCCATCACGCCCGACAATAACATTAAGAGCCTCTCGTCCATGCCTTCTCTTAAGCCATATTCCGTAAGCTGAAGTGAATTTGACAATATCGGGTGGTGTCAGATTATTTCCGGGTTTTCCACCAATGGTTCCCCTTATTCCTGATATAGATTTTACTAGAGCCATAATTTATTTCCTTAGTACACAAAGTTGCAAAAAAATCGCCAAATCGGATTATCACCAAATAATCGTACCTTTGCACCCTGATAATTAATTGAAATGGAGAAGAAAAAACCTGATGCCGGAAACAAAACCCCAATAAGGCTCAACAGGTTTATATCAAACAGTGGCCTTTGTTCCAGGAGGGATGCAGATGAACACATCAGGAACGGGATGATAACTGTTAACGGAAAAAAGGTTACAGACCTCAGTACAAGGGTAACATATAATGATGATGTAAGGTTCAGAAATAAAAAGCTCACTGCTGAAAAGAAGGTTTATATCCTGATGAATAAGCCCAAAGATTATGTAACAACTGTTGAAGATCCTCATGCAGATAAAACTGTCCTTGACCTGCTCGGAAGCGATTTCAGGGAGAGAGTTTATCCTGTGGGCAGACTCGACAAGGCAACTACGGGTGTCCTTCTGCTTACAAATGACGGTGAACTCACGGGAAAGCTTACTCACCCCAAATATAAAAGGAGAAAAATATATCATGTTTTTCTTGACAGACCGGTACCAAAAAATGATCTCTTCAGGCTCACTGAAGGTATTGAAATTGATGACGAAAAAATAGTTGCTGATGCTGTATCATATGCCGATTCTGAAGACAGGACCCAGATAGGCATTGAACTCCATTCCGGCCAGAACAGAGTGGTGAGGAGGATGTTTGAAAAAATGGGCTATAAAATAAAGAAACTCGACAGAGTTTATTTTGCTGGCCTGACTAAAAAGAACCTGCCAAGAGGAAAATGGAGGTTTCTTTCTGAAAAGGAGATTGGCATGCTTAAAAGGGGGATTTTTTAATGCGATGAGTCACAAGTCTGGTTTTGTAAATATTCTCGGTAATCCGAATGTAGGTAAATCGACTATAATGAATGCCCTGGTAGGCGAAAAGCTTTCGATAATAACATCAAAAGCACAGACTACACGTCACCGGATTATGGGTATTGTCAATGGTGATGATTTTCAGATTGTATATTCAGACACTCCCGGGATACTCAAACCTAAATATAAGTTGCAGGAGACAATGATGAATTCTGTGAATCTTGCATTGTCTGATGCTGACCTGATAATTTATGTTACCGATGTTAACGAAAAAACAGCACATGAAGGAGAGTACATCGAAAAGATAAAGGAATCAGGAATACCTGTCATGATTATTGTAAACAAGATAGATCTTTCAAACCAGGAGGAACTCGAAAAAATTACCGGTATCTGGCATAACCTGTTTCCTCAGTCTCCGGTGATTCCGGTTTCAGGTCTCAGAAATTTCAATCTTGATACTCTCCTGAATGCAATACTTTCAAAATTGCCCGAGGGAGAACCATATTTCCCGAAAGATCAGCTTACAGATAAGATAGAGAGATTTTTTGCATCGGAGATCATCCGGGAAAAGATCCTGGTTCACTATAAAAAAGAGATCCCATACTCAGTGGAAATCGAAATTGAAAGTTTCACTGAGGAAAAAAACCTTATCAGGATAAGAGCAGTAATCTATGTTGCACGCGACAGCCAGAAAGGTATTTTAATAGGACATAAAGGGGTTATGCTTAAGAGAGTTGGAACTGAAGCAAGGCATGATATGGAGGATTTCTTCCGTAAAAAGGTATTCCTGGAGATTTATGTTAAAGTATCTAAGGACTGGAGGGATAAACCATCCATGCTGAAGAAGTTTGGTTACAGATAGAATGATTTGTACATGAGCAAAATAATAGCAATAGTTGGCAGACCTAACGTAGGAAAATCAACACTTTTCAACAGGCTTACCGATTCAAGAGAAGCAATTGTTGATCAAACCAGCGGTGTTACCCGCGACCGTAATTATGGCAGGGCTAACTGGAACGGTGTTGAATTCTCCGTTATTGATACAGGAGGTTATGTGCAGAACTCCGATGATATTTTCGAAGAGGAGATCAACAAACAGGTCTTGCTGGCGATAGAAGAATCAGACCTGATTCTGTTTATGGTAGATGTGACAATAGGAATTCATGACCTTGATAATTCAGTTGCCATACTCCTGAGGAGATACAATAAGAAGGTATTGGTTGTAGTAAACAAGGTGGATAACAATGAAAGGTTACCTGATGCAACTGAATTCTATAATCTTGGTCTTGGTGATTACTTCCCTTTAAGCTCAATTAACGGAAGCGGGACAGGTGATCTTCTTGATGCAGTTGTAAAAAATCTTCCTGATTCAGAGCCTGAGTTCATACCTGAGATTCCAAGAATAGCAATAGTTGGAAGACCAAATGCCGGAAAATCATCGCTGGTAAACTCACTGCTCGGAGAAGAACGGAATATTGTTACTCCGTTAGCAGGCACTACTCGTGATTCTATATATACAAGGTATAGAAAGTTCAATCACGATTTTCTTCTCGTTGATACAGCCGGTCTACGAAAAAAGGCAAAGGTAAGCGAGGATATTGAATTCTATTCGGTGATGAGAGCAGTCAGAACAATTGAAAACTCTGATATATGCCTTTTGCTCCTCGATGCTACAAGAGGTATTGAGGCGCAGGATTTAAATATTATCTCACTTATTCAGAAGAATAACAAAGGAATGATTGTTCTTGTAAACAAGTGGGACCTTGTTGAGAAAGAGGTAAATATAACTACAAAGTATGAAAAGGAAATAAGATACCGAACTGCCCCTTTCATCGATTACCCTATAGTATTCATTTCAGCAATCAACAAGCAGAGGATTCACCGTGTGCTTGAGCTCATTGAAATTGTAAACACTAACAGAAACAGAAAGATTACAACAGCAAAGCTGAACGAGGTTATGTTGCCAATAGTCAAGAACAATCCTCCTCCATCTTTGAAGGGAAAGTATGTTAAGATAAAATATGTAACCCAGCTTCCAATATATACACCTGCGTTTGCCTTCTTCTGTAACCTGCCTCAGTATGTTAAGGAACCTTATAAAAGATATATTGAGAACAGGATGAGAGAACTATTTGATTTTTCTGGTGTTCCTGTAAGGATATTTTTCAGAAAAAAATAATAATCTTTGGTGTGATTTTTGCTAAATCAGGTTTATTGCCTTACAAAGATGAAACGATCAGGAATTGCTCTAATACTAACAATAATACTTGCTGCGTCAACCGGATGCTTCAAGGTGGTGCAACTGCCCCCCACACCTAGTATAGAATTTACTAGTTTCGAAATTTTTGACACACTTGATATTCTGGGTAACATCTCAAAAGGTGGCAGACTTATTTTCAGGTTTGAAGATGGCGATGGCGATCTGGGACTAGGAGCACCGGTAGGAACGCAACAGGATACTACCAACTTTCACCTTGAATTATACAGGAAGAAAGATGGATCGATGGTGAAGGTATCAGACAAATATGATCCCCTTCTCCCATATTCCTCCTACAGGATTCCTTATATGGAAAGGCTGGGGCAGAATCAGATATTAAAAGGGACTATATCGGTAACTTTTATCTACCAGACATATAATACGGGCGATACAATCAAATATGAATTTTATATTCAAGACAGGGCTGATAATATCAGTAACACGGAGGAGACAGTTGAAATAATTGTGGCTGAGAACAATATCTATACCCGTTAGAAATCTGTTGATTATACTCTGACGCCAATCAGCAGTACGTCATCCACCTGTTCATAATCACCTTTCCAATCAGAAAAGAATTTAGAAATATACTCCTGTTGTTCAACCATTGTTTTGTTTGAAACCTGTTCAATAAGGCGCTTAAGCCTGGCTATTTTCATTTTTTTGCCGTCGATACCACCAAACTGGTCAGGAAGACCATCGGAGAACAGGTAAATAGTATCCCCTTCATTCAGATAATATTCCTGGTCATCAAAGTATTTTTCCATCACTGATTCTCCCCCTACCGAAGATCTGTTACCTTTGATATAGAATGATTCTCCATCAATAACAATAATTACCGGTCGCATAGCTGAAGCAAACCTGACATGACGTTTCTTAATGCTGAACTCACACACTACCATATCCATTCCGTCATTTGATACTCCAAGCTCAACATTCTGGTTAAGAGTAGAGAAAATCTGCTTATCCAGAAGGGTAAGAATCTGGGAGGGTGTCGAAACATGCTGCCTCGAAACTATATCCTGAAGGAGAGTTGAGCCTATCATCGACATAAATGCACCGGGAACTCCATGTCCTGTTGAATCGGCACACACCAGAATAAACTTATCTTCATCAAGTCTGTCAAACCAGTAAAAATCACCGCTGACAATATCACGCGGCTGAAATATTACAAATGCATCCTTAAAAGCATCCCTGAGCTTCCCATAATCAGGCAGAATACTTGTCTGTATCCTTTTCGCATAGTTGATACTATCGGTTATTTCAAGATTCTGAAGTTCAATCTCTCCCTTCTGCTTCATTACTTCACTGGTACGTGCATCCAGTTCTGTTTCGAGATATTCCTGAATCCTCTTATGCGATCTCTCCCTGATTTTAATAATCAAAACCAATACGCCTGTAAACAGGGTTATCCAGCATAATATAGACCACCATGTTCTCCACCATGGCTTTTTGATAAGAATAGTAAATGATAATGGATCTTTCTGAGATGCACCATCCTGATTAACAGAAATAATATTGAATTTATACTTACCGTCACCAAGGCTGTATGGAATATCCCTTGTGTCGCTGAATCTGCTCCAGGTCTCATCGAAATTTTCCACAAAAGTACTGTAATACACTTTCTCAGGGTCACTGAAATTTATCCCTACAAAATTCAGCCTTATATTATATTTCTTATAAGGGAGTGTATAAACGGGTTGATAATCATACCTCTTATCATTTATAGTTAAATAATTCAGATTTGTAAAAGGAGGTATTGTACTGCGATTATCTCTCATCCTGTCATAGATAATCAGTCCTTCAGTTGTTCCAATTAATACTTTCCGGTCGGATGACTCAAACATTCCGCCAGGATTGCAAAGCCCTCCTTTGGCAAAATCGACACCGAATGTTTTTATACTACCTGTTACAGGATTGTATCTTGAAAATCCCTTTTCATGTCCGATCCATATATTATTCTCATAATCAGGAAGTATACTATAACAATAGTTCGAAAACAATTCATTTGACCTTACAATCGGGGATACTGTATCATTCTGTAATTTAAATACTCCATTACCCCTTGTTGATATCCATATTGACCCGTCTTTTCCCTGGTTGATTGCCTGCATTCTGTTTAAAGTACTTCCCGACATGGTCCCTTCAGAAGTAATAATATCAAAATTACGGTCGATCATAAAGACTCTTTCACCCTCATTGATCCCGATAACAGCTCTTCCTTCGCTGTCCAGGAAAATTGAATTAATACTGCTATGTGGCAAACCGTTATTTATGTCAAACTTCTTTCTTATGCTGCCTGTTGATCTGTTAATTACAAATACCCCGTTTATAGTTGCAAGCCATACATTGTATTCATCGGTTTTAACGTCACGTATATTATCGGCTCCTGAATCACCTGAACGGTAAAAGAGTTTGGTAACCCCGGTATTTCTCCTAACATATAAACCTCCTCCCGCAGTGCCTATCCATAGGTTTTTCTCCTTATCAAGAAAATAAGATGTAATATCAATATCTTCCGTTGATCGCAGCAGGTTGGTGAAGGATTCAGAAACTCCTTTCTCCGCATTAAAAATGTGGAATCCGGACGGAGTGCCTAACAGATATCTGTCACCCAGCTTGTTTACATAAATTATATTGTTCTCCAGACTGGTTCTGCCGGGAGTGAAAAACCCGAATGCATATGAGGTAAGCAGCAGTATTCCATTACCATAGGTTCCAAACCAGTAGTTACCTTCAATATCCTGAAAAAAAGTTTTAACATCATTGTTGCTGAGACCGGTACTTATGTCATAAGTGAGTACATTCCTTACCGATTTAATGTCGGATGTAAGTTTAAACTCGATTACACCGGAGCCAAAGGTTGCAACCCAGATGTTCTTATCCCTGTCTTCAACAATTTCCTGAACACTGAGTGTCTCCCACTCAGGATGGCCACTGAATCTCTCCAGGCTGTTCTCGCTGCCTGAAACAGTAAATTTAAAGAGCCCGTACCCATCAGTGCCAATAAGAAAGACAGAAGGGTTTTCAGTTGGATGTATAGCAGTTATTGCAGAATAATCAAACCCTTCAACCACATTAATTATTCTTACAGAATCGGCTTTTAACCTGCAAAGAAGAAGATTCTCCTGTGTACCAATAAGGAGCTCTTCTCCATGTGTGAAACATCCTGAAAACATTACAGGATCGATAGAAAGAGAGTATTGAACAGTCTTCGAGGGATCAGCAGTATTAATGGCAAAGATAGAACCGCCCTGTGGGATAACATAAATCATCTCATCAGGTCCTGATATTATATCGCTTATACTCTTTGAATTGGATAACTGAACATCGATAAGAGACCTGCCCTCAGCATAATATACCTTCCCATCGCTGCATCCAAACCATAACCTTCCTGAATTATCCCTGAAAGAAGTGGTGGCATATCTGCCTGAAGCTGAATCAGGATATGCTACTCTGAAGAATTCAAAGCCATCAAACATGGCAAGACCATTTCCCATTCCAATCCACAGATATCCATCATTAGACTGGCCAAGAGTATAAATAAAGGAATTCGGAATACCTCTCTCAACATCATAGCTCCTGAAGCTCAGAGTCTGTCCACGCAGCATTGCCGAAAATACAAACAGGCAACAGATGATGCTGTATATCGTTCTCGGCATTTTGTCAGATCTCTTGAGAGACTCCATTATTTTTTCGGATCTATCTTGGTAACTGATGTTTTAGGAACATAAACCGGCACTCCGCCTATTGGCGAACTGTAAAACTTAAGGGCATCTCCTCTCTGGTTCTGCAGCGTAATCACAACATTGTTATTTTTTACAAGTTCACCCTGTCTCTTATGAAACTGAAAATCGAGTGAGGAATTTATCTCGGCAGGTTCAACAGGTATCAGTGATTGTATCCAGTTATCCTCATTGGATAGAGGTACTTCAATACCCCTTTTGTATCTTGAAACAATCAGTATTTTTCCATCGTTATCCCAGTCAAAATTTCTCTGCCTGATTGATACTATACCAGTATCTACATAAGGATAGATATGCGCTATACTTTTAAAATCGTTCCACATGCGGAATGTATATTCATATGTAAATGCATTAGCTCCCTCAATTGCAAGGTTGGAATTGGCATCGCGGCTAAGAAAGAACCGGTAGAGGTTGCCGTCATCACCTGCAACACCCTCTATTACAACTTTAAAGATATAGCTGTTCCATTTCTGGCTGAATTCTCCCTCAGTAGGATTTAGAGGACCAAATGAATAATACTTATTATCATATCGGGCTTCGGTCCCAAACACTCTGGAAGCAAGAAGGTTTCCAGTCTTGTAATTCAAGCCGTTTTCTAGCCCCCTGGCCTCTTCGTGCTGTTCCGGATCTGCTCCTATTCCGCCATATACCGAAAACATTGTCTTGGTATTAAAATCTCCCTGGATCTCATCATGCTCCCCTCCGCAGTCGGGATCAAAGACCCTTATAAAAAACTGCTGCGTGAAATCTTTTGGAATTGAAAAGAAAAATATCTGATTGAAATCATCATCTCCCCATGATGTCTTTCCTTCCTTACCGAAGGTGACAAGGAATGGAATATTCTCATCTTTACCAGGTACTGCCTGTGCCGATACTTGAGAGGGAATCACTATCCCCAGGAAGAATATGATAATCAATATTTTATATGTGGACCTTTTAAATTTCATTTACCTCAAAATTAGTCATTTCCGGCTCAGGGCTGGCGTGATATTGTAATATTTCTACAAATGCATTTCTCTCTTGGTTCTAAACCCGGCAATGCCTCTTCAGTTACAATGAGCTGTACATTATAGGTACCAGGTTTCAGATATGTCTTATCAACTTCTTTGCCAATCTGTATTGATTCATCACCAAAATTCCAGTAATACTGTGATATATTCCAGCCCGGAAGATAGGTTTTGTCAGCATTCAGTTTTAGTGACTGCCCGGCATTTGCCATTTCGGGAGCTGATATATAAGGCTGTTCAATATCTGTTATAATCAGAGAATCTGATTTTTCATTATACAACACCTCTTTTGTTATAAGGTTCACAACATCAAGCTGAACGAGATATGCACCGGGCCCATCATAGCAGTGTTCAACAACAGCTCCGACAGCTTTTTTCCCGTCACCAAATTTCCATTCATACCTGAAAGGCGTGGTATCAAGCTTTGCTGCATTCTCTTCCATAAAACGATAACAGTAGCTGTTTTCCTGGAGAGTATCACAGACATCCATTCTTCTTATCAGTGAGGTGAAGCTGTATATGTCATCATCACTTTCACGGTTTGAGGCAAAATATCCTTTCTGTTGACCCGCTTCCGAGACAAATGCAAAATCATCAGCAGTTGAGTTGATAGGTTCCGGAAGAAGCACAGGTTTTTCCCATCTGCCTTCATATTTAATAGCTGAATATACATCAAGGTTCCCTATCCCCCCTGTCCGGTTTGACGTAAAGTATAGTCTACCAGTTGGATGTAGATATGGATAATTTTCAGAGGCAGATGAGTTTACTACCGGTCCAAGGTTAACCGGGGCTGACCATTCATTGTTAATAAATTCACAGTAATAGATATCCGAGCCTCCCTCCCCACCCGGCATATTTGAGGCAAAATACAGGTACTTTCCGTCACTGCTTACTGATGGCTGTCCAACATCATAACCCGAATTATTGTACCTGAAGGGTCTGACACCTGTAAGATCAGTGCCAGACATTTCACCAATGAAAATACCGCTGTAATTTCTGAAATTCCTGTTTCGCGCCCGTTTTCCTGTTTCAATCTCACTTGTAAAATAGACTGTTTTTCCATCAGGGGTGAAACAGAATGGCCCGCTGTTGAATTTCTCTGTTCTTTCACTCTTAACTTCCTTAAGGGCTCTCCATTCAGAAGTATCGATACGTTCTGCCAGGTACATATTATAAATCCTTCTTCCGTCATATGAAGTACGATCCTTGATGCCGCTGAATCTTTGGTCGGAACAAAATACCAGGCCATCCTTTACTATTACAGGCGAGATCTCATTATAGAAATTCTTATTGAAAGGCAACTTCTTAACTGAATATAGCGAAGGCTGCTGAGCTGCACTGAATGAAAAAATCAGTAACCCCAGAATTATCAGTTTTATATTTGCGTACCTTGCTGTCATAATTCTAAAAGTACCTTGGATTAGCGGCGCTTACCTTTGAGCCAAATTCATACCTGAGTGCAAATTCTGCAGAACCATTTGAGTAAGTACTCATTCGCCCTAAGGGATAATCGTATGAGAGACCAAACATAAGCTGAGGATTAATCTGGAATTGCAGAATACCAACCACAACCTCCTCATTGGTCCTCCATGATCCGCCAAGCCATATAACATCGGCAAGTATAAAGTTGCCGTTAATATCAAACTGCTTTATTTTTTCAGCCTCATCAAGAGCATAATGGACAAGAACCGAAGGTTTAAACTTGAAAAAATCAGAGAAAGTTATCAAACCACCTCCGGAAAAAATAAAATCGTAATCGTTGATACTATGATAAGCCTGAATTGTATTTGCCGAAGTTTTCTTATAGCTCATAAACTGTGGGATGGAAATTCCGGCAAAAAGCTTGTCACTGAAATAGTAAACTCCGGCTCCCACATTTGGAAGAATATAAGGGTCATCGTTTTTTGTAAAGACCTCATCAGGTTGCAAGGTCACAATATCAGAAAAATCACTGTTTGCTATATCAACACCCCCCCGTAATCCAAACGATAACTTTCCTTTTGCCAGCCTTATATGATATGCATAGCTGCCATAAATACTTGTCGTATTAGTATATCCATATTGCATGAACTGGACAAGAAGTCCGAGCGCAACCTTATCATTTTTAAATGGTGCATGTAGTGATCCGGATTGAAGTACAGGGGCGCCTGCTGTTCCCAGCCATTGTTTCCTGTAGGAGAGAAATCCGCTTAGTGCTCCCCGTGTACCGGTATATGCAGGATTGATCACCATCCCATTCTGCAGGTACTGGCTGTAAACCGGATATGCAAGGCTTATACTACCGCTTGTATCGGATGAAGATTGCCCCTCAACATTTCCAGATACGCAAAGAAACAGCAGTGTGAAAACACAGCTATAAACTCTGCTGGACCTCATGGCCATTTTTATATTTTTCAAGATGCCCAATTCTATCTTCTCTTTAATACTATAAATCCGCTTGGCTTATGTGGCCTCAACGACGGAACTTCTTTAGATTCCAGTTTCAAAATATAATAATATGTACCCTCAGGCAAATCAACACCTTTTGAATTCTTGCCATCCCAGTTACTCCAGTTATCGTTACCATTCCTGTTCGAGCTGTAGAATACCTCTGTCCCGGCGCTGTTAACTATGCTTAGCTCCACAACCTGATTATTAATATCAAGACCCAGGATTTCAAATACATCATTAATACCATCATTGTTTGGGGAGAATCCGTTTGGAATAATGATTTCCTCGATCGTTATATTTACCGTGTCCTTATTAATACAAGGCCCGTTAGTGACAGTCCATAAGAATGAATTTAATTTGGGAGACAGATTAGTAACCTTTGTATCATTCCTTGTATCATTATCAAAATCTGCAGTGCCTGTTATAATACTCCATTTTCCTGTTTCATAACTTCCTGTTGCAGGAGTGTCAAAAATCGGACTTGCCTTCATCTGATAATAATTATCAAACGAATAAAGAACCGTATCAGGTCCTGCAAATATGGCACTCATAGGATTTGTATTGAGCAATACTTCAATAATATTTGAAAGACTTGAACAGCAATTATTAGCCCCGGATGTCACTTTCCTTTTATATTTTGTTGGCACGCCAAGGGCTGGTGGCTGATAATTACCTGAAGGATCATTGTTTACCCCAACAGCTGAGATCCAGGTAGTACCTCCATCAACACTCTGCTCCCATAAAAACAAGTAGCTACCGTCACCTCCTGCAGGAGCCGACCCGGTAAGCAGATCCGGGACATAATCCTTACATGTTACAGCCGGGTCAGTAAGTGTATTATTTGTAATAAGAGGAAGGACTTCAACCTTTACTGTTTCTGCGCTAATATCAATACATGCTCCGGAAAGTACTTTTCTTCTGTAGTAAGTTGTAACATTTAGTGCAGGAGGATCATAGCCCTGTGTTGTACCGGACGCGACCGGATTCCATATTGAATTATCTGTCGAATACTGCCATTCATAAGCATAATCACCTGGCAGATTTGTACCTCCTGTTGGCAAGGTGCCAATTAATCTGTTTGGGTTGGCTCCGTCACAGATGACGGTATCAGTACCAGTGGAAAGAAGTGAGATTATATTATCTGTCAGCGGTTTATGAACATTAATCCTTACAGACTTGCTGATATCTGAACAGGCTGAAGATAATACTTTCCTTCGGTAGCTTGTGGTATCTGTAAGTGCCGGAGGCTGGTAATCACGCTGTGCGGCACCTGTAATATCAGTCCACACAGGGTTGCTCTTTGAGCTGTCCTGCCAGATATAGGTGTAAGTACCGTCACCGTTAAGCGGATCAGATCCCGTAAGCAATGATGGAGCTGAACCAGAACATACATTTTGTTCAGCAGTTACAATATAGTTATTGGTAAGTACGGGATAATCCCTCAGAAGAATCTCGGGACTCGTGCTGACACAAACATTTTGCGATCCGGATTTAACGACCCTCCGAAATTTATATTCATTGAGAGGAGCTCTTTCCGGGAGTTCTTCAGGAAAATAATCTGCCAGGTTTTTGACCCCGGGAGCGGATCCCCAGGTTGTGCCATTAATACTGCTTTCCCAGAGATACCTGTATGAAGCATCCCCCCCCGACAGAGCAGGAGTTGTTGAGGTGGTAGTAGCTGTAAGATCCGTAAAGGTCATACCAAAGCAAATATCTTCAGGAGCGTTTAAAATTTTGTTATTGCTGATAGTATCGAGCACGTTTATCCTTACTATGGCTGATGAGTCAACACATCTGCCAGAGGTAACAGTGCGCCTGAACCAGGATGTCTGTGTAAGTCCCGGCACCGGTGTGTACGATTCGGTATTGTCAGTATTGGCAACGCTTGAATACAGCGTATTGTCAACGCTTACCTTCCACATGAAGCTGTATATGCCATTACCATCCTGAAGAGCTGCCTTTGAAACAAGCATCTTTGCGTCCTGGGCATAGCATAAAGTATCAGGATCGCCGATAATATTATCTTTAATAAAAGGCTGAACAATTATTTTTACCGGTTTACTTATATCAATAATAACCGGAGGACCAGCATCAGTGACAACCCTTCTGAACCATGTAGTTTGCGTCAGAATTCCCGGCAAATAATCTTTACTGGTAGCACCTGAAATATCTGTGAAGCCTGCCGATTCAGAAGTTATGCTGCTCTGCCATTGGATAGTACCGCTGAATGGAATTGTACCTGATATCACCCCAAAAGGCATATTCGAACAAATCGAGTCAACCTGGTCGCCTGTAACCTGGGACCGGATCGAATTATAGAGAAATCCATTGAGAAGAGGAGTATATGTAATGACAGAATCTCCACTCGCCCCAGGTTGTCCAGATCCACCTGATTTTGTTCCACCAGCACCTCCGGAAAAGTCTTTAACAACATTGGCAGGTTTGGAAAGATTGTTAGTTAAAATGAGTCCTCCTCCACCTCCTCCACCTACGCCCCAGGTGTTATCAGTATTACCTCCCTTTCCTCCTTTAACCGAAATTGTAAGGGCACTTGAAGTATTTGAAGAATAACTCTGAAGGTACAGTGCTATTGAGCCACCACCACCACCACCACCAGCTCCAGCATTTGTATTAAAAGGTATTGATGGATAAGAGCTATTTGGAGTTCCTCCATTGGCTGTAATAATATTACCATTCCCTTTAATAGTATCACATATTATTATTATGATTCCACCTCCACTACCTCCTGGAGTTGCAGTAGTTACTCCAATACCATGTGTTGAAGCACCTCCACCTCCGCCCATAAAGAAACCCTGATCAACATCAGTATTTTTAATTGAACGTCCTCCTAATCCACCAGCACGAGGAGGCGGACAAATTGGATCTTCAGTTCCTCCTCCTCCTCCAAACAGCCCCCAATTAGACCCTCCGCCCCCTCCTGAAAATCTTCCATTTCCCCCACCACCACCGGTAAAATTACTCCCCTTACCTTTGGCATAATTTGGGAATAATGGAGGAATATTTCCAGGAGCAAGGAACCCCCTTGATGCAGGGCTTTCACCCTTATATCCTGAATTCGAGTAACTAGCAGCATAACCAAAATCGTCCAGTCCTGATCCTGAAGCTATGCAGGTTCCGTCACCCTGTGTTGTTATTCCACCAATAAATCCCCTTCCAGAAATATCAATATCTGCTTCTAGGGATAATGTCCTTCCAATTATCATAACTAAAACTCCGCCAGTTTTACTTATACTATCCCATGGTTGGCAAGTAAGAGTGGATGTAACCGTTGCTGAGTTATAGTATGGGACTCTAACCAGCTGAAGAGTGCCTTTAATATCAAAATTGTTTATGATATTTGATGTAAATACAACATTTCGTGTCCCAGTGTTAATCGATTCAACAATCAGGAACTCACTGAACCCAGGATATCCATATTGATCTTTGAATGACCCAAAACTTGAACCCTCAACTACATTTATTTCTACTCCCTTCATCTGTATCAGGAGTACGGTATCGCCGTCAGTCAGACCGTTAACATCATTCAAAGTGACATTATCATGCGGGACTGCCCCTATGGCTTCAACTTTCTTATAAATGTTTATGATATTGCTGATCTTTTTATCCTGTGAGAATAAAAAAACCTCCAACCCCATAAGGATTAGCACAGTGAGGAAAATAGATTTTATATTGAACTCTGACCTTCCTGTCATTTAGCTCTAATGATCTGCTAATATAGCTAATTTAATGAATTATTCAATCGCAATTTTGACAGGTAATTTTCAGATTGGTTTTTCCACAGTATATTTGATCGGAAGTTCAACAAAGAACATTGTGCCTTTGCCGCTCTCCGATTCGAACCATATTCTTCCACCTGCGTTCTCAACATAGCGTTTTACAATAGATAATCCCAGTCCCATACCTGAGGATTTGGTTGTAAAATTAGGGGTAAACATTTTGTTCCTGAGCTCCTCGGGGATCCCGGTACCATTATCCGAAATTATCACTACAATCCTGTTACCCCTGATCTCAGTTCTTACTCCAACAACTCCTTCATATCCCTGGGGAATTGACTGTATTGCATTCTTGATAAGATTAGAGAAGATCCCGTTCAGATGTTCTTTGTCGGCAAAAACTATCACCCTGATCTCATGAGGCCATTCAACCTCAAATCGTACATTGTCACTGTTTCTGTAAAGTTCCAGTGAGGTCCTTATCTGTTCGTTAAGGTCTACCTCGGCAGGATTATTCCCGGGCATCTTGGCAAATGAAGAAAAAGCCGAAGCTATAGTTGAGAGATTGTCGATATACTCGATCTGGTTCTTTGAAAAATTCTCAATTTTCTTGTCAAAACCCGAAACCTTATCATGCCACGATTTGAGCAGCTGCTGAACATTAAGCTTCATGGGAGTAAGCGGATTCTTGATCTCATGAGCGATCTGTTTGGCCATCTCCCTCCATGCATATTCCCTTTCTGAATTAGTAAGCTTCCAGGCACTTTCCTCAAGCTCCTCAACCATTCTGTTATACTGACGCACGAGCTCCCCTATCTCATCATTCCCCTTATATGAAAGATGTTCGCTCTTCTTGCCCAGCTCCACTGAGGCAAGTCCTACGCTGAGCATTGACAACGGTGCCGTAAGTCTTCCGCTGATAAATACTGTTAAACTCATTGTAATTACAACCAGCAGTAGTGTGAAATTAATAACAGCAACCAGCAGATTGGATATCTCATTGGCCAGCACGCTCTGTAACCTGAAATAGGGCAGATTAAGATATGCCAGCACCTGTCCATCATTATTATAAAAGGGCACATAAGCTGAAATATACTCAAGCTTGCCTATCTTTTCATTCTGGAAATATTCGCTTCGGGTAAAATCTTTCATATTGATCATCGCCAAATTGTTTATCCTCCTGCTTATAAGATCGCGGTAAAAGATCTCCTGCCTCGAAGTAGCAATGATAAAACCGTTTAGATCATACAAATTAATATCGGTGTTGAAGACGTTTGAAAGGCGGATAAGAAATTCATTCAGATTTGAATAAGAATCATTTCGCCAGTCTGTTGAGATCCTGTCCTCTGATGCCAGTCGGCCTTCAAGCTCCCGGTAAACCGAATTCAGCTTCTCTTTAATGTTCTCCCGGTGCTTCAACTGATACTGCCTGATAGTCAGAACAGAAACAACAATCCCTATCATAATGAAGGCGAATAAAAGTATCCCTGTATAAGAAATCTGCAATTTTTGCCGGAGATTAAGAGAGGTCAGACTTTTTAAAGAAGGCATCCTGATAAGCAGGATTACCAGATTTGAAAAGATAAGTATGAAAGCAAACAAATAGGCAAATGAGATCATTAAATCACCTGTAGTAACTTCCGGTCGTGATAGTACCACTGTAGCGCTGCCATTCTTATAAAGTATATGTCTGAATTTGTCGGAAGTGAAGATCCTGTAATCGGCCAGCTTGTCTACATACTCTGCATCAGTTTTGTCATATGGGAAATCACCTGTTTGAAGCACTATCTCACCGTTAATATATTTTGCAAAGGAATAATCTTTCAATCCTGCATATTTATGATACTTTTTATCAAGTAAGAGTTCTGAATAGCCAGGCTGAAATACATTAACGTCGCTGTAAAGTTCAATAAAGAGTCCATGTTCAGACTTTCTGCCGGTTTTATAGTAAAGTCTGCCAAGGTAAGATGCCCTTCCCCCCTGGTTATCAATAGAATAAAATTCTGTCCCTGTCAGTTTATGCCCGTTCATTTTTGTCCTGGAATCGAAGAATCCAAAACAGTTTTCCATAAAGGTTTCGGCTGTTCCTATAGTAAGCATCTCATCATTTGAACATAGAACTATACTGAAATTGTAGTTACTCCAATAGCCTTTGAGATATGTATCCCCGATATAGTTTGATATCTTTTCAACGTCCTCTCTGTTTTCGTTAAAAGATTCTGCCATCATCATACTTTTCAACATTGTATCCGTCGATATCTCCGGCCAGATATCGAGAAGGAGATGTTCAGCCTCAGGGTCATTTTCTGTTGAAAAGGAGACAGCCTGTATCTTGAGATTCTCATCGCTTTTCTCTTCAGACAGAATGGTAATAAAGTAAAGCGAGTATAATGCAAAGAGTAAAGAGAGGAAAACTGAAGTATTAAACAAACCTGTTCTCCTTCGGGCAGTTATCCATATTGTCATAACTATTGCTATCCAGAAACCCGATAGTGGGATAAGGATAGAAAAATCATCCTTATTCAAAAAAGCAAGAAGAGCCAAAGATATTGCAAGCGGGCCGGTAACTTCAGTCCATCGCATGGAACCCCCGTCCCTGAACAGCCTCATGATTATAAATACAGGGACCAGGAGGGAAAAAAATGCTGCAACAAACCCGGCTAAACTGAACCAGCTTAATTCCAAAACTTTATAAGGTTCAAAGCTGATATTTGAAGTGGCAATAAGCTGGCTGAAAATGTAATGAAATATGTTTATAGCTACTACGCCTGACAACAGATAGAGAGTTGAGGAAATATAAGGTTTAATCTTTTCTCCATTTAACGAACGCGGTAAGGGAAAGTCACGGTAAAAAACATATGCAAAAACAGCTGACAGAAATGAAAACAAAAATATGTGACCCAGCGATGGGATAAAGCTGTTTAAGGAAAACCTGTATGGAGAGAAGAGCTCAGTAATGAAAAAAACCGCTGGTTGCCTTGTTTGGAGGAGTAGATAATATATAAGGGAAAATGAAAATAGAAGGAAAAGCAATGAGATGTAGCTGTTTGTCCTGCCTGATATGCTTTTTGCAGTCTGCATCAGCAGGAGAACAAAGAATATAAAGGAGAATATCCATAATATCAGTGGCACATAAATGAGATAGCTAATCTCCTTCCTTGAAGGAAAGAGAAGAGTAAACAGAAAATTGCCATTCATATCATTAATATGATATTCAGAGGCATTTTCTTCGGTACTGATACCTACTTTTTCTGAAAGCCTGAACTCCTTTTCAAATCCGTTCCTGATTATGTCATTGGTAAAATCGTGGTCTGTTCTGATCCTCATCAAACCAACAAGCATCTCATTTCCTGCCTGTATGGTTTTTGTCAGAAACCACCCATTCTGAATAAAGATAAGCGGTTTATTATATATTGTATCTACAAGATAATAGGGGACGTCAAATCCGTTATCTGACCAGTATATAAGCTTTCCGTCGATATACTCCAGAATTGTTATGTCATTTTGCTCTGCAACAAGAAAAATATTATTCTCGGAAATTGAGCCGTGATGATCATTATTGGCCAGGACCGGCTTCATTTCATCCAGGCAGCGATCCATAACTACCTGCTTCTCAGCCAGAACCCTGTTAAATACCCTTGTCCTGAAATGATACTCAAAATCTGAAAAATAGAGCTTCTCTGCCAGGGTGGCTAAAAGCACCATGACCAGTATCACCAGGAGAAGTAATATAATCTTTCGTATCCCGTTCATTTCTGAAACATTTTTTAATCGTGATGATATGGCTCTCCCTTTATTATTGTAAATGCCCTGTAAAGCTGTTCAAGAAACAATAATCGTACCAGCTGATGAGGGAAAGTCATACGCGAGAGAGACAACTTCTGATCAGCCCTCCGGTAAACCTCATCTGAAAACCCCCATGGGCCTCCGATTATAAAGACAAGTCTTTTTTTCGAAAGCATGAATAGCTTATCCAGCCATACAGCAAGGTCTATTGTCCGGTACTCCTTGCCATACTCGTCAAGCAGTACTACATGATCATCAGTGTTAAGACTCTGCATAATTTTATCTCCCTCTTTTCTCTTCTTTTCCTCTACCGGCATGTTTTTTGTATTCCTGATATCCTGAAGTGTGATGGTCTCAAAGGAACAATACTTACTTATGCGTCCGGAATACAGACCGGCTATCTCCGAAACATTTTTATCAGAGGTTTTTCCTGTCTGCAATAATACTATCTTCATATGTTGTATTTCGTGAACTCACCCCCCTCCGGGGCTTAGGTTGTGAGTGTTTAGCGGATTCATGTAATTCATTATCAAATAGTACCCTGTTCTTGATTATTCTTAATCTAAAGTCATTACAAAAATAACAAATATGCAGACTTAAAACATCAGAAACTTCAGTGAAGAAAAAACTATATCAATGATATGAGAAGATCATTAAACAAATAAGTGTTAAATTTGTAAGGCAATGTTAAAATACACGTCATTAATAAAACAATCTGATGAAACACCCATGATTGACAACAATCACAACCGAGCTTGCGAGCTCAGCGAAGCTAAACACGATTGAAAAATATTTTCAATCATGTGTGGTACCATCATACCTTTAAAATCAAAATTATATTATGATGAAATCTTCCAGAATAATTCCGGTAGTACTGTTGGCTCTTAGTACGCTTACCGGCAATGCCCAGGAGCAACCCAGGATTCCGGGAGGAATATCAATTGCAATAAAGGCAGGGAATGCCGCTGAGCTATCGAAATATCTTAATTCCACTGTTGAACTTCTGCTGCTCGACAAGGAAGATTTTTATAAAAAGAATGTAGCGGAAACAATTCTCAGGGATTTCTTCAACGAATACAGGACAAAGGATTTTACAATCCGTCATCAGGGGGCTAAAAATGATGCACAATATGCAATAGGAAACCTTAAAACTGAAAAGGGTGATTTCCGTGTATATTTTCTCCTTAAAAAAATTGATCAGGAGCTTCTTATACACCAGATACGTATTGAACCTGACAATGGAAGATAAGCTTCTTAAAGACCTGATCCTTAACAGCCTCCGTGAAGATATTGGCGATGGCGACCATTCATCGCTCGCATGCATTGCTGATAATGAATATGGTGAAGCAAAATTACTTATTAAACAAACCGGCATACTTGCAGGAATAAGGGTTGCAAAAGAGGTATTCCATACAGTGGACCATGAACTGCAACTAAAAATCCTTTCCGGGGATGGCTCTGCAGTAAAACCTGGTGATATTGCTTTCTATATTTCAGGCAAAGTTCTCTCTATACTTAAATCAGAAAGGCTGGTACTTAATATAATGCAGAGGATGAGCGGTATTGCAACAAGCACTAATGAGTACGCTACGAAGCTAAAGGGACTTAAAACAAGGATACTTGACACCAGGAAAACAACGCCCGGATTCAGGTTTCTTGAAAAAGAGGCAGTAAGAATTGGAGGAGGGGAAAACCACAGGATGGGACTCTATGATATGATTATGCTTAAGGATAACCATATCGATTATACAGGCGGGATTAAAAATGCAATCAGCCGCACAAATGAATATCTGCGAAGGAAAAATCTGGATCTTAAAATCGAAATAGAAGCAAGAAGTTTAAAGGATATAGAAATCATTATAAATGCCGGCAGCATTGATCGTATTATGCTGGATAATTTCAATATTGAAAACACTGCTGCAGCTGTCAAAATGATCGATGGACGTTTTGAGACAGAATCTTCAGGGGGGATTACTCTTGAAACTATCAGATCTTACGCAGAATGTGGTGTCGACTATATCTCAGTAGGGGCCCTGACACATCAGATTAAAAGCCTCGACATGAGCCTTAAGGCTTTCTGAACACCCCGCAGGTCTTTACCCAATTAATTCAGGTCCAACTATCTATATCCGATTTTTACTAATTGGATGGAATTGCAGTAATTCAAAAATTGCATCACAAAATTGTGACTTCTTGACCTTTATCACTATATTCGTGGCCACAAACATTTCATAATGAAAAAAGGGATTATCCTCTTATCGCTTCTTGCAATATTTGGGTGCAGGGATAAAGAGGCAGAGACATATCTAACACCTGAAAAGGCTCTTCTGTATTTTAAAAAGATCGAAGATATATGCAATCTTGATAATGGAAGGCTTTGGGGCAGAAATCTCTATGGTCCTATTATGTTTATTGACCGGCAGAGCCGCAGAATAATTGCAAACAGCCCCGATGAGGAAGGTATTCTTAAATATTCAGGTGGCATATATTTAGGAGTTTACCCCAGAGATATGCTTATCAGTAATGCTCCCCAATACTTTGGAGGTGTCCTGTTCGCAATAGCTCCACTCCCACCTGAAGATGATGAATACAGGATTAAAACTATTGCCGTTCACAGTCTTTTTCACAGGTTCCAGGAAATGAATGGTCTGCGCACATCAGGATATAACACCAGCAACATGGATGAGAAGCAGGCAAGGCTTTGGATAAAGCTTGAATGGAAAGCATTGCGCAAAGCTATAACCAGCGAAGGATCTGAACGAAACCTGGCAATCAGAGATGCTCTAATATTCAGGGGAGCAAACCGTGAACTTTATCAGAATGATGCAAATGATGAAAATCAGTTTGAAAACTATGAAGGGCTCAGTACTTTCACCTATACCCTGCTGTGTACCTCCAGTTGTGAGGAATTCAGGGCTAATCTCTTCTCAAACCTCGACCGGATTTATGCAATGCAGTCATATACAAGATCATATGGTTTTATTCATGGAGCGCTCTATGCAACAATTCTATATGAAAAAGGATTTGATTTCACAATGATAAATTCACCTAACTTTGATCTTGGTAAAGCTGTTAAGGATATATATTCAATAGAGCTTCCGGAGTTTTGCAGGGATGTGGCAGGGAGTATTGCATTGAATTATGATATAACAATCATTAATGAGGAAGAGAATAAAAGACTCACAGAAATCAGGGAAAGTCTGAATAAGCAGGTGAGTCTGTTTACAGAAAAACCTGTTGTTTTTCTCCAGCTCGAAAGTCCTTATTTTGATTTCGAACCGGAAAATGTCCATTCACTTGATACACTAGGGACACTTTATAATTCAATAAGGGTATCTGACAGCTGGGGTAAGCTAACAGTAGATAAAGGGGGCTGCCTTATCACAAATAATTTCAAAAACCTCAGGATTACCGCCCGCGGATTCTTAAAAGAGAAAAACCGTGTAACCGGTGACGGATGGAGCCTGATTCTGAATAAAGACTGGGAAATTATTGTTGTAGGACCCAACTACTTTGTCAGGAAATTAATGCCTTAGGGTTTGTCTGGTTGTCTGGTTGTCTGGTTGTCTGACATTCAGACATCAAAACAACTTCCCCAACTCCTTTATTCTCTCTTCAATAGAATTGATCTTAGCCTCAGCATCACTCTTCTTCTTACGTTCCAGATCAAGCACATTTGCCGGGGCATTCTTAACAAACCTTTCATTATCAAGCTTTTCCATCACACTTACCAGAAAATCCTTATTATAATTAAGATCTTCTTTAAGTTTCGTTATCTCAGCAGTTGCATCAAGCTTTCCTTTAAGAGGAATAAAATACTGTTCTATTCCGATCATGAAGGAAGCAGCACCTTCCTGCTTCGATCCTACAAATGATACTCCGTCCAGATTACAAAGCTTTGTTACTACCTGCAACAAAAGATTATCGTAATTCTTTGAATCACCAAGAATTAAAAGTTCAAGCTTCTCTTTATTCGGAATATCTTTCTCTTTTCTCAAAGTACGCACAGCGCTTACCGTCTCCTTAATACTTTCAAACGAGGCAAGCAGGTCCCTGTTGTATCGCTTTGCTTCCGGCATCAGCGAAATCATCAGGCTTTCACCATGCTTTCTTTCAACCAGCAGCTGCCATATCTCTTCAGTTATGAATGGCATAAAAGGATGAATTATCTTAACCAGGTTTTCAAAAATGTCAATAGTTGCATCATAAGTCTTCCGGTCAACGGGTTTCTGGTATTCCGGTTTGATGATTTCGAGGTACCATCCGGAGAATTCATCCCAGAACACTTTATATGATATCATCAATGCCTGCGATATTCTGAATTTCTTGAAGTTCAGATCAATATCATGAAGAGCTTTTTTCAGCACTTCATTCATCCATTTTACTGCTGCCTTTGACGATTCAGGCTGTTCAATACTATCATCAACCTGCCAGTGCTTAAGTAGCCGGAATGCATTCCATATCTTATTGGCAAAATTACGGCCCTGTTCAGGAAGGCTGTCATCATATAAAAGGTCATTTCCTGCAGGCGAGCAAAGCAGCATTCCAACCCTGACACCATCTGCTCCATATTTTTCGATGAGCTCAATAGGTTCCGGAGAGTTACCCAATGATTTAGACATTTTTCTCCTCTGCTGATCCCTTACAAGACCTGTAAGGTATACATTGCGAAAAGGCTTGTCGCCCTTATACTCATAACCGGCTATTATCATCCTTGCAACCCAGAAGAAAAGTATTTCGGGAGCTGTTATCAGGTCGTTTGTAGGATAGTAGTAATTGTAATCCTTATTATCAGGATCATTGATACCGTCAAATGATGTTATGGGCCACAGCCATGAAGAGAACCATGTGTCGAGCACATCTTCATCCTGGTGCATGTCACTCATCTTAAGCGATTTATTGCCGCTTTTTATTCTTGCAAGGTCAAGAGCTTCTTTCTCATTATCAGCAACAACAAATTCGTTATTATCGTAATACCAGGCAGGTATCCTTTGTCCCCACCATAGTTGACGGCTGATACACCAGTCGTGGACATTCTCCATCCAGTGCCTGTAAAGATTCCTGAATTTTGACGGATGCAGATATATATCACCATTCATAACTGCATCAAGTGCCGGCTTTGAGATATCCTTCATCTTAAGGAACCATTGCAGCGAAAGCCGTGGCTCAATGACTGAATTCGTGCGCTCCGAACGACCAATCTTGTTATTGTAATTTTCTACCTTTATCAGGTTTCCTTTTTCTTTCAGCTCTTTCTCTGCAAGATCCCTGGCAACAAACCTGTCGACTCCGGCAAACAATCCTGCACGTTCACTTATCGTGCCGTTATCATTAAAGACATCTATTGAAGGAAGGTTATGCCTGATGCCAATCTCATAGTCATTGATATCATGCGCAGGTGTGATCTTAAGGCATCCTGTACCAAACTCCTTATCAACATAGTCATCAAAAATAAAAGGGACTTCCCTGTCAACCATAGGAACAATAACCTTTTTGCCCTTAAGGTGCATATACCGTTCATCAGAAGGATTGGCGCAAACGGCCGTATCGCCCAGTATTGTTTCTGGACGTGTTGTTGCAACTGTAATAAACCCATCCTCTCCAACTATCCCATACCTTACATAGTAAAGCTTAGATTTCTCGTCAGTATAGTTAACCTCTTCATCCGAAACAGCAGTCATTGCCTGCGGGTCCCAGTTAACCATTCTCACCCCTCTGTAAATAAGTCCTTTATTGTAAAGATCAACAAATACTTTAATAACGGAATCGTATCTTTTCTCATCCATTGTAAAAAGAGTCCGGTCCCAGTCACATGATGCTCCAATACGCTTTAGCTGTTCAAGAATTATACCTCCGTGTTTGTGCGTCCATTCCCAGGCATGTTCAAGAAATTGCTCCCTGGTAAGATCACGTTTTTCTATGCCTTCTTCTTTAAGCTTGGCAACAACTTTTGCCTCGGTGGCAATTGATGCATGATCAGTCCCGGGTACCCAGCATGCATTCTTCCCCTGCATCCTTGCCCTCCGAACCAGCACATCCTGAATGGTATTGTTCAACATATGCCCCATATGAAGCACACCTGTTACGTTTGGCGGCGGGATGACAATTGTATAAGGTTCCCTTTCATCAGGAGTGCTCCTGAAAAATCCCTGTTCCATCCAGTAGCTGTACCATCTGTTTTCTGCTTTTCCTGGTTCGTATCTTGAAGGAATATTCATAAAATGCTGAGAGCTTAAAAATTAATGAAATGCAAAATTATAAAAATTCATTACATTAGATGAATCTAATGACAAAAAGGAAATCTAACGGTATGAAATCCTGTAGTATATTCGGAATCAGACTTAACTTTAGAAAACAACTGATGACTCCTTCTGCATATCTGTCAGTTATTATGCTCTTTTCACTTGTAACATTCGTCTTCTACTCATGTACCAAGGAAGAGGATCCTGTATTAAGTACCAAAGATTTGATGACATTTGATCTTATAGAGGAAATAAATGCAGACTCAATCAGATTCCTCGTAACCTGGATGCAGGATATGGGAACACGTCTTGCACTGGCAGAGAATCGCAGGGAAGTTGCTCGCGATATCCGAAACAGGTTCAGGATGATAGGATATGATAATGCAGAATTAGATTCTTTTTTAATTACAAAGACCTATAATAATGTTCGTTACCAGCTTATGCAGTATAATGTAATTGCATCGCTGCCCGGTACAGACTATCCTGACTCAGTGACCATTATTGGGGGACATTACGACAATATACTTAATTCGGGAGATCCATTTGCAACTGTACCCGGGGCAAATGATAATGCCAGCGGAGTCGCTGCTGCCCTTGAAATGGCAAGAGTATTCAAAAACTACAATTATCTTCCCACCGGTACTATCCGGTTCATAGCATTCGGCAGTGAAGAGCTGGGATTGTTTGGAAGTTATGATTATTCAGGAAAAGCCAGGTCTGCTTCCGAAAATATCAAAATGATGCTGAATAACGATATGATAGCATATCAGCCAGGGACCGACATATCTTCATGGACAGTAAATATTATGGATTATGAGAATTCCGGAACACTCAGATCAAAGGCTGAAAAACTCTGCCTGGAATTTACAGCACTCAAATTTGTTACCGATAATAAAAACAATAGGTACAGCGATAGCTACCCATTTTCACTTAATGGTTTTAAAAGCCTCTTCTTCTTTTCAAATATTATTGACCCTAATTATCATACTCTCAATGATCTGGCTGGAAACTGCAACTTTGAATATTGCCGGGAGATAGTAAAACTTAACTGTGCTATTGCGGTCCACTGTAATTAGTATTTTTGTACTTTTGTTTCTCACAATATCAATTCTATTTTAATGCCCTCAATATCAGAAAAAGGCAAAGCAATGCCTGCATCGCCAATCAGGAAACTGGTTCCGTATTCGGAAGAAGCTAAAAGAAAAGGGAGAAAAGTATATCATCTTAATATAGGACAGCCAGATATACCTACTCCTGAGGTTGCCCTGAATGCTCTCCGGAATATCAATCTGAATGTTATTGAATACAGCCATTCAGCGGGAAATGAATCATACCGCAGAAAATTGTCTTCATTCTACCGTAAAATAGGAATAAATGTTGATCACACACAAATACTTGTGACCACTGGAGGCTCAGAGGCAATTCTTTTTGCATTAATGACATGCCTCAATCAGGGGGATGAGGTAATTACTCCTGAACCTTTTTATGCAAATTACAATGGATTTGCCACAACTGCTGGTGTGAAAATAGTTCCTGTCACCTCTTATATAAAAGATGATTTTGCACTGCCTTCCATAAAAGAGATTGAGGCAAAAATAACTCCTAAGACAAAAGGAATTATAATTTGTAACCCAAATAATCCTACAGGTTATCTCTATTCAAAAGAGGAGCTTATTCACCTCAGGGAGATAATTAAGAATCATGACCTGTTCCTTTTTTCTGATGAAGCATATCGTGAATTCTGCTACGACGGAGCAAAGCACTTTTCAGCAATGCAGCTTGAAGGCATTGACGATAATATCATTCTTATTGATTCTATATCAAAGCGTTACAGCGAATGCGGAGTACGAATTGGTGCACTGGTTACTAAGAACAGGGATGTTATTTCCACAGCGCTGAAATTTGCCCAGGCAAGGTTATCACCTCCCGGACTCGGTCAGATAGCCGGAGAAGCGTCACTCGATACCCCTGACAGTTATTTCAGAGATGTTAATGAAGAATATACAGCACGCCGTAATTACATGGTAGAAGCTCTTAATAAAATTCCCGGAGTTTACTGTCCTAAGCCAAAAGGAGCATTTTATACTGTGGTAAAACTGCCTGTTGACGACAGTGATAGATTTGCACAATGGTTACTTGAAGAGTTTGAATATAACAACCAGACAGTAATGATGGCTCCTGCTTCCGGATTCTATTCAACACCTGGCTTGGGGAAAAACGAGGTGCGCATTGCATATGTTCTTAAGATTGAGGATCTTAAAAATGCAATGGCAGTTCTTGCTGAAGCTCTGAAAGTTTATCCTGGCAGAATCTGATCTAATTTTAGTCCTTCAGGTTCTGGATCATGAAAAACAGTTATTCCTTTTTCAAATATAATACTGCTGATCCTGAGTGAAACGGCGAATTGAAAAGATGGTCACTTCCACCCTGCACATCCTCTCTTTCTACTGAAGCTCCGGAGGAGGGATCAAACCACTCCACTTTGAATTTTCCTGATACATCTTTAAGATCCAGACTTGCAGTGGTATCAGTTGGCAGGTAAACAATGTATTCTTTACCAATATTTGCTAGGCAGTAGTTTGTGGAACTGAGATTACCTGAAGGAACCATATTTATCAGGTCCACTTTATCCGCAAAATGACGGGTATACCCAAGATTTTTGCACATTGATTTAGCCCAATCCAAATCATCCTGAAAAAGGACACTTCCGTTATATGGGTCCATAAACAGAATGTTCATACCTCTTAAAAAACTTTTCCATACCCAATCAATATTTCCTCCAATTCCCCATAAATGATCAGTATCAGTAATGATCACTTTGCGGCCATCAGAAGCGGGTGGGTTATCACGGTAGCCATCAGCATTATTAGGCGAGATCCAGTCAGCCGGACTGTCGAACAGGACCTGGTTGCTGCCCCCTTTATACTGAAATGTCATCCCCACAGGATGCTGATTTCCAAGTAACTTCTCATAATCCTTAATAAATCTGATCATATGGTACTGCCATTCGGTTGAAAGAGGATGATTTTCGTTTGATATTTCGCACAATACATTATCCAGATCATTTACTGTCTCCAAAACTTTTTTAACATATATCTCTTGTATCTCAACTACTCTTCTGTGTTTTAATTCATGAATTTCAAGTCGTGCCGTTTCAGCTGTGTCTAATCCCAGATTATTGATATTATTCATGGGATAAAAGGGGTGCTTACTGTATGCATCCGGAGAAAACTGAATTCCCCATCCTTCAAAAAGCATGATGGAAACATAGAAGCCATATTTTTGAGCTTTCTCCACCCGCTCCCTGAGCCTTTCAAAATAGCTTTCATTAAACTTTGTGAGGTCAAAAGCTGGTTCACCGTCAATTGCAATGCCTGGTCCGGAACGTAACCAGGGATGGGGATTGATCTTATAATTTTCCGGCTTCTTATCTTTGTTTGCATTGGTATCCCAATTCAGCAGTTCCCAGGACCAGAGCCTGTAGAAGTTGTGATTATACCCCTTAAGAAAATCGAGGTAGGCTTTGTAATCGAATGGAGCCGGATTATTCTCTTCAATCATGTCTACCAGATTATTCCAGGTATGTGAACCCGTTAAATATATAGCTTTGCCTGAGGCATCAGTAAAGTACCTGGGATTGATAGTACTTACCTTTAAGGGGTTGTGCTCAACCTTATTACAGGAAATCAGAAAGAACCCTATCGCAAATAGAAATATAAGTACTTTACTTTTCATTATAATGTAATTTTGTTTTTAATGGTATGATGAACCCCAACAGGCTCGCCGAAGGCAAACCACAAAAATTAAATCTTAAAATGAATTCTAAATTGCTCATACACAATCAGCTGTTTATCAGAAATATCCATTCTGCAATTCTGTTCAAAATACTGAAGGTTCTCTGACCTCATTGCCACTTATATTACCTATATAAAAGGTATTTATCCCTGATCACTCCAAATTTTTCCAGGCCCATCCTCCATGTTGCCCTGATCTCCCTGGCACTCATCCCCTTTTGTATCTGTTCCCTTAATAATGGACCACCAGCCAGAACATCAAAATAATCAGTGAAAAATTTTTCTTTATCCCGAAAACTGGTATAAGCATCAATTATCAAATCAAGATTAATCTCCGGCCTTGGAACAATTCCAACCTCAATAGCATTACTCAGATCTTTTCCATAACATTTAATTCCCAGCAGAGGAGGGTTTTTTGCACCCGGCACACTTTCAGGTGTAAAACTGAACCCTAAGTCTGGTAAATCAGGTGAACCATAAACCTGGAAAGGCAAGGATGTCCCCCGGCCCAGGGAGACATTTGTCCCTTCGAAAAAACAAATGGAAGGATACAGATAGATGGCGGTCTGATTTGGAAGGTTAGGTGATGGTTTTACAGGAAGATCATAATACGTTTCATGATCGTAGTTCCTACATTTAATAACAGTCAGATCACATTTTTCTCCATTCTTAAGCCATTTCTCTCCGTTTAACATCGTGGCATATTCACCAACGGTCATACCGTGAACAATCGGGATAGGATTAAGCCCAACGAATGATTTAAAAGCTGTGTCCAAAATATTTCCGTCAACATAAAAACCGTTGGGATTGGGTCTGTCGAGTATCAGGCATTTTACACTATTCTCGGCACACGCTTCCATAACATATTGGAGAGTTGATATATAGGTATAAAACCGCACACCAACATCCTGAATATCAAATATAACAATATCAATTTCGTCAAGGTCTTCAGGGGCAGGTTTTTTGTGACTTCCATACAGGCTTAATAAAGCTATCCCGGTTTCCGGATCTCTCCCGTCGGCGACAGATTCTCCTGCATCAGCCATATTCCTGAAACCATGTTCCGGAGAAAATATCACCTTTATCTTTATGCCTTCCAACAGAAGCTTGTCAACCAGGTGTATTTCTCCCACCATGGAAGTCTGGTTTGCAACAACTGCCACATTTTTTCCTTGAATTATACTTTTGTACTGATCGAGCATGTATGCCCCTGGGGCAGGTTCTCCGTAACCGTTGCACGATGCGCTCAACCCCGTTAAAATTATGATGATTGCCAGATTAAGTATTTTTGTTTTCATAGGATAATATTGAATGGGATAAAATTAATATTTTTTTAACTAATTCAAGAACTTACTCAGAGAGCACATAGAAGACACAGAGAAATAATAAGTTTAACCTCTGTGCTTCTCTGTTGATCTCTGTGAAACTCTGTGTAACATAAAAAATAACTAAATTTGCAACCTTAAAGATTATATGAATTTCCCATACTTCATAGCACAAAGGCTTATTAAAGGAAGAAGAGAAGAGACATCCTTTTCGCGTCCCATAAATGTAATTGCCATTATCGGCATTGCCACAGGGCTTGCTGTTATGATACTTGCAGTAGCAATACTTACAGGATTCAAGCAGGAGATAAGGGATAAGGTTGTAGGTTTCGGATCACATATACAGATAACCAATTTTGATTCAAATATCTCGTATGAAACGACCCCGATAAGCGATACACAGTCATTTGTTCCATTAATAAAGAAGATGCCAGGCATCAGGCACATCCAGGTTTATGCCACAAAAGCAGGAATTATTAAAACCGAAGATGAGATCCAGGGCGTTGTCCTGAAAGGTATCGGGAGCGATTTCGACTGGAGCTATTTCGGTAGTAACCTGGCTGACGGAACAGTCTTCACTGTAAATGATACCAGCCGGACAGACAAGGTGATCATTTCGAAGAAACTATCTGACATGCTCAGATTGAAAACCGGAGATTCATTTGCAATGCATTTTATTCAGGATCCCCCGCGAATGAGGAAGTTTACTATCAGCGGAATATATGAGACAAGTCTTGAGGAGTTTGACAAGATATATGTCTTTTGCGACATAGGGCATATTAAGCGCCTTAACGGATGGGACGATACAATGGTAAGCGGTTTTGAGATCTTTATTAACGATTTTGACAACCTTGATTTAATGACCCAGAAAGTTCGCGATGTCATTGGTTACAGGTTAGAAGAGGACGAAACACGATTTAAGGTGACCAGTATCAAGACAAAATACCCCCAGATATTTGACTGGCTCAATTTTCAGGATATCAATGTCATTATAATAATCATCCTTATGCTGGTAGTTTCCGGTTTCAATATGATATCAGGCCTTCTGATACTGATACTTGAAAAGACAAATATGATAGGGATCCTTAAGGCACTGGGAAGTGAAGACAAAACTATTCGAAAGGTTTTTCTTTACCAGGCAGCTTACCTTATATTTAAGGGATTGATATTTGGAAACGTTACCGGACTTGGACTGGCATACTTGCAGCTCCGGACAGGAATATTTACTCTCGATTCTGCTTCCTATTATATAAAAACTGTACCGATAAATCTTGATATTATTCATATCCTCCTGCTAAATGCCAGTACAATGGTTGCAATAATTATAATGCTCCTTGTTCCCTCTCAATTAATAAGCAGGATTACTCCTGTAAAGGCAATAAGATATGATTAGAAACTCAGACAGAAGACAGTTTCTTTGCCTGGAACAGATCTTACTTTCAGATTTCCGCCATGGATCCTCATTATCTGTTTTGAGATACTCAGTCCTATCCCTGATCCGTTTTTTCTGGTAGTAAAAAAAGGAATAAAGATCTGATCCAGAATTGCATCGTCAATCCCCGGTCCGTTATCAACAACACAGATCTCAGCATGATCATTGATATCTTTACGTGCTATAATACGGATAAGCGGCTCCTTATTATTTTCATTTGCCTCCAGGGCATTTTTCAGCAGGTTAATCAGGACAAATGAAATCAGATTCTGGTCAGCAAATAATTCAAGATCAGGATTGCTTACAGAAATAGTTAACCCGACATCTCTCTTTTTTTCCATTGAATCAGAAAGTTAAATGGGGCAAAAACAGGCGAAGTACTATACATGCTAAACAAAGAGTTCATTATGCTGGTGACTATTTCCTACCTGATAGCTACGCCAATTGCCTGGTATTCAATCCATAAATGGCTGCAGTCATTTGCTTACAAAACGGATTTAAGCTGGTGGATTTTTGCACTTGCAGGAATTATTGCACTTGGTATTGCTTTATTAACAGTAAGCTGGCAGAGCTGGAGGGCAGCTACGAAGAACCCGGTGGAGGCGTTGCGCTATGAGTAAGCCCCCCGCTTCGGGGGTCCCGATAACTATCGGGAGGGGGGAAAAAAGGGCAGCAACGAGAAATCCTTTTGAGGCGATGAAGAATGAATAATTATTTTATTAGTTGTATAACTAAATCATACGTTGTATATTTGGATAGATTGAAAAAGGAAAATTTAAAATAATCTATTATGAATGCTTCAGACTTCAAAACAGCCTTAAGAAACATAACCCATAATAAAACTCAATCGGCCATAAGCATCTTAGGTTTAGGTATCGGACTGGGATGTATAATCCTGCTGCTTGCATTGGTAATTCACGAGAAATCGTTCGACAGGTTTATTCCGGATCATAACAATGTCTATCGGGTTATGTTTGGGGAATCAAGCAGTTCACAATATCCTCTTGCAGAGGAGATGATGGCAGAATTTCCCGAAGTAATAGATTATTTCAGATTCTACCAGACAAATGATATCCAACTACGTAATCAAAAACATGATCTTGTCAAAGACCAGTTTTTTGGATTTTCTGATCCTTCAATCTATACTATATTAGGTATCAGAATGATTACAGGTGTTGCTGCAAATTCATTATCCGAAGTAGCTATCTCAGAGAAGACTGCACAAAAATATTTTGGGAACAACTCTCCTCTGGGAGCTGTGGTTTCCGTAAGGTTGAATGATGAGTTTCTGGACCTTTCAGTATGCGGCGTTTATAAAGACTTCCCTTCTACTTCCACTCTTTTTCCCCGGTTTATATCCAATATTAAATTATCCGAAAAGATGTTCCGCCAATTCCAGAAATCATTAGGGGAATATGCTGATGAAAACAGGAGTTCATTAAACTGGGAAAGCGGAAATTTCCTATCCTATATTGTTCTTGAAAAAAATGCTGATATAAAGGCACTTGCTATAAAAATGGCAAAATACAAAGAACACATTACCAATGAAAGAATGAAGGATTTCAGCTTTTCGCTTCAACCTGTAACTGATATTTATCTAAGATCTGGTGCATCTGGAGGGAACCAGTTCTCCCGAGCAGGAAATCCAAATGAACTAAAATACTACGAAGTAATAGCTCTGCTTATTCTTTTAATCTCGGTAACAAATTATATCTTACTTACAAGGGCTGCTACCTCCTACAGGCTTCGTGAGCTTGGTACAAGAAAAGTTGTCGGGGCTTCACAGGGCAGGATAAGGAAAAAGATTATTATTGAGTCAATTCTTATCACTTTACTAAGCCTGATCCCTGCCGCATTTATAATAAAAACGGGAATTTCTTTTGTGGACAGCACACTTGACAAGTCTTTGAGCATGCAGATCTTCACAAATCCGGTTATGTGGTTGTTGCTGTTATCTATTGTTCTGTTTACAGCTATAATATCGGGGGTGATAATCGGATATAATATTTCACGAGTACCCTCTCTTCTCCTGCTTGCTGGAAAAACCTCAGAGATAAACCGTTCAGGCAAATGGAAATACTCTTTTCTGATATTTCATTTCACTATTTATGTCATCCTTGTCGTTTGTGTCTTATCCGTTTCAAAGCAGATAAAATATTCACTTACAAATTTTAAAGGCATTCATCCAGAGCATATTTTGATCAGTGAGCTTAACTCTTCTGAACTCAAGTCAGGATTTACTGCCATATGTAACGAAATGGAGAAAATTCCCGGGGTTGTTATGACGGCCGGATCATCTTTTATCCCTCCTTTTGGTGCTTACCTGCCTGTTAACCTTGCCAGTCCAGAAGGGGAGAAAGTCAGGTTCGACGGTCTTATTATGGGCGAAGGGATGACCGAGATGCTGGGAATTGAAGTAATTGACGGAGAGTCATTTGGCCCTTTTAATCCCGACCGGCACGAAGTGCTGTTCAATGAGTCAAGTGCATTGAAACATAAAATAAAGGCCGGAGAGCAATTTTTGGCATTCAATGTGAAGGGTATTGTGAAAGATTTTCATGCTCATTCACTTCACACACTTATTCAACCCATGGTTATACTTCAACAGAACCCTGCACGAATGAGCCTTCTTGCCATTAAAACCGACGGGACTAATGATGAAGCTATAATCAGACAACTAAGAGAACTATATAACCAGATTTCACCCAATGAGATCTTTGAAGTGAGTTATCTTACTGATCAAATTGGAGATTTTTACACTAACGAGAAAAACCAGGGTAAAATCATCGGGGCCTTTTCACTACTTGCTACAATTCTTTCAATAATGGGCTTATTCGGAATTGCATTAATAAGCATCTCCAAGAAAACAAAGGAAATAGGTCTCAGAAAGGTAAACGGAGCTTCTGTAGCTGAAATTTTATTGCTGCTGAATATAGATTTTATCAAATGGGTTTTTATTTCTTTCTTTATATCAATTCCAGCATCAGTGTATATAATATCTGAATGGCAAAGCAGGTTTGCATATAAGACAGAATTAAGCTGGTGGATATTTGTTTCTGCCGGACTTTCAGCATTATTTGTAGCTTTGCTTACTGTGAGCTGGCAAAGTATGAGAGCTGCAACAAGAAATCCTATCGATGCATTGAGGTATGAATAATTTTTAAAGAGGATGACTGATTTCGTATCCAGATTAAAAACTGAAATTCAAAAGGGATTACCCGGCACTGAGGTTCAATGGCAGATGGCGTCATCTGACAGGATGTTAAAAAACTATCCCAGAACCCCCGGACCTGATGCTAAGGTGGCGGCAGTACTTATTCTTCTTTTTCCTGTCAATGGATCGCTTCATACAGTATTTATGCAAAGACCCGATTATAAGGGAACCCATGGCGGACAGATCAGTTTTCCAGGAGGTAAAAAGGAATCCGGTGACACGGACATTATTCAGACAGCCCTTAGAGAGACATTTGAAGAGACCGGTGTAAATGCGCAGGAAATAAGTGTAATAAATACACTTACACCATTGTTCATTCCTGTAAGTAACACGATAGTCACTCCTGTTATAGGATGGATGAATAGAAAACCTGCCTTCAACCATCATCCTGGTGAGGTCGTTTTCCTGTTCGACGCAGAGATTGACAGGCTGCTTGATACATCAATTATAAGGAACAAATCAATTGAGATACAAGGTAAACTGATAAATGTGAAATATTTCGACTACGATGGCAAAGTGATATGGGGAGCTACTGCGATGATCCTTCACGAACTTCTCACGCTAATCAGAAGAGGGAATATTCCGTTAAGGATCGGCTAGTTCCGGGTTCCCGGGTGCAGGTCACACATTTGCCAACTGCAAGATACATTTTGCCAACTAACTGATTTCCGGTTACAATTCCATACTATTTCATGTACTCAGATGGCAGCATGTTCTTATAATGTTCATACCTGTCGAGTATTTCTGATACAAATGCCACTGATTCGGTTCCCTTGAAGAATCCGCTTTTCACAACATTATCATTAAAATATAAAGGGTCTGATTTTTTGAGAAGCCATATTTCAACATCCTCCCATTTTGCAGGATCCATTCCATGTTTTTCAGCCAGTCTCATTGCATCAAGTACATGACCAGGACCTGCATTATATGATGCCAGTATAAAATTGAGTTTCTCCTTTTCATCCGGTATTTTCTGGTCAAACAATGAATGGAGCAGGTTGATATACTTTGCTCCGGCTTTTATATTGTTTTTAGGTGATGAGGTAATATCAATACCGAATCTTTTGCCGGTTACGGGCATAACCTGCATTAGTCCATATGCTCCCGCCCCGGATGTTACATCAGGCTTAAACCGCGATTCCTGGCAGATTAGCGACGCAAGAAGTCTCCAGTCCCACTGAATCGTATCGCTGTACTGTCTTATAAGATCATCATATGCAGAAACTTTCCCGGTACTCAATGAATAATAATCACTTCTTATAATTCTGCTGGACCGGGGATTCCGGAAGTACTTAGAATGAAGAAGTGCATATGACTCTGATTTCCTGTAAGTTGACAGCCATCTGTTAAGTTCACCAAGGAGCATCTCAGAATTGTTCTTCCTCACTCCCCAGGCAAGCTTCTGGGGAAAGCTGACAGGAGTACTTATATCAATGTCCGGATAGTATGTGGCATTTACCTTAGCCACGTTTTCATCACACACTGTATACTCTATCTCCCCGTCTTCAACATTCCTGATCAGCTGCTCCGCATCAAAAGGAACTTCAATTATTGTAATAGAATCTCCTATTTCATGGGCCAGTGATGTCATACGCTCAGTATGTGAAGAACCCTCCTGAACATAAACTGTCTTACCAGCTATATCAAGCTGATTGCGAATAAGCTTTTTATCAACCTGCATTGCAGTAAGCGATCTCCAGTTGCGCGGCTTTCTTTGTATCAGCACCTGCCTTGTCTCATCGACAGGTTCTGTAAAAAGCAGTTCCTTTTTTCTGGTGGAGTTTACAGTTAGTCCCATAGCAATGAGGTCGGCTTCACCCGAATTAAGCATTTCAATAGCATGCTCTATATGATTTTCGGAAATAATCTCAAGATCAATCCCGATATGATCAGAAAAAGCTTTAAGGAGTTCATAATTGAACCCCATAGGTTCACCCTTGTATATAAAATAATTTGTTGAATTATAATCAGTAACAGCGATAAGTCTACCCCTGTTTCTAATCCGGTCAAGATCGGCAGAAACCGCTACTTCTACGGATGTTCTGAACAATTTATGGTTGTCAGAACAGGAAATAAAAACAATTACAAGGAACAAAAATAAAATTACTAATCTTTTTATCAAAGACGTTGTATTAGTTAAACATTCTTTTTTAAAACGGCCGCAAAGATACGATAATTTTTTTAATTATAAAATGTCCATGCAAGACCAAATGAAAAACGACGCGGAGAAACAGGATAAAGAGGCACCAGTTCATAATTATACAAAAGCTCCGGATTCATCTTGCCATAGTTAAGATGATCGAACATAAGGAAGAACCTTGTCCTCTTCAGTTTGATATTCAGGAAGGCATTCACAAAGGGATAATTACCTGTTTCCCATTGTGTCTGCCTGTAAAACCTGCCGGTTACCGGCATATAATTATAAGGATGATAGAGTGTATGATATATAACATCAACACCAAGTTGTGTGTATAGGCGCCCTCCTGTTTTCTGAAAATTGAAAATATGCTCAATATAAGCTGCAGCCCTTACTGTTGCCATGGGCAGATCGAGAAGATCAGTATTACTGCTCTTCTGCAAAATAACATCAGGCACCAGATGAAACTTCCAGAGTCTGAAATCCTTCTTCAGGGCTATTGCCATTATGGACAGTCTTGAAGTATCCTGTGAAGGCAGCGCAAGAGTATCAAAATCGAGGTAATTATTGATCATGGCATAATTGAATCTCAGATCGGCTTTTCTTGCAGGGTATGAAAAACTGGTACCGAATTCGAGTCTTGACTCCTTGGCAGGGTCGAAATCCCATTTGAAATGATTTCCTCCCCACCGGGTATACCAGAATGATGGTGTCCGCTTGTTAAGGCCTCCTGTCACCTGCCATTCTGCTCTTCCCTTTTTCAGATCAAAAGTTTTAGATACCTGTCCATTAACTACAAAATCACCCTGCCTGTACCTGTCGAAAAAGAGCTCTCCTGTTACAAGCCAGTGAAACTTGTTGCCGATATGGTTTGCAAAACGTCCTAATATAACATTATTGCCTCTGAACCAGCCGACAGTGTCAGCAACTACAGAGTCCATACCCGGAATTATCTGCCCGAACCAGAAGTTTTCATTTCTCAAACCAAATCCTGCAGAAAACCAGAGCTCCCTTGTACTGTCAGTCATAAAATCAAATCTGAAAGTATTCTTTATAAATTTTGAAGAGAGAGAATCAAAAGTTACACTGCTGTTTATATATATTGAATCATAGAAACCAGACTGCGGGGACTGATCTGAATAGCTCCTCCTTGAATAATCGAGCTGGAAGATATGGGAAAATGTTCCGGTCAGAGGTACCGGATCAATCTTTTTATAAGGCAATGTATCATTGTCAGGCTGTGCTCCCACAAATGTAAATTTCTGAACCGCCAGCATATTCCTGTTTTTCAGAAGGCTCTGTGCATCATTCAGCGAACCCAGTTTAACAGGTATATCCCTGGTATCAGCTATATCAATGTCCAGTTCATCTTTCGATGTTATGCCACCGTTTTCCTGCCCGGATAATTTGTTAATACCGGCTGAGAAATATAACTTATATACTGAGCCAGTATAGGATGTATAGAATGTGAATGATTTGTCGTCGGCCATCTGGTTACCATATTGCCCCATATTGTAAATAATATCGTAAATCAGTCCGAAGTTCAGTTTCCTTGTAATATTCTGTGAATGCGTAATCCTGAATGTTTGTTCCGCAAGCTCCTTTTCTCCGCTAAGCATCCATTTCAGCTCTGTGAACGGAACCTGAAGATTCATGAAAAGAGCATTTTCATTATTGTGCATGAAATGGTAATGGTAATAATACAGATACTTGTCCGGATCATAGATCCTGTCAAAAAAATTGACTGAATAGTATGGCAATCCGTAATTTCCCAGGTATGCATTTACAGGGGTAAAAATATCAACTATCCTGTAACGGTTGAACAGGGTGAAGAGGGTGTCGAATATAACAGGGACCTCTTCGGAAAAATCAGCTGAGAGGTTCCATTGCTTTATAATCCGTGGACCTCTGACTGTATCTCTTACCATCTTTGCCATGGTTGATTCAGAATCTGCAGCTTTCTTCTTCTCAATTATCCAGTATGGTGTTATCAGCACCGTCTTCCGTTCAATAAGACTAATTCTGTCGAGCGGAACATATCCAGGGGGATCCTTGAGGTTATAGGTCACTGTATCCTTCTTCCTGGCAGGTTTAAGAGGAATTTTCAACGAATCCTGAATAATACTCTCTTTTATTTGAAATTGAGAGGAATCCGTTTCCTGAATGGCTTTAACAGGTATTCTCAGAGAATCTTGTTTCTGGCCATACAGGCCTGAAAAAAGGGAAAAAAGGAGTATTATTATTATATACCTGGACATAAGTCGCAAATATAGGGAATTGGGAGAAATTAATCCGAAAATATTTGCGGACCTCAGAGTTAAATATTTACCCTAATCAACATTATCATTAAGGTATGCATTATTCTCCCTCAGAACAGGTTCATCATCATCGCCGGATGTCAGTGTGAATTTTGACAGTTTACTTTCACTTGCGTTGCCTTCGGCACCTAATGACATATTCCGTCTGATATAGGCTGGAACATCCTCGAATGTGTCGATATTTTCCTTCATCGTTTTGTTAGAGAGACCTTCTTTTTGAAGAAGTTTCTGCATATGCTTTACCTTTTTGAGAGTGGTTTCCGGTTTCTCGTTTTCATTTTCACTTTCCGATGAGCGATGTTTCCTTGCATCATTTAAATGCTCTGCTCTTTCCAGGTTGAAATCAATCTCACGCTGCGATTCATCCTCCATATCTCTGACAACTGATTTTTTCCCTTTCTCACGTACTGAAAACACATCGCTGGAGGTTTGCGGAATTATACCCCTTGGGATCGGATTTGCATTCGGCATAAGTTCAACCTTCTGCTTTGAATCCTTTCTCTTGTAAGGCTGAAAAATACTGTTCGACTCAAAGCCTGTAGCAATTACTGTAACACTGATCTCTTCATTCAGGCTTTCGTCCTTCGACAATCCCCTGATAATAAGAGCATCATCAGAGGCAACATCATACATATAATCAGTTATCTCTCCAAGCTCATCCATTGTTATCTCATGATCTCCGCTTCCGGAGGATATGTTTATCAGTATACTGCTTGCACCGGTAATATCGTTTGAATTCAAAAGAGGCGATGCAAGAGCATTTTCGATGGCCTTAACTGCCCTGGTTTCTCCTGCTGCCTTTCCCATGCCCATTATGGCTACCCCAGAATTCTTCATCACTGTCTCAACATCGGCAAAATCAACATTTATATATCCTGTTACAGTAATGATCTCTGCAATACCCTTCACTGCGGTTGCAAGTATATCATCAGCCTTTGCAAAGGCAGTTGAAACCGGTTGGTTACCGTATATCTCCCTCAACTTCTCATTATTGATAACAAGCAATGAGTCAACGTGATCCTTAAGGTCGTTAACCCCGTCGATTGCCTGCATTATTCTGACCTTCCCCTCCGACTTGAATGGTATCGTCACAACAGCAATTGTCAGTAAACCGGCCTCTTTACAAGCTTTGGCTATTACAGGCGTCGCACCTGTTCCGGTACCTCCGCCCATGCCTGTTGTGATGAAAACCATTTTGGTATTTCCCGATAATGCTTCCATAACATCATCAATATTCTCAATGGCAGCCTGGCGCCCTATTTCAGGCTTGCTGCCTGCTCCCCGTCCCTCAGTAAGCGCTTCTCCAATCTGAACTTTAACAGGTATCTGACTCTTAGTAAGAGCCTGGTGGTCAGTATTGCAAACCACAAAATTGACATCCCTGATACCTTTTTCAAACATATGGTTTACAGCATTATTGCCGCCGCCTCCAATTCCCAGTACTTTTATTATTGAGGAACGCTCCACGGGCAGATCAAAGTTCATTATATCGTCTGACATGGTATATGAATTTTAATTTGTTATGAACAAAAAACAGTACTAATCATTATTTTATCGGCTGATCTTCAACTTCAAACATCCTGGAAAGGTATCCCTTTATCTTTTCAATTGTAGGTATCTTATCCTCCTGAATATAAGACTCCTCTTCAACTTCACCCTCCTGTCCAGGATTATCGTTTTCCTCAGGAACAAGGGATCCTGTTACTTTATTAGGCGGAATATATTCACTTTTTTCAGAAGCATCAAACGTCTTCTTATATGTATCAAGGAATTCAAACCCTCGCATGATCAGACCAACACTGGTGGCATACATCGGCTGACTGACCTCATTTTTAGCAGTACCGGCAAGATGCTCATTGGGATATCCGATCCTTACATCCATTGCCGTCTTGAATTTCATCAGCTGCGGGAGGTGCTTCAACATTGCACCACCGCCTGTTATAACCACTCCTGCTGCAAGTTTATCGGCATATCCCGAGTTCTGAATCTCAAAATTCACAGCATCAATTATCTCTTCCATCCTCGACTGGATTATATATGCCAGGCTCTTGAAGGATATCTCCTTTGGCTCCCTGCCGCTTATACCGGGGATTGAAACTACTTTATCGTCGGGGGCTATATCACCAAGGGCACTTCCATACTGGAGCTTAAGCTGTTCAGCATGTCGCTGCAGTATTGCACAGCCCTCCTTGATATCCTTTGTAACAACGTTGCCACCAAATGGGATGACCGCTGTATGACGGATAATATTATCATAATATACTGCAACATCGGTTGTGCCTCCGCCAATATCAACAAGGACAACTCCTGCTTCTTTTTCGTCATCGGTAAGAACTGCATCTGATGAAGCCAGTGGTTCAAGGATCATATCTTTTACACTAAGGTTTGCTTTCCTGATACATTTTTCAATATTCTTTGCTGCAGCTACCTGTCCAATAACTATATGGAAATTTGCTTCCAGCCTCCTTCCGCACATTCCTATGGGATTCTTTACTCCTGCCTCATTATCAACAATAAAATTCTGAGGCAAGACATGGATGATCTCCTCACCGATGTCAATATGAATCTTGTACATATCGTCAATAAGCCTGAAGATCTCATCCTTTCTGATCTCATCTTCATAGTTCTCACGGATGATGTATCCGCGGTTCTTCATGCTTTTAATGTGTTGACCGGCAATGCCCACAAAGACTTCTGAGAACATAATACCTGATATCTTCTGAACATCTTCAACAGTCTTCTGAATTGCTGATACAGTCTCTTCAATATTCTGTACCACACCTCTCTTCACTCCCGTTGAAAGAGCTTTGCTAAGTCCGAGAATTTCTATCTTTCCATTCTCGTTTTTCTTGCCGACAATGGCCACTATCTTTGTGGTTCCGATGTCGATGCCTGCTACAAACTGTTCCTTTTTGCTCATAACTTATAATGATTATTTCTGTTTATCTTCGTTTGCATACTATCTGATCTTTAAATTCAAGGTTAATCATGGAATATTTATTCCAGCCAACTTCCGGCAGTACTTTGGCATAAAAAGTCTCGAGATTTCTGAGTTTTCCTTTAAAATTCTCAGTAGTTCCAAGGTGAATTACATGATTCCCGACGCGTGGAATCAGGTCAATTTTATCTTCCCTGTCAACATAAATCTGGTCAATCTGCGCCGACCAGAAATCGTCTTCATTTATATAATTAACTAAATAGTAGATATCCCTCAGTATTGTATTTTTAATACTTGTGTCAAGAATGCTGACTCCTTCAAGCATTTGTGTAGTTATGGTAATATTGCCACCGACGATATGAAGTCTCGGATTATAAAGATTCTTTTTTCTGACAACTATACCTTCTTCATCAATAAAAAAGTCGCCTCCCTCCTCAGGGATTACCCGCATGACAGGATCACGCTGGTCGACATATATCTTCAGCGTGCGGTCTATTGTCAGATATACTTCGGCCACTTTTAGCTCCCTCAGGACATTTATCCTTTTTTCAATATCAGCAATGGAAATCTCTTTGGCTGGCTGGCCGATAATCCTTCCCTGTCCGTTAAAGATGAGATTTCTTAGATATCTCTCGGTAACAAAATGATAATCAGCAGAATCCTTAATTATTATATCTATTCCCCCTACAGGTTTTGAACCCGAAGAACTGCCAAGGTAAATCGGTAATATTACTATATATAATACAGGTATGATGAGTAATATTTTCAATACCTTTCTCATCCTGCAACCTCCTTCCTGATTTTCTCCTCGATAGGTGCAACAAGTGCATCAATATCACCTGCTCCGATCGTAAGCAGTACATCGAGCTTCCTAACATCAAGAGCCTGAACAAGCTCATCCTTCCTGAGAAGCTTCTTCTCGGGCAATTTCATTCTTTCAAGTATCATCTCTGATGAGACTCCTTCAATAGGTTTTTCACGTGCAGGATAAACTGGCAGCAGGATTACTTCATCAAGCTCATCAAGTATGGCGGCAAACCCATCAGCATGGTCCCGCGTACGTGTAAACAGATGTGGCTGGAAAACTCCGGTCAGCTTTCTTCCTCCGTAATATTCCTTTATCGATTTGATGAAGGCCCTGATCTCTTCAGGATGATGTGCGTAGTCATCAATATAAGTTATACCGGCACTGTTGACTCTTATGTCAAATCTCCGTTTCACACCCTGGAATAATATTGCGGCTTTTCTAATCTCACTTTCTTCCACCCCGCACAGGCAGGCTATGGCTACAGCTGCTGTAAAATTCTCAATATTTATAATGCCCGGGAATGGAAAATGGATGTCCCAAATTATCTTATCCGGTGTTTTTATATTGAATCGGTAGAAATCTTCCGGATGCTCAATATTAATAGCTTGATAGTCAGAAGTATCTTCAAATCCATATGTATAACATGAAACCCCTTCAGGGACTATAATCTGACTCTTTATCTGTGAGTTGACAACCAGTTTCCCTCCTCGTTTAATTTTACTGCAGAAAATATTATATGCTTCGATCATGGTTTTATGATCGCCATAAATATCGAGATGGTCAGCATCAAGGGAGGTTACTACTGCCATTGTCGGTGTCAGGTGGTGAAATGAACGATCAAACTCATCAGCTTCAATCACTGTGTACCTGCTCTCACCGGTGAGGAGGTTTGAATTGTAGTTCTTTGATATTCCTCCAAGAAATGCTGAACAATCAACATGCGACTGTTTCAAAATATGGGCTGTCATTGTGGAAACGGTAGTCTTGCCATGTGTTCCTGAAATAGCCAGCGTCTCGGTGTTTGAAGATATCTCTCCTAAAATTTCAGATCGTTTATAGATTCGATACTCCTCCTCTCTGAAAAATGTAATAATTTGGTTATCAGCAGGAATAGCAGGAGTAAATACTACCAATACTTTGTATTTATCAGCTGGATTTTTGAAAAGCTCAGGAAGCGAATTCAGATCATCTGTATAAGTAACGGAACATCCTGCCTCACTTAATGATTCTGTTATCCTGCTCTCCGACCTGTCATATCCACCGACAGCATATCCTCCCTTTATAAAGTAAAGTGCAATAGCGCTCATTCCTATGCCGCCTATGCCCACAAAATAAATCCCCTCTATTTTTTTTAAATCAATCATTCTTCTGCCAGTTTAAAAACCTCTTCAGCTATTCTGATATCTGCATTCCTGTCGGCCATCTTTTTAATATTTTCCGAAAGAATCGTCCTTCGGTCTGCATCTGAAACCAGCCTGACTGCCTCTTCCACAAGGCACTTGACTGCCTTATTATCAGGTATTAAAACGGCAGCATTTTTGTCCGACAAAGCTCTTGCATTCTTTGTCTGGTGATCTTCAGCCACATTTGGGGAAGGGATAAGTATTACCGGTTTTCCTACAAGACAGAGTTCAGAGATAGTACCTGCACCCGCACGCGAAACAATAACATCAGCTGCTGCATAAGCCATATCCATCCTGTTTATGAAATCATGTACAGATATGTTTCTGGCAAATGATACTGAAACAAGTGCATTAACATTTTCAAAATAGTGTTTACCCGTCTGCCATAACCACTGGCAATCAGAATCCTTCAGCCTTGCAATGTTATCCGACAGGCTTTTATTTATGCTGCCTGCTCCAAGTGATCCTCCCAGTACAAGTATAACCGGGAAACCGGGTTTCAGTCCGAAAAAGCGAAGAGCTTCTTCCTCCAGGTTATCAAGATTATCGAAATTCTGTCTCACAGGATTTCCTGTCCTGATAATTTTAGCGGCAGGAAAATATTTATCCATTCCGTCATAAGCCACACAAATAGCAGATGCCTTCTTTGCAAGAAGTTTGTTTGTCACGCCTGCATAACTATTCTGTTCCTGTATCAGTGTGGGTATCTTCATAATCTCTGCCTGCCTTAACACGGGCCCGCTGGCATAACCCCCGACGCCCACCACTACATCAGGTTTAAAGTCGCTGAGTACTTTTTTTGCCATCCATAAACTCTTTATAAGCTTAAAAATGACCCCGATATTTTTAAGAGTCAGGCTGCGGTACAATCCTGCAACCGGCAAGCCGCTGATTCTGTATCCTGCTGCAGGGACTTTTTCCATCTCCATTCTCCCTTCGGCACCTACAAAAAGTATCTCAGTAGAAGGATCGATATTCTTCAGGGCATTGGCAATAGAGATAGCAGGGAAGATATGCCCCCCTGTTCCGCCTCCGCTGATGATGACCCTCCTATGTTTTTGCAGGTTCATATATTTTTTCTCCTTCGTCAGTTTTTTCCTCATCAGGAAGTTCTTCCTGCTTTATCCTTGCATTGATAACCCTGCTTACACTCAATATTGCACCTATTGAGAAACTCATTATCAGTACGGAAGTCCTTCCCCAGCTTACCATAGGGAGTGTCTGTCCGGTAACTGGAAACAGTCCCACTGCAACAAACATGTTAAGCATAGCCTGAATTACAATCATAATGATCAGGCCCAGAACCAGGTAAGCGGGAAAAGCCGTCTCACATTTCCTGGCAATAGTTATGCCTCTGAACATCAGGATCATATACGCAAGTATCAGTGGAATTGCACCAAACATCAGCCCATATTCTTCAATTATGATTGCAAAAATGAAATCGGAATTCGACTGAGGTAGCATGTTTCTCTGGGTGCTTTTGCCGGGTGCCTTCCCGAACAGTCCCCCTGTAGAGATTGCTATTTTAGCCTGATTCGACTGATAATCACCATCAGGATCCTCTTTACCTGATACAAAATTTTCAATCCTGTTCTTCCACACCTCGACCCGGTTCGACTTGGTGAAGGCAGTCAGGATCATAACAAACAAAATAATTCCTGCAACTGCCATCCCAACATAAGCAAGCAAAAACCGGAAGGGTATTCTCCCAACGAACATTATTATAAGGCTAATCCCAAAAATCATAATGGCTGTTGAGAGGTTTTCAGGCATAATAAGTCCGCATATAAGTGCTACGGGCAGCATGAAATATTTGGTCACATGCATGAAATTCTTCAATTCATCCTGGTACATTGTCAGCGACCTGGCAAGATAGATCACAAGTGCCACCTTGGCTACATCGGATGTCTGAAGGCTGAATCCTGTTCCCGGAATCACAAGCCATCGTGTGGCCTCATTTATTCGTGAACCAAAAGCAAATGTCAGGATTAGAAGAATGGCAGAAATGATAAGGAACAGCCTTGCCAGTGAAAAATATATCCGATAAGGGAGGTAATGAACCACAACTATAATTATTACACTTACCAGGAGCATTAAAAGCTGGGTTCTGAGAAAATAGGTAGTGTTTCCTCCGTACTTAATGAAAGCAACTCCGGCTGACGAGCTGTATACAGCCAGCAGAGAATAGAACATAAAAAGGACTACAAGGCCCCATATAACCCTGTCTCCTTTAAATGTCTTTGTAAGCCAGCCCTGTTCCATTTTACTTATACTTAAAGATTCCTGACCGAAGCTTTGAACTGACGTCCCCTGTCTTCATAATTTTTAAAGAGATCGAAGCTGGCACAGGCAGGAGACAGAAGCACTGTATCTCCTTTTTTTGCCAGGTAATAAGACGATCTGACTGCCTCCTCCATCGAGGTCGATTCAACAATAGTAGGGACCATGTCCCTGAATGCCTCAATAATTTTTTTATTGTCTTTACCCAGGCAGACAATTGCCTTTACCTTTTTCTTAACCACGGGAAATAGTTCGGAGTAATCATTTCCCTTGTCAATACCACCTACAATCCAAACAATATTGGACTCCATGCATTCGATGGCATACCAGGCCGAGTTTACATTGGTAGCCTTCGAATCGTTGATGAAGTTGATGCCGCAAACAGTGATCACCGGCTCCAACCGGTGCTCAATCCCCTGAAAATCAACAAGACTTTCTCTGATCACCTCCTTACGGATATTTAAAACTTTGCCTGCCAGTGCAGCAGCCATTGAGTTGTAGGTGTTGTGACGGCCTTTAAGCGCCAATTCGTGAATTGTCATAAGGTTGGTTTTATTTGGGTAATCGATAATTAATTCATTGTCTTTAATGTAAGCAGCCATTCCATCTTCTTTCTCATCAGAAAAAGGCAGCAATGTCATACCAAATGGCTTTTTGGCGAGTTCTGCCTGAATGATCGGATCACCATCCCAGTAAATAAGAAATTCTGATTTTGTCTGGTTATTTGTTATCCTGAATTTGGAATCGACATAGTTCTGCAATTGATAACCATATCTGTCAAGATGATCAGGTGTGATATTCATCAATACTGCAATATCAGCCCTGAATTCGTACATCCCGTCGAGCTGAAAACTGCTGAGTTCAATAACATAATAGTCATAAGGTTTTTCTGCGACAGCCATGGCAAAACTGTTACCAACATTGCCGGTCATAGCAACATCTTTCCCTGCCTTTTTAAGAAGATGATATATAAGGTTTGTTACGGTAGTTTTACCGTTACTTCCAGTAACACATATTTTTACACCGGAAGCATATCTTCCTGCGAATTCAATCTCCGAGATAACCGGAATTCCCTTTTCCCTGATCTTAATTATTATAGGAGCATTCTCAGCTATGCCCGGACTCTTGATAACTTCATCAGCCGAAAGAATTATCTCTTCATTATGGTTACCCTCTTCCCACCTTATTTTATTACTGTTCAGAATCTCCCTGTATTTATCTTTTACTTCTCCCTTATCAGAAACAAACACATCAAATCCCTGCTTCATTGCCAGAACTGCTGATCCTGCACCGCTCTCTCCTGCTCCGAGTATTACAATCTTCCTGTTCATATAACTATCTTATCTTCAAAGTCACAATGCTGATAACTGCCAGCATTATTGCCACAATCCAGAAACGGGTTACTATTTTAGGTTCGGGATACCCCTTCTTCTGGTAATGATGATGCAAAGGCGCCATCAGAAAAATCCGTCTCCCTGTGCCATATTTTCTTTTTGTCCTTTTAAACCAGGCAACCTGAATAACAACTGAAAGGTTCTCCACCAGGAATATTCCGCAGAGGATTGGAATAAGAAGCTCCTTCCTGATAATGATTGCAAAAACAGCTATGATACCTCCTAAAGCCAGACTGCCTGTATCGCCCATAAATACCTGGGCGGGGTACGAATTGTACCACAGAAATCCAATAGTAGCACCTATGAAAGCACTTGCAAAGATCACAAGCTCTTCTGAGCCCGGGATGTACATAATATTCAGATAGTTGGCATAAATAAGGTTACTTGAGAGGTAGGCAAGAATTCCAAGTGCAGTACCTGTGATGGCGGATGTACCTGTTGCAAGACCATCGAGACCATCAGTAAGGTTCACTCCATTCGAGACTGCTGTTACTATGAATATAACAACAATTACAAATACAAGCCATTTAAAAGGTTGTCTGTAATCCTGCGGTATGAAGGCTACAAGCCATGCATAGTCGAATTCATTATTTTTGACAAACGGGATTGTGGTCTTGGTTGATTTCTTTTCCAGTGCCACCTCATCCTGAGGAGTTAAAAATGAGGATCCATGCATAAGTTCAATTCTTTGTGTGGTTGAAAGAGCTGAAACACTAACCTTCTCCTTTATTATTACATCATTACTGAAAAAGAGTGTCAATCCGACAATCAGACCTAAACCAACCTGACCGACAATCTTGAATCTCCCGGCCAGTCCTTCCTTGTTCTTCTTGAATATCTTTATATAATCATCAACAAATCCGATTAAACCAAGCCAGACTGTTGTTAAAAGCATAAGTATGACATAGATATTTTCAAGTTTTGCAAAGAGCAGTGTCGGGATAAGTATCGATGCCAGTATAATCACCCCACCCATTGAAGGTGTTCCCCTTTTCTGATACTGTTCGTTGAGACCAAGATCTCTCACAACCTCGCCGACCTGTTTCTTTTGCAGAAGCATTATGATCCTCTTTCCAATCAGTAATGAGATGATCAGTGAGGTAATTAAAGCCATAGCCGCGCGGAATGATATGAACTGGAAAACTCCTGCCCCGGGAATATCAAGTGTGTCAAGATATTTGAATAGGTATACGAGCATCTTGTTTTATTTTATTTCAAAAACTTCTATTAGTTCTTCCCTGTCATCAAAATGGTGTTTAACTCCTTTGACCTCCTGGTAATTTTCATGACCTTTGCCAGCAATCAGAATTACATCTCCGGGCCCGGCCAGCATAACTGCAGTTCTGATAGCCTCCCGCCTGTCAGCAATTCTTAACATTTTTCGCTTAAGCTCAGGTGATATTCCTGCTTCCATCTCATCAAGAATATCATCGGGATTCTCACTCCTGGGATTATCAGAGGTCAGTATCACCTTTGTGCTTCCTTCAGCAGCAATCGCGGCCATCTTTGGTCTTTTTGTCCTGTCGCGGTCACCCCCGGCGCCAACGACAGTTATAAGCTGTACGCTGCCCTGCCTTATCCTGTTAATCGTTTCGATAACATTTGCAAGGGCATCCGGAGTATGAGCATAATCAACAATACCTGAGATCCCCGAAGGAGATTTCAGCAGTTCAAGTCTGCCGGATACCGGACTAAGGTCGCTTAGTATTGTAAGGATCTCCCGCTTTTCAGCACCAAGCAGCACTGCTGCTGCATATACAGCAAGAAGGTTGGAGGCATTAAAATCACCGATAAATCTGGTCCATACCTCCTCACCCTGAATTTTCATTCCCATGCCTGAAAATCCCTGCTCGAGGATAGAACATCTGAAGTCGGCCATTGACCTGACAGAAAATGTACTGTGCGATGCACTGCAGTTCTGAAGCATTACCTTACCGTTCCTGTCATCAATATTTACAAGTGCAAAGGCTGATGGCTCAAGAGAGTCAAAGAAACTTTTTTTGGCTGCCAGGTAATTATCAAATGTCTTGTGATAGTCTAGATGATCATGAGTCAGATTAGTAAATATGCCGCCGACAAATCTCAGTCCTGTAATCCGTTTCTGATCGGCTGAATGAGAACTGACCTCCATAAAGGCATAGTCACATCCTGATTCCACCATCTCTGATAATATTCTGTTAAGCTGTAACGGATCGGGTGTGGTATGAGTAACAGGCAGCTCCTTGCCGTTAATGTAGTTGCATACAGTGGAGAAAAGTCCGCATTTGTAACCAAGCCTCGAAAACATGCTATAAAGCAGCGTTGCAATGGTTGTCTTGCCGTTTGTACCGGTAACACCAACAAGCTTGATGGCATGAGAAGGATTTTCGTAATAATTTGATGCTGATAGACCGAGTGCTCTTGCTGAATCGGAAGTTTTTATCCAGCATACTCCTTCAGCAAGATTATGCGGCAGATTTTCACAAATGACAGCGGCAGCTCCTGAGGCAACGGCCTGTGAAATAAAATTATGGCCGTCGGTTTTGAATCCTTTTACGGCAATAAAGAGAGAGCCGGCTGTGACTTTCCGCGAGTCAAATTCTACTGCAGCAATATCTATTGTTGCATCTCCTTTTGTCAGAATCACATCAATTCCCTTCAATATTTCATCCAGCTTCATCATATCACATATTCATCTCAAGTGAAACAACGGTACCTTCAAAGTACCTTGAACCATGCTCCGGGGACTGTCGCAATACCCTTCCCTTACCATTGTACCTCACTCTCAAACCGGCATTTTCCAGCAAATACACAGCATCCCTCAGGCTCATACCTCGAACATCAGGAACAAGTCCTTCCTGTAGTTTTACCGATGCAAGCCTTATCGTATCACCGCTCTCCCTGGTTACAACCCAGTCTTCCGAAGATGTACGTTTGTAGCTAACGTCAAACTCACCCAGAACCTCATCTATATCATCCCTGTAACCATTACCTGCTTCAGGCGCAACTGGTTTCGTATCTTTTCTGATATCCGTCCTGTAGTCGCGGAAAAATCTTGTTGCAAAAACCCTGTCGGATATTTCCCTGAAAACGGTACCTGCAACTATATTGCCGTAGTAAACACCATTCGAAGGGGCATTGACAACAACTATACATGAATAGAGAGGATTTTCAGCCGGGAAATAACCCACAAAAGAAGCCTGGTAGGATATCCTGGCTCCCTGCCTGTATCCGCGGTTATTTTTAGCAATCTGTGCAGTTCCGGTCTTCCCTGCAATTTTATAGTTAGGATTTTTAAGGTTTGTTGCAGTACCATGTTCAACAACCCCTTCCATCATACTCCTGGCTTTACGTATTGTGGAGCGCGAAGCAATCGAATTAATTATCACCTCCGGTTCAAATCTCCTGATAGTGGTGCCATTTCTCATAATTGAAGTCACAAATCTTGGCTTCATCATCTTTCCGTCGTTGGCCACTGCATTGTAGAAGGTAAGCACCTGGAGAGGAGTCATCTGCACCTCGTATCCATGCGACATCATTGGAAGAGATAACCCCGACCATAGCTTATCGCCAGGGTATCTTATGAGTGGGGTACCTTCACCCTCAAGCTGAAGGTCAAGCTTCTGGTTGAGCTTCATTGCATAAAGCCTGTCTACAAAGGCTTTGGGATTGTCTTTGTAATGCTCATAAATAATCTTTGAAGTACCCACATTAGAAGATTTCTCAAAAACCTGTTTTACACTTATCCTGCCATAGCCTTCCTTCCTTGTATCCCTGATAACCTTGTTATAGAACTTAACAGATCCGTTACCCGTATCGACTATATCAGATGTATCTATCACACCATCTTCCAGAGCTGCCATAAGTGTAGCCAGCTTGAACGTGGAGCCAGGTTCAGTGCTCTCTCCTATTGCATAATTATATGTCTCATGATAAGTGCCGTTACTTCCTGCCTCAAGGTTTGCAATTGCTTTTATATCACCTGTTTTTACTTCCATCACCACGGCACATCCATGGTGTGCATTGTGCTTTCTGAGCTGGTTTAAAAGTGCTGATGAAGCAACATCCTGAAGATCAATATCAATGGTTGTGACAATATCGTTGCCATCCTTAGATGATATTGAATTTGCATTTTCAACAATGATCCAGTCGCCGCCAATGAGCCTTTGCTTAACAGCAATGCCGTTCTTTCCTGCCAGTTCCCTGTCAAATGCACCCTCAATTCCTACCTCAGTTCCTTCGCTCCCCAGATTGAGATAACCTATTGTTCTTGCTGCAAGCTCACTATTTGGAAGTATCCTCCTGTTCTCAGCCTGTGCAAGCATTCCTCCCCTGAACTGTCCTTCTCTGAATATGGGCAGTTCCTTAATTTTCTTAAGTGTTTCGTAATCTACCCTTCTCTTTATCAGGAAGTAACGATCACCCCTTTTCCTGGCTTCGGATATCCTGGTTTTCCAACCGGCAGGGCTATTCTCTCCTACCAGTCGTGAGAGGCCTTCACATAACCCATTTATTCCGTTTGACCAGGTTGATGCCGACATTCCTGAGCTGCGGGTGTCCATATAGATTGTGTAGTAAGGAACCGAACTGGCCAGAAGTCTTCCATCATCAGAGAGAATATCTCCCCTGTTGGCCTGAACTTCAGATGTTCTGTAAACATACTTTTCACTCATTTCAACCCACCTGTTGTGCTGCACAAACTGAAGTATCAGAATACGGACAATAACTGCAACAGCCATCAGCACAATTGCTATGTAAACAATCCCGCTGCGCCATACTATATCATCCCTTATTGCCATATTTTATTTTTTGTCAACCAGTAACTTGTAAGGAGGAGCCTTAAGCTCCTCAAGATTAAGACCCTTCTCCTTTATCAGATCATAAACCTGTGACTGCCGGCTGACAAACATCAGATGGGCCGATGTTGAAAGCGACTCAGCTCTGAGGTCTTTGACTTCGCGCTGTAACTTTGCTGTCTCCCTTGTAATCCTTTCGGCATGAAACCTGTTTGCGATATAGGCTGCTGCAAGTAAAGCCACAAGAGAGATATACCCCAGGTTTTTCAGAATAAGCTTCTCTGAAACCATCGATCCGCTAAGGAGCTCCTTTAGAAAGGCACTCGCACCGGACTTTTTTCCGTTTTCTTTCTTTTCCTCTCCCATTTCAAAGTTTTTCAGCTATTCTCAGCCTTGCACTTCTGGACCTGTTATTTAGCCTTATCTCTTCTTCACCAGGGGTAATACCCTTTCTGGTAATAAGCCTGAACGGTGTTTCTGTATTTCCGTAGAAATCCTTATTCTCCTTTCCTTCAAAATTGCCTGTCTTCATAAAATTCTTTACAGCCCTGTCCTCAAGCGAATGATAGGTTAAAACAACAAGTCGTCCACCTGATTTAAGCATTGAAAGTGACTGTTCAAGCAAATCCTTCAGGCAGTCAATTTCGTGGTTAACTGCTATACGTAATGACTGGAAGATCCTTGCATAGAACTTATGTTCCTGCCTGTGGGGTGCCAGTTTTTCAACAGCATGAATCAGATCACTTACAGACGTAAAAGGTTTTAATGTCCTGGCAGCAGTTATTTCCCTGGCTATCCTTCTTGAGTTTATGAATTCACCGTAGTAGTAAAAAATATCTGCCAGGGATTCTTCATCTGAAGTGTTAAGAAGAATTGCAGCTGTAACATTTCCGCTTTTATTCATTCTCATATCAAGAGGAGCATCCTGCCTGAAAGTGAAACCGCGTTCAGGTTCATCGAACTGATGAAATGAGACACCCAGATCGGCAATAAGACCATCAACTGAACTGATATTATTGAAAAGAAGATTGTTTTTCAGAAATCTGAAATTCTGATTCAGAAATAAAATTCTGTTATCATCAGGAACATTCATTTGTGCATCCTCATCCTGATCGAATGCTATAAGTTTTCCGGTTTTCAGCCTTTTCAGAATCTCCATAGAATGCCCTCCTCCTCCGAATGTTACATCAACATATATCCCGTCAGGCTTTATATTCAGCCCATCAATACTCTCTTTGAGCAATGCGGGGATATGATAAACCATCGTTATTGAGACTCATTAAAACTTCCACCCATGAGTTTCTCGGCCAGGTTGGCGAAATCTTCGGCTGGCATATCTATCTTTTCATAAACATCTGCTGCCCATATCTCGATTCGTCCATCCTGTCCTGCCAGCACAACATCTCTTTCTGCCCCTATCATTTCCATCAGCCTTTTCGGAATCAACAGACGGTTATTGTTGTCCAGCGATAGCTCAGCAGTCCCTTTGAAAAAATTTCTCAGGAACATATTATGCTCCCTGTTATATGGATTCATGCGCTTCCTGATCTTTTCGAGCTGGCGGTTCCAGTCTTCAATGGAATAGAGCACAAGGCAATTCTCGAAAATATCTTTTCTGACCACAAAATGATCCTGGGCATCAGCAGGCATCTGCTTCTTGAATGCCATCGGGAGAATTATCCTCCCCTTAACATCCACCTTGCATGTGTAATCACCGATAAATGTGGCCATTCCTGCTTTTTCTTTAAACTGCTAAAATATATAATTTTTATCCACTTTAACCCACTTTACTCCACTTTTTTACATTTTTGTTAATAACTTTTATCCTCCTTATTTCCTCCCAATCGGCCAGTGAGAGGTAAATTCCATCTTTTTTTGTACATTCGAACCCGTGTTTCTTCAACTGAAAAAACTCACATGGAAAACCCTGAAGATAGTTCTGCCAGGCCTTTAAGGATAGATGTTGAAAAAGTTCTTGCTTCAAAGAATCCGGCATTGAGGAGGATGGTTCCGGGGTTCCTCATCAGGTATTTTAAAAGGATTGTCCATGAGGAAGAACTTAATGATTTTCTTTCCCATCATGGACATCTTAAAAATGAGGAGCTTATAGCTTCGTCGCTCCAATACCTGAAAATAAAATACACGGTTACCGGTATGGAAAATATTCCCCCGGAAGGAAGGTTTATCTTTGTATCGAACCACCCTCTTGGCGGACTCGATGGAATAGTTTTCATCAACGAACTTTCAAAACGATACAAAAACATCAAATTTCCTGTTAACGACATACTTACATCTATAGAAAACCTGTCAGGCATCTTTCTTCCGGTTAACAAACACGGCAGCCAGGGAAGAGAGGCTGCAAAGCTTATAGAGACAACATACTCTTCCGACAGTCAGATACTCTATTTCCCTGCAGGGTTATGTTCCAGAAAAAAAAGAGGAGTAATACGGGACCTTAAGTGGCATAAAAGCTTTATAACCAAATCCGTACAACACAATAGAGATATTATTCCTGCATACTTTTCAGGAAGAAATTCCAGCTTTTTCTATAACCTTTCCAACTTCAGAAAGAGCATTGGCATAAAAGCTAACATTGAGATGCTTTACCTTGCTGACGAGATGTTTCTACAGAAAGACAAGGAGATTCATCTTGTTTTTGGTGAAAAAATTCCGTGGCAGACATTTGATAAATCAAAGACACCGGTTGAGTGGGCCGAATGGGTAAAAACAAAATGCTATGATCTCAGGGTAAGAATACCCCACTTTGAATGAACAAAAATACTTAAATTGCATTCTCAATTTAATAATATCCAGCATGAAACCCATTGTCAAACAGCTGCCCAAAGACCAGATACTTGCAGAACTAACTCATGATAAGCTGTTGCGAAAAACCAACAATGGGAATAATGAGGTATATGTTTTCGACAACAACACCTCACCTGTTCTTATGCATGAGGTTGGCAGGGTCAGGGAAATAACTTTCAGGCATGCCGGAGGAGGAACAGGTAAGGAGCTCGATATTGATGAGTTTGACACAACTGATATTGATCCCCAGAGGCAGCTGATAGTATGGGATCCTGAAAACAGAGAGATAATAGGTGGATACAGGTTCTATTTCCCTCCTAATAACTGTACTAGCTGCGATATTTCTAAACTTGCTTCATCTTCATATTTTCACTTTTCCGATAAATTTCTCCGTAAGTATTACCCCCATCTTATGGAGCTTGGGAGATCTTTTGTACATCCCGATTACCAGTCTAGAGCAATGGGGAGAAAGAGTCTTTTTACGCTTGACAATCTTTGGGACGGTCTGGGCGCTATAATGCTCGACAATCATCATCTGAAATACCTTTTTGGTAAAGTGACAATGTATACCCACTTCAACCAGAAAGCCAGGAATATGATTCTTTACTTTCTGAATAAACATTTCCATGATCCCGACGGACTTGTTATTCCCAAGGATCCTGCAAATATTGATATCCCTGTTGATGAGATGAAAAAACTCTTCAGGGGATGGAGGTACAGGGATAATTACAAAATCCTTTCAAGGGAAGTCCGGAACCTTGGAGAAAACATTCCTCCGCTCATTAATGCCTATATGAACCTTTCACCAACAATGAGGACTTTCGGCACTTTTATGAATCACAAGTTTGGTGACGTCGAAGAGACAGGTATAATGATTACTATGAGAGATATGTATGTTGAGAAGATCAACAGGCACCTTGCATCCTATAAGAAAGATTTCATGATCACCTGGTTCTCACATGAGAATCAGTAAGCACGTACATTCCTGCCTTCAATAAAATTTATAAATGACTGGTTAACAACCTTATTTCCACCAGGAGTTGGATAGTTTCCTGTAAAATACCAGTCTCCGAGATGATCTGGACAGGCCAGGTGTAAGCCTTCGATAGACTGGAATACTATCTCAACTTCTGTCTTTATTTCTTCCGATTTGAGCATTGAAGATATTTTAGCTGAGATCTCTTCAGTGGTAAACGGTTTGTATATCTGCTTTACAACGTTAACCATCTCATCCACTGGCTTCTGCAGCTCTTCCATGGCTTCCTTATAGATTGTTCTTATAAATTCCTCCCTTCCTGTATCCTTCAGCAGTGACATTGCAGCTTTGAAAGCGATAAAGTCTCCCAGCTTTGCCATATCTATACCATAACAGTCAGGATACCTTATCTGAGGTGATGATGATACAATCACAATTTTCTTTGGATCAAGTTTATCAAGAATCCTGATAATACTCTTTTTCAAAGTTGTTCCCCTGACAATCGAATCATCTATTGCCACGAGGTTATCCTTGCCTCTTCTTATTACACCGTATGTAATATCATAGACATGTCCGACGAGGTCATCTCTGCCTTTATCTTCCGAGATGAACGTGCGAAGCTTGGCATCTTTTACGGCTATTTTCTCAACCCTTGGTCTCTGCCTTATGATATTTTCCAGCTCCTCTCTGGTGATATCTTTACCCTTTGCAGAAATGGCATCAATTTTTGACTGGTTAAGGTAATCTTCTACTCCTTTGACCAGTCCGTAAAATGCACTTTCTGCAGTGTTTGGAATATATGAGAAAACAGTATTGTCGAGGTCATAGCCTATTGCCTTGAGAACTGGAACTGTAAGCAATTCCCCAAGCTTCTTTCTTTCCCTGTAAATTGTCTTATCAGTTCCCCTCGAGAAATAAATTCTCTCAAATGAACATTTTCTTGGTTCTTTTTCCTCCTGAAGTTTTTGAACAGAGGTCTCTCCTGATGCCTTAATTATTATTGCACTGGCAGGAGGAAGTTCATTCACAAAATCTGTTCTCACATTAAAGACCGTCTGGATGACAGGCCTTTCAGAAGCAACCACAGCAACCTCATCATCAACATAATAATACGCCGGCCTGATGCCTGAGGGATCTCTCATCACAAATGCATCCCCATGTCCAACCATACCTGCCATCGCATATCCCCCATCCCAGTTACGGCTGGCTTTCTGCAGAATAAGCGACAGATCAAGGTTTTTTTCAATAAGGGGGGATATATCTTTTTTTGTGTATCCCTTCTCCTTGAATTGCCAGTAGAGGCGCTCATTCTCTTCATCCAGTCTGTGTCCTACATTTTCAAGGATAGTAACCGTATCCGAAAAATCGACAGGATTCTGACCAAGCTTAATCAGGCTGCTGAACACTTCACCGACATTGGTAAGGTTGAAATTACCGGCCATAACAAGATTCCTGGAACGCCAGTTATTCTCACGGCTGACAGGATGAACATAATCGATATTATAATTCCCATATGTACCATAACGAAGATGACCCAGATAAACATCACAGGCAAACGGAACCTTATTCCTCACAAAATCAGGATTATTGATGTCATTTGCGTTATTCAGCATCAGTTGGTCAATATCTTCATAAATAAGCCCGAAGATCTCCTTTATCGGATTTGCCTGGTTAGATCTCTGCCTGAATATATACCTGTTTCCCGGGGGCATATTAAGCTTGATCCCTGCAATCCCTGCACCGTCCTGTCCCCTGTTGTGCTGCTTTTCCATCATCAGGTACATTTTCTGCAGGCCGTAGTTCCATGTTCCGTATTTTTCAATATAGAACTCCATCGGCTTTCGCAATCTCAACATTGCGATGCCGCATTCGTGCTTGATCCTGTCACTCATAACTATTTAATATTCAGGTCAGGGAAATTAATCACATCAGGAACTATATATGCTCCGGGGAACTCTTTGCTTATTCTCTGGAACAGCTTTGTAGCCTCAATTTTAGTTCTGAAATCGCCAACTCTGACTTTGAAATAACCTGGTTCAGCATATAGAGGGTAAGATACGATATCCGGAAATTTGCTCATGAATTCAGCTCTTGCTTTATTGGATTCTTCCCTCGCATTACGGTTATTACTGGCATAGATCTGTATCCTGTAACCCTCCATTCCGTAATGATTGTTTACCTCAAAGAGGTTTTTGTTCACAAGAATATACCTGCTGATAATAGTATCAAGAGAGGGATTCTGATTAATTGTCAGCTGCCCAGTATGGCTTCCATGATCTTTCCTTTGGAAGAGATCTGAAGTCCTTATCACAGGCTGTGCTGAAAGAAAATCTGCAGTCAGAAAAAAGAGTGATAAAGCTATGACATTCATTCTGATCATGCGGTAAAAGTAATATTTCGCTTAGATAATAAAAACGGTTTGAAAGGTTTTGTTATTATTAAAATTAAGAGTAAGGAGAAAAATATTGTATTGATTTTTATTTTGTCGGGCTGCGGTTCTCCGTTTACTCAATAGCTTTCACAGCAATATAAAAACTGTTACCTATTGAACCTGCAAGTACAAGATCATTGTTGAAATCAATATCAAAATCGGAAGCAACGGCATCTGTGTTATAGGGATCACAAACATCGAACATTCTTATCCTACCTCCGTCTGCTCCGTTGTCAGGGTCGAGCAGATTGATTATAAAACAGTTTTTATTAAGAAGGACAACCTCCCCTGCAGAATTCATGAGTATTCCTCTTCCTGTATTAGAATTCTCAGGGTATTTTTTCCAGTTCAATGATCCGGTAAGTGAGATTGATGCAATAAAGGAATTATTGATAAGACCTCCTCCCTCTGTTGGAAGCTCGCTCCTTCCTGCAACAAATAGCCTTCCGGATTCATCATATCTGATTGACATAGATGCAGCTCCGTAAGCAGGATTATTTGAAAGCTCCAGTTCCCAGATACGCTGAAGGCTGCTGTTGAATTTGGCAACAGTTGCCTTAGGTTCCTCAAGATCCTCCTTCCTTGTCAATGCCAGATAAATGTTGTCAGAATTATCAATTGCAGCTTCATATGAAGCAATAAAAAATCCGCTTTCGTATTCTAGTTCATTAAGCACCAGCCCTGTTGAATCAAATTTTATAAATAAAAGGCCTGCCTGGCTTTCAAATATTGTATCCGGACTTGCTGACCCTATGGCAAGAAAATTCCCGTCATCAAGACTCAGCAACTGAGTCTGGTCAATATTAAATCCGGGATCTATTATTTTCTCCCAGGTTTTATTCCCTGTTTTACTGAGCCTCATCAGTAGCATCTTTCCTTCTGTGCTTCCAGCTGTAATATAACCTGAAGTATCGTACATTGCCGATGTAAAAACACCGGTTACTTCAGCCCGGTAATCGATAACGACCATTTTATTTTCGTCGAGACGCAACATATAAGGCTGATTTTCAGAAACACCACAGGCTATTAGTCCTGAATCGGAAGTTACCTTTATGTATCTGGCTTCCCCAACACCATAGCTCTTTTCCCAGGCAAAGTAACTTTTATCCTTCTTACAGCCTGAAAGAAGAACAATAACAAGTAAAGTCAGACATAAACTTCTCATATTCTGATTTTTATGCACATTTAATCAAGAGCCTCAGCAAGCTCATCAGTCATCTCGAGGTTATGATAGACAAACTGAATATCATCATCATCTTCAAGGGTCTCTATAAACCTTAATACCTTTTTGGCCGATTCAACATCAAGTTTCTTGGTGTCATTGGGAATCCTCTTAAGCCCTGCCTCTTCAGTCTCAATACTAAGTTCTGACAGTTTCCTGTTAACATTTCCGAAATCCTCCATAGCACAAGTAATGGTTACAGTTTCACCATCTACATCAATGCTATGAGCCCCGGCTTCTATCATTTCAAGCTCAAGATCGTCAAGCGAGAATTCTTCATTCTGAAGAGTGAAGATTCCCTTTCTTTCAAACAGAAAGCTTAATGATCCGTTAGTACCTAGATTCCCGCCATATTTGTTAAAAGCTGAACGTACCGCAGCAACAGTACGGTTATTGTTATCTGTAAGGCATTCAATAAATACAGCTATGCCACCAAGTGCATAGCCTTCAAATGTACTCTCAATATAGCTCGCAGCATCGGCCCCTGTTGCCTTCTTTATTGCTCTTTCAATATTGTCTTTGGGCATGTTAGCCCCTTTGGCGTTCTGTACTGCCAGCCTCAGCCTTGCATTGGCATCAGGATCAGCTCCTCCCTCTTTTGCAGCAATAATAATCTCCTTGATTATTTTAGTAAACATCTTTCCTCTTTTTGCATCGGCCGCACCTTTCTTTCTCTTAATGGTTGACCATTTACTGTGACCTGACATAACTAAAGATTAATTTTATCATGCAAATTTAAATAATTCTTTCATACCTCGATCAGACTTCATAGATTTGTGACGGATTGAATGGCACAAAGGCGCAGTGGCACAAAGGCATAATGGTATCAGATATGCCAAGGATTATATTACCATTGAACCGCTGTGCCGTTGTGCCTTTGAGCCGATTTAAACAGAAGAAGGCGATGAGCAAAAAACTATATATCGAAACCTACGGATGCCAGATGAATGTTGCTGACAGTGAAGTTGTTGCATCCATACTTAAAAATTCAGGATTTACCACCACTGAAGAAATCAAAGATGCCGGGCTGATACTTATAAATACCTGTTCCATAAGAGACAATGCAGAACAGCGCATTTGGGGCAGGCTCAGGGAGATAGGACATCTTAAGAAGAAAAACAGGGATTTAAAAATTGGAATAATCGGATGCATGGCAGAGCGGTTGAAGGAGAAGCTGCTTGAGACTGAACAGCTTGTCGACATCGTTGTTGGTCCGGATGCTTATCGTGAATTACCAGGGCTCGTTGCCGAAGCTGAAGGGGGCCACAAGGTTGTAAACGTGCTGCTTTCACATGAAGAGACCTATGCCGATATCTCCCCTGTACGAATGGATAAGAACGGCGTATCATCATTTGTCTCCATTATGCGGGGCTGCAATAATATGTGCGCATATTGTGTTGTCCCCTATGTACGCGGAGCTGAAAGAAGCCGTGATCATGAATCGATTATAAGAGAGGTTAATGAGCTTTTTTCAAATGGTTACAGAGAGGTCACACTTCTTGGACAGAATGTTGATTCCTATTTATGGAAAGAGGGGGGACACGATACCGGATTTCCGGAACTCCTGGAAAGGGTGGCTTCAGTGGATCCATTGCTGAGGGTAAGGTTCTCAACCTCGCATCCAAAAGATATTTCAGATGAGCTTCTCCATACTATTGCACGACATGAAAATATCTGCAGGCATATTCATCTTCCTGCGCAGAGCGGCAGCAGCAGGATCCTTGAGCTAATGAACCGTGAGTATTCAAGGGAATGGTACATGGACAGGGTAAATGCCATTAAAAGGATAATCCCCGGTTGCGCTATCTCGACTGACATGATTGCAGGGTTCTGTACCGAAACAGACGATGATCATAAAGAGTCTCTGTCGCTCATGGAATGGGCCGGCTATGATTTTGCCTATATGTTCAAGTATAGTGAAAGACCCGGTACCAAAGCCGCAAGGAAGTATAAGGATGATGTCCCAGAAGAGGTTAAGGCGGAAAGGCTTACAGAGATGATTGCACTGCAGAACAGGTTGTCATCAAGGTCAAAAAAACATGATGTAGGAAAGATTTTTGAAGTACTTATCGAAGGCTCATCAAAAAGATCACCTGACAATCTCTCAGGACGGACATCACAGAATAAGGTTGTTGTATTCCCTGGTAAAGGGCATCAGAAAGGCGACTATGTGATAGTCAGAATTGAACGATGTACCTCTGCAACCCTCCTCGGCGACATCATCTGATTTTTCCTCTCTGTGCCCCTCTGTGTTCTTCGTGTCTCCGTGGTTAAAAAGCTATTTCTTCTGACCGGCTATAATCTGCAACTCTTTAAGCTGCTTTTCTGCAATTGGAGCAGGTGTATCCAGCATCACATCGCGGCCTGAATTATTTTTCGGGAAAGCAATGAAATCTCTTATTGAATCCTGACCTCCAAACATAGCAGCCCACCGGTCAAATCCGAATGCAATACCACCATGAGGCGGAGCGCCGTATTTGAATGCATTTAAAAGAAATCCAAATTGTTCTTCAGCTTCATCAGGAGTAAATCCAAGGACTTTAAACATAAGCTTTTGAACGGCAGCATCATGTATTCTTATTGAACCACCACCAATTTCAACACCGTTGATTACCAGGTCATATGCATTGGCCCTGACTTTACCCGGATCAGTTTCCATCAGGTGAAAGTCCTCAGGAACAGGTGAAGTAAAAGGGTGATGCATAGCAAAGAATCTCTTCTCCTCTTCGTCCCATTCGACGAGCGGAAAATCAACCACCCAGAGTGGAACAAAAACACCTGACTTTCTCAATCCCAGGTGATTGCCCATTTCAAGCCTGAGTTCAGAAAGAGCACTCAGAGTCCTATTCGTGGTACCGGCCAGAATGAGTAACAGATCACCAGGTTTTGCACCTGTGGCTGCAACCCATTTATCAAGTTCCTCAGGTGAGTAGAATTTATCCACTGATGACTTAACCGATCCGTCATTATTGACTCTTGCATAGATCATTCCAGATGCACCTATCTGTGGCCTCCGGACAAATTCAGTCAGTTCATCTAACTGTTTTCTTGTAAATTCCGCACACCCTTCAGCTGATATTGCTCCAATAAATTCTGCATTATCAAATATTGAAAATCCATTTCCTTTCACTACACCTGTAAGATCACAGAATTTCATCCCAAATCTAAGGTCAGGTTTGTCAGTCCCATAGAACTTCATAGCGTCGGCATAAGGAAGTCTAATAAAAGGCTCTTTGAATTCAATCTTTTTGACAGCCATGAAGAGCTGTTTTGCCAGTCCCTCAAAGGTATTGAGAACATCTTCCCTCTCAACAAATGACATTTCACAGTCTATCTGGGTGAATTCCGGCTGGCGGTCAGCCCGCAGGTCTTCATCCCTGAAGCATTTTACTATCTGGAAATATCTGTCAAACCCTGCAACCATAAGAAGCTGTTTCAGTGTCTGTGGCGATTGCGGCAGAGCATAGAAGGTTCCTGGTTGCATTCTTGACGGTACAACAAAATCGCGGGCACCTTCGGGTGTTGATTTGATCAGTACCGGTGTTTCCACTTCAACAAAGCCGATAGAATCCATATACTTGCGAACCTCCTGCGCTAACCTGTGCCGGAGGATGATATTATCCTTAACAGGTGTTCTGCGGAGGTCGAGATATCTGTATTTCATTCTAAGCTCCTCTCCTCCATCAGTCTCATCTTCAATAGTGAATGGGGGCAGTTCGCTGGGATTCAAGATCCTTAGTTTACTTACAACAATTTCTATTTCACCAGTAGGGATCTTAAGGTTCTTATTGCTTCGTTCCATTACTTTCCCGGTAGCCTGAACAACATATTCGCGACCCAGTTTACGCGCCTGCTCACACAGCTCCTCATTGGTCTCCATGTTAAAAACAAGCTGTGTAATCCCGTACCTGTCGCGCAGATCAACAAATGTCATTCCTCCCAGATCCCTAGATTTCTGTATCCATCCGCTTAAAGTAACCTCCTGTCCGGTAAAACTCATATTCAGTTCACCGCATGTATGTGTTCTGTACATCCCGTGGCAATTAAAATTTCAGCAAAATTAAGAAAATGCAGGTAATATTACAGTTTTGCAGATTTCAGTTGCAAAAGAATAATAATTGTATAATCTGACCGGTTAGACTGTTAATTTTAATTATCCGCGATTTTAACATCTATTTATAAATCGTTTGGAGAGGGCCCTTTGATTATGATTGATCTATTTTGTAATAGTAATATCAATGTTGCCAGGCTTATATTCTCTACCAGTTAAGAAGATTATCTTTTGCGAATATTCCAGCTACATCCTACTGAATAGTAATACATTTTATGATTTAGCCCGGTCCCAAATGAAAAATCCAGTTGCAGATTTTCTTTGATCAGGTAGGTGATCCCCGAATCAATATTTAATACGGGATCTGTAAAATCAGGAATATCACCATATGGCTCTATATACATTCCAATTTTTTCTGTTATTCCAACACCTAAGGCAAACGAATAGGTTGCAATTCCTTTTCCCTTTCCGAAATAATTATAACCCAGGTTGTAACCAAAGCCCAGAAAATCATTAATACTGTGAGAAACAGCTATTTTATTTATTATACCGAAGGTGCCGATTGTTAAGTATTCTGAACCCGTTGGCAAAATCAGATGGGAAACGAAAGCAATCTCCATATTTATATCTTCTTTTCTTAAAATTTGAATCTTGACACCCACTTCCAGATCACTTGCCCCAAAAGTATTATCAGTTGTCATGCCGGTCTTTCCCAACGCAAACTGTTCAGCTAATCTTAATTCCAGATTTTTTGTAATCCCTTATCTGAGAAGGGTTGTTGGTAATAAAAGTTGTCTTTCCGAGATCCCATAATTATCAATCATACTATTTAAAATGGCGCTTTCAATTTGAAAGCTTTTTGCTGGTATAGTAGAAGATGATTCTGTCTGATCAGGCCTGTCAGTAACAATTTCCTGGGCTGTTATCTTCAAACCTATTAGAAGAAATGTAACTAATGTTATTAATCTCATTTTGAAATATTATCAGGCATTTTCAAACAGGATATGATTTAAAATTTTTTTAGATAAATTCTGCCTTGCTCACGATTTTTCGATTTTTGTGTATTCAGATATAACCTTTTCTTCTACCAAAGAAGGAGTAAAGACAATCAGCACAATATGTGCCAGTAAGTCCGAGAATAACAACAATCCATAAAACAAGATATCCATGGCGGGAAGCCATAACAGTCGAAATCAGCACCATTTCACCTTCGAGAAAAAGTCCAAAGAATATACTTAAATATATTAATACAACATGCATGACTCAGATTCTAAAAATTTTAGGATCAGTATTAATTGGACTCTCATCTTTTTTATTTTTCAAACCTCTTCAGTATATCATTCATCATCTCAATCTGCACCGTATGTATCTCTATAACTTCTTGTTGCTGGTTTATGATTAAATGATCTATTTTCTCATGAAGCATTCTGATTTCCAATTCAGACTTTAGATTTACCATGTAGTCATTCTTGGATCTTTCTCTGTCTTTTTCCTCCTGTCGGTTTTGACTCATCATAATAACGGGGGCTTGTATAGCTGCCAAACTGGATAGAATCAAATTTAACAGAATAAATGCATAAGGATCAAATCCCCTGTTTGAAAGCCAGAATATATTTACTGATATCCAGATCAGTAGAAATGCTGCAAACGAAATAATAAATGTTCAGCTACCTCCGAAAGTGGCGACTTTGTCAGCAATTCTCTGTCCAAATGTCATTGTTTGAGTCTCTTCAGAGTCAATTTTGTCTGTTAGAGTAGTATTGTCCTTCAACGACTCTAATACTGTCTTATCCAAATCTGTCAGGATATTGACCTGATTATTCAGGAAGCGCTCAATATATTTTTCCCTATAAGAATTTAACTCACCTAAAGACAAATAATTCTCTTTAGTGAATCCAGGAATCTCATTCTGGATTATTTCAAGAATTGACTGTCTTACTGCTTTCCCGGATATTCTTTCCGAAATTGGAAATTTTTTTTGAAATGTCGCTTTTGAAGGTATTCATTTGTGTCGGATGTAAATTATTAATTTCATTTTTCTCACGCAAATATAATAAGGGACGTTACAATACACTCAAATATTTCTTCTCTAATCCAACACAGTGGCAAATTTATAGAACCAGGTATTTGAATCAGATCTTCAAATATCACTGATTTTTAGCAGAACAATGACCGTTGCAAAGTCCAGTAAACCGTGCATTATAGCAAAGAAAGGAAAGAGTTTAGGCCGGTAGTACAGGACAATACCAATTAATGAAGCAAATGGCAGATACATCAATGTTCTGTATAGAATAAACTTAAGATCAGGAATAAAAGGTAATGTTGTATGCTGGATTGATAGAAACAGAATCGGCAACAATACAGCTAACCACTTTTTTTTGAACTCACTAATCAAAACTGGCATTATATAGCCAAAATCAGTGCTGTCCAAGATAAAAAATAACTCTGATTTCTGATTCAGATAATCAGACAATTAGCTGGTAAAAATTGTATATTCATAAAACAATCCCTTATCAGATCCTTAAAACAGTTCCAGTTGCATTTGACCTGGCGGGGCATTATCCTGTAAGAATGGATGGTTTAACCACTCGAACAGATCAATTTTAACAAACAGGTTTAGCCGGATAAATCCAACCATGTTAGACATATGCCACTTGTACAAAGCTTTTGCTTTCAGGACAGATAACAACAAAATGGTAATCAGCGCCGACCATATCTGGATAAGAACTGCATTTTCAGAAGTCCCGATGAATGATTTAATCTTGAGATTCTGTTTGACCATTCTGAAGAAAGTCTCTATTTCCCAACGATGCCGATACAATTCACTTATAGTCTTACTCGTCCAGAAGAAGTTATTCGTTAATAATGGTATTATCTCTCCTGTTTCAGGATCAGTTACCCTCACCAGCCGTAATCGTTTTTTATACTTTTCTTTGGTTTGCTGTCCAATAAGCACAATTTGATAATCACTAACAATGTTTTCAGATTCATTCGGTAGTGCCAGCAACTTGACAATGTCGCAATCTATATTGCTTTTTGCTTTTGTAACAAAAAATACTCCGGTGCTGTCCAAATCATTAAGAAAATTAAAATCAAGATATCCTCTGTCGATTGTCAGGATGCTGCCTTTGGGAAAAGCCAGCTTTTCAGCGATTTCAATATCACTGGTCTTCCCATCGGTCATTCGAATAAAGACAGGAAGACAGCTATCGTAATCAAGGACGGTATGTATTTTAATGGCACCTTTCATTTTCCTGTAATATGCCCAATCAAACAGGCTTAAACACAGTGGTATCAGTGTAGAATCAAGTATAAACAGCTTCCGATTGAGCCTTATCCTGTTAGCCTTAACCTTAAACTCTTTAAAAAGGCTGAAGTAAACATCACGGAAAAAAGTCCAGCCTCTATGGGCATTAATATAGCTTATTGAAGATTTTGATGGGGCTCTGCTTACTCCCAAATGGTTCAGGTTACCGGTAGCGCTCCTTAATCCAAAACTGATATCCCGAATACTTTGACAGTTACCAAACTGACAATACAACATTGAAACAAGATGTGTCCAGGCATTTATCCCTTTAGAATTAAAGTCAGAATCGTGTTTGTCAACATTTTTATGAATAATATCTCTTGGAATTAATCGGATAATTTGGGCGAAAATGGATAAATTTGTCTTCATGAGCGGTTTGGTTTTTGAGAGATAATAAACTTAGCAGTAAATGCGTAGTTTTCCAACCGCTCTTTTTTATTCGATTTTACTTATTTTGGACAGACCTGAG
>DATKTA010000027.1:0-147154 GCA_035531395.1 Bacteroidales bacterium
CAATATTGAATTTAAAGAAGAATATCTGTTTGAATTTATTAATGATATTCATAATTGGGATTAAATATTGCGGTGCTCTGCACCTGTGGTCGTGTTATTCAATTGTTTTCTACAAATGTTATGCGGCTCTGCCGCTTAGTAATTGACTGAAAGGTACTGGGCAACATTATATTTGAAGATTCTGCAAATGTTATGCGACTGTCTCATAAGACTGATTTTACCCCCAACCCCCCAAGGGGGGCTTTTTAAGTTATTGGCTTTCAATAAGTCCCCCTCTGGGGGACCGGTCCCGATAGCTATCGGGAGTTATCGGGATAGGGGTGGGTTAAAAAAAAGAGGCTTTTGATACAGCCGCTTAGTATTGATTGAGAGGTACAGAGCAACATTATAGTTGAAGTTTTCTTAATTGTAGTGAGAGCCACAAGGTGTGGAGCACCATAATATTTGTAGATAAATGTTTGTCGCGGAGGACAAAGGTGCAGCGCACCGGAATATTATTAAATTATTGAAATTTAATCCATTAGCAAACAAGTTTTTGGAAAGAACAAATAATATCCATTTAGGATTAAAACTCGGGTGATGCAACGCTGAAAACAGAAGGGAGATTACCTTCGGTGAGTTCGTTCCTTCCATTATTATCAAGCATAACGCAACCTTCTTCTTGCAGGAGTCATCAAACTTTTAGGGGAGACTATTTCTGATACATCCGGCTAAATTATTTCAGTTTTTGTATTCTAAGAGTTACCGTTGTTCGAAATATAAAAAATGTAAAAAAAAATTAACAAATGTTAAATATTAGTTAAAAAAAATTTGTTTTTATTAAATCAGTTTCTAATTTTGAGTTAAATAATGGCATCTATACTAACTGATGCCCTAAAAACTAAACCCTATGATGATAAAAAGAGTTTACAAAAATCTGAAGTGCATCATGCTTCTGCTTTTGTGGCTGGCCTGCTCTACAGCGGTGCTGGCACAGCAACGGCAGATTTCCGGCTCCGTTAAGGATGCCAATGGTGACGGTTTACCTGGCGTAAGTGTTGTTGTGAAAGGAACAACTACGGGTACAACTACAAATGCTGAGGGTAGGTTCAGCATAAGCGCTACGAACGATGCTACCCTTATTCTTTCATTTATCGGCTATGTCACACAGGAGGCTGCTATTGGCAACCGCGCTACTGTTGACGTAACCCTTGCAGAAGATGTAATGCAGCTTGGCGAGGTTGTTGTAACCGCTCTCGGTGTCGAGAGAAGTCAGAAAGCACTGCAGTCTTCAATCACTAAGGTACCGGGTATGTCACTCACACAGGCCCGTGAAAACAACCTTGGTAGTTCAATACAGGGACGTGTTGCAGGAGTTAACGTATCAACTGCTAATACAGGTCCTGCGGGATCATCGCGTGTAATAATCAGGGGAGCCAAATCAGTCGGATCCAATAACCAGCCCCTGTATGTTATCGATGGTATTCCGATGGATAACACCCAGTTCGGACGTTCAGGTGTATGGGGAGGAACTGACTCTGGTGATGGTCTTACCAGTATGAACCCCGATGATATCGAATCAGTAACTATTCTGAAGGGAGCAGCAGCAGCAGCTCTTTATGGTTCAAGGGGTGGTTATGGAGTTATTAACATTACAACCAAGAAAGGTGCCACCAAGAAAGGCCTTGGAATTGAATTCAACTCCAACTATGTCTTCGAAAAGATAAATGACCAGAGAGATCTGCAGCATGAATACGGACCAGGTGGTTTGAGGTACTCAGTTCCAACTGATCCTACCTCAGAAAGAATATGGTCAACAGCAGAAACTCAGCTGGAGGCATGGGGCTGGGGATCAGGTTCACAGTGGGGACCCAGGATGGATGGCCAGTCTGTTATGCAGTTTGACGGTGTAATGAGACCTTACTCTTATGCAGGCGATAACTGGAAACGTTATTTTGAAACAGGTAACTCATGGACCAACAACCTTTCAATTTCGGGAGGTGGCGACAATCAGACATTCAGGTTCTCATTTTCAGACCTGAAATCCAACTTCGTGATTCCAAACTCAGGTTTCTACAGGAAAAATGTTTCTCTCTCAACCAACGGAAAGTTTGGAAAGAGGCTTACATTCAATGCTAAGGTGATGTACTCGAATGAGAGGATGAAGAACAGGACGATGGTTTCCGACTCACCTGGTAACCCAATCAGTGCAATGTGGCTTTTGCCAAACACTTTAAATATTGATAACCTGAAAGGCGATCCCAACAAATTGGGTGCAGTACCTGTGGGAGTTACCACACCTGACCTCAAAGTCGCCGGTGAAGAGTACCAGCAGGCTGACAATAACTGGCAGCAGAACCCATGGTGGTGTGCATACCAGTTCAAGAACGAAAACATCAGGGACCGTTTCATCACATCCGGGAACATGAGATATGATATCACCGACTGGTTATATATCCAGGGCCAGGTAGGTATGGACTGGTACACAAGGAACAACAGCCAACTTGTACCCCAGGGTACAGGATATCTGCGTGGTGGTTCAAAGAACGAGACCTCAAACTTTGTAAGGGAGGTCAACCAGGAGTTTTTATTGGGTGCTGACAAGGAATTTGGAAAGGTCAGGGTTAATGGATTCTTTGGCGGCAATAAGATGGTTCATGAATATGAAGCTATAAATGCTAATGGATCAACCTTTAACGTACCATTCTTTGAATCTGTAAACAATACACAATCACAGAGTTTTGGATATGGATATAACAAATCAGGGATTAATTCCTTGTACGGTTCTGCTGAAATAAGCTATGCAGGTTACCTTTACATCACTGCAACAGGAAGGGAAGACTGGTTCTCAGTTCTGAACCCTGCCAATAACCACATGTTTTATCCCTCTCTGGGAGGTAGTTTTGTTTTCAGTGATGCTTTCACGCTCCCAGATTGGCTCAGCTTTGGAAAGTTAAGGGCAGCATGGGGACAGGTTGCTACCGCAAACGTAGGGACTTATGCAGCATCTGTAACATACGGTCTGACAGGACAGGGTCACCTCGGTATTCCGATGGCAGGATTCTCCGGCGGAACCAATATACCCAACCCCAACTTAAATCCAGCTTTGTCATCAGAGATTGAATTTGGTACGGAAATGAGATTCTTTAACGGAAGAGCCGGACTTGAATTCACATACTATTCACAGAAGACAACCGATGATATTCTTTCCGCAACCATCTCAAGAGCATCGGGATTCCAAACAACCTCTGTTAACATCGGTGAGTTGCAGAATAAAGGTATTGAACTTTTACTGACCGGTACACCTGTTCAGGGCGCAATCACGTGGGATATCTCATTTAACTTTGCTCATAACAAAAACGAAGTTATTGCACTCAGTGAAGGTGTTTTAGAGATGTTTGTTGAGGAACCCCGTACCCGTACCGTTGCCGTCTATAATATTGTTGGTCAACCGTTCGGCATGATAAAAGGATTCAAACAGCTTATTGATCCTGCTACCGGTAAAAAAGTATATGATATTAACGGTATTCCGCAGAGAACAGCTACTTACGAGGTACTTGGAAACGGTGTGGCAAAACTCACTGGTGGTATGAACAACTCCCTTTCGTGGAAGCGGATAAAACTGGATGCACTTTTAGACTTCAAGTTCGGAGGCGACATCTATTCAGGGACCAACGTACGTCTGACCCAGGCTGGTTTCCACAAGCAGACTGTAGCTTCCCGTGAAGCAGGAGTTGATGTTGAAGGCGTTTACCAGACCGGAACAGCCACCGACGGTAGTCCAGTTTACTCACCTATTTCACTTAACACAAAAACTGATCCACTTAATTATACGGGATCATACTGGAGCAACTACGGAGAACGTACCCAGGAGAACTTCATGTACGATGCTTCATTTGTCAAGCTGAGACAGGTATCGCTTGAATACAGCCTGCCTGCAAGTATAGTTGATAAGACACCCCTCCAGACTATAGCAGTTTCATTTGTTGGAAGGAACCTGGCAGTAATTTATAAGAATATTGAGAATATTGATCCGGAAGCAGGTTATACAGATAGTAATGGACAGGGACTTGACTACTATGGTATGCCTGCAGTCCGAAGTTATGGATTTAACATAAGGCTGGTATTCTAACCTAAAAACTTGATTAAAATGAAACATATATTAACACTATTTTTAAGCGCACTGTTCATTCTTGCAATAACAGTGAGATGCGATACTGATGAGCTGCATGATATGAACATCAACCCGAATGCAGTTCAGCAGATCGATATGAACTACTTTATGACTTCTCTTTTGCTCAGTGTGTCGAATAACGGTCTTCGCGACGACAGGTATACTGACTGGAGGACAAACCTTGGGACCTGTGCGACTGTTGTCCAGCAACTTGCTACGACGGGAACCGGTAATATAGGTTCAGATGGGGATAAGTACATGGACAACTATCCGGAAGGATTTAATGCTCCATGGGACCATTTGTTTAACGGCGACCTCAGGCAGGCTACTGAGATAATTGTACAGACAGGTGAAGGAGGATTTTATGAGGGCAGGATGATCAACACACGTTGTGTTGCAAGGATACTGAGAGCATTTAGTTTCGGTCGTCTGACCGACTGGTACGGAAGTATTCCTTACTCGGAAGCAAATCAAGGTCTTGATGGTATTTTCCAGCCGCACTATGACAAGCAGAAGCCTATTTATATGGACCTGCTGAAAGAGCTGGATGAAGCATGTGGTGCATTCAATGCTTCCGATGCCGATTACTCAGGATTTAAAGCTGCAGATTACGTCTACAATGGCGATGTGACAAAATGGAAGAAATTTGGATACTCACTGATGCTGAGGATGGCAATGAGGATATCAAATGTTGACGCAGCTACGGCAGCTACATATGTAAATAAGGCTGTTGCCGGCGGAACAATGACAGACAACTCTGACAACTACGCTTCACCCATGTCAATCGGTCCGAGTGAATGGGCAAACCAGAACGGGATATCGCGCGGAATGTGGCCTGGTGATGGAGGTTCATGGGGAGGTCTCCTTCTCAGCAAAACACTCGTTGACAAGCTGAAGGGACCTAACATTGCCAGCACTGCTGATGATGATCCAAGGCTCACAATCTTTACAAAGGGGCCAATCCAGTGGACGGCAAGTGATCTTGGAACGGTACTGGAAGCTGATCCTACTAAGTGGGAAGGTCTGCCTAACGGACTTGATGGAGGTATGCTCGCCACTATCTGGGGAGAATCAATAACTCCATACGAGCATTACTGTGCTATGAACCCATTGATGTTGCAGGATGATGAGGTTTATATGTCAATACTGAATTCCGCTGAATGTGAATTCCTTAAAGCAGAAGCTGTAGTCAGAGGTATTGGTTCAGTATCAGGATCAGCACAGTCTCACTATGAAGCTGGTGTGAAGCTTGCACTGCAGCAGTATGATGTATATGATGCAACATTTGTGGTAACTGATGGCCAGGTAGCTAGTTATCTTGCAACATATCCTTATAACGCAGCAACAGCTCTTGATCAGATCGGAACACAATTGTGGCTGAGCAAGTGGATGAACTGGTGGGATTCATGGTCAGATGTGAGAAGAACAGGATTTCCTGCTCTGACAGCAACCAATTACCCGGGTAACGCTACAGGTGGTGTTGCTCTGAATAGACTTACCATCCCATACTATGAATCCGGCGGGAATCCTAACTATGCTACAGGTGCCACAATGCCTGAGACACTTACAACAAAGGTTTGGTGGGCTGGCGGTCCTGAATAGCAGAACAAGATTTGTTTAATAATCAAATGATAGAGCCCCCGGAAATTCCGGGGGTTTTTTTTGTTTACCAGCATGTTATTTACGGTAATTTGGAGAAAATGGGAAGGATTCCTTCGTCCTGCAGTGGCGGGACTACTAATGACAACATTTTATAAGATATACATTATCAGTTAATTGTAATTTTATTATCAATTTCAGAATGGTAGATTGCATATTGACCAGGAAATGCAAATGAAGAAGTTGGTTTTGGGAGGGGGAGATCCTTCATTCCGGTTTCCTGAAAATCGAGTTAAAGGAGTCACTTAGTTGCAGACATTTCAAATGGGATGTCTTTAATAGGTATCAGGATATCACCGGGGAGATCCTTCATCCGCCAGCTGGCGGATTCAGGATGACAGTCTCGTTTTTGGGTAATTGTGGAAGAAGCGGCGATCCGGGACAAATTTTCATTTATAATTGAATGGTAATCCGGATCGCCGCTTCTTCCACACACTCTCTAACAAATAGCGTGTCATCCCGAGCGCAGCGAGGGATCTCCCTTATAATACACAAGTGTTACTTCAAGCAGTGCTAAATAACGCAAGTGGAGATAGTGAGGAATCTCCCTCGTGCTTTAGTAAATCCTGCCATATTAATTACGATAAATGGAGAATACGTAAAGGATTCCTTCGTCCTGCTGAAACAGGACTCTGAATGACACTATACTTTCGGATTATTATCTATTATAGATTAAATCCGGCATGGGTATTGTCTTTTAATGAGGCTATTTAAAATTGAGATAAAACCAGAAAGTATATCGCAGATTGGGAGGAATCGCTGAACCGGATATGGACTTTGTCCGATCAATTTTCATCAGAGATGAGACATAATTATAGTACCTGGTTTCGGTTTCCTTGCTGATCTTAAGATTATTCAATTCAGGAGGAAGAAGCCCCATGTTTGATCTTATAAATAATAATGCCTCCTCCAGATATCTTGGAGTAACTGTATAATTCAAATATTCAGACCGTTTTATATTATCAATGATTCCACTAATGTTTTTATCAAGCATGAGCCATGCCATTTGATATTCAAATGCCCGTCTGTTGTCAGGATTTGACTTCAGCAGGGAAGTAATATTAATATAAGGATCTCTTATTCTGACAATAAAATTATCCTTAGGCATTATTCTTATCTTTTCTCCTAATTCCGGATCTGATTTTATTAGTCCGGGATCGGCTATCATTAATTCATATTTTTTTGCCAGATTCCTGTAATGCAGGGTTCTCTTTAATACTTTTACATACCTTTCAGCAATTTTGTAATGTCCGTTGAGCAGCTCTGTTTTTATAAGCAACTTAATATTTTCAGGACGATACCCCTGGATTACCATTGATTCGAAAGCCCATCGGTGTGCTTCATTTATGAGACCAAGGGCATAGTAGAAATATACACCCCGGTACATCTGACCAATAGGTATCTGCGAGTTCCACTGGATTCCAAGAGCACCGGAACCATAATCCTGTGGAGCAAAAAACAGACGTTCACATAATATTCCGCTTTCAGCAAGGGCAGTATTATAATAGTATTGAGCAGTTAGATTCCTGGACTGTTCTTCTTCCTGTTGCCTGATTACTCCATTCCAGTCGCCTGCAATAAACTTCTTCTCAATATTGAATAAGTTTTCAACATCTTTATTGTAGATGTTTGACAACTGAATGATGGTCAATATTATTGCAAACAAAGGCAAGTATATTGAAATAAATCTGTGAAAATCATTTTTAATTTTTATTAAACCGAAAAGTTTTACCAGTACAGGAAGAAATGCAAAGAACAAAAGTAAAGCCCACAGATTTACCGGATGAATGAAAAAGTCTTTTATAGGAATTGGATAATAGAGGAGTTCAGTCCAGGGACGCAGAAAAATAATTCTCTTGAACAGGAGCATTGTGAGTCCGGCAATTGTCAGAATGACTAATACACTAACCACTTTCCTGTTTACAAGGCAATAAAGTGTATACATGCCCAGGTAAATCCATGCATAGGCACCGGTCAGATAGTAAAAAACCGGAAAAAAAATGAATATAATTATTGATCTGTATTTTCTGTCTGAAGAAATTGAAAATAAGAAATACAACCCGGATAGAAGGAATCCCAGGTTGTTATGTATCAGGTAATTAATATTTGTCTGGATAAGGATTAAAAAACAGGTTCCAAGAGTAGCAAGTAACAGAGCAAATGAATTGTCAGTGGAGATCTTTTTAATTATTTTCAAAAAAACAATTGTTATCAGAGTAAGAACTGCAGAAAGCACAAAAGATCCATAGAAGTTACTGAAATACAGTTGAGTCAGAAAAGTTCCGGCATATTGAAGTAATCCGCCTGGCCGTGAAATATATTGATAAAGAAAATCAGATGAAAAAACAAATAATGACAGATTTTCCTGGTAGAAGAAAATATAATTGCCGAACAGGTAAAAATAAAAACCGGAAAGAAGAAAGATCGATGCATATAAATAGTATTTATGACTTTTCCAGACTTTTATATCATCCCTTATTACTTTTTTCTTGCCTGACAGGTTCTTCTTAGCTGATGTCTTATTCATTACAATGGATATGTTTAATTATCAGATAGATAATCAGCATTACTATTAGTTTCCAGACCATTTAGCTTTTTCAGCAGCTTTATTAGACGCTCTTTCAAAATCACGAGGTCCATACTTGATTCTGCCTGTCACAAACTCCGGTCTGTTAAAGGTCTTTTCCATTCTTGTGTATAAAGTAGGATCTTTCTGCGGCAGAATAAATGGTTTTCCAAAATGATCAGGAGGATCAAAATAGGCGAAATAAGGCCTGGCAGTCAGTCCATCATCTCTTTTACTGCTAAAAACTATCCATTTACTATTTGATGACCAGCTATGATAACTTTCAGTCTCACTGCTGTTTACATTCATTCGCTCTGTTTTTTGTGTCATTAAGTCAAGAAGATAGAGGTCAGCTTCTTTGTGCCATATTGAAAAATTCCCATTATTATGAAGAGTGAAAACAAGGTATTTCCCATCAGGAGAAATTCTTGGAAACGAAATACTTTTATCAATTGAATCTGCATTAAAAATAACTTCAGCTTTCCCAAACGAGAATGCATCCTGGTCAAAAGCTTTTCGCACCAGATTATATTTTATTCTTGGAAAGTCTGAAGTGTCATTTGTCTGTCTTGCTCTGCAATAATAAAGGTATCTGCCATCAGGTGACCATTCAGGAAAAGTTTCCATATACTTAGCAGAGTCTTCCTCTTCAACAGTCGACATTTCATTCTTAATAATATTATATACTACAAGTGATGACGCCAGATCAGTAACTTCAATATTATACTCCTGAGATGCATGGAAACTTTGAACAATGCTATTTGAGGAGAAAGCTACAATTTCTCCGTTTGGATGCCATGCAGGATAAACAGCTCCGTACTTCATTTCAGGGGTTTTCAAATCTCTTCGGACAATCTTATCACCTTCAGAGAAATATGTGCCACCCTCAGAGCCTCTGACATGCAGAAGAAATTTATCAGGATCATTTTGACGAAAAGTATGGCAATTTACACAATTAGTATTAAGCACCTGATTCTCAACTAGAGAACTTTCCCAAAAGTTTTCAGTGCATCTTTGAATTATCTTTATATCTAAATATGCTTCATAACCTGGAAAAAGCAACCTGTAACATAAATAGGGATCAATAGGATCACTGACTACAACAAGATTAATGGGATTATATTTTTTGCTAAGACCTTGTTTATCTTCGGAAATAATATTCAGGCTTATTTTCCCTTCTTTTTCAGCTGATAGCAGCTTTTTCCACGACTTTTTGGGAAAGCGAATAATCCCATCTGCCGATTTTATAGAGAACTTATAACCATTCGAAGAAGAAGCTAACAGTCTGAAAGATTTTCCATCCTCATTAATTTTAAAATTCAGTGGAGCAATATTCTGAGGGATGGTCACACCCGAATAGTCAGGTTCAATAACCGGTTCCCGGTCAATAATGGAGATATTCTTATCGTGTGAATTACACCCTGCCGCCAGCAATAGTCCAACCACATAGACCAAAATTTTTGGACTCAGTATCTTATTATTCATGCTTTTCAGCTGTTTATGAAGTTTTCTGAATATATCTTAGTGAAATGTAATAAGCGAAAGTATGAATTAATTTTTAAAAGCTGCCTTGAAAAAAATTGTCATTAAGTTGATTGATAACACCTATATTCAATACTCCCATGCATCTGTCCTGAATGGTGCAACCGGCAAACCCTCCCTGCTAAAGAGGTTTCCCATAGCATCATTTGAGAAGCAAAACCTTACAGCTTCAGGCGACTTTAGTCCTTTAGCCTGGACAATCACTGTGTTTCCGTCAATTTTCGCAGTTGCAGGGATGAAGATCTTATCAGATCCTGAGATCTCAAAATGTTTTAGTTCTTCACCTTTCATTACCAGTCCGTCTGAAGCATTTGTGAATGTGATCATGATCTTGCTTTTTTCGATTTTCATCGATTCGTAAAGCGGATGTTTATATGTGATTCCCTTTATTCCATATGTATCACCCAGTGCCCATTTTGCAAGCCTCAGGCCAACATCCTGTTTATTGCGGGGGTGAATATTCCTGATATCATCAACAAGATCAGAAACAACTACCATTCCTGTCGCAGGGATATCATTCATTGTCTGCATCTGGGCCTCACGGATCATTGCTGATTTGGTATCTGCTCCATACGCATAGGGAGCAATCTGCACAAAGTAGAAAGGAAACTCTTTTCCGAAAACATTTCTCCAGTTGGTAATAAGAGTGTTCATCAGTTTGCGGTAGCTTTCATAATTTATTGTATTGCCTTCACCCTGGTACCAGATGGCCCCTGCGATGCTGAAGGGTATGAGAGGGTTTATCATGGAGTTGTAGGTCACACCAGGCTTGTTTGGCCACCAGTCGTACGTAAGAAGCCGGTCAGCTGATGATTTAAGAAACGGATCTGCTTCTATAAGGTCCGGTTTTACCCATACTTCCGCAGGGGTCCCTCCCCAGGCAACCTCAATTATACCTATGGGAATATTCAGATTCTTATGAAGAGTTCTTGAAAAAAAGTATCCGACAGAACTGAATGTGCGCATTGACTGAGGAGAGCATTCTTCCCATTTTGCAAAGCAGTTCTCCTGCAATGTTTCACTTGCCACTTTCTTTACATGAAACAGCCTGATATCCGGATAACTGGCATTTCTGATCTCCTCTTCGGCATTCATCAGGTTATGGCTCGCGCTCCATTCCATATTTGATTGCCCGGAGCAAATCCATACCTCACCGATCATCACGTTTTTCAAAGTTACCTCATCACCACTCTTAAGATTTACAGTATAGGGTCCACCTGCCTCAGGCGTTTTTAATTTAACACTCCAGAAAGAGTGATTTGAAATCTTTGTTTTTACAGTGTCATTATCCCAACTACCCGTTACTTTTATCTCTGATCCGGGCTCACCCCAACCCCATACTGAGGCATCGCTTTTTTGCTGAAGAACCATATTGTCGCCAATTACTGCAGGTAGTCTGATCTGAGCAAAAAGAGATGTTGTTAAAAGCAAGTAGCCAATTAAAAAAGATGTTTTATAACATAAATTCATAGTAAATTGATTTTCAAGCGATATTGGAATATGTGTTTATGATTGCCGATACTCATATAATTCTATTTTTTACTTCCAGGCATCCCCGGATCAGGAATATTCCAATATCCCGGAATATAGGGATACATTTCTTCAAGGCCATCAACAAGTTCAACTCCCAGACCTGGTTTATCCGGAATATCAAGGTATCCGTTTTTAACCACAATTTTTTCCTTGAACAATCCTTCTTTCAGAGGATTTGCCGTCATGTTTGTTTCCAGAAGGAATCTGTTTGGAATGGCAGCCAGCAAATGAGCATTAGCTATTGTTATCAGGCCATCCTGCCAGTTATGACCTGTAAAAAGTTTCCCTCTTGTATGAGCCATCTGTGCTATATACCAGTTCTCAGTCATCCCGGCATCATCACAACCTGACTGAATAATGTCGTATGCGCCGCTGTCGATCCATTCTGCCAGTTCATACCTGTTATGGCGTCCCTCACCACCAGATATTTTAACAGTCGGGAGCGCTTGATTAATTTTAAGATAATCGTTAATTACTCTTTTTGTCGGCTCCTCGAACCATAGAAATTTGAGTTCTTCAAGTACGGGACATATCTCCAGGCATTGTTCCACTGACCACCTGGTATTGGCTTCCTGTATGAGGTCGAAGTTGGGTCCGACTGCTTCTCTCAACTTATATAGATGGGGGATATAATCTTTCATTGTTATTCCCAGATCACCGAAACCACCGCCCATTCTGAACTTAAAGGCAGTATAACCAGCGTTTTTATGACTTAGCGCCTGTTTTATATGGCTTTCCGGCCCTATGTCAGTAAACTGGGAATCTTTTCGCCATGTGAATTCACCTCCGCTGGCATAAACACGAAGATGTGTTTGTGGTTCAGTATCCTGAGCCAGAATTTTATAAAGTGGCAGTCCTTCAGCTTTGCCTATAATGTCCCAGAGAGCTACATCCACACCTGCCCAGGCTCCTCTGGCTCCTCCTCCGGCAATTCCACCTGTAAGTATCTCCACATCGAAGGGATTTTTTCCAAGCAGAAAAGGCTTTATTACTTTTTCGGTATATAACTTCATCTCTTCAGGTCCGTTGTAACGGCTGCAACCAGCAATTCCCACAATACCGGCATCAGTGAATACTTCAGTGATGACGGTTGTGGTTTGCCATATAATACCATTATTGTCTCCATCTGTCCATTGTTCCTCAGGTTTAAGCCTGTATGACAGCAGCTTTACTTTTATATCTGTTATTTTGATATTCTGCCTTCTGATGCCATTGAGGGGGGATAATGTTCCTGACTTGCTTCCTTCATTGGAGACACAGCCGTTTAATCCGGCCAGTGCTGTTGATCCGGCAACAGCTGCGGTGGATTTAAGAAAGGATCTTCTTGTTGAATTTGTCATATTAGACTTCAGTTTATAAGTTAGCAAGTAAACGGATGCAACCGTGAAACCATAATATATAGTACCAAAGTTATAAACGAATTTACCACTTTGTTTTTATTAATCAAAAGATGGAAGATATTAAGAGGTGTATTCAAAAGACATTTTAACCACCCCGTTATGCCCGTCCTTGAAAAGCTAATCTTTATACACATTTCTGTTTAATGTTCTAAAGACTGTAGCATAATAGAATGAAAAACAATAAAAACGGAGATTGGATAAGATGCATGAGATTCCTCGCTGCGCTCGGAATGACAGTTCATTTTTAGTGGAGGGGAGGGAGAAACGGCGATTCGTCAAAAAAAAGGATTTCAAAATAAGTTATCGTTCGAATCGCCGTTTCTCCCTCTTTAACAATATATTAGCTTGTCATTCCGAGCGCAGCGAGGAATCTCCTTGACTATTTACAATTTCTCTGAAATTTGATTAACTGGTGTACAGTTTATCTGGGAGGTAAAATGTGTATAAAGATTAGCCTTGAAAAGGAGGGGAAATATTTGATAATTAAAGCATTAACTTTCTCCTCCTTTTGAAGGAGAGCCTGCCCCGCTTAGAGCGGGGAGTAACCCTGACGACAGTCAGGGGGGAGGTGGTTGACTTTTGAGACCGCCATATATTGGCACCAATTGCAAATTGGCGCCATCAAGCGTTGTGACGCTGGCGCGGATTTATAATCCGTGCCATATTTTGCCTCCAATTGCATACCTAAAGTTTTCGGGATGGCGCCAACCGGCATTGTGACTCAACACTTACATAATATTTTAATAATAAAGTGGTTGAAACTGGTTTCAGTATTTTGTTTTGGGTTTAACTACTTTGAATACTATCTCGGAATAGTTATCCCTTTCATACAATATTCCAATTCTGCCTGATGAGAGCGCAACAAGATCAGAATAGGCAGTGTAATTTCTTGATTTACTGATATCAGGTGATTTATCGATTATTTTCTTTTGAGTCCATGATTCCCCATCATTATAACTGAATCTCAAAGTAAGGTTGTCTCTGTTTATTGTATCCGCAGGATTTGAAAAAGCAAGTACGCTTCTGCCATTATATTTAGCAAAATTTATGATGCTTCCCTGGCATACCGGGTCAGGCAGCATATTATCGTAGAAGAAGTTTTTCCAGGTTTCTCCTCCGTCATCGCTTATCCCAACAATACGGGCCCTTATGTCTCCTTTCTGGTTCCTGGCATTTAAAATTAGCCTGTCGCCGGAAATTTCTGCAGCAGTTGCCTCATTGCTCCCGGGAATAGGTAATGTTTGTCCCAGTTTGAAACTTTTACCATGGTCATCACTATAAAATGTGTGGGAAGCATAATCTCCCCAGTCATTTAACGGCTCTCCTGCCGAATGGTTTGCTGCTATCACAATTCTTCCCTTGTACCTCCCTTCAGGGAACTGAAATGCATGTCCCGGTGTATTAGCATATGAGCGCCAATCCTCGGGGAAATTGTATGTCTTATCGACCTCTGGCTTTTTCAGGCGGTGGACACTTGTTGTTATATTTACAGGATCAGACCAGCTAGCTCCCTTATCAACAGAAGTAATATACCACACCTCGCGATATCCGTTGCCCTTTCTTATTTCTCCTTCATGATTATTACCCGTATTAAAGAAAAGGAATATTCTGCCATCCGGGTAATCAGGGTCGGTCAGATCAACAACCGGTGCAGGATTACCTGCCTGAAGAGAGTCATAATCAACAACTATCGACATCCGATCCCATGTCTTTCCGTTATCTGTACTTCGTCGCAGTACTATGTTAATATCACCGAAATCGGCACTTCCCTTTACTCTGCCCTCGGCAAATGCCAGGAGAGTACCGTCCTGTAATCCTATTATTGCCGGGATTCTGTAACTTTTATGGCCATCTGTTCCTGACACAAACACTTGAACAGCAGGCTTCTCTGTACACGAGAGCTGAATCAGCATTATAAGAAAGTACAGAACAATTTGCTTTTTCATGAATAATCTTCCTTCAGCCATCAGCGTTTCGCCTTTAGCCTTTTCTCATGTCTTAATCCTTTCCGTGATCTTTTTATGCCAACTTATGTCTTCCCACATTCCTTTGAACTGAGGATGTGTAAAGTTAGAGGTACAGATGAATTTATAGTTATCGTGACTGCGGGCAATGTCGACACAAATTTCAGCACACTCTTTTGTCCATTCCCAACCCAGTTCGGGATGGTCAAACCAGGATATTGGGCCCCAGCCTTCAGTATTCCCGCATACAATATTATTTCTTGCAGCATATGATGAGATATCATTGAGCCTTCCTTCCATCCATCCGACCAGTGATTTTTTATTTTCCTTCCAGTACGACTGAAGGTCCCTGTATATTTCAACGTAGTTCAGCGACTGATCTCTGGCGCCTACTTTATCAAGTCCGGGAATCTTACCTGTATGTGCGAACCAGATATGATAATCAAGTGCATCAAATTCTGAGAGGTCAATACGGTCGAGTTCCATTGATGAATCAAGTGAAGCATAGAAATCGAGGTCAGGATATTTCCCTTTCAGGGTTTTAATAACAGACCTGATGAAGTCATTATAATACTTCTGCTGCGCAGCATTTGAGTTTTTACCGCTAATGATCTGATCCGGAACATTTGCTTCGGGATTATCAAGCTTATATTGTTCAAGACCAGAAAGTCTGTTCATATTTTTTTTCAACCAGTCATACCCATGCCAGTTTGGGTATTCGTTCAGAAGATCGACATATATCACATTATTTAGCAGCTGGTTAGACTTAAGAAATGATAGAGTCTCATCCCATGCTCTCAACAATCCACCCTCTTCTTTGAATATCTCCTTCCGGTTGGTGCCATGTTGCATGAACCAGGTGGCAAGGCCAACCTTTATTCCATATTTACTGCATCTGGGAAGAAATTCCAGCAAGGCTTCCCTCGGTCTGAAACTCATAGTGTAGTCATTTCCCCACAGGGATGGCTGCCATCCGTTTTTTACTGAGCGGAATTCGTTTTCGTGTTTTCCGTTCGTATCAGCTGCCACAAACTGAGGCATTGCATCAATCCTTACTGCATTATATCCTCTTTCTGCCAGCCCTTCCAGAATACTGTCCCAATTCTCAAATTCGCCATACCTGTGATGCCTCAGAATCCAGCTGAAGTCCCACATAGCTATTGCAACCGGCTTTTGCAGGGTCGATACCCTCAGCGGTTTATTTGTACTCTGATTGGAATTCTGCAGGGCATAAGAGGATAGCGTACCTGGAATAGCCAATATTCCGGCTCCTGCAGATACCTGTTTTATAAAACTTCGTCTGTCAGTAGACATTGTTATGAGTTGATACTATTTTTTCTTCTCAATCTTTGTGGCTTTTAAAGATACCTGCCCGTCAGGAGTATCAGCTGTTCCAGTAATTGTTGAACCTTCCAGCTTGCCTTTTATGATTATTTCACTCCCTTCCACATAAAGAGACATAACAATATCTTTTCCTGTCTGCTTAACATAATTCAGGCTGATTTCACCAATACTTTCAAATTTCACTGTACCTGTTAGCTTTGTATCTTTTTCAGTAATAATAATAGTACTGTTTGTGTATTCTGGAGGGACATCATTTGCAACACACTTCCAGGAGCCAATAAGAGCACTTTTTTCAGGAGCAACAGATTTTGCAGATATCAGAAATATTCCGAGAACAAGGATTAAAATCAGTTCTTTTTTCATAGGGATATAGTTTTGGTTAAATGTTTTATAAAAATAGTCATATTCTTGAACAGAGCATATTATTTCTCTTATTTCAAACATCCTTAAAATCAATTGGCACAGGCTGCTTTTTGAATCCCCGTGTACTTAAGAAAAGATATATTATTCCTGCAATAAGCCATATGCCGCCTATTATTTTTGGGTTGCCAGGCAGGCTGATCCAAATCCACAGACAAAATGTAAATCCAGCAGCAGGGATAAGGAAATCTCTTAAGAAATTCCTTTTATCTGGTGGTGATTTGAACCAGAATTGGTTTATAGCTGCAATATTAACACCCATAAAGGCAACCAGAGCTGCAAAGTTTATCAGCTCTGCTGTCTTCTGATAGTTAAGCAAGAGCGCTCCTGTAACGGATAAGATACCAATAAGAATAATATTATAAACAGGGTTGTTGTTCTTTGTTCCAAGATGCGAAAAGAATTTCCGGGGTAATACATTTTCTCTTCCCATACCATACAGAAGGCGTGCAGCGCCAAGCTGTCCTGCCATTCCACTTCCAAGACAGGCAATAAACATTGTAATTGTCATTGCATTGAAAAGAGCAGCTCCTCCTACCCTGGCACAAACAGTCATAAAGGCAGTTTCTATATGTTCTGAAGGTATCCTGTCATAAAAAGGAATACTGCTGTCTGCTGCTGAAGTGAGCCACATTGTTTTTGCGGAGAGCTGTGCCAGGTACATTTGTAATGCACTGAAGAGACCCGTAAATACACATACTATTATTATTGCAAGCAGTATATTACGAGATGGATTTTTAACATCTTCTGCAAGAGTTGTAATGCCATCAAACCCAACATAAGTCAGAGCGACAAGAGCAGTACCTCCTGCAATTGAACTAATCTTAAAGGATGGCTTATTAATTATCGCTGATGAATCTAAAAGTCCATTCCATCCAAGTGTTGAAGCTATATACTTGACTGCAAGAACAACAAATGCAGTAATTATAATCAGCATTATATATAGCATGAACTTATTTGCTTTCATGCTGGAACGAACGCCAAGAAGATTAAAGCTTGATATGAATATTATAAATACTATTACTCCTAAGTTGTAGGGGATAGAAGGAAACAATCTCATGATCGAAAGAACCCCATAGACGGTATTTATTATTGGAATAATCAGATAACATAAGACCATAACCCATCCTGCAAGAAATCCCGCATGTGGATTTAATCCCCTGCCAACATAAGTAAAAGCTGATCCTGCAGAAGGAAATATGGCTGCCATACGGCCATAACTGATTGCTGTTAAAGACATTGCAATCATGCTCAATAGCAGGGTGGTCACCATGTGACCCTTTGATATCTGTGAAACAAGTCCGAAGAGTCCTACTGCTGCTACAGGCTGATTAAGCACTATCCCATAGAAGACGAGGTCCCAAAGACCAAGTACACGCTTGAGATGTGGCGCCTCTCCATTATTCCGGATAGTTGTATCGGCCAGTTCATTTCCCATTTATAACAGCCGGTTAATCTATTCAAAGACCAGTTTACCAAATGATTGTGGAACGTGAAAGTCAGGTTTTGGCTTATCTATCCTCGACCAGGTTATATAATGAGGATTAGAACTGTTTTCAGCGATCTTGTAGAAATTTGCTTTCCATACAACTCCTTTAGCAGGCCGGGATACTTTTGAATACTTCTCGAGCAGTGAAAAGGGTATTTTGTATTCCAGTGTCCAGGTAACCTGTTCTTTAATTTCCGGATCAATTATTTCAGGCAGGGAATGTGCAATCTCAATCATTTTTATCTCATTCTCCTGCAGCCTTTTGGATTCTTTTCTCGGGATTACATTATAATGCAACAGGGGTGTTCCTCCGCAATTAGTTTCAAGGTTGAAGTAAAGAAGAGGTAAATCTGAATCAGGAGAAAAAAAGAATTCAACTGCAGAATCTTTGTATACCGGACCGTTAATAGTATTGGTAATGCATCTTACATTACGGTCCTTTACTCTGAATATCAAGTAAATATTCTCATTATCATACATCATTTTTACTTCTGCTTCCGGCTTGAATTCAGGCAATGATCCCATATAATTTGAAATAAGGACAGGTTTTACCTTTTTCCACACCGGTTTGTCCCAGTCTGCATCTATTTTAACAGGTTTTTTAACCAATACAACATTGTACGAAGCACCTGTTTGTTCTTCTGGTACTGTTGATGAAGAATAGTTTATGTTGCAGATTAATACAATGCAAACTGAAAGAATTATTTTTTTCATATTAATATTTATTTTGCCACTAAGGCGCTAAGAAACTAAGTTTTACTAAGAAAATAAATATATGCAAATAATCATTCCTTAAAAGATTCTGTTCAGTTGGTTTAAAGCTGACTCAGCAATCTTTTCACCGGAACCGGGCTCGTACCTGGTTGAGCCGGGTGTAGTTTCATAACCTGTAATATAAGGCGTGAACCCTTTTGGGCCTTGTGTAAAAGATACTGCTGTCGGGAAATAGCCCCTGGTATCGTTGGTTATGCCGGTTACAATAGTATTTCTACATGGTGATTTCGCCTTGATATCAACTCCAAATTCATTGAAAAACTCACCAGGCAAGCCAACGAAAGCAATATCTCCAATACGAATTACCATCACCTCAAGGGAGTCAACTATATCCTGATCTTCACGCATCCCAATCCATCTTTTTGCATATGAAGCATCCGGTACCCCATCCTTCTGAATAGGAGGCATACCCTCTTTTTCCACTTTCTTCATCAAGGTCTTTGCCCATTCCAGTTGTTCATCTGAAATATTAATTCTGCTGAGAGGAACCATCTCCTTAGAGACCACTACCACATCACTGGAAACTACCACATCGTTTTCCATAGCCTCCAGGGCAGAAACACCGAGGAGATATCCTATCCGTTGGCACTCCTGGAATGTAGAAGGGAAGCCGACCCTGTAATCAACCTGAGTTACATTTCCACAGCATCCGTTACAAAACAGTGATAGAAAGTCTTTCCCCTTCACTCTTTTTATTGATTCGGCCAGATATCCGGGATAATCTGCAGAATATAGCCAGTTGCTTCCGGTTAATGTAGTAGCGTGGCAGCCAAAGTTAACCAGAACACCAGTAGGTTGTCCATGCTGCTCGAACGAGAGAGTAATTACTTCAGGGTCAATTGATCCCCATGGTTCTATTACAAAGCCTGGTTCGAACGTCTCCCAGCACATGTGAGTTGTACCATCTTTACATTTCAACCTCCGGTTATGTGATATTCTGCTTTCTTTACTCCGGCCAACAGAGAGGAGTGTAGGCTGCAGTCTTTCATTTGCAAGAGTTACTGCACCGGCTATAGTTCTAAGATACTCCTTTGCTTTTGGTGCGTCCAGGTTTGATGGTGGACCACTATGAGTATGTGTGCCCATGATCATAATGTTTTCAGGTTTTATGTCTGTTTCAGACGAAATAACATCCCGTAAAAAATTGACAGCTTCTTTTTCAAATGAAATAATATCAACTGTCAGAATTGCAGCCTTTTCACCTTTCCCGTCAGAAGCTACCAGCGCTTTGGCAAACAGAGAATCATGTATTCCCCGGGAAGCATAATCATCACCTCTGTAATTGCCCATGAGATCAAGTCCCACTTCAGGAGTGTAATTTAGTTCAGCAAGTCCGATCTTAATACCACTGCCGGACCTGTCAGGGTTGCAGGATGACAGAATGATCATGCTTATTGAAATTAAGCTGACATTAATAAGAGATCTGGTTATTCTTTGATATGATTTCATTCTATAATAGTTTTTATTTTTAAATATCTGAAAGGACTATTTCAACACTGTTTGTTGCACTCTCACCCGGTTCGAGCCAGGGTAATAAATGCTGTTCCTTCAGCACTACTCTGTTCCTGGTAGGCACATTGCAGGGTTCAAGACCGAGGACATAATCACCCTGCCCCATCATCTTCCACTGGGTAAACCACTTTAGCTGGTTAATATTGAATTTAATGTCAATGGCAATTCCAACCTTCTTATTCTGCAACCTGACGCCAGTGTTTCCATCATTGGCAGCTTTTAATTTATGGTAGTAAACATGTTCGGAAAATCCGGGTTGGGGTTTGGTAAAATTTCTGAACTCACTGATTGCCGATGCTGCCACATCAGTGGCAGGAACTGTCTCGACAGGATCAATAATCAGGCTGGCATCCTCACTTAATAAAGGATATCCCAGGTTGATATGGTACAGAATAGTATATGGTGTCTTTTTGTAACCATAGTTTGTCACTGTATCAGTAATTCTGATTGAGTTGCTGCCAATTTTACTCTCTATTTCTCTTTCAAGGCGCATTTTGGTGCCAAAAAGCTGGGCTTCTTCTGTTGTTCCCTGCAGTTTAATGTTGTAATCATCATCTGCCCAGTGTGAAAGGTCAGCAACAAGCTTGGCCGGAATTGTTGAGTATCTGCCGTGCAATCCAAGATCTTCATCACCATCTTTTACCGGAGGACCGAGCCAGGTTAAGCCGCATGTAGTCAGTAATCCTCCTGCAAAAGTCCGGAGCCAGCCCAGATTTTCAGGTTCATAGAAAGCAGGGTGTGTCTCACCATTAGGAGTGATATACACAAGGTTCGTCCCTTTGAAGGATGCAAAGGAGATGTCCATGCCCCTGTCAGGCAGAACTGTGTAGGTTAGTCCTGCACCTGTATTGACATCAATGGCTCTCATATTCAGCCCGGGGCCATCAGAAAGATTGTAATGCCTTGTACCTCCAAGCTGTGACCGGTTGCCAATGTACTGCAATAGTTCGTTTTTTCTCTTTTTCATATATCAGTGCATTTCTGTTTCACAAACACCTATTCCGCCCCTGAAATAGTTGAACTGCACATTTGGATGATCAGCCAGAAGAGACATCGGGACGGAGCTGTCCATAATTCTTTTACTTATCATCAGTGCAGTAAGTCTTTGTCCGAAAGCATTATCATGTGTTCCTGCATGCCATATCGATACCTTTTCTGCCTTCCATGTCTGGACAGGCCCGACAGTGATGGCCTGCACAGGAATACCTGTTACAACACCCCCGGAGCTGGTACGTGCATTCTGCATGCAGGTAACAGGGTGGAGGTCCACAACCCTGACCGTAAGCTGCCTGTATTCTTCAGGAACTGGAGGCGCATCAATATACCTGCCCTCTCTTTTTACCGGATCATTGAAGGCCCAATGCTTGGTGTCTCCCTGTCCCCCCTGCATTACTGCACATCGTATACCTGTTTCCCAGCTCTTGATATAATGAGCTAATTCTGCCTTAGGGAAATGCATATTTGAGTCTGGCATTTTGTATTTTATATCTATCCGGCTGAAGCAGAGGTCACGGTCAGCTTTTTCAAAAGAGAGAGGGTGTGATGCATCCATCTCTTTCCCGTTAATATACCATTCATCCATTCCCCAGAAATGTGCATTTGCAAGAGGTATCTTCAGTTCATTTACAAGACGGGCCACAAGAGGGAGTTGTTCAGTAGGACCTATGGGACCGCAGATGCCAACAGGATTGTCTGCTGTTGCCTGTTTCCATGCAGTAATATATTCAAGAGCTTCTGCCAGGTAGAATTCTTCAATAGTATCATAGAAATAAACCTTAAATCCTGGTCTTGATAATTGCTCGATATCTTTTGGAGTAAGCCTGGCTGCATCATTAAGGATTTCATCAGGAAGTGTAGTAAAATCCCACCAGCCGGGAGCCAGCATGCTAAGTTTACGACTCATATAATTACTTTGTTTTTAAGTATCTCCTTCAGAATATTTTCCTGTGGAAACCCATGTCCAAGGTGTTGTCTGAATCCTTCAGCATATGGTGTTCCTGCAGTGTGGCCTCTTTCGGCCGCGAAGCGCTTCATTGCCAGTATATATTCATCCATTTTGTGATGTTGCATGAGCCAGTTACGCTGACTGGCATGGCAGGCCAGCATCTGTTCCTTTATTCTGATTTCTTCTGAAATATCAACATGCATGGATGGCACAACAGGTTTTCCAAAAAGATCTTTCCCTTCCATCGGATCGCAATAGTAAAGATAAGGGATTGGCTCAAAAGCAGGTATGTCAACCTCCATATTCTTTACACCCGAAGCAAAACATGCAGCCTGTACTATCAGGCTTGTCAGCTCATGGTCGACCAGATAGTCTTGTGGACTGGCAGTAAAGACTATAGATGGTTTTGCAGAACGGATTACAGCAGTGGTTCTGTTTATTGATTCCCGGTCATACATTATATACAGATCCTCAAATTCGAGACAATGATAGGATGCATCAATGATAAGGGCAGCCTTAGCAGCTTCCTGCTTTCTTATGGAACTTATCTCTTCTCTTGAGAGTTCAGCTGTTCCTTTATCACCTGGAGCAAGAGTGACAATATGTATATCCCAACCGGCTTTTCTTAGTAAAGACAAAGTACCTGCACAAACCAGTTCAGCATCGTCAGGATGGGAGAATATACCCATTACTGTTTTATTCATAGTTGACAGCTATTTTATTTCAACCACTTGCCCTTTCCCAGCCGATTCATAACAGGCAGCCAGGATTTTCTGACTCCGGAGCCCAAGAGCAACATTGTTTGAAGGTTCTCTTTTTTCAAGAATGGCGCGGCTGAATTCTTCAATCTCAGCACGATATGTATTTTCGGGTTCAGGCTTTATAAATTCACCGCCAGCCTCATCTCTTCCCTGGGCTGCATTATATCCTGATTTATCATTTTCGATATATGCTGCCATTTCTCCGGAATCGCCCTGTCCAAGTGTTCCTTTTGCAATAATACTACCTTTCGATCCATAAAGTTCCAGTGAGTTCTTACTGCTGTTGTCGGGGATGCAGAAGAAGGTGTCAACGGTACCGATAGCTCCATTTTCAAAGAGCATGGAGACAACAGCGCTGTCCTCCGATTTGTATGGGTGAACAGTATTATTAATGAAACAGCTGACACTTTTAATATTTCCAAAAAACATCTCAAGAAGATCTATACAATGGCTGCCCATATCCATCAGCGAGCCACCTCCTCCGGTGGAGGGATCCTGCCTCCAGGCTCCTTCAATGGAAGGATACCAGCATGAGAGCTGTGCTCTTCCATAGACAGGTATGCCTATCCTTCCATCTTTTATAAATTTAAGTGCAGCCTGATGCTGAGAATGAAATCTCATCATAAAAGAGGTTCCCAGCATAATACCTTCCTGTTTGCATACAGAAATCATTTTCATAGTTTCCTCTACTGACATGCCAAGCGGCTTTTCGCATAAAACATGCTTTTTTGCCCTTGCACATTCAATAACATGTTCAAAATGCAGATTTACCGGCGTTGCTATGTATACTGCATCAATGTCTGATCCGATAAGTTCTTTTATGCTGCCTGAAGGTTTTGCATTGAAATGTTTTGCAACTTCCTCATTTGCTTTTGAATTAATGTCGAATACAGCAACAAGCTTTGCATAATCTGAATTCATAATCCCTTCAGGAATTGTCCTTCTTCGGGCAATACCACCTGAACCTATAACTCCCCAGTTTACTCTTTCTTTCATTGGAAATTTGTTAATTCGGTCTCAATCTTATAAAAATAACAAGAATAGTTTATCAATTGGTAATCCTTGATATCTAATTTTAGATGAAAGACCAATTAGTTATTTTATGTCTCAATTGAATAATTACATTTGCTTAATAGAAATGTAAAAATGAGTCACGAAAACCACCTTCTTCAGAAACGGATAACACTCTTCGATGGTACATCTATTGTATCTGGGGCAATGATCGGTTCAGGTATTTTTATTGTAAGTGCAGATATAGCAAGAAGTGTGGGATCGCCGGGATGGCTTATGATGGTATGGCTAATTTCAGGAGTGATCACCATAATAGGAGCAATCAGCTATGGTGAACTCGCAGCCATGATGCCCAGTGTAGGAGGGCAATATGTTTACCTCAGGGAATCATACCACCCTCTGATCGGCTTCCTGTTCGGGTGGACCACATTCCTGGTAATACAGTGCGGATCGATAGCTGCGGTGGCAGTTGCTTTTGCTAAATTTTCAGGGGTAATTTTTCCCTGGATCTCTGATTCTAATGTCCTCTTTTCTATTGCTTCTCTAAACATAACAACCACGCAGCTTATAGCCATTTTACTGATAGTGTTTCTTACCTGGCTCAATACCAGGGGCATAGTGACCGGTAAGACTGTTCAGAATATATTTACTTCAACTAAAGTATTGGCTTTACTGGGTTTTATAATCTTAGGTCTGTTATTTACCAAAGGTGTCAATAGCCTTTCAGCAGACAGAGATGCATTCTGGCATGCAAGTCGTATTGGGTCTGGTGGAGAAATTATTCCAATTGCAGGTTTTGCACTGGTTGCTGCAATAGGAACTGCTCTTGTAGGATCGCTCTTTGCTTCAGATGCATGGTATAATATAACTTATATCTCGGGTGAAGTTATTAACCCGAAGAGGACAGTACCGCTGAGCCTGCTATTCGGAACCCTCCTGGTTTCCGGATTATATCTTCTTACCAATTATGTTTATATAAGAATACTTCCTCTTCATGGCTCTCCCGATGGCTTTGATGCCTTAGCCAAAGGGATTCAGTATGCTACTGATGACAGGGTAGCAACATCTGCAATGAGTGTGATTATCGGGGATTATGCAGCTATCGTTATGGCAATATTCATTATGATCAGCACATTTGGATGTAACCAGATCATGATCCTCGCGGGCCCAAGAGTATACTATGCTATGGCAGTTGACGGATTATTCTTCAAAAAAGTTGGAAGTCTTAACTCAAAGGGTGTACCTGCGTTTGCCCTTATCCTCCAAGGAGTTTGGTCTGTGCTTCTTTGTTTATCAGGCACTTATGGCAATCTTCTTGATTATGTGATATTTGCTGTTTTGCTTTTCTTTGCACTGACAATCCTTGCCATATTTATTCTCAGGGTAAAAAAGCCTGAAATACCACGACCATACAAGGCATATGGTTATCCTTATATCCCGGCGCTGTATATTATAGTGACAGTCATTATAATGGTGATACTTCTTATCTATAAGCCAAACTATACCTTCCCGGGACTGGGAATCGTTCTGCTGGGTATTCCGGTATTTTATCTCTGGAAGAAATTCAACAATCCCAAATCAAGTAATGACGAATTGATATAAGAGTCTGGATATAAATGTTTGCATTATAATTTTGAACAAAAGAGGACAGTAAGATGTCACACAGAAGACACTAAGCATCATATATAAAATAACTTTGTGTACTTTGTGTTATCCCGATGGATATCGGGACTTTGTGCTCTCTGTGTTTAAATGTTTTTAATATGTTTCCGGAAGGATTTATAAAAAGAATTTCAAAACAGAAATATATTGAATCGGCTTTTCTTCTACGGTCATTGGAAGAGCCTTCACCGGTCAGTCTAAGGATCAATCCTTCAAAGTGGCCCCTCAAACCTGCTGAATCAATACCGGTGCCATGGGCTTCAAGTGGATATTATCTTGCTAAAAGGCCCTCATATACCGCTGATCCTCTCTTCCACGCTGGTTGCTATTACCCCCAGGAAGCTTCAAGCATGTTTATTGAAGAGGTATTTAAGCAATTTGTCGATAATTCAGAGCCCATTAAGGTACTTGATTTATGTGGAGCGCCCGGAGGAAAAAGCACCCATCTCTCAGATCTGATTGGTCCGGGTAATTTGCTTGTAGCTAACGAGGTAATAAGGTCAAGAGCGTCGATACTTTCTGAGACTCTTACAAAATGGGGAGCCGGAAATGTGATTGTAACCCAGAGCGATCCATCTGCTTTTGGACGACTTGCTGGCTATTTCGATGTTGTTCTTGCTGATGCTCCATGTTCAGGTGAGGGGATGTTCCGGACTGCAACAGCCCTGAATGAATGGTCGGAAGCAAATGCCACTCTCTGTTCCGAACGCCAGAAAAGAATTATACAGGATGTATGGCCTACTTTAAAAGATAATGGGTTATTAATTTACAGCACATGTACTTTTAATCCGTCAGAGAATGAGGAGAATATCAAATGGATTGAAGGAAGATACGAATCTGAGATCCAAAAAATAAATGTAAGTGATTACAGCAAGATTCAGGAAATTGATATTGGCGGAGTAGCAGGATATGGATTTTATCCGGACAAAATAAAGGGTGAAGGATTTTTTATTTCGGTCCTCAGAAAAAGGGGAGGAGAGAAAAACAGGCAGCACCATCCAGAAAAACAAGCTGAATTAAAACCATCGAAGCATGAAGTTGAATCGGTAAAATCATGGACCAACCTGAGTAATGAAAAATTAATTAAATGGGGTGATCAAATATGGGGATTGCCGTGCAGCCATGAAGAATACTATCAGCTCTTTCAGAATCTGAAAATTGTCAAAGCAGGTACTTTGATAGCATTTGTGAAAAGGAATGACTTTATTCCCTCACATGATCTTGCTTTAGCTTCCACATCAAGATCAGGTACTTTTCCTGTTGAAGAGCTTGGTTATGACGATGCAGTTGCCTATCTGAGGCGGGATAACTTAAAGATCACAGCAGGGTCAATTGGTTGGAATATTGTATCTTACAGGGGAGTTAACCTCGGATATATTAAGAACATTGGTAACCGTCTGAATAACTATTATCCTGTTAACTGGAGGATAAGGATGAACATTCCTGTCAACAGTGAACAGGACCTTATTAAATGGGAACAGGGTGATGTCCGTAATTCGTGAATTTCAGGTATTTGTTAAACCGGTTGGTGCTTTATGCAATCTTAATTGCAGTTATTGCTATTATCTGGAAAAGAGCTCCTTATATCCTGCTGTTAAGAAAATTCTGATGTCTGATGAGCTACTTGAAAAATATGTTATACAACATATTTCAGCCACTACTGATGAGCTCATTTTTTTTTCATGGCATGGGGGTGAACCGATGCTGGCAGGCATTGATTTTTATAAAAAAGCAGTATCTATACAAAAGAAACATCTTCCTCCCGGTAAGAAAATACTGAATGGGATCCAGACAAACGCGACCCTTATTAATGAAGAATGGTGCAGGTTATTCTCAGATGAAAAGTTCATTATAGGTATAAGCATTGACGGACCTGGTGATCTGCATAATCTTAACCGGCAAGACGGCAAGGATCATCCTACTCTTGAAAGAGTCATCAGAGGCATAAGCTTACTGCAGTCTAACGGGATTAATCCGGAATTGCTTTGCGTTGTTAATTCTGTTAATGTAAAACATCATCTGGTTGTTTATGACTTTTTCAGAGATCTTGGGGCAGAGTATATTACCTTTCTTCCCCTGGTTGAGCGATCGAAGGATTCGTCAGAGATTGTGACGAAGAATTCGGTACCGGCGCTTGAGTTCGGCAAGTTCCTTTCCCTTGTTTTTGACAGATGGATTGAGAATGATATAGGTAGAATAAAGATTCAGATCGTTGAAGAGGCAGCCAGGACAGCATTTAATCAGGATCATACTCTTTGCATATTTAAGGTAAATTGCGGAGGGGTGCCGGTAATAGAACACAACGGTGATTTTTATTCGTGCGATCATTTTGTTGATAGCAGTCACCGGATTGGCAATATCAGGGAACATCCCCTGGAGTATTATATTGACAGCAACGAACAAAGACAGTTTGGTAAGGCAAAATCTGAGTTATTGCCGAAATATTGCCTTGAATGTGAGGTGAAAGATATGTGTAATGGGGAATGTCCGAAAAATAGGTTTATAACAGCTCCTGATGGAGAACCCGGACTGAATTATCTATGTGAGGGATACAGGTATTTTTTTAATCATATAAAACCGTTTATAGAGGCTATTGGAGCAGTCAATAGGATATCTGTCTGACCTGAATTACCCCCGATCATCCTCCAGGTGGTGGTGGTCAGTGGCTGGACTATAGAAGAGCCGTTATTTAAGTTTTTCCCTGAAGAATGCAATTGTCCTTCCCCATGCCAGTTTTGCGGCCTGTTCATTATACCGCTCAGGATTTGAATCATTATTGAATGCATGGCTTGCGCCTTCATACATGAATATCTGGTACTCCTTGTTCTGCTTTTTTAATTCCTGTTCAAAGGCCTCTATCCCGGCATTTATTCCGGGATCATTCCCGGCATAGTGTGCCAGTATAGGAGCCTTGATCTTGGCTACATCCTCTGTTACCGGTTGCCTTCCGTAATATGGAACAGCAGCGTTAAGTTCAGACGAGTTGACTGCAACCTGGTTTGTCATGGCACCTCCCCAGCAGAACCCAGTACATCCGACCTTCCCGGTTGATTTTGGATGTGTGTCGAGATATTTGACAGCAGCCACAAAATTTTTAACGGTATCTTCACTATTCAGTTCACGTATCATTGAACCTGCCTTTGCAAGATCATTGGCAGGAGTTCCACCGAGCGGAGAGAGTGCATCCGGAGCCATGGCAAGGAACCCTTCTTTAGCCATTCTCCTGGTCACGTCCTCAATATGTGGTTGCAGCCCCCTGTTTTCATGTATAACAACTACAGCAGGAAATTTCTTTCCTTTCGCAGGATAAGCCATGAATCCTTTCATATCACCTGTAGCGGCCGGGTAACTGATCATTTCTGTGATAAGTTCTTCATCAGCTGGAGCTGCTGATATTTCTATACTGTTCTCTTCAAGAACAGGAATGAGGGTCATGGCAGCAGCAGTACTGCCAGCAACAATTGTCAGTTTTTTGATGAAATCGCGGCGGCTTGTCCGGCCCTCCCTGTAGTCATCATATAATCTGGTTATGTTCCTTTGCATAATTTGTTTTACTTTTGTTGATGATGGTGAAAAGATAAACTACAATTTACAAAAAATCCCTGAATTACAAGCTCCAATATGAAACATGACATTGAAATAGCACAAAAAGCTAAAATTAAGCCTATCGGGGAAATTGCTGAAATTCTTGGAATACCTCAGAAGGAACTCGAGCTTTACGGAAAATATAAGGCTAAGATCCCACTTAAATTTATTGATGAAGCGAGGCTGAAAAAATCCAGGCTGGTTCTTGTAACTGCAATAACGCCAACACCTGCAGGAGAAGGTAAAACTACTACATCAATCGGTCTTGCACAGGGGCTTAACCTTCTGGGAAAGAAGACTACAGTGGTACTTCGCGAACCATCGCTGGGACCGGTGTTCGGAATAAAAGGCGGTGCTGCCGGTGGCGGATTTTCACAGGTCATTCCGATGGAGGACATAAACCTCCATTTTACCGGAGATATTTCGGCAGTTGAAAAAGCTCATAATCTGCTTGCTGCCCTTATTGATAATAATTTACAGCTAAAAGAGGGTAACCTTGGAATAGACCCCAGAACTGTTTCATGGAAAAGGGTGATGGATATGAATGAGCGATCACTCAGGGATATTGTTATTGGTCTTGGAGGTACAACAGAAGGTGTGCCGAGGCAATCCGGCTTCAATATAACGGCGGCATCGGAAGTTATGGCGACCCTCTGTGTTGTAAAGGATCTTGACGACCTGAAAAGAAGACTTGGGAACATATTTATTGGATATACATATTCCGATAAGCCTGTATTTGCGAGAGATCTGAAAGCTCAGGGAGCAATGGCTGTCCTGCTGAAAGAAGCAATTAAACCAAATCTCGTTCAGACTCTTGAGGGAACACCTGCAATTATTCACGGTGGCCCGTTTGCAAATATAGCCCAGGGTACAAACACCATCATTGCCACCAGGATGGGAATGTCGCTCAGTGAGATAGTGGTGACTGAAGCTGGTTTTGCAAGTGAGCTTGGGGCAGAGAAGTTCTTCAATATAAAGTCGCAGTTTGGTAATCTCAGAACAAATGCTGTTGTACTGGTTGCTACTATTCGCGCTATTAAATATCATGGAGGGGTAAAACTTTCCGATCTTCAGAAAAAAAATACTGAAGCCCTTATCAGGGGATTTGATAACCTCGATAAGCATATTGAAAACATGAGGTGGTTTGGTTTCAGGCCCGTGGTTGCTGTCAATAGATTTGATTCTGATACAGATGAAGAGATAGATCTTCTGTTGAAACATTGCAACAGTCAGAATGTCATGGCAGCAATTAATAATTCCTGGGCCGAAGGCGGGAAAGGGGCTGTAGCCCTTGCAAACACTGTTTTGAAATCAATCGATGATGATGAGAATAATTTCAAGCCTCTTTATGACCTTTCATGGCCTTTTGAGAGAAAGATAGAAACTGTATGCAAACTCATGTACGGGGCTGATCATGTTGAGTATGCCCTGAAAGCAAAATCGCAGCTCGACAGGATTGAAAAGCTTGGACTTGGCGATCTTGCTGTATGTATAGCCAAGACGCAGAAATCTCTTTCAGATGACCCTGCAAAAAGAGGCCGTCCCACAGGATTTACAGTTAAAATCCGTGAGGTGGAATTATCTTCAGGCGCAGGATTTATAGTTCCGATTGCCGGTACTATTATGCGAATGCCTGGTCTGCCGGCAGTACCTTCTGCTGAGAATATTGATATCGATTCAGATGGTAATATAACAGGTTTGTTCTGATGCAGAAGAAAATAACTGCAGCAATACTGGCAGGTGGACCAGGAAGCAGGATGAATGGAGTTGTAAAACCTAATCTTCTTCTAGGACAGGAAACGATACTTACAAGGACCCTTGATGTTTTGAAGGATATTTTCAATGAGATAATCCTCGTTACAAATACGCCTGAGCACTTCATACAGTACAAAGGATACTCAATAACCGCTGACCATTATAAAGGCAAAGGACCCATCGGAGGTATACATGCCGCACTGAAAGCTTCAACAGGAGATGCTGTATTTGTTTTTGCAGGAGATATGCCTTTTTTAAGCAGTGAACTTATCCTTAAGCAATCAGATCTTTTTCATGAACTGGATTGTGAGATACTTGTTCCCAGAATAGGTAGTTCAATTGAACCGCTGCATTCAGTTTACAGGAGATCTATGTTGAAGTTTCTAGAAGAATATATGGAATCTTCAGAAAGCTATGCCGTGAGGGATTTCTTTCTAAAAAGGGATGTGAAATTTATGGATCTTAATAATGAAATGAGAGAGATCTTTTCAAATATAAATTTCCCTTCAGATATTCCTGAGATTGAAAGAATAATAAAAAAAGAGAAGCACGAAACATTTTAGATTAGTTAATTTTATATCAGATTTAAAGGAAGAATCATATGAACAGATTATCGTTACTGATATTAAGCGTATTACTGTTAATGGTATCATGCAGGAAATACAACAAGTATGAAGGAGTCCCCTTTACAGAGAAAGAGCCGCGCGACTGGGAAGATCCTGAAGTTAATCAGATTAACCGCGAAGATCCACATTCCACTCTGATAAGCTATCCGGATGCAGCTACTGCTCTTGAAGCAGAAAAGAGAAATTCTCCAAGCAGAATGTCACTTGATGGGATATGGAAGTTTTACTGGGCAAAATCTCCCGATCAACGGCCATTCTGGTTCTTCAAAGATGATTATGATACACGTGACTGGAAGGATATTGATGTTCCATCTAACTGGCAGAGAAGAGGATATGATATTCCCATTTATGTTAATATAGGGTATCCTTTCAAAATGAATCCACCTTATATTCATCATGAGTGGAATCCTGTCGGTTCCTATAAGAGGACATTCAAAGTTCCTTCCGACTGGAAAGGCAAGGAAATATTTCTGCATTTCGGGGCTGTTAGTTCAGCATTCTATGTTTGGATAAATGAAGAGCTTGCAGGCTACAGTGAAGACAGCAAGATGCCTGCAGAATTTAACATAACAAAATATCTCAAACATGGCAAAAACACGATCTCTGTAGAGGTATACCGCTGGAGTGATGGCAGTTACCTGGAAGATCAGGATTTCTGGAGACTGAGCGGGATACAGAGATCAGTTTACCTGGATGCACGACCTAAAAGTTTTATTAATGATTTTTTTGCTGTAGGAGATCTTGAGAATAATTACATAGATGGCCTTCTTAAGGTTGATGTTTCCTTTAAGAATGTGCTTCAGGAAAAAGTTGATCTGAAAGCTGAAGTCTCCCTTTTTGACGGATCGCAGAATATTTACTCCGAATTAAAAGATATTTCCCTGATTGATGGCACAGGAGTTTTATCATTCAGCAAATCTATTCCAGGTGTAAGGAGATGGTCGGCAGAGAAACCCAACCTCTATACTCTTGTTATTGCTCTGAAAGATATAAATGGAAATGTTCTCGAATGTGTAAGCTCAAAAACAGGATTTCGTAAGATTGAGATTTTAAACTCTCAGGTTCTTATTAACGGAGTGGCCGTTACCTTTAAGGGAACCGATCTTCATGAACATGATGATATTAATGGCCATGTGGTGGATGAGGCTCTTATTATGAAAGATATAAAGGTGATGAAGAGTCATAATATCAACGCTGTAAGAACCTCTCATTATCCGCAACAGGAGCTCTGGTACGAAATGTGTGACAGATATGGTCTATACCTGATTGATGAGGCTGATATTGAGTCTCATGGCATAGGTTATAACAAAGATGTTACTATTGCTGATAAACCGGAATGGGCAGAAGCACATCTTGTAAGGATGCAAAGTATGGTGGAGAGGGACAAGAACCATCCTTCAATAATCTTTTGGTCGATGGGCAATGAGGCTGGCGACGGTCATAATTTTCTGAATGGATACAAATGGATTAAAGGAAGAGATGTAACACGTCCCGTGCAGTATGAAAGAGCGGAACATTTTACAAATGCTCCGGAAAGGCATACTGATATCTGGTGTCCCATGTATCCAAAGATTGAATATCTCGAGCAATATGCAAACGATAAAACGCAGGACAGGCCTTTGATAATGTGTGAATATGCACATGCCATGGGTAACTCTACAGGTAATTTCAAGGATTACTGGGATGTTATTGAAAAATATCCGAAGCTGCAGGGGGGATTTATATGGGACTGGGTTGATCAGGGCCTTCTGGAGACAAATGAAATGGGTGAAAAATACTGGACCTATGGAGGTGATTATGGTGAAGAGGGAATTCGCTCCGATGGAAATTTCTGCCTTAACGGACTCACCTGGCCGGACAGAACTCCAAAGCCAGGATTAAAGGAGGTTAAAAAGGTTTATCAGTATATCGGGTTCGAACCTGTTGATCTAAAAACAGGAATGATAAAGATCAAGAACAAGTATGATTTCACAGAACTTTCGGAGTTCATATTTGAGTGGGAGGTAGTAGCTGACGGAAAAGTATTGCAGTCGGGTACAATTAATCTGCCTGAATTCAAACCAGGGGTCACCTCGCAAGTAATGATACCCTATGAAACGATTGATCCTGCTCCTGGAACCGAGTATTTCATTAATTTAAGAGCCAGGAGAAACGATTCATGGAATCTTGTTCCTGAAGGCCATGTTTATGCAACAGCACAATTTCCGCTTGTTTCAAAACCAAAGGAGATGACGGCCCAAACCTCAGATATCTCTATACTTCAGACAAATACTGCCGGAGGGAAGCTTGATGTGGCAGGCCCCGGTATAAAGGTGGTTTTTGATCTTGAGAAAGGACAGATGGAGTCTTTCCTTTATAAAGGAGTGGAATTCATAAAAAAAGCTCCGAAACCTGATTTCTGGAGGCCCCAGACCGATAATGATTACGGATACGGTATGGACAAAAAGCTTGGTGTCTGGAAAAAAGCCGGGGAAAAAGCAGCTGTTAAAAAGGCTTCAGTAAACCAACCAGCGATGGAAAAGGTTGTTGTCACATTTTCATATGACATTCCTGATACTTCTGGAGTTAAAATAGCAGGATTTGTTACAACATACACTATTTACAGTAGCGGTGACATTGTTATAAAAAATCAGTTCAACAAGTTGTCTGACCGTATTCCGGAATTACCCAGGATGGGAATGCAGATGCAGCTTCCAGAGGAATTCTCAAACCTGAAATGGTTTGGTAGGGGGCCTCATGAGAACTACCTTGACAGGAAAACTTCGGCAGAAGTAGGAATTTATGAAAGTACAGTTGCGGATCAGTACATACCATATATCAGACCACAGGAGAATGGTTACAAGACCGATACGCGATGGTTGCTTCTTACAAATGATGACGAATCCGGACTTCTAGTTACGGGCGATCCTGTAATATGTTTTGCGGCGCTGAACTATATCCATGATGATTTTGAATCACCCGGAAGACTGTCGCAATACAGGAAGGATGCAAAATCAGCAAACACTCATACAACAGATATCAAACCAAGGGAGCTTATTAACCTGAATATCGATTATGGGCAGATGGGTGTTGGGGGTGACGATTCATGGGGAGCTCCGATACATACAAAATACAGACTTCTCGAAAGGAAATATGAGTACTCCTTCAGGATGCGGCCCGTTAACAAAGATGATGATATCCTGAAGATTTCTAAACTGAAGTTTTAAGAAATAGAAATATTTAACCACAGAGGACACAAAGAAAATACGAAGCTCACAAAGATAAAGTAAATATTAAACTCCTTTGCGACCTTTGTGCATCCCGATAGTTATCGGGACTATGTGATCTTTGTGGTTAAAAAATCAGAACTTTATTTCAGCCTTAAGAACCTTCTTCTCTCCTGTAATTATATTGGCTACATCATAAGTAATAGGTGAGACTACCTTTTTACTTACTGCAACCCTTGTTACGGAATTAGCAGCAAGTGTTATTGAAGAAGGAGCATCCTTTGGGCCATTGATAAGAAAGAATGGAACATCTGATTTGTTTATTATTTCAAAAAACACCGTTTTTTCATTCTGGTGATAAGGTTTTCCCACAGAAATGCACTCGTAGAAGAATGGTTTTGCATACATCTCTTTTCCTGCAAGCTTGTCTCCGAAGTAAACTATAGTTCTGCCTGCAAACATTGCTTCTTTAAGGGCATCAAGGCTTCTCTCTTTTGCAAAAACGAGCGTCATTGGCCGGTGCTCATGTGCAGGATATCTTTCACTTATAATTGCATGTATGTCACTGTTGCCCATGAGGGTAATGTTATTTTCTTCACAGAAGGTAAATGCCAGAGGATAGAAATCTGCATCGTTATAGACCTCTATCCCGTGCAGCCACCCGTTTTTAATTAGCTTTTTATGCATGTCATATAACTTAGGAATTCCATCCGGTTCCTGTGCTTTCCATCCGGGGTGATTCCACTGAAGAAAGGCTCCCTGTTTTATAGCCTCCTCAAAATTATCCCACACTGAGTCTTTGGCGATAAGATTGGCATCTTTAATGAATAGTGCATTAATGTGGCCCGGAGGCATCTTTCGGGTTATTTCAGTACCATGGACAAGAATCAAATTACGCTCCTTTGCATATTGTTCGCAAATATTCCAGCCCGCATTATGGTCCATTGGTATATACTCTTTCTTTGGGTTATATTCCAGATGGTCAGTAATGGCTATTGCATCGAGTCCGTCTCTGATTGCTTCATCAACCCTGTTCTGAGGCCAGACCTGTCCGTCGGAAAAAACAGTATGCATGTGAAAATCACACCTCAGGATTATAAATCCGGGAAGATCAGGCAGGTTAACAATTTTTTTCTGGCCCATCAATATGGTTATAGCCAGCATTAATAATGAGATAGTTGAGATTAGTTTTTTCATATCAGTTTGTTTTTCTCGTAAAGTAGCAAAGTCACAAGGTATTTATTACTATTATCATTTTGTAAATTCAAATTTCTGAAAAACCATTCCATAATGCGATCCGGGAGGATTTGACATGATCTTCATGCCATTCCAGTTTGTGGCAAAATTCCCTGAATAGAGCAACCAGGCTGTTTTTGCATCCTTACTTATAAATTTTGAAGGAATATTGACAAAATAGGCCTGTTCCCCGAAATCCTTCAGATAGGTTATCAGTCTCCACTCTCCTTCAAGTCTGTCAGATTCCATGATGTAGGTATTCATTCTGGCACATGTATTCCCTCCATCTGTAATACACATAAGGTATTTCTTCAGTGGTGCATTGTACGTTATTGTAACACAGCCCATATTGTTATCCCATTCTATTAATGGTTTGATCTTGCTGAAGTCTTTGGTCCATACTGGAGAACCTTTCTGATCTTTTCCTCCATAGAATTCATAGGCTGAGGGATCATTGATATTGTCAACTGATGGCGTTACCCTTATCAGGTATATCTGGTCACCTGTTATCCAGCTGTCATTATAGAACCGGTATGGATTATTATTTATTTCGGCTCCATGGGCCACCAGGTAAGCCTTTCCATCAGGTGAATACTGCATGTTTTTCCCAAAATCGACAAAATGAGGTGATCCGATTTTTACCGGATAGCCATTGATCGCTGTTTCCCCGAATAATGGTTTGGCAGGAGTATGGGGTGTGTCGGTCCAGGTTCGACCATAATCAGTGGAATACCTGAATCCTACAAAAGGCCCCATCCATGGCCAGTTAAAGGTTGAATCACCATACTGAGCGCTGCCTGCAGGTGCAAGGCAATAGGTGCCATAATACCATACTTTGTTGAATACCAAACTTCCGCATGGGTATCTGCCCTGGTAAGGTGCTGGGGATGCTTTGGAAAGGCCCAGACTGTAGACTGTGAGATTAAGCGGATCATTACCTTCAATTACAGCCTGGCCTGTAGTGGCTGTCTCACCGCCTGAGCCTGAATTTTCATACGAGCCATCAAGTCTCGGACAGGGACCATCAGTGTAAGGAGAGTAAAGTCTGTCATCTTCTGCCCAGGAAGGATACCATGTATCAGCTATATGAAAACCGCTCTTTATCCCCATAAGTTTTATACCTTTCAATGTCTCAGATTGTTTAAACGGACAATTCTGTGGAGGTTGTGACTTCCAGATGAATGGCTTGAAAGTTAGTGTGTCAGGTGTTACCTGGGCGTAGGATATTGACAATGTAAAGAGCAGCAAAGTTATTGGCAACGTGATTTTTTTCATAACATTAATTTATTAGTGAGACTAAACCCACCCCTGAGCTCTCCGCCGGCTGGCGGATCGCTCTTCCCCTCCGGGGGCGGGGAACTGTTTTTACAGCCATTGCTTTTTTTATATAGCTTTTTTGTACATTCTCAAGTTTTTTCCTCTTCTCCTATTTTCCACTTCACCTATTCACCCTCTCATTCTTCTATATCTTTTCATAAAAATAAGCCATTTTTTCATCAGCATCATCCCAGGTATATATTTTTTTATCCCTGTTTACATAATAGAAATTAAGGAGGGCAGCATCACCGGCACACATTGTTCCATGAGCAAACAGGAAAACAGAGAGGCTCCATTTCCACAGACCCGGCAGAATAATTACCAGGGCAATAACAACCAGACTGATTAGCACAAAGGGAACAAGAGCGACAATAATGAATTGCCTGGAATCAGCAACATATCTGTGTGCAGTTACATAAAAAATGTATTGTCTCAGGTCCATACCCATCCTTATGTCCCTGGCGCCTGAGATGTAGTACGGTATGATATGAAGGGCTTCATGAAAAGGGATACATAATATCGGAAGGAGAATAAAACCAAGCATCGAATGAAGAAGTATACTTAGAAATGAAAATTCTGAAGCAATTTCGATCCTGGTAATGATTGCAATTCCCAGGAAAAGAGTATTTAGAAACCAGAAAAGTGTAATTACGGGAGTGATTTTTTTCAGATACTTAAAAATGAATTCTATAAGATCAGAGTAAGATATCGCAAGTAACTGACTGAAATATTGTGTATTATCTAAATCTTCAACTTTAAGGCCCATAATATTAATTTAAACAAATATACCTTTTTTTTGGCCTTTGTTAATCCGTGGTTTAAATCAAAAAACCTGTTGATTTAGCAATAACCTGTATTTCAAATGAGCTTGTCCTGAATCTCATTTGGTCTATTATTTGATACATTTGCATAAATCAAATTATGTGAGATTATTACTTACTATAATAATTCTGTTTTCATGTTTAACTCTGTCAGCACAGAAAGATTCATTAAAGCACATAAATGATTCACTGCCTGACAGGTTCTATCTTCTTCAGAAAGTTGACAGGAACGGTGTTACAATGCCTGAAGTGGAAATCAAGGAGGTTACAATTGTGGGAGGAGCATCAAAAAGCTCATCCAGCAGAAGAGATTACAGGCATTATGAAAGGCTGATATATAACATCAAACGAGCATATCCATATGCTCTTATTGTGAGAGAACGACTCTCTTTTGTCAATGATGAAATGAAAAAATTAAGTACTGAACGGGAGCGCAAAGCATATCTTAAAAATGTTGAAAAAGATGTTTTTGCACAGTATGAAAATGATATTACCCATCTTACAATAACCCAGGGGATTATTCTTATAAAATTGATCGACAGGGAGACACAAAATACATCCTATGAGCTTATCAGGGAATACCGTGGGTGGCTAAGTGCTACCTTCTGGCAGGGTATTGCACGACTATTCGGGACAAACCTGAAAGCAGAATATGACCGGTTTGGAGATGATGCAGCAATTGAAATGATATTAATTGAGATAGAGTCCGGAAGATTGTAACATTACCTTGATAAAAGTATTTCAATGAAACGTGTGTTTATTGCTATCAGGATTGAACCGGGAGAAGAGTTTATGAAGATGTTCTCATTATTTAAAACAGTTTTGATAAATGACAACATTAAATGGACCGAAACTTCCAATATTCATATTACTCTTGTCTTTCTCGGTGATACTGAGGAAAAAAGGGTGAAAGAGACAGATATCCTTCTTAAAGATATATGCTCGGGGTTCAGAAGTTTTAACCTGGAGCTCAGGGGAGCCGGGGTATTCAGGAGTCTAAAGGATCCTAGAGTTCTTTGGGCAGGGATCAGCAGATCCATGGATATGGATGATCTGAATAAAGTTATAACATCAAAGCTTAGAGAAACAGGTACTCATCTGGAAGAGAGGCCTTTCAGCCCACATCTCACTTTGGGAAGGATCAAACGGATAAACAATATCTCAGTTCTGTCTGATCTTCTTGAAAAGCACAGAAACAAAGAGATACAACAAATCAGAGTTTCTGAGATTACTTTTTATGAGAGCATTCTGCGGCCTGAAGGGCCAATATATAAACCGATTGGAAGATATTCGCTGTCAGGAAGATAGCTCGATCGATAGGGTTTTGTTTGTTTCAGGTTCCAGGTTCCAGGTTCCATGTTCCATGTTCAAGTTCAAGGTTCTCTGTACGGAGTAACTACCCCTTTAAAGAGTCTGTCCTGACAAAGCGGGAGAGGCTCTTAAAAGGGGGAATGATATAACCTGCCTTTTGTCTTCTGCCATAAACCTAACCCATCTCTAAGCTCGACTTCGCTCGCTTTTCCCCTCCAGGGAGGGGATTCATTAGCCCATCCTTTGAGCCTCTGCTCCACTACGCCCTTGCGCCCCTGCGCTCCTGCGCCCTTGAGCCCTTGTGCCCTTGTGCCCTTGTGCCCTTGTGACAATGTGCCTTTAACTTAAATCCCTCTTCCCCTTAAAACAATCCCAATCGTTTCAAAAATTATCTTCAGATCAAACATTAGTGACCTGTGTTCCAGGTAATAGAGGTCATACTCAAGCCTCTCAACCATCTGATCGAGGTTTGAGGCATAACCATACTTCACTTCTCCCCAAGAGGTGACCCCTGGCTTCAGTTTTAAAAGGTCACTATACTCCGGGGCTCTCCTGATGATCTTTTCAATATAATATTCCTGTTCAGGACGTGGACCAACAACAGACATTTCTCCCCTGAGTACATTTAAGAAGTTGGGTATCTCATCCAGCTTGTACCTCCTCATTATCTTGCCAATACGTGTTATCCTCAGGTCATTTTTGTCAGCTATCAGATCAATATCCTCATTAGCACCATGTCTGAGCGAACGGAATTTATAAAGCATGAATGTTTTTCCATTTCTGCCGGATCTTTTTTGTGAATAAATCACAGGCCCACCTCCTGTAGTAAAAACCAGGATGCAGAGAATAATTGCCAGTGGACTGAGAACAATAAGGCAGATGGCTGCAAATATATAGTCACAGCTGGTTTTGACAATCCGGTAAAAGGAAAAATTAGCACGATCCATGAGTTAAAAATACAAAAGATATAAGTTATTACGATATTCTTTTTTCAAATCTTAAGAACTTAGAGCGGGGAAAATATAAGAGTTCATAAAACGTCAATAAATAATAGGATTACCTTCTTAATCTCTTCCTTCATTTTTCATATTTTTGCTGCATCAAATTAATAAACATGAGGTTTCCGAATGAGAGAGTCATTTGAAGCGAAAGGCAAAAGAAAAAGACTGGTTGCTGAGCTTAGGCAGAAGGGGATATCGGATGAAGAGGTGCTCAGGGCAATAGATGCAGTGCCTCGCCATCTCTTTATGGATCCTGCTTTCCTGATCCATGCTTATGTCGATAAAGCATTTCCGATTAGTTCGGGACAGACAATTTCCCAGCCATATACAGTTGCTGTTCAAACTTCACTTCTGAGAGTAAAAAAAAGGGATAAGATACTTGAAGTGGGGACAGGTTCGGGATACCAGGCTGCAGTTCTTGCTGAAATGGGCGCAAAGGTTTATACTATAGAACGTTACAGGGATCTTTACCTTAAAGCCCAGAAAATTATTGCTTTACTGGGGTACAATATCGACTTCTTTTATGGTGACGGATATGCTGGGAAGCCCCAGTATGGCCCATTTGATGGCATCATAGTTACTGCTGCGGCACCTGAGACCCCGGCGGAACTTCTCAGCCAGCTTAAGATTGGGGGGAGGCTCGTGATTCCTTTGGGAGGATCATTATCTCAGACAATGACTATTATCGAAAGAACAGGTGAGGATTCTTTTGAAAACTCTGAACATGGCAGTTTTGTATTTGTACCTATGTTGAAAGGTTTAGTTAACGGAAAATAATTTATTATGGAAATACACAGACTTGTCTTTTCTCCTATTGATGTAAACACATATATTATTGCAGATAATTCAGGTGATTGTGCAATTATTGATTGTGGATGTTATGATGATGCCGAATTTAAGAGATTTACCTCATTCATTGAAGAAAAAGGCCTGAACCCGGTCCTTCTTCTGAATACACATTGTCACCTTGATCATATATTCGGCAACAACTATTTGCTGAGGAAGTATAACCTCAGGGCACTGAGTCACGAACAGGAAGAGAAGAACAGAAAAAAGGGACTACAGCATGCTGTCATCTTTGGACTTACAATGGAGCCAGTGCCTGAACCGGAGAGATTTATTGCAGATAATGAGGTAATTGAATTCTGCTCAACAGAATTGAAGGTACTTCATGTTCCTGGTCATTCAGCAGGAGGTGTGACCTTTTATTTTGAAAAGGAAGGGTGGGTTTTTACAGGTGATACCCTGTTTTCCGGCAGTATTGGAAGGACAGATCTGGAGGGAGGTGATTATGAGACTCTCATCAATAGTATTAAAAATAAATTATTCACGCTGCCTGAATCTGCTGTTGTTTATGCAGGCCATGGAGGGGAGACCACAATCGGGAAAGAAATTAGGACAAATCCCTGGTTCAACATGACTTAAAGCATATTGGTTCTTAATGGATTTTTATACTATTGCCAACTCATTTTTCAGAAAAATTAAATATTCAATATATGTCAACAGACAATTTCGTAAACCGGCATAATGGTCCACGTGAACATGATCTGCCTTATATGCTTGATAAAATAGGAGTCGCTTCTCTGGATCAGCTTGTCAGGAAGTCCCTGCCAGAATCAATAATGCTTAAAAAGCCACTGACTCTTCCTCCTGCCCTGAGTGAGTATGAATATCTTAACCATCTGAGAGGTATCGGCAAAAAGAACAAAATGTTCAGGTCATTTATTGGTCAGGGATATTATGGTGTTGCTCCATTATCAGTTATAATAAGGAATGTACTGGAAAATCCTTCATGGTATACATCCTATACTCCATACCAGGCCGAGATCTCTCAGGGAAGACTTGAGGCTTTGCTTAATTTTCAGACCATGATCATTCAGCTTACGGCTATGGGGATAGCAAATGCCTCACTTCTTGATGAGTCGACAGCTGCTGCTGAAGCGATGATAATGATGTTCAATGTCAGGTCCAGAGCCGCTGTTAAAGCAGGAGCAGTTAAGTTTTTCGTTGATGAAGATATTTTCTGTCAGTCACTTGATGTGTTAAAGACCCGAAGTACTCCACTTGGGATTGAACTTGTAGTCGGTAAATACACCACAGCCAATTTCAATGAGACTTACTTTGGAGCTCTGGTGCAGTATCCTGCAGCTTCAGGTCAGCTTAGAGATTACAGGTCATTTACTGATATGGCTCATTCATCCGGAATACTGGTTGGAGTGGCCGCTGATCTGATGAGCCTGGCAATCCTTACTCCTCCGGGTGAATGGGGAGCAGATGTCGTTGTAGGCTCAAGTCAGAGGATGGGGCTTCCTATGGGTTTTGGTGGTCCTCATGCAGGATTCCTGGCTACAAGGGAAGAGTTAAAAAGAAGTATGCCGGGACGTATAATCGGTGTTTCAGTTGATGCTCAGGGTAAAAGTGCTTTAAGGATGGCCCTGCAGACAAGGGAACAGCACATCAAAAGAGAACGTGCTACATCAAATATATGCACTGCCCAGGCCCTGCTGGCAACAATGTCGGGGATGTATGCACAATACCATGGTCCGGAGGGGCTAAAGAGGATTGCAACTCATATTCACAAATCAGCTTGTACCATAAACTATAATCTTAAGCAGCTTGGATTCAGACAGGCTAATTCTATATTCTTTGATACATTAAAGATAGAACTGCCATCAGGGATTACCACTGAAGAAGTAAGAAAGCTTGCCCGGGAGGCTCAGATCAATTTCTTTTATCCGGGTGGTAATTCAGTGAATATCAGTACTGATGAAATTACAACTATCAGTGAGATTGATGTAATCGTTGGTATTTTCGCAAAGGCTTCCGGTAAAGAGCATAAAAAAATATATGCACATTGCAATTGCGAAATTCTTGAAGCAAAATCCATCAGGCAGTCTTCTTTCCTTCAGAAAGGTACTTTTAACAGGTATCAAAGCGAAACAGAGATGATGCGGTATATAAAGATGCTTGAACGCAAGGATTTTTCTCTGACGCACAGTATGATATCACTTGGTTCCTGCACCATGAAGCTGAATCCGGCAACATCATTGTTTGCCATGACCTGGCCTGAATTCGGAAATATCCATCCCTTTGTTCCCGCCGAACAGGCTGAGGGGTATTACCAGTTAATGAATGAGCTGGGAGAAGCTTTAAAAGAGATAACAGGATTTCAGGCAATATCATTCCAGCCCAACTCCGGAGCTGCGGGAGAATACGCAGGAATAATGGTCATACGTGAATATCATATAACCAGGGGTGAAGGTCACAGGAATGTTGTGCTTATTCCGTCATCAGCACATGGTACAAATCCTGCAAGCGCGGCGATGGCGGGGATGCAGATTGTTGTTGTCGATTGTGATGAAAAAGGTAATATCAGTGTTTCAGACCTGAAGGCAAAGGCTGAGGCATATAAAGATAAGTTGGCCTGCCTGATGATAACCTATCCTTCAACACACGGAGTATTTGAGGCTGCCGTGACAGAGATAAATGATCTTATACATGCGAATGGAGGGCTTGTATATATGGACGGAGCAAACATGAATGCACAGGTAGGACTGACAAGCCCTGGCCATTTAGGAGCTGATGTTTGCCATCTCAATCTCCACAAAACATTTGCGATACCTCATGGGGGAGGTGGACCAGGTATGGGACCGATTGTTTGCAATGACAAGCTTGCTGAGTTTCTGCCATCACACCCACTGGTCAGAACAGGTGGCAGTCATGGAACATCTGCTGTAGCAGGTGCACCATTCGGAAGTGGTCATGTTCTTACAATATCTCATGCCTATGTGATGATGATGGGAGCAGAGGGACTTACTGCAGCAACAAAAATTGCAATCCTGAATGCAAATTATATTGCCGCCCGCTTAAAAGGATGGTTTAAAACTCTTTATTCAGGTACAGAAGGTTTTGTTGCGCATGAGATGATACTGGACTGCAGACAATTTAAATCAGAAGCCGGAATAACTGAAGCCGATATTGCAAAAAGACTAATGGATTATGGGTTCCATGCTCCGACACTTTCATTCCCGGTTCACGGTACTCTTATGGTGGAGCCAACAGAGTCGGAATCACTACAGGAGCTGGATAAGTTTATAAGCGCGATGATTTCGATTGGTTCTGAAATACAGGAGATTAAGGATGGAAAAGCTGACAGGGAGGATAATGTTCTAAGGAATGCTCCTCATCCGGCTTCGGTCATCACTGCCAATGAGTGGAACCATAAATATGACAGGCAGAAGGCTGCCTTCCCCCTGAAATGGGTTGAAGAGAATAAGTTTTGGCCTGCTGTGGGGAGGATAGATGATGGGTACGGTGACCGTAACCTTGTTTGCACCTGCGATCCTGTAGATTCCTATCGCCAGGAGACGTTCAAGCTTTAATCTATCTCTGTGTAACCAAAAATGAACTTACACAGAGATGCACTGAGGGACACAGAGTTCCACAGAGGATATTTATAATGAGATTTAGTGATATGAGGAACTCGCACTGGAAGGACCTGAATTCCCTGATCGAAGGAAAAGATATAGGATACAAGCCGGTTGGATTCATAATTGACAGCCCATGGATCCCTGGCTGGTACGGGATTTCATCAATCGATTATTATTCGTCAGACGACCTTTGGATGAGATCTAATCTAAAAGTAGTTACTACATTTCCTGATGTTTGGTTCATGCCCTCTTTCTGGTCAGAATATGGTATGTGCACAGAACCATCAGCTTTTGGATCAAAGATGATTTTTCTGGAAAATAATCTTCCTCATGCAGAGAAGATAATGGCAGGCATTGAGGATGCAGCATCACTTCCTCAACCAAATGTAAAGACAGATGGTTTACTCCCCTTTATGATAAGCCGGCTTAAAAATAACAGGGATAAGATTATTAAAGCTGACCATGAAATACGGTTTGCAGTATCTCGCGGACCTTTGAATATAGCCAGCTTCCTGATGGGAGCCACCGAATTTATGCTTGCACTCACAATTGATCCTGAAGGCTCACACCGCCTGTTAAGGAAGATCACAGATTTCATATGTGACTGGCTTGAATGGCAAAAAGAGTGCTTCCCGTCAATTGATGGCGTGCTTGTACTAGACGATATCATTGGTTTTGTAGGTGAAAATGAATTTGATGAGTTTGTTACTCCTTATGTTAAAAAAATCCTGAATTGTACCGGATCCGGAATACGGTTTCTTCATAATGATGCTGAAGGCCTTATCACTGCAGGGAAGTTGTGCGATATCGGTGTTAACATGTTTAATTTCTCCTTTAATCATTCCTTGGGGGAAATAAGAAAACTTGCAGGACCGGATGTAGTTCTGGTCGGCAATATTCCACCGCGTGATGTTCTGGCAGCTGGCACGCCTGATCTAATTGATTCAGCTGTTAAGAAGGCTTTAAATGAAGTTTCTGACCATGACAGGATTATATGGTCGGCCGGAGGAGGGATGCCTCCAGGTGTATCCGACGAAAATATTATAGCATTTTTGCAGGCAGTAAAGAAATATTAATTTTGATTTTATTTATTTAACTTTAAATGAAATAATACTGACATTTTAAATCAGCCCAAATAATTAAGAAAAATGAAAAGAGCCATATCATTAATTTTTGTGAGTATATCTTTATTTTATTCCTGTGGATCAGGAGACGCGGGCTCAAAACATGATAAATCTGACGCTTCAATGGACAACAAACAGATTAAGCTGATAACAGTCGATCCGGGGCATTTTCATGCAGCCCTGGTTCAAAAGTCGATGTATGAACAGGTATCTCCTGATGTACATGTGTATGCTCCTGACGGACCAGATATTGTTCAGCATCTGAACAGAATAAACGGGTATAACACCAGGGCAGATGACCCTACTTCATGGAATGAGATAATTTATAAGGGAGACAATTTTTTCGAGAAAATGCTTGAAGAGAAAGCAGGTAATGTGGTTGTACTTTCAGGTAACAACAAGAAAAAGGCTGAATATATAACAAAGTCAATAAATGCAGGTTTGAATGTATTAGCTGACAAGCCGATGATAATAAGATCGGAGGATTTTTCAGAACTTGTGAATGCATTTAAGTCTGCTGAAGAAAATAGAGTCCTTTTATATGATATAATGACAGAGAGATTTGAAATCACCACTATTCTTCAGAAGCTTCTCTCAATGAACAGTACGGTATTTGGCACACTTGTAAATGGAACTGAAAAAGAGCCCGCTATTACCAAGGTCAGCGTACATCACTTTTCAAAGATTGTATCGGGTAGTCCTTTGATCAGGCCGGGATGGTTTTTTGATGTTGACCAGCAGGGGGAGGGACTTGTAGATATAACCACTCACCTTGTGGATCTTGTTCAGTGGGAATGCTTTAATGGTCAGATACTCAGTCCGTCGGATGTTAAAATGGTTTCAGCAAGACGTTGGCCTACTTTGATCTCACCGGAAGAATTCAAAGGAGTAACAGGGCTGGAATCATTTCCCGGCTACCTGGAAAAAGATATAAAAGATGGAAAACTGAATGTCTATTCTAATGGAGAAATGGTTTACACACTAAAAGGTGTTTTTACGAAAATATCGGTAGAGTGGAAATATGAGGCTCCTGCCGGAGGAGGCGACACGCACTATTCGACAATGAGAGGGACACAGTGCAATCTTACTATTAAGCAAGGGCCGGATCAGAAATATGTTCCCACACTGTATGTTGAAAATATTAAAGGTATCAGTACAGATGAGTTTATATCAAAGCTGAAAGCAGCTCTGAATGAAATGCCCTATGACAGCCTTACATTTGAAAATGTAGGTGCAAATTCTATAAAAATAAATATTCCTCAGAATTACAGGGTAAGTCATGAGGAGCATTTTGCCCAGGTTACTTCAAAATATCTTGAATATCTTAAGGAAGGAAAACTTCCTGACTGGGAGGTACCCTGTATGATCACAAAATACTATACTACGACATCTGCATTGAAGTTAGCCAGGACCAAGTAAGCGGCACTGGACTCAGGACTGTTGACACTAGACACTAGACGCTAGACGCTCGGTACTATGCATCGGGCACTAAGTTTAAGGCTCATGGCTAAAAAATAAGCGGTTTACATGTTTTTTGCCCAGTGCCCAGCATCCAGCGCCCAGCGTCCAGTGCCCTGTGTCTTATTCTACTGCATCTTCAATCACCATTGAGTAAAGATCTTCCAGATTGATTCCGGCTGCCTTTACCTGCTGAGGTACAAGACTTTCCATGGTCATTCCCGGTACCGTATTTATCTCGAGAAAATAAGGTTTTGAATCGGTAACTATAAAATCGACTCTTGCCAGGCCTCTGCAACCAAGAATATCATAAATCTCAGAACTGAGCATCTGTATCTTTTCAGTCACTTTTTCAGGCAGATCAGCCGGGGTAATTTCCTGTGACCTGCCCGGTGTGTATTTTGCTTCGTAATCGAAGAATTCATTTTTGCTGATTATTTCTGTAACAGGTAGTATTATCGCTTTATTTTTTGTTTTTACAACACCGCAGGCTACTTCTCTGCCGTTCATAAATGCTTCAATAAGAACCTCATCGCTCTCTTTGAAGGCGTTCTCGAATGCTTCGGGAATATCCTCTTTTTTCTTGACTTTTGTAACACCAAAACTCGATCCGCTGTCGTTAGGTTTTACAAAACAGGGTAATCCTGTTTTTCCTATTAGGTTGTCTATATCGATTTCATCACCTTCACGTACCAGAACTGATTTTGCCATTGGGATCCTGTACTCCTTAAGGAAAAGCTTGCATGCCTGCTTGTTAAATGTGAGAGCTGAACAGAAAGCACTGCAGCTGGTATAAGGGATTCCAAGCATTTCGAGATATCCCTGGAGGTATCCGTTCTCGCCAGGTGTTCCGTGAATGGCAATGAATACGACATCAAATCTGACCTTCATGTCATCTGTCTTAAGCGTAAAGTCGTTTTTGTCAACTGAAATATACCTTCCTTTAGGATCTTCCCAGTACCAGTCCGTTCCCCTTATAATTATAATATAAGTGAAGTATTTGTCTGCCAAAATGTTGCTTACTTCTATAGCACTCCTGACCGATACCTCATATTCTGAAGAGTTACCGCCTGCTGCAATTGCGATTGTTTTCATTTCAAAAATTTAGTAGATTCAAAATTAGTCAAATTAGTTCAATACTCGTCAATCTTACTGATCAGAGGAATAAAGGTTTTATTTTCTTTATATCTCACTGATTTTCGCATCGCATGTATTAACTTTGCATGAAAACATTAAAATATAAGAGAATGAAAAAAGGTTGTTTGGTATCGATTATAATAGCTGTTGTACTTGCAGTGATAGTTATCAGTTTAGTAATGTGGGGAACAAGAGTTTACAATAGTATGGTGACTATGAATGAGGGAGTTACCAGCCAGTGGGGCAATGTTGAGACTGCTTACCAGAGAAGAGCTGACCTTATCCCCAACTTTGTCAATACAGTAAAAGGAGCTGCAGACTTTGAGCAGACAACACTTACACAGGTTATTGAAGCCAGGGCAAAAGCCACACAGGTCACAATAGATCCGACAAAGATGACAGCTGAAAATATGCAGCAGTTCCAGCAGGCCCAGGGAGAACTCTCTTCCGCACTCTCACGACTGATGGTTGTGATAGAACGTTATCCGGAGCTTAAGGCCACACAGAACTTCAGAGACCTGCAGGTTGAACTTGAAGGTACTGAGAACAGGATCTCTGTTGAAAGAAGGAAATACAATGATATTGCACGCGGGTTCAATACATACGTTAAACGATTCCCGCAGAACTTCATAGCAGGTCCATTCGGATTTACTGCACGACCTTATTTTGAAGCCCAGGCAGGTGCAGAAAAAGCTCCCGAGGTTAAGTTTTAAAACATTATTATTCAATTATGAATGCAGCATCGTTCTTTACAAAACAACAAAAGGCCGGGATTTTAGCCTCAATTAAGGAGGCTGAAAGAGCCACATCAGGAGAAATAAGAGTACATATAGAAACCAGCTGCCGGGAAGATGTCCTTGACAGGGCTGCATGGATTTTCAATAAACTTAATATGTATAAGACTGTTGATCGTAATGGTGTGCTTTTCTATCTCGCAGTCAACGACAGAAAATTCGCTGTAATAGGCGATGGCGGTATAAATGCAATTGTATCGGAAGGATTCTGGGATGAGATTAAGGAGGACATGGAAAAACATTTCAGGGAAGGTAAATTCACTGAGGGGTTATCGCAGGGAATATTAATGACCGGATCGCAGCTAAAGACACATTTCCCTTACAGGAATGATGATGTTAACGAATTGTCAGATGAAATTTCATTTGATAAATTAAATGGGGAATAGTTTATGAAATATTCCAGATCCATTTTTGTGATATTACTGATTAATATCCTTATTATTAGCGTATTATCTGCGCAGGATATTCCTGAACGACCTGTTCCTCCAAGACTGGTGAACGATTTTGCAAGGATGCTTTCTGACTGGGAAAGTGATTATCTGGAACAGAAACTGGTAGCTTTTAACGATTCAACTTCAACACAGATTGCTATTGTGACCATTAACTCAATTGATGGCTACGATATAATGGATTATGCCCAGCGATTAGGTGAAAAGTGGGGCATAGGACAGAGGCAACTGAATAATGGTATTCTGATTCTTGTAAAACCCAATACACCAGGTACAAAAGGAGAAATTACCATAGTACAGGGTTATGGGCTTGAAGGTGCAATCCCTGATATAACATGTGCCCAGATAATTGACAATGAAATTTTGCCTGCTTTCAAGGAAGATTCATATTTTGCAGGATTGGATGATGCCACATCAACTCTTATGTCGCTGGCACGGGGTGAGTTCTCATCTGATGAATATACTAAAAAGCCAAAGAAGAGCACAGGGGATGGGACTGTTCCAGGTATTATAATTTTTATAGTAATCTTAATTATAATGGTATTAGGAGGAAGGTCAAAGGGATCAAATAACAGGAATATCGGCTCAGGAAACCTTCCTTTATGGTTACTTCTGGGTTTGCTGAATTCAGGTGGCTCTCACAAAGGATCATGGGGAGGCTTTTCAGGCGGAAGCAGCAGCGGTGGAGGCTTTGGCGGTTTTGGAGGTGGAAGTTTCGGAGGTGGTGGCGCCAGGGGGAGCTGGTGAGGAAGGGCACTGGACGCTGGATCCTGGACACTGGACGCTGGACCCTGGGTGGAGAGCCTGACGTCTAGTGCCTAGTACCTACTTTCTTATACATCATTATCTCTTCCCGAAGTATATTTCCTCCACTTTTCAATAACCTGCTTCATATCATCAGGTAACTCTGAATCGAAGAATAATCTTTTCTTTGTTAAAGGATGGTCAAATGCAAGCGATTTGGCATGTAATGCCTGCCGGGGGAGTATACTGAAGCAATTTTTAATAAACTGCTGGTATTTTGAGAATGTTGTACCTTTAAGTATCTTATCACCTCCATACTCCTCATCATTGAAGAGAGGATGCCTTATATAGCTGAAATGGACCCTTATCTGATGGGTACGCCCTGTTTCCAGTTTGCACTCAACAAGAGAGATATAGCCAAGATCCTCAAGTATCTTATAATGAGTAATAGCTGGTTTACCGTCACTGCCGTCAGGAAATACCTGCATTATCTTGCGGTCCCTTATATTTCTTCCCACATGTCCTGTTATAGTTCCTTCAGCAGGGTTGGGTGTTCCCCATACAAGAGCCTGGTATCTTCTGTCAGTAGTCCGTTCAAAAAATTGCCTTGAAAGCCTGTTGAGTGCAAATTCATTTTTAGCAATCACCAGGATACCAGAGGTGTTCTTGTCAATCCTGTGAACAAGACCTGGTCTCAACTCACCTGAACTGAAAAGAGCAAGATCCCTGAAATGGTACATCAATGCATTTACAAGAGTGCCGGTATAATTACCATAAGCCGGATGTACCACCATTCCAGGTTCCTTGTTTACGACCAGTAAATCATCATCTTCATATACTATGTTAATAGGTATATTCTCAGCTATAAGTTCAATCTCCCTTGGAGGATTGGGCAGAACTATCTGAACCACATCTCCGGGTTTAACTTTGTAATTTGGTTTTACAGCAGAGTTGTTTACAAGAATATTGCCTGCATTTGCCGCATCCTGTATCCTTGTTCTTGAGGTTTTTTCCATCCTGGAAGAAAGATACTTGTCAATTCTCAGCAATGACTGACCTCCATCAACCACAAACCGGTGATGTTCATATAGCTCCTGCTGTTCGGATAATAGTTCCTCTTCTGTCATTTGCCGGATTACCTCACTTTGATCAGGCGGCTGTAACCAACAGGTCTGCCTGAGCTTGAAATGAATATGATATATATACCCTGGTTAAGGGATGAAATATTAATCGGGCCATTGTTTCTGCATTTTAGAAGTTCCCGGCCGTTCAGGTCAGTGATGGTTATCCACGTTAAATCGTAGTTGTTAATATCACTTGTTGAGACAGTTATGAAATCCCTTGCCGGATTAGGACTAATTAATACCTGAATCTGTTGCTTCCTGTAAATGTCGTCTATTGAGGTTGTTTTAGGTAGAGCACCTACAACAGGTCTGATCATAATGCTTCCATAAACCTGCGATTGTACCCAGTCTCCGTTCAGCCAGTAGAACTGTTTCCCATTCTGAGGAGTATTTACATCCAGTCCTGCATTCAGGAATGTTTCTGATCTCTGTTTCCATCCTACGTAGAAAATCCCTTTAACCGGTACTCCTTCAGCTACCTCGTATGTATAGAATCCATTTATCCGGCTGGACTGTTCAACCATAAGCTCCTCGCCTCTGTATAGTATGTTACCGGGGACTCCATTATCGTCATCCCATACAATCAGATCAAAGGCTCTTTTATTAGCGTCCCTGTAGCTGTCGTTAAAGCATATCTGAACAGACCGGAGAGTATCAGGAATATATGATGTGAAGCGGCAGGCAACCATTGCATTCCTTGATCCCAACCCGTTTATGCCATATCCCATCTCTGCAGTTCCATCATCAAAGGCAAAATAGTTTTTAAATACCTGATAATATACAACAGTGTCATTGCCTTTAGGATCAAAATCATCGGTTTTAAGGGAGCAAATTATTTTGAATATTGCAGAATCAGGATCACTTGATTTAAAAGTATAGATCAGGCTGGCTTTATAATCAATATTGGTCTGTGGTTCAATATTGGTGGCACCTGCAGTGAAGGAATGTACCTGAGTATTCAGGTTCACATCCCATATCTGGAAGTTCCTTGTGACATTCCTGACAATAACATCATTATTTCTGTAATATATCGGAATAATTGAGCCCATTTCCTGCAGTTCAATTTCCCTGAACTGGTTCCATGGCATCGATTCATGGGTTTTTAAAAGCGACCTGACTGAAGTCCTGAATGCTACATCAGCATATGCAGTATCAGTAAGTTCCCTGTTTTTGTCGAGATATATGTAGTCAATATTCCAGTGGTCGCAATTCCCTATCATTCCATCATCATTACTATTCTGTGAAATAGTTACATAATTGATGAACCTGAACCGAAAACCTTTTTTAAGAAACCGCTGATCATCAATCCTGATTGCTGTCTGCCTGAAGCCTTTTTCAGTTCTACCCCTGGCCTGCCATACCGAATACCATTTGTTTTCAGAAGAGTCAAGGAATTGTAATGTAAGACTGTCATCAGGTTCGGGAGCATCACCCAGTCCTCCGGCTTCATAATAGAAACTTAACAGAATATTATCAGAAGCGGAGTATTCAAGATTTATAGGTAGTGACGTGAGGATGTCTCCTGCAAAACCGGTTGATATTGCAGTTTCATATAATCTTCCATTTGCATCGATGGCATCAAATGTTGCTATCCCTTTTGTGATCTGTCTGTCGGAGTACTTATCATTTATAAATACGAAATTATCACTCCACTTTTCGAAGTCAGGAAAAATTGACTTTCCGGAAAAATCATCAAAGAAAGGAAGTTCTATGGTATCTGCTGATGATTTACCAGTGCCTTTACTTTTGTTTTCAGATTCCCTGAGGATTGCATAATTTGATTGCAACCCGGTAACAACTTCCTGAGCTGATACAAATATTCCTCCTGCTACAATGATTAATGACAATATGATCTTATGTCTTATCATCTATTGACTGGATGTCGGTTGTACGGCTTCCGGTACAGGAATGGTGTCCGATAAAATAAAAAGTGTGGAATCGACTGGAAGTTTTGCAGAATCAGCTGTAAGCCAAAGGTATACAGCTGATCCCAGCTGCAGGCTGGCCTCATCGGAATATTCAGGATTCTGCTTGTACACAAACGCATTCAAAGAATCACCTTCGTTGCGAATAGTATTGTCAAAGATGAATGCACCGAGGTTAAGAGAAGCTCCAAGGATACGGTTCCTGGCCGATTCGAGGTTGTATCCGATAAGCTCGGGAACGGGAGTACGCTGATTGCTCAACCCTTTTCCAAGAACAAGGTCTATTACAGATCCTTTTTGGATGGAATCACCTGTTGCAATTTTTTTTCCGTTTAGCTGCTGTTCAATAACAACGTCGATTGAAAGGTCAGGTTTATATTTAAGAAGCCCCATCTCCAGACCTGATCCCTCTACAACCATGATAGCTTGACGCTTGGGAAGATCGATCAGATTTGGCATAGCCACCATCTCAGGATGAAAGGCATTAATGGTAAGAACAATATTTCTCCATTTTTTTACTTTGAATCCCGGTCTGGGATTCTGTTCAGCAATACATCCCCTGGGGACAATATTTGTATACACTGAATCGATAATCTGGTAATTTAATTTGCTCTTCCTGGCAAGTTTTGCAGTTTGCTCCAGAGTAAGACCGAAAAAATCAGGGACAGGTCTGGCCTGTCCATGCCGGGTGTAGAAATTTAACCAGATTAATAGTATTAAAAGTCCTCCGGCGATAATTGCTACCGCGAGACCAAAATTCTTATAAAATACCTTGCTGAATATGAATTTCTTTAAGCTCATCCGAATGATCTGTGACTAAGTTATAACGTAAAGGTACTGATAAAATTATTATGAGGTCACCATTCTTTAATGGGGTTGTAGAGAGAATCCCTCTCAACCGGAACCAGCCCTGCCTGACGGATAAGATTACAAATCTCTTCCGTCTTCATTGACGGACTTTCCTCTTTTGATCCTGCCATTGAATAGATTTTAGTTGTATCATCTATTGTTCCATCCATGTCATCCACCCCGAATGAGAGTGCCATCTGTGAAGCTTCCTTCCCTATCATGGGCCAGTATGCTTTGATATGGGGAAAATTATCCAGATAAATTCTTGAAACAGCATAGTTCCTTAGATCTTCAGTAATGTTTACCTCTCCTAGATATGACATATTATTGTTAGCCTTTTTAAACTTGAGCGGAATAAAACAATTGAATCCTTTGGTTCTGTCCTGAAGGGCACGCAGACGTTCAAGATGGTCAATACGGTGACTATAGTTCTCAATATGTCCGTAAAGTATTGTTGCATTTGATGGAATACCAAGCTTATGAGCTGTCTCATGAATATTGAGCCATAGCTCCGAGGATGCTTTATCATCACAAATATGTTTTCTTAGTTCCTCATCGAAAATCTCAGCCCCTCCACCCGGTATCGAATCAAGACCATAATCCTTTAGTGTTTTAAGTCCTTCCTCAATTGTACAACCAGCCTTTTTTATCATATAATCAAGCTCAATTGCCGAGAATGCTTTAATATGTAATCCTGGTCTGTGGGTTCTTATTTTCCTTATCAGAGCTCCCCAATAATGAATATCGTATGCAGGGTGTACTCCGCCAACAATATGAACCTCAGTAACAGGTTTGCTGTCAAAGGTTTTTACTATATCCAATATCTGTTCATGGCTGTATTCCCAGCTTTCAGGGTCTCCTTCAGGCTTGTGATAGGAACAGAACCTGCAGTTATATATGCATTTATTTGTCGGTTCAATGTGAAAATTGTGATTGAAAAAGGCCTTATTCCCAGTGAATTTTTTTTTTACAATGGTTGCCAGAATGCCAAGCAATGGCAGGTCGGCCTCTTTAAAAAGCACGAGCCCCTCATCCGGTGAAATGCGCTTACCAGCATCAACCTTTTCTGCAATATCCTTCAGTCTGCTGTCGTTTATATGATCAAACAGATAATTCATTATTTTTGTGAATAAGGATGCAAAGATAAAAATAAAAAAGGTGTCTTTTTGGACACCTTTTTCAGAATAAATCTATTTTGATTAAGCTTTTAGCCTAAGTTCGTCAGATACTGAAAGCTTTTTCCTTCCTTTGGCGCGCCTGGCTGCCAGAACTCTTCTTCCGTTAGGAGTTGCCATTCTTTCCCTGAAACCATGCTTATTAGCCCTTTTTCTTCTTGACGGCTGAAATGTCCTTTTCATCTTTTAACTATTTATTGACTACTTGTCAGATTTGAGACTGCAAATGTAGTATTTTTTTTATAAAAAAAATTGGTTGATCCTTTTTTTTAATGTAAGATGTGAATTATATAAATTTACTCCCTTATGTGTTGGAGTAAATATATTTATTAATGATTGAAGGAAGCGTTTAAAATCAGACAGGCATATAAACAATCTTTTTTGTTTCAAAGAAGGATTCCTCGAAGAAACTGCTGATTTTCCATATCTTAACAATGTTATGATATTTTGCAAGTTCTTCAGTAAGATCACCTCCTTTAAGGTAGATGATCCCATTTGGCAGCTCATTATTTGAACCTGTATGGATGTTTTTCCGGACAATTTTTACAAATTCGGGGAATTGTGTAACTGCTCTGCTGACTACAAAATGAAATTTGTTTTTTATTTCTTCAGCTCTTTTGCAGACAGGTATTATATTTTCAAGTCCAAGCTCTTCTTTAACTGACATTACAACCTTTATTTTTTTTGAGATTGAATCGAGAAGTGTGAATTCTGAATCAGGGAAGAGTATTGCCAGAGGTACGCCTGGAAAACCTCCTCCTGTCCCGACATCAAGGATTGTTGTTCCTGCGGTAAATGAAATTATTTTACCTATTGCCATTGAATGGAGGACATGATGTGTATAAAAATGATCCATATCCTTCCGGGATATAACATTTATCATAGGATTCCACCTGTCATAAATGCTTTTCATCTCCAGGAATCTATTCTTTTGGATATTTGTTAGTTGAGGGAAATATCTCAGGAAATCTTCTGACACTACCTGTTCTCAGTTTTAGTAAGTATGTTATATAACAGGATTTTGGCTCTGTAGAGCTCCGCTTTTACGGTACCAAGGGGAATCTTCATCTCTGCCGATATTTCCTCATAGGAGTATTCTTTATAGTACCGTAGCTGTATAAGCTCGCGATATTTTGGTTTGAGCTGATTAATAATATCCTTGAGTTCGTCAATCTTCTGATTATTGATAAGTGACTCTTCCGGATCAGGCAAATCGGATTGAATATTTATCGTGACGTTATCGATGTTATCCTGTGTACCGTCAAATGTAGAAGGCGACATCTGCTTCTTTCTTATGAAATCGACACAGTTGTTAGTAGCTATTGTAAACAGCCAGGTGCTGAATGCAAACTTTGGAGTGTAGGAATCGAGATTGCGGAATGCTTTACCGAAAGTTTCAATTGTCAGGTCCTCTGCATCTGACTGATTGTTTACCATTTTGAGAAGCATATAGTAGATCGAATCACGATAACGGTTCATGAGTCCGGCAAAAGCCTTCTCATTTCCTTTCCTGGCTTTTTCCACCAGAAGCATATCAGCTGCAGCGTTATCCGAAAATCCGTTAGTTACTTCCATCTGTTCCTGCCAGATTTACTACCCGGTTTGCTTAAATAGATTGTTGTATAGATCAGCGGTGAAAAGATATCAAAAAAAAGTGAAAAAGTAACTATTCCCGGCTCTTTAAACTTCTTACTTACAAAAATCAGGACAATAATCTGAACAATAAGTCTGAATCCAAATATTGCCAGCACATAGGGCCATAGAAGCAAAAAAGAAAGCAATACTGCCAGGGAAGAATAGAACAGGACTCTTGTGACTGGTTCAACAAACAAAATAGCCTTATCTCTCAGCTTATAGTGAGGAGCCGTACTGTAATGTCTTTTTTTCTGTTTAATGAATTCTTCCATGCTGGAGGCCGGTACTGACCTGGTATGGGTACCGGGACTGAACTCAACAGCTGTATTATCAGATGTGGCATTGCTGTTAACTATCAGATCATCATCTCCTGAAGCAAGTTGATTATGAGCACCATATCCCTTGTTTGCAAAGAAAAGCGACCGTCTGTAAGCAAGATTTCTGCCCACTCCCATATAAGGTAAGCCTCTTATTGCCATTCCCATATATTGCATCGCGATTGTCATTGAGTCGTACCTTATAAATTTGTTCAGGAGTCCTTTTTCCACGAAATATCCGCCATAACCAAGTACGAAGGTTATTTTTTCTTCAAAGTTGGCAGCCATTCCATCAAGCCATTTATCTGAATCTGGTTCGCAATCTGCATCTGTAAATAACAGTAAATCGTATTTGGAAGCTTTTATTCCTATGAACTGAGCAAGTTTTTTGTTGTGTGTAAACTTAGGATCTTTATTTATTGTTGAGACTTTGAGGTGAGGGTACTCAAGAAGATATTTACCCAGTATATCATAGGAGTTGTCCTCTGAACAATCGTTGACAACAATCACTTCGTATTCAGGATATTTTTGTTTTAAAACCGAAGGAAGGAATTTATCAAGGTTTTCTGCTTCATTCCTCGCACATATTATTATTGAAACAGGCTGTCTGGCTGTTTTTTTCTCTCCAGATTTATTTAATGGAACTGCAAGATATAACCACAGGTAGTAAAACAGCTGTATTGCTGTCGCTGAAATGAAGATCCAGAAAACAATTACTAAAAAAAGGTTAACCTGGTTGAGCATCTGACTTTCAAATATGAGGCAATATTAATAGAATATTCGGAATGATGAAAAGATAAATGGATAAAAAGATAAAGACGAAATACTAATGGTAAAAAAAACAGTTGGCAAAAGAAGCAGGAACCCTCATCCTTCAGCCTGCAAGAAAGGTTTTACTGATTACCTGTTACCACCCCCTACCTGAAAGTATATGTAAATCCCAGGGAGCCATAACTGAACATTGAAAAATTATATACTTCATCATTGTCTGCACCACCCTCGAGTAATCGGTATCCTGCTCGCATATGCATCTTGTCGCTGAGTTCATACAGGGCAGAGAATAAGATATCTTCGGCTCTTCCCTGGGGAGCTGCAAGTGCATCTCCTTCAAGTAAAAGGCCAAGACGATCATCCATCATTACCAGCAACCTGAAATTTATTAAAGGAACAAAGCCCGTATTTGTTTTTTCCGCATAGTACCCCGGAGCTCTCATGATAATTGCTGCATCTCTCAGCTTTGCAGTAAGGCCCAGACCAAACTCAACTTTTCTGTTTAATACTATATCATAACGATAGGTAAGTCTGTAAGAGTTAAATTTATATTTTGCATCGAGCATCGAATCGGCGAGGAAAACTGTACCTGCAAACGACACATCATATGGAAGAAAACCGTTTGATTTCATCGATAGTGGAGCAAAAAGAGCGGAAATATTATGGCGCTCACCAAGCCTGTATCCTGCTCTTAACCTCACAAAAAATGATGATGCGGCTGCCAGATCCTCGGTCAGCGATATCATTGCGCCCTGGTCGCCGGGTATCTTTACATCATTTTTGCTGGTGCTTACAAAACCAGTTTCAAAATCTATCAAGGCCTGTTAAAAGACTGGAATTACCTGTGATAATAATATTACTAACAGAATAGTTGATCTCTTCAGTTTGTAATTCATTCCGGTAAAATTTTAGAATTAAAAGATTGGCGCAAAATTAAAAGAATAACTCAAGCCGGAACGGGAAATTTCTGAGAAAATAGTTTTTTATTTCAGTTTGGTCCTTATGAATTATTCGGTTTATATCTTCATCCATAAGTCAGGTAATCAATTCCGTCATTCAGCATTTCATGAATGTCAGCCAAATGTATTAAAAATCTTCACTATTATTTTTTCAGGCCGCATCTATCAATTACATTTGTGCTTCGAAATAGTGAAACAAATATGTTCAGCATAGATAGCAGGGACCCGGAATCAAAGGCGCGTACAGGTATGCTGACTACATCGCATGGGGATATTCCTACTCCAATTTTTATGCCGGTAGGAACGGGAGGAACAGTAAAAGGAGTAATGCAGCGCGATCTTTCGGATGATATCGATGCCAAAATCTTACTTGGAAATACATACCATCTTTACCTTCGCCCTGGTGTAGATATTCTTAAGGCTGCCGGAGGCCTTCATAAGTTTATGTCGTGGGGAAGACCTATCCTTACTGATAGCGGTGGTTATCAGGTTTTTTCGCTTACAGGGAACATGAAACTTACTGAGGATGGTGCAATTTTCAAGTCACATATTGATGGTTCAAAACATATTTTTACTCCCGAGAATACTGTTTATATACAGCGGATTATTGGGGCTGATATAATGATGGCCTTTGATGAATGTACACCCTGGCCATGCGAATACAGTTATGCTGAAAAATCAGTGGCCCTTACCCATCGCTGGCTCGACAGGGCGGTGACCAGATTTAAGGAGACAGATCCGGTATGGGATTATGAACAATACCTTTTTCCGATTGTGCAGGGAGGAACCTATGATGACCTGAGAAAGCAGTCGGCCGAAAAGATTGCATCAGTTGGAATGGCTGGCAATGCAATAGGAGGATTGTCGGTTGGAGAACCTGCAGAGGATATGTACAGGATAATAGAAATTGTGAATGAAATACTCCCGGAGGATAAACCCCGTTATCTTATGGGAGTTGGGACTCCCGCAAATATTCTTGAAGCAATTGACAGAGGTATTGATATGTTTGATTGCGTCATGCCAACACGTAATGGACGTAACGGAATGCTATTTACAAGTGAGGGGACTATTAATATCCGTAATAAAAAATGGAATGATGATTTCAGCCCTATTGATAGCGCAGCTCCTTCTTTCGTAAGTATTAACTATTCGAAGGCATATCTCCGTCACCTTATAATGACAGGCGAAAACCTGGGAGCTCAGATTGCAAGTATTCACAACCTGGCATTCTATTTGAAACTGGTTGAGGAAGCCCGTGAAAAGATCAGGCTTGGTATTTTCAGAAAATGGAAGGATTCAATGATAAAAAAACTTTCAGTGAGGCTATAAAATCACTGAAGATCAGGCTAATTGACAAGTACATTATAAGAAAGTTCCTCGGAACCTTCTTCTTTTCTATTGTGCTTATCCTTACTATTGCCGTGGTTTTTGATTTTGCCGAGAAGATCGATAATTTCATGGAGAAGGAGGCTCCTGTAAAAGCAATCATCTTTGATTATTACTTTAATTTTATTCCATATTTTGCAACTCTTTTTGCCCCGCTTTTTGTATTTATTTCTGTTATTTTTTTCACATCAAAACTGGCTGTCAATACAGAAATAATTGCTATTCTGAATAGTGGAATGAGTTTCAGAAGGATGATGTGGCCATATTTTATTTCAGCAATTGTAATTGCAGTTTTCGCTTTTGTTCTTACAAATTTTGTAATACCGAGGGCAAATCTCAAACGCATGGATTTTGAGGATAAGTATTACCGCTCTGCCGGCAGGAAAGTGACAGTAGAAAACATTCATCGTCAGGTCTTTAAGGATATTTATGTTTTCATGGGTTCTTATAATCCTATCAGCCAGCGAGGTCAAAATTTTACCATCGAAAAGTTTAACAGCGGGGGGAGACTCGAATCCAAACTATCTTCACCTACAGTGGTGTTTGATACAGCTTCCAATAAATGGTCTGCTATGAATTATACTCTAAGGGAGATAACTGATAAGCAGGAGGTAATTACCAAAGGGAAACAACTGGATACTACTCTTACAATCAGACCAAGCGATTTTTCCCGTGATCCTGGCTTTGTCGGAACTATGACATATAGAGAACTTGATGATTATATTAAACTTCTTCAGATGCAGGGTTCGGATGAGCTTAAGCTTTTTCTGATAGAAAAGCACAGACGATTTTCAAATCCTTTTGCAGTGTTTATTCTGACTCTTATTGGGGTGTCACTCTCTTCAAGAAAGGTAAGGGGAGGTATCGGGATGAATATCGGGATAGGCCTGATACTGAGTTTCTCATATATCCTGTTCCTCCAGTTTGCATCCCAGTTCTCTCTTAAGGGAAGTCTTAATCCCATGCTCGCAATGTGGATCCCAAATATCATTTATACATTTATCGCCCTCGCGCTTTATAAAATGGCTCCTAAGTAGAACTTCTGATTGCTTTGCCAGATATTCAAATTGTTGACCATTATCATAAATTTATATGATTATTAATCCTTAGTTTGCAAATTCTAAAATTCAGAATTATGCCAGACAACAGGAAGATACGTGAACTTAAGGAAAAGCGTGAGAAATTATTGCTTGGAGGAGGTGAACAGGCCATTGAAAAGCAGAAGGCTATGGGTAAAAGGACTGCCCGTGAACGTATTATGGCACTTCTCGATGATAATTCCTTCGACGAATATGACCTTTTTGTTGAACATGATGCACGTGATTTTGACATGGATAAGAAATCGCTGCCCAGCGACGGAGTTATAATTGGTACAGGGACTATTTACGGGGCTCCGATAGCAATATTCGCTCAGGATTTTACTGTGGCCGGTGGTTCGCTTGGTTTAATGCATTCAAGAAAAATAACCAAAATTATGGATCATGCCCTGAAAATGAGAATACCATTGATTGGAATTAATGATTCGGGTGGCGCCAGGATACAGGAGGGAGTTAACTCTCTTGCAGGCTATGGTGAGATTTTCTTCAGAAATACTATTTCAAGCGGAGTGATCCCGCAGATATCAGTCATCCTTGGTCCGTGTGCCGGTGGCGCAGTATATTCGCCAGCGCTAACCGATTTTGTATTTGTAGTTGACAGTATCTCAAAGATGTTTATCACGGGACCTGAAGTGATCAAGACAGTACTTGGGGAGGAGATATCGATGGAAGACCTGGGAGGTGCAAGGGTACACAGTGAAGTTACAGGGAATGCCCATTTTTTTGCCCACAGCGAGGATGAGTGCTTTGAACAGATAAAGAAGCTGATAACTTTTATCCCGTGGCACAATGGCAAAAAGGCAAGGCCTTTTGAACCTGCAGAGCCTAAAAAGAAGTTCAATATTAACAAGATCGTACCTGAGGATCCTACTCAGCCTTATGATGTGAAGGATGTTATCAGGGCAATAGTAGATAACTCCGATTTTTTTGAAATAATGGAGCTTTATGCAAAGAACATCGTTATCGGATTCGGAAGGATGGGTGGCAAGACTGCAGGATTTGTAGCAAACCAGCCTATGGAGATGGCGGGTGTTCTTGATGTAAACTCTTCAGATAAAGCAGCTCGTTTCATACGTTACTGCGATTCATTCAACATCCCTATTATAACACTTGTAGATCTACCGGGATACCTGCCGGGTGTTGACCAGGAACATGCAGGCGTTATCAGGCACGGGGCGAAAGTACTTTACGCCTACAGTGAAGCAACAGTGCCAAAACTTACTGTCATTCTCAGGAAAGCATACGGAGGAGGTTATATAGCAATGAGCTCCAGACATCTGCGCGCTGATTTTGTATTCGCATGGTCTTCTGCTGAGATTGCTGTGATGGGGCCTGAAGGTGCTGCAAATATTATTTTCAGAAAGGAGATAATGTCGGCAGAAGACCCTGATAAGATGAGAAAGCAGAAAGTTGAGGAATATAAATTGAAATTCGCCAATCCTTATGTTGCTGCTTCGCGCGGTTATGTCGATGCTGTAATTGAACCTTTCGAAACGCGAAGGTTCCTGCTGCATAGCATTGATATTTCTGTTGACAAAGATGTGCCAATGCCTGCCAAAAAACATGGCTTGCCACCTTTTTAAATGACCAGGTTTTGTAAATAAAAAAATAACAGACAATGACTATCAGCGAAGATAATTTTGGATACATCAATATAAATTCGGGTTTATACAAAACCCGAATCAGTGACAGTTTTAAGAACAGGAAGCCTTACGCTCCTATAGATCCAAAATTTGTGCTGAGTTTTATACCGGGGACTATTATTGATATAATGGTTAAGGAGGGACAGTACATAAAGAAAGGAGATGAATTGATGATCCTCGAAGCCATGAAGATGAAAAATCGTCTTAAAAGCAGCACAGATGGGCGAATCAAGAAGATTGCAGTTAACAAAGGCACAAGAGTACCTAAAGGCATTGTTCTTATCGAACTTGAATAGGATGAAGAAACCCCTGCCAGACTAAATATTCTTTAAGTTTTTCAGGGACAGAGTGCTTGTTTTTATATATACCGTAAACGGAAGACCCGCTGCCTGACATTAAGCTGAAAATGGCTCCTGAACGGTATAGTTCTTCCTTTAGCATTCCAACCAGAGGATGTCTGCTAAATACATAATCCTCAAAATCATTGACAATCACATTTTTCCATTTATCAGCAGGGAGATTCTCAATAAGTTCTGATAAAAGGTGTACTGGACTGGCCGGGGTACAGTTCTTATAAGCATCTCCTGTGTTTACATGAATCCCGGGATTTAGCAGAATCATGTAATGGTTATTGAAGATTTGTTCCCCGTATGTGACCAGTATTTCTCCGCGACCCGTACCGTAAGCAGGTGTTGCTTTAATGAAGAAAGGACAATCGCTGCCCAGTTCCAGGGCTATATATTTCAGTTTTTTACTATCAAGATTAAGTCCGTAACACTTGTTAATACCATTTAAGATATAAGCAGCATCTGAAGATCCGCCACCCAGACCAGCTCCAGCAGGGATAGCTTTATGCAGATGGATTTTCAGGAATGGGAAAGTATAGCTTTCGCGCAGCATACTGACTGCTTTCATGACAAGATTATCTTCCGGTCTGCCTCCTGTCTCAATTCCGGTAACAACCAATATGTCACTGTTTTGCTTGTCATCAGCGACCACAAACTCCAGTGCATCACAGAGTGGTATCGGGCAAAACAGAGTCTCAATATTGTGAAATCCGTCATCCCTCTTTCCGGTAATCCTCAAACCGATATTAATTTTGGCTTTTGGAAATGTAACCATTAGTCCTGTTCTATTTTGTAAAAATACACCTTGGTTTTGAATTTTACACCTTAATTTTACTTAAGAGCTTTTCAACAAGTTGTTAACATTGGCTGTTTGAAAGAAAATTCTGCCTGACTGGCTTAATTTAAGCCTCGATGTCATACCTTTAACTCGAGCTTAAACAATAATTTATTGAATTTGTAATTAATTGTAAAACAACGATATATATAGATGGCTAATGCAAGGAGTACTCCGAAGAAAACAATAACTGTTCTTCCTGATTTTGGTAAGGTGCCTCCCCAGGCTCTTGATATGGAAGAGGCAGTATTAGGAGCAGTTATGCTGGAAAAAGAGGCAGTAATTACAGTTCTGGATATTCTTCGACCTGAAAGTTTCTATAAAGAAGCACATCAAAAGATATTTAAGGCTATAGGTGATCTGAATGCACGTGAATATCCGGTGGACCTTTATACGGTGACTGAGGAGCTTCGTGCTAACAACCTTCTTGAGAGTGTCGGAGGACCTGTATACCTGACACAGCTGACATCAAAAGTCGTATCGGCAGCCAATGTGGATTATCATTCAAGGATAGTCGCCCAGAAATACATTCAGCGTGAGCTTATCAGGGTGTCAACAATGATTCAGACAAGGTCATTTGACGATACTGAGGATGTAACAGAGCTTCTCGATTACTCCGAAAATGAAATTTTTCAGATCGCAGAAGGTAATATTAAAAGGGAAATTGCTCCTATTAACGTTGTTATTAAAGATGCCATACGTGAGATTGAAGCCGCAGGTAAGCGTGAGGATGCCCTTGTTGGCACTCCTTCAGGTTTTACAAAGCTTGACAGGCTGACATCAGGATGGCAAAAGTCTGAACTTATTATAATTGCTGGCAGGCCTTCAATGGGTAAAACAGCGTTTGCGCTTTCCATGGCGAGGAATATGGCTGTGGATCACGGGAAATACGTTGCTGTATTTTCGTGCGAGATGTCATCCATCCAGCTTGTTAACAGGCTCATAATTGCAGAGACAGATATTCCGGGTGATAAGATAAAGAATGGAAGGTTGAATGAAGAAGAGTGGAAACAACTTGATACAAGGATCAAGAAACTGGTACAGGCACCTATTTTTATAGATGATACTCCTGCAATTTCCATAAGTGAGCTCAGGGGCAAATGCAGGCGTCTTATGGCTCAGCATAAACTTGATATTGTGATAGTAGACTATCTTCAGCTCATGTCCGGACCTGAAAATGCAGGAAGTCGTGAACAGGAAGTAAGTATGATATCAAGGTCACTTAAAAGCATTGCAAAAGAATTAAATGTACCAATACTTGCTCTCTCGCAGCTTAACCGCTCTGTGGAGATGAGAGGTGGGACTAAGAGGCCGCTTCTTTCTGACCTGAGAGAATCGGGTGCTATTGAGCAGGATGCGGACATGGTAGTATTTATTCACAGGCAGGAAAAATTCGGAATCCCTGCTTTTGAAGACGGATCATCTACAAAAGGAATTGTTGAGATAATTCTTGCCAAGAACAGGAATGGCCCTGTGGATGATGTCAGGCTTCGATTCCGTGAGGAAAAAGCGCAGTTTGTCGATCTCGATGATTTTGAATTCGAAACTACTCCGGGAGATGTACAGTCGGTTCAGAGCATGACCTTCGGATCAAAAATGAATCATGATAATTTCAGGAAACTTGGGGGCGAATTTGACCATGAATCTGGTCTTCATGAGGAACCCCCGTTTGCATAAACAAACATTTCTTTAATCTGCGAAAATCTGCTCTATCTGCGGGAGATAAACTGATTCCCGCTGATCCCGCAGATTGACGCTGATATTGATTTAATTGAATTTCAGGATAAGCTTCCCACCGATGTTTTTATAACCCAGGTCCTCAAAACCGACATAAATTCCCAATTCAGCCAGAAAGAATATTTCGCTGATACTGTATCCGATTTCAGTATAATGAGGAGCATTCTTTGATCCAAGGTATGCAATGCTTACATTCTCCCTCATAAGTGTATTACTTAATACCGGCAGAAGCTTTACAAGCAGGTATGGAGTGGTGTATTTGATATGGAATTCCCCGAATGCTTCTGGTGTGCTCAGAGAATAGTACCCCGGCAGCATAAAGGCATCCTGGTAATCATTAATCAGCACCATCGGGGGCTGAGGGTTGAAATGGAAGAAGTCATAGAAAGGAACATTCCTGCTATCAAGGAAACCTCCGGCTCTTATCCTCCATCTCAACTCACTGAATGCCCCGATATCATCATATCGCTTATATGCTTCAAACCTGATCATATCGTAATGCCTCACCCTTTTATCCATCTCAATGAATTCATTTATTCCATGTTGCCAGCTTAAACTGAAAGTTGGCCAGTCGGATCCCCTTGGTATTCTCCTGCCTTTGCTGATACTGTATTTCTGGAATGGGGTATAGGAGATCTTTGCTGTAATATCATTATGATTCTGGCTTGCAACCTTATTAAAAGGATTTGACAAAGAGTCGAGATAACTATTTTCAGGAATATTGGCCGTATAGTCTTTAGAAGTTTTAATTACGGAGAAATCTGTTGTGTTTTCAAGTACCCTCCGGTAATCCCTTGTTGAACTTATCTCCAGTGTAAGACCATTTGTGATCGTAGTTTTGAAGCCGAGTGTCACATAGCGGGAATCATAAAGCTTAAGGTAGTTATTTTCAAAGAAGAGTGAAGTTATTGAGTTCAGCAAAGGATTGATACTGCCTCCGTTTCCAATATCCCTGCTTGTGGATCCGATCCTGAAATATGCCTGTTGCTGATAGAGGCTGTTGAAATTATAGTTAGCATTTACTCTCCATAGCAGACTCTCTCTGCTGAATGCCCAGGATACTTCGGGATAGATTGAGAGTGATGACCTTTCTTTAAAGTAACGCTGGTACCTTAGATCAATACCATAAACAAATCCGTCAACTGTGTTGAATCTCAGGTTCCTGAGGTCAACAAGGCCTCCCCATGTAAAGCTGTACTTATGTGTGGTATCCCTCCAGTTCGATCCCCATGTATGACCTGTCGCCAAGTACTTTAATGTCCTGGGAATCCTCTTTTTACCAGCAGGGGAGGAGGTTCCGGTTGTATCATCCTTTGGCTTCCTTATATCATATTCGGTTCGGATGCTGTCTCTTATCCTCAGACTTTTAATATCTGTTTCAGTGAGGGGTACAGGTCTGATCTGGGACCAGTATGCACTGTCTTTTTTTGCAGCATTCTTTTCAACACTCTTGATTGTATTATCCCTTATTTCAAGATTATTTCCTGTAGTATCATTGATACTCTTTTCCGATTCTTTTTCCATCAGTCTGGAAAGCTTCACCATATCACGGTTTGAAAGGTCATCCTTCTCCAGTATCTTTTCAATCTGCTGCCTTTCTTTTGTCGGAGGTACTGTTTCAGAAGGTTTAACAGTGGCAGCCGTTCTTCCACCATAATCGGTGGAGACTGTTTTAGGCTTTTCAAGTGCGAGGTTTGGTTTGACATCCAGGTATTTGATAGAACCACCATATCCTGCATCAGCCTTAAGTCCGAAAATACTTGCCCTGACTTCAAACTTATGGCTGACAGGCATCCAAATGTCATCCTGGACAGGTATATAAACCTGCTGGATCTTAAACTCTCCTAACCTGTTATTGTTTATCAGGTCGACACTATGCAAACACCATAGATCTTCAATAATATATATTGTACCCTCGAAAAGCTGCTGACTCTTTCGTTTTGGTATTACTTCAATTTTATTGATAGTATAATTACCCTGCAATGTAGCACCAAGATACCTGAACTTGTAATGTGAGAAAGCCTGCGGCGACAGAGGTGATATAGCCATCTCGGCAAGAACTGGCTGGTAGAAACTCGCTTCAATATAGCCCATTGGTGACAGATCATTACTCTCTTCCGGGAAAGTACTGTTATAGGATATCATTTTCTGCACATACCGGTCAGGTGCAGTAAACTCAATCTCATTTAGCGATTCCATCATAAAGGCATCTCCTTCCCTTATCAGGCGCTTTTCAGGTTCTTTTTTGCCGCCGGCGCCAACAGATGTTGATTCTCCATCGGATGACATTTTCATCGACTTTTGCAAAAGCTTTGGTATCTTTTTGAAAATAACATTCCCTTTGAGGTAAACCTCTGCCTTATAGTAGCTTATGTTGTTGAGGTAATATGGAGCCATTCCGATCACCTTCCTCATTATTATGTATGCCGGGTCTTCACCACTGGCAGAAATCCTTACTTCAGGAATCTGGTAGTATTGAACAGGCAGTGTTACATCCCTGACGACAGTCTTGTCTGTAAGGTTAACTGTAACGAAGATTGGCTCATAACCAAGACTCTGATAGACAACCGTATATTTGCCAGGTTTCAGTTTTATCTCATAATCACCTTTAACATTTGCGGTAGTACCCTGTCGTAGTTCCTGAAAATACACTGTTGAGTACTGAACGGGTTCTCCTGACTGGTTGGTGACCTTCCCTTTTAATATCTGTGAATGGAGCTGGGATATGGAAAAGATTAGAATGAAAAAAATCAGTAATAGATATCTCATGAGATGGAAAACTCTTTTTGAATAGTTAATTCATGATTTTTTTCCTGCCACAACTATCACTATCTCACCTTTAGGTGGTTTTTCGGTGTAGTATTCTGCAAGAAAAGCCAAACTGCCTCTGACATTCTCTTCATAAATTTTGCTTAACTCCCTTGAAACAGATGCTTCGCGATCGGGACCAAAGTGCCGGGACATCTCATCCAGAGCTTTTACCAGCCTGTATGGTGATTCATAAAAGATCATAGTCCTGGTCTCATCAGCAAGTACTGTTAATTTTTTGTTCCGGCCTTTCTTCTGTGGCAGAAATCCTTCGAAACAAAACCTGTCACAGGGTAGCCCTGAGTTTACAAGTGCAGGTATCAGTGCAGTTGGGCCTGGCAATGATTCAACCTCTATTCCTTTCTCGATACATGTTCTTACAAGAAGAAAACCCGGGTCAGAAATTCCTGGTGTACCGGCATCTGAGACAAGTGCAATTGTCTGGCCGGAAATAATTTTATTACATACAGCTTCGACACTTTTATGTTCGTTGAACATATGATGTGACTGAAGAGGAGTTCTTATGCTGAAGTGGCTAAGAAGTTTTGAAGCCTGACGTGTATCTTCAGCCAGAATCAGATCAACACTTTCGAGAGCTTCAACGGCCCGTAATGTGATATCCTTCAGGTTGCCTATTGGAGTAGGTACCAAAATAAGTTTACTCATCCGGACTGAGTTTTCGTTTTACAATATCGAGTAGCTGTTTTATTGCTTCATTTTCTACGTTGGTACCGGTATAACTTGCAATAACTGCTTTTAAATCTGACTCCGACTGTACATTCTCAAGGCGGGCAATAGCCTGATCATAAAGCTCTTTATCTCCATTGAAAATCTCTCTTATGAAAAAGAACCTGTCATTCACGCCTACTGCCTCCTTAAGGCTGTGTATATGTTTTGACTTTATTCTCTCTGTTACATCAGCATCACCTTTTTTTGTACCAAGTTGTTCATTTATCCTTGCAGACATGTTTGAGAATTTGTCTGCAATTATTGCTGATCCGGTCTGGGGTGTTTCAGACTTTTTTGCAACAATTTCTTTTTCAGGCGATTTTTTGATTTCTTCCTGAATATTACTGGTTTTTACAGGCTCTTTCTTCTCTTCAACAGGTGATGGCTGGTCAAAAGTTAGCAAAGTCTCTGCAGGTTTTGTCTTTATTACCGGTAATTCCTTTACCTCAGGTTTTTCAATCTTTTCAGGATTTAAAGTAACAGGTTGTTGCCTAATGTGTTTTAATAGTGAAATCACATCACCTGCGCTTTTACATTTAGCTTTAGCAAGCTCAATCTGCAACTCGGGAACCCCCGGATAGCTTTTAAGGTCATCAATGATACGGCAGGCATCATCAAGATCTTTTATAATTAAATCGATTGTCGCATTGAATTCCATATATCAGTTGTTAATAAAACAAACCATTTTCCTTATTTTGCAAAAGTAATATTATTCCACTTCACGTCATGTTAAAAATTAGATAATCAGGTGGGATAAATTGTTTTTAATTGAAGATGGAGTTTCTGGAGAATGCATCGGTAAGAGGAGGAAAACGAGGATCTGTTGAGGTAATAACAGGTTCTATGTTTTCAGGAAAGACTGAAGAGCTTATCAGACGACTCAGACGTGCGCAGTTTGCAGGTATGAAAGTGGTAATATTTAAACCTGCAATAGATAAGCGTTACTCTGAAACCCGGGTTGTTTCTCATGACGAACGATCCATTGTTTCAACTCCTGTTGACCATCCTTCTGCTATCATACTGCTCGCGGGCGATGCCGATGTTATAGCAATAGATGAGGCTCAGTTTTTCGACACTTCATTGGTTGAGATATGTTCTCATCTGGCCAATAATGGTTCAAGAATTATCGTTGCCGGACTCGATATGGATTTTACGGGGAAACCATTCGGACCAATGCCTGGACTGATGGCTATAGCCGAACATGTTACCAAGGTTCATGCTATATGTGTGCGATGCGGAAGCCTTGCCCAGTATTCATTTCGCAAAACTGAAGAATCACAGGTTGTATTGCTTGGAGAGAAGAATCTTTATGAACCTCTTTGCAGGAGCTGTTATATTGCTGCAATTAAAAAGTGACCGGTGAAACTCAAATCAGAAATCATTGCCAAAATAACCGGGGGCGTACTTGTAGGTTCTCCTGATGTTGTTGTAAATGAAATCGTTACTGACAGCCGGCAGCTTAGTTATACTGAGGAAATAGCTTTTGTTGCCATTAGCGGTAAAAATCATGATGGGCACAGGTTTATTGCTGATCTTTATCAGAAAGGTATAAGAGCATTTATAGTTGAAAAGCTACCTGAAGATATCTCCCAATATACCAATGCGGCATTTATTCTTACAGAAAATTCAATATCTGCACTTCAGCTTCTTGCATCGCATAAGCGAAAAGCTTTCATTTCTCCGGTTATTGCAATTACCGGAAGTACAGGTAAAACAATAGTCAAAGAGTGGCTGGCAGACATAATGAGTCAGATGTTGCCGGTAATAAGAAGTCCCCGAAGCTTTAATTCACAAATAGGTGTACCGCTTTCAGTCTGGAAACTTGATAAGAAGTACAGTCTTGGTATTTTTGAAGCAGGAATCTCTCATGTTGGTGAAATGGAAAAACTGCAGAGGATTATTGATCCAACTATTGGAGTTATAACAAATATCGGAGATGCCCACAGTGAAAATTTCCCCGATTACAGGACAAAAGCTAAGGAAAAGCTGAAACTTTTCAGGAATTCAACATCGATAATATACTGCAGTGACGATAAATTAATCAGGGAAGCGATAGAATCTGATGATAATCTGAGAAATAAAGATTTGATATCCTGGTCTTTAAATGACAGAAATGCAGTTATTAATGTTGATAGAAAAGCTCTCCTCACCAAAGGTACCGGACTAAGCCTGAATTTCAGGGGAGATCCTTGTTATTTTGAAGTTCCCTTTACTGACAGGGCTTCTATTGAGAATGCCATCACTGTTTCTGCAGTATGCCTTCATCTTGGAGCTGAAAAAAGTCTGATAAAAAGTGGCCTCAGTGGATTGGTTTCAGTGGCAATGAGAATGGAAATGAAGGGAGGAATCAACAATTGTCAGCTAATTGAAGACTGCTATAATTCTGATCCCGGATCGCTTGGTATGGCGCTTGAGTACCTTAAAGCGCAGAACGGAAGAAAAACTACCCTCATCCTTTCTGACTTTTTACAGGCAGGAAGAGTTGAAGATGATCTTTACAGAGAGGTTGCGGATCTGATCAGGAAAACTGGTATTACCCGTTTTATTGGCATTGGAAGATCACTTGTCTCTGAAAGACACCTTTTCAGAGATGAAGACAGATTCTACTATTCGACAGATGAATTTTTAATAAATTTTGTGCCTGCTGATTTCAGTAATGAGATAATTCTTATTAAGGGTGCCAGGGTCTTCGAATTTGAAAAAATCGGTACTGTTCTTGAACAGAAGGTTCATCAGACGTTGCTAGAGGTAAATCTCGATGCAATATCACATAATCTTAATATTTTCAGAAGCTATTTGGAACCAGAAACTAAAATAATGGCAATGGTAAAGGCCTTTGCTTATGGGGCAGGATCATCAGAGATAGCTTCGCTGCTTGAATATCATCGTGTCAGTTACCTGGCTGTTGCATATGCTGACGAAGGGGTTGAACTCCGGAATGCAGGAGTCACATTGCCTGTCATGGTAATGAATCCCGATCCATCGGCTTATGACTTGATGATTAAATTCTCACTTGAACCTGAGTTGTTCAGTTTTTCTTCATTTCGATCTTTTACTGCGGCAGCAGAGCGGCACGGACTTATGGGCTATCCTGTACATATTAAAATTGATACCGGTATGCACAGGTTAGGTTTTATGCAGGAAGAGATCAGAAATCTGGCTGGTGAAATCAACCAGAAAGAATGTATCAGGATCATATCCGTATTTTCTCACCTTGCGGCAAGTGAGAATCCTGAACTTGATGATTTTTCAAGGAAACAGGTTGCAATTTTTCTTGAAGCTGTTGATCAGATCAGGGGAGCAACAGGGTACACTTTTTTAAGACATATTCTCAACTCATCAGGCATAATACGTATGCCTGAATACCAGTTTGAGATGGTCAGGCCTGGAATTGGCATATACGGTGCAGGCAGCTTCAAAGGTATCTCTTTGCGGCAGGCTGGAAGATTTAAAACACGAATTTCACAGGTGAAACAAGTCAGGGCAGGAGAGCCTGTCGGATATGGTTGTTCAGATGTATCTGAGGTTGAAAGGACAATAGCCATTCTCCCCGTGGGTTATGCTGATGGACTAAAGCGGAAAATGGGTAACAGAAGAGGCAGTCTGTTTATTAAAGGGGAAAGGGTTCCTATAATCGGAAATGTTTGCATGGATATGTGTATGGCTGATATTACCGGACTTGAGGCTAAAAACGGTGATGAAGCAGAGATTTTCGGAGAAAACATTTCCATCAATGAAATTGCAGAAATCTGTGAGACAATTCCATACGAGATACTTACCTCAATTCCGGGAAGAGTCAAAAGGGTATTTTACCGTGAATAGCAGCTCTTAAAAGGGCTTTATCCTGCATTACTGATCATTTCAAGCGCAGGAATATCAATAAGGGTAATCTTTCTTCTTTTAAGTCCTATTTTCCCTTCAGATGCAAGATTGGATAACGTTCTTATAGCATTTGAGGTTGTCATATTTGAGTGATGTGCAATATCATCCCTCGAAAGCGATACATTAATGGTTCTTCCATCATTTTCAAATCCGTATAAATCACCGAGCATCAGAAGAGTTTCAACTACTCGTCCGCGCAAGTGTTTCTGAGTCAATGAAATAATCCTGTTTCGGGCGAATGCCAGCTCATCAGCGACTAGTTTAATGATTCTTATTGATAAGTCAGGATTATTTTTCAGAATACCGGTAAGAGTGTTTTTATCAAGCATACAGATAACTGAATCTTCAATTGCAATAGCTGAATCGTTCCAGACAGCTGTTTGAAAAATATTTCTTATGCCTGCCATCTCACCGGGACGCATAAATTTAAGGATCTGTTCCCTGCCTCCAACACCTACTCTGAATATTTTATACTTTCCTGCAGCAAGGCAAATAACTCCTTTTGCTTTTTCACCTTCCCTGTATATGAAATCACCTTTCTTTATATTCAGGGCATGGTGATGCCTGGTAATAGTCTCCTTATCCCTGGAATTTAATCCTTTGAAAGCTGAATTGGGATTTTCTATACAAAACTCGATAAAGGTATTTGAGTACAGCATTTGATTTTATGTTATAAAACATATCAAAGTTAAGAATAAATATTTCATGTGTAAATAATTTATTATTAATGGTCACATGGAACCCACTCGTTTAGAAAAATATTTTCATCATTGTTTGTGTTTAAAAAACATTTGGGTTTAATATCCCTTTTAATACCTTGCAACAAGGGGCATCCTTCTGCCTGCCCCGAAGGCTTTGGATGATATCCTGAGGATAGGAGGAGCCTGGTATCTTTTATACTCGTTGAAATTGATCATTGATATAACTTTCCTTACGGTATTCGCATCAGCGCCATTCTCTATTATTTTTTCCGGTGGTTTCTGTAGTTCAATATACTGATGAAGAATATTATCAAGTACACTGTAATCGGGAAGTGAATCAGAATCAAACTGATCAGGTTTAAGTTCAGCAGAAGGAAGCTTCCTGATAATATTTAGCGGAATTATCTCCTCATTCCGGTTTATATATTCAGCGAGCCTGTATATATCGGTTTTGTAAACATCACCAATTACTGATAATCCACCTGCCATATCGCCATACAGTGTGCCGTATCCTACAGCTGCTTCACTCTTGTTGGAGGTATTAAGGAGTATATTACCGAATTTGTTTGAGACAGCCATAAGGAGAATTGCCCTGATCCGTGCCTGTATATTCTCTTCTGTTACATCGCGCTCTTTGCCTTCAAACAGTGGTAACAGATCCTCCTCAAAGGCAGTGAAAGGTTTTTCTATATTTATGATATCATATTTGGTCTTAAGACGGTTTGACAGCTCCACAGCGTCTGACACCGAGTATTCAGTTGAGTAGCGGGAAGGCATCAGAAGTGACCTTACGTTTTCATTCCCAAGAGCTTCTGCAGCCAGACACAGACATACTGCCGAGTCGATGCCTCCGGAGAGCCCGACTATAGCATTAATGAGTCCTGATTTTCTGAAATAGTCGCGTATCCCCATTACCAATGCTTTGTGGATAAGTGAAACAGGATCTGTTTTTTCAAGTTTTAAAGTATTTCCGGTACTAAGATTGTCAGTATCGAAGGTCACTTCAGCCTCTTCAAAGAATGGGAGTTTTTTGTAGAGATTGCCACCACGGTCAATAATGATAGAAGCCCCGTCAAACACAAGTTCAGTATTTGCTCCGGTTTGATTTACAGAGATTACCGGGACTTTGTATTTTTTAGCTTTATCCCTGAAAATTTTTTCCCTAGATTCTACCTTTTTATATGAAAAAGGAGAAGCAGATATGTTTATTACCAGATCAGGTTTCTTATGTGCAAGCTCCTCCATTGGAGAGATTGTATAAAGCCTTGCTTTCTCAAAGTCATTATCAAACAGCTGTTCATCCCAGAGGTCTTCACATATTGTAATTGCCAGCTTTTTGCCTTGCAGAGTGAATATATCAAAGATTTTTTCAGGTTCAAAGTACCTGTATTCATCAAATATATCATAGGTTGGGAGCAATGCCTTGTTCGCTGTGAAAATCACTTCTCCCTCAGAAAGAACAAGCGCAGAATTGAAGAGCTTTTTCCCTTCCGGGTTTTTATTGATGACAGGAGACCCTACAATAGCTGTTATTCCATGACATTCTGAAGCTATTTCATTTACTGTCTGACTGCATTTCTCAATAAAATCAAACCTGTCGAGAAGGTCAAGAGGAGGATAGCCTGAAATACACAATTCAGAAAAAATGACCAGTTCGGCATGCTCTTCCTTTGCTTTGTTTATTGCATTGCAAATAATTGATTTGTTATATTCAAAATTGCCAATGTGATAATTAAGCTGTGCGATGGTGATTCTCATAAGATATTTTTAGAAATTAATCCCAAGCCTGAAGCCAAGCATCTTATGTAATATTTTATCCAGGGGCTGATCCCCTTTATCCTGGGTAATATCGACGAAGTTACTGTCGAAGTTTAGTCCCAGTACAAGAGCGGTTGTCCCTCCAAGTGAGTACTCAATACCTGCTGTAACATGATATCCAAGGCTGACATTCTTCAGCTCGGCAGAGGCATCCTCTTTTTCAATTTGGAGCGAAGGTATCTCCGCCTTGCCACCCAGAACAAATTTAGGATCAATTCCAAGGTCACTGAAAAAGGTTACATAACCTATCTGGTTAGTCTTCAGTTTTAAACCTATAGGGACAGCCAGATACTTTATATTGTAAATTATTCCATTTCCGGGGACTACAGTTGTTGAACTGTTCAGTAACAAGCTGATTGTGTCGTTGTATACCAGTTTCCCTCCTGAAGTGATAAGGCTTACTCCTGTTGAAAAGGCATAGTTTTCTGTGAAATACCTGTTGAAGGTGAGCCCAAAATTGAAACCGGGCCTAGCTCCCTCGTTAATAACATCCTTATTGTCGGATGTAAACCATCCAATAACAGGATCCGCATGAATGCCGAAACCTATACTTTTCTGTGCATATGTAATTCCTGCCGGAACTTCCATGAGAAACACCAGCAATAATAAAGGCAGTTGCCATGATATTCCCATTTTTGGTATTTTCATACTGATTTGTTTTATGCTTCTGACATATATTGCAATCTTGTTGTAAAAATAGCAAATTTAAACAGAAGTTTTTCCGGTAAGAATCTTTTGAGAATTACTAATGAAAAAGTGATTATTTTTGACTTTCTGAAATGATCAGTTTATGTATAAAAAATATATTCATTCTATTTTTGTTATCGCTGCCATGATATTAGTAGTATCATGTAGATCAGATAGTTATGATGTGGATATTTCAGGGATCAAGGCTGATATAAGGATAAAAAGGCTGGAAAAAGACCTTTTTACAATTAATCCTGATGAAATTCCGATTGCAGTTGCTGGTCTTAAAGAGAAATATGGTGATTTCATGCAACTCTTCAGTTATGTTATAAATGCCGGTGATGTAAATGACAGTTCTTTCAGCGATTTTCTGATCAGGTTCTGTACAGATAAACTTAATAATGATGTATATAACCTGACTGCAACTGTTTTTCCTGACATGTCAGAGACAGAAGAAAGGTTAAGTAAAGCCTTCAGGTACTATAAATATTACTTCCCGGAGAGAAGTATTCCGGATGTATTTACCTGCATCTCTGGGTTCAATAACAGTATTATAACAGGCGATCATATAACAGGTATATGTCTTGACAGGTATCTTGGAGCTGATTGTGATTATTACCCGCGGCTGGGCATCTATAAGTACCTGTCCGACAGGATGACACCTTCATATATTGTTCCAGATTGCATTTTTGGCTGGGGGGCATCAGAATGGAGTTACCGGGAAACCGGTTATTCCAGGGACAATGTCCTGACACAAATAATACACGAAGGCAAGCTGAAGTATTATCAGAAGTGCATGATACCTGATGTACCGGATGAGATACTGTTCGGTTTCATGCCTGATCAGATGAAATTCTGCATAAATAACGAAGATCAGATGTGGCAATACCTTCTTGAGCATGATCTGCTTTTCAGTACCGACCAGTTGGTAATCAGGAAACTGACAGGAGAGGCTCCGTTTACAACATATTTTACAAATGAATCACCTGGAAGGGCTGCTGTATGGATAGGTTTCAGGATTATAAAGTCTTATATGGATAAGAATCCTGATACCGGACTTGGAGAACTGATGAAAGATACTAATGTTCAGAGCATTCTTGAAAAGGCGAAATATTCACCAAAATAAAAGGGGCCGCGAAGCCCCTTTTCAAAATTTTTTAAGAGTGGAAAACTATTCTGGATGAATAGCCTCAACAGGGCATACATCAAAACATGCACCACAGTCAGTACATACATCCGGATCAATTTTATAGATATCTCCCTCCGATATAGCTTCAACAGGACATTCATCTATACATGTTCCGCAAGCAGTACAGTCATCATTAATTTTGTAAGCCATTTCTATTATTTTTTTGATTAGTTAAATACAATAATCGACAAAATTATCTTATTTTTTTTAAAAGAAAAAAAATCATGATAAATATATCACTCAGACAGAAGATTAATTATCAGCCAGCTCATGTTTGCGACACCAGTTTTCAGCCCCTCTTCATCAATGTCAAACTCAGGAGTATGAAGTTTTCTGACCTCTCCGTCATGTTTTCTTTTACTCATCCCTGTCCTGTAATAAAGAGACGGAGCGACAGATGAATAAAAGGAGAAATCATCTGAACTCATTCTCATATCAAATATCTTAACATTTTCTTTTCCAAGAAGTTCCTCCGAAAGTCTTACTGCTTTTTCAGTCAGTTTCTCATCATTAATCAGGACCGGATAACCTTCGGCAATCCTGACATCAACAGTTACGCTGTATTCAGCAGCCGTTTCAGCAGCAATTTTCCTGACCAGATTTATCCCTTCTTCTCTCCACTTCTCATCAAATGTTCTGAAGGTGCCTGCTATTTCAACCTTTTCAGGGATTACATTTGTTGCTCCCTCTCCTGATATTCTTCCTATACCCAGAATCGCAGGAATCTCTTTCCCGGAAACCTGACCAGCCATTGTTTCTTTAAGCCTTACTACCAGCTTTGACGCTATGAATACCTGGTCGGTTGTGAGTCCCGGTAAGGCAGCATGCCCACCTCTTCCTGATACAGTTAAATATATTTCATCGCATGAAGCCATATAACTGCCTGATCTGTATCCGGTCTTGCCACTCTCCAGTTCCGGCAGGTTATGAGTGGCAATTATGATATCCGGTTTTGGAGTTTCAAGTTCACCTGATTCAATCATCAGTTTGGCGCCTCCCGGTGATTTTTCCTCACCTGGCTGAAATATAAGCAATATGGTTCCGCCGAACATTTGGCTTATTGACTTCAGCAGCAATGCTGTGCCCATCACAATTGACATGTGAGCATCATGGCCGCAGGCATGCATCTTTCCTTTATTTACACTGGAATAATCTGCATCATTCCTTTCTAAAATTGGCAGAGCGTCCATTTCTGCTCTTAAAGCAATAACAGTATTGCCCTTTCCGCTACCTTTTATTTCTGCTATGATTCCTGTTCCTGCTATTTTATCTCTGTAAGGAATATTGTTATCTTTCAGCCATTTACATATATAAGCGGAGGTTTCTGTCTCTTCGTACGATAGTTCAGGATATTTATGAAAGTGTCTTCGGAGGTGAATCACTTCATTGTGAAGCTCTTCAGCCCTGGTGAGTATAATTTCTTTAAGGTCGGGCATTAATTAATATTATTTATGTTAGAAGTCAAGACTGAATGAGAGATAGAAAATCCTTGGCAGGATGTAATTATTTTCAATACCCCAGGCCCAGTCAGCCCTTACAAAATATCCAAGTATCTGAGCTCTGGCACCGGCGCCGAACCCCGCAACAATGGGATTCCGGTTTGAGTCGAGAGATACTTTGACAGGTCCGTTAGTGATCACTTCATTATCATAGCCGTTATCACTTTTCCATGGTGATATTCCGGTCCATGCTGACCCAATATCTCCGAAACCAACCACCTGCAAGCTGTTAAGGAAGTTTGATTTCAATGGATGGCCCATCAGATACCTGATAAAAGGCCATCTGATTTCGCTGTTTATCAGGGCAAAGTTATTTCCGTTTCTTACATTCTGCCTGAATCCCCTCATGTTTGTGGCCAGTGCCTGAAAGCTGTAATTCTGTCCGGGAGTTACCGGGGTAGCATTATTAAACATAGATGTACTATTGAAAAGGTAACCCATCCAGTTGTCAACACCTCCAAGGTAATATAAAAGTTTTGTGGTTCCGAATGATGAACTAGCAGCAAATCTGTTTGCCCATATTAATTCCCTGTGAATGCGAGTATACTTTCTGAAATCAATTCCAAGAACAATCATGTCTGATTTTGACCTGTTCAGCTGCTTATGGTATTCTGCAAAGATCTTTGATCTGGTACCGTAATAGATATTAATTGATCTTTTCCTTGTATTATCATAAATTGCTTCAGCTTTAAGGCTTCCCCAGTGCTGATAAATGTTTTCATAAGTAAGAGTCACTACATCAGTCGACATGAATACGTGCTTGTCATTCCTGTAGGCAACTGTACCTTTCAATGTCAGTACCGGTGTGATCGGTTTTGAGTATGAAAGATAAAGATTATGCGAATATGTTTTGAAGAGAGATGTGTCATTATAGCTGAAAAAAGCCTGCCGATGGAAGATAAGCTGTTTATCAAAGGTGCCTTTGAGGTTCTCAACGCTTAACAGGTATTCATTGCTGTCAAAATTACCTGCAAGCCTGAATCCACCTGTAACCCTGTAGTTTTCAAATAGATCGACTGTGCCAAATCGTGTCAGTATGTTGAACCCCGGATTAAAATAAGGAGCACCCCCACTATACACCTGGTAAGAGTTATTAAGGAAGCTGAAGTCGATCTGCCCCACAATATAGTTGTTATAAAAGGAGGTTTCGTATATTCTGATTAACGGAAACTCCAGTTCAGCAGTATCAAGATCAATATCCATATAGTCCTTTCTCCAGAGTTGTTCGTAGTAATTCTCCTTCTCCTTTTCAAAAATGTAGTGTGATATATTTATTGGTTCATTTTTTTCGTAATATTCATAAATAGGCTTTGTAAGAGTATCTCGTCTCCTTTTATCTTCTATTATCAGCCTTTGCCTGAGCTGTTCAATGCTGTCGGCTTTATGCAGCATCAGATTTTTGTCTTTACGGTATTGAGTAGTAAGTATGTCGCTTTCAGGTATTCTGGTCTGATCATTGAAATCACCCTTTCTGAGGAAATATTTTCTTTTGTTGAACAGGACTTCACTGAAGACTCCAGGTCCGTTTGCAACTGACTGGTTTAAAATATTCCTGTCATAATTGGTAACAGGGAATGACTTGATAAAATACCTGTAATGTGTTGTTGTATCAATAAAGCTTATTGTACTGTCGAACTTGGCCACATATCGGTTGAATATACCATTCTGATCACCGAGATATGTTAATTTGTCGCTGGAGATACCTGTGGCCTGAAACCTGTCGGTGAAACGATTTTCTGATAACCTGACAAGGTAGGAGCCTCTTTTATCAAGATCATAGGTGAACAGATCAAATGTTGGTGCCAGTTTTTCAAAAGGACTCGCAGTATTGGTCAGGGTATCTGATATCCGGTTTGATGAGAACATAATCTTACCGGGAGAATCCCTGAGGAAAGAGGGATAAAGATCATCAGCAATATCCCTTGTTATCTGTTCGTTAGTCCCTGAAGCAATTGTATGAATGTAAATATCGGTAGTCCCGTCTTTGACTGCAGACATAACAAGCCTCGTCCCTTCCGGTGAATATGAGAAGTCAAGGATTTTGTCAAAATAAAGAAGGTTTCTGGTTTCCAGCTTTTTCTCATTAACCCTGTAGAAATACATCAGCAAGTCAGCTTTCTCTTCATTTATAAATGTCAGTATTCTCCCGTTCGGATGCCATGTCATTACCGGATAGGTATCATCTGTAACCTGCTCAAACTTGGGTTCTTTTCTGAAAATAATCTTCTGCTTGCCTGTGGCATTATCGTAAAGCCATATCCGTTTTCTACCCCAGTCATTTGTAATATATGCAATATATTCACCTCCCGGACTTACTTTTACCTGCTGATAGATCTGTTCTTTTCTTGATTTTCTGATCTGTTTTCCATCGTCACCAGGAAGTCCTTTGTCTTCTGAATAATTCTCCTGGTAATACTTCTTCCAGTCAGCCAGGAGCTCTTTCAACTCTTTTCCTGTAACATACTGAAAGCCGTCATCAATATTCTTGTAAATTTTTGTCAGATAGAGTATGTTTGGAATTATCGCATCCCCATATTCTTTTCCGATAAATCTCCAGAATGACATTCCTGCATCAATAGCATCATCATATTCAAGATGATTTATATTCTTGTATTTGCCTGATTTAAGGCCGTCTTTTACCCTGTTTTCAGCCTCATAATCCCAGTTATGAGATGAGAATTTAATCAGCCCCTTTATATACCAGTCGGGCATGTTTATTACCTGCGAGCTGGAAACCCTGTCCCTGGTTTCAGCATTGTAAAGCATTTCATTTATAATAACCTCGGCAATTGAGGCGGCAATCTGGTTTTGAAAAGCGACGTGATCGCCTTCATAATACAGCATGACCTTATTCTTTATGATCCTGCTGAATCCACCTATATTATAAGACTCCTCATCATATGTAACCAGGCCAATATTAGATTGTTTATATTCGGCACTCTTGTTATAAATAATGAATATCATCCTTTTTTCAAGAGTATAATCGAAGTAGTCTTCAATTTCCTCGAGCTTTTTCGTGGCATAGTTGGCAGTGAACTGAGCCAGATCACGCCCATATTCATTAAAGTAACAATCAAAATTTTCGAACCTGTAAAACTGCCAGTAATAGTCGTAATACTGTACTTTATTCTTGCCAAATGTCATCTGGTGCCCATTATAGAACTGTCCGCTTGCATTAAGATAAAGCAGGCCGGAAATAAGCAATATTGACAGTTTTCTGAGCTTAGCCATATCCTGAACGGGTATCAGATCCGGATCATTTTTGTATCAAATTTTATTCCAAAAAAATATGTTCGGTCAGCAAAACTAATGATATTCTAGTTCTAAACAGAATAAATAGTTCAAAGTTTAATTTTTTAACAATTTTCCCGGAATTTTATTGTTTCGGTCTGGTTTTTGTGATTTATCATGCAACCAATCGAAGAAAGATTTTGTTATTTAATGGAATCAGACATTTAAAATTTGTATTTTTGCAAATCTTAATTTGAATCAAAATATAAGGAAGTTATGAAAAGGTTGTTTTTATTTATTTTGACAGTAGCTATTAGTTACACACTTAATGCTCAATTGTCAGAGGCAAAGATTCAGTTGCTTGAGACAGAACATGATTTTGGAAAATTCAAGGAAGAAGCCGGAAGGCAGACCTACGAGTTTGAGGTGACCAATTCAGGTAAAGATCCGCTCGTTATTCAAAATATTGTAGCTTCATGTGGCTGTACCACACCTGAATGGACCAGGTCACCCATCCCTGCAGGCGGTAAAGGCAAGATAACAGCCATCTATGATCCAAAGGACAGGCCAGGACCTTTCAACAAGACTCTTTCAGTATATTCCAACTCCAAACCTGAGGTTGTTGTGCTTACAATTAAGGGCGAGGTTATTCCACATGAGAAAACTATCGAGGAGTTATTTACATTTCCGGTTGGAGCAGTAAGATTTGAAAGTAACCATCTGGCATTTACCAATATTAAGAAGACTGAGAAGAAGATAAGGGTTATGCAGATTGTAAATACCTCTGATAAGGATGCAAAGGTGGAATTTGAAAATCTTCCTCCTCATCTGTTAATTAAAGCTACACCGCTGACTCTGAAACCAGGCCAGAAAGGAATGATTGAGGGTACATATGATGCTACAAAAAATGCCGGATGGGGAAATGTTAGTGATATGGTAAAGGTTAAGATTAATGATGTTGTACAGCAGAATGTCTATTATTATGTCTCGGCAAACCTGGTTGAAGATTTCTCATCACTTTCTAAGGAGGATATGCTTAATGCTCCGGTTTTCAGAATATCATCAAACACCTATGACCTTGGCAAGATTAAAGGGATGACTCAGAATGATGTTGAATTCAAGTTCAAAAATGAAGGAAAGAGTGACCTTATATTAAGACACATAAGGTCAACATGCGGTTGTACTGCTGTTCAGCAGGGTAATCAGGGCATTGGTATCAAACCCGGAGAATCCAGTTCTATTAAAGCTACCTTCAACTCAGGAGGATACACAGGCAAGGTTACTAAAGCCATTTATGTTTATACAAATGATCCGAAGAATTCCGAAATCGTACTTATGATAAATGCTGAAGTAGAACAGCAACCGGCAGCTTCGAAGTAACCTGATGGAGAAGGACAGTGAACTTAAAAGTGCACTAATAGTACACGAAGGTGTAAGCCAGCCTCCGAGCATCAATCCTGATATTCTCCGGGAAACATCTGCACGAAAGAAAAAGAAATATTCAGTTGAGGCATTTGTTGATGGTATCATTTCCGGAAACAGAACCATACTCAGCCAGGCGATTACGATTGTCGAAAGTTCACTCCCCAGGCATTCAGATGAAGCCCAGGAGATAATTGAAAGATGTCTTCCTTATGAGTCAAATTCTCTCAGGATCGGGATAACAGGAGTCCCTGGTGCAGGTAAAAGCACCTTTATTGAAACTTTAGGGCTTTTCCTGGCCAGTGAAGGAAGAAAACTTGCTATTCTGGCTATAGATCCAAGCAGTTCAAATACCAGCGGGAGTATACTTGGTGACAAAACACGAATGGAGCAGCTTAGTGTTCATCCAAACGCTTATATCAGACCATCTCCATCTGCAGGTACACTGGGCGGTGTTGCACGCAAAACACGTGAGTCGATAATCCTTTGTGAAGCTGCCGGTTTTGATACTATCCTGGTTGAGACGGTAGGGGTTGGGCAATCCGAAACAGCAGTACATTCAATGGTTGATGTATTTCTGCTTCTTATGCTTGCCGGGGCAGGTGATGAACTGCAGGGGATGAAACGGGGCATTATGGAAATGGCTGATATAATTGCCATTACAAAGGCCGATGGCCCAAATAAAACAGTAGCTGAAGGTGCCAGAGTTTTATATGAGAATGCGCTGAGTCTATTTCCAATTGGTCCTTCGGGATGGAAGCCGCAGGTACTGACCTGTTCTGCAATAAAAAATTCAGGTATTAAAGAGTTGTGGGAAACAATTAATTATTACTATTCCTTTACAAACAAGTCGGGTTTCTTTGAAGAACAAAGAAAACAACAGGCAGTAATACGAATGCATGATACCATTTCAGAATATCTCAGAAATAATTTCTATAACGATAAAGCGATAAGAAAACTCAACTCGGAACTCGAAAATAAATTAAATAAAGGAAGCATTACCTCATATAAAGCTGCTAAAATTCTGATCGATAAATACTGTAATGGGAGGGGCTGTTGATTTTTGTTTATATTTGCACGAACTTTTTAAGATTTAAACAGTTATATATTCAAAGAGATTAAAAATGAAAAAGGGTATCAGTTTATTTGTAATAATTATATTGTTGGCATCCTGTTCCTCTGAAACAAGGTATGTTGTCAAAGGCAAGATTGAAGGTTCCGACAGTATTATCTTTTACCTGCAGAAAAGAGAAGCCGGGAAGGTTGTTACTCTTGACTCTGCTGTTTCAAAAAAGGGTGATTTTACAATGAAAGGCGGAGTGATTGATTACCCCCAGCTTGTCCAGCTGGTTGCAGGTGAAACCAGGAAAAGAACTTCATTCTATCTTGAGAATTCAGTTATAACAGTCAGTGGATCACTGGATTCACTTTTTAAGGCTGAGATCACAGGCTCTAAAACTCAGGATGAATATAAATCCTTTGTCGAATCTAATAAACCTCTCACCGATATATATTCTCAGATATACAGTGAATATCAACAGGCAACCCAGACAGGAAATACTGATCTCTTAGAAGAGATTGAAAGAAGGGCTGATTCGGTTCAGACCGAGATGCTCAATAACCAGAAGAATTTTGTTCAGAATAATCCTTCATCATATGTAACACCTTCAATTCTCGGAAGTATTAGTTATGAGATGGAAGCTGATGAACTTGAATCTGTGATCAGTAAACTCGACACCGCTATTGCATCCCTTCCTCAGATAGTCTCTCTCAAGGAAAGGGTAATGCAGATGAAGGCTGTTTCGATTGGTCAGAAAGCTCCTGATTTCACTATGAATGATGTAAACGGTAATCCGGTTTCACTGTCATCAAAAATAGGATCAAAGCTTCTTTTGATTGATTTTTGGGCAGCATGGTGCGGCCCTTGCCGTAAGGAGAATCCAAACGTTGTCAAGGTATACACAGAATTCAACAAAAAAGGGTTTGATATTTTCGGGGTTTCACTTGATCAGAAAAAAGATGACTGGCTAAAAGCAATTGCTGATGACAAGCTGACCTGGACACATGTTTCAGATCTGCAGTACTGGAGTAATGCTGCTGCAAAAACATATGCCGTAAGCGCTATCCCTGCAAATTTCCTTCTGGATGAAACAGGAACTATAATAGGTAGGAATCTGCGTGGTGAAGATCTTTACAATAAGGTAAAAGAGGTACTGGGATCCAAATAATTTAACTTACTACTTCAACATTTATTCCGAGCAGCTTGCCAAGCTTTTCGAGTTGTTCGGAATAATCACCATAAACCCATGGCAGGTGGTTCCCGTAATCTGCCTGTTTTCTTACGAATTCCAGGGCTGTACCGCTTTCCTTGCCTACCATATAAGCAATATCATGGCAGCCTATTGTCTCATCATCCCATCCTTTTGAACCCACGAGGACACCTTTAAGTACCAGAATCCCATTACCTGAAGGATCCATTCTTGCCACCGTTATGTCCTTAACATCATTTTTCATAAAGTCGACAATAACTTTTGTACCCCATCCTGAATCAACAAAGTGTGAAAGCTGATAAGGTAATCCTGGTTTATCATAGCCATTCATTTTGATGCCCGGTACACTATGGTTGACTGCCATTGTTCCATTTCCCATATCGGGATAGTAGAACATATTTCCAAAATGAGGTGATTTGTTTGAAAGAAGCATCAGCATATGCATGGGCAGGAGGCCTCCAAGATCCCCTTCACATGCCGAAGGTATACCAAGATCTTTAAGCATGGTATGAATCAGGCAGGGTGTAATATTCCATTTCTGAGGCAGCCTGCTTGTACAAAATTCAAAACACTCAATCGTAAAGGCATTGCAGTTGTATCGTTTCATCAAATTAACGATTGTCTGATAAAACTCCATGCTGCTTGCCACATATTTTTCATCAATAAATGAACGGCTGGCTCCGCTGTAAACTGTGTCGGCCATTTTTACAGCATCCAGTCTTGATGATTTGTCACCCCTGGTCTGTTCCATCTCTTTTGAGAGTTCCTCATAGGATATTGTAACAAGCTCAATACCAAATTTTTCTTTAAGTTTTTCCGGTTCATTTATCCCTGCCACACTGCAGACACTCGGCCATTTCCAATCGGTCGGGAAAAGGATCCTTGTCTCAGAGAAATTTTTTCTGGCTTTCAGCAATGTGAATATCTGATTAATGTCTTCTACTTCATCGGGTATATAGCATTCAATCCCTTTGCTGCGGCAATATGCAGATACATCAACTGTTCTGCAACTTGGGCCACTGCTTATCACTACAGGTTTATTATAACGTGCTGCAACATCAAAGTTAGAGACAGAACACCCATATGGATTTATAAGCAGGACATCGGCCTTTTTTGCATCTCCATCAATCTTCCTGTATTCCTCTTCTTTTATCCTGAAATCCTCAACAAAGAAAATCTGACCGGCCTCAAAAATGCTGACAATAGATTTGTCGATCCTGTCACTCATTATAAAACTATTAAAGGCTTCAAACTGGTTTGCCGCAGCTTTTAGTTCCTGCTCCTTTGTCTCTCCCTTCCATCTGCATGGACCCTCCCAGACATCAGTATGATACATGGCTGTCATAACCGGTTTAACTGTAAGTTTACTCAGGTACGGACTGGGGATATCAATATTTATTGGTATCCCTGTTGTACTTTCAAATAAGCTGTTCATATAAAGGCCATTGATAATAGCAGAACCGGTAACAGTAGCTATAGTGCCCTGCTTGATGAATTCTCTACGGTACATGATCTCAGTTTTAGGTTAGTATTTGTTAATTTTTTAACAGTACTCATGGTATGTTATCAGTTGCTCTTAATTTAAGATTCATCAAGTACTTCCATAATAAACCCCGTACCCCTGACAGTCCTTATATCGATTTTCCTGTCATTTTGAACGTATTTTCTGAGGCGGCTTATAAAGACATCCATGCTTCTTCCAAGAAAATAGTCATCCTCACCCCATATCTCAGTAAGAATATCTTCCCTTGCCAGTATCTTATTCTTATTTATCATAAAATATTTCAGCAGCTGGGCCTCCTTTAGTGTAAGTTTCTCTTTGGTATTCCCGCACAGCAATTCAAGTGTGTTGAAATTCAATAGCGTGTCAGAAACTTTAAATTCATCATTTGCAGAGGAGTAGGCTCTGCGTAAAATATTATTGATCCGGAGTATAAGTATTTCCGGATCAAATGGTTTTGTAATATAATCATCAGCTCCTATCTTCAGGCCCCTTACAATATCCTCCTTAAGGCTCTTTGCTGTCAGGAATATTATTGGTAGATCGGGATTTTTCTCCTTAATTTTTTCGGCAAGTGTAAATCCATCCATTTCCGGCATCATAACATCCAGAACACAAATATCCGGTTTATCCTGCTGGAACATCTCCCATGCTTCATTTCCATCATGTGCATGCCTTACTGTGAATCCGCTTATGGAAACATATTGTGTAAGAATACTACCGAAATCTCTGTCATCTTCAGCTATTAGAACTTTCATCTGGGTTTATATAATATTATTAATAAGGTATATTTATTGTAAATGTACTTCCTCTTCCCGGTCTGCTGTTAACGTTTACATCTCCTCCGTGGGCTTCAGCTATTCTTTTTACATAGTATAAACCAAGTCCGAGTCCTTTGAATTTGTGAATATTGCCTGCAGACGCCCTGTAAAACTTGTCAAAGATATGTTTCTGGTCAATTTTACTGATTCCAATACCATTGTCAGATATTCTAATGTAGAGGTTGTTTTCAGAATGAGAGCCATCGACATCAATAACTGGCTCTTTTACCGAATATTTGACTGCATTTGCCAGCAGGTTATTGATCATAGTAGTAAAGTAAACAACATCAACTTCTGCCTTCAGTCCGTCAAAATTATATATTTTGTTTATCGTTGCATTGTTGCCACCACCGGCTCTGAAGCTGTCAATGATATCATTCAGCAGATCTCCGATATCAATATTTTTTTTATCGATCTCAAACTCTGTCCTCTCCCACATGCTGATCTCCAGGATCATGTTTATAAGCTGGTTCAGATGCACACTTTGTTTTCCTATAAGCCTGGCAGTCTCCAGTATCTTTTCTTCATTGGTCCTGATCTGAGCCATTTCAAGGGTTTTTCCTGCCACTGTAATTGTTGATAAAGGTGTTTTCAGCTCATGAGTAATATTATTTATAAAATCGGTCTTCAGGTCCGAAAGACGCTTTTCCTCCTTGAGGTTCCGGTATGTAATAACAAATAATGTAACAACAACAATAATGCTGAATATGCTCATAGCAAGTATGGCGGCCGACTCTTTTAGTATTAGTTTTTGCTTATCGGAAAAATCAATGAAATATTCAAATCTTAACCTGTAATAATTATCCTCCATGCCGAACCAGTTTACAAGAATAGATCCTGATGTTTCCTGAAAAGAGCCTTTTGTCTCAGTTTCTATCCTTCGTCTTGCACGTGAGTCCTGCCTGTGAATAATAGCAATTGTATCTTCAGATATAATATCGAGATCATTTATAACAATTGAATAAACAAACTTCTTTTCCCAATTTCTCCTTTCAAAATAATTTGCCAGAAGTCCTGATAGATCCTGTTCTTCATTCAGGGCTATTGTGAAATATTTCAGTATCTCCTGTTTTTTCCTGCTCAGGCTGGCGCTATCGGTTATCTCCACAAGTTCTTTACTGGCCTGTTCAGAACGCTTGCTGAGCACGAACCTCACAGTATCGAAACCATCTGTTGACAATCTCCTGTTGATAAAAGAGAGTGCTTCCTGTGATCTGATGGTATATCGCAGAGAGAACATCTCATTTTTTTGCTGCCATATGCCATAGATTATGAAAACCTGAACGGAAGTAAGTATGATAATTGAAATTATTCCAAGGAGCAGTACCGTGTTTCTCTTTTTCATCCTTGTATTTTATCTGTATCAAAAATATCGATTTATTTCTTAATAGTGAAAAAGTGCCTCAAACATTAACCTGACATTAACCGGGTGTTAACACTGCAGGCCATAATTGGGTCTTATCTTTACAGTATAAATTATAATTAGAGGCAGCCATGAAAAAGTTAAGTACATGTTTATTAGTAGTTCTCCTTATATCGGCATCAGCTTTTCAGCAGTTAAATGCACAGAAGAGTGAAGCAGAAAAGGAGAAGCAGATACAGATGGAGATTGAGCAGCAGAAAAAGGCAATGTATGAGAAGCAAAAAGCTCAGGAGGAAGCTCTGAAAGTACTGCAGGAGAGTAGTAAAGACCTTGAAAAGACGTTTCAGGACCTTAATATTGAAGTCATTACCGATGATTTGAAAGGTGATGAGGGTGATATCATGAGAATTGTCGGGAGAAGGGGAGACAGGTCATTCAGGGTAGAAGAACCATTTGTATGGTCTTCCGGACCGGGTAATTACCAGACATTTAATTTTGGTGACAATAATGAACGTACCAGATGGGACTTTTCAAAGAATGTAAAGGAGAGTTCATTCTCCAGAGAGTACCAATTTGACGTGGAGAAGAGCGCAAAATCCGTAGTAATGTCAATAAACGGTGATTGCAAGGGGGGTGAAATAAGAATTAAGATCACAATGCCAAATGGCAAGACCTATTCTGAAATACTCATTGACGAATCAGGTAGTCTCAACTGGCGCAAATCCTTTTCTATATCTGAAACGGAAAACCAGGACAAAACCGGTGAGTGGAAATACCAGATTTCAGCCAATAAAGCTTCAGGCTTCTTCAAGATATCGCTTCAGACCAATTAGTTAGTTTTCATTCCTTGAATGGGGGTGCCATCGGTACCCCTTTCTTTTTTATTATCTGGACTGGGCTGAAGATGTACCGCCTTTTACGCTTTCAACTCTGACAGTAAACTTACCGCCCCCTTTTACGATCCACCTCACATCTGTCTGTGAATTACCCGGAATATTATTGATCTCAAGCCTTTGCGGATTCTTTTTTTGTTCGGTTGTGCGGTTCTGAAGTATATCGTCAACTATCATCCCTGATATAACAGTTCCCCCATCAATAAAGACATAATCGGGATGATCGATGCGGAATTTTAGATTTGATGCCGAATGAGTAGGTATCATTCTTTTATTTTCTACTGTGGCAGAAACCTCTTTAAGCCCTTTCTCGAGATTTTTTACTGTGACATTTGTCACTTCCAGTAGAGGCAGTTCATTTGCATTATAAATGCAGAATGCAGCATTTCTGTGTGCATCTGATTCAAGAAGGAAACCAGGATGAAGTCTTCCAAAATTCTTCCGGAAACCACCTATTTCAATTTCACCGTACTGAGGATGGATTACCTTCTGCCATGGTATGAATGCATCGTCAAAGAGGAGCAGTCTGTCGAATTCATACTGGTCGGTGTTAGCACTATCATAGAACATAAGATATGAAGTCCAGAGTTCATTTGAATATACAAACACACCATTGCCATGCATCCAGTCCAGTTCACCTCCCCATACAGTGTACATATCTTTCCAGATTGTAACAAGTTTGTAACCCGGAATTATCTTTTCGCCGGTAATTCCTATTTTATTTATGACTTCATCATCCTCCCTGCTATATGCTTCAGCTCCACCTCCATTGATAGAAGGTCCTTTTAATATCATCCCCCCGGAATTATGAAATGACTGGGAGCCTGTAATATTAGGGTGATTTTTCACAAAATCACGCACAGCCTGGTTCTCCGGGAATGTAAATGGATATTTGTCGGCACCACTCTGTACATAGTTAGGTTCCCAGTTAAATCCCCAGTCGCGGTTGCCATCATAACTGCCCGGTCCATCTTCATTTATGAGTCCGTCACCGTCATTATCATATCCTTCCATCCCAAGTAATTCATATTCCCCTTTCTCCCCGGGTTCAACCCTTATCATTTTGCGCGGATCTGAAGGGTCAGCTTTCATATTACCTCTCGGACTTCTGATCCTCATCATCGATATTTCATTATCACCATTCAGATCATCAGTACCATCCTCATCAATCAGCCCATCGCGGTCGTTATCCCTCGGAGCCAGCCCCGACCTGGGAGGGATGGTTGATGATGTAAAATACTCGCGACCGTCAGGGTTTATGGTAGGAGCTATGTAAAATGTCTTTTCTGCAAGCAAATTCCTGATAAAATCGTTTTCATTGTACATCTCACAAAGGTACCATGCAATATACATTGCCATTTCCGAACCCTGTAGCTCTGTTGAATGTATGTTGCCATCTATCCAGAATCCGGGCTTAAGTGACAGATCCTTTGATTTTTTTTCGCTAACAGTCATCAGATAGATATCCCTTCCCTGGTATGATTTACCAATGATTTCAGTGGTGACAAGATCAGGATAGGTCTTTGCCAGTTTTGAACACAGATCGGCTATCCCTTGGTTTGTATAGTATTTGTTCCATGAGGCCTGAACCTTTGGATTGACAGGAGAGCCTGCTGCCTTGTAAAAAAGTTTGTCGGGCTGCGACCTTAAGGCTTCCGGAAAAATAAGGAGCAGGATCAGTGCTGATATGGTGAATATATATCTTTTCATCATCTGATATCTTAGTGGTTATCTATTTAAGTTCAAGTGTTGTATTAATTATGCCAGTATTTACTGCTCCTGCAGTAATTGATAATTTACCTTTACCTGAGATCAGCCAGCTGAATTCGTCTGAGCCACCGCCCTCAAGCCTGCTGATGCGCTGGATTTTTTGTCCGCTCACAATCGTCTGGCCTTTACCCGGCTCAATTACAATACGCATAAGCCTGGTCCATTGATTCAGTACTCCGACTTCTGCCATAGTGGCAAAGAGTCCTTTATTATGCACTTTTATGTTAACCCTGTAAATGTCGTCTCCGGCATCTTCAATTTTTTTGTCGAGGAATTCTAGTTCAGGATGCATCTCTGCTATTGCCGTAATGAACTTATAGTGACTTTTTATCAGTGCTCCCAGTGTATCAGACGGAGGATTGATCATAACAAAAGGTTTTATACCTCCTACCTCAGTTTTCTTCCCCGGGAAGTCAGGATGCTTAATTTCAGTCCATGGGATATATACATCAGAAATTTTATTCTTCTCAGCATAAGACAGGAAAGCTATCTCACTGTTTTTACCCTTTTCTTCAGGATACCACCATCCAGGAGTACTGAAACTGTACCTGCCATAATGAAAATAAGCCCAGTCCATAAAATTGCCGGGCGACTGAACTCTCTGAGGATTTCCTTTGGCGCCTGTTATTTCATGGTACTTTTCCGATACCAGCTTATTAATGATCTCATCTTTTTTTGTAATGGATGTTATCCTTCGGTCGGCAGATTCTCTGGAAGAGCCTCTGCTCATACCAGATCCACGTCCTGATCCTGGTTCGCGGAGCATTATTTCCGGTTGCTTCTCTGATGCTTTCATCGGTTGCCCCAGGTTATCCTGAGGACCAAACGCAACAGTCATATAAATGTTGAAATGGTCAAAAAGAAAATCTGCTACAGCCTTTGTCTCAGGTTCAGACATAGCATGGTAACCTGAATTAAGGCCATATTCTTCATAATTGTAAGTAAAATTTCTGTTGGCATTTACCCCACCCTTATCATCTTCATTATACTTTCCATCCTGGTCATTATCAATCCCTTCTGAGAATACAAAATATGATCCTTTCTCTCCTCTGGAAAGATCTGCAGGCACCATAATTTTTTTATCATCAACACTCTCCAGATAATTACCGGCGGGATCAGAAACGCGAATAAGAGTGATATAACCATCACCATTAAGGTCTTCGTAAGTATCTTCATCACTCTCAAAATCTCTGTCATTGTCTGTTTGCCTTGAGTTGGTCACTCTTTCATACTTCAGCGCTGCAAAATACTGATCTGATGCATCCGGCGAAATGTCCGGGAAAATGTAAAATGTTATACTCTCAAGAAGTTTCTTAACCTCAGAATCCTTGGAATCTTTAAGAAGATTCTCAGCAAAACCAAGTGAAATTTCCCTGCCTGCTATATAATTGCCTTCTGTTCCCCCAATAATTGCAATGCCTGGTTTCATATCCTTTTCACCGGTTCCTATAGTAAGTACTAAGATATCCTTGTTACCACCAGTTTTTACAAGTGTCCTGACAGAGCATAATGATGGATATTCCTTTGCCAAAGCCTCAGCTCTCTTCAGATGAGCAATATGTCCCATGTACTGAACCTGTGACTGTATATCAACTGTGCAGAAAATAGCAAGCAGTGGAAGGATTATTCTTATAGCAGGTATTTTCATGTTGTATTTATTGGTTAATATTTGGTATTATTTAATGTAACCGGGCAAGGAAAAATATCATTTAGGATCTGATTCTTCTATTTTCGACCCGGAGACCTGAACTGACAGTTATTATAGAAAGGATCCCAGTTCCTGTTCTGGTAGAATTCTAAAGTCTTCTGGTTGAAATAGCCAAGAATATGCTTGGGTGAAATTGTGTACACAAGTTCATCATTATCGCTCACAAGAGGATCATTAATAGTCATAACATCTTCAACACAAATATCATGTTTGTTAGAAATTGTGGTGTAGATATCATAAATAGTCTTTGGGATCGCAATGATTATGGTATAGGTTCCATAATCCTTTCTCTGAAAAAGGAAATAGGTTACTTCTATAGGTTCATTGGGATTTACCCTGTCGGATGAGTGTGAGAGCTGACTTTCAAAAACAAATCCTTCATTCATAATGTTTTCTACAATGTTAAACTCTTTTGTATTATGAAGAAAGAAATAGCACTCTTTGAAATTCTGTAAAATTGAAGCAAGTTGCTCACCTTTATTCTTCATATGCCGGAGGGAGGATTTACTTAAATTCTCTCAAAAATAGCTTATATTATTTTATTTGCAACACTAAACCTTATGTTATCTTATATGTTAAATTTGTAGCTTTATTATACCGGTATCCTGATGACCAAAAATCTTATATACATATTTCTGTTTTTTTTAATAGTCTCCTGTGGCAGGAAGAAGATTGAAAACAACACTCCGGTAATAACAGTCAGCATTGCCCCATACAAATATTTTATTGATAAGATCGCAGGCAATGATTTCAGAGTTAATATTATGGTTCCTCCGGGATCCGATCCTCATAGTTATGAACCGTTGCCAGAGCAGATCTCCGACCTGCGGAATTCAATGGCATATGTCAGTAACGGATTTCTTGGTTTCGAAATGACATGGCTCGACAGATTTTATGAAGTTAACAATACGATGCAAAACTTATCACTGGGAGAGTATATTGAGCCGCTCGGAGAAGAGCATCATCATGAAAGGGGTCATAGCGAGAGTGCCGATCCACATTATTGGGTCTCTCCGGTATGTGCAAAGATAATGGCAGCCAGGATTAAGGATTTTCTTATTGAGCTTAATCCTTCAGGGGAGAAGTTATATGAGTCAAATTATGAAATTCTTGATTCAATTATAGGTTCGGTTGAAAACAGGGCAAGTGAGCTCTTTTCTGACTACCGTAATAGTGTCTTTATGATCTACCATCCGAATCTGGGGTACCTTGCCCGAGATTATGGTCTTGAAGAGATCGCAGTTGAGTATGAAGGCAAGGAACCTCCGCCTTCAAGAATGAAATATCTTATTGACAGGGCAAGAAAAGAAAATATTAAGATCATTTTTGTTCAGAAGGAGTATGATAAGAAGAATGCAATTTCAATTGCTGATGAGATAGGGGCAGAATTAAAAGTTATTGACCCTTTGTCGGAAGATTGGGAGAGTACTACTTTGGAGATTATCACATCGGTTTATATGAGTTTTACTTTAAGCAGGAAATAGGAGAAGATTATGGCTCGTCTATTTGAGATGAATTCATTGTCAGTGTCTTACGGAGGAGATCCGGTGCTTGAGAATGTAAATTTTTACGTTGAGGAGAATGATTTTATAGGAGTTATAGGTCCTAACGGTGGAGGAAAGACAACACTTTTAAAAGTAATCCTTGGTCTTCTGGAGCCTATAAGCGGTAAACTTGCTTTTAACAATAAGCTTCTGAATTCACGCAGTATAGGTTATCTTCCTCAGATTTCAACAGGGGACCTGAACTATCCGGTGACTGTTATGGATGTGATACTATCAGGTCTTATGATAAGGAAAAGCACTTTGTCAAGGATGTCATCGGGTGACAAAAAAAAGGCATTTTCAGTTATTGATGAGCTTGGAATAAGGGATCTTGCAAACACCTCGCTGAATGAATTGTCAGGAGGCCAGCTGCAAAGGGTATTTCTTGGGCGTGCACTGATTGGAGATCCGCGACTTTTGCTTCTCGATGAGCCAGGTAACTTTGTCGATTCAACATTCGAAAATGATTTTTATGAGAAGCTGAAGGACCTGAATTCCAGGATGGCAATACTTATGGTATCGCATGATGTCGGAACTATCTCACAACATATCAAATCATTTGCCTGTGTTAACCGCAGTCTTCATTATCATCCTTCACATGAGATCACCAATGATGATCTGTTTGCATATGGCTGTCCTATACAGCTGATTGCCCATGGAGTAGTGCCTCATACAGTTCTCAAAATACATCAGTAGTGGAACAGAATATTTTTCAATATGATTTTATTATCAAAGGTCTTCTGGGGGCATTGTTTGCCAGTATAACAGCGGGTTTTGCCGGTACTTATATTGTTTCGAGGAGGATGGTTTTTTTAAGCGGTGGTATAACGCATGCATCATTCGGGGGAATAGGAATAGGATATTTTATCGGCATAAATCCTGTTCTGGGGGCTGCCATTTTCGGAATATTTTCAGCACTTGGTGTTGAGTATCTTTCAAGCAGACAAAAAATAAGGGAGGACTCAGCTATAGGCATTTTATGGGCTTTTGGAATGGCAATAGGTATAATATTCATTTATCTTACCCCTGGATACAGCCCAAATCTTATGAGTTACCTTTTTGGGAGTATCCTCACGGTTTCTCTCGCTGATATAACTGCACTTGGAGTTATGTCGGTAGTGCTGATACTGTATTTCATTATATTCTACAGAACTATACTTTATATTTCATTTGATGAATCATATGCAAGGACTTACTCCTCGTATGTGGATATATTCAAATATATAACCACATCGCTTATAGCTCTTACCATTGTTCTTAATATAAGGATGGCTGGAGTAGTATTGGTACTTTCTCTGCTTACAATACCTCCAAATATTGCAATGATCTTTACAAGAGTATACCTCAGAATTGTATTATGGTCAGTTGTGGCAGGATTTGTGGGCACAGCAACAGGATATGCCATTTCATACTTCGCCGGCTTACCGGTTGGAGCAACCATTATCTTTACCCTTGTTATTATCTGGGTGATTGTTAAAAGCTTCAGCCTTATTTCGTTAAGGATAAAAGAGATGAATAAAAGCAGAAAGAGGTAACCTTGGATAATATTTTAAATGCCAGTAATAATTTATTTAAAACACATATGGATTACGATCTCATAATTATCGGTAGCGGACCTGGAGGTTATGTTGCAGCCATAAGAGCATCACAGCTGAAAATGAAGGTTGCAGTTGTTGAAAAAGCTGAACTTGGCGGAATATGTCTCAATTGGGGTTGTATACCTACAAAATCATTGCTTAAGAGTGCTCAGGTGTTTGATTATCTTACACATGCCTCCGATTATGGTATAGCAGTTTCCGGAGAAGTCAAACCTGATTTCGCTGCAATGATAGCCAGAAGCAGAAGCGTGGCTGAAGGCATGAGCAAAGGAATTCAGTTCCTGTTCCGAAAGAACAATATTGTTCATCTTAAAGGTTATGGAAGGATTTCTTCATCTGGTTCAGTTGAAGTTGAGGAGCCTGGAGGGATTAAAAAGAATTATACTGCAAATAATATAATTCTGGCCACCGGAGCAAGGTCGAAAGAACTTCCAAACCTGAAACAGGATGGCAAAAGGATTATCGGATATCGTGAAGCAATGACTCTTCAGAACCAGCCTGAATCGATGGTGGTTGTGGGTTCAGGAGCCATAGGGAGTGAGTTTGCAGCCTTTTACCAGGCTATTGGCACCAGTGTGACCCTTGTGGAATTCCTTCCAAGGATAGTCCCGAATGAAGATGAAGAGGTCTCAAAGCAGCTTGAGAGATCATTTAAGAAGACGAAAATGAGGATTATGACTGATTCCTCTGTGGAGTCGGTCGATACCTCAGGCAAAAAATGCAAAGTGGTTATAAAGACACCAAAGGGTCATGAGATTATAGAGACTGATTTAGTTTTCTCTGCTGTGGGTGTTACAACAAATATCGAAGATATAGGACTTCAGAAGCTGAACGTTAAGACAGAAAAAGGTAAGGTGCTGGTTGATGAATTTTACAGGACTAATGTTAAGGGGGTATGCGCAATAGGTGATATAGTGCATGGTCCGGCGCTTGCCCATGTGGCTTCTGCTGAGGGGATTATATGCGTTGAAAAGATTGCCGGACTTGAAGTGGAACCTCTTGACTATGGTAATATCCCCGGTTGTACTTATACCAATCCGGAGATAGCTTCCGTAGGGATGACGGAAGCTGCAGCCAGGGAAGCCGGTTACCAGGTAAAAATAGGGAAATTTCCGTTTACAGCATCAGGAAAAGCCAGCGCTGCAGGATTAAAAGATGGATTCGTTAAGCTCATCTTTGATTCCGAATACGGGGAATTGCTTGGAGCACATATGATTGGGGCCAATGTTACTGAAATGATTGCGGAAATTGTTGTTGCAAGGAAACTTGAGACAACTGCTCATGAGCTCATTAAGTCAGTTCATCCTCATCCGACAATGTCGGAAGCTATAATGGAGGCAGCAGCGGCAGCTTACGATGAAGTGATACATCTTTAAGGGTGAAACGCAACCTTTTTTTTGTCAGAATCATCAATCTTTTAGAGAAAACTGGTATTTGAGATAATTATTTTATAATTTTATCTGTTCAAAGACGATTGCACTTGTCAGAGATCAGAGAAATAATAAAAGGTTGTCTTGAAGGAAGCAGGAGAGATCAGGAACTCCTGTACAGACGTCATGCGCCAAAATTATATGGCGTATGTCTGCAGTATTCAGGAAATGATGATGAAGCAAAGGACATTCTCCAGGAGGGCTTTATAAAGATTTTTGAAAACCTGCGGAATTATAAATTTGAGGGTTCTTTCGAAGGCTGGATGAGAAGAATAACCGTCAATACGGCCCTTGAGAAATACAGAAGCCGTAACAACTTGTATAAGGTCGAGGATATTGACCAGATTGCAGAGACTGATTCTGAACCGGATACAGAGGATTACAGCGGTCTCGAAGCTGCGGACCTCCTGGATATCATCAGGGAACTGCCGCCAAAATACAGGATGGTTTTTAATCTCTATGCAATAGAGGGTTATTCTCATAAGGAGATAAGCAAAATAGTAAATATCTCTGAGGGTACATCAAAATCGAATCTTTCGAGAGCACGAATAATTTTACAAAGAAGGGTTGGATCATATACAGGTTTAAAGAAGAAGGTAGCGAATGGCTGACAGAAAGGCAAATATTGATCTGGTCTTCAGAAACGGATTAAAGGATTATGAAGTACTTCCGCCTCCGGAGGTATGGGAGAATATTCACCCTTCCATACATACAGGGCAGAAAAGCAGTTATATACCATTATTTAAGGCTGCTGCAGCTGTAGGTGTCGTTGTTACACTGAGTATTGCAGCATACCAGTGGGGAGAGAGGATCTCAAATGATCAGTTAAATGAATTGGTAGCTGCAAATCAGGAATCAGTTTCTCCTGAAGTTAGTTTTGTAAATCCTCCTGTATCGAATCCCATTGTGAACATAAAGCGAAAGAGTGGTTCTGATATAAACATTGAGAAGGCAGAGAAAACTGGTGATCCTGATGTCGTTCTGGCAGAAACTCTTTCCGAAAGTAACAATATCGGAGTCTCATTAAATCTGAAGACAGAGAGTAGCTCATTACCTGGCATTCAGGATCCATTATCCGTTAAGTATGCTAAGGTGACTTCACCCGAACTTGAGGCAGTGACTTACCAGCTTTTACAGGAGAATATTGAGGCACCCGAGATACAGAGATGGTCCGTTTCTGCAATCGCTTCGCCTACATATTACTCACAGTTTTCTTCTTCAGGTAATGAGCTTGCACAACAGGTTATGGAATCGGATCAGACAAGGGTTTCCTATACCGGTGGTGTTGGCCTATCTTACAAGATAACAAGCAGGTTCAGCATACAGTCAGGTCTGTACTATTCATCACTTGGACAGGAAGTAGGAGGTGTAAATGCATATAGTGGCTTTAAGCAGTATGATAATTCCAAGAGCGGCCATAATTTTGAGATATTAACAGCTAATGGAACTGTATTTTCCAGTAATTCTGATGTATTTCTTAACTCATCCAATCTGCCGGCAAGGGTTCAGTCTTATTATACAAATGATGTATTCGACCCTGTTAAAGAAAATCTTAGTTATGTAAGCAGCACTATTTTTAAGGATCTCAGCTTCCTTGAACTCCCTTTAATATTAAGATATAAGATTGTAGACAGAAAAATTGATCTTAATGTTATTGGAGGTATGTCATATAACTTCCTGGTAAACAATTCTGTGTATGCAGTGACGGATGGTGGAAAATATCCTGTTGGAACAACCGAAGGATTAAATACAGTTTCCCTCAGCAGTTCTCTGGGTATGGGTATGGAGTATAAGCTGTCAGAGAACCTTTCACTTAACCTTGAACCTACTTTCAGATATTACCTGAATCCTTTCAATTCCACCAATTCCGGGGGCTTCCATCCCTACTCACTCGGAATTTTCTCAGGAGTATCCTATAAATTTTAAAAAGTTTACAGGTTCCCTGCAGATTGCTGCTTTAGTCTTTCTCCAAATATCACTTCAAAAGATGACATTTGCATCTTTATTATAATTTGCACTTGCCATATCTATGTCCAAAAGAGTATAATTGTTACCTTTGCAAATTGTTTCTAAACCTGATTTTGTGTTATGAGTTTGAAAAGAAGTACCATTTTTACAATATCTGCAACGACTGCAGTAACCGCATTGATACTTTTATTTGTTTTCGGATTCAGGGATTTTAGTAAAAGCGCTGAATTACCAGTGTCTGATTCATTATACTTTATTCAATCATTTAAACTACCCGATGAGCTGACATTTGCAGGAGAACGGATGCCTCTTGAAAACTTTGACACCAGAGAAAGTCTTGAAAGAGAATTACTTGTCAGCGCTTACCGACATTCGTCAACAATACTTATTATAAAAAGAGCAAACAGGTATTTACCAATGATAGAGAAGATACTGAAAAAAAATGACATACCTGATGACTTCAAATACCTGGTTGCAGCTGAAAGTGACTACAGCAATATGGTCTCTCCCGCCGGAGCAACAGGATTCTGGCAGATAATGCCTGAAACCGGGAGGGAGCAGGGGATGGAGATAAATACAGTGGTTGATGAAAGGTATCATATTGAAAAATCAACACAATTTGCCTGTGACTATTTCAGTAAGTCATATCAGAAGTATGGGAACTGGACACTTGCTGCAGCTTCATACAATGGAGGGAGAAGGAGGATGGATGAGCAGCGTGGGATTCAGCAACAGGATAATTACTATGATCTTCTCCTTGCAGAAGAGACTGCAAGGTATATTTTCAGGGCTGTAGCCTATAAGCTCATAATTTCTGATCCTGCAGCATACGGATTTGATCTCGGGAAGGAAGATCTGTATCCTGAGCTCAAATATTTTGAAGTAAAGGTAGATACTGCTGTGGCAGATTTTTCTGAATTTGCAAAACATTTCGGGACGAACTATAAATTATTGAAATTTCTGAATCCATGGCTCAGGAAACCATATCTTACACCAAAAGCCAATAAGGTATACATGATCAAGATACCATCTGAAGGGATGCGTACTATTGAGAGGGGCGAAGCTGAAAACTGATATTTAACCGGGTGGTATAAATGAGCGAGGAGATCAGAGTTCTGGGAGCGAGGGTGCATAACCTGCAGAATATTGATGTAACAATACCCCGGAATAAGCTTGTTGTTATAACCGGTTTAAGTGGTAGCGGAAAGTCATCCCTCGCATTTGATACCATCTATGCTGAAGGGCAGCGTCGTTACCTGGAAACGCTTTCAGCATATGCACGACAGTTTCTTGGTGGTATGGAAAGACCTGACGTGGATAAAATTACAGGTTTAAGTCCTGTTATTTCGATAGAGCAGAAGACTACCAATAAGAATCCCCGCTCCACTGTAGGTACAATAACTGATATATATGATTTTCTCAGGTTGCTCTATGCAAGGGCAGGAGAGGCTTATTCCTGGGCCTCCGGTGAAAAGATGGTCAGGTATACTGATGAACAGATACTTGAACTGGTAAAAAGCAGGTTTGACGGAGCTAAAGTATATTTTCTGGCACCGGTAATAAAGGGCAGAAAAGGTCATTATAAAGAGTTGTTCGAACAACTCAGGCGAAAGGGATTCCTGCACGTCAGGATCAACAGCGAAATTAAGGAGCTGATACCGGGCATGAAGCTTGACAGGTACAAGAATCATTATATTGAGCTTGTTATTGATAAGTTCAGGGTAGGAGAAACCACCGATAAAAGATTGCACGATTCAATTATCATGTCACTTGACCAGGGTGAAGGTGTTATGATGGTTCTTGATGCTGAAGGCAAGGAACCGAGATATTTCAGCCGTCACCTGATGTGCCCTGTTACCGGTCTCTCATATAATGAACCTGCACCTCATACTTTTTCATTCAATTCACCCCAGGGTGCCTGTCCTCATTGTAACGGATTGGGAGAAGTTTCAAGCATCGACGTTGAAAAGATGATCCCCGACAGGGAACTTAGCATCAGGAAAGGAGGAATTGAACCCCTCGGAAAGTACAGAAATATCTGGATCTTCTGGCAGATTGAAGCTATTGCCGAAAAAAACGGGTTCACAATAGACACACCTGTTAAAGATATCCCGGATGAGGCCCTGAAAAAAGTATTATATGGCTCAGATGAGGTTCTGAAACTCTCAAATACACCGCTTGGGATGACCTCAAACTATTTTCTGACATTTGAGGGAGTTGTCAATTTTATAGGGAATCTTGAAACCATTAACGGATCAAAATCTTCTTCAAAGTTAAGAGACCAGTATGTTCAGTATAATGTATGCCCTGAGTGTAAAGGGACAAGACTGAAGAAAGAATCATTGTATTTCCGCATAGCTGATAAAAATATTGGAGAACTGGCATCAATGGATATTAGAGATTTGTCAGACTTTCTTGAAGGTGTTGAGAACAAAATGACCGGTAAACAAAAAATAATTGCTGCGGAGATTCTTAAGGAGATCAGAGCACGTCTTGGTTTCCTTCTTGAAGTAGGGCTGGAATATCTCTCTCTTAACAGGGGAGCCCGGACCCTTTCAGGGGGTGAGAGCCAGAGAATAAGGCTGGCAACACAGATAGGCTCAAGACTTGTAAATGTTTTGTATATACTTGATGAACCAAGCATCGGATTGCATCAAAGAGATAACCGTCGCCTGATAGCAGCCCTGAAGCAATTACGCGATGCCGGCAATTCCGTTATTGTAGTTGAACATGATAAAGAGATGATTTGCTCTGCCGATCATGTTATAGATATGGGGCCGGGAGCCGGCGTTCATGGCGGTCTTGTTGTGGCAGACGGCAATCCTGATGAAATAATGCAGGCAGATACAATAACTTCAAAATATCTGAATAAAAGTAAGAAGTTCAGCCTCCCGGATAGAAGAAGAGACGGGAATGGTAAATTTCTTACTCTTACAGGGGCAAAAGGTCACAACCTTAACAATGTTGAGCTTACCTTGCCACTTGGGATATTTGCCTGTATAACAGGAGTTTCCGGAAGTGGAAAATCTTCGCTGGTAAATCAGACCCTTCATCCTGCGCTTGCAAAAAAATATCATAATTCCGGTAAGTCTCCGCTTCCTTACAAGGACCTTAAAGGAATAGAACATCTCGACAAGGTGATCGAGGTCAGCCAGTCACCTATTGGAAAAACTCCGCGCTCTAACCCTGCAACCTATACAGGTGTCTTTACAGATATAAGGAAATTATTTGAGCAGACTACTGAGGCGAAGATCAGGGGCTTTAGTGCCGGACGTTTCTCATTTAATGTAAAAGGAGGAAGATGTGAAGGCTGCGAAGGAGCAGGAATGAAGACCATCGAAATGAATTTCCTTCCTGATGTTTATGTTCATTGCACTGAATGCAATGGGAAACGATATAACCGCGAGACACTTGAGGTAAAATATAAGGGAAAATCAATCAGCGATGTACTTGAAATGACTGTAAATAATGCAGTTGAGTTTTTTGCTAATGTTCCTTCTATATATCACAAAATAAAAACATTACAGGATGTGGGGCTGGGTTATATCAGGCTGGGTCAGCAGTCAACCACACTTTCGGGTGGTGAAGCCCAGAGGGTTAAACTGGCAACAGAACTTGCCAGAAAGGATACGGGTAAAACACTATATATCCTTGATGAACCAACAACCGGATTGCATTTTGAAGATGTGAGGGTATTACTTGAGGTTCTTAATAAACTTGTCGATAGAGGTAATACTGTGATTGTAATAGAACATAACCTTGATGTAGTGAAGATGGCAGATTATGTTGTCGACCTGGGCAAGGAGGGGGGAAAAGCAGGAGGAAATATTCTTTTTTCAGGCACTCCCGAAAAGCTTGTAAAATGCAAGGATAGCTATACCGGAAAATACCTGAAACCGGAACTTCAGGCATGAGAATTTAATTATATTTGAGATATTTTAATTTCAAAACAAGGAGAAAATGGAGAAACCTGCCGATCTGATTAAGGATGCATTTGACATGAAGACATGGAACGAGATTCATATTACTGATTCATGGAGAGTTTTTAAAATAATATCTGAGCTTGTTGAAGGTTTTGAGAAGCTCTCGAGGATAGGCCCGTGCGTCTCTATTTTCGGTTCAGCCAGAACTCATTACAATGACAAATACTATAGGCTTGCAGAAGATATTGCTTATAAACTGACTCAGAATGGCTATGGTGTTATTACCGGGGGCGGCCCAGGTATTATGGAAGCAGCAAACAAGGGAGCAGTGCGGGGGAATGGCAAATCGGTCGGAATAAATATCGACCTTCCTTTTGAGCAACACCCCAATTCATACATTGATCCGGATAAGCTCATTACTTTTGATCATTTTTTTGTAAGAAAAGTTATGTTCATGAAGTATGCCCAGGGCTTTATTGTCCTTCCGGGTGGCTTTGGTACTTTCGATGAACTTTTTGAGGCTATCACTCTGATACAGACAAGGAAAATCGGTAAATTCCCCATCATCTTAGTTGGGAAGAAATACTGGAAAGGACTGGTTGAATGGATCAAAGAGGTGATGCTGGAGAAGGAGGAGAATATCTCTTCTGAAGATATGAAGCTTTTCAGCCTGGTGGATACATCAGAAGAGGCAGTAGATGCTATCGTGAAATTCTACTCCAGATACCTCCTGAGTCCCAACTTCTGATTATTGCTTACGGAGTCGATCCATCTCACGGGAGGCGTCTTTCCGCTTTAGTGTTTCACGCTTGTCGTATTCTTTCTTACCTCTGGATATTGCAATTTCTGCTTTTGCCAGACCTCTGTCATTAATGAATATTTTAATAACGACAATCGTTAATCCGGTCTCCTTAACTTTTCTCTCTATCTTTCTAAGTTCTCGTGCGGTTAGCAAAAGTTTCCTGTCTCTCAGCGGATCATGATTATTCAGATTGCCCCACCAGTATTCAGCTATATGCATACTTTTAATATAAAGCTCTCCGTTACTGAAATAACAGTAAGAATCAGCAATGGTCACTTTCCCCAGCCTTATCGATTTTATTTCAGTGCCCGATAGTTTAATCCCTGCAATGAACTTCTCAAGGAACTCATAATCATGAGAAGCCTTCTTATTCTTAATTGAGATATTGTCCGGGCTTCCTTTCATGAATTATTGTTATGAATGAGGGCCAAAATTAATTAATTTTAATGTAAATTGCTTCTATTCTAAAAGATCATCTGCTTGGATCCTGAAATATCAAAGGAATATGACCTGGTGATTGTTACCGGTCCTACTGCTTCTGGCAAAACCTCGCTTGCAGTTTCCCTCGCACATTCTCTTAAGGGAGAAATAGTAAGCGCTGACTCACGACAGGTTTACAGAGGAATGGACATTGGAACAGGCAAAGATTATAATGACTATATCATAGATGGAAAAACAATTCCATATCATCTGATTGATATTGCTGATCCCGGATATAAATACAACGTTTTTGAATATCAGCGCGACTTTTTTAAAGTTTATAAATTACTGAAGGAGAGGAATGTATTTCCTGTTGTATGCGGTGGGTCAGGCATGTATGCAGATAGTATTATTACAGGGTATAAGATGGTAGAAGTCCCTCCTGATACAGGGCTCAGGAGAAGACTTGAGAAAAAATCGATGGAAGAACTTACAGGTATTCTGTCGGCAATGAAAAACCTCCATAATACGACTGATATTGATAATAAGAAACGGGTTATCAGAGCTATTGAAATTGAACATTACAATAAGAACCGTAAAGCACACATCAGCGATATTCCAAGAATTAATTCGCTTGTAATAGGAGTGAATCTCCACAGGGACTTAAGACGCAGAAATATTACCAGAAGGCTTCATCAGCGTCTTGAAGCGGGATTGGTTGAGGAAGTAAAGAGACTTATCAGTTCAGGTGTACATGCCGATATGTTGATCTATTATGGTCTTGAATATAAATATATTACTCATTACCTGATGGGTAAGCTAAGCTACGATAAAATGGTCACCGACCTTGAAATTGCCATTCACCAGTTTGCAAAAAGACAGATGACCTGGTTCCGTGGTATGGAAAAAAAAGGTACCAAAATCCATTGGATAGATGGGGAATTGCAAATGGATGAGAAGGTTGGTATGGTAATAAATCTTTTAACCCACGATAAGATTATTGCAGAGTAAGCTGAAAGAGTAGTAAGTCGATAGCCCGAAAAGTCTGAACTTTAAAGAGTGTTCTACCTGAGATACGTGTCAATCCACTCGAAGAATTCCCGCTGCCAGACTATAGCATTCTGAGGTTTTGTGACAAAATGATATTCATCCTCAAAGTAAAGTAAGCGGCTGGGAATCCCTTTCAGCTGTGCTGCCTGAAATGCCTCCATGCTCTGGGTATATGGAATCCTGAAATCATTGGCTCCGGTAATGATCAGAATAGGAGTATCCCAGTTATCAACCATCAGGTGAGGAGAGAATTTATAACTTTCAGGAGTGTTCCAGTAGGGTCCTTCAATATCTTTATCAGGAAACCATAGCTCTTCAGTTGATCCATACCAGCTTGTAAAATTGAACATTCCGCAATGAGAGATGAAGGCTTTGAACCTTCCTCCATGCATGCCGGCAAGATAAAAAACTGAATATCCTCCATAGCTTGCCCCCACAGCGCCAACTCTGTTTTTATCAACAAACGGTTCTTTTACCATAGCATCAGTTGCATCAAGATAATCCTGTATGTTTGCACCTCCGTAATCACCGGATATCTGCTCTTTCCATGCCTGTCCGAATCCTGAGTTTCCTCTTCGGTTAGGAGCTATTACTATATAACCCTTAGCTGCCATCATCTGATAGTTCCATCGGTAAGACCAGCTTTGTCCCAAAGGCCCCTGGGGTCCTCCCTTGCAGTAAAGAATAGCAGGATATTTCTTAGATGGATCGAAATCCGGAGGATAGATGACCCACATCTGAAGATCCTTCCTGTCTTTTGTCCTGATGTAACGTTCCTCCACCCTGCCCATCTTAACAAATTCATAAATATGCTTATTGATAGATGTAAACTGACTTACAGAACCTGATTTCATATCCACAACAGATATCTCATTTGCCATTGACATCGAAGCGATTCCTGAAATAAGCACTCCTGATTTCAGGTTCAGAGGACCAAGGTCATGTATCCCTTCAGTCACTTTGTCAACACCTTTTTGTGATAAATTAGTCCTGAATATCTGGGTAGTACCAAGGTAAGCACAAGTGAAATATATATTCTGATCATCCGCCCAGTTGATATTTTCAACATCAAAATCCCAGCCTCGTGCAAGCCAGGTTCTCTTACCTTCCCTGATGTCATAAAGGAAGAGTCTGTCAAGATCAGCTTCATAGCCATCCCTCTCCATGCTCTGATAGGCGATCTTCAGACCATCGGGAGAAAACACAGGGGATTTATCGTATCCCTTATTACTGTCGGTTATATTTACCTCCCTGGATGTTTTTAATTCATAAAGATAAATATCTGAATTTGTACTTCTTGCATCAGCCAGACCATTAAGTTTTTTGGACGTATATGCAATATATTTCCCGTCAGGGCTCCATGAAATTTCACGCTCATCAAAATATGGTGAGGTAGGGGATTCATATCGTTGGCCTTCCATTATGTCTTTTGGATCTTTTACCTCACTGCCATTGAATGAAGCGATAAAAATATGACTGTATGAATAGTCGCTCCAGTAATTCCAGTGTCTGTACATGAGGTCGTTAATAATCCTGACTTTTGCTTTTGGCAGGTCATGCTTTTCATTGGCCGTTTGATCAATCTTGACCCTTCTGGTAAAATATAGCTTATTTTCGACAGGAGAGATTGAATATATTTCAAAGTTGCTAAGCCCGGTTACGGTTTTCTGGTCAGATCCGTCAGGCTTCATGGTATAAAGTGTTCCCTTGTTTACATACGCTATTGATTTCCCGTCATTAAACCACTGGGGTGAGGAGCCGCCCCCTGTGGTAAGCTGGACAGGATCTCCTCCTGATACTGATACCTTGTATATGTTTGTAATCCGAGTCTCTGTCTCAACATCTATATCTGTAACAGTATATATAACATCTGATCCGTCAGGTGAAAGAACGAATGATCCCAGACGCCTGAATTTCCAGAGTATTTCCGGCGTCATTACTCTTCCGTCTTTCTCCTGTGCTGTGAGGAAATCATTTATTTGTTTTGCTGTATCCTCTGCAGGTAAAGATTCCTGCCTGCATGCAGCTGCCAGCACTGCAAATAAAATAAAAACAGGGAAAAGATGTTGTTTCATGATTTGACAGGGTTTATTTATTTTTTCAGGGCTTCTGAGACTTTTGTCTTAAGCTCATCATAAAGTTCCGGATTGTCTTTAATTATCTGTTTAACAGCATCACGACCCTGTCCTAACTTTGTGTCGCCATAGCTGAACCAGGATCCGCTTTTTTTAACAATTTCAAAATCAACACCCAGATCAACGATCTCTCCAAGCTGTGAAATTCCTTCGCCGTAAAGTATATCGAAATCAGCCTTTTTGAATGGTGGAGCAAGTTTATTCTTGACTATTTTTACCCTTGTCCTGCTGCCAATTATCTCTTCACCCTCTTTCAACTGTGCTGTTCTGCGGATGTCAAGCCTTACCGAGGCATAGAATTTCAAAGCATTTCCACCGGTAGTAGTTTCGGGGTTTCCAAACATTATACCTATTTTGTCTCTTAACTGGTTAATGAAGATACAGGAAGTATTTGTTTTGTTAATGTTTGCAGTGAGCTTTCGAAGTGCCTGTGACATCAGTCTTGCCTGAAGACCCATCTTGGAATCGCCCATTTCTCCTTCAATTTCGGCTTTGGGAGTGAGAGCTGCCACGGAATCGATTACAATTACATCTATAGCTCCTGATCTGATAAGGTTATCTGCAATCTCAAGAGCCTGTTCCCCATTGTCCGGCTGTGAGATGAGCAGGTTTTCCACATCGACACCAAGCTTTTCGGCATAGTTACGGTCAAAAGTATGCTCTGCATCGATGATTGCAGCAATACCGCCATTTTTTTGTGCTTCAGCTACTGCATGAATTGCCAGTGTCGTTTTACCTGAAGCTTCAGGTCCATAAATCTCAATAACCCTTCCCCTTGGCAGACCTCCGATACCAAGGGCTGCATCCAGTCCGATAGATCCGGTTGATATTACCTGTATATCTTCAATTGCCTGATCCCCAAGTTTCATAATTGTACCCTTGCCGAAATCCTTTTCAATCTTTCCGAGGGTAACCTCAAGAGCTTTTAGTTTCTCTTTGTTTATTTCCTTTCTTTCCTTGCTCATATGATTTATTATTATTTATATAGATCGAGTATCTGTTCTGTATGGCCTGAGGTGTTAACCTTAGTGATGATCTTTTCAATTACTCCGTTTTGATCGATGATGAAGGTAGTTCTGATCACTCCGAAATAGCTTTTACCATACATCTTTTTTTCACCCCATACACCGTATTCATTCAGAATTTTTTTTGATTCATCAGCAATTAGCGGGAATGGCAGCGAATATTTACTGGCAAAATTTTTATGTGATTTTTCACTGTCGGGGCTGACACCTATGACAGCAAAACCTTTTTTCAGAAGAGCAGAGTGGTTATCCCTCAGGTTGCATGCTTCTGCTGTACATCCTGGAGTATTATCCTTTGGATAGAAATAAAGCACAACTTTTTTGCCTTTGTAATCTGTTAATTTTAACTTATTGCCACTCTGGTCAATACCTTCAAATACAGGAGCTTTCGAACCCTCATTTAAATTTGCCATAGTATATTCAATTTTGTTATTAGCGGTAAATTTACGAAGTTTGAACTGTAATAAATATAAAACAGGTTTTTTGTTATCAACACGAATCACGGAATATTGTTCCATCACTAAGGCAAACAGGCTGTTTATGTTTTTGGCAGTTGGAGACATGGTGAAAATAATGAATTTTTTTAAAATTTTCATACTTTTTCTTTTAATAATATTCGGATTATCTGAGGCAAAACTTTATTCCCAGAATGTTAATCCAAAGCCATCACGCCAGTCTTCATTGGAGGCTTTTACAAGCGGAGAATATGGTAAAGCTTATGATGAATTCAATGAACTTTTAAAGACTTATTCCAAAGATCCTCTGTATAAATACTATGCAGCAGTATGCCTGGTTAAGCTTGAAAGAAATCCTGCTGAGGCAGTAGCTTTGCTTCAGCAGGCTCTCAAAACAAATACAGCTTCAAGGCCACTGCCTTCGGATGCTCTTTTTTATCTTGCAAGAGCCCAACATCTTAATGGCGATTTTAAAGAGGCATCAGGTACATATAATAAATACAGTGATCAGGCGGGCAGGAAACTCTCGAAGGAACAGGGTGTGTCAGAATTTATTCAGCAATGTTCCGATGGAAAAGGAGCATCAGAAAAGGTTTATGAGAAACCTGCTGAGAGTGTCACTGATGTTGTAAAGCCTGAGGTTGCTGATCCTGTTGTCCCAATAACTGATGTTAAGAAGGAAGAGGTTATGGAGGATACACTTCCTGAAAAAGAGCTGCTTCCCGGGAAATATTCATTTATCCTAGACGAAGCGCTGGCTTATCAGTTTATGGCCGATTCTGTAAACAATCTTATCACAATCAAGAAGCAGCAGCTTGATAAGATGCCTAATGATGAAAAGGCTGCCGCCAGGAGAAAAATTGCAGATTATGAAAAACTTGCTGCTTCATACCAGAAATCGGCTGACGAGAAGTATAAAGCGGCACATATTGCAATGAATCCTGAAGAATACAAAGAGGATAAGGTGGTGCGGGAGCCGGAAAACAAGCCTGCTAAATTAGCTGATAACCAGGCTGATATGAGTGCTGAAAAAATAAATATACCAGCTGACACTATTGAAATATTCTCCTATTTTAAGATACTTGACAAACCTGTGAATGACCCTAAAGAGAAGATTGAGATAGACCCTGAAGTGCCGGAAGGATTGATATACAGGATTCAGGTGGCAGTTTTCAGAAATCCGGTTTCGCCGGTATATTTCAAGGGTATTACTCCGATATATGGCTTCAGAAATGCAAATTCTGAACTTAAAACATATTATGCTGGTTTGTTCAGAAGGATGGAGGATGCCAGAAACGCTCTTGGTGAGATCAAGTCAAAAGGATTCAAGGATTCCTTCATTTCATCATTCTTGGGAAAAAAACAGGTATCAGCAGACAGGGCTGCAGTGTTGGAAAAAGAGTGGGAGCTGAAACCTTTTGAAAGAACTGTTAACCAGAAACCGGTTGTTATGCCGACAGATACTCTGCCACCTACACTTGTATTCAGGGTTGAGGTAATGAGGGTATTGAAACCGGTTAAACCGGATGTTATTGAGACAATTACGACTCTTGCAGGAAACAGAGGCCTGGATATTCTGACGCTTGAAGATAAGAAAGTTGTATATTTGATAGGGAATTTTATTACTTTTGACAGCGCTGCCGAGTATGCCGATCTTATTGTCAGGAACGGTTATCGTGATGCAAAAGTGGTAGCATGGCTGGGAACAAAGGAGATGCCTGTTGAAACGGCAAAGCAGCTTTTTGAATACCTGAAATGAAAGAAAGAACATTACATAGAAACGACAAGCTCAACAGTGGAGGCGAATCAGCTTCACTTATCCTTTATAATGATGATGTAAATACTTTCGAGCATGTTATCAAGTCACTTGTCGAGGTATGCGGCCATGATGAGGTTCAGGCAGAACAGTGTGCTCTTATTGTTCATTTTAAGGGTAAATGCGAGGTCAGGCTGGGCTCAGTGGAGGTGCTTAATACCATGAGCCGCTCTCTCAATAAAAAAGGACTCAATTCAAAGGTTGATCTGCATGTTTAGCAGGCCTGCTTTCCAGGGGGAAGACAGATTATTTTTCATTACATCCGTCCTTCCATGATTAAATGAGAATTTTCTTCTCTCCGACCGGATAATCATTTCTGTTAATTGCAAGTATCTGTCCAATCGGATTGATAATTTATATACTTTTGCCCATTATTAACAGATAGATATTTTATGCTAATAAGAACTGATCCTGCAATCTGGCTTAAAGACTTGTTTATTAAAACCGGATTAAGTTACAGCCTTTCTTCATTATTTAGTACAATTGCACTGGTGATGATTGTCCTGCTGGTAAGCTGGCTGACAAACGTGATAGCTAAATTCATTATTTCCAGGGTTGTCACCAGGATCTTACACCGGACCAAATCAACCTGGGCCGATATTTTTCTTGAGAATAAGGTTTTCAGCAGAATGTCTCATTTCGCTCCTGCATTTGTAATCTGGTTTTCAGCCGGATGGGTACTGGAGGCATATCCCCTGTGGATGGTTTTTGTTCACAAGGTGGCATATGTTTATATGGTTCTTGTTGCTACAATAATAATGAATTCCTTTATTGAATCCTGGCACAAGATTTATAATACACTTCCTATCGCCCAGCACAGACATATCAAAGGGTATGTTCAGCTTTTAAAGATATCTGTAGTTGTTTTAGCAATCCTCATCATCATTTCAGTAATTTTCAGAAAGGATATTACCAGTATCCTTGCCGGCCTTGGTGCAATGGCAGCAGTGCTGATACTGGTATTTAAAGATACACTTCTGGGTCTGGTAGCCAGTATTCAGCTGTCGGTTAACAAGATGCTTTCTGTGGGTGACTGGATCACCATTCCGGCAAAGGAAGTTGATGGTACAGTAACAGATATCAGCCTTAACACCGTCAAAGTTCAGAATTTTGATAAAACAATTATAACCATCCCTACTTATTCACTGGTAAATGAACCTTTCCAGAACTGGAGAGGAATGGAGGAGTCGGGTGTAAGACGTATCCGGAGAGCTATCTTTATTGATATGCGCTCGATAAGGTTCGTTGATGCTGAATTTAAGGCAAAATTATCAAAGTATCCCTTACTCAATGAATATTTTGAAAATAGTGACAGGAATTCATTGGACAGCCCGTCCGATACTAACGCCAATTCACCGTTCTTTGACCATTCAGCCCCTACAAACCTTGGGCTTTTCAGATATTATATGGAGAGTTATCTTCGTTTTCATCCTTCAATAGATCCTACCCAGACTTTGATTCTGCGGCACAGAGATCCTGAAGGAGACGGATTGCCTCTGCAACTTATTGCTTTTACAAAGAACAATCAACTCGTCCCTTTTGAAAATATCCAATCTGAAATTTTTGAACACCTTCTTGCAATTATTGACGAATTTGGGCTGAAGGTTTATCAGCAGGCAACTGGTGATGACCTTCTGAGCATTACAGGTGGAAAGTGAGTACTTATAATAAATAACTATACCAATGGCAGACCTGAACACAAGAATCAGCGATTTTATCTGGAAAGATCGTAACGAGAGAAATTTTACCGGCAAAAAAGATCCTTTCTGGGAATCACTTGTCAATGCAGGTACGGAACTCTGGCTCGATACCGGGGACATGCAGGAGGCAGAGGCAAACTGGACAGATGAGATGAGCGCTCTGACAACAAATAATACTCTTCTGAACAATGAGATACAGAAAGGTATTTATGATGTCTTTATCTCCGAGGCTAAGGCTGTAGTAAGGGATCTTCCGCTTGAAGAGAAGGTAAAGGAGATTGCGTTTATTCTTAATGCAAGGCATGGTCTGAGACTTGCCTCACGGTTCGGAGGATATGTCAGTGTAGAGCTGCATACTGATACTGCACATGATATTAAAGCTATACAGTATTATGGGAAGAGATTGCATGAGATTTGTCCTGATCAGTTTATTGTAAAAGTACCCTATACTGCTGAGGGACTTTTAGGTGCAAGGATGCTCAAAGATGCAGGAGTAAAGATCAACTTCACTCTTGAATTCAGCGCCCGTCAGAATGTCCTTGTGACAAGGCTTGCCAGACCCGATTATCTGAATGTTTTTCTCGGCAGGATAGGTGCATATATGATCAATAATAAGCTGGGTGATGGATCAGGTGCTGGTGAGATGACAGTCATTGCATCACAAAACTGGGTAACCGGTTTATCTGCAGAGAATCCCTGGCAGACAAAACTGATCGCAGCAAGTCTGCGTAATCATAATCAGCTTGATCTTCTTGCCGGCACCGATGTATTTACAATGCCACCAAAAGTTGCTGCAGCCGGACATCAGCAACTTAAAGATAAATTTAAATCGAGAATGCATGAGAATTATGAGATCAGCATTTTTGACTCAGTAAGGGATTCAGGTGTTGAAAAGTTCTGGGAGGTGGATAATAAGGTGCTCAGATTCTCCGGGATTATTTCTGAGAAAGTCCCGGCATCAGGAACAGAACTGATTCATATTGCCCATGATGAGGGTTGCGAAGATATGTTCCCCACTCTTACTAAAGAGGAAAAAGGATATATTCTTTCAGATGGTAAGATACCGGTCCATTCAAGATGGGAAAATAAGATAAAAGACGGGAAAATAGCTCCGGACACCTTACTCACTCTTGCCGGACTGGCTTCTTTTACTTCCGACCAGAAGATGCTTGATGAAAGGATAAGAAATATTATTGGTTAAGACATTAATCCGCGTTGTCTCAATATCTCATACAGCATAATACCTGATGCAACGGATACATTAAGTGATCCTATCGAACCCGTCATGGGAATTCTTACCTGGTTATCGGCCAGTGAATTAAGCTCACGGCTTATGCCTTTGTCTTCAGAGCCCATAATTAAAACTAAGGGACCGCTTAGTAATGATTCAGAAACGATCTTGCCGGATTTTTCCCCGGCACATATCACTTTAAGTCCTGATTCTTTAAGGTATTCAATAGTGCGGACCAGGCTTTTCTCCCTGCAGACAGGAAATGAATGAAGTGCTCCTGCAGAAGTTTTAATAGCATCAGCGGTAATCCTTGCTGAACCCTTTTCAGGAATAATAATAGCATGTGCACCAAGACATTCTGCAGTCCTGACTATGGCTCCGAAATTTCTCACATCAGAAACACCGTCAAGAGCAATTAAAAGGGGGTCCTCACCTTTTTCGTATATGCCAGGAAGGAGGTTTGTTATACTCTGAAATTCCACGAGAGCCAACCAGGCCAGTACCCCCTGGTGATTCTTTCGGGTAACAAGCTCTATTCTTTCCAGCGGAACTATCTGATATACAATATTGTATTCTTTCACTTCGGCCATTAGTTCATGGTAAAGGGCCCCTTGAAGCCCCTGCTTTATTAGCAGCCTGTCAATCTGTTTTCCAGCTTTGATAGCTTCAATAACAGTCCTTATGCCGAAAATACATTCCGATTCTTTCTGCATGATATTCTGATAAATTTTTTAAACACCCTCCGGGTTGTCAAGTCTGAAAACAATTCCTTTTTTCCAGCTTAAAATTGCCTGATCCCATAAAGTGATGAGAGTTTCATTTCTGCTGAGATAGTAATCATTGTCGGAAAAAATATTTTCCCTTTGTTTGAAATTGAAGAACAGGTAATCCTCTTTAACCGTGTATCTGCCTCCCCATGAAGATTTTACGACAGGCTTTCTATAACCCCATGACTCCCCTTCCTGATTTTTATAAACTTTGTCGGGAGGTCCGTATATTAAATATATCATGCCTCGTTCGGTCCTCCAGCCTTCAGTATAAGATGTAAAATACAGGTTTGCATAAACCACCCTGGTATAATATATTCTTATAAGTTCACGTGCTCTTTCTATGTTACCGCCGCATTTAATCCAGAAATCATCAAGGGCAACTTTAGGCCTTGAACTGGCCTTCATCTGGTCCAGCTCAAACTGTGAGGCAAGATATATCAGAGGCTCAATCATCTCTTCAGGAGTTGTCATGTTGGGATATGATTTCCCGAAATTAAAAAGTGTATAACCATCCTTTATGCTGCTGTCAACCGAGCATAGATAAATCCCTTTTCTGGGAAACATTATTGGCAGTGTGTCCGAAAATTGCAGGGGAACGATCCTGTCAGGATCATAATCAAGTGTCTTCTGAGGCAGCGTCATAGAAGGAGGATCAGGGACAACATCAAAAGGTTTGAAATATGAAATATATAATGAGTCGATCGGGCCCCTTGAATATTTAAGACTTAAGTATTCATCAACTCTGATTACTTTTGAGAACAGCTGGTTTTTATTGAAATAACCGAGAGTTATGAAGTTATACTTATTAAGAGGGGAAAGGGTATTAAAAGGTACAAATGACTGAGAGACAATCATGCGCAGTCGATCCAGTACCTTCAGCTCAACAAGGTACTTATTGTCGCTCTCAATCTTAAGAGGTACATTATAAAGATATTCCCTCTTATTTCCCTCCTTTATGATATTGATGTTGTAAGAGACAGTATCGACAAGCAATCGTCCTTCATTCACTCTGAAGAGTCTGGCACTGATTATAATACCGGCAGTTGGAACTCCTTCCGGGTTAGCTTCCGAGAAAAAAAGTTCATTGGACAGAAATCTTACAGTTACAGTGGCTGATTCATCCGACTGAATGCTTACAAAATAGCCTGGATTAAATGAATTCTTTGTGGGATTGTAAAGGTATGAAAGATCCTTTGTGTCAACAGTTGTCTTTGTAGTTTTGCATGATGAAAGAAATGCCGGAACTATTAAGGACAGAAGTGCAAGCAGTGAAATAATATTGGTGTTGTATTTCTTCATCCCCTTACTGTCTCTGTGGTTTCCCGGTCCACCCGATCCTGATCCTGCAAAGCTCTTTATTATCATTTTCTCTGAAGACTGAATGGTTGAAATAGCCTTTATCAATATTTTCTTTAGTAGTTTGTACAATGATATCTTCGTTAAACAACGATTCGGAAAGATAGTTTATTTCAACCGATTTAGGAGAATTTTTCATCACGAAATCAAGGTCGTAAGTGTCATTTATCCACTGCAGGTACCTGACATTATTTGTATGTAGATTAATATCCAGATCGCTGATTTTTATTTTGAATGGATCAGATTTAATCGACTCCCCGTCAGCTGCCTCCAATTTTGATGCATATCTCAGCGGAGAATCCATTGGTTCAAAGTTCCTCTTGAAATGGCTTAAGGCATTTTCCGGACGCTGAATTCTTCGGGTGGTATAATCAAGTACGAGCCATGATGATGTAGCCTGAGCTACTATTCTTCCATCAGGGAATCTTATCTCGTAGTTCCTGAGGGCAAATAACTTATCTGTTCCGTTAGGCCAGGTTTTCACAATTATTTTATCCTCCCATTTCGGCCATTGTTCAATTTCAGCATACATTCTTGAAAGAGCCCAGAACCTTTTATCCTTCATGAGATCATCCCTTCCAAAGCCGAGTGATTCAGCATGATCTGATGCAATATCCTGCATAAAGTTGAAAAGTGAAGGCATTGACAATATTCTGTCAGGTCCCATTTCATAGACATGTACCATATATTCCTTCTCAAACTGATACTCCGTCATACACCTTTATCCTTAATATATTCTTCAAGCTCTTCACTGTAAAGAGTCCATCTGTTCATCTCCTCATTAAGCCGATCCTTCAGATCCCTGTATCTGTTATAATCTGACTCCTGGGATTCCGATATACTGCCTGGCTCCATGAAGGATTTATCCACAGCCATTATTTCTGCCTCGATTTTTTCGATCAAAGACTCGGATGCTTCCAGTCTCTTTTTCAGCTTTCTCAGGTTCCGTTCATACTCCTTTCTTTCGAGGTATTTCTGCTTATTCGAAGAGTTTTCTCCTGATGGTGCTGACTTAAGGGCCATTTCCCTTTTCTCAATATCCTTCAGATTCTGCAACTTCTTCTTTCTCAGGAAGTCATATATTCCTCCAATGTATTCCTTTATCCTGTTATCTCTGAATTCATATACCTTTCCAACAATACCATCAAGGAAATCTCTGTCATGCGATACCACAATTAATGTGCCATCAAAGTTGATAAGGGTTTTTTTCAGAATATCTTTTGACCTCATATCAAGGTGATTGGTAGGCTCATCGAGAACGAGCAGGTTAATTGGTTCGAGAAGGAGCTTTACAAGGGCCAGCCTTGATCTTTCTCCACCTGACAATACCCTGACTTTTTTCTCAACATCATCTCCCCTGAATAGAAATGCGCCGAGCATATCACGGATCTTTGTCCTTATATCACCCTTTGCAACATCATCAATTGTCTGCAGAACACTCTTGTTCTCATTTAAAAGCTCATCCTGGTTCTGGGCGAAGTAGCCTATTTTTACATTATGTCCTAGTTTAAGTTCTCCAATAAAATCAATTTCCCCGGTTATTATCCTTGAGAATGTTGTTTTCCCTTCTCCGTTGCGTCCTACAAATGCTATTTTTTCACCCCGTTGTATTTTGAAGTCTATCCTGTCAAGAACTTTTAAAAGGCCGTAACTTTTCGAAAGTTCTCTTGATTCGACAACTACGGTACCTGAACGTGGCGCCGGGGGAAATCTGAGGTTAATTGCACTTGTATCCTCATCATCCACTTCCAGTCTGTCAACCTTATCGAGCTGTTTGATCTTTGACTGTACCTGAACGGCTTTTGTTGCTTTGTACCTGAACCTTTCAATAAATTTTTCAGTGTCTTCGATCATTTTTTGCTGGTTCCTGTAGGCAGCAATCTGCTGTTCTCTTCTTTCCTTCCTGAGAACCAGGTATTTTGACCAGGATGCCTTATAGTCATAGATTTTGCCAAGTGAGATCTCAATTGTCCTGTTAGTAACATTATTCAGGAATGCTTTGTCGTGCGAGACCAGGAGAACAGCACCTGAATATGATTCAAGAAAAGATTCCAGCCACTGTATCGATTCTATATCGAGGTGGTTAGTAGGCTCATCGAGAAGGAAAAGTGATGGTTTTTTCAGCAGTATCTTTGCGAGTTCGATTCTCATCCGCCATCCTCCGCTAAGCTCCTTTGTTGCCCTGTCATAATCCTTCCGCTCAAATCCAAGCCCGGCAAGGGTTTTTTCTGCTTCGGCCATATAATTATTTCCTCCCATCATCCTGTAACGTTCTTCGACAATGGTCAGATGATCACATAGCTTAAGATATTCAGGAGAATCATAGTCGTCTCTCCTTGCAATCTCAGCGCTGCAGCTCTCTATTTCATCCGAAAGATTGTTTATTTCAGCAAAAGCTGTAAGAGTCTCATTTAGCACTGTAGTGGTATCGCTCACCTTCATTTGCTGAGGCAGATAGCCAATAGAGACATCCCTCGACATGTCTATAATACCTGAAGATGGGCTCTGAAGTCCTGCAATTATTTTAAGGAGTGTTGATTTTCCGGCACCGTTCTTTCCGGCAAGCCCTATGCGGTCCTGCTCATTGATAAGAAAGGATATGCCTGTAAGCAGATCAAAGCTGCCAAATGATACTGAAATTTCCTGTACCGAGACCATGCGTCAGTGAAAATGTGTGCAAATATAATAAATCCGGTGTAAGGCTGATGGCCTGAGGCAACAGGTTGTTTCTGAATACCTGTACTATTTAAAAAATTAATAGGAGATTTTGATGAATTTCCTTGTGTGGATTTTGCCCTGCCGGTTCAGGTAAACAATATATATACCATCTTTAATCCCGGAGAGCGGGATAACCATATTTTCTTCATTGTTGATTTTTTGCGACCAGATCCTTTTTCCTGTAATTGTCTGTATATCAATGCGTTGTATGTTTTGTATATTGCTGATATTCAGATAATTATGTGCCGGAACAGGATATATAATTATATCGTCTGAAACAGATTCATGAAGACCTGTTGGTATACTCTCTTCAAAGAGCACATCATCCCAGAATGTTATGGAATTTGGAAGTGTTCTGATAATAAGGTTAAAGAAATGTGCATCTGCCGGCGCAGTTACTTCGGCAGCGTATTGAACCCAGGAATCACTGTTAAGGTATCCTGAATGAAGCAGAGGGATTGAGGCATCATCTGAAATGGAGTTTCCGTCAATATCCTTCCAATTTGACCAGATCCTGCAACCATTACCGGTTCCTGCCGGATCATTCCTGTACCAGAATGAGATAGTGTACTGGCTGCCTGGTGTGACAGGAATCAGCTGACCAAGCTCTTTTGAATCTGTCGCAGTTACCTGTTTACAGGAATAAGCGCCTGAATATATAACTGCAGAATCTTTGGTACAGGCAAGAGCCGTGGTCCATCCGTCTGGTTTATTAATTTTCTGCCATGATTCGAATCCGGGATTAGTGATCAGATTCTGAGCATTCGACTGAAATATAATAATATAGAATAGCACGAAAGTGAGTACATTTTTCATGGGTTCTGGCATTAAAAAGTTAAAATGTAAAAATTTGCTGCGAGACAAATTTCATTTACTAATTTCCGAAAAACCGGAGGTAAATGCAAGTTTTAGACAAATTAATTTTTAAACCAAGGATTTTCAAGTAGTTATGCACAGAGTTACGCTGTTTTGAACTCTGTGATTTTCTTTGTGAAACACAGTGTAATACATTGGTAAATAGATCATTAAATGTAATTTCAATAGTATTGGCCCGGAATAACTATATTTGCAGAGGTTTCAGATATTTAAAGAAAATGTTCTAAATGGAATTTAATAGGATTTCCATACCTAAAATAATAGTAATTGTTGCACTTGTATCATTCACTGCATCGTGTACCAGGGATAATGATGAACCGGTAAATTTATACCTGGTATCGGATGAGCTTATATACACATATTCGGTGAATTCTATCAACAGTATGATTGATATGGCTTCATTTCAGGATCAGAGTGTAATTTCTCTGAAGCAGTATGTTGAAAGCGATGTAAAGGTGTTCAGGATTGTTTATAAGACTACGATCGATGGTAAAGATGTAAATGCTTCAGGGCTGGTTTCTGTTCCCGTTAACAAGGGAGAGTATCCGGTTCTTTCATTCCAGAACGGGACCAATACATTAAACAACCAGGCTCCAAGCATATATCCGCTTAATAACGCATATGTACTTGTTGAGATAATTGCCTCAATGGGTTTTGTTGTTGTTATTCCCGACTATCCCGGCTTTGGAGAATCGGTCAGTATTCCTCATCCATACCTGGTTAAGGAACCAACAGTAACTTCAATTACAGATATGTTTTATGCTACTGAGGAGCTTGATGATTCAGAACTGCCTGATATAAATACTATTAACGATTATTACCTTATAGGTTATTCACAGGGAGGATGGGCAACACTTGCCCTGCATAAAGCGCTTGAGCTGGAATACAACAATGATTTTAATCTTGCCGGCAGTGTATGTGGTGCAGGACCGTATGACATAGGATTACTCTTCTCATCCATGGTTGGTGTATCCACATATCCGATGCCTGTTTATATAGGTTATATCTTCAACGCATATTCTGCTTATAATCAGATTACAAATCCTGCATCAGATATCTTCAATGAACCTTTTGCATCAAGGATAAGTACACTGTATAATGGTACAAAATCATTTGAACAGATAAACTCCCAGCTTTCAACATCCATCCCTGAACTCCTGACCTCCTCATTTATTTCAGGGTACAAGATATCTGACAATTATTCATCAGTCAGGAATGCTTTCAGATTAAACAGCATTGAGGCATGGCATAGTTACAAACCACTTCTTTTTATTCACGGCGGAAGTGATACACAGGTAAATCCGATAACTACTGAAAATATCTACAGTGAAATGATTCAGGCAGGTACTTCATCTGATATAATCAGGAAAGTTATCATTCCGGGTGCTGACCATAGTGATGGTGTCCTGCCTGCTATGATTGAAGGAATTGAGTTTCTTTATGACCTTAAGGAAAGCAGATAGAAGCAGAAAAAGGGAAATCAGTAATAAGAGTGAGCAGAAAGAAGTCAAATATCTTGCTTGAGAGGGTAAGGATAACTGATATAGGCGCTGAAGGCAATGCAATTGCCAGGGTAGATAACATGGTTGTATTTGTCCCCATGCTTATACCGGGAGATGTTGTTGATATAAGAGTTGTAAGAAAAAGAAAGAAATATCTTGAAGGCAGGGTTGTTAAGTTTCATGAATATTCATCCGACAGGATAAATCCACGATGCATTCATTTTGGTACGTGCGGAGGATGCAGGTGGCAGCATCTCCCATACCAGCTTCAGCTGAAGTTTAAGGAGAAACAGGTACGTGACAGCCTGATACGGATAGGAAAGGCTGATATCCCTGAAATGTCTCAGATAAGAGGGTCGGAAGAGGAATACTTTTACAGGAATAAGCTTGAATATACATTTTCGAACCGTCGGTGGCTTACTGATGATGAAATAAAATCAGGTCTTCCGGTGGAAAAGGAACCGGCTCTTGGATTTCATATTCCCGGATTATTTGATAAAGTGCTTGATATTAAAGAGTGCCACCTTCAGCCTGAGCCGTCAAATTCAATCAGGAACAGCCTGAGGAAATATGCTCTGGAGAATGGGCTGAGTTTTTTCGATCTTAAGGAGCAAAAGGGATTTCTCCGGAATATCGTTATCAGGAATTCGCTGGATGGCAGTGTCATGGTGATAATGGTATTTTCGCATGAAGATGAATCCAGTCGGATTGGACTTCTCGATTTTCTTTTGAATGAGTATCCTCAGATCATATCCCTTCAATATATTATAAACACAAAGAAAAACTCCTCCCTGGGAGACCAGTTACCTGTACATTACAAGGGACAGGGTTACCTGACCGAAGAAATCGATGGGCTGAAGTTCAGGATAGGTCCCAAATCATTCTATCAGACCAACACCAGACAGGGTGTCACTTTGTACAGGATTACCAGAGATTTGGCGGGACTGACCGGTAATGAAATTGTTTATGATCTTTACACCGGAACCGGAACTATTGCCAATTATCTTGCAGGTTCAGCCAAACAGGTTATTGGTATTGAATATGTTGAGGAAGCTGTTGAAGATGCGAGAATAAATTCTCAGATTAATAACATAGGCAACACTCAATTTTTTTCAGGAGACATTAAGGATGTCCTGTCAGAGAATTTCTTTCTTGTAAATGGCAGACCTGATGTCATTATTACTGATCCTCCAAGAGCCGGTATGCATGAAGATGTTATTAAATCGATACTTTTGGCTTTTCCTCAAAGAATAGTATATGTAAGCTGTAATCCCGCCACCCAGGCGAGGGATATTCAACTGATGTCGGACCATTATTCTGTTATTAAGGTACAACCGGTCGACATGTTTCCTCATACTCATCATGTAGAAAATGTTGTTCTGTTGAACAGAAGACTTAAATAAGGCCTTTTCGGTTTGAGTACTGGTTGAAAATTTATTATATTTCGTTTCATTTTTAAAAGAGTCCATTGAATGGAGATTTTTGCCCGGGATGAAAGGGATATAATTTCACTTGCAGATGATATGGAAATTAGCGACCATATTTCCAGTCTGAGATATGCCGGTATTATTCAGCATGCATTAATGCCTGACCCCAAACAGATTAAAGGAGTTATAAGCGATTTTTTTATACTTTTTTTACCCCGCGATATAGTAAGCGGCGATTTCTATTATACTTTCCGCGACCGGCAAAAGATATGTATTGCTGCCGGAGATTGTACAGGACATGGAGTGCCGGGAGCTCTAATGAGCATTTTAGGGATAAGCTTTCTGAACGAGATACTGCAATCGGGAGGGTGCACCAGAGCAAACAGGATTCTTAACCTGATGAGGGAAAAGATTATGAAAGCATTAGGTCAGACTGGTATCAGCTCTGATACAAAGGATAGTATTGATATTGGCCTGTGCCTTATAGATATTAATTCAAAAAGAATGGATTTTTCAGGAGCAGGACGTCCCCTGTATATGGTAAGGAATGGAGAACTTAAAGAATTTAAGGCAGATAATATGACACTTGGAATAGATCCTGTAATAGAAAAATCGTTTACAAATTATACTTTTCCCACTTCACCCGGTGACACTTTTTATATTTTCTCAGACGGATATTGTGACCAGTTTGGTGAACTGACCGATAAGAAGTTCAAGTACTGGAGATTCAGAGATTTGATTGAGTCTGTTCAGGGTATGAATATGACAAAGCAGTTATCTGTTCTTAAAAAAACTTTTCAGGAATGGAAGGGGAAAACACAACAGGTAGATGATGTAACGGTAATCGGGTTTCAAATTTAAACCAGCAGCCAGGATGAAACTCATAGCTTTCAAAATAAGGAATTTCAGATCGATCGTGGATTCAGGATGGCAAAACCTGTCACCTGATAATATTACCTGTCTGATAGGTCAGAATGAATCGGGAAAAACCTCTATTCTTGAAGGGCTAAGGAATTTTTATACCGGAATTATATCAGAGGATGTACTTCGGAGCGACCTGTCACTGCCCGAAGTAAGCTGCAGGTTTGCAGTACCTGACGGCTGGCTTCTTAAAATCACAGGGGATGCAGGATCTGAACTTAAAGAATTGTTGTCATCTCAGAAGGAGGTTGAACTTATAAGGGAATGGATAGCAGATCTCTCATCTGTTGTAAAAGTTGGAGGTGAAATAAGCCATTATCTCGATTCACTTGAGGACGCATGGAAACTCTATCTTGAAAACGTCATCATCGGACTTGGCGATGAGATGAGGAATATTGAATCTCTTGAATCGGCAATTTCAAAATTGAATGAGGAAGAGAAAGATATACGGCTGATAACAGGCAATGAAGGGATTAAGCTTAAGGGCTTCAAGTGGTTTGGCATGAAAAATAAGGACGAAGAGATAGGGGAGGATTCGGATAATGCTGAACTAAGGAAACGACTTAATGAATTAAAAAGAGAGAGAGAAAACAGGCTGGCTGAACTTGCTTCGAAGCATAGAATCAAGGCAGCAGGAGAGAAGTGGAGAAAGCTGAATGAAAGGTATATATCTGCTGATAACCATCTTAAAGAGTTGTCGGCACGACTTGAGGAGCGACATCAGAAAATGACACTGCTTATGCATGATTCTGATGGTGAAAATGTTCAGCAGTGGGATTCAGTACTGAATGATTTCAAAAGGACAATGGAAGAGAGAGATAACCGTCTTTCAGAACTGGATAACCATATTGCTTTTTCAGGATTTATCTTAGGTGGCAGTTATGAAGAAGAGGCCACGATAAAGGCCGGTAAAACGATAGTATCATATAAATCGGGATATAACAGCAATATGCTGGGAATGAAGTACTTTGAGTTTTGCCCTGTTATTGAGCTTTTTGAGGATTTTGGCAGTTTGCTTCCAAACAGGATTGACCTTGATGATATTGTCTCAGGTAATGAACAGGTGGAAGGCTACAAAGCAGCTCGTAATTTTCTTTCACTCGCCGGGCTTGATTATTCATTCTTCCAGCAGCAGTCGAGCAGAATACTCAAGCAGAAGATTGAAAATCTCAACCAGTCTCTTACCAGGAATTTCCAAGATTTCTGGCAGCAGTCGATTGGCCGGAACAATAAGATTCATATTCAGTTTGAGCTTGAACATTACAATGCATCCTACGCTACAAAGGCAGGAAAACCCTATCTTGAATTCTGGATCAAAGATGAAGGTGAAAGACTTTATCCTAAACAGCGAAGCCGTGGTGTGAGGTGGTTCCTTTCTTTTTACATGGAGCTAAAGGCGTCGGCCAACCTTAAAAACAGGCAACTGATATTGCTCGTTGATGAACCAGGAGTTAGCCTTCATGCACGGGCCCAGGAGGATGTACTCAAGGTTTTTGAAGATATCAAGGATAGTATTCAGGTCATATATACTACACATTCACCTCATCTTGTTGAAATTACTAAACTCCACCGTGTACTTGCAGTACAGAGAGATGATATGGACAACCTGCGAAGTACAACAAGAATTCTTGATCCTCTGAGGTTATCATCGGCAAATACTGACACCCTCACTCCTCTGCAGAGCATAATGGGTAATCCAATGTCAGGAGAGGGATTCTCGCAGAAGAGAATGAACCTTATTGTCAGTGATACCGGGACGTTCTATATGCTGAATTCCATCATGCTTCTTACAGGCTTTAAAGGCAAGATAAACCTGATACCTTCGATGGATATTTCAACTATTCCGCTCCTGTGCAATATCCTGCTGGGTTGGGGAATGGATTTTGCTGTATTGGTTTTCGATAATGAAGAGGAAAACGGCCTGGCAGAGCAACTAAAGAATACCTTTTTCAATACTGAGACTACCAGGGATATTGTTGTCAGGATCCCTAGGGGATTTGCCAATGCAGAAGATCTCTTATCGACACTTGATTTCAAGAATCATATACTGGAGAGCAGGGAAGGCATTACTGTTGCAAACTCATTATACATAAGGGAGAAGGAGATGCCCAGGAATTTTATTCTGAGCAGGTTCCTGGCATTTGTAAAATCCGGGAAAATATCATCGGAAGATCTAGATGAAGAGACCTCAGAAAATTTCAGGATGGTAGCTGACCTTCTGAAGGCTTTAAAATAAAAATTTTATTTATTTTGAACTTAATGCATGTTTTTCTACTTTTGTCGCGCTCAGTGATTTTGTTATTTGAGATATTTTCTTCCTTCGATCATTCTTTCGGAGGATAGAAGGAGAGATGGGTGAGTGGCTTAAACCAGCAGTTTGCTAAACTGCCGTATGGGTAACTGTACCGGGGGTTCGAATCCCCCTCTCTCCGCAAAGCCAAAGCAAACCATCCAGACGGAATCGTCTGGATGGTTTTGCTTTTTAAATGAACGAACAAAACTTGTTTTGTGAAGTTCATAAAAAAACAAAACCCCCTATAAGCCAATTAGCTTACAGGGGGTTTGCTTTGGCTTTGCCAGGTCCCCCCCCAGGGATCACGACCGAGGAACCAAAGGTGACGAGGTCGTAATTCCCTGATATTCACGAACTCACCCCCTGCTTTGCTTTGCGAAGCATCCCCCTCTCTGCTTGCGCAAAGAGGGGGAAACCACCTAAGCGAATAATCCCTACAGCAGCATTCCGGCCAGAGATGCTGAGATATATGATGCCATTGTTCCGCAGATCATAGCTTTAAACCCGAGATGAGCAAGATCAGCTTTTCTGGTTGGGACCAGAGTCCCAATCCCTCCAAGCTGTATGGCAATAGAGCTGAAGTTCGCAAAACCACATAATGCAAAACTGGCTATAATAACAGATTTGGAACTTAAGACACCCTGCTGAATCATAGGTGTGAGATCAGAATAAGCAACAAACTCATTGATTACCATTTTTGTACCCATGAGCGAACCGACATCCATCGACTCTGACACAGGAACACCCATTACAATGGCAAAGAGGCTGAAGAATGATCCTACAACATCTTTTAACCTCAGGTTTTCAACATCAAGACCAATACCGCTCAGGGATAATCCCGTCCATGCAAGAAAATGACCAAAATATCCGAGCAAGGCATCAACAAGGGCAATAAGTGCAATAACACCTATCAGCATTGCAATGACATTGAGGGAAATCTTCATTCCGTCGCTGGCTCCATGTGAAATAGCATCCATGAGATTTGAATGCTCTTTTTTTACCTCAAGCTTGATAACTCCTTTTGTTTCAGACTCTTCAGTTTCAGGATATACTATTTTTGATATGACAAGAGCACCGGGTGCAGCCATTAAGCTTGCTGCAAGCAGATATGATGCCGGTACTCCCATCGAGATATAAACTGCCATAACACCACCGGCAATGCAGGCCATGCTGCCTGTCATAGAAGCAAGTAGTTCAGAGCGTGTCATCCCTGAGAGATAAGGTCTGATCATAATCTGAGCTTCAACCTGTCCGACGAAGGCACTGGCAACATTTGACAAAGCCTCACTTCCACTTACCCTCATAGCCCAGTGAACAAACCTTGCCAACACAGCAATAACCCTTTGCATCAATCCCACATGATAAGCCATTGCCACCAGAACGCAGACAAAAATTATTGTTGGCAGAAGTATAAACAGGAAGACTCCGCTTTTTACTATTCCGGCAGGAAGTATTTCAGTAATTCTTGTGAGATCTCCAAAAACAAACAGTCCGCCTTCTTTTGAAAAATCGAGAAGTTTATTAATTGCTTTACCAAGCCAGTAGAAAATCTCCTGCCCCAGAGGCACTTTGAGTATAAATATTGCAAGAGTTACCTGAAGGAGCAATCCAACAGTTACCAGGCGGTAATTGATCCTTTTTCGGTTATTTGACCAGAGATATGCCAGTCCGAGAATTACAATAATTCCAAGTATTCCGGTAAATCTTCCCATGTATGATTATTTTTAGCATTTACTACCTTACCAAACTTACATCTTTTTTCTTTTGGTGAAAGTAAATCCGGAAAAAGAAATTAACTATTCCCTGTATAAACCTACCTGGCCATATTTTGGTATAGCTCTGTAAATGATTTTGGCATCAGACCTCGGAAGATATATTTTTATAAACAGATGATATTCAGGCACCCTGAACCGGATTATGCTCTTCATTGAATTCCATGCATCGCGCATCCGATATTTGAAATCAAAGATGAAGCGGCTCCAACTGTCCTGAGGCTTATCATTCTCAAGCTGGCAGATATATATTCTTGTCCCGTCAGTCATCTCAAGAATATAATTAACCGGTTCGGTAAGTGATGTATCAGGCATTATATCTGGCTTATATTCCGATGTGTCTTTGGGTGCCATCTTAATCATTACAGGTTCTTTCTTTATGGTGGCCCAGTCCCTGGCTATTTCAAACGGGTTTGACATCAGTGATAAAATAAGGTTCTCATCACCCTTAATGAATATTTTGCTGGCTTCCATTTCAGGGAACTTCACTTTATGAACAGATACACCACTAATCTCAAGATGAGCAGTGCTGTCGCCAAGATTCAGTGTAAGATAAATTGAATCTGTTTCGGCCATTATCATCCTTGATTGCAGAAAAGCCTTCTCCTTTAACAACTTAAGATATGTTGAATCTGAAAATACCGGATTACCCTTATTGGTTATCTCTGTTGAATCAATACCTGATTCACTCCTCATTTCTGCATATTTTTTAACCGGGCTCATGATCATCATTATAGAATAATAAATAATGAACAAAACCAGGAATACAGCTGCTGATATAAACAGTTTCATCCTGCCGGTTATCTTTTTTTCTGTTTCAGGTTCCATTTTATTTTCAGGTGTGAGATCAGAAAATATATACTTTTGAGCCAACGCTTAAGGTATTATAGATGGCTTCAAGGTCATCATCAGCGAGCCGGACACATCCGTGAGTTACCGGCATTCCAAGAAAACGCTTGTAAATTGTACCATGTATAAGATAGCCATCACCAATTGACATTGCATAATCCCCAAGTACACCATATTCATAGCGTGATGGATGTTCTTTGGCAGGAATTGGCAGGCCTTCCTCCACGAAGGCCCAGTCAGGTTTTCTCCAGACAGGATGCGTTATTTTTCCCTGTATCCAGTATCTTCCCTTGGGTGTTTTGAATATCCATTTTCTGTCACCTTCGGTCTGAAGCATGGTATATGATCCGGAACTGCAGAAGCCTTCCCTTACCAGCTTTTTATTGCGGAAAAGAAAAAACCTGTTTTCTGTTGTATTTATTACAATATAAGATTGCCCCGAAGTAAAGCTGTTATATTTGCGTGAAAGACGCTGGATGTCCCTGTTCAGCTGGCTGATCAGTTTCCTGTAAGCAGGGTCTTTTCGGAGCTCCACATCATTTGTGATTTCCGTTTTGCGGATGCCCGGAAGTTCTTTCAAAGCCGGAGCAACATAAAGAAAGAAATAACCAATAATAAGTAAAATTACAAAAGCAGTAGCAGCAATTATTAAAGCTCTGACTATACGAAATATCTTCTGATTCTGATGCCAATGTTCATATAACGACTTCATCTTCCTGATGAGGTTCTCAGGAGTTAAAATGTCATTTTCCGGCTCCCTGTTATATGGCGGAAGGGTGATATCATCCCTAAAATCATTATTTTCCATGCCGCTCTGTTAATTACTTCACAATAGAATCAAGATTAACCATTGAACCAACAATTGTAACCGGAGTTCCTACTCTTGCGATTTTATAAATAAGATCCATCTCCTTATCAGTCAATGCTACGCAACCTTCAGTCCAGTCAATCCCCTTGCCTCCGTTGCCATGTATCTCAATCAGACCTCCGATCTTTGCATCAGCGGGTAGTGATCCGTTTGCTTTCTCTGCTTTGAACCTTGCAGTATCTTCTTCATTAGGGTAATTAAGCAACAGTGCCTTATAGAACCGGGTCTTACGGCTATCGAATTTCTGCGTGATCTTATACATTCCTTCAGGAGTGGCCATATCACCCTTTACACGTTTTAATCCAACCCAGTTCTTACCTAGTTCTGCGTCAAACTGATATTTCTTACTGCCATTATAGTAAACGTAGCATTTACGCGAAAATTTATCGATAATTATTGAGTAATCATTATTCTTCCGGGATTCATTTACAGTCAGATCTATCCATTTTTTCCATTGATAATATGATTTGAAGTAATTCTTAAGATTCTCAGTAGCATTCTTAAGAGATTCAGTAAGAAGGTATTCAGAATCGGTTATCTTCCTGTTAGCCTGAAAGTATATCCCTTTGTTATAAGCAATGTCTGCCTCTTCAAGCAGCATCATGCCCTGTGAAATCCTGATCCGGGTCTCCTCAGTAAGAGGGTAATTTTCAAAAATGCTGTCAAGCTCCGAAGCAAGGTTTTTAAGTGACCCGATCTTTTGCCGGAGCTTCATATTCAGTTCAGAGGCACTGGTTCTTGATAGTGCCTCAGCTTCAACAGCCCTTTCTACGGATAGTTTGGCATAAACACTGACTCTCTCATAATCTCTGAAGATATAGAACCTTTTATTCTGCCTTTTCCAGTTTACCATGGCAGAATCATAATATACCATTGCCTGGTTATAAAGTTTTCTGGAATAAGTATCTGCCCCTCCTGTAACGGCTTCCGATAATGCCTTGCGGGCTGCTTTCATTTCTCCCGAAGGTTGTTCTGGGGTAACATAGACAAGACACATTATGGTTAACGCCAATAATGATACTGCTGAAATGATAGCAATTATTCTTATCAGGCTCCTTTTCATCCTGTGAAATACAGTTTAAAAAAAAGGGGCTTTTGATACAGCCCCTGTTTATTCTATTGTAAGTAATTGCCTTTACCTTCTTACTTTTGCGATAGCCTCTTTCAGCTCGGTATTGATAGCAACTGCTCTTTCTTTCGCAGCTTTTACCTTATTATCAGCATCCATGTAGGCACCTTTGTCATAAAGACCCTGTGCTTCAGCAATAGTAGCTTCAATGGTAGCACTTTCAGTTTTAATCTGAGCAAGAACTGCAGCACCTTCTTTACCTCTTGGTGCTTTTTTCATCAGTCCGGCATTCTCTTCTATAACAGCTTTAACCTCTGTCATCAGAGTCTCAACCTCTTTTTTAACTTCTTCTTTCTTTGCAGCTGCATTCGCAGAAACCTGTGTGGCAGCAGCAAGAGTTTGGTCAAGCTTAACCGTTACATTCTTGAAATTCTTGAATAATTTACCATTCTGAACTTCAACTTCAGCCATTATAGCTTTCATTGAATCCTGTACTGCTGCAAATTCAGCAGGAACATAAACTGCAGCTTCAGCAGTCTGAGCAGTTGTAATAGCCAAATTTGTTTCATCAATTTTCTCCTGTGGAGCTTTTCCGCAACCAGAAAGGACAGCAACCATTGCGATAGCAGCTAATCCCATCAAAAATTTGTTTTTCATTTTTTTAATTTTTTTAATTTTTTGTTTATTTGCAACTTTCGATCCTTAACAGATCGTTTTTCCTATAAAATTTCGGCGCAAATGTAGCAATTTTTAAGAACATTACAAAACAATAACAGAAGAATTCACTGCCCAGGCTAATTCTACTTTGACATATTGAATAAAAACCTGATTTTTCTCCTTTTTTGCCCCTGCCCTAAAGGGAGAAAGGAGAAAAATCTACCTGTTCTCTTTGGAAATTCAGTAATCGGTAAGTCAGTTGGCAGTTGGCAATTTGACAACCTAAAACATGAAACCTGAAACATGAAACTTTTATGGCTGTTAACAATAATGTCTACCTTTAAAATATCATCTCAACAAAATAATATATGAACGAAAACCTGATAGCTCTTTTATCACTGGTTCCAATTGTAACAATTCTGGTATTGATGGTCGGCCTGAGGTGGAAAGCAACAAGCGCTATGCCGCTGGCATTTGTTATCACCCTTGCTCTTGTAATACTGGTATGGGAAACACCCGTTAACTGGATACTGGCCACCGCACTTAACGGAACAGTAATTGCTATTAAGATCATTCTTATAGTTTTCGGCGCACTTACACTCCTTTTTACTCTCAGGGAGAGTGGTGCACTTACAACAATTAACTCCGGGTTTGAATCCATATCCGGCGACAGAAGAATACAGGCAATAATTATAGCCTGGCTTTTTGGTGCCTTCATTGAAGGCTCAGCAGGATTCGGAACCCCGGCAGCACTGGTGGCTCCCCTGCTCCTCTCACTGGGATTCCCTGCTCTTGCAGCCGTTATGGTTGCCCTGATTGCAAACAGCACTCCTGTTTCATTCGGAGCAGTCGGCACTCCGACTTTAATAGGCATAGGTTCAACACTACAGACACCTGAAATAATAAATACCCTGTCGGAAAATGGCATGTCATATAGCAGCTTTATTGATAAAACCGGTGTCTGGACAGCTCTGCAACATGCGGTACCAGGGATCCTTATGCCACTTATTATGGTCAGCATGCTGACCCTGTTCTTCGGGGAAAAAAGAAGTCTCAGGGACGGACTGGCAATATGGCCTTATGCAATTTTTGCAGGACTATGCTTCATCATCCCGTTTCTAATGTCTTCAATAATACTTGGCCCGGAATTCCCAAGCCTTATAGGTTCTCTTACCGGACTGGCAATACTTATCCCGACTACAAAAGCAGGATTCCTGGTTCCAAAGAAAACATGGGATTTTCCTGAAAGAGCCATGTGGAACAAAAACTGGAACGGATCTATTATTATAACAAATAATCTGTCAGAAAGAAAACATACTTTATTAAGAGCCTGGACACCCTATTTTCTTATCGGACTTCTGCTCTTTCTCTCAAGGGCGAAGTTTCTTCCATTCAATAGTCTGATACAAAATGTTAAATATGTTTCTCCTGAATTATTCGGAACAAGTGTGGTAACTGATTTCGATCCGCTCAATATTCCGGGAATAATGCCATTCCTGCTGGTAGCCCTTCTCTGCATTCCGCTTTTCAGGATGACACGGCCACAGGTTTCACTAGCATGGAAGGAAGCTGTTGTCCGGCTAAAAGGGCCATTCATCGCACTTATCTTTGCAGTTCCTATGGTAAGGCTGATGATGCAGACAGGTGTAAATCCAAATGGATATCTGAGCATGCCGATAGCCATGGCAAAAGCGATGGCCGGGATTTTCGGCGATGCGTGGCCCCTGGCTGATCCTTTTGTTGGTGCATTGGGGTCCTTTATGGCAGGATCCAATACCGTTTCAAATATGTTATTTTCTCTTTTCCAGTACTCTGTAGCTGAGAAACTTGAGATTTCAAGGCTGATTGTAGTCAGCCTTCAGAATATAGGAGGAGCGCTTGGCAATATGATATGTGTACATAATGTTATTGCAGCCAGTGCAACTGTAGGGCTGATCGGCGTTGAGGGCTTGCTTATAAAAAGGAATCTGATACCCATGACTATTGCTGCTATCATTGCAGGGATAATTGGATTGATAATGGTCCAGGTTATGGGAAGCAGTCTCTTCTGAAATTATACAGAAATAAAAAACTGAAGTCTAAAATGCTAAATTATTTTAAAAGATAATTAAATCCCAGGCGTATGCCGAAAGATTGAAATCCTGCTCCGGAACTACCGGCCATAATGGTGTTCAACTCATTTGCCTTTGACGAAAGTTTAAAATCAGGATCTGCAGAATATGTGGATATATTTCCTAATGATTTGCTAAAACAAAGGCCAAATAGCAAGCTTATTTTACTATTGATTGAATATGTCATCCCTCCTGAAGCAACCAAAGCTGTACTGAATGATTTAAGTTCAAGAGATCCTGAAGAGGTTGTATTAAGATCTGAAGGCAAACCATATTCAGGAAGGTTCTGAAGCAGGACAGGATATTCAGCATAATAACCATCGTACGTAAAAATCCCGTTTCCGTCAAAAGTTTTTGACAACGGTACATTAAAACTAAATCCCGGCCTCAGGAAGATCCTTATTTTTTTTGAAACAGGGAATCTCAGATGAATACACAGAGGGATACTCAGCATCGATATTTTCTGAGTCTCGACTATCGATTCACCTTTAATCCTCATTTCAAAACTTTCGTTCTCGGAATCCTGAGTCTGATACTTAATGGAAACAGAATCAAGGCTCAATTTGGATGAATATGAGTAATATCCTGCTCCTATGCTGATTCCAGCCCTTGAGGAAAAGAAATAGCCGAAATTAAATTCAAAATTTGCTGAATTCCCTTTCCCATTCATCAGGTCAGAGGAAAAGTCATTATTGCTTATTTTGGTTTGTACAGGGTTAATGTTGAATCCGACATACATTCTGCCTTCTTTATCAGGTTTATTCCTGCTCTCAGTGCCCTGTGGATATATTTCAGTGCTGATCATTACAAAAAAGACCAGGGAAAAAATTATAAACCGGGAATATATTTTGTTCGTTCTCATAAATATTTAATCTGAATCGGTACTTACTTCAAAATCACAAGCCTTGAATAGAGATATTCAGTCTTATTAATTACTATTTCAACAGTATAGGTACCTGATTGCAATCCGCCAACCGGTATCTCGCTGTTGAATTCAGAGCTCAGCTTTTCTGCCTGGTATTCCATCAGTTTAGTGCCTGATGAGTTGATGATCCTTATCAGTGTTTTACCAAAAGATTCGCTGTTGAAAGTCAGATTAAAGCTGTTTGTTGCAGGATTAGGGTAGAGAGTCAGGCTCTTGCCTGATCCTATAGTTATAATATTTGATGAATTTTTGCATCCGTCCTTATCAGTTGCCAAAACATAATAGCTGCCCGGCTGCTTTCCTGTTTTGTAATACTGCCCGGTGGCATTTGTGATCGGAGTGCTTCCTTTGTACCACTGAAATGATGTTATTGAATCACCTTTGTTATAAGAAATAAGAATATCATTCCATTTTGATTTGATTACAGGAATGACACCTGTTTGCACTTTTAGAGATAACGAAGAACTATATGCACTTTGAACATTTGGCAGAATAACTGCAGTTATACGAAAATAATACGTCAGATCTTTAGTAAGATTTGTGATTGTCGTTGTGGTTTGAGAGATCTGACCTGAGGTTGTGGAATCAAGCAAGGTCACCGGATCGGAAGTGGTTCCGCCGTATATTCTGTACCTCAGAAAGTCCTGATCTGTAGATGCATTCCAAGTCAGAGTAACACTGTTATTGCATGAAGAACCATTAAGTCCGGTTGGAGTGACAGGAGGATCGGGTAAGGTAACCACTGTGATCGTATTTGAATTTTCACTGGTCCCACCCAGGTTATAGGCCCTTAATCTGTAAAAATATGTTGATATTACAGTCAGTCCGCTAACCTCATAGCTCGTAGTATCGCCAACATCTTTGTTAGTGAAATCAATTAACATACTTGTGAAAGTGTCATCAGTTGATACATCGAGCGAATAACCATCGGCTCCTGAAGTTGAATTCCATTTAGCAGTAAAACCGGTCTGTGTTAGCCCCTCAGCCTCAGTAGCAACCGGATTTGGGGGTGGCTCAGGAATTGTTGTAACGGAAATAATATTTGAATTACTACTTGGTCCGGTTGTATTATATGCCCTTACACGGTAATAATAAGCTGTGTTGGCTGTCAATCCTGTTACATTTAAATTTGTAACATTTGTTACATCTTTATCATTGAATCCTGTTACAAATGAAGTGAACAAACTATCTGTTGCAATATCGATCTTATAGCCCGTTGCCGTTGCCGAGCTGCTCCAGTTCGCAGTAAAACTGATTTTTGTAGTATCGGTTGCAGGATTGGCGACCGGTGCGGCAGGTACATCGATCAATGTTGTAACAGTTATCGAGTTTGAGGCAATAAGGCTTGTACCACCTGAACTATAAGCTTTTACGCGAAAATAATAGGTTGTGTTTGCAGATAGCCCTGTAACGGTTGAACTTGTTGCACTTCCTGCATCTTTACCATCATAACCTGAAACAAGTGTAGCAAATGCTGTATCGGTAGAAATATCAAGACGATATCCAATAGCTCCTGCCGAAGTGTTCCAGTTTGCTGTGAAACCTGACTGAGTAATAGCTGAGGCTGCATTTGCAACCGGAGCTGCAAGGAGTGTAAATTTAGCTTCCGTGGCCCAGGGACCTCCTGAATACACTTGGTCAATTGCCTGTACACTCCAGTAATAGGTTCCCTGGGAAAGACCCTTTATCACGTATCCGTCATTTTTGAGTTCCGTGTTTCCTATTGCAGGTTTACGGCGGTAACCATCAGTCAAAGAGGCCATAGGTCCTACAATATCGCTCCCTCCTGTCGTCGTTCCCACCCGGATATTATAGGTAAGAGTGATCTGTGGTGTCTCGGCATCGCTTGCTTTGTCCCATGAAAGAGAAACATTGTTAATGCTGTTGGTGTTTGATCTGAGATTATTTGGAGTCACGGGAGGAGTGTTGGCATGCTGGCTTGTATTCTTATATACTTTTGAGATATATTCAACACCATACGATTTAGTAGTAAAAACTAAATCCAGGTCACCATCATTGTCATAATCACCCCAATCTAAGGAACCCTGCGTTTCAGGTAAATCAGCAAGAATATCTGTGAACATATTTCCATCATTACGGAAAACCTTTGTAAAATTACCAGCCGGATTACCTCCGGAAATCAAAACATCAAGATCTCCGTCATTATCAAAATCCCCCCATGATACAGAGCCATAAGACATTCCAGGTAATCCTGCCATGATATCGGTAAAAACAGCATTATCATTTCTGTATATTATTGAATAACCATCGGAAGAGTCATACCCGCACAATAGTATATCCAGGTCACCATCATTATCATAATCGCCCCATGCAGCTGATGAACTTGAAAGACCTTGTAATCCTAAATCTAATCCTAAGAAAACGCCACCATCATTCCTATATATTTTTGAGTAACCCGATCCTGTAATCAGTATATCCAGGTCACCGTCATTATCATAATCGCCCCATGCTCCTGATGAATAACCAGCAGGTGTAAGGTCAGCAAATATATCTGTAAATAAACCTTTATCATTACGATACACTCTTGAAATACCAGAAGAAGAAACGCCAGAAGTTAAACCTGTTATCAGGATATCAAGATCCCCGTCATTATCATAGTCGCCCCAGGAAGCTGATCCGTAAGCGATACCCAACAAACCTGCTTCTATATCAGTGAATATATTATTATCATTTCTGTACACTTTAGAAATATTAGAGGAGGAGTAACCACTATTTCCTGCCAGGAGCAGGTCCATGTCACCATCGTTGTCAAAATCACCCCAGTCTGCATAACCACTCGTAACACCCTGCAATCCAGCTCCTAAATCATAAAAAGCACCATCATCATTACGGTAGATCCTGGAAATAAAAGTTGGGCCAGTCGATCCAGTTAAAATAAGATCCAGATCACCATCGCTGTCGTAGTCTCCCCATCTTGAAAATCCTGCCATCAATCCTGTAAGGCCTACATTTGTCTGATCGATAAACTTCGGCAGCTTAATCTTAACTTCATTGCTGATATAGGAACTACCATCCTTTACTGACTCACATACAACATAATATGTTCCCCATTCGGTAAATTTAGGAGCATATGTCAAAGATGTTGCCTCTGAAATTATGTTATCATAATAATCGCCACTGATTGTAGAGTATTTCCACTGTCTCGAGTCTGCAGGACTGGATTCGGAAACTGTCAGAGTAATCCCTTCCTGATTTATTAAAAGTACCTGGTCTGAATTCGGTGTCACAGAGTTTGAATAAGTTACAGTAAAACTGCCTTCTGTTGCAAACGGCGAACCGGAAAAGGCCTGGTCAATTGCCTGTACGCTCCAGTAATATGTACCGGCAGGAAGGTTTTTAATAGTCCAGGTGTCAGTTTGAATTCCCCTTCGTGAAATTTTTCTGAAACCTCCGGCCAGATCGGACATAGGAGACCTTTTATTGACAAATCCGGAAGATGTTCCAACATACAGGTTGTATGTCAGTGCTGCCTGAGGTGATTGTGTATCTGTCGACCTCAACCACGATAAAGTGACCATATTCTCACCTACACTCGATTGAAGATTCGCAGGAGCTGAAGGTATAGTATTTAATACTGTTGTAAAATTGTTCCTGTATATTTTTAAGATATTCTGCGTTGATCCTTTACCTGCAACAATAAGGTCCAGGCTTCCGTCATTATCCAAATCGCCCCAGGCTACTGAAGCATTCTGAACACCTTCATCTGATAAGCCGACCCTGGTTGATTTCCTCCACATTCCGTCACTGTAATAGTAAAAGCTTAAGCTGCTTTCGGCCTGATTATTACCTGCCACTACAATTTCCAGAATTCCATCATTGTTGAAATCACCCCAGGCTGCAGAACTACTATATACACCTGTTAATCCGGCATTTATATCGGTAAATACCCCATTAATATTATTGTAGATTAATGCAACCGGTCCCTCAGCACCTGATCCCGTCAGCAAAACATCCAGATCGCCATCGTTGTCCCAGTCTCCCCAATCAGATGATCCATTATATACTCCTGTTAATCCGGCACCTATATCTGTGAATACCCCGTTATCGTTCTGGTATATTACAGAGATATGAGTTGAAGCACTCCTTCCGGTAAACAACAGATCAGGATCTCCATCATTATCAAAATCACCCCAGTCTGTTGATACTTCTGTTACCTTAGGGAAACCGGCTTTGATATTTGTGAATATTCCATTATCGTTTCTGTATATGTCTGAAAAAGTCGAACTGCACAGCAGTATGTCAAGATCTCCATCGTTGTCGTAATCAATCCATGATGCTGAACCTCCATAAATCCCAATCAAACCGGCATTTATTTCATTAAAAGTTCCTCCGTCATTCCGGTATATTCGTGAAATACCACCAATAGAACTTGCGCTGCCTGTAAATAAAATATCAAGGTCACCATCATTATCATAGTCACCCCAGGCAGAAGAGCTGCTCGATATATCGGGCAATCCGGCATTAATATCACTGAATACACCTCCGTTGTTCCGGTAAATCGTTGAATGACCTGACCCGGTAGCCAGAATATCAAGCAGCCCGTCATTATCATAATCTCCCCACATGACTGAGCCATCCATTATTCCGGTCAGGGAAGTGAATTCCGTAAATACGGGGACACTGATTTTTACCTCGTTACTTGTATAGCTAACAGCATTATATACCGATTCGCAAACAACATAATAAAAATTATGAGATGCAAAATTTGGAGTATAGGATGTCCCGGTTGCACTAGAAATAATTTGAGTATAAGGACCCCCGGCATTATTTGAATATTTCCATTGACGTGAAGAAGGAGTAGCGGATTCAGTAACCGTTAATGGCGCTCCATCCGTATTAACTAACAGAGTCTGTGATGCTACAGGGATTAGAGAATTTGAAAAGGCAACTGTAAAACTGCTTTCTAAAGCAAAATGTGAACCTGCGAAGGAATTATCAACTGCCTGAACGCCCCAGTAATAAGTGCCGGCCGGAAGATTGTTAATAAACCATGCATTTTGTTGAATTCCCCCTTTAATGGCAATTTTCCTGTAGCCGTCAGAGAGTTTGGACATCGGAGATCTTTTGTTTAATGTGTCCTGAGAAGTCCCGATATAGATATTATATGAAAGACCCTCCTGAGGTGTTGCTGAATCAGTTGATTTATTCCATGTAAGTGTTACCTTATTGGATCCCGGAGTTGATTGAAGAGAGTTTGGTTCAGCAGGGACAGAATTCTTTATTAATGAGTTATTTGTATAAAGGCGTGTGTAGTACACATTTGAATTTCTACCTCCTACAGCAAGATCAAGATCTCCATCATTGTCATAATCACCCAATGCTAAAGATCCACTTTCAACTCCAAATAAATCAGACTGAATTTCAGTAAACGTACCTGAATTGTTCCTGTATACTTTAGTAAATAATTCTGAAGTAACATTCCTTCCAGAGATTATAATGTCCAGACTACCGTCATTATCAATGTCACCCCATGCTGAATATCCAACTATATTTTCCAATTCAGCATTGATGTCGGTAAAAATTCCGTTGTCGTTATTATATACTCGTGACTTTAAACCCCAGTTTTCGGTATAACCTATAAGTAGAATATCAAGGTCTCCGTCATTATCATAATCTCCCCAGGAAGCACTACCAAAAAGACCACCATTTATCCCGGCTTCAACATTTATAAAGGCATCATTTTCATTTTTGTAGACCAAAGATTTTATCTGCCATTCAGAATTATATCCGGACAAGAACAGGTCGAGATCCCCGTCATTATCAAAGTCGCCCCATGATACAACAGGCAAGGAAACACCAATCAGACCGGCCCTGATGTCAGTGAATACTCCTGCATCATTCCTCAAAATAAGAGAAATAGGCACATCAGGTGTACCCCCGGCAATAAACGCATCAAGATCACCATCATTATCATAGTCGGCCCATGCAACTGCAGCACCCCAGCTTATTACTGGAAGAGCAGCACTTATATTTGTGAATACCCCACCATCATTTCTGTAAATACTGGAACTGCCCCCAACAATTAAAATATCAAGGTCTCCGTCATTATCATAATCACCCCATGCTGATGGTCCTTTCTCAGTAATGCCACATGAGATCTCGCTAAAAAAACCATTATTATTGCTGTATATTCTTGCAGAATGTTCTTCACTGCTTATCAATAAATCGAGAGTACTGTTATTATTGAAATCCCCCCAGGAAACGGTTCCATAATTAATTCCTTCCAGAACAGCATTCTCATTTAATGTAAACAAGGGAACATTAATAATAACCTCATTGCTTGTATATTCGATCCCGCCCTTTAAGGATTCACATATGACATAATAGATACCCCAGATGGAAAATTTAGGTGTATAGTTAGTTGCTGTAGCTCCGCTTATTAATTCATCATATGGGCCTCCGCTTTTCCTGGAATACTTCCATTGCCTCGAATCAGCAGGGGAAGACTCACTTACTGTCAGAGTACTTCCATTCTGGTTGATAACAAGATTCTGATTAGCCACAGGAGTGATCCGGTTGGAATAAGGGACTGTAAAACTGGCTTCCGGGGCAAATAAAGATCCTGCAAATGAGTTATCAATTGCCTGTACACTCCAGTAGTATTTTCCCGCAGGAAGGTTTTTTATATACCACGAGTTTGACTGACTTCCTCTCTGAACAATTCTTCTGTAGCCGCTCGATAATAGCGACATTGGCGTTCTCTTGTTATAGGTTCCGCTGACTGTCCCAATATAAACATTATATGTAAGTGCGTTCTGTAGAGTTTTGGTATCAGTCGATTTATTCCATGCAAGATCAACCCTGTTGGCTTCATAAGTGGCCTGAAGGGATGATGGAATGGAAGGAGGACTATTTGCATTTGAGGTATTGTTTAAATATAATTTTGAGATTTTTCCGGAAGCTGATAGTCCTGTCAGAAGAATATCGATTTTACCATCCTTATTATAATCACCACAGGCAACAGATCCATTTTCTACAGCAGTAAAATCTGACAAAATGCCGGTAAATAATCCGTTGTTATTCTGATATATTCTTGTAATAAGCGTCCCAAGACTGACGCCTGCCAAAAATACATCGAGATCCCCGTCACTGTCATAATCCACCCATTTCACTAAAGCATTTTCCAGTCCGGGCATAGAAGTGCCAATTTCATAAAACAGGCCATTGATGTTCCTGTAAACTTTAATAAATCTAAAACCGGATAAAATAATGTCCAGGTTACCATCATTATCATAATCACCCCAGTCAGCTGAACCAAATGTGCCACCATAAAGTCCTGCTGAGATATCTGTAAATCTGCCATTATCATTATTATATATTCTTGAGGACCCTGAACCTGTTATAAGTATATCCAGATCTCCGTCATTATCATAATCTCCCCAGGCGGCACTACTGTTGGAAACACCAATTAATCCGGCAAGAATGTCATTAAATACTCCCCCGTCATTCCTGAAGATTTTAGCGATCCCTTTACCTGTTAAAAGTATGTCAAGATCACCGTCGTTATCATAATCTCCCCATGCAGCAGACCCATCGTCAATACCGGGCAATCCTGCTGAAATATCCAGAAAATTGTTATTAGCATTCTGATATATAATTGAGAAGCCAAATCCGGTAATCAGGATGTCAAGGTCGCCATCATTGTCATAATCACCCCAATCAGCAGAACTGCTGCATATTCCGGTCAATCCTGCACCAATATCATTAAATGTTCCGAGATCATTTCGATATACCTTTGAAATACATCCCTCAGCTTCACTGATTCCAGTCAATAAGATATCAAGATCGCCGTCACCGTCATAATCACCCCATTCAACCGAACTATTTGAAACTCCGGTAAGAATAACTGATGTTTGTTCTGTAAAAGTCTGGCTGTGCAGGTATAAGCCCGAAAAACAAACAATCACTGAAAGCAAACTAAATCTGCTTATAACCTTAGTCATAACAATATATTGTTTTATGGGAGATATGAAAAATCATACTTCCAACCCTAATGTGATCCAAAACATACTCTGGCAATAAGTACCAGAGGTGTATTTCACGGTTAGGTTACCCTAACTACTTCTTAAAGAAGAAATCTCCGTTCAGTTTATTCCACTCTGTCGGTACCTGCTGGTTATTACTCAACTTCCGCACCTGTACACGGGTATTCATGAAAACATTCAATATAGATTGTGGTACTGCCATTTGCTTAACAAGCTCCTCTGTAAAAAGCCCATTGTATCCTCTGCCATCAGCTGCAGTTGCTCCCTCCGATGTGGCAAAAGCTATAATTGTTCCACTCGAAAAGTTCATTGCTCTGAATCCGGCATCGCCTCCCCTTGCCCAGTTTGCATACGGATTATTCCTGCAGGCATCAAGTATTACAATGTTGGTATTATCGGGGTAACGCTCAAATTCATCAACAATAAAATTAACAGCCATTGCATCGAATTTGCAATCGGTAGGTTTTTCGAGCAATGCATCTATCGGTATAAGGTAATTTCTACCATCAACCTGCACTCCATGACCAGCATAATAGAAGAGAGCTACACTATAATCTGGTAATTTTTCCGTGAATTCCCGTACAGCTTCTTCCATTTCATCTTTGCCTGCATTCAACCTTTTAATTACATCAAATCCAAGTTCCTTCAAAGTCCCTTCCATAAGATTTGCATCGTTTACAGGATTTTTTAAGGTAGTATTGTTCCTGTAAACCGAATTGCCAAAGACCAGGGCAAGTCTTTTATCTTTAATCCCGGCTTCAAATTTTATCACTCTCTGCTCCGATCTGTTTGTACCGGCAATATTTGTGGCGCTTACATAAATACTGTTTTCTCCTGATTTCAGTATTGCAGATGTAGTCCAGGGATAAAGAGATTTGTCGTAATCTGAAGCCTGAAATATATTGTCTTCTGTCTGGGTCTCTCCATTAATTATCAGCTTGACTGATTTTAAATCAGTTGGCGATGTAATAGATATTTCAATGGGAACACTCTCAGTACCGACCAGTGAATTGGGCTCAACAGGCTTTGTCCAGGTAATTACAGGTGCAACAGCTGATGGATTTGTGAAATACCTCAGCTCTGACTTTCGTGCCCCTTCTTCATTGGTTGCAACCAGGTAAATATTGTTCTCACCGGGTCCGAAGTTAACTGTCTTCTCTACGATAAAACTTCCGGCCTCATCTGGCCATGCTTTTATCTCTGCTTCTCCTTTTGAGACTCCATTCAGATACAATAAAGCTGATTTCAGCCCTGAGGAGGATTTTACCTTAGCCCTGACTATTGCAGTAAAAGATGAAAGAGCCGTATTTTCTCCTGATGGCCTGACCCATATAATGAAAGGTCCGTTAGCAGGATCTAAAACAGCAGCTCCAACAGTAGCAGACTGAGGCTGACTATTGGAATTTCTTTCAGATACCTGAGTGTTTATCTTGTTATTAAGATATGAGACTTTCAAATAATCAACTGAAATTTCAGAATCAGTCCCTACATTGAAGCCAATCTGATTTCCTTCAGGTTTAATGTTGCTAAACTGGCCAACCAGACCTTGATTTGCAAATACATAAAAAACTCCTTGCAAACACCTCACAGTCAGTTTATTAAATTCCTTTGTGAGTTGATTATCCCCGGAACCGGAAAATAACTTTTCCAGTTTCTTCTTTTTAGATGGGGTATCTTTTAGTATCTGCAGAGTATTTGTTTCAGTTATTTCAATCCGGTAATGGTCGTATTTGTCACTCATTCCGAAAACAAGCGCCCCTATACCTTTAAGAACTTTGAATGTAGCCTCTATTTCGTAGTCTTTATCAGGTTCAATATTCACAGGTTTATATGACAGACCAGTTGATCCCTGGTAGTTTTTACAAACGATGTCATAGAATCCATTACTAAGGTTTCCACTTATCCAGGTATTATCAGTTATCCACTGGTTGGAATTGTCATCAAAATTATCTGAAAAGATATTTGTTTTATCAGCAGCAGAAAAAACAAGATAATTCTGCTGGGCCACTGCTAAATGAACAGGAAGAAACAAAATAATCATCAGCAGGGATAGAGTTTTTCTGATCACTCCTTTTTTCATAGCCTAACAACTTAAATTCTATAAAAAACAGGTCAGATTTTTATCTCTGGCTCATAAGAAACACTAAGAATATACAAGTTATATTATTTTAAAATATTTGTCAAGGTATTTAACCTAAATTTGACCAAGAAACAGCAGAAAAGCATGAACCATTAATATTCAGTAGATTAAGTTATTTAAATAAATTATCTCAGTTGATCATATTTTAGAGATCCTATCAAATCCATTGCAATTTAAAGGATTGTACCACTCTTTCCACATGCTGGCGGAAGGAGAAGTATCAGTTTGAGTTCATTAGATGTCCGAGAATACCTTCCGGCGGTCCCGGGGGAAGAACTTCATATTGCAGAAAATTAAATATATGGTTACTCCCCCCTCTTTGCGCAAGCAGAGAGGGGGATGCTTCGCAAAGCGAAGCAGGGGGTGAGTTCGTGAATATCAGGGGATTACGACCTCGTCACCTTTGGTTCCTCGGTCGTGATCCCTGGGGGGGGACCTGGCAAAGCCAAAGCAAACCCCCTCTAAGCTAATTGGCTTATAGGGGGTTTTGTTTTTTTATGAACTTCACAAAACAAGTTTTGTTCGTTCATTTAAAAAACAAAACCATCCAGACGATTCCGTCTGGATGGTTTGCTTTGGCTTTGCGGAGAGAGGGGGATTCGAACCTCTTCTCTAATATTCTGATAATGTGTTATTTACAAGATCCTGATTGTACCGGTACACCGTTTAGTTCACCGGATTCTTTTGATCACTCAAAGAACATCCAATAACAAAAGTACGAAAAAAGTTCTGGTATTAATTGAAGTTTTTCCAGAAAATATATAGTCAGATAATCTGTTGGGAGGACAATTTTAAAGTTTTCCTGGAGAATTTAATCTATTCATGATCCCGGGTAGCACTAATGGCATCCATAGTGCATTTATTGCAGAATAGATAAGGCATTCAGGGAAAGTAATATTCAGGAATAGCATGCATAACGAGCATACTTCCAGGGCGACTACAAAAATGAAGATCATCCCTGCAATATAATCAAAGA
>DATKTA010000028.1:0-17954 GCA_035531395.1 Bacteroidales bacterium
TTATTGACCTCAACAAATGCAACAGCAGGCTCCTCAGCATATGTTGTACCTGTATAAGGATTTTTGTGAAGAAGAAGCTTTTTAGCATATTCTTTCTGCATTTCGATATAAGGCCTGTAGAACTGATCAATACCTTTACCATAATTAAAATGTTCAACATCGGGATAAACACTCCCGGGATAATTCCTTGACACATGAGTATTTATATTAGTATAGATCCCATGCAGCTTTAATTGGTATATCAGCCAGTCCAGCTTATCAAGCTGTTCTTTATCAAAATCCTTCATTGTTGAATCCCATATACCTCCCGGCGTTTGCCGGTTATCCATATGATGCAATCTCATCACATTCATCCCAAGCTTTTTTAACCTGGCAGCTATCGCTATAGAGGTCTCCTTCTCAGGGAAACATGATCCAAATGTAAGGTTAGTTCCAAAGAAACGGATCCTCTCGCCTTTTCCATCAACAAAATGTCCATTTTTAAGACTAATGTAACCTTCACTTCCGGCAACAGCCGGATTCAGGAACGACATATCAACAATAGTTTCTGAACTGTCAAGGTCGTTTACTACAAAGTCGAACCAGCCGTATTCCCGTGCCTGCCCTGCTTTATTGCAGGAAGTCATCTGAAGAATAAAAAAAGTACTGACAAGAAGAAGAAGACTTCCTGATCTCGATAATATTAATCTTTTCATAATTAGTTATTTGTTTTGTGTTTTAATGAAATTAGAGTCTTGTATAATCTCCAGACAGATTTACCTTGTAATGATATACCAGAGTGTTTTATACTGTGCTCCGATATTTATGACCTGATTGCTTCCTTTTTTAATCACTCCTACGTCAGCAACACTTTTTCCAGCCGGATCGAGAGCAGATACTTTAATCCCCTTCATATCCCTGAAGATTAGCCTGGCCGGTATTCCCTCAGCTGTTGTTGGGGCATTACCCCATTGATCGCCTAGAGTTGTGAAGTTTTCATCCCATTTCCATCCGGTATTCTCAACCCTTCCTGCAGCTATCAGCAGTATTCTTGAAGATTCTTCAATGGCCTTCCCGTCAAGCGCAGTAAGAGTAATTGTCGCCCAGTTATATTTAGTGGAGTCCATCTGAATTGAGACGTTTCCAAGTTCAATGTTCTTACCGCCGACATAACCTATAGCTCCTTTTGCGGCGGGAGCATTTATACTGAACACTGAATTTACAGAATCCCTTGTATCCCACTCAATTTCTCCGGTTTCGCTTATCCAGGGACCAGAGGGGACTGAGACCTGTTCAGAAATCTTTAGCTCGGTCGCCCTGGTATCAACTGACATTGGTCTCATGATGGTAAGGGCATTATCTGATCCAGCCCAGGTCCAGAGGTTATTCATACTTGTCACCCGTAAATTGGTTTGTTCACCTGTTTTTACAAGTTCACTAGCAACAGCATCATCAGGTAATCCCAGGACAATCCTTTTTGTGCCGGATTTTACTTCTCCCATCCTGAAGAGTGCGGCACCAACTGGAATAAAGATCTGTTTAAGCGGATGACCTGCACTTGAGAAGAAATTGTCAATTCTTCCTTTATCATAAGGTGCATCGAATGTAAAATGATATATACCGTCAAAATCCTGGAAAGCAGCTACCGAGTTCAGCATAGGATACATCTCGGCACAGAAGAAATTTGGAGCCGGATGATCATACTCAGTTATTGTAAGAGGTTTCCCTTCAACGCGATGCTGGGCAAAACGGGAGAGTGTTCCGGCCTTTTTGTCGGCTACCATAGACGAGTTCCTTATATTCCAGTCAGTACTTGACCAGCTCCTTCCTGGGAACCTGGGGTGTTCCCAGTAGGCATGCATATCGATAAAATCAGATACAATTGATTCTCTCCTCACTCCCTCTGCACCACTATATGAAGCCTGTGACTCACATATCATTGCATGTATCTTAAGGTCGTTCCTGTAATAATCAGTCATCTCTTTTGCATAGGATAGCTCCGTATCCATCAGGAATCTCCATAGCATCTCCTTTGATGTGCCATTGGCCTTTTCATAATTCTTAATAATTCCTATCAGATCCGAATTTGAACCTGGTTTCGATTTGTAAGAAGGATTGTTCTTCAACCAATCTTTCCAGAGACCAATAAGGAATTGCTTGTGTTCAGGCTTAAGGTCAGGAAGACGCCGCCAGCTGTCAAGGAGGGAATTCTCGTTATTCACCTCGACAAAAGCCACACAGGGCTCATCTGCATATGTATTACCTGTATATGGATTCTTATGAGTCAGCAGCTTTCGTGCATACTCTTTCTGCATTTCGATATACGGACGATAGAACTGATCAATGGCCTTTCCGAAAAGGAAATTAGGAACATCTTCATACAACGCACCAGGATAGGTCCTTGAAACATGGGTATTAAGATTACTGTAAATACCATGAAGCTTTAGCTGGTAAACCAGCCAGTCAAGTTTTTCGAGCTGTCCCGTATCAAGATCTTTCATCTCCTTGTCCCAGATTCCTCCCGGAGTTGTATGATTGTCCATATGATGAAAACGGACCACATTCATCCCAAGCTTTTTAAGTCTTGCTGCTATTGCAACGGCTGTTGCCTTATCAGGGAAACAGGAATTGAATGTCAGGTTTGTACCGAAAAAGCGAATCCTTTTCCCTGTTCCATCAACAAAATGGCCATCCTTAACAGCGATGAATCCTGAACTTCCAGCTATCTCTGAATTGAGAAATGACATATCAACAACAGTAGCTGAGCTGTCAAGATCAGGAATCACAAATTCAAACCAACCATATTCGCGGGTTTGATCTGTCTTACCACATGATGCGAACAGTAAAGTAAATAGAATGCAGATCACCAGAAGATAACTTCGTGAACTAAAATCAAGGATTTTTTTCATAGTTGCATGATAAAATTAAAATATAAAGAAGGTAATATTTCTACTTCAGCTTATGTAAAGAGTACTCAATAATATTATCTGGTAATTATATACCAGAGGGTTTTATATTGCGCTCCTATATTAACTATCTGGGCACTTCCTTTTTTATTGACAATTACTTTAATAGTTACTTTCCCTGCAGGATCAAGCGCATGCACTGTAAACTTATCCATGGCGCTGAAAACCAGCTTTGCAGGTATTCCTTCGGCCTTTGTGGGAGCTTTACCCCAGTTGCTGCCAATGGTAGTAAATTTATCATCCCATTTCCAGTCAGTATTTTCAACTCGGCCGGCAGCAACAAGCAATATCCTTGAAGATTCTTCAACAGGTTTTCCATCAAGTGACGTAAGTGCAACTGCCGCCCAGTTATACCTTGTCGTGTCCATCTGAACGGACACATTCCCGAGGTCAATATTCTTCCCCCCGATGTAGCCTACTGCAATTTTTGCTGTGGGTGTATTTACTTTAAATACTGCGTTTATGGAATCTCTTGTATCCCATATGATCTCTCCTGTTTCACTTATCCAAGGACCGTCAGGGACTGTAACCTGTTCAGAAAGTTTAAACTCACTGGCTTTTGTATCTACCGATATTGGCCTCAGAATAGTCAAAGCATCATCCGAACCTTCCCTGTTCCAAATATTATTCATGCTGGTAACCCTTAAATTAGTCGATTCTCCAGTCTTCATAAGCTCACCTGGAACTTCATCATCAGGTAATCCCAGGGTGACTCTTTTCCCACCTGGCGTTACAGCACCCATTCTGAAAAGCACAGCTCCTGCAGGAACAAATATCTGCTTAAGAGGATGACCGGCACTAGTGAAGTATCTGTCTATTCGTCCCTTGTTATAAGGAGAATCAAATGTAAAATGATAAATACCGTCAAAATCCTGGAATGCCGCAACCGAGTTAAGCATGGGGAACATTTCAGCATTGAAGAAACTGGGTGCCGGATGATCATACTCTGAAATTGTTAATGGCATGCCTTCCACACGGTGCTGGCCAAAACGCGGAAAAGTTCCGGCTTTCTTATCGGATACCATAGAAGAGTTCCTGATATTCCAGTCAGTTGGAGACCAGCTTCTTCCCGGGAATCTTGGATGTTCCCAGTATGCATGCATGTCTATGAAATCAGATACATGAGATTCTCTCCTAACACCTGCTACACCACTGTAGGATGCCTGAGTTTCACAAATAAGTGCATGAATCTTCAGATCATTCCTGAAGTAGTCCGTCATTTCTTTCGCATAGGATAATTCAGTATCCATCAGAAAACGCCATAGCATTTCCTTTCCGGTGTCACTTGCTTTATTGTAATTCTTTATTATACCTATATAATCAGAAGTGTATCCAGGTTGTACCTTGACAGAAGGATTTGACCTCAGCCATGTCTGCCAAATTCCTGTCAATGCCTGCTTATGATAAGGTTTCAATTCTGTCAGCCGATGCCAGTTATCAAGCAGGGAATTCTCATTATTGACTTCAACAAATGCGACAGCTGGTTCATCAGCATAGGTATTACCAGTATATGGATTTCTATGAGTAAGGAGTTCCCTGGCGTAATCTTTTTGCATTTGAATATACGGAGGGTAAAACTGATCAAGAGCTTTACCGAAGATGAAATTTTCAAATTCTTTATATTCCGCATCAGGATAATTCCTTGTAACATGCATATTCAAATTGCTATAAACTCCATGAAGCTTCAACTGATAAATAAACCAGTCGAGTCGATCCATCTGTCCTTTATCAAATTCTTTCATTGTAGAATCCCAGATACCGCGTGGAACATGCTGATTTTCCATACTATGGAATCTTACCACATTCATGCCAAGCTTTTTCAAACGGGCTGCAATAGCCGCTGCCGTTTCCTTATCCGGGAAAGCGGAATTATAAGCCAGATTTGTTCCGAAGAACCGTATCCGTTGTCCGTTCCCATCAACAAAATGGCCATCTTTAACAGTAATGAATCCTGAACTTCCAGCTATCTCTGAATTGAGAAATGACATATCAACTTCAGTAGCTGAACTGTCAAGATCAGGTATAACAAATTCAAACCACCCGTATTCACGGGTTTCATTTGTCTTTTTACACGATGCTGTCATCAAAAACAGCAGGGTGCAAACAAGCAGTAAAAAGCTAGCGACAAATTGAATGGATGATCTTTTCATAAGAGTTCAGGTTTTGAAAAAATAGATGAAAAGCAAAATAACTCTTCAAGTTACAAAAAGATATTGAATGAGTAATAAGGGAAAAACGTTAATAATGTTAAAATCGAATTAGGCTCATCTTGTATTTACAGTTCTGTCTATTGCACACAGCAGGCTTATTGAATCGACATTTGTATCCTGCCCAATCTCCCATATCATGATTCCTGGAAGATTGTTATCAACAACATACTGAGCCTTTTTTGCCATGGTTTTTATCCCATTATAGTATATATTATTGACCCTGTCATTAAGATATGCATCAGGTGATAATTCTAAGATATCCGAATAGGTGATGCCCTCACCACCATTATTATCAAAATCCCTTCCATAAAACGGTACTCCAAGCAAAATCTTTTCCTTAGGCCACCGCCTGTAATTTATCCAGTAAGCTAAACCTGTAGATGAATAGGTATTGCCTGATCCAATAGATTGTTCATATGATGAGTGAGGTCCGGGAGAAGTCCAGGGTCCTGAGAAATCATAACACATGACCTGAACGTAATCTACCCATTTAGGGACATCTTTTAAAAAATGCTTGCCTGACCAGTCAGAGGCCCCTACATCAATTGACAATCCGAGTGAAAAAGGATCAAGCCTGTTTTTCAGCATCTGAATTATATTCAGGAAAGCTCCGCTTTCTTCCAGATTAACCGTATTATGCGCATACCCGCTCCAGTATTCCCAGTCAATATCCACACCATCAAGACAGTTCTCGAAAACGAACTGACAAACTTCATTTACAAAACGCTTCCGGGCCTCTTCTGTCTGGGCTATGAATGCAAAATTATTTGAACCATCACCTCCACCAACAGAAAAATATACTTCAACACCATGAGAATGACCTTCTGCAACCAGATCACTGACTTCGGTAAGGTCTTTGGTATCGACAGTACCATCAATATTTGGTATTGCAAAAGCATAAACAACTCTTGTAAGTTTATCCCACTGAATATCTGCAACAGGCAGTGATGAGTGTCTCCATGAAGGGTAAAATCCAACTACTTTATGTGATGTACTTTTAGGAATGAAAATATCGCTGCAAACAGGTGACTGTAGATACTCATACCCATCATCTTTACTGCATCCGTACATGACGACTATCCCGAAAACAAGAGCTGAGAAAAGTTTTAACTTCTTAAACATCATTGTTAATTAATTAACAGCTGAATTGAACTAAACATACATCCTGTATCCTTTATCTGTACTTGTCCTGAATTTCCGTTGCTTCTTTTAATTGCTCATCAAAGGACGGTAGTTCGAATTCCTTCAAGACTTCCCTTATTTTAACCTCAGGATCGAGACTCTCCAGGGTTGCCCAATTCTCAGGATGGTAGATTTTTATCCGTATCTTTCGTCCGTACTTCTTCTGAATCTCATCAAATCTCTTTACCTGAGGCCAAATATGTATTAGTACCTTTTCAAGGTTTACAGGAGCGCAAACCCACCTGGCAAACTCGCCGTCTGAGGCAATGGTATCTCCACTTATATCTATTATCCGGGCATCTTCGCCTGTTGCAGAGGCAATATAATAGTGATTTGCCCATGCTTTATGATTAAGTAAATCACCGAATGGACCCTGTGATGGAAAAAGAACTATTTCAGCACCATCCTTACCAAGCGATCTCCAGTTATCATGCCAGTAACCATCCATACATATCTGCATTCCGACAATACCAAAATCAGTTTTGAATACCGGAGGCTTAAGTTCTCCAGGTGTTACACCCCCACCCTTGTAATATTTCTCAGGGATGATTTCAGTATCGACAGGATGTATTTTGTGATATACACCGATGATCTTACCCTGTCTGTCAAGGAGCAGTGAACTATTGTAGAAATGGCCCTCTTTTTTTGTTATTACCGGACAGACAACATAACAATTATGATTCCGTGCAACTTCAGCCATCACACTTGTTGCCGGACCCGGAGTGGATTCATCCTCTGCAATTTCTTCAAGAGTTTTAACTTCATTCACCCATGATATATTATATGTTTCAGGTATTACAATAACATCAGGGTCATAGGCATATACACTTTCCATCCTTTTAAGGATATCCTTTATCCTCTGTTCAATCCTGTCTGTCGGCCACAGGCTTTTAAGACTGATACTTGCAATCCAGACCTCACGTGGCAACCTGTTTCCTTTTTTTACTATCTGATTCATCTTACTCAATTTAAAGTCTGTATTTAACCTGTGCTTCTTCCGAAGTTCTTATGTTTTCATCAACAGTCGACAACCCGAACTCCCTGACAATATCCATTACTCTGATAACGGGATCAAGACTGGCAATTGTAATAATGCTTGTATTATCATTAACTTTTATCTCAAGTCTTGAACCGTACTTTCTGAAAATCTCCGGCAACTTATCATTCGTAGGCCAGGTATCCGTATTTACCTTTTCCAGATTAATTTTCGCCCATGAGTATCTTACAAAAGTGCTGCTTGAATCTATATCATTGCCTGACATATCAATTATCCTTGCATCCTGTCCGGTACTTGATACAATGTAACACCCAAAACGCTGTGCATAATGGTTGAGTTCCCTCCCCCCTGGGAAAGCTGATGGAAAAAGGATTATCTCTGCCCCGTTCCTTTTACAGTTTTCCCACCCGTCAATCCAGTTAGCATCATAGCAGATCTGCATGCCGACTTTCCCAAAATCGGTTTCTATGGCGGGCTGATTAAATAATCCGGGTCTTATTCCGACATCATCTGTAGGTCCCGATGGAAGGATTTCAGATTTTACCGGATGTATCTTATTATATGATCCTGCAATTTTGCCATTCCTGTCAATCAGAAGGCTGCTGTTATAATAGGATCCACCCTTTTTTGTATATATAGGACAGACAACATAACAGCTGTTTTTAACTGCGTACTCAGCTATCCTGGAGGCTACAGGACCCGGAGATTCTTCACTCTCGGCAACTTCACTGATCTTATACTGTTCTGCTACCCACATTGTATCAAACAATTCAGGGAGGCAGACCAGATCGGGATTAATTCCTGTAACAAGGTCCATCCTTTTAAGTATCCGGTTTATACGGGATTCCCGGGTGCTGTCAGGCCACAGACCTCTCAGGTCTATACTGGCAACGATAATTTCACGAGGCAACTTTACTGTGCCTTCACTGTTGACTGAACTGCAAGATGGCAGAGCAGCTCCGACAATACCAGCTCCAAGACCCAGAGAGGTCTGGGTAAGGAACTTCCGCCTGGAAACATTTTTTTTATTTTTCATTATGTACCATTTATTCTTTTATTCCATTGTTTTTCAATAAGCTCCAATTTATCCATCTGTCTGCCTGAAAGATAATATTCAGGCTTTCTGCCAAGTATCTCATTAACCTTCTTTTCTGCTCTTTCTTCCAATGAAATCGATCCACCTCTCTGCCACATTCCCCTGTTCGACCTGTTAAGCAGCCCTGAATACCTTATCTCCTCCTGAAAATGTTCAAGAGTATGCATTGATTCAAGAAAGGATCCATCAAACGCATGATTCTGAATAAGACCCAGGGCAAGGTGTTCTTCATCAACTTTGAACCGATCTTTGAATCTTTTGCAGTTTCCTGCAATCTCATTGTCAATCACTGCAATCTCGGGAGATATCGTTTTAGAGGTTTCAATATTCCCGATGCCCCATACTATGCTTACATTACCAAGTGTGTGTGCAAATGCTGTCAGTAGCTTCTCAAAAGAGGCCTGCGAATCAAGCATGACAGAATCGCTCAGTGCCCATGCTGCAGAAGGTAAGCCATGATACTGCGCCATCTCTGCTCCTGCCGCCTGAAGCAAGGCATTTTCAGGCGAACCGGTAAGCACCAGGGTAGTCATCATGTCGAATACATGTGCAAAACCTGAGTTGTATATACACGGACGTCCTGGTTCAATTATCTGATTTATAACTATTCCGCTTATCACCTCAGCATCAGCGAGCGCGAGACAACCAGCCAGCGTTACCGGAGAAGTACCTCCTGCAAGAGGTTCAGAATTTATCATTACCGGAATGCCATATCCGCGAGTCAGATAAAAAAGGTCAAGTGCGGTTTCAGTCCATGTCAGCGGGGAAACAATACTATAGCCCAGTGTAAAGAACATATTATCCTTAAGGGATTTCCCATCCAGAATTATATCAGCCATCTCAATAATTGCTTCAGCGCCTGAAGGAGTATATATACAAGGCCGCAGATGCTTGTACGAGTGTTGTGCTGCAAGCCTGAATCCAGCGAAATCTCTGCAATTCGGCGGATATTCCTTAAGGCTTGTTCCTACTATGCCATGAACATTTTCAAGTTTATCCGCAACCCTGACAAAATCAGTAAACTCATTGACTCCAACTTCTACTGCCTTTTTTGAAGTACCCCTAACATATTGAGTTGCATTAGCTGTAAAGTAGAGTGAGTCCCCGGTGCTTTTGATGAGATTTTCCTCCCCTAGCCGGTTTCTAATTTTAAACTGTCTGGGACAAAGTGCCATTTTTTCATCCAGCAGTTTTTCCGGCAGATATACCCTTAATGTATCAGATATGTCAGGTTTGCCGCCTTCAGAAAGAAGCAGTTCATAAATAGTCTTACTGCGTACCCTGATACCGGTTTCGGTCAGTATTTGCCTGGCTGTCTGATGAATAATTTTCTTCTCCTGGCTGGAAAGTATCTGAAGCATAATATGACCTGAAATTGATATAATTATTCAATACAGGAGATTATAATCTAATATAATCCTTTTGATTGCCAGACCATCAATTTATCATCCTGTAAAATATGGAAGCTTTATAACAGCCGGATCGAAGTTCAGCTTCTGCTGAATCCTTATGGCTTCTGCCTCTGAAATGACTGGTTGTCTGACAACCTCCGTACATGATTCAAGAGAGGCAAAATTATCCATTCCGACATTCAGCACAGCTACAGGAAGTGTCATTGCATACCTGAGAAGATCATCCCCTGAAACATTGCCAATCAAAACATTCTGACCCATTATTTTTATGGCAATAATTCCAAGGTCTCTTTTCAGGGCAAGAGGAACCATATTATCCTCATTCCCGTTCGACCTGGTAGCATTCATTGGACACATAATAATATCAATATCAAATTCCTTAAATGCTTTCTGAGAAGCATCATTCCACTTATGGTAGGAGAACCCGATATTTTTGACAACACCCTGATCCCTCAACTTCAGGAATGCTTTGTAACCGCCTGTTGAACTCAGGAGTGTATCTACATCCTCGATTTTATCGATAGAATGCATACAGTAGTTATCCAGGTGATCAGTTTTCAGGAGTCCGAGGGTGGTCTCAATATCCTTCATGACTCCATCATAAGTTCTGTCGCCTGTTTTGGAATTAAGGAAGATCTGATTCCGGTATTTAGGCGTCAGGAATTTACCGTAGCGTGTCTCCGACAATCCATTGCCATATGACCGGGCTGTATCAAAATAGGTAATCCCAAGTGCTATGGCATGATCAATGTGGTTTTGCAGAAGCTCATCCTTTACAGGCCAGTTACACCATTGAGAACCTCCTCCAAAGCCCAGGCACGAAACCATTCTGTTTGTCCTGCCGAGTCTTCGCTGAGGCAGCTGTCCTTCAGGAAGAAGCTCATTTACAGCAGATTGAGGAGATGAGCAACTTTTTAATACAGGTATCATTGCAGCCGTAGAGGAGATAGCTGCGGTCTGTAGAAATCTACGCCTTGTAAATGGGGTTTTCATCGCACAGTTTTTTGAAATTTTTAATCAATAAAAAATAAAGGTAACTATTTTTTTATCTTAAAAACACCTTCAAGCTTAATATCACCTGATGAGCTTCCAACCATTACTTTAAAGTTACCCGGTTCAACCACAAAATTCATATCCCGGTCAAATAATGCAAGATCTTCAGGAACCAGTTTAAGCTTTACAGTTTGTGTCTCGCCGGGATTAAGTGTAATTTTTTCGTAACCCTTCAGCTCCTTAACTGGTTTCGAAGTACTGCTTATAACATCATTTAGATAAAGCTGTACGACCTCGTCACCTTTTAATAAACCACTATTTTTCACATCCACAGATATTTCAATTTCACCTGCATTATTTGTCTCCTCCGGAAGAATCACCAGATTACTGTATTCAAATGTTGTATAGCTTAAACCAAATCCAAATTCATACAAAGGTGTAGCCGCCATATCGATATACTTAGCTCTGGCTTTCGTTGCAGAAAAATTATAATAATATGGATACTGGCCTGAATGACGTGGAATTGTTATCGGAAGTTTCCCTCCGGGATTATAATCACCAAAAAGAACATCAGCCACTGCATTTCCTCCCTGCTCCCCGCACATCCATGCTTCAACTATTGCAGGTATGTTCTCAGAAGCCCAGCGGATAGATAAGGGTCGGCCATTAATAAGCACCACTACTGTAGGAGTTCCAGTTGAGTATACAGCTTTCAGAAGGTCTTCCTGGAGACCTGTAAGATCGAGGCTAGCAACATCTCTTCCTTCACCGTTTGTTGTATATCCTCCTTCACCAATTACTACAATAGCAAGATTTGCCCTCTTTGCGGCAGCCGCAGCTTTGTCTATTTCATTGAGTTTATCCCCAATAACTTCACATCCTTTTACGTATGTTATTTTTGTATTTTTAGAAACTTTGCTCTTTATACCTTCAAGAACCGTTATGATATCCTGGGGAATATTATGAGGAAAATAATCACCAAGTTGATCAATAGGAGCATCTGCATTTGGTCCAATAACCGCAATCGATTTGATATCCTTTCCAAGAGGTAATAATTTCTTCTCATTCTTCAATAAAACTATCCCTTCTCTGGCAGCTTCAAGAGCAAGTTTCTTATGTTCATCATTATGTACAATTTTAACTGCATTTTCAGGATCAACATACGGATTTTCAAACAATCCCATCTGGAACTTCAGTCTTAACAGTCGTGATACTGCCTGATCAACATCTTTTACTGATATTTTTCCTTCGTGAACATTTTCGATCAATCCCCCCATATAAGCATCTTCAATTGATATACCAACATCAACACCAGCCTTTAGAGCCAGTACTCCTGCCTCTTTCTGAGTTGCTGCATGTCTTTCTGTTATAATTGTACTCAGGCCACCTCCCTCACTCACAACAATTCCTTTGAATCCCAGCTCTTCCCTGAGAATCTCTGTAAGTATTTTTTCCGAACTATGAACAGCAACTCCATCAATAGCAGGATATGTAGCCATAACACCAAGAGCCCCATATTTCTTGATACCAGTGGCAAATGAAGGTAAAAATACCTCTCTTAGTTTTCTTTCTGATATCTCCATTGCACCTCTTTCAAATCCGCTTACGGGCTGACTCTGACCAGGGTAGTGACAAAGGAAAGCAACAAGCTTATCCGGGGCAGAGATATCATAGCCCTGCAGTGCCTGGACAATTTCTGCTGCAATCTGAGAGCACAGATAAGGGTCTTCACTATAACCTTCCTCATTTCTGCCCATGCGAGGATCACGGTTTGGTTCAATTACCAGGGTACATAATCCGTGTACTCCTATAGACTTACCCTCTTTTGCAGCAACTGTGTAAATTTTTCTGACCAGGTTCCTGTTCCATGAAGAGCCAATAGCCAGACCCTCAGGAAAAATTGTTCCCCCGGGACACATTAAACCATGTGTCCCCTCTTCAATCTGAAAAAGAGGTATCCCAAGCCTGGTTTTTTCTATTGCGATCTTCTGTAACTCATTCATGACTTCTGCCTGACGCAAGGGTCCTTCATAAATTAATCTGTCTGAAAGTGTAAAGAATCCTCCCCCGGGCCCCATAATATTATTATGTGTTCCTTCAGTCCATTTTCTGCAACCATCAAGTTGTTTATCCCTAACTTCCCTTGTGTCTTTCATTTCCCATAAATAGGGGGCATCAGTGTTAAAACCCCAACCAAGTTTTGTTGAATAGCATGTTGGAATATTCATCTGCCCTACTTTCTCTTCAAGAGTCATACGGGAAAGGAGATCATCAATTCTTTGCTCAACAGGATAATTTGAATTTTTATAGATAGGTGTTTGTCCGGTTACTCCTTCATTATCCAGAGAAGAGGTTAATCCGGAAGATTGCCCGTATGCCTGAGCAATAGTCAGTATCAAACCAAAATAGACAGTATTCACCAGAATTAGCAAATAAGACTTTTTCTTCATACCTTGATTTTTTTGATTCTCTACAATATATAAATTTTCAGGAAATTACAGCCGGAAAATATGAACTTTACAAAAGAAGAGCTGGTATGACCATTAATAATCCACTATGAACTTGCGTATCTACAATCCTATGAAATTCCAGGGTAACCTGAATAAGAAAAAATATTTTGAAGGCTGGTATTTCAAACATGTTTCACATGATCTCAGCAAAGTAGTCTCAATCATTCCTGGTATTTCATTATCACCTGATGATTCCCACACATTTATTCAGATAATTGATGGCGTGACAGGAAAAACTCAATACCTGGCATATCCACTGAAAGAATTCACCTGGCAAGATGACAAGCCATCTCTTAAAATTGGAAATTCTGTCTTTTCAGAAGATTATATTAATCTCGATCTTGAGAATGATGAGATTAAGGTAACGGGCCATCTTGAGTACAGTAACATAATTAAATATCCAGGAAGTTTGTTATCACCGGGAATAATGGGCTGGTATTCATTTGTTCCCTTCATGGAATGCAAACATGGAGTTGTTTCGGTAAATCATGATATTACTGGAGAGCTTATAATTAATAATGAAAAGATCAATCTTTCAGGAGGGAAAGGCTATATTGAAAAAGACTGGGGCAGATCATTCCCTGAAGCATGGATATGGATACAATCCAATAATTTCAACAATCCAGGAACATCATTCCAGTTTTCAGTAGCAAAGATACCATGGATGGGAAAATACTTCATGGGATTTATTTCATTCCTCTATCTCAATAGCAGATTCTATCTGTTCAGTACCTATAACAAATCAGAGCTTTCGGGTATTACATATGACGGTAAAACAATAAGCTTTAAAATCAGCAGTAATATTGCCACACTTAAAGTAACTGTTGTAAAAAAAGGTTTTGGAGAGCTTCTGGCGCCGGACCTGGGAAAGATGTCAAGGAAAATAAAGGAAAGTATCGATTCAAATGTGATGATAAGCCTCTTCGATAAAAAAGGTGAACTGATATATAACGATTCGGCCGGGAGAGCCGGACTGGAAATAATTGAAGATATATTCAACTATCTTCAATTATATTAACGGTGTCATTCATTTTTACTATTTTTATGTAATTGTATGAATTAATCTCAAAATACTCTGAAATGAAAACAATCCGTCTTGTACCATTTATTTTTATAATGTTAGGATGCACACAGCAGGACACTCAAAAGATAAATCCTGTGAAAGCTGATGCAGAGATCCTTACTAATATTGTTAATGAGAACTTCGGAGGCGTAGGCTTTGATGTTTTTGACCATATGCACAAAGCCTCGCGTTGGAATTATGAACAGGTTTTTGCCAAGAGATGGCGTGAACTAAATCCATCTTTTGCAAGGGTACCTGATGACTGCGTATGGGATTTCAAAAAAATCGATGAGGTTTCATGGTTTCTCGATGTTTTAAAAGAAACCAATACTGAAATTTATATAACCACATTCCATAACACTTGCCTTCAGAAAGGGAAAAACGAAATGGAATATGTTAAAAAAGAGGTTGACAATCTCGAATACCTTAAGAAAACAAAAGGATTTAATAATATTACATACTACTGCATGGCCAATGAATTATCACTCGGGCAGTGGGCATCAATGACTAAAGACCTGGAGTTTTTCAAGAAAATTCAAAGCCTTTTTTATAATGAATTAAATTCCAGAGGATTGGATATCGAGCTCCTGGCTTCTGACGCATCTCCTTTCAGCTACTGGCCTACAATCGAATGGGCTGCAAATAATATGGACAGCATAACTGGTATTTACGGAGGACATCATTATATTAACGACCGTGACCTGTTTGATAACACATTCTATCAGTATTTCTATGACAAACTAAAGTGGGGGACGGATCTTTCAAAAAGCAAAAACAAAAGATTCATTGTAGGCGAATTTGGTGCGAAACAGAACAGCAATATAATTGATTCTGTAATGCATGACGCCAACATGTACAATCAAACTCCTCTCGAAAATTACATGGGCATCCAGGTTTCCGAAGCTATTCTGGCGATTATCAATTCAGGAGTTTACAGTTGCGGATATTGGACCTTCAGTGATTTTCCATTCCCCACTACCAGTCATCGTACAAACAAGTGGGGACTCTACCATTGGGAAATTGATAATTATACAACCAAACCAAGTTATTATTGTCTGGGCTTACTTACAAAGTTTTTCAGAGGACCTTCGGTAGCCTATGAAGTGGTTTCAACTGATTCGCTTTTTAGAATAGCAGCATTGAAAAATAACGAGAACGGTGCTGTTTCAGTAGCTGTAATCAACAGAAATGACCTGCCGACAAAAGTAAGTATTAACATGGGTGCGCTTGCCGGTGATAAACCTTTCAGAAAATACCTGTATGATCCTGAAAATGTACCATTCAACTACTTTGGTGATCTGCAGGACGCATGCGGAAAGATCCCTCTTAAAAACAATCGACTCTCTGATCTGATTCCTCCTCAATCACTGGTTGTTTACACAACCTCTTATGATGACGATCCTCCTGCCGATATCAAGGGATTTAATGTGGAGAGGAGAAAAGAAGATGGCCGCGACAGAGCATTCCTAACCTGGGATCCAAACAATGAAAAAGATTTCTGCTATTACAGGATCTACAGATCAGAGAAACCGGATGTTGAAATTTCACCAAGAAAAGAAATAGGAACTACCATAGCCAATTCTTTTAAAGATATCTCTGTACACAACATGCCGGAATATTACTACCATGTAATTGCTGTGGATCAATCGGGAAATACCAGTAAATAAAATATATAAAAGTGAAAGTTGGCTGGCATCAGGGAACATGAAATAAAATCAGGTAATTGATCCTAACTATATTATTAATTAAATGAAAATTATTCATCTTGTGCCGTTAATTCTTTTGATATTCGGTTGCACTCAGAACGGTAATCAGAAAATAAATCCTGTAACAGCAACTGCTGAAATAAAGAACAGTATCATAAATGAGAACTTTGGTGGTGTGGGATTTCATGTATTCGACCATACTCTAAAAAACTCTCAATGGCATTATGAACAGGTTTTCGCTAAAAGATGGCGTGAGTTAAATCCTTCCTTCGTAAGGGTCAACGACGATCCTACCTGGGATACTGCAAGAATAAACAAGGTTTCGAAGTATCTTGAAGTGATGAAAGGCACAAACACCGAAATGTATTTTACCTCCTGGAACTCCAATTATATAAAAATCCTTAAAAATGAGAAGGATTATGTAAAGAAGGAGGTCGATAATCTTGAATACTGGAAGAAAAACCTTGGATTCAGCAATATCAACTATTTCTGCATGACCAATGAGCTCTCACTAGATAAATGGGCCTCACTAGTGAATGACATGGATTATTTCAAAAAGATACATGGTATGTTCTATAACGAGTTCAAATCGAGAGGACTGGAAATCAAGCTACTGGCAACAGACGCATCTCCATTCAGTTACTGGCATACAATCGAATGGGCAGCCAATAATATGGATGATATTACCGGAGTGTACGGTGGCCATCACTATATAAATGATAAGGATCTTTTTGACAACGGATTCTATAAATATTTCTATGATAAAATAAAATATGGAACTGATATTGCGAAAAGTAAAAATAAAAGATTCATTGTGGGAGAATTCGGTGCAAAACAAAACAGCAACATTATAGATTCAGTAATGCACGATTGCAATATGTATAACAATACTCCACTTGAAACTTATATGGGAATCCAGGTGGCTGAAGCAATAACTGCAATGATAAATGGCGGAGTTTATGGATGCAGTTATTGGACTTTTGGTGATTTCCCCTCCGGATACAATAGTAAATACATTAATAAGTGGGGACTATACCGTTCGGAAGTAGACAACTATACTACCAAACCTTCATATTATTGTATCGGCCTTCTTACCAAATTCTTCAGAGGTCCTTCAGAAGTGTATGAAGTTGCCTGCTCAGATTCTCTGATTAGAATGGCTGCTATCAGGAACAAGGAAAATGGTTCGGTGTCTGTAGTAGTAATTAACAGGAACGATCTTGCGACCAAAATTAAGATAGATATGGAGGCTAATCCAGGGGATAAACCTTATAGAAAATATCTATATGATCCTGAGAATGTACCCTTTAACTATTTTGGTGACCTTCAGGATCCCGTTGGAAAGATTTCTCTCAAAAACAATATTCTTCCTGATATAATTCCGCCTCAGTCGATGGTGGTATATACCACATGCTATGATGATGATCCACCTGCTGATATAAAAGCGTTGCAGGTTGAAAGGAAAAAAGAAGATGGCAGGGAAAGAGCATTCCTCTCCTGGGAACCAAATACCGAAAAAGATTTCTGCTATTACAGGATCTACAGATCAGAAAAACCAAATGTTGAAATCTCACCAAGAAAAGAGATTGGAACCACTATCAGCAATTCCTTTAAAGATATTTCCGTACATGACATGCCGCAGTATTATTATCATGTGATAGCTGTGGATCAGTCAGGGAATACAAGTAAGTGATGAAGGCAACATGCATGAGGCGTGAGGCCTAGGGTGTGAGAGGTGAGAGGTGAGAGGTGAGAGGTGAGAGGTGAGAGGTGAGAGGTGAGAGGTGAGAGGTGAGAGGTGAGAGGTGAGAGGTGAGAGGTGAGAGGTGAGAGGTGAGAG
>DATKTA010000029.1:0-118144 GCA_035531395.1 Bacteroidales bacterium
AATTTGTTTTTAAGTTATGCATATCTGAGGTGGATTTGTGGTGAATTTTACCTCTAATATACTGTATATCAGTATTATGCATAACTTTTTTTATTATATTTATTAACTTTTTTATTTAATTTTCAACCGCACAACACGTTAGATGATATTATTTATGTAGCTAAAGATGGATCACCTTTAACTAAAAGAGCTATTGTTGAACAAATTATAGCACAAAAAAATGCGGAAGAGAAAAAGAGAATTCTGGAAGAGATGGATAAATATAAAAATAGCTTAAAAGGACTAAATAGAACAGAATATGAATTGTATTCCAAAGAAACCTATGAGCTTATTTTGGAATTACTCTAGAACCTGGCTAAAATTCTTTATCTCCAATTTCGCTGGAAGGAATAAGAAAATTTGCATACCAGTCATTCTGACTTCTCTTTGAAGACCTCTGTGAATTTATTGGCAGCATGCGGAGGATTTAATTGTTCATATGCAATATATGAGCCCATAAATGGATGGTAAACATCCAGATCATGCGTGTATTTAACAAGATCCTTTCATCTCACTGTCAACCAGATATTTGGTATCAGAGACTAAAGTTTATTGAAAATTTACCTTCATTTTTGTCAGGTTTTACTATTTCTCCGACTATTAGTTTAAAGAATTACAAAAAATAATGTAAAAATCATTTAAACTAAACAAGATGAAAACAGTAAAATCAATTTTAATCAGTGCAGTACTTTTCTTATTAGTTACAGTATCTGCGACAGCCCAGTCAGAAGCAAAAGTAATAGCAGTGGTTAACAAAGCTGACTGGTGTTTATTTTCGCTGAGATAATGATGGCTGTCATGGGTGCTATATTTGGCGGAATGAATTTTCGTGCAGGAAGTATAGTGCTCACTTTAGTTGGTGGAATAATTGGTCATATCATTTATGGTATCATAGTTTCACTTCTTATAAAGAGTGAATAAATATCCTGTAACATAAATTGTTTGCTCATGGTTAAAAAGCCGGGAATATTGACCATAGTTCGCCAGTATTCCTCACTTTGGTGAAAATTATAATTTGACAGGGATTTAATTCCCCCCTTTCATGGTAATGATTTTACGGATGAAGGTGGCAAAGCTCATTGGCTTATCCAGATCATCTGATACATTAAATGAAATAAGAAGAATCGTAGATAAATAATTCGAGCCATGACAGAACAACTAAAGGGGCTGTATCAAAAGCCTCTTTTTTATTTAAAACCCCTAAATCCCCTGAAGGGGAAGTATTTAATAGTCAGCATTTTAAACAGTCCCACTTTAGGGGGCAGGGGGCAAATTTAGGCTTTTGATACAGCCCCTTTTATTTTGAGAAATAGAACTCCCCTGTAAGCATATTCCATTCCTGAGGCCTCTGAGCATTATTGGTTCGTTTCATCACTTCCCTGCGTGTATTAATGAATACACTTGAAATGGCCTGAGGTACAACAATCTGTTTAACGAGCTCCTCGGTAAAGGTTCCGTTTGATCCGCTACCGTCAGCAGCTGTAGATCCCTCTGATGTGGCGAATGAAACTATTGTGCCGCTGACAGGATTCAGAGCCCTGAATCCTTCTTCTCCCCCTCTTACCCAGCTTCTGAAAGGGTTATTTCTGCAGGCATCAAGTATAACAATATTTATATTATCAGGAACCCGTTCAAACTCTTCAACAATATAATTTACCGGCACTGCCTCCCACTTGCAATCTGCTTTTTCCTTAAGTTGAGCATCAACAGGTATAAGGTAATTCTGGCCGTCTACCTGTATACCATGACCGGCATAATAAAATAATGCCACATTGAACTTATCCAGCTTCTTGCTGAAATCTCTAAGTGATTCCATCATCTCATTTTTTGTGGCATTTGTTGTTTTTATAACTTCAAATCCTAGGTTTTTAAGTGTCCCTTCAATCAGGTTTGCATCGTTAACGGGATTTCTCAATACGTTTGAATTGCCATAATCGGCATTGCCAATTATAAGTGCCAGCCGTTTCTCAGCAATCATAGCAGGTTCAAATCTGATCACTCTTCTATCTGAATTTGTGCTGCCTGCAAAATTTGATGCAATAATAATTACGCTGTTGTCACCCTCCTTAAGAATTACATCCTTATTGAACCTGTAGTTGCATTCACCCTGCTGGGGTAACTGGAACATCATCTCACTGGCTTGCTGTACACCATTTACAAAAACCTGTACAATTTTAAGCGAGGTTGCAGACTTTATACAAGCCTCAACATTAATTATTTCAGAATTTACAATTGCTTTGGGATTCGAAGGTACCTCCCAGCTTACTACCGGAGGATTTGTAGGCGGATTGGTAAGATAGCGGGGTTCAGATTTGCTCGTTCCGTTACTGTTGGATGCAACCAGGTAAATATTATTCTCCCCGGGTTGAAAATCTACTGATTTCTCGAATCTGAATTCACCAGGGGAATCAGAAGCCGAAATATATTTTACCTCTTCGGTTGCTGTACCGTTTACATAAACCAGAAGCGACTGTAGCTTTTCTCCTGACTTTATATTTACCTTAATTGTGCCTCTGTTCAGGTTAATGTCTGATTTTTCCTTCGACGGACTAATCCATGCAATTTCGGGTGAATCAGATGAAGAAGCAGGAAGAGTCAGCACTGCAACATTTGCGGATAATGTATCCCTCGCAGCAACTTTACTTTCAATCGGTACATCAGGTTTATCATCATGTTTTTCCTCCCTGGCTGTAACAACAGCATGAGGTACACTATCAGTGATTGTCTTCTTTGTTACTGCCATATCTCGATTCCCGACAACTTTCATTCTTGATGAATACCCTATGCCTTTGGCATTTCCGGCATCGAGATATATAGTATTTTCTCCAGGATTTATCCGGACAATCCGTTCATAGGTATAATTATCGTTATCAATACGTTTGATGAGACCATTTTCATCAGGAAGAAGTGTATCATTGATAAATATCCTTACGCTCTGCAAATCAAATTTTGATTTGATTCCGGCTTTTATTTCAACCATATCTGAAGCAGAGGCCGTTTTATCTACTGCCGGGGATATCCATGCAATAAATGGCTCAACCTGCCAGATAATATTGTACTTGTCAGAACCTGTAGTCCCAAGATTGTTTTTTGCTTCAAAGAAAATGGTATTGCTACCTGTCTGAAGCTGGATATGTCGCTCCACAAGATATGTTATGCTATCCTTCCTTTCTGGCTTCTTTGACGGTTCTCCGGTAAGCAGGCTGCCATTAAGAAAAATTCTTGCTGTCTGCAAATCTGTCCTTGAAGTTACTTCTGCCTTCAATAAGATAGACCCTGACGTTACGATACTATCAGCTGGTGAAGGGTTGATCACTTTGATAACAGGCAGGAGATACCCTGCAAATCTTGTCCCGGATGTTCCAATTCCCTTGGAATTGCCTGCAGATATGAAAATATTATTGTTCCCGGGATTAAGCTTAATATCTTTCTTAAATATATATGTCGATTCATTGCTCTTTGTAAATTCACCCTTAGCTTCAGGCAGATTATTCCCGTTAAGATTTATAAGAGCATTCTGCAATTCAAACGGAGAAATTATTTCAGCCCTGATCTTGAGAATCCCATCATCTGTGAAATTATTAACAGAGGCAGGAAGTATCCATTTTACTGATGGTTCACGAACATAAAGCAGTGTACGATCAGCGGACCCTGTTTTGCCATCTCTGTTTTCAGCTTCAAGGATAAATGCATTCAGTCCATTCTGAAGATCTACATGCTTTTCAAAAATAAAGGTGGTGTCATCTTTCTGAACCGGTTTTTCTCCGCTCCCGGATGTTAACGCTCTGCCGTTCAGCAATAATCTGCATGTTCTGATTTGTGTAGCCGAAACTATTTCAGCCCTTACGATAACTGAGCTTGTTACGTAGAGGCTGTCTTTAGCAGCCGGACTAATGAAAGTAACTGAAGGTACAAATGACAACATCAGACCGATAATCCGCTTCTCAGAATAGGTCAGTCCTTTGGCATTGGCAGCCATAATAACTACAGTGTTCTCCCCGGGCCTTAGTGAAATTGTCTGGGAAAAGAAGTAACTTACTTTATCGGCATTTAAAGTCTGTACTGGTTTGGCAGAATGATCAGCAACATTGTTTACGAGGACCTCAACATTCTGCAGATCAAATTTTGATTCAATTATGGCTTTTATAATAACCTGCCTGTCAATGCTCTCTGTTTTGGAGGTGGCAGGATGCTCCCATATAACTACAGGGGTCTGGCCTTGTGCATTGAAATAGGTTACCATCAGGAGCAAGAACATAATCAGCCCCATCAAATATTTAAATCTGAGTCCTGAGCGATCTTTGCCTGACTTCAAAAACAACATCCTCATAAAAAATATCCGATTTCGATTTTCCTGAATCTTAAACATTTAATATACAAATTTACTGCTGAATTTGCTCAAACTCAAAATTAATACTTGCTATTGAAATAATCCTTCAAATTTATTAATGCAGTGCTATGAAATAAAGAACCACTTAACAGCTACCCTTTTATCTTTGTCAGATTATTTGTTAATTAATGGCAGCTTATTCTCAGGTTGCGATAAATAGAAGTAGACGCAACTGGATACATTGTCAGCCCTTTCAAAAATAAGGGATTTCAGATCTGTGTTAAAAATTACAGCTTCCATTTCTTCACCGGTTTTGTAAATAGTCTTATTCAGCTGTTTCATTTTCTGCAATTCCTGTTCTCCTGCATATCCGATTTGCTGAATAGTGACTTTAATATCCTGGTAGAAATATACAGGATCGGGAACGTGGAACCGGTAAAAGGCATATTGCATTTTTGCGCCGTCAGCAACTGTACATCCCTGATAACGGTTGGCATATCCACCCTGGCCCCAGCCGGTTCCGATATAATCCTCTGTTCCTGTACCACATAATGTCGGAAACTCTTTATCTCCATCTAAAAAAATCTTAACCTCTCCTTCGCCCCACCACGAACGCAGGTATTCTGCACTATCTGCAATTACACCAATATTAGCCCCTAGATACCGGCCTTTACCGCTTACTTCTGGCAAAATTTCATAATCCTTTTTTATCTCTGTCGGATTCTGATGATTAAACCAGGCATGAAAATAAGCACTGTTTTCACTGAAGCTGTCACCAATGGTGTAATCAATGTCATAGAAAAACATACTGATATCCTCGTCGGTCTCATTGACAACTTCAATCTTCATTGCTGTTTTGAAAGGCATCGGAATAATACAATTAAAACTCCTCCCTTCGGGGCTGGAGAAAAAAACATTTTCAAAAGTTTTCATCTGTCCAAGACCCTGGCAGAAAAAATCACCTAAAGGAACCAATACAGCCGGTGTTTTGGCCTTATCCCAAAACATTTTAATCTTTATTCCCCTGAGCATTTTAGGTGAACGATTGTTAATAGTGATCCAGATACGACGAATAACGCCACTCGAACCATTGACTTCAGCCAGAACTTTTTCAGTTCCGGCACTTAATTTAAAACTGGGAGAACCTTTTCTTCCTCCGTTTAATATTCCGGCTGCACCTTTTTCTCCTTTCCAGTTTTCAGCGCTGGCCCAGCGCGTCTGCACACCTTTGGGCAAATCATACAAATTCTGAGTGAATGCACTTTTAAAAGCAAAGATGCCAGTTAACAGGAAAATAAATGTAAGTTTTCTCATTATAAAGTTTTTTTAAATTATAAAGTTGAAAAAAATGACTAAATAATTACCTGTTTATAATATAACAGGATCTTAAAGGAACCTGTGAAAATGATGGCAGAATTTTTCGCCGGATACATATATTTTATTCATTTCCAACCTGCCTTATTATTTTCAAACTTCCATTATCGTCTATTATAATCTTATCAATAAATACCTGCCTGTCTCCGCCTGATTGATCAGGATCAGCGTGTCCATGATAAACCAGATACATTATTTTCCTGTCAGGAGACCATGTTATACTATTATGTCCTGGACCGGAAATACCTTTTTCTATATCAGTTTTCACCAAAGGATTGTCAGGTGATTTGGTCCATGGCCCGAAAGGAGAATCAGCCGTGGAATAACCTATGCCATATTTCTGACTGAGATAATGGCCGGACGAATATGTTAAATAATACTTATTGTTGCTTCTAAACACAAATGCCCCTTCATTGCAGCTGCTCTTATATTTCGGATCCATTTCCTCCCACTGCTGATCAGCCTGAGCAACCAATTCAGGTGCAGTTTCAGCTGTCATAAGGTCCTCTGTTAAACGAACCATATATATTATACCAAATAAGTGCCATGGATCTTCTATCACTCCAACTTTATCAAAAAACAGATAAGGTACACTATCGTTATCGATAAAAAGAGACGCATCAATGCATGACCAGTCTGAGAATTCAAGCCATGGAGTCTTAATATCTGTAAATGGACCTTCAGGCCTATCAGATATAGCCAGACAAAGTTTGAATTTTCCTTTTTCATTGATTCCGCTGGCACTGTAGGTCATATAATATTTGCCTCTGTAACTGCACACTTCAGGAGCCCAGAATGAGCTGTTTCCCCAGGATTTTTCAGTTCGTGTAAAAACATTCCCAAGCGGTTCCCAGTTCATTAAATTTGTTGATTTCCAGGCTTTAAACCCTGCTCCTCCGGTTGTACCATATAAATAATATGCCCCATTGTCCAGTAGCACAAAGGGATCTCCCATGTGAATATTCCTGTCAACAGAGTATTGTCCATAACTGTTTGTATCATAACTAACAATGAAAACAATACATAACATTAATATTAGAGTATTCTTCGTTTTCATATAGTCTGAATAATGCCGTGTCATCCTTACTCTTTTCCTCAATTCTTAAGAATATCAACAACCTGGCTCCATGGATACTCCCCGTCATTTTTCTGAGGGTTTCCATTTGTACTTCGGCCGGTTTCAATGTATCTTTTCAGCAGTGCTGTTAATTTTTTAACAACCTCCGGGTATTTATCCTGAACATTCTGAATTTCTGACGGATCATCTTTCAGGTTATACAATTGCACCCGAGGCAGTCCCTCTTCCTGCCTGCTTCCCGGAAGTGGGGCACTCCAGCCTCCCGAACCAGGAGCCAGTAACAGTTTCCAGTCACCCTGCCTGATGGTAAAACTTCCATTAATTGAATGACTTACAGTTGCTTCCCGTAATATCTTTTTATTTGCCGGATTTAGAATGGCCGGGAGTAAATTGTAGCTGTCCTCACCTTCATTATCTGCCAGCGAATATCCTGTAATTGAAGCAAAAGTAGCCATGAAATCTGTCAGACAAATAGTCTGATTTATAGTGAAAGGTTTCTTGATTTTCCCGGGCCACCTCATCACACACGGAATACGGTGACCTCCATCGAATAAGTCTGCTTTGGTTCCCCGGAATATATAGCTTGGATTATGTCCTTTTGATATTAATGTTTCAAAATCAGCCCAGGGAGAGCATCCATTATCCGAAGCAAATACCACAATAGTATTTTCCTTTTCACCACTTCTTTCTATTGCATCCAGAATTTCTCCGACCTTTGAATCAACCATCATAACAAAATCGGCATAGTAGTTCAGTCCCGATTTTCCCTGAAACTCCCTTGAGGGCAAAATTGGAGTGTGAGGTGCAGGCAATGGCAGGTAAAGAAAATAGGGGTCATCTGTTGCTGATTTCTGATCGATAAAAGTTATGGCATGCCTGATTATATCCGGCAGGCATTCTCTATGGTCAAAATCACTGCCCGTAATACCTTTCCTCCAATAAGACCCATCAGAACCCGGCTTGTCATAATTAATATTATTTCCCTCGGTGATATGATCGGGAAGGGCAGTTACCCTGTCATTTTCCACATAAACATATGGCGGCATATCAAGCGAAGCGCTTATTCCAAAAAAGTAATCGAATCCCAGAGTAGTTGGTCCGTTTTTTATCGGTTTTGCATAATCAACCTTGTCACTTCCTTTGTCAATATTATTCCATTCCCATCCCAGATGCCATTTCCCCATGCAAGCTGACTGGTATCCTCTTTCTTTCAGCATTGATGCCATTGTCTTCCGGCCGGAAGGAATAAGAGCTGGCGAAAATCCGTCCAGGACTCCTTGTTTCAGAGTGCTTCGCCAGTTGTAACGGCCGGTTAAAATTCCGTATCGGGTCGGGGTACTTACTGCCGAACTGGAATGAGCATCGGTAAATGTTATTCCGGATAAGGCAATACGGTCGATGTTTGGAGTTTTAATCCCTGAGTGCTGATTAAGGCAACTCACATCCCCATATCCCAGATCGTCCGCAAGGATAAATACGATGTTTGGTTTATCATTTCCCTCAGGGAGAGCTGAAACTGAAGGTAATAGGATAGTACATCCTATCCCTGCAAGTCCGATATTCAGTTTTCTCATAACTATCTATCCAGTGTAAAATAAGCAATAAATAATTTAAAACTGTTTGTAAAATATAGCTTATAGATTACGTACTTTTAGAATCGTAATCAATCTAATGGGTGATTTCTACTTCTGATAATTAGTTGTTATTCCTCTTAAGTGATATAGTGTAATCGGGATTTACTGTAAAATCGAGTTGGGGCATTTCGCTTGGAATAATATCCCATCTATCACGAAAAAGACCGGACATCCTTTCATCATCTTCCCTGGCGTTATTTGAAGGACGAGTTGTGACATTCAAATAAACAGGGATTGGTGCAAGGTTTTTGAACTCTACTGTAAATACAGGCAATTCGTAATAGGTCGTTTTTCCTCCCCGGTTGACCAAATGTCCTGTATTATCTCTAAACCCTTCTCTATGAAATTTGCTTTTCTGTTCATAATGCCGCCTAATAACCGTACCCTTTAAGGTTTCCGTATTTAAAATATTATTCAATACTTTGGTTCTTAGTTCCTGTTGCTGCGATATGTAAAGGCCTGTATAATAATTGCGAAGTATTTTGACAGAAATGGCACCTGCAATCAATAAAAACACATAAATGGACAGGGCTATAACCATAACTTTTAAGACAGGCATTCCGGTAATCTCATGGAACTTCTGGACTATTGAATGATGGGATAATTTGATCTGTAGGTTGTTTTCACCAATATATGCTTCCGCCAAACCGTAAAGGCTGATATATACCATTAATAAACCTACAGCTATTACTATCAGAGTTAACACTTGAGAAGTAAGACTGAATAAACTGGTGTCTTTATAATATTTTGATGATGGTCGGTATTTATAAAATAATACCACCTTGAAGACCTCTGTGAATTTATTGGCTGCAAACGGAGGATTTAAGTGTTCATACTCAATATATGAGCCTATGGAAGGATCGTAAACCTGGGCTTTCATTCCATCCCGGTATCCAATTAATCCTCCCACATGGTGGTTTTTCATCTGAAAGATCTGAAGAGGTGTTTCCAGATAGGAGGTCAACCCAATAAATAAAATAGGATAAAAAAGAAAAGCCATAAAGGGAAAGAGCCTAACAGGAAATCCTTTTCCTATTGATACTTTCGACTTAAAACCCCAGGCTATCGCGGAAAGTATGTTTATATTCGTCAGCTTGCTGAAGAAATTAGCTAAAAAGTATCCACCTATTACAGAAAGGATCAGTAACAACGGCCATCGTATAGTATAGTATGTCATAGATTTGTACCTCTTTTAGTTATGTCTTTCTCTTTCAGAATCTGAAATTATTTTAAGAATCAGTACAACAACATGCACAATATTTTTATCAACCCTTTATTGCAAGTTAGTATATTGATACAACTTAATTTAAGTTTCACAACTGTTTTTACAACTTAAACAGTTACATGAAACACTATTTTCATTATACCCAAAGATTTTGTAACTTGATGATTGATTCTAATCTGTGAATGGATCATGTCTAAATCGATCAGGATATTAAATAATTTTTTTGCAATTGCACTGATTTCTTTGTTCTGTTGTTCAGGTTGCGCTTCAAAAAAAAAAGAATTTTGTCTATTCAAAGAAAAATGAATCTCTTTGTGATCTTTCACATCTTGGGAAAAATAAGTATTATTACTCAACAACTTATCAAAGAAAATTAAAACAGAGCACTAGAAAAATTTCCAGGCATTAGGAAATCAGTTTCTCATGCCGGCGACTCTTTCTTTAAAATGATTATAGGCAACCATGAACACAAAACAGGAGCTTTATAAAAGAAAAAAAATAACTTTAAAAAATTGCCATTAATAATCAGACCCGGTTAAAAAACATAAATATGAACAGGAGGAATTTCATCCGCAACATGTCACTTTCAGCAGTGTCACTTTCGCTTTCTGATATAGTAATTTCTTCGTCTAAAGAGAAGGTGGAAAAGAAAAAGAAGTTTTTTGTTGGAGCACATGTGTGGGTCTATGCTGCATCCCAGCCTGGTTATGATGTATCACCTGTCCTTAGCCAGATATTTGCCGATATGGCTTATGCCGGTTTTGATGGTGTTGAAACAATGGAACAGCCACTGAGAAGTCCTGTTTATACAAAACAGATCAAAGAGCTTATTGAAAAATATAAAATAAAACTTCTCGGAAGCTCTTTCGGGGGAGAAATGTGGGATAAGAATAAGCACAACCAGATCCTTGAAGATACAGACCAGATCCTTACAAACATGGCCTCGGTGGGTGGAAGAACGTTTGGAGTATCGGTGGGTAAACCTTCAGGTAGAATTAAGACTGAAGAAGAGCTGGATAACCAGGCTGACTTACTTAAGAAGATTATTTCACTTTGTGAGAAGAAAGGGATAGTGCTCAACCTGCATAATCACACTTACGAGGTTGAGAACAATATGTATGACTTAAGAGGAACATTGAAAAGAATTCCGGATGTCTGTCTTGGACCTGACCTTAACTGGCTGCTCAGGGGCGGAGTCGATCCGCTGACTTTCATGAGAGAGTTCAAAAAACAGATCGTCTTCCTGCACCTCCGCGATCAGCTCAGCAATGGAAAATGGCCCGAATCATTGGGTGAGGGAGATGTGAACTTCAGGGAAATAGCAGAAGTAATGGATGAAACAGGTTTCCAGGGAGATGTAGTTATTGAATTAGCCCATGAAAATGGATTTACCAGAACAAGACCATTGAAGGAGAGTCTGAAAATGAGCAGGGCTTATCTGAAGAAAACCATGAATATTTAAGAAAGGATTATTGTAATTATAAATGAAAAGAGGCTGTATCAAAAGACTGATTTTACCCCCAACCCCCCAGGGGGGCTTTTTAAGTTATTGGCTTTCAATAAGTCTCCCCTGGGGGTCCCGTCCCGATAGCTATCGGGAGTTATCGGGATAGGGGTGTCTAACAAAAGAGGCTTTTGATACAGTCTCTTTTGTTATATCAATACCTGATTAATATTACATCAGATGGAAGGATAACAATAACACCAAAATCTGTAATTAACTTATATTAAGTAAATTAATTCTTCAAGTGTTCACCCAGGAATTTTTCCATTGCCCTGTAAAAATCAAACCTGTTTTCCTGGTTATAGAATCCATGCCCCTCATTGTCTTTTACCATATATTCAACAGTTATCCCCATTTTTCGAAGGGAATCAACAACCTGGTTTGATTCATTGATATTGACACGTGGATCGTTGGCTCCCTGTGCAACAAAAAGCGGACAACGGATACGATCGACCAGGAGAACTGGTGAGACCTCAGCCAGCATCAGGCTGTCCTTAACAGGATCACCAACCATTTCATAAAACATTTGCCGAATCGGTTCCCAATATGGAGGTATGGTCTTCATAAAGGTAAACATATTGGCCACCCCTACATAGTCAACTGCACAGGCATACAACTCAGGTGTGAGGGTGATCCCTGCCAGTGTTGCATAGCCTCCATAACTCCCTCCGTAAATAGCAATACGTGCCGGATCGGCAATTCCATTACTGATAAGCCATTTAACTCCATCAGAAATGTCATCCTGCATTGTACGTCCCCATTGCTTAAATGAGGCTTCCCAGAATTTCTTTCCATAGCCCGTTGACCCTCTGAAATTCATTTGCAGCACTGCATAACCTCTGTTAGCAAGGAATTGTACTTCCGGATTAAATCCCCAGCTGTCGCGGGCCCATGGTCCGCCATGCGGGTTAATAACAACAGGAAGGTTTTCAGCTGTGACTCCCTTTGGAAGGGTTAAATAACCATGAATTGTCAATCCGTCGCGCGACTTATAAATTACAGGCTTCATTTCTGCCATATCTTCTTCCTTTAACCAGGGCTTGAAATCAGCCATTTTGATTAATCCCCCGGATTTGACATCATAAAGGTAATAACCTCCATAATACCGGTCACTGTTCGCATAGACCAGCAACTTGGTTTCATCTTTACTCTTCCCGGTGATCTGAAACTCATAAGCAGGTAACAGGGCTTTAATTTTATCATCTATCTGCTGCATTTCCGGGTCAAAGAAATGCTTTTGCAATTTTTCAGTCTCATAATAAGCTACCGTCAATACTTTCCTTAGTTTTGAATAATCCAGGCCAACAACATCGACATCAGGATTTTCATAAATAACCTTTACCTCTTTTGCAGTATTCGGATCAAATTCGACAACTGCAGTTTTATCGCGCCCAAGGTTTGACACACAATATAAATTTTTGTTATCGAAGGTAAACAGTACAGGTGATAATGTCTCTTTAAAATTTGTTGTAATAACTATTTTGAATTTGTCTTTTTCAGTATCACGATATAAAAGACTGGTATTTACCCCATCGGAAGTCACAGCAGCACGGATTTTACCATCATGGTCTGTTACCCATCCTGTAATATTTCCAGGATTTTCTGCAACCATTTTTAATTCCCCGGTTGAAGTATTAAGAAGATAGACATCAAAGAGTTGCGGATTTCGCTTATTACTTGTTATAAGTAATTCATCAGGCCTCTCTTCAAGTATGTCTAATACATCAGATCTGACTTTTTCAAAAGGAGTATGATCGACAAGCCCTGTTCCATCAGGTTTGACAGACAGTACATGCATATTCTCATCACCACCCAGGTCTTTTGTAAAAATGATCCTGTCATCTGATTCCCATAAGGCATTATAAATACTACGCTCTGTTTCATGGGTGATCGGCACTGCTGAGGTGTCTCCAAGGTTCTGGACAAAGACATTCATTCGCCCCATGTGCGGAGCGCGAAAGATAATCATCTGCCCATTCGGTGAGATCCGGTATCCTGCTTTTTCAGGATCCTTGAAAAAGTTCTCCATTGGTATTACAGGCGCCCGTTCTTCTTTAGCCCTGCAAGCTGTAAATCCAATCATGATTAACATGATTACTGGCAAAATCATCCTTGTTTTCATAATTATTTTAAGTATATAACCAAAGTTAAATAAAAAAATCCATACCCATTAACTTAAAACATCAATAATTAAAGATTTGGTAATGAATATGTTCCTAAAATACTATGTTATGGGTTTAATTTCTATTGTCTTAATGCCTCTCTTTTCACAGGGGGCTCTTTTCCGGAATGAATTTCATATAGTCCTCTGAAAATATCCTTTGTGGTATTGACAAGTTCAGGATAGGGCCTGTCAGTTACATCCACAAAACCAATATTGTAGTTCTCCCCATCATTTCGTCCCGTTGCTGGCTGATCAATCCACTGGAACCAATGGGTTCCAATAATTACTGGATTAGCTGCTGCATTCTCAACATAGTAACGATAGGCAACTGCTCTTTCAACCTGGCTGACGGTTTGTGCAAGTCCGGGTGCCAGACCTCTTTCAGGAACACCAAAATGGAACTCGCCTATTATCATAGGCTGGCCGGTTATATCTGTTACTCTTTTAATTATACCCTGGCTGGCCGTATATCCATAGCTGTTGAAGCTGAAAACATCAAAGCCTTTTGAGGCTGTTATGATCTCATCAGGTGCAGAACCACCGAAACGAAGCCCCAGGTTCAGGTGATTTGGATCGTGCTTTTTAATCGCATTATTTACAGTACTTATAAATCTATCAAATGTCTTGTAAACAAACTCTTTGCGGCGTTCCTGAGTGTCTCCTGATTCAAGATATTTCTTCAGCTCAGACTTCATAGGTGTATCGCTTCCTGAAAGTATTTCATTTACAAGCTCCTGTTCCCTGTGTGGCCAGGGCGGTTCATTGCCGATAAAATATCCGAGAAGCCAGGGATCATTTTTTCTGTATGAGCATTGCTGGCTGGCAGCTTCATCGACCATGGCAGTCCACTCAGGAGCATATACATCAGGCATTCCCATAATGCCTGTTTCAATACCCCACCCCCTGAGCGTTGCTACATAGGGTTTCCTGCCGCTTGCCCCAAGATTAACATCCGACCAGTTAGCAATGGTATTCAATCCCCAGTTGTCCATCCGGCGGATTGTAAAATCCATCCACTCAGGGTACCAATCTTCTCCGAATCTTCGAAAAAGATTCCAGGTAAAATAAGAGTAGCTCTGGCCGGACCTCGAAGTTTGAACAGCTGACGAAGGTACAGGGATTGCAAGCTTTTCAGCAGGAGGCAGTTCCGAGAAAAGATATTCACGACCAGTAACACGGGCAAACTCTGATCGTGGGCCAATTCCGGTACTACCTGTAGAATAGAACAGGTATCCGTCCGGATCAACAAACCACCATACTCCATCAACCTTTGCTACGTGGAAGAATCCGGTTGCCTTCAGTCTCCTTTCAAGGAACCCACCGTATAAAGATACCTTGAAATCATTGGAGTTGAGTTCATTATCCTCCCGGGTCCATGAGGCCTTAAGATCTTCTATCGATTTTGCCTTCCCCTTCCATTCTGCAGGAATCCACTGGCCAAATTCATCAATAAGCGGAACCGGACCAAATACAGTATCCAGTGCAGTCTCGGTCAGATCTACATTTCTTATTTCAATATATGGTGAACCTATAGGTGACCTCATAGAGAATCCTAATGAATCAATACTTGTTATTGAACCAACAACATTTGAGAACCCTATCCAGTAACCAGGCCGTGCTGTCTTTCCTATTGCAGCCATATCCATCCCCTTGGTGTTCCTCTTCTGAAAATGAACCAGAGGAACAGATGCCCGGACCCATGGGCCCTGCATCGGGTGAATTGTAACCCTCCTCACCCCGGTTGAATCATAAACCTTCAGATCGAACCACTGTGTGGATGATGATCGCAATTCAAAAGTCAGAAAATTTGCATAAGACCAGTCAGATGGAAGATCAGGATTTAGCTCGCCGATCGCCCACTTTTTCTCAAAATTATTGCCTTCAAAATTTACAATAAAAGAAACATCATCTTTTGCTTTACACCCGGCGACTAAGATCATTATAAGGAGGTAAAGCTGTACTGTCAACTGTTTCATATCTGAAATTGTTAAATTGATTAATGTATTGCATACCCTGAAAATTAACATAAATTCTTGTTATCCAGAACTGAATATCAGCCAAATACCCATTTTATTAATGAAAAAGCTGCTGCTGTAAGTATCAGAACTGAAAGTATATTTAAAATTATCCCCGTTTTCATCATCTGTCCGATACGTATCTGACTACCGGCAAATACAATTGCATTGGGAGGAGTTGCCACAGGAAGCATAAATGCACAACTTGTAGCCATAGCAACTGGTATCGACAGCAGTAATGGATTTATTCCCAGCCCATTGGCTATACCTATTACAAGAGGAATATAAATGGTAGCCAATGCAACATTACTCATCAGTTCAGTAAACAACAATGCTGATCCAATCAGTATAAGGTAAACAAATACTGAACTTAAAGGATGCCTGGCCACAAGATCTGCTATGACCTGTATAACTCCTGAACTTTCCAGTGCTTTTGCCAGGGTTATCCCTCCTCCGAACAATAACAGGATACCCCAGGGCAGACGCCGGGTTGCTTCCCAGGGTACCAGCCCTTTGCCTTTCCTGAGGCTTGCAGGTAATGTAAACATTAGTATCCCTCCAATCATAGCTGTTGCGGTATCATTTAATATATTATTTCCGAGCAGCTTGTTGATAGGTAATTTAAATATCCACATGAAGGCTGTAAGCCCGAATACAAAGGCAGCTATCCTCTCCTCTCTGCTCATTTTTCCCAGTTTCCCAGCCTCTGAAGTGATCAATTCAGATGCGGAAGCCATCCTGCCTAAATTATTACGGTATAAAATCTGTGTAAGAACAAGATATGTCAGCAGAAGGATTATACTGCTGACAGGTATTCCTATCATCATCCATTTTGCAAAATCAATTTCAGTATCCAGCAGTTGTTTGGCATATCCTGCAAAGACCACGTTTGGAGGTGTACCAATAATAGTCGCCATACCCCCTATGCTAGCTGAATAGGCAATCCCCAGCATAAGCGAAAGTGAGAAGAGGTCAAAGCCTTTCCTGTTATCAGTTGTCTGACCAATGAGAGTGATCAATGTAGTTGCTATTGGCAACATCATAATGGTGGTGGCAGTATTACTTACCCACATGCTAAGAAATGCAGAGGCCAGCATAAAACCTAATATTATTCCGTTGGCACTCGTGCCGGTAAGCTTAACAAGGTTCAATGCCATCCTTCTGTGAAGTCCATGTTCTTCAATGCCAAGAGCGACAAAGAATCCACCCATGAAGAGAAATATTGTTGAGCTTGCATAAGGGGCTGTTGCCTGTTCAAGGGTAAAGATCCCCAGAGCAGGGAATAATACAATAGGCAACAAGGCAGCAATAGCAAGAGGCGCTGCTTCCGATATCCACCAGGTTATCATCCAGGCCGCTACCCCCAGAACACTCCAGGCCTTGGGATCGAGCGACCCTGTGAAGCTGAGATGCGATACAAGAAGGAATAATACCGGGCCTGACAACAGACCAACCATTTTGAAAGGCATCTTCATGACATTACAATTTTTTTTTAAAGTAATGCAAATTGAATTTTAAAAACCCACATACTATACAAAACATCGCTCCCGGCAAATATTAATAGGGATAATCCGCTAAAAGCTGGATGGTCTCCGACATAATTGCTATCTTTGAAGATAATCTTAAAATAAATTAATATGGCTAATAACCTGATCGATTTACTTGACCTTCCACCTGAATGGAAAAAGTTCCTGCCCAATCTTTGGAAGATAGTTTTAATTTTTATCCTGATGATTTTTTTATGGATATCATTCTTTCAGGTCGGACCGGAAGAAGTCGGGACCATAACCCGATTTGGCAAATATGTCCGCGAAGTCGAACCAGGACTTAACTTTAAGTTCCCGGTGATAGAAAAGATTGTAAGGGTACCAGTTGAAAGACAACAGAAGGAAGAATTCGGATTCAGGACCACCAGTGCAGGCATACAGTCGAAATTTACCAAGGCGGGCACTGCAGATGAATCCTTAATGTTAACTGGAGATCTCAACCTTGCAGATGTGGAATGGGTTGTACAGTACAGAGTCAGCGATCCCTACAGTTTTCTCTTTAGAGTAAGGAACCCCGTAAACTCCCTCCGTGATATATCAGAGGCTTCAATGAGGCAAATTGTTGGTAACCGTACTGTAAATGAGGTTTTAACAGTAGGAAGAACTGAAGTAGCCACACAGGTTTTTGAGCTGATTCAGAAACTATGTAATGAATATTCTCTTGGTATTAAAATTGAGCAGGTAGTTTTACAGGATGTTAATCCACCTGATCCGGTAAAAGATGCCTTTAATGCTGTTAACCAGGCTCAGCAGGAAAAAGAAACATTGATCAACCAGGCTAAATCGGAATACAATAAGGTAATACCAAAGTCTAAAGGACAGGCGCAGGAGACTATCCAGAAGGCCGAGGGTTATGCCACCGAAAGGGTAAATAATGCACTCGGTGAAGCTACTAGGTTCACTGCTCTCTATAATGAGTATATAAAGGCTCCTGAGGTCACCAAGCGCAGAATCTATCTGGAAACAATGAATTCAGCTATTCCCAAACTGGGACATAAAATTATAGCTGATGATAAAGGGAATAATATTCTGCCCCTTCTTCAAATGCAACTTAATGGTAAATAAAAAGCAGTTAACCCGATGAATCAAAAAATATTAATTCGACTCGCCATAATAATTATTGCCATCATCCTGATTGCGCAAAGTACTTATGTCGTCAAGGAAACAGAACAGGTTGTTATAACCCAGTTTGGAAAACCAATTGGTGAAGCTAAAACCACCCCAGGTCTGAAATTAAAAGTCCCATTTACTCAAAAGACAAATTATTTTGAAAAAAGATATATGGAATGGGACGGAGATCAAAACCAGGTGCCTACAAAGGATAAGAAATTTATTTTTGTAGATGCATATGCCCGCTGGCAAATTGTTGATCCACTTCAGTTCTTTAAGCGCCTGACTAATGAAAGGGGAGCACAGTCAAGACTTGACGATATCCTTGATGGAGAAACACGAGATTATATTGCAGGCCATAATCTTGAGGAAATAGTCCGGACAAGTAACAGGGTGCCTATGCCATCAGGTTCAGTAGGTGAGGAAGTAGGAGATACCCTTGTTGATATTTTGGTAGGAAGGGAAAAAATACAGGAAATGATACTTGAATCGGCCAATACTAAGGTCACCGATCTTGGTATTGCTGTACTCGATTTCAGGGTGAAACGGATAATTTATGTGGAAGATGTACGTACCCAGGTTTATGAGAGGATGAAAAGCGAACGTTATCGTATTGCGGATAAATTCAGGGCCGAAGGTCAGGGTGAAGCCTCAAAAATCAATGGTGAAAAAGAGAGAGATCTTAAAACCATACAGTCTGTTGCATTCCGCCAGGCTGAGGAAATTATGGGTAAAGCCGATGCCAAAGCTACTGCTATCTATGCAGGGGCTTACAACCAGACAACTGCCTCGAAAAACCTTTACAGCTTTCTTAAATCGATGGAAACATTTGAACACACATTCGATAGCTCAACAACTGTTATCCTTTCAACAAAAAGCGAATTATATAAGTACCTTATTAGCCTGGAATAACTAACCATCAGATATTAATAATAAATTCAGCCGCCTCATTCATAATTTTACTTAACCGATACAAATAGTTTCTGGTTTCTTTGTACTTTACGATAAACAATAATTTACATTGGATGCATAGAAACCAATAAAAGTAATTACCATGAGAAAGCTGTTATTACCCTCTTTGATCTTAATTATTATTTTGTCTGCTTCTGCTTCGAAGGAAAAGCATCATAAACGGTTTTTCGAAGATTTCAAAAAATCTTCTTCTAAGTTTTTTACTGCTAATTCAAGAGGAGACGGAGACGGTATTGACTCCAGGTATGTGCTTGGAGCAGAATCTGCCTCAGAATCAGGCACAAAGATAATTACTTTCAAAATAGATCCGGAAGATCCTGCCGGTGCCGGTAAAGGACCAGAAATTATATCAAAGAATTTTACTCATTTCGGCACTTATGCTGCCCGTCTGAAAATTCCTGATGTTAAAGAAACTCAGCCAGATGTTGGCGCAGTAATAGGATATTTTACTTACCATATGGATAAAGACCCGGGGCTCAGCGAGATTGACTGGGAGTGGCTTATAGCAGATCCGGAAATAATTTATATCGGAACATGGACGGGCCCTCGCGGCGACCTCAGGAGAATTGGCAGAACAATTAACATGGCAAAGGGAGTTATTTATAATACCGGGTACAGAGAGAGTAAGAGCGGTATCAGAAGCCCTCTGACCGGTGAGCAAAATCAGCCTGAAACACTTCAGCCTATTGAGGGATATGATGCTTCAAAACAGTTTTATTCTTACGGATTTGACTGGCATCCCGATCGCATAAGGTGGTGGATGATTCATCCTGTAACAGCTGACACCGTTGTCCTTTGGGATTACCAGGGCAGCCAGGTCGGGATACCCCAGAATCATACAAAATACAGGCTTAATTTCTGGCATACAAACAACTGGCCTGTTGAAACTAATCCTAATTCGATCGAGAAACCGCTTGATCATTATGAACTTGAGATTGACTGGATGTCATATAAGCCTTTAAAAAGATAAAATCAGCTATACTCAAAAATATTCCAATGAAAAAGTACCCGATTCCAACATTGGTTATAAGCATGCTTCTTTTCTCAGTCACATGGGATGGTTTCTGTCAGACACCTGCCCTGAGAGATCAGATATCCCTGAACGGTATATGGAGCTTTACAACTGAAACAGGAGAAAAATCATCCATCCCTGTTCCCGAATTCTGGGATGCGGCCCCGGGATTTACAAAAAAGGTAAGCCGCGAATACACCAATGACCGTGGTGAAAAAACTGTGCGTGAGGTATTATTACCCTCAACAACAATAGGGATATATGAAAGAGAAATAACTGTTCCTGTAGCATGGAAGAATAAGATCATTAAAGTTGAATTCGAAGGAATTAACCATATAGCTGAAGTCTATCTTAATGATAAGCTTCTTGAAACCCATATCGGAGGATGGACTCCTTTTGCAGTTGACATAACTGATCTTGCTCAGCCGGGTAAAACAATTAAACTTAAGATAATTGTTAAAGGTGGAAATCATTCACCGATAGTAGATGAAAACGGCTACCCGCAGTGGCCGGTGGGATGGTATGGACAGGAAAGCCGCTGGGGAATAATATTCGATACATGGCTAAGGGCTTATGGGTCTGTATATATCGCTGATGCATTCATTCAGACTTCTTACAGAAATAAGAACATTACAATTAATTATGAAGTTGTAAACAAATCAGAAATAAAACAGGAAGTTAAAATAACAGGTGATATCACTGAGGCAGGAAGTTCTGAGCCAGAGGTAACTCTCCAGGAAGGAAAAGTTACACTACAGCCTGGTGAGAAAAAAGTGATAGTGGTGAAGTCTGCATGGAATGACCCTAAGCTCTGGAATCCTGAAACACCAAATCTCTATTTTCTTACAAGTAAAATAATTAAGGCAGATAAAAAGAGTTCCGGTGTTATTGATGAAGAAACGCGAAGATTCGGATTCCGCGAGATATGGATAGATGGCACAAAGCTAATGCTGAATGGCAACAGGCTTAACCTGAGGGGAACAAGTATAAATGTACATGGCCAGGGGTACAACAGAGGAAGGTACAGATATATCACTGAAGAAACCTTTAATCAGACCATCGACCGGCTTCAGGCTTTAAATATCCAGTGTGTCCGTTTTCACCAGCAGCCTGCATCAAAAAGAATAATAGAAATCGCTGACGAGCGTGGTCTCCTTGTAGTTGAAGAATCACCCATGTATGCACGTGATTATATTTTAAAGTCGAACAATGAGGTATATTTCAGAAATGCCCTCGCCTGGATTAAACCCTGGGTAAAAGACCGCCGCAATAATCCATCTGTAATAATGTGGAGCTCCGAGAACGAGATAGGCCGTGACTGGCTTAAATGGTTTTCAGATAAACAACTAAAAACACTTGCTGATAGTATCAGGGCTGTTGATCCCACCAGAACTATTATCGCAGAAGGTGATTTTGATATTGGTGATGATTTCTACAGTGACCACTATCCCGAGGGTGTCGGTAGAACAGTACATGGCAGTATTTACAGCTGGGACACCCTTATTTCGAAAACCAAGCCGTCAAGTTTCGGAGAATTCCTTTTTGGCAATACTGATGGTAAGGAGTGGTGGCATGGAACCTGGTGCAGAGGATTAAGATATATTAATGCAGCCCAGATAATGCCCTATACTCTCGACTGGGCCTGGAGTGCAGACTCTCTGGAGGATGTACACCTTAATCTGAAAAACAGTTATGCACCGGTGGCTCTCTTCGATAAGGACTACGATGACCTTGGCATCGATGCTCTCAGAATGAAACAATACCCCGGACTTACGGAAGGGGCAATTGATACAAGAAACCTGGTACTTTACAATGACTGTTTCTCCGGGGAGACCGTACAGGTTGAGGTAAGAATTGAAAGCAAGGGAACCCTGCTGTCAAATGATATAAGGAATTTCGAAGTGCCACTAGGTGAACACCTTGATTTCAAATGCAGATTCACTGTTCCTTATTCAGATAATGGAATTTTTGATCTTATTCTTATAACACGGAAGAACGGTGTACTTACCTTCAGGGAAGCAAAAAGATTTAAGATAAATTCAGAACCTGAGAATAAACCACCGGAAAAACTTTATCTTAAAATTATTTGAAAAATAATTCTCATATTCCTGATTTTTTACTTCACCCGGTAAGCCATTAAACAGTCGCCGTGCCTGATATATAATTTCCCGTCCCTGATTACAGGATGAGCCCAGAATGGTCCCTCTCCTTTAGTTATCTTAAATTCGCTTACAATATCAAGCCTGGCAGGATTGGGATTTGCCAGGGCAACATGCCCCGATTTCTCTTCGTACATATAAAGCATCCCGTCTGCACTGATTATTGATCCCTTGCTGTACCATTTGGCAGTCCAGAGGGTTTTTCCGCTATTCCAGTCTACACAGGCCCATGAATCAATAGGCTTAGCCTGGTGAGTTGATCCAAAAATTTGATCACCCAGAAGCACCACTCCGCCAAGCTGGGGATCAAAGTCCCTGTTTTCCCACACCCTGGTCACTGAATTGCCGTCAGATGAAAGTTTTAATTTTAGTGCAACCCAGTTATATCCGTTTGAAATAAGAATGTGACCATCCCTATATGTCGGAGTACCTGCATGATTCTTATAACCACGTTCAGGTCCCGCATTGATGCTGACATAATCAACTTTCCACAATATTTTGCCGTCTTTAACATTAACTGCAAATATATTAGTGCCCATAACAGTAACTATCATCTTTTTACCTGCATATTCGATGAGTTTCGGATTTACATACTGAGGCATTGCTTCAATGGGCTCTGTCTCCCATACAACCTTGCCATCAGCAATATTGAAAGCAACCAGCGATGCTTTTTTGCCTCCGGGTGAAGCAATCACCATATTGTCAATAACAATTGGTGATTCAGAAATACCAAACATTATTGGCTTGCTTTCATATAAAGCATAATGGTTTTTCGACCATTTTATCTTTCCGTTCGAACCGACACAGACTATATCTCCGCTTCCGCTTACCAGAAAAATATTCCCGTTATAAAATGTGGGTGTACACCTTGTACCATCATGATTGGTCATCCATGCCTTTCCATAAATTACCTCCCACTTCTTTTTTCCATCAAGTGTCAGTGCAACCAGGACATCACTAGTTTCTTTTCTTCCGGTAATATAGATTGCATCATCTGTTACCGTGGGTGATGAAAAACCATATCCCATACCTTCAGACTCCCAAAGGAGCTTTGGTCCTCCATCGGGCCATTTTTTCATTAATCCGGTTTCATTATAAATACCTGTTCGGCCCGGGCCGCGCCATTCATATAGCTGGCCTGAAACTATTATAACTGAAAGTACAAATGTGATCATGGATAAAGTTATCCTCAGGTAGAATTTATTGAATTCCTTCATAATGGCAGATTTTTGATTTATAGAACGTAATATATTCAGATTAAAAGATATGAATAATGATTTATGAGTTAAAAAAAGTTAATCAATATTATAATCTCCTTTGATGCATCATTATTAATTTAGTGGGTGTATTTTTGTATAAAATCAATGAAATATGAAAACAGGTAGGTTAACCGGCTTTATATTTTCACTTCTCTTCATATCGTTTTTTATTACAGCACACATTAATGCCCAGAATCTGAATGAAGAGACAGCACTTGATAAAAAAGTAAAAAAATTTCTGGCAGATCAGTCAGGTAAATGGCATGATCTGAATGTTCCGGAATCAGATGCAAAACTGCTTTACGACCTTATCCTTAAGGGAAGATATAAAAGAGCCCTTGAGATAGGGACATCAACAGGGCATTCAGGTATATATATAGCTTGGGCCTTGAGCAAAACAGGAGGAAAATTGATTACAATCGATATTGATGAGGACAGACATAATACTGCAATTGAAAATTTCAGGAAAGCAGGTCTGTCAGAATATATTGATGCCCGACTTGCGGATGCCCATACTCTTGTAAAAGAACTGGAAGGGCCATTTGATTTTGTATTCAGTGATGCTGACAAAGGGTGGCTTAAAAACTATTTCATCGATATCGACCCTAAACTAATTGTTGGTGGCTGCTACACAACTCATAACATTACAGGCAGATACAGTTACTCAGGATACGGTCAGGGATCGTATATGGATTATGTAAAAAGTCTTAAAAACTATGAAACCACTCTTAATACCGAGGGTGGTGGAATGCTCATTAGTTACAAACGATCGGAAAAATAACCGTTATACATGGATGAAAACAACCTGCAACGGAACATAGGACTTTTTCCAGCAACAAATATTGTGGTTGCTAATATGATAGGTGCCGGTATTTTTACTACATCCGGTCTTCTGATGTCTGGCCTCAATGATCCTGTTTTGATGTTGCTTTTATGGATAGCAGGAGGCATCATTGCCCTGTGTGGAGCGCTCTCTTACGGAGAGCTGGGAGCAGCCATTCCGGCTGCAGGAGGTGAATATAAATTCCTTTCAGACATATATCATCCTATTTTCGGGTTCCTCAGCGGATGGGTTTCGTTTACAGTCGGTTTCTCAGCTCCCATCGCAGCTTCGGCTATGGGCTTCAGCGAATACTTTTACAGGGCATTGCCCGGAATATCGGAGTGGCTGGCAGGTGTCGGTATTACTGATCCAGGGTTATCCAAAAAGATACTTTCTTTAAGTGTTATCCTGATCTTTACCTCTATCCATTACCGTGGTATGAAGTACGGGACCATGGTCCAGAACATACTGACTCTTCTAAAGGTTGCTCTTATTATTGCGCTGCTTATCGCCGGATATATGTCAGGCAAAGGTAACAGTGTCAATTTCTTTTCCGAATCGGGAGTTGCTCCGGGACTTGCAGGATGGAAAACAATAGGCCTCTCACTGATGTGGATAATGTTTGCATATAGTGGATGGAATGCATCAACCTACCTCGGAGCTGAAATAAAAGATCCTGAAAAGACACTTCCCCTTTCCTTAATTATTGGCACCGGGATTGTAATACTTCTATATCTTGGTTTAAACACATTGTATATCTACAGCATTGAGCCCGAAAATATGAAAGGTGTGATTTCAGTGGGAGGGCTTGCCATGGGAAACCTTTTCGGAAGATCTGCCGAGACTCTCTTTTCAATTCTGATTGCCTTTGCGCTTTTTTCTTCCCTTAGCGCTTTCATCATTATCGGACCAAGAGTATATTATTCCATGGCTAAAGACGGGCTGTTTTTCAAATCAGTGAGCAGATTGCATCCCCGGTTCAAGGTTCCTTCAAACTCAATAGCCCTGCAAGGTATGATTGCAATGATCCTTACACTTTCCGGCACATTTGAACAGGTACTTACATATATGGGATTTGCACTTGGTATCTTTCCTATACTTACTGTAATAAGTGTTTTCAGACTCAGGAGAAAATATCCTGATGCCCCAAGAATGGAAGGATTCCCCTTCACTCAGGTTATTTATGCATCAACCGGAATATTAATTCTTGGCCTTGCCTTTATGGAAAGACCAGTGGAATCTTCAATTGCAATACTTACTGTGCTGGCGGGGGTCCCTGCTTATTACTTTTTTAAAAAAATGCATCATGGTGAAAAAGTTTGAGTCTTTAGAAAAAAAGGAAATGGAAACCCGGAACCAGGACAGACTAGAAAAATTTATTCTTGAAAACAGGGATGAATTCGGGAACAACAACCCGCCAGGTAATCACATGGAGAAGTTCCTGCGCAAACTGAATGCCAAAATAAAACATTATATAAGTATTGTCCCGTACCTGATTAAAGTAGCAACTGTTACAGTTATGATATTCATAGCCTCTGTTGTTGTCTGGAATAACTTCATCAGAAAGGATAGAAACGCCATTTCACTCAGAGATAAAATATCCCTTGAAATCTACAGATTACTTGATTAGTTAAAGCTGTACCGTTCTACCGTTTTTCCAACCTTGCAGCCCAGCCTCCTCCTGGAGCCAGTTTAACTTTAAGCTTTTCTCTTCCCGAGACAGAAGAAATCTCTTTCCGATAATCTGTCGCATCCCGGTCAGCATTAATCCCATCGCGGAAGATAACCGCATTATAATCTCCATCACCAAGAAATGAAAGATTGATTTCCATATCTCTTGGGGTCCAGTTTGTCATTGCACCAATATACCATGAACTCCCTTTCCGGCGTGCAACAGCAACATATTCTGCTACTTTACTATCGAGTGGGACTGTCTCGTCAAATGTTGTTGGGACTTTTGTAATAAATTCGGTACACTCCTTCTCCTTCATGTATATTGTCGGGTTATCTGAAAGCATCTGGACTGGTACCTCAAAAATCACATATTGAGCAATCTGATGTACACGAGTCCCTTTACTCATTGGCATGCTGTTTATTGCCCTGAAATTAGCCCGGTTTGAGTTCCTCATGGCACCAGAGGTATAGTCCATCGGACCTGCCTGATTCCTTATGAAAGGGAGAGTAACGTCATATCGTGGCACATCTTCATCAGCCCACTTGACATTTTCCATACCCTTAACCCCCTCAAAGCCAACAACATTAGGATAGGTACGCTGAAGCCCTGCAGGTTTGAAAACACCATGGTAGTCAACAAGCAGGTGATATTCTGCAGCCAGTTTTGCAATTTCGTAGGTTGATGCAACAGCTACCTGGTCATCTCTGTCGATAAAATCAATTTTCATTCCCTTTATGCCGGTTTTTTCATAATAAGGGAAGGCTTTCTCTTTCTGTGTGAGAATATCCTGCCACGATGCCCATACAATTAATCCAACACCCTTATGCCTGCCATACTCTACAAGCTCTTCAAGATTAATCTCAGGTCGTGCCTTTGTAAGATCACCTCTGACATTCCATCCTCCGTCAAGAATAATATATGGTATTCCATAACCCGATGCAAAATCAATATAATACTTATATGAAGGAGTATTCATTCCGGCCCTGAAATCAACACCGGAAATATTCATGGCATTCCACCAGTCCCATGATACCTGTCCTGCTTTTATCCATGAGATATCATCTAACCTGCCAGGTGAAGCAAGTTTCTGTACCAGATCACAGTTTAAAAGTTCCTTGTCCTGTTCGCTGATAAAAACAGCACGCCAGGGAAAATTACGTGTCCCGACAGTTTTTGCAATATAATCAGCTCTTTTAGATGGTATTACGTTAATACCCTTTATATATGTTTCAAGCGGATATGGTGCATATACTCCTTTGAAACCGTCACGGGCCTCGTTAATATCAAGGAACATACCCGGGAAATCTTCAAGATCAGCCTCGAGTATTAGTACTTTCTTCTCATCACCAACATCAACAAGCACCGGGAGAAAGGCCAGCGAGTCTTTTCTGAACTGTGATATGTTTTGCTCCGTATAGAGAGACTCAAAAGAACAGTTGAATAACTTACCATCCCTGTAATCCCACATATAAGGAATAAATGCTTTATGATCGGCAGTAAACCTGAAGTTTGCCTCTTCATTTTTAATTATCAGCTCCCCTTTCCTTTTTGTGAAGAACCTGTAGGCAACAGCATCGTTATAGATCCTGAAAATAATCCCATAATCACCCTTAAAATTCAATGTCAGCTGATTACACTGATCAGTGATGACAGATTTTCGGTAGTTTACCGGATGAAAACTAATATTGATCTTATCTGCAGATGTTGATTTAAGAACGGCATTGGCTCCCATAACTTCTCCATTTCCCAGTATTATGGAGATTGGTGAAGGTGAAATTATCTCCTGTCCTTTGTGCTTTAATGACCACCGGATATTACTGCCAACTTCAACCTGAAGTGAAATATTTCCGTCAGGTGATTTTCCGTCAATTATTTTTCCTTTCTGTGAAATGAGCAGTCCTGGAATAAGGACCAGAGAAAGTGTCAGCAGAGCAATTTTTGTTTTCATCTGATTGTTGTATTTATGAATAATAATCAAACTTCGAATTTAAGATAGATATTCTGCAACAAATTAATCAAAAATATTCCTTCATAAGCTTGCTACCTCGTTGCAGCATCTTAATAGGCCGGCAAATTTAACTATGATTACTTACTTATACTGCCATTTATAGCCTTTACAATATCAAGCCCTTTTTCATTATAATCAATGTCTGAAACATTAATTACAACTGAGTCCGACAAGCCCCATTTCTTTATCACATCATCTAAAAATGGAGTCCGGACTGTCATGATCAAATGATTTTCTGATTTTTCAAGAATTGTCTTAATACTCTTTGCCCACCCTTTTTCATTCAATTCCAATGAACCAACCTCATCAATGATTATTGCATTATTCCTGCTGCCCTCAAAAGAATTTAAAATATATTCACCCGCATCAATTCCATCCTGGCATATCAGATACCTGCCTATCCTTTCTGTCCCACAAATTCCATCATCCCGCAAAAAAACAGTTCTCTCTCCGGTTTCAATATTTATTATATCATACCCTCTGGTTATGTTGTTCACCTTAATTTTTTCTGTTAGTATTCCTTTTGCTGTAATGCCTTGAGTATTGAAAGATCTGACCAGCATTCTTGCAAAACTTGTTTTCCCTGACCCTATTGATCCTGTAAGAATGAATACTTTCCTGGAAGTATTATCTTTCATTGTTATCTCTGAAAGCCTCCTGTCAGCATGTAAAATTACCTGGTGAAAAATTGATACAGGATTCTTTACAAGACTCCTGAAGTCAGGTATGCTGGCAATGAAATCAGGCAGGCTCTCAACAGAAAGCTCAATTGCAAGAGGAAGGTTTCTGAATGAGGTCCGCCGGAAAAAACTTCTTACTCCAGGATTGTAAAGTTCTTTACCAAGTACTGAAAATCCTACAATAATGACTACAGCTCTGAAATTCATCTGGATACCCGTAAGCAGTCCCTTTTCCAGCAAACTCTCACCTGCTGCTGTATCTGTCAGTGCAAAAGCTGTTATCAGAGTTATCAGCACAAAAAAGATCCAAAATTTTGGCTTTGAAAGCTGTCTCAATGCTCTTTTATATCGGTAGGACCAGACCAGAATGACAATTGTTATTGCCAGCGTCCAGATGATCCAGGATGCTAAGTTGAGCAATATGAATAAACCAATAATTAATACAATATTCATGAACAGCCACACAATTGAATAGTTAAAATCATGGTTAGACGTATCATTTGCTTTATTTCTGCCATTATTGTTATAAGCAGATTGCATTTGTTGTGGTTCCTTCAACAACTTTCTTCCAACCCTTATCCCTATAATTCCAGCCAAAAGGCCAAATATTGCATACAAAGCCAATAGTATTATTATTGGCAGCCACACTATATCAGAATTCAGTTCAAGCTGTTTCTGTGCATACTTCAGCAGATTTGAATAAACTTCTATAATATTCGAGCCATAGAAGATTATGAAGTTAATGATCTTCTGGAAAAGATTCCACGACATTGCGAAAATTGATCCAATCAGGAATCCGGCTATTGTCCGTCCGAATACCATAACAGATGTCTCAAGTAGCAACGACTCAGCTATTATTGCAACCATAGGACCAAAGATCACGGCACTTGGAGACATTGTTTTCATTACGGCACAGATTAGTCCGGCTCTCCAGAAAATCCCCCTGTCACTCCACACATAACTTATTGAAATAAGTAAAATAATCCCGATTGCAGTAAGTATATTCCCACTGAAAGGAATCTTCAGATTATGTAAAAAGCTTCCAAGAACAATTTCGGATGCTGCCCAAATCGTACCTGCTATTGATGCCTTTATCCATTTCTCACTCAGGTTTTTCTGCATCCTGTTTCAAAATAGATATTTTCCTTGCACAGTGTTCAAACAGATGATAACCGGTACCTCCTTCGCTTACTATATCAAACAGGATATCCGGATTTGTTATCCTTACCGAGCCAATGACACTTACCCCGTTCTCAAACAGAATATCCGGCAATATTCCACTGGAAGGACCGGTAACAATAACCTGAGTACCGTCACTAATCTCTGAGAGTAGCTCATCAATTGTACCATTAACCAATGTCTGGCCGGTTATTATTACTACATCAGAAGCAGGAAGTACCTTCTTGTATTCAGTTGACGGTACAAAGAGCTTTTTATGTTCATTACTGAGCGTATCTTTATTCATCTCAAGCACATACAGCTTGTTTCCTGTTGCTGATATCTTCCTGATATATGACTGAAATGCTCCAACAATAGTTATTGTTTTATCATGGCCAAGATCCACAAAGCTTAAGGGATCTGAATCCTCAATTACGGTATAATTTCCTGCCTGTATTAATTCGGAGGATAATGCATTAAGCGCGGACATCTTAAGAGATGCAATTATACCAGACTCATTTGTACTTTCCATAATATCTTTTACCCTGGTACCCTTTATCTTCGAAGGCGACATCGGACCGTAATCACGACTCTCTTTTGAACATAAAGGATGCCCTGTACTAAAGGTTGCCGAGGTCCCTGTACTGCCATCTGATAATCTTATGGCTGTCAGGAATAGTCCGACTCTGATATCAGTTACAGTAATACCATCGAGCTTGCTGCCGATTTTTTTCCTTATTATTTCATACGTCTGGCTGAGAATCATAAATGCTAAATTAATAACTATTATCCAAGGATTAATACCATTGCCATGCCAATCCAGCTTACTCTTCCATAATCAATTGTACTATAAGGAAGTCTGCCTGAATAATATTCGACCCAAATTCTTACCAGTGGTTCTGACTTTCTTTTAACAGAGATCCCAAAAGCACTCCGGACATCAGGATAAAATTCATTTTCGGCAAGTGATTTTATATCCAGACCGGCAAAATAGCTTAAGGGCCTTTTCTCACTGATATTAACCAATCCCCCACCCTGAAACGAAAATCTATCCCTGAATACATGAATTGTATATATATACCCGGCTCCGGCATACCAGTAATTATTTCCAAATTTCCTCATATAGGTGAGGTCAGCCTGTTCATAATTAACCGATTTATCATTGGTCAGGGTATCTGAATTTCGCTGGAGATAATCATCTCCAAGATGGGAGGAGATATGGAAAGTGCGTAATCTGAAAAGGTTATTTGTTGCTCTAATTGAAAGATCTCCACTAAGTTTGAAATCATTATTTATGAGCCCTGCAAGATATGTCCCGTCATCTTTCCTGATAAGGTCAAACTGTGAAAAAATAGCAGATCCAAAGTTCAGTTCCCATGAAATATTGCCGTTTTTCTTTCCTATAACAGGTTTACTGAATCCAAGGTTAACGGTAGAAAAAAGACTCATATTCTTGTCTCGCTGAAACAGAAAATATGAGCCACCCATTATCTGACATTCCAATGGATCTAGAAAAACAACCGGCCATATTCTGTATTCAGGAAGAAATATTGAGGAGGTATCTTTTTGAGTGTAACTCTTATGACATGTAACTAACAAAAGTGAAAAAAGGATACTCAAACGATTATATTTTCTCATGTCTGAATCTTATCAATTCAAATTAAGAACAAATATATATCATCCGGTTTCACTAATCTCCTTTATTCTTTTATGATCGAGAAGTATAAGCTTTTTACCCTGAATAGCAATCAATCCTTCCTGCCTGAACACTTTCAGCATCCTTATTACTGTTGATGGGAAGTTGCCTTCAAAATGGTTTAATTAAAGTCTGGAAGTGATATTAAATAAAAAAGTTGTCTAACAAATAAAACCAAAAACATGATTAAAAAGAATTATTACCTGATTATTTTGCTCTCGGACATATCAAGAATGCTCACAATGTTGCTCTCGGTGACATCCTTACTCATATTAAGGATGTTAATCTTTCTAACTATACAAAGGTTGCTGTGGTTTGTTACACCGGGCAAACAGCAGGATTTGCAACATCCCTGCTTAGAATTATGGGATATGATAAAGCGTACTCAATGAAATGGCGTATGTGCTCCTGGAATTCTGACTTTGCAGGCAAATGGAATACAGCTATTGCTAACGGAAATGCCTATCAGTCTCAGTTCAGTACAACGGCAGCTAACAAAAATACTGCCGGAGACCTTCCGACCTTATCAACCGGTAAAACTACCGGACAGGAGATACTGGAAGCCAGGGTGAATATATTACTTGCAGAAGGATTTACACCAACATCTGTTAACGCTCAGACACTTTTTGGAAATATTTCCGGATATTATATTGTAAATTACTGGCCTGCTGCTCAGTATGCCGACCCCGGACATGTTCCAGGAGCAGTTCAATATACTCCAAAAGAATCAATAAAACTTGCAACCGACCTTAAAACCCTGCCTGCTGATAAAACTATCGCTGTCTATTGCTATACAGGTCAGACAAGCGCATTCCTTACAGCATATCTCCGTCTTCTGGGTTATGATGCCAAATCCGATCTCTTCGGTACGAACTCTATGATATATGACCAGATGGTTGTGAAAAACATGACTGTATTTAAGGCTTCAGAAATTATGGGTTATTCGTACGAATAAATTACGATAAGTTATTTTAAACGGGAAAGGGAGGCTGCATCATAAGCCTCCCTTTTTCGGTTAATAAATAGGCTTAAATATTGTTAGAACATTTCTTCCCTTTTAAATTCTGATTTTTTATATTCACAAACAATTAATACCTGAGCTTTCCAATTTTTAATCAAATAAGAATATAATAATGCCACGTCGTGATGATATTAAAAAAGTGCTGATAATTGGGTCGGGACCAATAATTATCGGCCAGGCATGTGAATTTGATTATTCAGGTACACAGGCCTGCAAAGCACTGCGCTCGCTTGGGTACACAATAGTCCTGGTCAATTCCAATCCGGCAACTATCATGACCGATCCCGGCATGGCAGATGTAACATATATCGAACCACTAAACGAATATGCCCTTACGGAAATAATAAAGAAGGAGCGTCCTGATGCTCTCCTTCCGAACCTTGGAGGACAAACAGGGCTCAACCTCTCATCCTTACTTGCGAAAAAAGGAGTTCTGGCAAAGTATAATGTTAAGGTGATTGGTGTCAATATCGATGCCATTGAAAGAGGTGAAGACAGGATTGCCTTCAAGGAAACAATGAACAGGCTTGGAATTGAGATGCCACGAAGCCAGGCAGTCAATAACGTGGAAGATGCGGAAAAAGTGGCTGCAGAACTAGGGTACCCGGTTGTCATTAGGCCTGCATATACCATGGGGGGAACAGGTGGCGGACTGGTATATAATTTAGAAGAACTAAGAACTATCACCAGCAGAGGACTCTCAGCCAGTATCGTTAACCAGGTGCTTATTGAGGAGTCTGTTCTTGGATGGGAAGAGCTTGAACTTGAAGTTGTAAGGGACTCTAAAAATCAGATGATTACAGTCTGCTTCATTGAAAATGTCGATGCTATGGGAGTACATACCGGTGATTCATTTTGCACCGCACCTATGCTTACCATCAGCGGGGAATTGCAGAAAAGACTCCAAAAGTATTCCTATGATATTGTTGAAGCTATTGAGGTAATTGGTGGCACCAACGTGCAGTTTGCTCATGACCCAGAAACGGACAGGGTGGTTGTAATAGAGATAAACCCTAGAACATCACGTTCATCTGCCCTGGCATCGAAGGCAACTGGTTTTCCAATTGCATATATCTCCTCACTGCTCGCAGGCGGTCTGACTCTCGATGAAATACCCTACTGGCGTTCAGGGACACTTGATAAGTACACACCATCAGGCGATTATGTAGTAGTAAAATTTGCACGCTGGGCCTTTGAGAAATTTGACGGAATGGAGGATAAGCTGGGTACGCAGATGCAGGCAGTTGGTGAGGTGATGAGCATTGGGAAAAACTACAAGGAGGCCCTGCAAAAGGCTATACGGTCACTTGAAACAGGCCGGTACGGTTTGGGCTTTGCCAGGGACTTCAATAACAAGCCACTGGAAGAGTTGATGAACATGATGATTCATCCGTCAAGTGAAAGACAATTCATAATGTACGAAGCACTTCGTAAGGGTGCTGATATAGAGGACCTTTACAATAAGACCCATATTAAGACCTGGTTTATTGAACAGATGAAAGAACTTGTGGATGAGGAGCAGCTTATTCTTTCATTTAAAGGCAAAAAGCTGCCCGATGATCTTCTTATAAGAGCAAAAAAGAATGGATTTGCCGACAGATACCTGGCTAAGCTTCTTGATTTAACTGAGAAAGAGATCAGGGCAAAGAGAATATCTCTTGGACTTAAAGAAGCATGGGAGCCAGTTCCTGTAAGCGGAGTAAATAATGCTGCATATTACTATTCAACATACAATGCACCTGATAAAGTAAAAGTAAGCCAGCGGAAAAAGATCATGGTTCTTGGTGGAGGCCCCAACAGAATAGGACAGGGAATTGAATTTGATTACTGCTGTGTCCATGCTGCCTTCGCCATACGCGAAGCCGGTTTTGAATCAATAATGGTAAACTGCAATCCCGAAACCGTTTCAACCGATTATGACACTTCCGATAAACTCTATTTTGAACCCCTGACAACCGAGGATGTTCTGAGCATTTATGAGAACGAAAAACCTGATGGTGTCATAGTTCAGTTTGGAGGGCAGACACCGCTCAACCTGGCAAAAGAACTTGAGGAGGCAGGTGTTAAAATACTGGGGACATCGCCTGATACTATCGATCTGGCAGAAGACAGGGACAGATTCAGGGATGTTATAACAAAACTTGGAATACCGCAACCTGAATCTGGAATGGCCAGCAACCTTGAACAGTCCCTGCAGATTGCAGCCAGAATTGGTTATCCGTTGATGATCAGACCATCCTATGTACTTGGCGGCAGGGCAATGAAGATAATACTTGATGAAGCCATGCTGGAAGAGTATGTCGAAAAAGCGGTTGGTGTATCGCCCGACAGACCTCTCCTTCTCGATAAATTCCTCGAGGATGCAATAGAAGCAGAGGCTGATGCAATCTCTGATGGTAATGATGCTTTCGTTCCGGCAGTAATGCAGCATATAGAATATGCGGGAATACATTCAGGTGATTCGGCATGCGTAATCCCTCCGGTGATTATTCATAGAGACCATAAAAAATCAATCTATGACTATACCCGGAGAATAGCCATGGAGCTTAAGGTGGTAGGATTAATGAATATCCAGTACGCCATTTATGAAGACACGGTATATATTCTTGAGGCTAACCCGAGAGCATCCCGAACGGTCCCGCTTGTATCCAAGGTTTGCAATATTGCCATGGCGACAATAGCAACAAAAATTCTCCTTGGCACTAAGCTTTCTGAGTTTAACCTGAAGAAGAAGACTATAAACCACTACGGTGTAAAGGAAGCTGTATTCCCATTTAATATGTTCCCTGATATTGATCCTCTTCTTGGACCTGAAATGAGATCAACAGGTGAAGTTCTTGGGATGGCCGACACCTACGGTATGGCATTTTTTAAATCGCAGGAGGCAACTGCTACTCCTCTTCCGGTTAAGGGAACTGTCCTGATCACTATTGCAGACCGTGATAAGAAAAAAATAGTAGAGACAGCCAGAAACTTCAGAGATATGGGATTCCGCATCCTCTCAACGGGAGGAACCAGGGATTTCCTTGCCGGTCATGGTATTGAGGCAAGCGTCATCCTGAAAGTTCATGAGGGAAGGCCCAACATTGTTGATGCAATTAAAAACAGGGAGATTGACCTTGTGGTAAATACGCCTGCCGGCAGGTTAAGTGAATATGATGATTCCTATATCAGAAAAAATGCCATAAAATATAAAATTCCCTATATCACAACCACCTCCGCAGCTCTCTCCTCAACAGAAGGTATCAGAGAGAGGCAGAATGGTGAATATAAGGTTAAATCCCTGCAGGACTATCATTCAGAAATTGTCGACTGAGGGATAACAGTTAAACGTATCCCCATTTCTTCATTATTTCAAGGTCCTTTTTGACACACTCCATCGGTGTCTTACCCTGGTATGACTCCTGCTCAATTATGTAAACCTGTGCACCTCCTATTTTTGTTGCAAGGTCAGTAACCTCTTTAGTATTAACAATCCCTTCTCCTATTATGGTGCTTTCGTATTTTTCATTACCTCCGGTAGCTTCAATCTCATCCTTGACATGGAGATTTTCAAACCTCCCGGGATATTGTCTCACAACATCCAGTGCAATCGCCCCTCCATTATACAGGTTGCCCATATCAAGCTGAACTACAACCAGCTTGGGATCCATGCTCTTCATCATAATATCAAAAATCTTTTCTCCATTCAGTGATTCGGCAAATTCAAAAGAGTGGTTATGGTAACCGAATTTCATCCCCTGTTTATTACAAAGCAGCCCACACTTATTGAAAATATCCATATAACCTTTAAAATCGTCATAATTATTTCTCATTGTCATATCCATTGAAGGACTGACAACATATTTCTGACCCAGAATTGCTGCATCATCAACAAGTTTCTTCCAGGAATCTGAAAAATCTTTTTTAGTAGCATCCCAATGTGTTTTTCCAAACACTGTATGCCCACTTATCATCTTAAGCCCAAGATCATCAAGTACTTTCCTGAATTCCTTTGGCGCATAACCATAAAACTTACCATCAACATAATTAGCATGCTCAACATAAACATAACCCATTTTTGCCACCTCCTTCAAAGAAGCAAGAGGATCTTTCTTCATCTCATCACGGATCGAATAGAGCTGTAATCCCACTATCCCTTTTTTTGGTGCTGAAGCAAAAACCTGGCTTCTTAAAATGGCAGCACCTGCAGTTGCCAGTGCCCCTGTCTTGATAAATGTCCTTCTTGATGTTTTCATTATCTGAGTTTTTTAAGTATATCTGTTTATTTTTCTAATTTTATCAGTTATAAAGATATGAAATAAGAGATTCGGGAGGGATAGAAAATGAAAAAACTGATGTCAGGCACGTTTACATTGATAGCTCTTTTATTAACAGTCAGCTGTACGCAGGCACAAACTATAAATTTGTTCAACGGTGTGGATCTTAAAGGCTGGCATGCAGACATCCCTGATATGGCTAAAGATTCCACTCTCAAGAGCCCTTTTATAGTGCGGAACGGACTGCTGGTAAGTCTTGGGAAGCCTGGTGGTCATTTGATAACAGATGCAGTGTATCATGATTATAAACTGGAAGTAGAGTATCGCTTTGCTTCAACCCCGGGCAATTGTGGGGTACTTGTCCATGCATCCGTACCCCGTGCCCTATACAGTATGTTCCCGAAATCAATTGAAGTGCAGATGATGCATGAAAATGCAGGCGATTTCTGGTGCATTGTTGAAGATATTACGGTACCAGATATGGAAATCCGCCGAGGCCCAAGAGAAAAATGGGGTATCACAGAGGGAAAAAACCGGCGTATACCAAACCTGACAGATAATTCAGAAAAGCCTGCCGGAGAATGGAACAAAATGATAATTGAATGTAGGGGCAAAGAGATAAAAGTCTGGGTAAACGGTGACTTCGTTAACCATGGTTATGATTGTACTGCTGAAAGAGGTCAGATTGCTTTACAGGCTGAAGGCTCAGAAGTTGAATTCAGAAAGTTAGAATTAACACCTGTCTCTAATTAGATCCATTTCACATATAGTATGATCATTAAAAATATCTTAAAAGATCTTACTCATACATATCATTTATATGCGTATTGGATAGATCCATCATCAGAACAGATATCTTGCCGATTACCTCATTGTAACACTTTTCACCTTTTTCAGGTGTTGCTTTTGCAGGATTACCTATCCCTGTATCTTTCGTAACCTGTGTCCATTTTCTTTCCGACCATGCCCATTTTTCATTGAAAGCCTTAATTCTGAACTTCTTACTCTCACCTTTTCCTGCTTCGCTTAGTGGCATCACCAATTCAGGAACAATAAACTGCATCATACTTGTTTCCATCTCATCTGCATGTCCTCCCCTCTCCTCAAAGAAATCTGTGTTGCTAAAAGACTGATACCAGTTACATGAGCAAATGAACATCTTTGGAAATCTGAAACCCAGCTCTCTGATCTGTTGCATGAAATCATTTCCGCCATGGCCGTTAAGTATCATAAATTTCAGAATTCCATGCCTGTTGAGCACATCGGCAACATCATTAAGAATTGCCATCTGGGTACCGGGATTCATATTGATATTCAGTTTAATATCAAGCTGACCGGTATTTACACCAAAAGGTATTGTCGGTAACACTATCACTTTGGCTCCATTTTCCCAGGCAACCCTTGCGGAATCCTTTGCAACACTCTCTACCATTATATTATCAGTGGAATAAGGCAGATGAAAATTATGAGCTTCAGTTGCTCCCCATGGCAGGACAGCTAATTCTACTTTCAGCTCTTTAACTGTTTTCCAGGTTGTTTCAGCCAGTATGTATGGTTTCATTTACAGAGATTTTGTACTAAAGAAAGAAAGCCAATATAGCAATTTATTCATTCTATTTTCTCGATCTCTACCCAGAACGGAAAGATACTTCTGGAATCAACAAGGTAATATGGTACAAGATCGCATTCCATCTCAGGGTAATGTATGTTGTTCATACTAACCTCAATTACATTTTCTTCAGTATTTAATTTCTGGTTGATATATGGTTTCGTCTCCAGGACTATCTGACCATTCGCTTTTACAGGATTTAAAAATCTGAACCTGATATTATAGTTGCCTTCCGTAAACTTCACCCGCCATTTGCCATATATCTCCTCCTGAGCCCAGATCCCTCTTTCGCCATCTGCATCATTCCTGCTCAGGAACACCGGATTTTCATTTTCAGTGCCAATTATTGCCCGTGGCTGATTGACAAGATTTGTTGAGTTTACCAGGTCAGAAAATAGTTTATCAAGATCATCTTTTAATTCAGAAGCTATATCCATATGTTTCATAATAAAGTTGTCGCGTTCATATGGATCGTGGTCAATGTCATACAATTCAAATTTATTAATCTCTGCATCAAAATCAGTGTGTCCAACCAGCTTATAGTTGCCTTTTTGCAGGGAAATATTGTTATACAGTTCGGGATATTTTCTTGTCCAGTAGAAAAACAATGGTCTCTCATTCCATACTTTATTAGTGCCATTTATCAAAGGAAGAATACTTTTCCCGTCAATTATCCTGTCATTTGGAAGATCAGCCTGACATATTTCAGCAACAGTTGGCAGTATATCAATATTTGAAGTATTAATATCTATTTCTCTATTTCCTTCAAATTGTTCCGGATACCTGATAAAACAAGGAACTCTTATCCCGCCTCTGTATACAGAGCCCTTAAGGCCTCTCATTCCTGCAATAAACCTTCTTTGTTGAGGACCATTGTCAGTCATGAAAATAACTACTGTATTTCTTGTCAGTTTAAGGTTATCAAGTGTTTTTAGGATCTTTCCAACATTATCGTCAATGTTGGTGACCATTGCATATACCCTTCTGGCATCCTCCTTATCCTGCTCATTCATTTTCGGAAAAGGTCTTCCGTCTTTATCAAACCCTGAAGCAGGATCAATATCCTTATACATATCATAATACCTGCCCGGTACCTGCAAAGGAGTATGCGGTGCATTGAATGCCAGATAGCAGAAAAAAGGCGATTTTCTGTTTTCTTCTATAAACCTTACTGCTTCCTCGGCAAAAATGTCAGAACAGTATCCGGAATGCTTTTCCTGTCTTCCGTTATGCCAGAGTACAGGGTCAAAATAGCTGCTGTCGCCCCTGAACCATGTTGTTAAATCACCAACCTGTCCCATACCTCCGCCTAGATGTACCAGGGCTTCATCGAAACCCTGATCTATAGCTCTGGAAGGATAGTTATCTCCCAGATGCCATTTACCGAAAATACCGGTTGTATAACCTTCCTTCTTAAGAACTTCAGCCATTGTAACCTCTTCTGGAGCCATAATAGCACCCCCATTGTATGTATCTCTTACTCCGGTTCTCAATGAATACCTGCCGGTCATCAGACCGGAACGGGTCGGTGCAGATACGGGGCATACATAAAAATTATTCAGCCTTATACTTTCCCTGGCAAAATGATCAATTACCGGTGTTCTAACATGAGGATTACCGTAAAATGATAAGTCACCGAAGCCCTGATCATCAGTAATTATTAAAATCACATTAGGGTGATCTGCTGTCTGGGCAAGACATAATGATGGTGCAGCCAGTGTGATGGCCAGAATTTTGCTTTTCATACAGACAAGGTAATCAAAAAATAAAAATGCTGTCTGAGGTAGCTATTTTTTTTGATTCTTCAGATCGCTTATCTCGGAATCCTTAGCTGCCAGTTGCTTGTCTTTTTCAGAAATAACTTTCTCCAGCCTGGATATATCCTGATTCAGAACCTCGATCTTTTCATTAAGTTTTTTGATATCCTCCTTTAACCCTTCAACCTGTTTGATAAGATCTGCTTTATCATCTTCAAGTCCTTTAATTACAGGAGTATAAACAGATTTTGCATAATACCATGTTGTGAGATACCCGATAAGTGCTGCAACAAGGAGCAGGGCAATAATAGTTAAAACTGCACCTGTTACAGATTGTGCGATTATTATTGAAAGTTGTGTCATCTTATTGCATTTTTATTGATATTTCAGTTCTTCTGTTCTTCGACCTGCCATCTGCAGTAAGGTAATCGGCAACAGGTTCTGTTTCACCTTTAGATTCAATTACCATTTTCCCAGCCGCTATACCCATCGATTCAAGGTATTTAGCTACATTTTGTGCACGCTTTAACCCAAGGCTCTGGTTATACTCAGGTGTTCCTACCAGGTCGGAATGACCTGTTACAGACAAAACAGAGGCAGGATATTTATCAAGCCATGCCTTTATAGCATTAACACTGTTGTCGGTTTGCGGATCCGGTTTGAATTCTGCATCATTAAACTCAAAGTAGATCATAAGGTTCCCGGGCATCGATGCTTTAATTTTAGCTAAAGAATCGGCCACACTTGACTGGGGTTCAGGTATTATCTGCACCGGAGCCGGCTTCTTGATCACAGGCAGAAGGATATCATTGTAGAGCCATGCTGAAATGAAACACCAGATCACAAATGCTACAAACCCTGAAATAAGGATTTTCATTTTGGATTTATTATTGTTTATACCATGTAGAATTACCTGTAAGTTAAGAAATATTAGCGAATAACCAGCAGAAAATCAGGTATAATTTTATGGTGATCATTCCACTTTTGGCACCAGTATCTTATACATAACCGGAGTAACAAGTCTCGCCATCAGTGTCGACGTTATAAGGCCTCCAACAATGACCCATGCAAGCGGTGAATAAAGATTTGAATGGCCCAGAGCAATAGGCAACAACCCTCCAATAGCAGTAAGGGTGGTAAGGAGTACCGGCAAAAACCTTATCTCTCCTGCTTTTATTATAGCTTCATCAACAGGTGTACCTTTCTGTCGCAGTTGATTTGTGAAGTCAACAAGTAATATAGAATTCTTTATTTCAATACCGATAAGAGCCACAAAACCAATAGCAGCTGCAAATGAAAGCGTATATCCTGTAGCCCATAACATTAGTAAGCCTCCAATAATCCCGAGTGGGATGACAGAGATTACTATCAGTGTACTTTTAAATGTCCTGAATTCCAGAATAAGGATTGCAAAAATGCCGAATATGGCTATCAGTATTGCAGAACCTATACCTTCAAAACTCTGCTTCCTGCTTTCAATCTCACCTGCCGGAATAATCCGGAACCTCTCGGGGAACCTTATCTCTGACAGCCTTTTAAGTATCTCTTTTGTGACCTTATCGGTGTTATATCCGGTTCTGACACCAGATGATATTGTCATTGATCTCTCATTGTTGTAATGCTGTATAAGAGTCGGGGAATTCTCAAATTCGATCCTGGCAAGCTGTGATAATGGTATTTGTGACCCGGTAAGTGAGGAAACATAAATATCATCAAGCGATGAAACAGTATTAGCATTATTATGAGGAAGCCTGACATTTATTGAGTATTCCTGCCCGTCAGCATCACGAAACTGGCCTGCAGTAATTCCGGCCAGACCGAGTCTTACAGTCCTGTCAATTTCAACAGCAGGAACGCCGAACATACCTGCCTTTTCACTGTTAACAACAACCCTGATATCAGTAAGCGACTGGCTGAGAGGATTTTTTATATAATCCGTACCATCACTGTTTCTGAATATCCCTTCAATCCTGTCAGAATAAACCTTTATTGAATCGAGGTTGTCACCTACAAGCCTCATCGCTATTGCATTATCCACAGGCATTCCATTTTCAAATTCTTTTACATATATGCGTGCAGTTATATATTGGTCAAGCGTGTCTCTCAAACTGTTAATGAATTCTTCAATTTCAGGCTGAGACCGGATATTAACCTCACAAAGTATCTCTCCCATTGTTGACTGCTCACTTTTCTGAAATGAGTTGTAAAAGATCATAGGATTACCTTTGCCAATATTTGACATATAATATCTGACCTCAGGCCTGAGAGACAATATACCTTCGACATGATTTACCACCCTGTCTGTTTCACCTATATTGCTACCCCTTGGCGTTTCAATTGTAATCAGGAATTGTGGCAGTCCCGCTTTCGGGAAAAGACTGAATCCGATTACATTGACAAGGAACAGAGATGATAGGAAAAACAGACCGGCCAGGATTACTGTTATAACTGGATTTTTTAGCGACCAATGCAAAGCTCTTCCATAGGTAAAATCTATCGCTTTGTTAAGGACTCTAAGAACCCTGTTTCCCCGTGGATCAACATTCCCTTTAAGTACAAGGCTTGAAATAAAGGGAATTATAGTCATGGCAACGAAAAGAGAGCCTATCACTATAAATGTAACTGACGTTGGTAATGATCTCATATATTTTCCGGCCATGCCCGGTAAAAACATCAATGGGAGAAAGGCAAAAATAAGAGTTGCTGTACAACCGATAACAGCCGGACCTATCTGGCCGGTAGCTTTGACAGCTGCATCGAAAGGGCTGGACCCTCCCCTTATCCATCTGGAAATATTCTCCACAACAACAATTGAATCATCAACCAGCAATCCGAGCGAAATGACAGCACCTACAATAGTTAACTGATTTATGCTGAATCCTATAAGGAATAATCCGGTTATCCCGATAAACAACGATAAAGGTATCGAGATCATAACTATACCCGAAGCCCTGAATCCAAGAGGCAGCAGCGTTATCAGTACAAGGAGGAATGCAAACAGAAAATCCTTTTCAAGTCTTCCAAGCTTACTTTTTACATTCTCTGACTGATCGAATCCTCTTTCCAGCTTAATACCTCCTGTCAGCTTTTTTTCAAATGAATCAAAGAGATCATAAATGGAATTCCGGATTTCATGTATGTTCTGTCCCTTCTTCATACTGGCAATTATGAATACTGCATCTTTCCCGTTGTACCTTCCATAGTATCTCGCCTCCTCATCTTTCCAGCCGACATCGGCAACATCGCCTAAATATACCAGTTGTCCCATGTCAGATCCAACAACTGTCCGTTTTACTTCTTCAAGGCTCTTATAATTGCCAGTTGTTTTTACATTCAGCTTCTTCGGACCGATCTCGACACTTCCTCCGGGGATATTTGCATTTTCACTCTGAATTGCACCTATTACCTGAGTAACCGAAATATGCAAATGCGACAGTTTTGGAAGATTTATGGCAACCTCAAGCTCCCTGTCGGGGCAGGCAACAACTTCAGACTTCCTTATACCGGGGAGTGAGGTAATTTCATCTTTAAGCTCCTCAGCAAAGTTGCGGAGCTCATTGTACCCAGCCGTTTCAGATACCAGGGCACTCTGTATAATATTAGTATTACCTGCCTGAATCTTAAGTGTTTCTATGCTATAGAGATCCCGTGGCAGATCATCCCTTATTGCATTTATCTGTCTGAGGATCTCATCATACTTTTTGTCAGGATCCGTATCAGAAGAGAACTCTATTACAATTACTGCAACTCCGTCTTTAATCTCCGATTTAATTCTTACAATATCCTCCAGTTCATTCAGGCTCTCCTCAACCTTATCCACAACAAGCTGTTCTATATCAGAAGGCGATGCGCCCGGATATATTGCTATTACAGGAAAAATTGAAATAGGAAACTCCGGGTCCTCAGCCTGGGGTATATTATGAAATGAGTATATTCCCAGCGCTACCAGAAGAAGAAAAATTACAATCGTAAACTGATAGTTTTTAACCGCTGACTCTGAAATCTTCATATTTATTATTATACATAGTACTTTCGGAATTACGGTACGACGGTTCGAGGGTTGTTCAAAACGATCATATTAAAATCTGCCATTATCATCCAATCTTATAACCTGAACTTTTTCTCCATCCCTCAGATAAGCAGCACCTCCTGAAACAACTTCCTTTATTCCCTCCGGAATACCCCTGACAGCTAATTGCGAACCCGTTACTAAAACTATTTCAATTTTTGTTTTTACCACACTGCTATCACCTTCAAGAATATAGACATAGCCTTCATTGCCATTAGCTTCAACAACTGATTCAACAGGAACAGCAGGTATAGAGTCACTTGTTGAGGTAAATAGATCCACTCCTGCCACAAATCCTGAAGCCAGCCTTAGTTCTGTCTCTGAAAGGTTCAGCTCAACTTCATATGTCCCTGTCATAGGATTTGACATTTCTCCTGTCTGGTCGACTAATCCATAAAATATTTTATCCGGATATGCATCAAATGATATTCTGGCTGAATCCCCAATATTTATCTTCACTATGTCCTTATCGGAAAATCCAACCTTGACTTTCCAGAATTTTGCCGATGACCCGAATAAGATTACAGGATATCCCGATGCAACCATTTCACTCTCCTTTGCAAATATTTTAAGGATAATACCATTCTCAGGTGCAGTAATACTTGAATGAGTAAGGTTAAAACTGGCAACTTTCAATCTTGAAGCAGCCAGATCGAGTGCAGTTGCAGAATTCTGTTTCAACTCAAGAGTCGCCACACTATCTCTGTAAAGATTTGAGGCCCGCTGGTAGTCTCTTAAAGCCTTATTGTAACCAAGTTCTGCCTGTTCAACAGCTGCTTTAATTTCTGAAAGGTCGAGAGTGGCAATTACATCACCTTTTTTGACCCTGTTCCCTTCATTTACAGGTATATGAGCAACAATTCCGCCGGTTTTGAAAGAGAGCTTCAGTTCTTCACTCGACACTAAAATACCATTAGAGTGCAAAGGAACAACTGCCGGCACTTTTCTTATTGCGGAGAGCGTGATCCGGACAGGAACTGTTACGGATTGCTTACCTTGCTCATGTTTGCAGGATGTTCCCAAAAAAACTACAGTCAGAAAGAAAGACAAAATAAGCTTCAATTTTGTATTTTTATTTCTCCACATCACTCCTGTATATTTATTGCTGTTACCTTTTCAAATTCGGAAAAACACGACAAATAGCTGAATCTCGATACTATCAGATTCTCCTCAGCCTGGGTCATTGAGGTTCTGGCGTCAATGTACTCAAGCAGGCTGGCCTGACCCTCTTCAAATTTTCTGTTTACAAGTCTGAAAGCTTCCCGTGCATTCTTAATTCTCATTTCAGCAGCCAGAATACCCTTTTCAGCTGCAAGAAGCTCATTTATTGTCGATACAACCTGCAGCTCTATCTGCTTCCTGGCCTCCTCAAGCTTTGAATCTGCAATCTCCTTTTCAGCCTGCGACTGCCTGATCCTGGCCCTGTTCTGAAAACCGGAAAAGAGATTCCATGATAAAACAGCAGAAGCAATAACATAATCATTGTCCATATTAAACCGGTATTTTGTCCCCTGGAATCCATAATCAACAGCAATGAACAGGTCGGGCAACTTTCCGGCCTGGTCCATCTTTATCTTCAGATCAGAAATATTACTGAAAGACTCAAGTTTCTTAAGCTCTTCCCTGTTCTCCAATGCGCTCTGGCGAAAGTCAGAAGTGAAATCAGCCAGAGAAGGAAAAGTGTCTGGTTCTGCAAGTATAATTGTATCATCCAATGGTTTATTGAGGAGAAAATTAAAATAGGCACAGGCAACTATTTTATTCTTACCGGCATTCTGAAGCTCCTGGTCAAATTTACTGAGCTCTGCTTCTGACCTGTAAAGATAGTCAAGTGTAACTTTGTCATTTTCAATTAGTTTCTTATTTGCCCTGATATTTTCAACAAGTAATTTTCTTGTCTCCTTAAGCATATATAATATTCCACCGGCAGAAGCTGCATTGTAATATGCCTTTTTTATCTCATCCACCAGTTCACGTTTATACTGGTTTACATCTTCGTCCTCAAAATAGAGCAGTTCCTTTTTGATCTTCGAATTAAAATAGATGTCAGAATTAACAAGTGGCTGAAATATCCTCATATATGTTTCATGTTCAGTAGGTCTCAGGAACCTGAATTGCATATTTTCCACCTGGGGAAATGCATTTGAGGCAGTCAGATTATTAAGCGTCGAATAAACAGGATTCAGCATCTCTCCAATCGGGAAATCGATAACTCTTCCTCCGTCAGCCACCGAATATCTTGCATTGAAAATGAGTCTGGGATAAAACAATCCCCTGGCCTCCTTTAGTGCTTCAATGCTTCTCTTGTAATCCGATTGCTTCTGTTGAAGTACAAGATTGTTTTCAAGACCATAACTTACATAATCATCAAGAACTGACTGTCCTCCGGCAACAACCGGTAAAATCAAGATGAAAACAGATACCAATAATCTCATAGAAGCTCAATATAAAATCATTATAAAGCTCTGACCCTCTCTTCCATATTATGAACAATCGCATTAAACAGGCGAAGTACTGTATCCCTGTCTTCCGGCCTGGCATTCTCATACAGCTGTGCAGCGAATGTGAATATTTCTTTCTGAAACGATTGCTGGGCTTTAAGAACAATGTTCCCTTTATCTGAAAGTTCAAGATTCACCTCTTTTTTGTTGGTTATATTACTTTTCCGGATAAGCCCTTTATGGACTAACTTATTTATAGTCTGCGATATAGCACCTTTCGTAACCCCCATTATATCAGCCAGTTGTGTCATGTTGACCTTTTTGTTTCCGGCGACAACCTTAATTGTGTGCAGCTCCGTGAAATACAACAGGTCACCAGTCCCGTAATCTTTTGGTTTTCTGCTAATTACAGAATACAGATGAAGAATTTTAAGGAATTGATCAATAAGATACTGAAGTTCATTTCTCATCAGATTTTTGTTTAGATACTAAACAAAGATAATAATAGTTTAGATGCTAAACAAAAAAATAATCACCCTGCCATATTTATTGTCTCCTTCTGTTATTTTAATTTTATTTAACTTTAAGGTTTTCAGGCGTTAATTTCACTATTCTGACAGACCTGTCGAATGAAACTTGGAATAATAACTGACATACACGAAAACATCAGTTTGCTCACTGATTCTCTGAGGCTGGCTTCAGAATATAAATGTGATGAAATTATCTGCCTGGGCGATATTACCGGTTATGATAGAAGGTTCTATAACTATAATTCCGGGAGAAGCGCCAGGGAGTGTCTGAATCTTGTTCGGTCAGCCTGCAAATGGATAACTGCGGGAAATCACGATTTATTTGCAGCCCGTATTTTTCCTGTCTATTCTAATGGATTTAAATATCCCGATAACTGGTTTAGCCTTGATATTGAACAGAGGAATAAACTCTCTTCCGGAAAGGTTTGGTGTTACGAAGGAGATGATCCAAATGATCTTCGTGAAGAAGATATCGATTACATTAAGAGTATACCTGAATTCATAATAACAGATATCTCTGGCATCAGCTGCCTTTTCGCTCATTATTTAGCACCAGATTACACAGGTTCAACAACAGTATATATTGAAAGAGAATCTCAGATGAAACATCATTGGGACATAATGATCAGAAACGGGGTCACGTATTCATTTGGTGGCCATTCACATAATCATCATACGGGTTTTGCATACATATCATCAGGAAAATTCATGAAAGCTTTCAATTCATTCCATGGAGATACTTTTAATATCGGGAATGAGATAACTGCTGTTATACTGCCCCCGCTTTCCGGAGACAAGGGCAGAAGAGGGTTTTCAATCCTGGATACAAATAATCTGACACTGAGTATAATTACCTCTTTTTAATACAGTAAGCCTACCCAGAATGGAACAACTTACTCCAATTAATGGTAAAAAGAAACTTTTTCTTAAGACAGATCTTCCTGCTTTATTGGCATTTATCCTTTTTGCAGGACTGATTTTCTTTTATCTTATTCCGGGATTTGAGAATGCAATGATGGAAAGGAAAAGGACACTTATAAAAGAAATGACATCATCTGCATATTCCTTGATCGAATACTATTATTCCCTTGAAAATAAAGGTATTCTTGACAGCACTGAAGCCAGAATCCAGGCAAAAAATGCAATAGGAAACATTAGATATGGTGAACAGCTGAAGGATTATTTCTGGATAACTGACAGGAAACCTGTTATGATAATGCATCCTTACCGGAAGGAACTAAACGGCAATGATCTTTCAGCATTCGAAGACTCAAAAGGGAAGCTGATATTTGTTGAATTCGCCAGAGCGGTTTCTCAAACCGGTGAGAGTTATGTAGAGTATATGTGGCAATGGAATGATGATTCAACTACCGTAGTTCCAAAATTATCTTATGTAAAATTATTTGAGCCCTGGAACTGGATAATCGGAACTGGTATTTATATTGAAGATGTAAAAACTGAAATAAGGAAGGTTGAGTTCAGGGCACTTGTAATCTCAGGAATTATTGGGATTATTATTATTATTCTTTTATCGATAGTAACCCGACAAAGTCATAAAATTGAACAAAAGAGGAAAAAAACAGAAGAAGAACTGTTCCGGTCCAGAGAACTCTACAGAACACTGGCTGAAGCTGCAACCGAAGGAGTTTTAATATGGACCAGAGATGGGATTCAGTCCAACAAAACCCTATTATCAATTCTGGGATATTCAGAGGAAGAGTTAAGGGAAAAATCTGTCGACGAAATATTTTCATCATCAGACATAGATATCCTGTCAGGTCCCGATAATGCATACGATAATCTTGGATTTCCACAATATGGTGAATGTGAAATTAAGTCTTCTGATGGCAGTTCTATCAAGGCTCATTCAGGATACTCAAGGATCCTCCTGGGTGAAAATAAAGCAGTGGTTATTTTGATCCGTCCTGTAAAACAGCACTCATCTTCCCACGAATTCACTCTTCCACACGTTATTCTGGATTCAATCCAGACCGGATTTTTCAGGATAAGTTTTGGCCGGAAAACAAGATTCCTTGATGCCACTGATCCTGTATTAAAGATGCTGGGATTTGACAATCTAGATGACCTCCTTCAATTTAATGCAGAATCACTTTTTGTGAATCAGGGGCAGTTGAGACTACTAAAAAAAAATCTGGCGTCGAGGGTGGCTGTATCTGATATGGTCATGACAATTGCAAATAAATCAGGGATCAGGTTTGAAGCGCTTATCAGCATAATGGTAGTAGACCAGCAATTCCCTGAAATTTGGTGTGAGGGAAGCATTGAATATCTTACCGCTGACAGTACAGCCATAGATGTTACCCAAACAGTTCCTCCGCAGTATTATTTCTCGTTTTTACAAAATGCCCCGGTGAGAACAATTATGGTATTACCTGAAGAATGCAGTTATAATACTACCCTGTCAGATGCATTGGAGATAATGATTGAAAATAACTCACAAGCAGTTATTGTAAAAAATACTCATGGTGACCCTGCCGGAATCGTGGAATTATCCTTCGTTGTTTCAAAACTTGCAAAGGGAGAGTCTGCCGGCATGGAAACAGGAAAACTGTTAGCTTCCTCTCCTGATTTTATAGGAATTGACAAGCCGGTTACTTTTGCCTTTGAGCTTATGTATTTACAGGGTAAAAAACCTTTGCTCGTAAAATCAACCGATGGTAAACTGGCTGGAATAATTACTGAAAGGGAAATTCTGAAGAATATATTCATGTCAGACAGCAATATCCTGAATATGGCAAATCAGGCTGCCAGTGTATCAGAGCTGAAGAATATCGCTGACATGGCAAGGAATATGTCCATTTCCATGATACTTGGAAAGATTGATCCTTTAACTATCTCATCTTTTATCTCAACAACCGCAGATATTATATGTACCAGAGTTATTGAACTTTCTATATCTGATCTTGGTCCTCCGCCGGCACGGTTTGCATTTATTCAGACCGGAAGTGCGGGCAGGAAGGAACAGACGCTGGTAACCGATCAGGACAACGGAATCATTTTTGAAGATTGTGGAGAAGCAAAACTGTCAGAAGCGCAAAAATACTTTCCAAAACTGGGCAGAAGAATAAATGAGTTGCTTACAATTACCGGTTATAATTTATGTAAAGGCAATAATATGGCAGGTAATGTGAAATGGTCGCAACCCCTTAGTGTATGGAAAGAGTATTTCTCAGGATGGATCAGAATCCCTGAACCTACCAGTCTGCTGGATATTTCAATCTTTTTTGATTTCAGGCATTGTTTTGGCGATGATGGACTGACCCGAGAGTTACGCAGCTATGTAAACCACAACCTGGTAACAAATGATATTTATTTTTATCACTATACATCTGCTCTTAAGCAATATCAACCCTCGCCTGTCAGGGAAGGAACAAGAGCTGCTGATATAAAAAGGATATTGATGCCACTTAATGGACTTATACGAATGTACTCCCTGAAATACGGAATAGATACATACTCTACAAGCTCAAGGATTCTGGCTCTTCATGAGAATGGATATTTAGATGCCGTTATCCTTCGGGAAATGTTCAGATCACTCAAATACCTGTCATCCATACGGCTTTCTCATCAGGCCGATTGTTTGAATAAGGGAAAGGAACCGGACAACCTGATAGACTTCAGTTTCGCAGAAGTGAATTCACTTTATTTCACCAACCTGGCAATAGAAAGTATAAATAATCTTATGCTTAAAGCCGCTACTGATTTCCATGCAAATGAACTCTAGAATTTATAAATGGCACTCAGAAGTAATCTGACATTTGTTACACCACTTGCATTTTCAACTTTACCATAATTGGTTATTGTACCATATGCTGCAGATGTCGTTTCAATTTCACTGGCGAAACTTACTTTACCACTGGTAAATGTGATTCTGGGAGAAACTCTGAAAATGTGATCAATATTACTGCCTCTACCATAAACCGATCCGGTTATTTCATCTTTAGAGCCCATGTTGCTGCAATATCCTGAGAAAAGTCCAACTGTTACCTTATCTCCGTTAGTGGACAGATCAATCCAGAAGTTAGCCGAATTAAGAGTAGTATATTTCTTTTCCTGCCTGAGAAGATCAGTAATTTGAGAGACTGCATATCCTCCTATCATCACCAGATCAGTCCCATTTTGTGCATAAATCCCCATCATGCTTATTGTAACAGGTTTTGTCTTTAACCTGATATTTGAGAAAAATACCATTGAACCAATTGTCGCATCTGTCTCATAGTTTGCAATGGTTCTGAGCTCCGGACGAAGCTTCTTATAGTCAGCTCCGCCCCATATTGAGAAGATATCACCTGCAGGAATTTTTACGAGAAAATTTAATCCTGGCATTCCACTGTTCCTCAGATATTTATTACTGGAACCATCAGTTCCCGACGAAACAAAATCACGCTGTGAATATGCTGTAAACTGCAAAGCGGAAATTCCTGCCTTAAGAGTTAGCCTTACCTGTGGATTCCTGCTAAATGGGATAAAAGGGGCACCGGTATTGAAACTAATTGTTCCCGGATAGCTCTCTACAGGAAATAATGGATGCCAGTTCTGCCCTGCCATAAGCGATACTTTGTTCCAGTCAAGCTGCACAAAAGCATGACGGAGCCTGAATCCGTTAAGGTCACTCTCGCTTGTACCGAAGAATTCCGCTTCAATTGCACCTGATGTTTTTGCACCAAAAGCATCCGGACCGGTAATATTACCTCTTAACCTGGTTTGGATGTTCAGAATATGGAAGGAGGGATTAGCATTTATATCATGACCATCCAGATCCTGAAGAACATTATCCGGATAAAGATAAAAATGTCCTTCCCTGACACCGGTTGATGCAGATGATTGCCTGGTATCATAAAACATATCTGTTTTAACATATCCCGAAAACTTAATACCAAATTGCGGATCAGCATTCTGGGAGTTCCCATTGATATAAACAACTGTTAGCAACATACAGATAATAAAGCCTCTACTTGTTTTCATAATATTTTTATTTTGTGTTATCCCTGATGATATTTTCAGGATATTTTAATGTATGATAATTTTTCTATCTCTTATTTTTATCGGGCGGGAAGAGTGATTCTATTATAGTTGGAGTTACAATTTCCCCCCCCATGAGAACACTAAGATTACTTTTTGCAGTTCTGTTGTCTTTCCATAAATCAAGAGCATCACGATAACAGACCAAAGCTGAATCCTGCTTCAACATATGTCTGTATATTGTGCCTTTGTTAGTTAAGCTTACAGAAAGGCGGCGATCAGTTTCAATCTGGGCAGTAATAATGTTCTTAATCCTCCTGTCAAACACCTTTGCAAAATTTATATTACTGAAAGCTTCATCATCCTTTCGCATAAACGGTTTCAATTTCCCTGCTATCTCTTTTTCCGAAAGGATACCCCATTCTTCTTTCCATCTTTTGTAACACCTTATGCTGCTGTCGCATAACTTCATAGAAAGATTCAGCAGGTTTTCCTTCTCACTTTCCGACAAAGTGCTGTCATAAAGAGCCATCAGCAGCAAAGCACTGCACTTATTATTATAAATTACTCCAGGCTCAAAAGATGAAGCATAATCTGGTAATGATCTGAAAATTACAGATGCTGAATCAAGCAATGGAAATGCCAGGTAACTATCAGGCCTGCCGGATATCTTATCATATTCAAAAAGTAACTCCTTTGCTCTTGTAATTCTGGGGTCTTCTGACTTGTTTAAATTACTGTAATATAAGAAGGCAAAAAGTATTGCCGCCAAAGAAACTACGAAGGTGATCGCAAGTACCACCTTCGTTCCCTTTGATATTTTAATTATCTCTTTTAATTGCATCAATTATGAACCTGTTCAGCAAGAAACTTCTTTATCTCCAGTGGAGTAGGTGCTGTAAAATTTGAAACAATAATATTTACAATTATTGCAAGAGGAGCGCCAATCCAGGCAAAGTACCATACATTAAGCCAGTAAGATATGAATTCCTGACCTGGAAGTCTTCCTCCACTAAGTCCAACAATGAAATATGTAATAGAAATAACAGTAACAAGTGTACCGGTAAATAATCCGGCTTTGGCTCCTGCCCTGTTTGCACCACTCCACCATATGCCAAGAAGGAATAAAGGAAAAATAGTACAGGCAGCCATTGAAAAGGCCACAGAGACGAGCTGTGCAATGAGCCCAAGTTTTAAAAGAGCAACTATAGTAACTGCCAGGGCCATAATTACAGTTCCAATCCTAGCGATTTTAAGCTGATCCTTAGGTGTTGAATCCGGATTTATAATCTTTACATACAGGTCGTGTGAAAAGGCAGATGCTCCTGCAACAAGCAAACCCGACACTGTCGAGAACGCTGCCGATACTGCACCTGCGGCAAGCAATCCAACTACAAGTGAATTAACACCACCCAGCTGGGCAGTATAAACCACAATCGCATCTTTTGCCAGAGAACCAACTTCAGGGTTGGATGACAATAACTTACCAAAAGTGGAATATGCAGGGGCAGTCCAGTAAACAAGACAAATAAAAAATAAACCCCAGACAACTGACCATCTTGCATCAGTTATCTTAGGCACGACATAAAATCTCTGAATTACATGAGGTAACCCGGCAGTTCCAACCATCAGTGAAAAACAGATGGCAATCCACTGGAAAAAGGTAGTGCCTGTTGAAGGGTCCCATGGCATTGCAAATTCAGGGCTTGGAACTATTGCCAGGTCATGCCCGTATGCATTAAGGAGAGCCGTTCCTCCTGATATATTCGGAGCAGAAATACCTTGTACAATATCTGTTACAGCTGCCCCATAACCGATCTGAGGTACAAGCCAGAAATAGTCAAATTTATACGACATTACAAAAACTGGTATAATAAATGAAACAACAATTATAACATACTGTATCTGCATATTCTTTGTTGCTCCAATCATTCCAGATATCAGTGTGTATAATAATACTACCGAAGATCCTATTATTACTGCCCAGGCATAATTTATTCCCAATATCCACTTGAACATCAGCCCTATACCTCCAAACTGCCCTACACAGTAGGCAAATGAAATGAGAATTGTAAAAATTGCGCTCACAATTCTCAGATTGCGTGAGTAAAACCTGTCACCAATAAAGTCTGGAGCTGTGTACTTGCCATATTTACGTATCTGAGCTGCCATTAGAATCAAAAGCAATACATAGCCTCCGGTCCATCCTACAACATATGCCAGTCCATTATATCCAAAGCCATACATCATACCTGCCATACCAAGTACCGATGCAGCGCTCATCCAGTTTGATGCAATAGCCATTCCCGACCCTACTGTCGATATCTTCCTGCCGGCAGCATAATAATCAGCAGGATCCTTTGCCCTGAAAAAGATCCCCACAAGTACAAAAGTTAGCAGGATGGCAATAAGAATTATTGCTGGCCCTGTTTTAAAGCTTCCCTCGAGCTGGGTAAGATTCTGTCCAAAACTTGTAAATATATTTACCAGCGACAGAAATAGAATGAGATATATTTTTTTCATAAGTTTCTTTAAGGTTATGATTCTACAACTCCCTGTTTCTTCAATCTCCACTCGATCAACAAATTATACACTATACAAAGTGAAATAAACAATATCAGCAGAAAGACAGCCGTATAGAAATAATGAAAAGGAAAACCAAGGAATTTAGTATCGGTGAGAAATGATTGATTATGTGTCATATACAATCTCATTCGTTCATCCAGTTTGTCAAATGTGTTATCAGTCATTGATCCCGGGAATTCGTTTTTCAGACTGAAGGAAAGAATTGATGCTTCCAGGGTTGATTTATCAATACCGGTATATGGCTCTGTTAATCCGATTATGGCCTCTGATAATTCAACTATTCTCCTCTTTGTATCCAGGTAATCCTGATCTTTAATATCCGGCAGTTTGGATCTGAGTGAGGTTACTTCAGAAACAGATGCTGCCACTTCAACTTTCACGCTATCAGGTAATAACAGATTTGTAAATGTGCTTATAGCATCTGAGATTAACTTCTTATCATCAGTTGTAAGTGTTACTTTGCCCCTTGCCATGATAAGAGAATTCAAAAAGACTTTTGCATCAGATTGAGATATCTGGCCTGTCTGAACTGACGGCCATATTTTCTCAAAATTTTCAAGCGCCTTTTCAGGAACCGGTTTTTCAATCGCCCTTAACAGGAACTGGAAACCGAATACTGCAACAGCCCATATAAGAAGCATAGTAAGGATAACATTCCTGTTCTTCTTTCCATGCAGGTTTCTGGGCCGAAAAATACTGGAATTGTAGTTTTCAGAAGATTCCATAAAAAATTAGTGTATTAAATGAATTTTATTAACCGTTAGCTAAATTAAAGAATATGTAGTTGCACATTACACATCATAAATTGCAATGTATCATTGATTATAATCAACTTATTTTATCAACTATTTTTCTATATTTGAAATGGCCTGCTTCTCCAGGTTATTGTTCTGATCGATATAAAATATTGATATTATAATAAATAACAGTATGAAAGTAAGTACCAAAGTCTCATGTATTGAGTGCAGGAACAAATGCGATATATATGAATCTGTTAAAATGAGTGGCCGGTCTTTTTCAGATGCAAATGCGATTCAGGTGAGATTCAGGAGACATGAAAGAATATGCCGGCAGGGAGATGCTGTTTCTCATGCAATTTATCTGGTTGAAGGCTCAGCAAAACTCTTCATTGAAGGAATAAACAATCACAACATAATCCTTTACCTGATGAAGCCTCCCTCATATATAGGATTGCTATCTTTTTTTGAAAGTGTTACTTATACTTATTCAGTTACTGCCCTGGAAGATTCGATGGCATGTATGGTTGACCTTGACTATCTGAAAAAACTATATATTGAAAACCATGAAGTTTTACTGAAATTAAACAAGGCATTTGGGAAATCAGTAGCTATGATAATGAATAAGATAATATGCCTTAATCAAAAGAACACTAGGGGTAGAATTGCCGAGAGCCTGTTGAATCTTGCATCTTTTTATGGTGGAAGTAAATACAGGTTAACTGTTACACGTAAAGAGCTTGGTGAAATGTCTGCAATATCAGAAGAAAATACTGTCCGGCTTCTTACAGAAATGCGCAAAGAAGGTATAATCAGCATCGATGGCAGACAGGTATCCCTCAACAACAAAAATATCCTGAAAAAAATTTCTGATCTGGGTTAGAATTATTGATTACTCAGTACAGGTTTCCCGTTCGCTCCTCCCAGAACTGGTTAAAACTCCGGACCGGCTCTTCGCAGAGGTAAACAGAAGTTCCAAATTCCCTGGCATCCGGATTACTGATGCTACCGATCCGTGTAATCTTCCTGAACAGGGCTTTAACATCATCGCCCGGCTCATCATATTCAATTAAAACAATTGAGGTTACATCCGGATCAAATCTCTTTGGATACCAGTACTGAAAACTTTCACTGAAACTTATGGCCTGAGGTAATCTATATTTTTTGCCAATTACAGTAATTGCACCAGCCTGACCATAATTTCCTCCAAAAATAATGCAGGCATCTTTGTCCTTCACCATCCTATATGCTTTGTCAGTAATTGCTGCGAGTTCCTCCCATCCCAGCATATCTGCATAATCCTGAGGCAGTGAATGTATGGAACCATCTTCAAATCTTCTCCCAAGGTCAATCCCAAGTTTCTCTGCCTGATAATCAAAATATTTAATCATCCCGTTGGTTTTAAAAACAGGTATACCTATAGGAATTACAGGTAGTGTGACAATAATAAGTACCGCCGGGAAAAGAGTTCTGAATGAAGATCTGACAATCCATTTTTCATATGCAACAGCACCAATCCCTATCAGAAATGGAAATATTCCGAGAGTATAGTAGCTTTTGCCCTTTAAAAACAGCAGAGCCATGATCACAATAATGGAGACGTAACCCAGGAATCTGTATTTTCGGGTTTCTTCAGATCCCAGTATAAAAATCAGTCCTGCTATTGTAAAAAAAGATCCGGCAAACGGCATTATAAGCTGCTCCGTCAGGAAAAGAGGTACATCCATATGGACAAGCTGAGTATCATACAGTGCCGATAAGTGATTAAAAACAGGCAATCCCATACAGAACTGCCATATCAGATTTGGCAGGAAGATGATGAATCCGGCAGCAAGTCCTGCAAAAAACTTTCTTTCCCTGAGAACATATCTGTATTCAGTAAATGGAATTGTAATAAATAGTCCAAGCAGAAGAAGCAGCGTCATGTATTTGTTAAGCAAGGCAATCCCGGCTACAACTCCTATAACGATAAGGATGTTGTTATTGCGGGTGTTAATATATTTTACTACAAGATAAATTATCAGTGTCCACAGAAAAATCTCAATATGAACAGGCTGAAAAAGGAAATATGTTCTCTGAAAGAAGATTGATATAAGCAAGCCTACTGATGAAAGAAAAGCTGCATACCTTGATCCTCCTGCCTCCAGGGTAAGAGCAGCTACAAGAAGGATAAGTGCTCCCCCGAGGATGGCGGGGAAAAGCCTGACTGCAAAAACAGAAAAACCGAAGATGTTCTGCATGATGAAGGCAATCCATCCGATGAGAGGCGGAACTGAATTATATCCGGCGGAAGGGTGCAATCCCAATGAAAAGTAGAGAAGCTCATCACGGTGGTATTCCAGATGATTAACAAGAACAAGATGAATAATAACACTGATAAGAGCCATTGAAATTACAAGGGGATCCTTAAGGATATTTTTAAGAGAAGAATTCATGATAGTAAAAATATAAACCTGATATACTATCCAAAAATAGTAAATACAGACTCTTTTAACCTTTTTTAATAATTGATTTTAAAGAATCACATATATCACTTGTTATATTTGCAAGGCTGAATTTGTATACTTTTGATGTTAATGAAAAGAAGAAGCAAGATATTATCAATTACATCCGGTTTTCTGATTTTACTTTTCCTTGTCGGAAGCAACGGAGCCGTTATTGTTAAACATACCTGCTATTCCTGCGGTTTATCAGATCTGCATACTGAATTCTTTTCATCAGAATCTCAAAATCATGGATGTTCATGCGAACCCAGGATAACAACAAGCCATGATAAGAATGAAAAGACTCTTGAACCTTTCTGCTGTACATTTTCTTTTGAAAAATTATCACTTACTGAATATAACTATACAACACTGATTGATCTTTCAGCTGTTTCCGCTCCGGTATTATCTCATCTGTATTTTTCTTTGGATGAACAATCGGAAAAACCGGTTAGCTCAATAATAATCCACAACAAGCATGGCGGAAGAGATATATTAAAATCTGCCTGCCAGCTTATCATTTGATTAATCATCCTGTTAAATCAGCCTTAAGGCTATAGCTAATTTTTACACAATTAATTGTGTATCATTTACTTATATAATATTCAGGATGAGCAAAATTAATTCTATTTTTTTCTTTTTTATCCTCTCAATTCCGTCATTATTGTATGGACAGGGGTCGGTTGAAGGTAAGGTTTTCGATACAGGGGATAAAGAAGAGACAGGGCTTCCCGGAGCAAGTGTTATCTGGGCAGGTACAATCTCCGGCACATCAACAAATGCAGCGGGGTATTTTAAACTGAGAAGGAGCCGGGTGACCGATAAGCTTGTAATTAGCTTTATCGGTTACAAAAATGATACGATCACAGTAAGCAAAGATGATGAATATATCAAAACAAGCCTGCATCAGAATAATGAGCTTGGAGAAGTACTGGTATTCGGAAGAGCACCGGGAGCACATATAAATAAGACCAACCCTGTACTGACAGTAAACATAACCGGGACAGAGTTAAGAAAAGCAGCCTGTTGCAACCTTTCCGAAAGTTTCGAAACGAGCGCTTCCATAGATGTTAACTACACAGATGCTGCAACAGGTGCCAAGCAGATACAGCTACTGGGTCTGGCAGGAAATTATACCCAGATTCTTTCCGAAAATATACCTTCAATGTACGGGCTGGCATCAGCATACGGACTTAACTATATTCCGGGACCATGGATGGAATCGATACAGGTCTCCAAAGGTACCTCATCAGTAAGAAACGGCTATGAGTCGATTGCAGGTCAGATCAATGTGGAATATAAGAAACCTGCTACCAGTGAAAAAGTTTATGTGAATGGATTTATGAATGATGCAGGCAAGCAGGAATTGAATGCCAATGCTTCAGTAGTTCTTGATGATAAGCTTAGCACCATGATACTGGCGCATGCTGAAAATCAGAGCGGAATGAGCGACCACAACAAGGATGGCTTCAGGGATGAACCCGATGTGAAACAATACCACTTTATAAACAGATGGGACTACCTTACAAAGAATGGCGATATAAGAGTAGGAGTCAATTATCTGGAGGAGGAAAGAATCGGAGGTCAGCTTTCATATAAAAGCAATAATAATGACACATGGAACGATGGTTTCGGTATAAATATTCTTACAAAAAGGCTTGAAGCCTTTACAAAAGCCGGAAGACTCTTTACCAAATCAAAAAGCATGTCAGTGGGATGGATCCAGAATTATTCATATCACTCACAGGATTCTTATTTTGGTTTGAAAAATTACACCGGAACCCAGAACAGCTACTACACAAACCTACTGTACCAGTGGACCCCTCTGCTGAGCAGGCACACACTTGATGCCGGCATAAGTTATAAATATGATTTATACGATGAGCACCTCGATTCCTCACCCCTGGGTAAAAAGGAGTCGGTGCCCGGAGCATTTGTTCAATATACTTATGCTGACACATCAAAAGTAACTCTTGTTGCAGGAATGAGAGTTGACAATCATAATCTCTATGGTACACTGCTTACTCCGCGTGTACATCTCAGATATGAGCTGTTCCACGGTATTATTCTCAGGGCATCACTTGGCAAAGGTTACCGATCGGCTAATGTCCTTGCAGAAAACTCTTTTCTCCTTGCCAGTAGTCGTAACATGTTCATTGCCAGCGATCTAAGAATTGAAGAGGCATGGAATTCAGGAGTTAGTCTGGCAGGTCATATTGATCTTCATGGGAAAGAAATTAAGTTATCAGGTGAGTTCTTTCATACAGGATTTGTGAACCAGATTATTACAGATCTCGACGCTGATGTAAATGAGGTTAGCTTTTACAACCTGAATGGAAGATCATTTTCAAATGTGCTTCAGTTCGAAGCCTCATTCCAGCCTGTTGAAGGGTTTGACCTCCTCGCTGCATGGCGCTTTAATGATGTGATGATGACAATAGATGATGTTCTCAGTACCAAACCTCTGGCCAGCAGGTATAAAGGTGTGCTGACAGCTTCATGGCTTACCCATTTGAGAAAATGGCAATACGATTATACTATTCAGTTAAACGGACCCGGAAGAATTCCATCAACATTTGACAATCCGGAAGAATTCAGGTTGCCGGATTCATTCAATGCATTCACTGTTATGAACGCCCAGGTAACAAGAAATTTTAAAAAATTCCATATCTATGCCGGTGTTGAGAACCTCCTCAATTTTACTCAGCATATGGCTATTATAGATGCAAATGATCCTTTTGGCGAATACTTTGACTCAAGCCTGATCTGGGGGCCTGTTCACGGCAGAAAGATATATGCTGGGTTCAGATTCTTTATTAACCGCGATCTGGAATAGAAATTAACTATTTAAAAAATATTATGAAAAACTTAAAAAATTTGATGACTGTTATTCTCCTTGTAATAATCCCTGTAATAATGAATGCCCAGGAAAAGGAGAAAAAAACTGAAACTGTAGTTTTTACAACATCAATCGATTGTAAAGCCTGCGTTGACAAGATAATGAGCAACCTCCCTAAGGAAAAGGGGATTAAGGATGTGAAATGTGACCTTTCAAACAGCCAGGTAGCTGTTACCTATCAGAAGGAAAAGACCAATACAGAACAGATACAGAGATCTATTGAAAAGCTTGGCTACATAGCAAAGCCAACACCTGAAGATAAAGTCAGGAAAGAGGTTAAGTAATCTCATCTGCTAATACCTGCCAGGTCTCTGATTACAACTGAAGCACATGCCATTCCGAAAGTGGCAGGCATATAAGAAACAGTACCCACAATGGAGGCTTTATTCTGCTCTCCGTTTGTGGATACTATTTTACTTTTATCAATTCCTTCAGGAGAATATACTGCTGTGAAGCCATTCCTGATACCAAGCCTGTGCAGTCTCTTCCTGAGTATCCTTGCAAGTGAGCAGTCAGTGGTTTCGGATATATCAGAAATTCTGACTGTAAGCGGATCAAACTTTCCTCCTGCTCCCATTGAGCTTACAACAGGCATTTTACGATTGATGCTATGATAAATAAGAAATACCTTTGGTGAAAGGGTATCAATAGCATCAACCACATAATCAAATCCTTTGTCGAGAATCTCTGTCATTCTCTCATCCCTTATATATTCACTGATAACTTCAAGTTTTATATCCGGGTTTATATCGGCAAGTCTTTTCCCTACAACCTCAGCTTTCAATTGACCTTCTGTGCTTTTCATGGCAGCCAGCTGCCTGTTCCTGTTTGTTGAGTGAATTGTATCCCCATCAACTATTGTCATTGAGCCAACTCCTGAACGGCAAATCATTTCGGCTGCAAAGGCTCCCACGCCTCCCAATCCGACAACAAGTACATTTGAGGATTTTAGCTTCTCAAGCCCCTCTTTTCCAAGGATCATCTCCGTACGTAAAAGCCACTCATTCATTGTGTTTATTTTTAACACGGAGTTTACACTGAGTTGCACTGTTTTGCTGTTCAGTGGACCGCCATGTTACTCCGTGGTTAAATCTATCTTTCTGAATAAATTAAAATAATTTAATAAAATCTGATTCTTCAACTCTTCAACAGAAATCTGAAGATCATCAGACACCTTATTATAGATATCCCTGATATCCACACCGCTTCCATCAGTTTCAAGGAAAATCCTCTCAAGGGGCAGCGATCTGACAGGTGCAGTTGCCTCAGTCCGTACAACAAAATCAAACCAGAATGATATATACATATTTCTTGAAATAAGCTGCAATGCCAGCTCCTTTTTTCCCCTGAAGCCGTGTATCAGCCAGGGCATTTTTGGTTTGACTTTTTTATGTGAAGCCATCAGTTCATCCCATCCCCTGACACAGTGTATCACAAGAGGTTTTTCAAATTTTTCTGAGAGCAATGCCTGTTCTTCAAAGATTCGTCTCTGAAGTTCCAATGAAGGTCCCTTCAGTTTGTCAAAACCCGCTTCGCCAATGGCTGAGATTAATTCATCAGAAGCGTTATTCCTGACTAACTCAAGTAACTCAAACTGGTTTGATTCAGTCAGATGCCAGGGATGTATCCCCAAAGAGAAGGTCATGCCTTTCATGTTAACAGGGAGGATGCCTTCATGAGCCATCAGGTTATCAAGAATAAAGACTCCCTCCTCCGGCTTTGAATCATGGTTATGAATATCAATATAATCGCCCTTCAGAGGATAGGTCATGACTATTTCTTGCCAATAACAGTAATACCCTTATCAATTCGCTGCAAGGTCTCCTCCCTTCCAATCCAGCTTATAATATCGAACATATGAGGACCGCGTGATGCTCCTACAACAACAAGCCTGAAAGCATTCATAATGGCCCCGGTATTGTAGCCATTTATTTCAATCCATGATTTTACTGCCTTTTCTATAGCAGAGGGTGTAAATTCCCCGCACGATTCAAGAACAGTTCTCAGCCCCATAAGCTGGGCAGGAGTCTCATCCTTCCATCTTTTATTAATTACATCCTGGTCATATGATTCAGGAGCCTGGAAAAAGAAATCGGTCTGATCCCATATATCCTTTACAAAACTGACTCTTTCTTTCACAAGCTCAATAAGATATTCCAACCGGACAATATCACATTGATACCCCTTAGCTCTCAGAAATTCCCTGAATTCTATTGCAAGCTGATCATTTTCTCTGGACTGAAGATAATAATGATTGAACCATTTTGCCTTCTCCGGATCGAACCTTGAACCCGACTTGCCAACCCTCTCAATAGAAAAGGCTTCAATAAGCTGATCCATAGAAAAAATCTCCTGCTCCGTACCAGGATTCCATCCTAAAAGTGCAATCATGTTTACAAATGCTTCAGGGTAATAGCCTTCTTCCCTGTATCCCCTGGCTGTTTCACCATAGGGCCAGTAGAGCGGGAAGACAGGAAATCCCATTTTATCTCCATCCCTTTTGCTTAGCTTACCTTTTCCATCAGGTTTAAGAAGAAGGGGCAGGTGCGCAAAAAGAGGCGGGGTCCACCTGAATGATCGATATAACATAATATGCAGAGGAAGAGAAGGAAGCCATTCCTCACCCCTTATAACATGACTTATCTTCATAAGATGATCATCAACCAGATGTGCAAGATGGTAAGTCGGCATTCCGTCAGACTTATACAATACCTTATCATCAAGAGTTGAAGAATTAACGACAATATGTCCGCGGATAAGGTCATCAAAACTTATCTCCTCATTAAGTGGCATAAGGTACCTTATAACGTAAGGATCTCCATTCTCAATTTTCCTTTTCCATTCAGCTTCCGGTAGTGAAACTGAGTTCTTCATCTCTCCTCTGATAGTTGAATTATATATGAATGTACTGCCATTTTTCTCACATTCACCCCTCATATTCTCGAGCTCTTCAGGAGTATCAAAAGCATAATAGGCATCACCCGAAGCTACGAGCATATCGGCATACTGCCTGTATATCTCTTTACGGTCACTCTGGCGGTAAGGTCCGTAATCTCCTTCCTCATAAATGCCTTCATCAATCTTAATTCCGCACCATTTCAGTGAATCAATGATATAGTCTTCAGCTCCTTCAACAAATCTTGTCTGATCGGTATCTTCAATCCTGAGAATAAATGTTCCGTTGTACTTTCTCGCAAAAAGAAAATTATACAGTGCTGTCCTGACACCTCCCATATGTAATGGCCCTGTGGGACTGGGCGCAAATCGTACTCGTACTCCAGACATATAATAGCAATTATAATGATGATCAATGTGCAAAGATATGCAAACCGTATAACATACAATACCATAACTAAAATCAGGTATTGTAAGTGGGAAATGTATTAATTTAGCGATGTTATTTTAAATGATATTATGGAAAAAATGAAAGCTCTTGTAAAGGCCAGACCTGAAAAAGGTCTGTGGATGCAGGAGGTGCCGATACCTGAACCCGGACTCAATGATGTTATAATTAAGGTTAAAAAATCTGCAATCTGCGGTACAGATCTTCATATCTATGAATGGGACCCGTGGGCTCAGAAAACCATAAAGACACCAATGGTAATTGGTCATGAATACATGGGATATATTCATGAGATGGGTGCAGGCGTTAAGAATCTTAAGATCGGCGACAGGGTAACCGGTGAAGGTCACCTGGCATGCGGGCATTGCCGGAATTGCCGCAGGGGAAAGGAGCATGTATGTGAAAACACTATCGGCATAGGTGTCAACACCGATGGATCATTTGCAGAATATGTGAAGATCCCTGAACAGAATGTAATACTCCTGGAGCACAGGATTCCAGATGAGTGGGCTGCAATTATGGATCCATTCGGAAATGCAACACATACCGCCCTTTCATTCCCCTTACTCGGTGAAGATGTCCTGATAACAGGATCGGGACTTATAGGAAGCATGGCTGTTGCAATCGCAAAATTCTCAGGAGCAAGATTCATTGTTGCAAGTGACCTTAGCGACTACCGGCTAGAAATAGCAAAAAAAATGGGGGCAACACTTACTGTAAACCCTTCAAAAGGGGAAATAATAGCTGATGCCGTTAAAAAACTTAATATGAGAGGTTTTGATGTCGGACTTGAGATGTCAGGATCACCAAAAGCATTTATTGAGATGATAACCAATATGTATAACGGATCGAGCATATCACTCCTGGGAATTCTCCCCTCAAATTTCGAAGTGCCATGGAGTGACATCATCTTTAAGGCAATTACTCTTAAGGGTATATATGGCAGGGAGATGTGGGAAACATGGTATAAAATGGAACAGATGATAATAGGCGGGATTAACCTGGATCCTGTTATCACACACCGCTTTCATATCGACGACTTCCAGGAAGGCTTCGACATTATGGAAGAAGGAAACTGCGGTAAAGTCATACTAAATTGGGATTGAAAATATAACACTTGTAGTCCCTTAGCGCCTTCATGCCTTTGTGGCAAAAAACTGAAATGCCGCCAGGTCGCCAAGACACCAAGTTTCTCCGGATAGTAATCAGTAATTGGGTAAAAATTATATAACATGTATAAGGAATATAAAAACCATCTTAATGGCATATTAGATGAGATTCAGGATGCCGGACTTTACAAGAACGAAAGAATAATTGTATCTCCCCAGGGTGCTGAAATTGAAATTAATACAGGACAGAAAGTACTTAACTTCTGTGCAAATAACTACCTCGGATTATCCAATAACAAATCACTTATTGAGGCGGCAAAGAAAGCACTTGACGACCATGGCTATGGAATGTCGTCAGTAAGGTTCATATGCGGAACTACAGATCTGCATAAAGAGCTGGAGAAAAAGATTGCAGAATTCTTTAACACGGAAGATTCAATACTATATGCAGCCTGCTTTGATGCAAACGGTGGTGTTTTTGAACCGCTTCTGGGAGAAGAGGATGCAATAATTTCGGATTCCCTTAACCATGCTTCAATTATCGACGGTGTTCGTCTGTGCAAAGCCCAGAGATACAGGTACCAGAATGCTGATATGGCCGACCTGGAGGAACAGCTTAAACTGTCTCAGGCTCAAAGATTCAGACTTATTGTGACCGATGGCGTCTTTTCAATGGACGGAAATGTTGCACCGCTCGATAAAATATTTGAACTGGCAAACAGATACAATGCAATGATTATGGTCGACGAGTCCCATTCTGCCGGGGTGGTAGGCAATACTGGAAGAGGGGTAACTGAAGAATATAATCTAAAAGGGAAAGTAGAGATTATAACCGGAACACTCGGTAAATCATTTGGAGGGGCAATAGGAGGTTTTACAACAGGGAAAAAAGAGATAATCGAGCTACTCAGACAGAGATCAAGACCATACCTTTTTTCAAATTCAATCCCTCCACTTGTGGCAGCCGCAGGAATAAGAATGGTGGAGATGATGACTGAAACAAACGAACTTCAGGATAAGCTGCACCGGAATGCAGAATATTTCATAACCGGAATGAAAAATGCGGGATTCGATATAAAACCAACCAGATCAGCGATCTGTGCTGTGATGCTATATGATGCAAAACTATCACAGAATTTTGCTGCCAGGCTTCTCTGCGAAGGAATATATGTTATTGGCTTTTATTATCCTGTGGTTCCGAAAGGGCAGGCAAGGATAAGAGTACAACTCTCGGCAGCACACGAGAAAGAACATCTTGACAAAGCATTAAAGGCATTTGAGAAAATCGGAAAAGAGCTTGGCGTAATAAAATAATATATGAATAAATACATTTCCCCCTTTTACAGGATCCTGGTTCCGAAACCTATCCGGACTTTCATCCTGAAAAAATCATTAAGGAGAAATATTATTGACTTAATATCATCACTCCCTGACAACCAGGCAAATGATGATCAGAAGGAGATCCTTGAATACCTCAGAATAAATGAAGTCAAGATATTTCCCTATTCTTTCCATGATAACTATTCAGCTGCAAATATTGAAGTGTTTTATGATAAGGAAAAGGGCCTGCGTTATGTGTTCCAGGATGGAAAGAGGCTCTACTTTAAGAGACGGTGGGGAACTAAAAGGATACAGAGGGCATATTCGGACTTGTCAAGGGAACAGGATTCAGAGAGTCCTCACCGTTACCTTACTGATTCATTCACCATAGGAAGCAATGATATACTTGCCGATATAGGAGCTGCAGAGGGAAACTTCAGCCTTGATGTAATAGATAAGGTAAAAAAGGTTTATCTTTTTGAGTACGACAGGGAATGGGATGAAGCTCTAAGGGCAACCTTTGCCCCATGGGCTGATAAAGTTGAAATTATTAACAAATACGTTTCCGATTACAATGATGCTTCACATGTTATCCTTGATGATTTTTACCAGCAGCATAATGATATTACTTTCCTGAAAATTGATGTTGACGGTGCTGAGTCAACCGTACTCAAAAGCTGCAAAAGGATATTTGAGTCTTCTGAGCTCTTTAAGGTAGCCTTATGTACATATCATAAACAAGCGGATGAAGAGGAATTCACTGCCCTTCTCAGGAGACACCGCTTCAGCATTGAGCCATCGAGAGGATATATGATCAATTACTACGATAAGAAACTAAAATCCCCGTGGTTAAGACGGGGATTAATAAGAGCAATAAGGTAGTATCCCGGGAAGGGCTGGTTTATCCACATTTTGAACAACCGCAATCCTTGCAGATCAGGCAGCCTTCTTCATAAACCAGATTGTTGGAGCCACATTCACCGCATTTTCCCTTGGCCTTGGTCCCGTTAGGGATATACTTCTTCAGGGCTTTTTCAACACCATTCTTCCAGTTGTTTATTGATTCGCTGTCAAGCCTGAGGGATTCAACAAGTGTCACAACATCAGCAATAGGCATTCCATGCCTTAGAACACCTGAAATGAGCTTTGCATAATTCCAGAATTCCGGAAGGAACATGTGTGATAGTCCTCCGATTGTCTTCTTATATCCGTATTTGTCAGTATACTGGAAGTCATAACGGGTTTTATTCCCCTCTTCCTTAACCTTGATAATCTTCCCTTTTACTATACTCTTTGGTATTGGAAATATCTCCTCATCAGCAAGACCGGTAAATATTTCATAAGGCTGGTTATCTTTAAGACCTACAAATGCGACCCATTTTTCTTCGTTTATACTGAAACGAATAACATCAGCTTCGAGAACCTTGGGTCTTTTTGGTCTTTCCGAAACTGTCCTTGTCTCAGGTTTACCAGAAATCAAAACTCCGTCTCTTGAACCGTCGCGGTATACTGTTGCTCCTTTACAACCTGATTTCCATGCTGTAAGGTAAAGTTCACTTACCAGTTCCTCCTTTACATCGGTGGGAAGGTTAATAGTTACGCTGATTGAATGGTCAACCCACTTCTGGATAGCACCCTGCATCCTTACTTTTGCCACCCAGTCAACATCATTTGCAGTTGATTTGTAATAAGGTGACCTGGCAATGATATCATTGATTTCACTATCCTCCATCTGAGAGACTTCGTCCGGATCATATCCATTAAGTCTCAACCAGTCGACAAACTTGTGATGAAATACAGGAAACTCCTCCCATGAATCACCAACCTCATCCTTGAAGGCAACCTTAACATCTTTATCATTTGGATTGACCTTTCTCCTTCTTTTATAAAATACGGAAAAGATAGGTTCAATCCCTGATGTTGTCTGAGTCATCAGACTTGTAGTTCCTGTTGGAGCTATTGTGAGGAGAGCGATATTCCTTCTCCCGAATTTCACCATATTGTTATACAGTACAGGATCGGCCTCCTTTAACCTGAGTATGAAAGGATTTGTTGCTTCACGGTCAGCATCGTAGATGGTAAACGGTCCTCGCTCCTTTGCAAGATAAGTTGATGATTTGTAAGTTTCCAGTGCCAGTGTCTTATGAATTTCAACCGAGAATGAGGTTGCCTCATCACTTCCATACCTCAGCCCCAGTGCAGCAAGCATGTCTCCCTCTGCAGTTATACCAATTCCGGTCCTTCTGCCCTGAATACATTTCTCTTTAATATTGACCCAGAGATTACGTTCAGCCCTTTTAAGCTCATCATTCTCAGGATCTGCGTCTATCTTGGAGAGTATTGAATCAATTTTCTCCATTTCAAGATCAATAATATCATCCATGATCCTCTGTGCAAGACCTACATGCTCCTTATAGAGTTCGAAATCGAATTCAGCGTTACTGGCAAAAGGATCCTTTACATAACTGTACAGGTTTATTGCAAGAAGACGACAGCTGTCATAGGGACATAAAGGTATCTCCCCGCATGGATTAGTTGATACAGTGGCAAATCCTTTATCTGCATAACAATCCGGGACACTCTCTCTTATTATGGTATCCCAGAACAACACGCCCGGTTCTGCTGATTTCCATGCGTTGTGTATTATCTTATTCCAGAGATTAACAGCATCTATGTCTTTTGAATATTTCGGATCAGGTGATCCGATAGGGTATTGCTGCCTGAAGGTTGACTTTGCCTCAACAGCCTTCATGAAATCATCTGTCAGTTTAACCGAGACATTTGCACCCGTAACTTTTCCGCTTTCCAGTTTTGCGTCTATAAATTTCCCTGAATCCGGATGTTTGATGGAAATTGAAAGCATAAGGGCACCTCGTCTTCCATCCTGTGCCACTTCCCTTGTAGAATTTGAATATCGCTCCATGAACGGGACTACCCCGGTTGAAGTAAGTGCACTGTTTAAAACAGGTGTTCCTTTTGGCCTGATATGGGAAAGATCATGGCCGACTCCTCCCCTCCGTTTCATTAACTGTACCTGCTCCTGGTCAATTTTCATTATTCCGCCATATGAGTCGGAAGTTCCTTCATTACCTATCACAAAGCAGTTTGAAAGTGAAGCTATCTGGTAATCGTTGCCAATGCCTGTCATTGGTCCTCCCTGCGGAACAATATATTTGAAATCTTTAAGCACATTGAAGATAAGATCTTCAGAAAGAGGATTTTTATATTTCTTTTCTATCCTGTGAATTTCCCTTGCCAGCCTCCTGTGCATATCATCCGGTGTCTTTTCGTACAGGTTCCCGAACGAATCTTTCAGTGCATATTTATTTGTCCAGACCCGTGCAGCAAGTTCATCGCCTTTGAAATATTCAATACTTGCTTCAACAGCTTCATCATGCGAAAAAGTGATTTTTTTATTTTCTACATGTCTTTGCTCTGTTACCGTACTTGATTTTTCTTTCTTTGTTTTGTCAGCTGCAATGGCTGGTTCCTGGACAAATAAATCTTCCATAAAATTGTTATTCGCTGATTTTTATTTGATTACAAGGCCGCCTGTTTTTGAAACAGGTAATTGCTAAATTAAGCAAGTGAGATTCCTGATGCAAGAGTAAAAATTTAAGTTTATTAACATTACATATAGTAGTTATTAACTATTGTGCAAGTGCCTGTATGCCTGCTATATACAGAGACATGTTACTGTTAATTACTTAACACAAACTATATTAGCAACAGGGGAAAGAATTTGTTAATAAGAAACAGCACAGGGTTTAAAAACTACATGCTTAATTATTGAAAAAAAAGAGGATATACCAAAATCTATTTATCTTCTGGAGAATTGAATATTTGAATGTGCTCTTGTAGGGGACAAGAATAAAATCAACAAAAAAGAGGCTGTTCTCACCTTTTGAGACAGCCTCTTTTTTATCGTTTTAATTAATCTTCAACTTAGTTGAAAATATACCGGAGGCCAATCTGTAACATCCAGCACTGATCAATACTCAGATAATTAGAGTAGGTTTTAGTCGGGTAAGCACTGTCAACCTGTACCATCGAGAAGCTGGGAACGTTGCTTACATCACGTCCGGCATACCTCAGGATAGCGCCATTGTTGCTGACAGCCATGTTTTTGTAAACCCCCCATTTTGAATTCAGCAAGTTTCCTGCGTTCAGCACGTCAACGCTAAATTGCAGGGTATTTCTTGTGCTTCCGGCTTTAATTGAGAAATCCTGTACAAAGCGGAAATCTAACCTGCTCACCCAGGGTGCACGTGCAGCATAAGCTTCAGCATATTCACCCTTATGTTTACTCAGGTATTTATCCTGTTCCACGAAAGCAAAGAATGCGTCTTCGTCGGCAGCCGATACAAATACTACTTCGCCTTTTTCTTTTGGGATGTAAATCAGGTCGTTATTAACTCCATCGCCATTCATATCGTTGCTATAACGGAAGGTGTTTCCATAAGGAGTGAACCCTGAATAAAACAAGCTGAAGGTTGAAGCCATATGGTCATTCAGGTAAGGAATGCGGTATGATGCAGAAGCTATTACCTTATTGGGAACTACATATTGCGAACGCTGTACAGTAGCATTATTCGGCCCGTTAACAGTGATAAGGCCTACCCAGGCTGAGTTGGCATTGCTACCAGGCATACCCGAGACTTCTTTCATTTCGGTTTTTGTATAGGCTGCCATTATATTGAGGTTCTGTACTGGTTCCGCATTAAGAGTCAGGTTAACAGTATAACCATAACCTTTATTCGTATTGGAAAGAACGCAAGCATCCTTTACAGTATTGTACAGATAACCAGTCGGGAAAATGTAACGGTTGTCAGGTCCTGTAAATTCCGCCCAGGTTCCGTCGGGATTTCTTACAGCGTAATTATCTAATATTACAGCATTAATGTTTTTTGTAAAAATACCTTCAGCTGTTGCAGAGAATGGAAAATTCACAGGCACTTTATAATCAAATGCTGCCGAAGTCTTCCAAACCTGGGGCATACTGAAATCGGGATCTACACCTGCAATTGAACTTGGTACGCTACCATCCTCGGGGGTTACCACGGTCTGGAAACCAAGTCTGCTAATCATTTCATTAACATCGGTAATCATATCACCTCCAAGCAGGTCTAACCGGGGGTCGCGGGTATTTACAGTGCCATCGGAATTGAAACGGGTTTGTATTTTCATCAGCAACTGGTTCATACCGGCGTTCGAAGGCATGTTGGTGAAGAATACCAATGGCAGACGACCGGTGAATATGCCGGTTCCACCACGTAACACCAGTGATTTATCGCCGTTGACATCCCAGGTAAGCCCAACGCGGGGCGACATGTTGACTTTCGGTGTAGGCCATACACCTGTATTAATATTGCGACCTCCAAAGTCGAGAGCTAAAATTGCATTGTTGGTCATAATATCATCGATAAATGAAAGATTATCAGCGCGTAAACCAAGAGTCAGTTTAAAATTTTGAACAGGGGTCCACTCATCCTGAATGTATCCGCCAATCTGATTGAATTTAACAGCATTCGAAGGTATGAGTTCTCCGTTGGCACCATATGTCAAAGCAAAGTCAACCGGTGCAACTCCATTCAGGAAATCACTCATACTTGCATAACGATAGTAACCTGTCCCGCTACGCATATAATTATTGTCAGCCATTTGGTATTCGTAGCTGACACCTGCTGTTAACTTATGAGCTTCCAGATAATAGGTAAAATTGTCGGTAGCAGTAATAATTTTGTTTTTTACACCATTGTTCCAAGTAAACAATTCATATCCGGCAGAAATATAGGGGGCTAATGCATCCACCCCAGTACCTATATCACCACTCATAATATCAATAAATGGGAATGGGTTGGAAGTCGATCCGCGAACATCTTCAATATTGGAGTATGTCACTAACAATTGATTAGACATATTTTTGGTGAATCGACTATTTAATTCCACTGATCCGGAATTAACAATATTATCCATTGAATACATCGAATTGGCATATGACATCGAATATTCTCCAACACGGCTTTTTGTATAATCACGATAACTTCCATCAGTTGAGTTTCCATTGGGTGGATTCCAAGCGCTATTTTTAGTGCGATTGAAACGAATATTCAATTTGTTGGCATCGTTAATGTTCCAGTCTAAGCGAATGAGGTATTTCAGGTTTGTCAAGTCGGCGGGGAAATTTTTATACGAACCTGTTTCGTAGCCGTATTTGTTTTTCAAGTAATCGGATACTGTTTGCAGATCAGATTCAGTTACACGTGAAATAGTTTGTTGATCGGAAATACCATTGGTCGAAGCACGCCAGTAGATTACTTGTTGCGGACTTTTTTCGTATTCGAGATTGCCAAAGAAAAACAACTTGTTTTTAACGATTGGGCCGCCCAGTGAAAAACCATATGTAGAGTTTGATTCTTCAGCACGGTCACCAAAGTCGTGGTCGCCAATCTTGTTACCACGCATATTTTGGTTTGTTTGATAAGTATAAACCGAACCTTTGAAAGTATTTGTTCCCGATTTGGTAATGGCATTGATTCCGCCACCAATAAAATTGGTTTGCCGAACATCGAAAGGAGCAATAACAACCTGCACTTCTTCGATTGCATCCAACGAGATAGGATTGCCTCCTCCAGGTAAATTGCTGCTCAAACCAAAGTTGTTGTTGAAATTTGCACCATCGACAGTGAAATTTGTCGAACGTCCGTCACCACCGGAAAAACTCATTCCGTTGGAATAGGGAGAAACCCGTGCAATGTCGTTAATGCTTCGGTTAATGGTGGGTAACAAGACCATCTGATCACCTGAAATGTTGGTGGTAGCACCGGTTTTTGTGGTGTTAAACTTCGAAGGTCTGGCTCCAATAACCACAACTTCAGTTAACTCGGTTACACCTTCAGAGAGCGTAGAATTGAGGGTGGAGGTTTCTCCCAGGTAAAGAGTAATGTCGGTATAATCTACGGTTTTGAAGCCAATGAAGCTCACATTTACTTTGTAAGGTCCACCGGGGCGCATTCCCTGAATTGAATACATACCCTGATTGTTGGCCGTAGCACCATATACGGAACCTGATGGCACATGAGTGGCTACGATTGTCGCACCAGGCAAGGCCTCTCCCTGACTGTCTGTAATTTGGCCGCTCATTGACGATGTTGTGGATCCCTGACCGAATACCATAACGGTGATGAACACAGAAGCTAACATCGAAAGGATGTGTTTGTAACATTTCATCATAAAAATAGGTTTTAGGATTAATAATTTTTTTGCAAGTCTATTGTAATTATTTGATTGTTTATTCAAAATGAAATTAAGTTTTTGTTAAATAAGGGGCTTCAATTTACATCTCTTAAGATGATCCCTTATTAAAAACAGGAGGGGATTTTTAAACAACTTTTCAGCTGTCGGTGTTAATATCTTTTAGATAAAATTTCAGCCAGAATCTTACTTGTTGCACCCTTATTTTTTATAACATAAGAAGAGGCCGCATTTGCTGATTTTAAGTAAAATGGCTCATCCAGCAACCATTTTTCAAGTATAGCTTTGAAAGAAGAATATGAATCGAAACTTACAGCCCCGTTTTCCTTAATTAATTCAACTGCTTCCCTGAATTTTTTATGCCTTGGACCAAACATTACCGGAATACCCCAGCAGGCAGCTTCCAGTATATTATGAATACCTTTTCCAAAACCACCACCTATTGCAGCAATGTAAGTATACCTGTAAGCTGATGAAAGCATCCCGATATTGTCTATTATCAAAACCCTGGCATCTGAAACCGCTTCAGTGAATGCCGAAAACCTTACTGTCTTTACTCTAAAAAACTTTTCAAGTCTTTCAATATTCTCACTGTGAATCTCATGCGGGGCAAAAACCCATTTCATCCTGTCCGGATTTTCATTTATATACTGAGCTATTATCTCTTCATCCTGCCTCCAGCTGCTTCCTGCAAGGAACATTTTCTCCTCTCCCCTGAACTGTTCAATCTGTTTAATATCTCTTGCTGTACCAGCAATCTGTACAACCCTGTCGAAGCGTGTGTCGCCCGTTATCATGACATTGCTAAGACCGATTCCTTTTAACAGGTCAAACGATAACTGATCCTGTACAAAAAACATCTTAAATTTTCTAAGTATCCCTCTGAAAAATGAGCCGTACCATCTGAAAAAATGCTGTCCTGGTCTGAAAATGCCTGAAATAAGGTAAAGTGGGATATTATTATTGTAAAGCTCTGAAATATAGTTGCTCCAGAATTCGTATTTAACCAGTATCGCAAACTCAGGCCTGACAATTCTAACCAACTCTCGGGCATTTGAAGGCGTGTCAGGCGGAAGATAAATTATACAATCAGCTTTATCGTAATTCTTCCTTATTTCATACCCTGACGGTGAAAAAAAAGTAAGAACTACCTTTAGTTCAGGATCTTCTTTCTTAAGTTCCTCTATCACCGGTCTTCCCTGCTCAAATTCACCAAGCGAGGCACAATGAATCCAGATATTTCTATCCTCCGGATTTATTTTTTTACGAATCTTACTCTCCCAGTCTTTGGTTCCGGCAATCCATAACCGTGCTTTTGGATTAAAAAAAGCCAGCAAGTGAGCGAGGCCATTTAATATATATATACCAAGATTATAAAGAATGTTCATAACATATGTTTAACGCTGACAAAGGTATGAAAAAGGTGCAAGGGCGCAACGGCGCAACGTCGCAACGGCATCATTACTTATGGAATCAACTGGACATCAGGCCTTTGAATCTTAATGCCCTTCTGCCTTTGCGCCATTAATAAATATCTTCTATTTTTACAATTTATTTGCACAACCCCCGATGGTCAGACTTATTGCCCTGATAATCTCAATCGTACTCCAGATAATAGCTGCAGTAATAGCTTTCAGGTTCATGAAGCTTACTAAATACAGGCTCTCCTGGATACTGCTTTCTCTCTCTTTTGTTTTTATGGGTGTCCGTAAAATCATCCAGCTGTTTGAATTCTTCAGGGGAACTCCTTCATATACATGGCAGATGATTGATGAGTGGCTCGGAGTGGTAGTTTCAATCTTTATAATCAGTGGTGTTATACTGATACGCGAACTTTTTATATCAATTAAACGGGCAGATATAGAGCGTATGAGAGCTGAAAAAAGAGTTATAAATGCAATTATTAACACTGAAGAGAACGAAAGGAAAAGATTCGCAAAGGATCTTCATGATGGGCTTGGCCCGATACTCTCAACAGTAAAGATGTCTCTTTCGGCTCTTACCAACAGGATAAAGGACCAGGCAGGTACAGTAATTCTTGGCAACACCAATCATCTTGTAAATGAAGCTATAAGCACCATAAAGGATATATCAAATAATCTTAGTCCGCATGTTCTGACTAATTTCGGACTGACCAGTGCTATAAATACATTCACCACTAAAATTAACCAGACTAAATCTGTTGAAATTGATTTCAAGTCAAATATGGATAAACAAAGACTTGAAAACGAGAAGGAGGTTGTAATATACAGGGCTATATGTGAATTAATTAACAATTCAATTCTCCACTCAGGGGCTTCAAGGATAGATATCGAACTTAACAAACACGAAAAATTTGTTACCTTGCAGTTCAATGATAATGGCAGGGGTTTTGACACTTCAACCCTCAGTAAGGACGACACCAAAGGGATGGGATTGTCAAATATAGAAACCCGGGTTAAAACTGTTGAAGGTGTTTTTATCCTGGAAAGCACACCTGGAAAAGGCACAAGCGCCCTTATTAAAATGATTGAATAAGATCATGTTTTTGCATTTTCTGATCAGATGGAAAAAATAAGGATAATAATTGCAGATGATCATCAGCTGTTCCGGAACGGACTTAAGATCCTGCTGAATGCTTTCCCTGAGTTTGAAATTGCAGGAGAGGCTTCAAACGGTGCCGAGTTTCTCGAACTTATCAAAACAACTCCTGCTGATGTTGCTTTAATGGATATTAATATGCCTGAAATGGACGGCATTGAGGCAACTAAACGAGGACTTAAGATGTGCCCTGATCTTTATATTATAGCACTTTCCATGTATGGAGAAGAGGAATATTATTACAAGATGGTTGATGCAGGTGCCAAGGGATTCCTTGTAAAAGACTCTGATATATCAGAAGTTAAGGAGGCCATCCTGACGGTGAAGAAGGGCGGAAGCTATTTTTCACAGGAGCTCCTGTACCATGTAATACAGAAAATAAAACACCGTGAACATGAGAGCAAATCGGCAAACCTGTCAAAGAGGGAAAAGGAAATACTATTCAAAATCTGCGAAGGATTTTCGAATCAGGAGATAGCCGAAACACTCTTTATCAGTAAAAGAACTGTCGATAAACACCGGGCCAACCTGCTCGGAAAAACCAATTCGAAAAACACTGCGAGCCTTATACTGTTTGCTATCAGAAATAAACTTATTGAGATCTAACCGTTTGTTTGTATGGCTGAATCTCATGAACTTGGTCAGAAAGGAGAAGAGAGGGCTGCTGATCTTCTTAAGAAAAAAGGCTACAGGATCCTGTTCCGCAACTGGAAATGGGGGAATCATGAAATCGATATAATAGCTGAAAACAGGGACTTTGTTGTCTTCGTTGAAGTCAAGACACGTTCAGCAGGTTTTATGGAAGATCCCGTAAAAGCTGTGCCTGTCGCAAAACAAAAATCCATAATCAAAGCAGCCGAAGGATATATTCAGCGTTTCAGGATAGATAAGGAGAGCCGCTTTGATATTGTTACCATAATTAATAAGAACGAGGAACTTGAAATAGATCATATTGAGGATGCATTTTATCCTACATTGAGATAACTGAAATAAAATGGATATAGTCGCTATCCGTGATTATTGCATGTCAAAAGAAGATGTCACCGAAAGTATGCCTTTTGGGGATGACACCCTTGTTTTTAAAAAGAAAGGAAAGGTATTCGCGCTTGTAAACCTTGAGGGCGAACTTAACCTTAATCTTAAATGTGAGCCATCCTACGCCATTGAACTGAGGGAGAGATATCCCTCAGTGATACCGGGTTATCATATGAACAAAAAACACTGGAACACAGTTATTATAGATGGATCAATTCCCGACATTAAAATACTTTCATTGATAGATCATTCTTACGAAATTGTTAAAGTCTGATTAAATAATAAATAAAATGAAGAAACATCTATTATTATCACTCCTCATAATAACCATTTCCTATCCGATCCTTGCTCAGAAAAAGCAGGTCACCCCTTCCGGGTCAGACGATCCATTCACTTTCAAGTCAGTGGTTGAACTGAAAGCCACACCGGTTAAAAATCAGGCCAGGACAAACACCTGCTGGTGCTTCGCCACAACCTCCTTCATTGAGTCTGAGCTGCTCAGAATGGGGAAAGGCGAGTATGACCTGTCAGAAATGTTTATTATCAGATACAATTATACCGACAGACTTAAAGACAACTACCTCAGGCAGGGAAAGGGCAATACCGATGAGGGCGGCCAGTCACATGACTGGATGAAGATTTTTACAGAAAAAGGCATTGTCCCTGATGAGGTTTATTCAGGGCTTAATTATGGTTCACCCACACACAACCACGCCGAATTGAACAGGATGCTTAAAGCTGTGGCAGAAGTGGCAGTTAACAGAAAAAATCAAAGCGATCAGTACCTGATGGTTGTGGAATCTATACTTGATACCTATCTGGGGGAGATACCCAAATCTTTCACCTGGAAAGGCGAAACATACACACCGCAGACATTTGCAAAGAGTCTTGGAATCAATCCGGACGATTACGTTGAGATTACTTCTCTGACACACTTCCCTTTTTATACACAGGGTGTGCTTGAAGTTCCTGATAACTGGAGAATGAACAGATTTCATAATGTCCCGGTTGATGAGCTTATACAGATAATGGATTATGCTCTGAATAACGGTTTTACAGTTAACTGGGACGGTGACACAAGTGAGGATGGCTTCACAAACAGGAAGGGAGTGGCATTGTTACCTTCTTCAAACGTTACACAGGAGATGCGCCAGACTATGTTTGAAAACTTTACCACTACTGATGATCACCTGATGCATATTACAGGAATTGCTAAAGACCAGAACGGGGCTAAATACTATATCACCAAAAACTCATGGGGGCCTGAAAGCAACAAATACGGAGGCTATCTTAACATATCGGAACAGTATGTCAGGGCTAAGACACTCTTTATTATGGTTAACAAAAATTCAATACCTGCGTTAATAAAATCTAAATTGGGTATTTAGTTATCGTACAGGCTTTGCCCTGTGTAGCATAATGCTAAGAAGGGTGATGCAGGTCAAATCTTAAACATTTAATACCTTGTAAGCCTTTTAACTTTACGAACTTTCAACCAGAAGATTGCAGCCGCGGATATCATTGTTGTCAAACCGGCCAAGCACCTCAAAGCCTCCGTCTTCGCGAAGTCTTCCCAGGTCGCCTGTTGAGATAAATGAACAGGAATAAAGGTTGGCCAGATCAATAATGTTTATTCCACCTGTTATACCAGGTTCGGTAAGAAGAGTTAGAGGATCGTAGATGTCGCGAAGGATGATCTTCATCCAGGGAGGTGAATAAAACAATCCTTCACCTTTTGAATAAGCCTGGCTTAACAATTCTGTCATCCCATATTCAGAGTGAATCGAACTGACATTAAAGGCCTTTTTAAGAATCCCATGCAATTCTGTACGGGTAAGTTCTTTCCTTCTGCCTTTCATTCCCCCTGTTTCCATAATAATCACATCAGAAAAGTCAACCGGCCCTTTTTCAGCAAGATCAAGCAATGCGAAGCTAACTCCAAGAAGAAGTACCTTTGAACCTTCTTTCCTGGCTGACAGAATATCCCTTATAAGATTTCCCTCCCTCTCCCTGTAAAATCCACTTAACGGACTTTTACTCATCCTGATAAGATAATCAACCATATAAACAAGAGAAGAGTTTTCCCTTTCAGTGTACGACGGAAGCAAAGCAGCAATCATATAATCAGCAGGATCACCATAAAAGTATCTGAATGATTTCATGAAACTCTCAGTGTACAAACCGGTATCGCATACATAATGCCGCCCGGTGAGGTTTCCTGATGTACCGCTGCTCTCAAATATTTTCTGTACCTGGTGGTCACCCGAAATAATCTTGTGGCTGCGGAAAAATTCCACCGGAAGAAAAGGCAAATTAATCAGGTTTTTGATAGTGCCCGGGGTCTTTTTCAAATGAGATGCAAAATTTTGATATACAATATTATTACCATATTGATAATCAAATATTTGCGAAGCTAAATTTAAAAAATCAGAATGATCTTCGGCATCGAATATTCTATCCCTCAGATTTTGAACCATTTTAGGGAAATGTCAGCGATCCGTCAGGCTGATGAACCCACTGGAAAGCGCATTCACCGTAAGCAATAAGCTGCCTTATCTCATTAATGGTACTTATAATCCTCAACTTGGTATATTTTTCATCACCCGACCTGTATATCCAAACCTGGTTGGGAGCTATCGGATCCGCCATATCTGTCCATTGAGCGGAAGAAACACTTTTTAGATTATCAAAAGCTGTTTTAGCAGCCTCTTCATCAGCATAATCTCCGACTTTATAAAATGATGGCTCGAGGTTATTTGCCTGAAGTGTAAGAGTGTATGGAGTATTAACCTTGTTTACATAAATAGTTATATCCGGACCAGGATTATTCTCTGTAGAAACAAGTTTCCCTGTGGAAAAAGAAAAACCATAGACAAAATATGTGGAGCCCGTATATGTTGTGTTATCGATGGTATCCGTACCTGTTGTACGGACTCTCACTTCTTTTTCACATGAGGCAAGAGCAATAAAAACCAGAAGTATTAATGATAGTCTTTTCATATTAATTACAAAGATAAAACAAAAGGAGGCAACAATATGTTCGGAACGGATTTTTTAATCATTTGGAAATACCACAGTTTTATAATGGTTTGTAATTTAATAAGTAAAAATTCCATTCAGGTATCAAAAAAACAAGGCTGCACCAGAGTACAGCCTTAATATCATTAGATATATTACAGGGTTTTAACCCACCCCTGACCTCGACTTCGCTCGGTCTTTCCCCTCCCAGGAGGGGATTCATAAGAATAGATCACCCTTTCTCCCAATCTCCCAATCTCCCAATCTCCCACTCTCCTATTCTCCCCTAATGGCGGTTATCCCCGGCAGCTTCTTCCCTTCCATATACTCAAGCATTGCTCCTCCGCCTGTGGATACATAGCTTACCTTGTCGGTAAGACCGTTTTTGTTAATTGCTGCAACAGAGTCGCCACCACCTATAAGGCTGTATGCTCCTTTTGCTGTGGCAGATGCAATAGATTTTGCAACAGCAGTTGTTCCCTTTGAGAATTTCTCCATTTCAAACACTCCCATAGGACCATTCCATAAAATAGTCTTGGAATTCTCAATAACCTGAGAGAACTGTGTAATGGTCTTTTCTGCTATATCCAGACCCAGCCAGCCGTCTTCAACAGCATTAACGGCTGAAACCTTTGTATTCGCATCATTTTCAAACTTATCGGCATTCAGACTGTCAACAGGCAGATATAGGTTTACACCTTTCTCTTTTGCCTTTTCAATCAGCTGAAGAGCAAGGTCAAGCTTATCCTCCTCACAGAGCGATTTCCCGATCTTTCCTCCCTGTGCTTTAATGAAAGTATAAGTCATCCCGCCGCCAATAATAATATTGTCAACCCTGTTCAGGAGGTTTTCAATTAACATGATCTTATCAGAAACCTTTGCGCCACCCATAATAGCAGTAAATGGCCTCTTTGGCTCCCTTAGAACCTTATCCATTGCAGCCAGCTCACTATTGATCAGGTAACCGAACATTTTGTGCTCAGTATCAAAAAAATCAGCCATAACTGCTGTTGTTGCATGAGCACGATGTGCTGTACCGAATGCATCATTGACATAAATCGCGGCATAAGCAGAAAGCCTTTTAGCCATCTCCTTCTGTTTAATCTTCATTTCTGCTTTTGCTGCTTTCTTGACGTCTTCCGAAACTCCTTCAGGAAGAATTGGCTTACCTTCCTCTTCCGGATAGAAACGAACATTCTCAAGAAGAAGTATCTCACCCGGCTTAAGAGCAGCTGTCATTGAAACAGCAGACTCTCCAAGGCAATCATCAGCAAAAAGTACTTTTTTGCCAAGATGCTTCTCAAGAACAGGCAGAACAGGCTTGAGAGAATACTTCTCCATCCGTCCCTCGGGCCTGCCAAGATGTGACATAAGAATAAGACATCCTCCATCGCTGAGGATTTTGTTTATAGTGGTCAATGCTCCTCTTATACGGGTATCATCTGTTACAACAAATGTCTTTTTATCAAGGGGAACATTGAAGTCCACTCTTACTATAGCTTTTTTCCCTTTAAAGTTGAAATCCTGGATCATTTTCATATATGGTACATTTTTAAATGGTTGTTAATTTTTTCACATACAAACCTACAGCTTTTTTGGAAATAATTATATTACTGATTCGGGGATATTATAAATTCACTGGGTCCTGTACCGGATGCCTGGTCCCCACTGCCTGGTGAAGTAGCTATTACTTGCAAAATGGGATATCTGATTGCTAATATTAAAAGCCCTCTGAGACAAAATTGTGAATCATTAATTGAACATTACCTTACTTATGAATGTTTCCCCAGCAAAAGTTTAACTAAATTTGAAGAAAAATTATGGCTAAAATTACACTAAAAGGAAATCCTGTTAATACAATAGGTAGCCTGCCGGCAAAAGGGAGCAAGGCCCCTGAATTCACTCTTGTAAAATCAGATCTTTCAACCTTATCTCTGTCAGAACTTAAGGGTAAGAAATTAATTCTTAGCATATCTCCAAGTCTTGATACTTCTGTATGTGCAACCTCAGTCCGTAAATTTAACGAAACTGCAGCCGGGAAATCAAATACCGTGGTTCTGGCTATAACCAAGGACTTACCCTTTGCAATGGGAAGATTCTGTACAACTGAGGGGATTAATAATGTTATTCCTCTTTCAGGATTCAGAGATACCTCCTTTGGGAAATTATACGGTATTGAAATAATTGACGGAGGATTTACAGGATTATATGCAAGGGCCATTGTTGTTGTAGATGAAAATGGCAATATTACTCATTCACAGCTCGTTCCTGAGATAGCACAGGAAGCTGATTATGAAGCTGCCCTTTCTGCATTGTGATTAAATAAAGAAGATAGGTCCCAATAAACAGCAACCAAGCATGAACTTCTCCCAGATTCCGGGACAAAAAGAGATAATCGGGAAACTTATCAGGTCTGTTAAGGAAGAACGGGTAAGTCATGCCCAGCTGTTTGCCGGGAACGAAGGCTGCGGAAGCCTGGCGCTTGCTCTTGCCTATGCCAGATACATAAGCTGTGAGAATCGTTCTGAAAATGATTCATGCGGAAAGTGCAAATCATGCGTCAAGTATGAGAAGATGATCCACCCCGATCTTCATTTCGTATTTCCCGTTATAAAAGGGAGAAAAACCACTGATCCTGTCAGTGACAATTACATTGAAGAATGGAGGGAATTCGCCCTGAAATCACCCTTTTTTACACTTAACGACTGGCTTAGTACAATTGAAGTAGGCAATGCACAGGGAATGATATTTGCCTCAGAAGCATCTGAGATAATAAGGAAGCTAAGCCTTAAAACTTTTGAGTCAGATTTCAAGATTATGATAATCTGGCTTCCTGAAAAAATGCATGTGGCAACAGCTAACAAGCTTCTGAAGATGATAGAGGAACCACCTGAAAAAACGCTTTTCCTTCTGGTATCTAATGAGCCCGACAAGATCATCCCGACAATTCAGTCAAGATGCCAGCTTGTAAGAATTCCTGCATTCAGCGACAGTGAGGTAGAGGCCTGCCTGATAAACCTTTTTGGCATAACTGATGAAAAAGCAGCCGATATTTCACATGTTGCAAATGGTAATATCATAAGGGCTGTGGAACTGTGTGAAAATGAAAGCACCTCCCTCAACAATCTTGAGAGTTTTAAAAGTCTGATGAGGTTTGCATGGAAAAGAGATGTTGTTTCACTTATCAGCTGGTCCGAAGATATTTCATCTACAGGAAGGGAGGCTCAGAAAAATTTTATCTCTTTTTCCCTGAGGATACTTCGTGAGAACCTCATGTTAACTCTTGATCAGGTAGAAAACAGACTGGTTTTTCTTACTGGTAAGGAAGCTGATTTTTCAGGTAAATTCCACCCGTTTATAACACAGGAAAACATCTATCCTCTTACAGATGAGTTTAACCTTGTTTATTCTCATATTGAGGCCAATGGTAATGCAAAAATCATATTTCTTGACCTGGCACTTAAGGTTACCAGACTGATCCGTTCTGCCTGATCGTTACATCTTTTATTGAATTAATTCCTTTTATTGACTACTTTTGCGGAATGATTTAGGCAGAATAAGGTTTTTATGACTGATAGTGAAGATATTCAGGACCATTCGGGAGAAGAGATCCGGATGCCTGAAATAAAATATAAACCCGGCAACAATAAACTAGATTCTTTTAACTGGCTGAAAGATATTCCTGCGTCTACTGATGAGGATGAAATTGTTGAGGTCCGGTTTAAAAATACACGCAAAGGATTCTTCAGGAATGTTAATTCTTTAAGGCTTGAAATTGCCGACGTTGTTGCCGTTGAAGCTTCTCCCGGACATGACATAGGAAGGGTTTCGATGGTTGGGCATCTTGTAAAAGAACAACTTAAAAAACTAAAAATATACCCTTCTCCCGATGATCTGAAAAAAATATACAGGAAGGCAAAAGAGGTTGATATTCAGAAATGGGAAGAAGCCATGAAGCTTGAAAATCAGACTATGTTGCGTTCGAGGAAGATCGCTGAAGAGCTTAAGCTTAACATGAAGATAGGTGATGTGGAGTACCAGGGAGACAAGACAAAGGCTATCTTCTATTATATTGCAGCTGAAAGAGTTGACTTCCGGCAGCTTATCAAAGTACTTGCTGATGAATTCAGGATTCGGGTAGAAATGCGTCAGATCGGAGCCAGGCAGGAAGCCGGAAGAATAGGTGGAATAGGGTCTTGTGGCAGAGAGCTGTGTTGCTCTACACATATAACAAACTTCATTTCAGTTACTACAACTCATGCAAAATACCAGGAACTTTCGCTTAATCCTCAGAAACTGGCAGGTCAGTGCAGTAAGCTGAAATGCTGTCTTAATTTTGAACTCGACTGTTATGTTGATGCCCAGAGATCTTTCCCTCCTAAAGAAATCCCTCTTGAAGCGATTGACTGTACTGCCTATTTTCAGAAGCTTGAGGTTCACAAGGGAATATACTGGTATTCTACTGATCAGTACTCATCGGCTAACCTGGTAGCCCTGCCTGTGGAAAGAGTTAAAGAGATTCAGGACCTGAACAGAAAAGGGAAAAAAGTTGATAAACTTAAGGCTTTTGAGGATTCCTGGGAATCAGAACCTGTTTCTCATGACCTGCTTAAGAACAATAGTCTCACCAGGTTTGATCAGCCGGATGAGAAAAAGAACCGTCAGCGTCATCACCAGGGAAGAAAGAAAAACAGGAGATTCAATGACAAAAAGAATTAATAGAATTTTTTATCTGTTTTTACTTGTTTCCTCTATACTGTTTGCAGCATGCAACAGTAATGTGGTATTCACCGGATCAGTTGCCATGAAAGGAAATAAATGGGAACTGATGAACATCCCCGTTTTCAAGGTGTCTGTCACCGACACAATAAACAGTAACAATCTCTCCTTCATTTTAAGAACAGGTTCAGATTATCCTTTCCGTAATATCTTCCTCTTTGTAACAGCCACCTCTCCTGAAGGAAAAATCCTTACCGATACTCTGCAATATTATCTTGCTGACGATAAAGGAAAATGGTATGGCAGAGGATTCGGAGATATACATGAGATGAATCTGCCTTACATATCAAATGTCTTTTTCCCTTCCAAAGGTGAATATACCTTTAGAATTCAGCATGGCATGCGGACTGTAAATCTGCCGGGGATATATGATATAGGTTTTAGAATTGAAAGTGTCAGAAAATAAACCGGTTGCATGGGAAAAAATAAATTGGCCAGATGGAATGAGTTTGGTTCATTCTCCAATGTAATACAACCTGAAATCGGAGAGGTTGCAGGAAAAGATCATCCCATAAAAGGAAACTGGAACTCCCGGATTTTTAATAACAGTAATCCCATAATACTCGAATTGGGATGTGGAAAGGGTGAATATACAGTTGAACTGGGCCGCATATTTCCGTGGAATAATTATATTGGAGTTGACATTAAAGGAGCCAGGATGTGGAGAGGAGCCAAAACTTCAAATGAGCTCAGGATGACAAATGTTGCATTCCTGAGGACACGTATTGAATTCATTGACTCATTTTTTATTGCTGATGAAGTGGATGAAATCTGGATAACTTTTCCGGATCCCCACCCTGGTGCAAGAAACTCAAACAAAAGACTTACATCTCCACTATTCATTAATAAATATCTCTCATTCCTGAAAGAGAATGGTATTATACACCTTAAAACTGACAATATAGAATTGCATAAATTCACTCAATCGGTTGTCAGGAAGCATAAACTGGAACTGCTGGTATCAACTGATGATCTGTATTCTATTGGTCCTGATTATGAAAAAATGAATCAGGAGATGATCAACAGTCTTAGTCATTCTGATAAAAGCACATCATTTTTTGACCATATACTTTCGATAAAGACTCACTATGAAAAGCAGTTCCTGCTTAAAGGGATGAAGATAACCTATCTCTCTTTCATGCTTAAAAAGGAAAACTTCATTAACCATGCCAGGATCAAAACAGAAAACTGAAAATGACTTTTTTTCAATGGTCTATGAAGTTACAAAGCTTATTCCTTACGGTCGCGTAACTTCTTACGGAGCTATTGCCCGTTATCTTGGTTCAGGCAGATCGGCCAGGATGGTAGGCTGGGCACTTAATGTATCTCATGGAAGATCCGGGTTCATTCCAGCCCATAGGGTAGTTAACCGCAATGGGATGCTTACCGGAAAACATCATTTTGGAAATTCATCCACAATGGAACAACTCCTGGCTAATGAAGGCTTCATCATAGAAGACGACAGAATTATCAATTTCCGCGAAAAATTCTGGGATCCCATCACTGAACTTAAGTAGTTTTTTCTTGCCTGTCTGCAGGATTTGTATTAAAATTGTGGCTTGTTTATAATTAATTTAAATAAAAATAACATTATCAATGTTTTCTAAAGACAAAATATTAGAAATACTCTCGGCAGTTATTCATCCCGGAACAGGAAAAGATATTGTTTCTCTTGGCATGGTATCGGATGTCAGATCAGACAGCAACGGTATTTCATTGGTCCTGACTCCAGAGAAATCAAATGACCCTTTTATATCTTCCGTAAGAAGTACAATAGTAAAAATGCTGAAAGAAACTCTTGGACAGGATGCTGTAATAAATGATATTAAAATAGAGCCAAAGGTTGTTGTAGGAAAGCATGTTGAAAAACCAAGGGAAATATTGCCTCTTGTAAAAAATATCATAGCTGTTTCTTCAGGTAAGGGAGGGGTAGGAAAAACAACAATAGCCGTAAACCTTGCCATATCTCTTGCAAAAAAAGGTTTCATGGTCGGCCTGCTCGATGCAGACGTTTTCGGTCCATCAGTCCCTAAAATGTTCAGCGAGGAGAAATACAGACCGGAAGTCAGGAGGGAAAAAGATACGGATATAATTATCCCTCTTTCAAAATATGGCGTAAAAGTACTCTCACCCGGATTTTTTGTTGATCCAAAGGAGGCTGTAATATGGAGAGGACCAATGGCTTCCAACTTCCTCAAACAGCTTATTATGCAGGGTGACTGGGGGGAACTTGACTATCTGCTTGTAGATCTTCCGCCGGGCACTAGCGATATTCATCTGACGCTGGTCCAGGAAGTTCCTGTTACAGGAGCTATTATTGTAAGTACTCCGCAGGATGTGGCCCTTGCTGATGCAATCAAGGGCATTTCAATGTTCCGGACTGAAAAAATTGATGTGCCTGTTCTCGGACTTGTTGAAAATATGTCCTGGTTTACACCTGCTGAACTTCCGTCGAACAAATACTATATTTTCGGAAGAGACGGAGGTAAGAAGCTTGCTGAAAAGATGAATGTTGAACTCCTTGGACAGATTCCGCTGGTTCAGAGCATTTGTGAAGGAAGTGATAACGGCCATCCGGTTGCTCTTGATCATTCAGTCACAGGAAATGCTTTTGATGAATTGGCACAACGTCTGACTGAAAGTGTAGAGAAAAGGAACAAGGAACAGAGACCAACTATTAAAGTAAAGATAACTACATAGATATGACAAATAATAGCATTAAAGACAAAGTTGCAAAAGCGCTTGAGAGAGTAAGACCCTACCTTCAGTCTGACGGTGGCGACATAGATCTGGTTGAGGTCACTGAAGATATGACTGTAAAAGTTAAGCTGACCGGCGCCTGTCATGGATGCCCATACAGTATGCAGACTCTGAAGGCTGGTGTTGAACAGGCGATAATGAGAGAGGTTCCTGAAATAAAAAGAGTTATTTCAGCTTGAAAAACAGGATCACTCCAATTTTGTTTACCTTTGAAATACTATACACAGATTAAGTCAGTTATAGTATTAAAAGTCAAATTTGCCTTCAAACATATCACCATATAAATACCTGCTTATATCAGGGCTGTTCCTGCTCCTGACTGAGTGTTCGATTGAGAAAAATACGAACACTACAAGATTTTACCATAACATGACAGCCAGGTACAACATCTACTTTAATGGTTATGAGAACTTTAAAGAAGGTGTTGCCAAATTAAACACAAATTACAGGGATGATTATGCAGAGGTACTGAAAGTATTTGAATACAGCGATCCTTCCTCCCCTTCCTATTGCAGCTCCGATATGGAAAGGGCAATTCAGAAAGCATCCAAACTCATATCCCTTAAGTCAATGACTGCCAAACCTGAAATTGATGACAGGAATGATATTTCAGAAAAAGAGAGGGAACTACTTGACAGAAAAGAATACAACGACTGGGTGGACGATAGTTACCTTCTTATTGGCAAAGCCCGTTTTTATAAACACGAATTCAATGTTGCTGAAGCACTTTTTGAGTACTGCATATCTGCAGCCAACGATCCGTGGGTGAAGGATGAGGCAACAATCTGGCTTGCCAGAGTCCACAATGAAAAAGGTAATTATAACGAATCGCTGAGAATACTATCTGATCTGGGAATAAATTCTGAATCATCAAAAGCTTTCAAGTTGATGTATAACAGCACATTGGCTGATTTGTATATAAAACAAAAAAGGTATAATGAAGCTATTGATCCGCTTAGGAGTGCAGTTGATAACGCATCAGGTAAAAGAAAGAAATATCGGCTTACATTCCTTCTGGCTCAGATTTGTGACCTGACCGGTGACGGAGCCCAGGCTACAAACTATTATAAAAAGGTAATAAAGATGAGGCCTCCCTACGAGGTTGAATTTTATGCCCGTATTAAACTCCCGGGAGTACTTGACGTTAATACAATGAATACCCAGGAGATAACCAGGGAGCTTGAAAAAATGCTTAAAGACTCTAAAAACAGGGATTTTCAGGATCAGATCTACTTTGCTCTCGGTAATCTTTCAATGAGGGAAGGAAAGGAAGAAGAGGCAATCAAATATTTCAGGCTTTCAGCATCCGCCCCTTCTATTAACCAGAATCAGAAAGGCCGGTCTTACCTTGCTCTTGCAGATTATTTTTATAATAAACCAGATTATATGGATGCAGGAATGTACTATGACAGTGCAATGTACTTCATCAATGAAAAATATCCTGATTACCAGTCGCTCAAAAATAAATCACAAAGCCTTAATGTTCTGGTATCAGAACTTAAAATTATTCAGAACGAAGACAGTCTTCAAAAGGTGGCGGCTATGAGTGAACCTGAAAGAAATGCATTAATTTCCAATTTAATAGCTCAGGTTACCAAAGCTGAAAGTGAAGGCAGGACTTCTGATTATGGTGACAGGTATAATATGGGCCAGTTTTATGAGAATGAAAGACGTTTCCAGGACCAGATTGACCAGGAAGGCAAATGGTATTTCTACAACCAGTCAGCACTGGCTTTCGGAAGAACTGAATTCAGAAGAAGGTGGGGTGACAAAAGATTTGAAGACAACTGGAGAAGATCAAACAAATCAATAATTGACATAACACAGGATGAGGAAGAAGTGGATACTGAAATGCAGAAAACTGATACTGCTGCTGCAAAATCTGATAATAAGAATCCTGAATTCTATCTACAGAACCTTCCACTCAACGATTCCCTGCTTTCCATCTCAAATGTTAAGGTGGCTACAGCAATGCTGAATGCCGGTAAAGCCTATGCAGACAGGATAAATGATCCTGTTAAGGCAACGGAGACCTGGGAGGTTCTGAAACAAAGGTTTCCCGGTAATGAGTTAGTACCTGAAGCCCTCTTCTATCTTTACAGACTGAATAAAGATATAAACGGACCCCGATCAGAAACTTACAGACAGGAACTGCTTTCAGATTTCCCGGAAAGTGAATTTGCAAGGATTCTGTCAGATCCTGGATATTATGAGAAGAAGATGGCTGATATTAAAATGGCCGAAAGTCTTTACCAGAAAGCATATAACCTGTATCTCGCTGAAAATCTTAATGAAGCTATGGTGGTGATTGAAGATGCTCTGAAAAGATTTCCCCAGGATAATCTGGCTCCAAAATTCATGCTTCTCAGGGCTTATTGCGTGGCAAGGCTGACAGATGAAAGAGGATTTAAAGAGGAGCTTACAAAACTGATAAAAACATGGCCTCAATCGGAAGAGAGTAAAAAAGCAACTGAGATAACTGCAATACTTAACCAGAAAATGCCGGAGCTGAAAGTTGAAGAAGACAGGCAGATTGCACAGGAACTTTACGTAGCTGATACTACAAAAACTCATATGTTTGCTCTGGTAATAGCTGATGCAGCATTCAATATAAACCAGGCTACATTTGATGTAATAAGCTATAATATTGATAATTACACCAACAAGAACTACAGAACAGAAGGCAGCCTTGTTGACAATAAATTCATATTGATAACAGTTTCCGGATTCCAGGATTATAAAACTGTACTCAGCTATTATAACAAATTTCTGGTGGATAAGAATGTAAGAAATTCCAGAGGCAGTAAAATGTACTCGTTCATCATTAACAATGATAACCTGGTTATTCTTAAAAGCGATAAGAATCCTGAACGGTACAATCTTTTCTTCATTGAAAATTACTTGCGATGAGAAAAATAAGAATTCTTTGGACGGATGATGAGGTTGAAGCTCTCAGTTCACATATTTATTTCCTTCAGGAAAAAGGTTATGAGATAGATACCTGTTCAAACGGGAATGATACAATTGATCTTGTTAAGCAGAATTCTTATGATCTTATTTTCCTTGATGAACATATGCCGGGCTTAAGCGGAATTGAAACTCTACGGCTAATAAAGGAAGTAAGAACCGACATACCGGTTGTAATGATTACAAAAAGCGAGGAGGAAGAGATTATGGAGTCGGCAATAGGTTCTGAAATTGCGGATTACCTTATAAAACCTGTCAAACCTAATCAGGTTCTGCTTACAATAAAGAAAATTCTTGACCAGAGAAGGCTTATAACCGCTAAAACCACCACTGAATACCGCCAGGATTTCAGCAGGATATCTGAAATGATCTCATCTGCTTCTACATTTTCTGACTGGACAGATCTCTATAGAAAGATTGTCTTCTGGGAATCTGAACTTGAAAAATCTTCTGACCAGGGTATGACAGAAATACTGAGGCTGCAGGAAAATGAAACCAATAACCTGTTCTCAAAATTTATCGCAAATAATTACCTCGACTGGCTTAAACCGGAAACAATAAGCAAACCCGTAATGTCGCCATCACTGTTTTCGTCAAAGATATTTCCTCAGATAAAGGAGAAATTTCCTGTGTTCTTTATACTTATTGATAATCTTCGCTATGATCAATGGAAGACCATCTCCGGAGAATTAGCAGGATTATACAGGATTATTGAAGAGGATATCTATTTCAGTATACTGCCTACCTCAACACAATTCTGCAGAAACTCAATATTTGCCGGAGTTATGCCGTCAGTTATTGCTGATACTATGCCTCAGTACTGGGTGAATGACGACGAGGAGGAGGGCAAAAATAATTTTGAGGAGGAGCTCTTCAAGATGCAACTGGTCCGAAAAGGGCTGAATTATAAATGGTCCTACAATAAGATTCAGAACAGCCAGGAAGGTAAAAAAGTAAATGAAAAAATAAAATCACTTCTTGAAAATGATCTAAATATACTGGTTTTCAATTTTGTGGATATGCTATCCCATGCCAGGACGGAAGTAGGCGTGATCCGCGATCTAGCAAACGATGAACCTGCGTACAGGAGCCTCACTAGATCCTGGTTCCTGCATTCATCTCTTTATGAACTTCTTAAGATGCTTTCCAGATACCAGGTCAGAGTGGTATTCAGTACTGATCATGGAACTATCAGGGTACAGAATGCTCTTAAGATAATCGGTGACAGAAAAACATCTTCCAACTTAAGATACAAAATGGGACGTAACCTCGATTATGACCCCAGAAAAGTATTTGAACTCAAAGAACCTGAAAAAGGAAAGCTGCCAAGATCAAATATCAGTTCTAAGTATATTTTTGCAATGAACAAGGATTACCTGGTATACCAGAATAACTATAACCATTATGCAGCATATTACAGGGATACCTTTCAGCACGGTGGAATATCGATGCAGGAAATGATGCTGCCGGTTGCCTGTATAGAGCCAGTTTAGGTATGAAAATAATAATCAGCGATAAAACCCATTTACATACTTCTGCAAAAGAGCTTTTACACCAAACCGGTGATAATAAAATTATTGCATTTTACGGCTCCATGGGATCCGGCAAAACAACAATTATAAAAGCTGTTTGCGAGACTCTGGGTGCAGTTGATATTGTTACAAGCCCTACATTCACACTTGTCAATGAATATAAAACTCTCAAAGGGGAATCACTGTATCATTTTGATTTTTACAGGATCAAAAAAACAGAAGAAGTTTTCGATTTTGGTATCGAGGAGTATTTCACAAGCGGGAAATATTGTTTTATGGAATGGCCTGAACTTATTGAAGATATACTCCCGTCAGCAACAGTCAGGATAAGGATTGAAGTCGATGATAATGAACAACGCATTCTGCATATTTCATAAGAGAATCATATATTGCTCTGTAGATCAAAAATATTTACCTTTGAAAAAACAACCCTCTTCAAGCGATGAATGAAAAAGGCAGGAGCGGAAAGATAAACCTTGGCAATGCGGCTTTAATGCCAAAGGAAGAGCAGCTGGAAACTGCCATCAGAAACCGCAGTATCACCATTGGTATTCCAAGCGATTCAAAGGATGATGAAAAGCGTGTGGCACTCACTCCCGAGGCAGTAAGCCTGCTTGTGGAAAAAGACAATGAAGTAATTGTCCAGAAAGGTGCGGGTCTTGGAGCTAACTACACTGATAAAGATTACAGCGAAAATGGTGCCATCATAACCGATTCGTTAGCAAGAGTATACGGCACTGATGTTGTGATAAAAGTAGCACCCTTCTCAGAAAAGGAGGCAGATTTTCTTAAAGGCAATCAGGTAGTTTTATCATACCTTAATGTACTGATGCTGAATGAAGAAATACTGGGCAAGCTCATTAGAAAAAAGGTTACTGCAATAGCATTTGAGAAGATAAGAGATAAAAGTGGCATAATGCCTGTTGTTGAGTCGATGAGTGAAATATGCGGAATTACCTCAATACTGGTAGCTTCGGAATACCTCAGCAATATGCATGGCGGCAAAGGTGTAATGCTTGGAGGAATTACCGGAGTTACACCTACAGAAGTTCTTATACTTGGAGCAAATACGGCAGGAGAATCTGCAGCAAGAGCTGCCATAGGCCTTGGATCAACAGTTAAGATTTTCGATGAATCCCTTGACAGGCTGAGAAGATTCCAGAACCTACTTGGACAAAGGCTGCAGACATCTGTCTTCCATCCTCAGGTTTTGAAAAAAGCCCTGAAATCAGCCGATGTACTTATAGGTGCAATAGAACTCGAAGACCTTAGACCATGGTATTATGTTACAGAAGATATGGTCAGAACAATGAAAAAGGGTGCAGTAATTATAGATCTCAGCATCGACCGCGGTGGTTGTATAGAAACATCAGAATGCAGGGCTCTTCAGGATCCGGTTTATGAGAAGTATGGAGTAGTGCACTTTTCTGCCTGGAACCTTCCATCACGTGTAGCCAGGTCTGCTTCAATTTCACTCAGTAACGTTTTTGCCCCACTGCTGCAAAGGCTGGCTGATGCCGGAGGGATTACCCATTTACTTAAGATTGACAGAGGTGTCAGAAACGGAGCTTACCTGTATAATGGTATGCTTACAAATGAAACTCTCGGACAGAAATTTGGAATAATATCAAAAGACCTTGATCTGCTGATCTCTGCTTTCTGAATCAGAGAAACCTTAAGATAAAAATATTACCGGCAGGCTCAATCTCTGCTTTTTTCCCTATATAGAATGCCCTGTTGTCAGAAATATGACCTGCAGGAAAACCAAAGAAAACAGGATAATTATAATCCCTGACAATATCCATTATTGTTTCCTCAATACTTCTCCCCCACGCTATACTGGTTTCATTTATATCATTAATGCCACCAATCAGGAGTCCCGATAAACCTTCGAGCTTACCTGCCATCCTGAGCGATACCATCATCCTGTCGATATGGTAATAATACTCACCCACGTCCTCAAGAAACAAAATCTTTCCGGTTGTTGTTGGCTCAGCCGGAGTTCCTATAAGACTGTAAACAAGTGAAAGATTGCCTCCTGCAATTTCTCCTTCAACCTTGCTTTCTCTGTAACAACTGCCTGTCCATTCAGTAGTTCCGAGTTTTCCAAACAATGACAGTTTAAGCGTATCAAAAGTATCAGGTGTTTTTGACAAATTATTAAAATTCAACGGCATATCAGAATGTATTGAGACCACCCCGCAAATTTCACTTAACCAGTTGTGAAGGACCGTTATATCGCTAAACCCTGCATACCACTTTGGATCTCTCTTTAATGCTGAAAAATCTATTTTGTCTATTATTCTTAAAAGCCCGTAACCACCTCTTGAGCATATAACAGCCTTTACATTTGTATCATCAGTCATTTCCTGAAGATCGCTCAATCTCTCGTTGTCACTTCCTGCAAAAGGTCCTGATTGGTTTGCTGCATTTCTGCCTATCCTGACTTTCAGCCCCCATTTTTCAAGATAACTTACTGCATCAGTCAGCTTTTCCGGATCAATGAACCAGGAGGGAGATACAATTCCCACTGTGTCACCTGGTTCCAGAAAAGGTGGTTGTATTTTTAGAACAGACATAATTTATTGTATTATATTGTAAAAGTAATTTTAATTGTTCCTTTAAACAACTTCGAAATATTATATTTGCGCATTCCAAAATTGCTATAATTCAGTACTACAGTCATGAAGAATTTTAAAAGATACCTGATCACCTCTGCTCTTCCTTATGCAAATGGCCCTATTCATATCGGTCATCTTGCAGGGGTTTATGTTCCGTCTGATATCTATACCAGATATCTGAGAATGAAGGGAGTAGATGTGATCTCAGTATGTGGTTCTGATGAGCACGGAGTGCCGATTACCCTTAAGGCAAGAAAAGAAGGAATCACACCGCAGGAAATTGTTGACAGGTACCATGCTCTGAACAAAAAGGCTTTTGAAGATTTCGGTATATCATTTGACATCTATTCAAGAACATCTAATAAAGTGCATTATGATACTGCATCTGAATTCTTCAAAACCCTTTATGATAAAGGAGAGTTCGTTGAAAAATCGTCCGAACAATATTATGATGAAGAGGCAGGATGTTTTCTTGCCGACAGGTATATAATGGGAACCTGTCCGCATTGCGGAAATGAAAATGCATATGGTGACCAGTGCGAGAAATGCGGAACATCATTAAGTCCGAATGACCTTATAAATCCTCATTCCACTGTCAGTGGCAGCAAACCGGTGCTTAAAGAAACACTCCACTGGTATCTTCCACTTGACAGGTATGAATCGTGGCTCAGGAAATGGATACTTGAAGACCACACAGAATGGAAGACAAATGTTTATGGTCAGTGTAAATCCTGGATCGATCAGGGATTGCAACCAAGGGCAGTAAGCCGCGATCTCGACTGGGGAGTTCCCGTTCCTGTTAAAGGTGCAGGGGGAAAAGTTCTTTATGTATGGTTTGATGCCCCGATAGGTTACATTTCTGCGACTAAAGAACTTACTCACGAATGGGAGAAATACTGGAAGGATAAGGACTCCAGAATGATTCATTTTATCGGAAAGGATAACATTGTATTCCATTGTATAATATTTCCCGCAATGCTTAATGCAGAGGGAACCTTTATCCTCCCTGATAATGTTCCGGCAAATGAATTTCTGAATCTCGAGAATGATAAGATTTCCACATCAAGGAACTGGGCTGTATGGCTGAATGAATATCTTGATGATTTTCCCGGAAAACAGGACGTACTTCGCTATGTCCTTTGCGCTAATGCTCCTGAGACAAAAGACAACGACTTCACATGGAAAGATTTTCAGGCAAGGAATAATAATGAACTGGTAGCAATCCTTGGTAATTTTGTCAACCGCACTCTTGTACTGACAAACAATTATTATAAGGGTAAAGTGCCTGAAAGAGGCAAAACAGATCAGAATGATGAAGCGGTACTCAATGAAATTGGGAAACTTAAGGAGAATATCGAAACATCTCTTGAAAACTTCAGATTCAGGGAAGGCCTGAAAGAGGCAATGAATCTGGCCAGGCTTGGAAATAAATACCTTGCTGATGCAGAACCATGGAAAGTGGTCAAGACAGATCCTGAAAGAGTTAAAACAATCATGAATATCTCTCTTCAGATAACAGCTAACCTGACAATTTTATTTGAACCATTCCTCCCCTTCTCAATGCAAAAGCTCCGCGGATGGATCAACATTGATAAGATGAACTGGAACAATGGAGGCAATACCAATCTTCTCCCTGCTGATCATCAGATTAATAAACCTGAGCTTCTATTTGAAAAGATTGAAGATGAGACTATAAATAAACAGATCGAAAAACTGCTTTCAACAAAGAGGGCAAATGTGACTGCCAATGCTGTTACTGTTCCGGCCAAATCACCGGTGACATTTGATGACTTCACCAAGATCGATATCCGAACAGCAACCATCATTGAAGCTGAAAAGGTGCCTAAAACAACAAAACTGCTTAAGCTGAAAATTGATACAGGCCTCGACATCAGAACTATAGTATCAGGAATTGCAGAACATTACGAGCCTGAAAAAATTGTCGGAAAGCAGATCTCCATCATTGCAAACCTTGAACCAAGAAAAATTAAGGGGATTGAATCGCAGGGAATGATACTTATGGCTGAGGATAAGGATGGGAAACTGGTAATGGTTAGCCCATCCGAAATTATAAGCAACGGAAGTACAATCAAGTAAGCTTAAGTCAAGAAGAGTCTTAAGTAATTCATAATCAGAACATTTCCCTTCAACAGAAAAAGAGGGTGTCTCAAAAGATTGATTTTACCCCCAAACCCCCCAAGGGGTGCTTTTTAAGTCATTGGTTTTCAGCAAGTTTTCTAAAAGGGATTTTGGGCATTGTCGTCAACTTAAGGAGTCTGAAAACCTTTTTCAGACTCCTTAGGTTGACGGCCATTGGATTTAGCAGTGGAATAAAAAAAAGAGGCTTTTGAGAAAGCCCCTTCTGTTATACAGTTAAATTATTTTTTCTTCAGTATCCAGGATTCAGGAAATTTTACTGAAATACTTTCTCTTTTTGTTTCAGCAGTTGCAAGATCGACGCAATCCATAGCACTTACCCTGAAGAATCCGTTAGGCGCGACAATTATCTCAGGAGCAAAACCCTCTTCGACCAGCATGCCTACCTGTTTCAGTGCATTCTGTTGCGATTTGAAGCTTCCTATTATTAGCTGGTACGATCCTGCACTAATAACAACAGGCTTTTCAGCAACCGGAGATTCATCAACTCCCTTAACTTCTGAAGATATTTCAGCAGGATTTTCTGCCGGCTCAGCTGAATTCTGCTCCAATGCTACCCTGTTGTGTTCAAATTCCGCAGTTACAAGCGGATTCATTGTTGATACTTCAACTTTTGGCTTGAAAAGATCTGTCTTCAGTGGTACAGTAACGATCACAGTCAGCAGAGGAATAATAATAGCTGCTCTCCAGATAATTTTACGGATTGAAACCTGTTTCACAGGGTCCCTTCCTGTATGTTTTATTATACGCTTACGTACATCATATCCTTCGAGAGGAAAACACTGAAAGGATTCAAGTCCGTATGAATCAAGATGATAATTTACATTCTTGTCAGGTTCAAACTGTACATTTCCCTCATGATTATTGATGAAGATGCCAATATTGTCAAAAACAACTTTTTCACCATTCTCCAGTCTCCTTCGTAAATCAACTGTGAATTTCTCCACTAAAGTCCTGGCATCACCATAATTTATATTTAAGGTACTTGAAATTCTGCCTATCAGCAGCCCGTCATTATGATTCAGGTTCCGGTTGAACGAGATCTGCTTTACCGGAGGATTAAATGTACCGGAGCTCCTGTCAACCTGCGCCGGAGTATAATTCCCGATAAATCCGCCGAATCCGGGAACTATCACACAATCATGCCCAAACAATAACTCTCTTATAAAAGCAGTAATATCCACAATAATGAATGTTTATCTATACAAATATATGAACTTTTTTGCCAAAGTAAATAAATAATTCTACCAATGAAAGCCTGAATGGAAATAGGAGCAAAAGTATTATCTTCGCATTTCTTCAGCTAAATGTTATATTATGAGAGATATTCAGATGGTTGATCTGAGGGCCCAGTATGTTAAGATTGGTCCTGAAATTGACAATGCAATAAAGTCTGTCATCGAATCAACGGCTTTTATTAAAGGACCCGATGTGAAACTTTTCGAGGAGGAGCTCCAGAAATTTATGGGGACAAAACATGTTATATCATGTGCCAACGGAACTGATGCCCTTTATCTTGCAATGATGGCTCTTAATTTGAAACCTGGTGATGAAGTGATTACTACAAACTTTACATTCATTGCCACTGTTGAGGTTGTAGCATTACTTGGCTTAAAACTGGTACTTGTAGATCCCGATCCCGTAACCTTCAATATTTCGGTTGAAGCTATCAAAAATGCAATAACACCCAGGACCAGGGCTATAGTTCCGGTGCATCTTTTCGGTCAGTGTGCCGATATGGAAAGTATCATGGAGATTGCAAGGAAACATAAACTTTTTATTATTGAGGATGCAGCTCAGGCTACCGGCGCCGACTATATATTCAGAAATGGCTCCAGGAGAAAGGCCGGAACCATAGGACATATTGGGACAACCTCTTTCTTCCCTTCCAAGAACCTTGGATGCTATGGAGACGGAGGCGCTCTTTATACCGATGATGATATCCTTGCAAAAAAACTCAGAAGCATTGCCAATCATGGAATGAAAGTGAGGTATCACTACGATGATATCGGAGTTAACTCAAGGCTTGATACAATACAGGCTGCAATCCTGAGAGTCAAGCTTAAGTATCTTTCTGAATTCAATGCAGCCAGGCAGGCTGTTGCAGATTTCTATGACAAATCATTTAATGCATGCCTGTCCCTCCAGACTCCTGAAAGAGCAGTGTACTCAACTCATATTTACCACCAATACACTCTTAAAGTAAAGAACGGAAAACGCGATGAGCTGAAGAAATATCTTGAATCAGCCGGTATCCCTGCAATGGTTTACTACCCCGGACCTCTTCATATGCAGGAGGCTTACAGGAACCTGGGATATAGTGAAAAAGATTTTCCTGTGACGCAGGCATTGTGCAAAGAGGTTCTTTCACTGCCCATGCACCCCGATATGGAACAGGATCAGCTCGGCTACATTAAATCAAGTATCCTGAAATTCTTTGATAATTAAATCTGATGGAAAAAGAATATTATGCTCATGAAACAGCAGTGATAGATGATGGCTGCAAAATCGGAAAGGGTTCAAAAATATGGCACTTCAGCCATATTATGAAAAATTCTGAAATAGGCGAAAACTGCAATATTGGACAGAATGTAGTAATTTCCCCCGGAGTCAGGCTTGGAAGAAACGTCAAGGTTCAGAATAATGTTTCAATTTATACCGGCGTGATCTGCGAGGATGATGTATTCCTTGGTCCCTCAATGGTATTTACCAATGTAATAAACCCCAGAAGTGCAATTATCCGGAAAGATCAGTATGCTGCCACAATAGTTGAAAAAGGTGCTTCAATTGGTGCAAATGCAACAATAGTATGTGGCAACCGGATAGGATCATTCTCTTTTATCGGAGCAGGAGCGGTTGTTACAAAGGATGTTAAGCCATATTCCCTTGTTATAGGTAATCCTGCCCGGCATACCGGATGGATGAGTGAATTCGGACACAAGCTCGCCTTTGATAATACAGGTACAGCAAGATGTCCTGAGAGCGGAGAGAGATACAGGCTTGAAGAAGGAATGGTTTATAAAATTAATCCGTAGTTTTGGGTACTGATAAAAGATGATTCTAATGAATAATACAACTAAAAATTTTGGTATTATAGGTGTGGCAGGTTATATCGCCGTGAGACACCTTCATGCAATAAAGGAAACAGGAAATAACCTGCTGGCCAGCCTTGACAGATTTGACAGTGTGGGACGTATTGACAGCTATTTCCCTGAAAGTGATTTCTTCGTTGAATTCGAACGATTCGACAGGCATTTTGACAAGCTGAAAAGAACCGGGACCAAAATTGATTATGTAAGTATCTGTTCGCCAAATTATCTTCACGACTCACATATCCGATTTGCCCTGCGTCAACAGGCCGATGCAATTTGTGAAAAACCTATTGTGCTTAATCCCTGGAATATTGACGCTTTGCAGGTCATAGAAAAAGAAACGGGAAAAAATATTTATACTGTCCTCCAGCTTCGCCTCCATCCAAAGATAGTGGAGCTCAGAAACAAGATCAGGAATGGTCCGGCTGACAAAATCTATGATATTGATATGTCATATATTACAAGCCGGGGTAACTGGTACAATATTTCATGGAAAGGTGATATACAGAAATCAGGCGGAGTTGCCACAAACATCGGAATTCATTTCTTCGATATGCTATCATGGATCTTCGGAGATACCAGGAGCAACATTGTTCATATATCTGAAAAGAATAAGGCAGCCGGATACCTCGAACTTGATAAGGCAAGGGTAAGATGGTTCCTCAGCCTCGATTACAATGATATCCCTGAGGATGCAAAAATGGCTGGCAAAAGAACCTTCAGGTCAATTACTGTTGATGGTGAAGAGATAGAATTCAGTGAAGGATTCACCGATCTCCATACCCATACATACAAAGAGATACTTGAAGGCAGAGGTTTCGGAATTAATGAAGCCAGGCAATCGGTGGAAACCGTATATACAATCAGAAATGCAAAACCTTGCGGACTGCAGGGAGAATATCATCCGTTGCTAAAATCCGTTTTATGATCTACGATAGACTTTTAAAAAAAGAGATTAAGCTTTCAGTTATCGGACTTGGTTATGTCGGACTTCCTATCGCTCTTGAATTTGCAAGAAAAATAAAAGTTGTAGGATTCGATATAAAGCCTGAAAGAGTGGAGCTTATGCGTAAAGGTATCGATCCAAGTAATGAGTTGACATCTGAAGCATTCCATGATACTGACATTCTTATTACCAGCGATCCTGAAGACCTCAGAAGCGCTTCATTTCACATAATTGCTGTCCCGACTCCCACAACCAGAACCAACCTGCCTGATCTTACACCGGTTATCAGAGCTTCTGAAACCGTTGGCAAAATACTTAAGAAAGGTGACTATGTAGTATATGAATCCACTGTTTATCCCGGTTGCACGGAAGAGGATTGCGTGCCGATACTCGAAAGATATTCAGGCCTCAGGTACATTACAGATTTCAAAGTAGGCTTTTCACCTGAAAGAATAAATCCGGGAGACCAGAATCATACCCTGACCAGAATTGTCAAGGTTACAAGTGGTTGCGATCCGGAGTCGGCTGAGGATATTGCCAGGATCTATGAACTCATTATTGAGGCCGGAGTACACAGGGCCAGCTCAATAAAGGTAGCCGAAGCAGCCAAGATAATTGAAAACACTCAGCGCGATATCAATATTGCTTTCATGAATGAACTCTCAATTATATTCAACAGGATGGGGATTAATACCTTCGAAGTGCTTGAAGCAGCAGGAACCAAATGGAACTTCCTGAAATTCTATCCCGGACTCGTTGGAGGTCACTGCATCGGTGTCGATCCATACTACCTCTCATATAAGGCAAAAGCACTTGGCTATCATCCCCAGATGATTGACTCGGGCAGGTTCATTAACGACTCCATGGGAAGATATATAGGAAAACAGACTGTCAAGAAAATAGTTCATGCAGGTAAGGGACTGAAAGATTCAAGGGTCCTTATAATGGGAATTACCTTCAAGGAAAATGTGACTGACATCCGCAACTCAAAAGTAGTTGATGTTGTAAGCGAACTGGACGATTTTGGTATTAAAGTGGACATTATTGATCCGGGAGCTTCAAAGCATGAGGTAAAGGATGAGTATGGAATTGACCTTAAAAATAAACCATCAGGGAAATATGACGCAGTAATTCTTGCAGTAAGCCACGATGAATACATTAATCTGGATGAATCCTACTTCACTCCGCTTCTTAATAAAGATGGAATTATAGTGGATGTCAAGGGTATTCTACGCGGAAAAATAAAGAAACATACATACTGGAGCCTTTAAATGAAAAAGAAAATTTTAGTAACCGGAGGTACAGGTTATATAGGTTCTCATACAACTGTTGAACTTATAAATGAAGGATTTGAAGTTTTTATAATTGATAACCTGTCTAATTCTGAAAAGGAAGTCCTCAACGGAATAGAGAAAATATCAGGGATTAAACCATCCCTTGATGTTATTGACATCTGTGATAATGTGAAGCTTGATGGCTTCTTCAGGAGAAATAATGATATTTCAGCGATAATACATTTTGCTGCTTACAAGGCAGTTGGTGAATCAGTACGTAAACCACTCGATTATTACAGGAATAATCTGGTATCACTCATCAACCTGCTTGAGATGATGAAAAAATATTCAATACCAAATCTCGTCTTTTCATCATCCTGCACAGTATATGGTCAGCCTGAAAAACTTCCTGTTACGGAAGCTGCTCCTTTGCAGCCGGCAACTTCACCATATGGAAATACCAAACAGGTTGGAGAAGAGATTATCAGGGATACAGTATCCTCGGATGAAAAAATCAAAGCCATAGCTCTGAGATACTTCAATCCGATTGGAGCTCATCCTTCAGCACTTATTGGTGAGTTGCCCAGGGGGGTGCCGGAAAACCTTGTTCCTTATATAACCCAGACAGCATACGGAATAAGAGATGAACTGAAAGTATTTGGAAACGACTATGATACTCCTGACGGCTATTGTATCAGAGATTACCTGCATGTAGTTGATCTTGCCAAAGCACATGTTGTTGCCGTAAAAAGGCTGATTGAAGTTAAAAACAAAACCGATTATGAGATATTTAACCTTGGAACCGGCAATGGGGTTTCAGTCCTCCAGGCCATTCAGTCATTTGAGCATGCCACCGGTGTAAAGGTAAAATATAATGTTGTTGGCAGAAGACCCGGCGATATTGAGAAGATATGGGCCGATCCTTCATTCGCGAATAAAGAATTGGGATGGAGAACTATCAGTACACTTGAGGATGCATTGAAATCTGCCTGGGACTGGGAAAATAGAATCAGGAAAAAAACCAAAAAATAATGAAGAAAAGCATATTAGTAACTGGAGGAGCAGGATTCATAGGCTCACATGTTGTAAGAAGGTTTGTCAGAAGATATCCTGATTATCTGATTGTAAACGCAGATAAGCTTACATATGCAGGCAACCTTGAAAATATTACAGATATTGAATCGAGCCGGAATTACCATTTTGAAAAGATTGATATTGTCAAAAAAAATGAAGTGCTGGAGCTGTTCAGCAAATACAGTTTTGACGGGGTGATTCATCTTGCAGCTGAGTCGCATGTTGACCGTTCAATAGCAGCTCCCGATGAATTTGTTTTTACAAATATTATTGGTACCGTTAACCTCCTGAATGCAGCTCGCAACAGCTGGAAAGGGAATTATAATGAAAAGCTGTTTTATCATATCTCAACTGACGAAGTCTTTGGTTCACTTGGAAATGACGGTTTTTTCACAGAAGAGACGGCCTATGATCCTAGAAGCCCTTATTCTGCTTCCAAAGCCAGCTCAGATCATTTGGTAAGAGCCTATCATCATACCTTCGGGCTGCCGGTCGTAATATCCAATTGCTCAAATAATTATGGACCAAATCAGTTCCCTGAAAAACTTATTCCACTGGCGATCAACAATATCAAAAACAGCAAGCCAATACCGGTATACGGCAAAGGGGAGAATATCCGTGACTGGCTTTATGTTGAGGACCATGCCTCGGCAATAGATTTGATATTCCACAATGGAAAGGTTGGAGATACCTACAACATAGGAGGAAACAATGAATGGAAAAACATCGACCTTATTAAGCTTCTTTGCAGCATTATGGACAAAAAACTCAACAGGCCGGCAGGTACATCAGAAAAACTTATAACCTACGTTACAGACCGCCCAGGTCACGATATGAGATATGCAATTGATTCATCCAAACTGCAGAAGGAACTTGGATGGTCTCCTATTCCCGATTTTTCTGACGGACTCGAAAAAACAGTTGACTGGTATCTTTCAAATACAAGCTGGCTTGAAAGGATACTGTCAGGCGACTATGAAAAATACTATGATATGATGTATTCCGGCCGATAAAATATTACCGTTCTTAGAAATTTGTTATTGTCATCTCAAGTTTAACAGGCGATTTGCTGGCATTAGCCTTCAGGATGGCATTCTTTATTTCAGTTGCGCTCTGGAATATCTCAAGTTCAGGCTTCAGTAATCCTTCCTTATCATTTATATAATCCTGGACAAAGCTGGAAATATTGAATTTGTACCTGCTATTTGTTGTGTCGAGTTTTCCCCCGAAGTATTCGTGGTAGTCATCTATATAATAATCCGGAATCAGAACCTTGGAACCAGCCTTGTTATAATATCTGAGGTAAATATTATCAGGAAGGGTTGCCGAAGTATAATACTCTCCGTCATATTGAACAGGAACGAAAAGAGAGGCCTTATTAACGGCCGTCTTTCCATTTGTGGTGTCATTCTTTAATGCCTCCAGACCAGGAATAATCAGCTTAGTATAAACTCCGTTTAGTCCCTGAATGTATGAAAGTGTGTCTAGCACAGGTTTATTAATTACGTCACTGAAAACTTTGTCAGGATTGGCAGTACTGAAATCATGTTTAACCCTTGAATAACGGGCATTTTCTTTTGAAGGGTCAAGAAGAAATCTGAAACTAAAATATTCATTATTATCATCCTGCCCGCGCATATATACTTTAAAGTAGTCGCTGTAATCTCCCAGCGAAGGAGCCTGTGTAACATTCAGCCCGATAATCAGAGGATCTGAATATGATGTGGACAGAACGCGAATATAAACTCCCTTGAAATAATCTCTGAAGTCCTCTGTACTGGTACTGTAGAAAAGTTGTTCCTGATCACGGATAAGATACTCTCCGAATGATGGCGGAAGGTTTATTTCAACCACGTTAATTGTATCTGTCCTCAATACAGGCAAATCAACTGTAAAACCAAAATCGGTAGTGTCAACCGGAGTATTTGAATAATATGCCGAATCACCATACAACTTGTTACCAACCTCCGTAATTCTGAGTTGTTTAACACTGGTTGTTGAACCTGCAACAGATAGAATTCTCAGAACTAACTTTACGGAATCAACCCTGTAATCTCCCTTGATCCATTCTCTTTCCATCCTTACCTGCGATATGAATTCACTCGTTATTGTACCGAAATAAGGATCATAGCTGGTCCCGAGATAAGGAGCTGATTGTCCTTCAGTCCTGATCGGATAATCATAGTTTGTGTATGAATTTATGCTGAATGTGTCAACAGATGTAACTTTAACAAAATCGCTACTTGGTAAAATATCCTTGCCAATAAAAGTCGGGTCCTCTTCACAAGAACCTAAAAAAAGCGCCCCTGCAATTAACAGGATAATGCTGAATGTTTTTATAAGGGGAATATTTGAAGTGAAAAGTGAAAAAAATTCAGATCTATGATAGTAGCTTGTCATAAAACTCATTATAGGCATCAACATATTGTGAATCATCCTTGTATGAAAGAACCGGTTTATTTACAGTTGTAATATATTTAGTCAGTTCTTCATTTATCTCCTCGCTTCCGATAATGATCCCGTCAGAATATTTTATTGCCAGTTTTGAAACATTTACAAAATCAGGCTTTTTAATCATCTTAAGATTTTCACCGTCTATCCCGTCGAAACGCAGTTTATCAGCGAATGTTGATCTAAACGGATTTTTGAAATCATTATTATATATAGAATAGATAATTTTATAGTTATTAAAAAGAGGATCATCCTGATACACACTTCTCAGGTAAACAGGCACCAGTGATGACATCCAGCCATGGCAATGAACTATATCGGGTGCCCACCTTAGTTTTTTTACTGTTTCAATTACACCTCTTGCAAAAAACAGAGCCCGCTCATCATTATCTTCAAACTCTTTACCTGAGGAATCGCTTATTATATGCTTTCTCTGAAAATAATCATCATTATCAATGAAGTAAACCTGCATTCGGGCAGACTGAATGGATGCTACCTTTATTATCAGCGGATGATCGGTATCGTCAATGATAAGATTCATTCCTGAAAGACGGATGACCTCATGAAGCTGATTCCTTCTTTCATTAATACAACCATACCTTGGCATAAAAGTTCTGATCTCCTTTCCTCTTTCCTGAATGCCCTGGGGAAGAAACCTTCCTATCTTCGATAACTTCGTCTCACCTAAGTATGGAGTGATTTCCTGTGAAATGAATAATACCTTCCTGCTTTCCATTTACCTCTCTGGATATATCAATCCGATTTAAGGTGCAAAGATAGTAAAAAAAATAACATTGTAAAAATGAGGATAAACAGTGAGAATATCCGGAATCCTGACAAGTCGGCAGCTTAGTGATTAAATTAACGTCTTCAGGAATGATTTTACTCCTGGATAGTTCTCAACAATCCGGTAAACATCACATTCACGACAATCTATATTCTTACAGGCGATCCCTTTTTCAGAAGCATCCCAGCATGGAAATTCATCATTGCTGTAAGCATGGCAGCTTTCCCTGTCATCAGGGGAACAGCTTCTTACTGCCCAGCATGGAATCAAGGCAAATAAAGCTCTTATTCCTGCAATATTTAGTCCCCCCTCATCAAGCAATTTATTGATGTACTTCAATCGTAAAATATCCACCTGAGAAAACAAATGCCGTCCTGATTCTTTCCTGAACGGGATTATCAATCCCCTGTCAACATATTGCCTTATTGAATGAACTGGAATGCCTGATAGATCAGATGCGGTACTGAGAGTGTATACTGGAGTAGTGCTGTCAATAGTATTATTTGCCATGATTATTCAAAATATTAAATCAAATCTGTTTAAAATGCAAAATTAAATATATACCTGAAATTCCATTGTTATTTTATTAACAGAATGAATTATAAAATATTTAATTATCTATTTATTGAAATATGAAAAAAGTTTTTACATTTGGCTGTTTTATGTATTTGTCAATACTTATTTACTGCATTAATTATATCACTTATTCTGAACACAAATATAAATTAAATAACAATTTTTTACAATTAAACTATTAAAAACATATTAATAAAAAATGTTGCCAGTATGAAAAAGAATATTAACATTCTGATCAGCTCTATTACAATAATTGGAGTATTTTTTTTATTGACAAACAGTTGTACCAAAGAGGATAAACCAGTTGCCCCCAGTATCTCTACATCAGCTGTAAGTGCAATTACTCAAACAACAGCATCAGGAGGTGGCGATGTAACAAGCGATGGTGGATCACCAGTTACAGCCCACGGAATTTGCTGGAATACTTCAGCTGATCCAACGATATCTAACAATAAAACAACTGACGGTTCAGGAATTGGTACATTTACCAGCTCAATCACAGGCTTAACACCGGGAACAACATATTACGTAAGGGCTTATGCCATCAATAACGTAGGAACAACTTACGGTGATGGAAAAAGTTTTACTACTGATCCTGTTCTGGCACCATCCATAACAACGCTGGATGCTTATAATATTACTAAAAATTCAGCATCCTGCGGCGGAAATATAACCAGTGACGGTGGTGGAACAATTACTGCCCGCGGAATTTGCTGGAGCACTTCAGAGAATCCAACTACTGATGGCAATAAAACTTCTGAAGGAACAGGGATCGGTGGTTTTCAGTCTAATCTTTCCGGGCTAACTCCAAATACAACATACTATATTAGAGCTTATTCAACAAACAGCGCCGGAACTACTTACGGATCCCAAAAAAGTTTTAGTACTCTTGCCGATACTCCAACCATTACAACCAATGAGGCTTTGAACATTACCACATCGGCTGCCTTTATCAGTGGAAATATAAGTAATGACGGCGGAGCAGCAGTAACAGCAAGGGGATTTTGCTGGAGCACTTCTCCTAATCCTTCTGCAGGATTAACAACTAAAACTGTTGAAGGTACAGGAACAGGTGATTTTAGCAGTACAATAACAGGATTAGCTGCGAATACGCTTTACTATGCAAGGTCATATGCCACTAACAATGTTGGTACATCTTATGGCAATGAAGTCAGTTTCAGAACCCTTACTATTGTTGTTCCAACTCTCATCACAACTGAAATTACATCAATAACGCAGACTTCAGCATCCAGTGGCGGACAAATAATCAGTGACGGAGGAGCAGCTATAACTGCGCGAGGTGTTTGCTGGAGCACTACTCCGGAACCGACTATTAGCAACAGTAAAACATCAGATATATCTGATAATGATGGATTTACAAGCAGCATTACCGGTTTGACCCCTGGTGTAATAACATATTATGTAAGAGCATATGCCACCAATTCTGCCGGAACAGCTTATGGAAATCAGCTGTATTTTCAAACAGCTGCAATAGATCTTCCAACTTTAACCACACTGTCTGTCACAAACATAACTTCTTATTCGGCATCAAGCGGTGGTAATATAACAAGTAACGGAGGAGCTTCAGTTACGGCACGTGGCATATGCTGGAGCACATCTACAAACCCGACTGTGGATTTAACAACCAAAACCACAAATGGTACTGGTTCCGGAGAATTTAACAGTAATATGTCAGGTTTAACTATCAATACTACATATTATGTCCGGGCTTACGCAACTAACAGTGCAGGCACCGCATACGGCAATGAATTAAGCTTTGCAGCAGTGCTCTCAGTAGGACAATCATACCAGGGGGGAGTTATAGCCTATATCCTGCAATCAGGTGATCCGGGCTATGTAGATGGTGAAACACATGGAATAATTGCTGCAGATTATGACCAGAGTTCCGGAATAATGTGGTGGGATGCGGCAACAAATACAGGCGCAACAGCAACAGCATTAGGAACAGGAAGCGCTAATACAAACAGCATTGTTAGTTCACAAGGGACCGGGAAAAGCTATGCCGCATTGTTGTGTTTTGACTTGAGTATAGGTAATTATTCCGATTGGTATTTACCAAGCAAAGATGAATTGCATAAGCTTGTCCTTAACAAAGCAAAACTTACCGGCGGTTTTGATGGCGCCTATTGGAACTCCAGTCAGGGTGCCAGTTTCGCTACTGCATGGGCAGAAACCACCACTGGTCTCCAGACCGATGCTGCTAAACCTAATACATATAAGGTTCGTGCCATCCGGTCATTTTAACTTTTAATATGAATAAGGAAACCGTAATTACCGAAACCAGCCAGAAGAACATTGTCTGCACGGGATGTTCAGGAAGATTACAGTTTGTCCCCGGGACAAACCATCTGAAGTGCCAAAGCTGTGGGATGGAAAACGAGATAGAGGTTTGTACGGGACCTATTGAAAAACTCAATCTTGAAGAATATCTTGACGAGTTTGAAAAGAAATCTGAATTCCTGGAAGCAGCAACTATTAAATGCCAGGGATGCGGTGCTCAAACAACTTTAGCTCCTAATATTATATCAGATTTTTGTCCATTCTGCGGTTCACCACAGGTAGTTAAAAATGAAGGTACAACTCATGGTATTAAGCCTCAGGCAATTCTTCCTTTTGCAGTAACTCTTGGTAATGCATATGAAAATTATCAAGCCTGGATAAAAAAATTGTTTTTTGTACCGAATAAATTCAGGAAATATGTTCAGCAAGAGGGAAAACTGACCGGAGTGTATATTCCTTCCTGGATTTATGATGCAGATGTAAATTCAGACTATACGGCCGGTCAGGGTGAGGAGAGTTCAGATTCATCGGGCAGTCGAAACAGTGAAAATTCAGTTCCCTCAATTGATGATGGTATTGAAGATACTGCATATGCTCAGAAAATTATTGCTCTAAACGAGAAGATGGAAGCTGACATTTACACAATAACAGATAATGGCTTTTCAGTATCCAAAGTACTCAGATATAAATCATCCCGGACGGAGAATCCTGAATTTAAGGGTCATGTTGATGATTCCTATAATGATGTTTTAGTTATTGCGAGTAAATCACTACCAAAGCATTATGCAGAAAAACTTCACCCATGGTTCCTTAAAAAACTGGTACCCTTTAATGAAAGGTATCTCCCTGGCTTCAAAACAGAAACTTACCAGGTTGGCCTGAAAGAAGGATTTGCCGATGCAAAAAAGAAGATGAACAAAAGAATTGAACTGGCTGTGAATGGAGCAATAGGGACCAAGAATCGACGTATATACTCAATTATCACCACATACAGCAATGTGACTTTCAAACACATATTATTGCCAGTATGGATAAGTGCCTACCGGCATAAAAAAAAGACGTACCGAATTCTTGTAAATGGATCCACCGGGACTGTAAAGGGCGAAAGACCATTCAGCTGGATTAAGTTTGTTTTGTTCTTCACTCTAATAATAGCCGGATTTCCCGGCCTTATGTGGTTAATCTCAATAATTGTATTATAACCTGGTAAATGAATCACAATCTTTAAAATTTAAACTACATGACTATGAAAAACCTTCAAAAAATCACCGTATTGCTAATTTTATCAGCTCTGGTTCTAAATGTCTCCGGACAAACATTAAAGGAAAGAATAGATGAAGCCAAAACTGTCAAAGTCTATTTCAAAATCTCCGATGTTAAACACGAACCGAATACAACTGCCATTCCCGGAAGCCAGAAAAAGGGTACAGGCTGTACTTTATTCACACAAACTACTCCGATGCCTGAAAATTACGTTGCTGTAGTTAAGCAGGTTATTGACCAACTCAATAAAGGTTTCAATACAACTGCCTTTGTTGAAGGTGATTTGTCAGCCGTTCCCCTTGTAGAATCAGGTGTGGCAAAAGGAAATCCTGACTGGGTAAAACTGGGAGAACCATTAACAACAACTGTTAGCCTGGATGGCTCTTACAGAGTTGATAATATGGGACTCATGAATGAAGTTAAGCTTTCAAACTCTGTAACCATTTCATCAGGAATTGGATTTTACGCAATTGTTAAAGGCAAAGCAAAAGCTATCACTGTTAAAAACCTTGGAACCTATACTGCACCTTCCAAAGAGTCAAAAACATGTGGCGATTACGACTATTTTGTAAAGAACTTCCCCGTTGCAGACTATTTCGACACTTTCAAAGAAAATTTTGATAAGAAAACTGCAGATTTTATAGAGAAGGAAATGGCCGACTATGAAAAGGCAATGAAGAAAAAGTAGTAAAAGAGACTATTAAACCAGTCATTGCGGATCAATATCCATCCTGATGAAAACAACATTAAAAATAGCAGTTGTCCTGATATTATTATCAGGCACTGCTTTTTTTGTTTCCGGACAAACCCTAAAAGAGAGGATTGATCATTCCGTGGAAATAAAGGTATACTTCAGGAACAGTGATATAGAGCATAATCCTAATACTTTGGGCAATCCCGAAATGTCTAAACAGGGAACTAACTGTGAAAAATTCAGGGAAACAACGCCACTTCCATCAGAATATATAGATGCCGTCAGGCAGATTACAGGTATGTTAAATAAAGGATTTAATACAACTGTATTTACTGAAGGTGATCTGACCTACCTCTCCTCTTTGCCCGTAAATTCTAAAGGCGAACTTGACTGGTTAAGACTTGGAGAACCATTGACCTTTTTTGTATCCTCTTCCGGCCATTATTCTGTAAATAAGTTCCCGAATACGGGTAAGGAGAATACAATGGAGGTGCAATCCTATCTTTATGTATATTCCATTACTGACGGCAAATTTAAAACACTTTCAACTACTGTCCTGGCATGGAAACAAACACAGCCAATAAAGACCCCTAATTGCGATGACTATGACTGGTTTGTTAAGAATATTCCTCCAGCTTCACTTGCGGAACCGTTTAAAGCTTTGGTGACTGATAATATCTTAAAATTCATCGATAAGGAATTATCTGCCTACGAGAAAGCAATGAAAAAGAAAAAATAAACAACAAAGAAAAAATAAACAACAATGAAAAAGTTACTTAAAGGATTTATAATAATATTCCTTCTTTCCGTATCAATTGTTTTATCTGCTCAAATGGAATCTTTCCCATGTAATAGCAGTAATCCGCAATTAAAATCCCTTTTTAAAGGTGGTGTAATAAAATCTCTTAATATTCATGGTTGTTATGGTCCCGGACTTGGAAATTTATCATCAACATTTCTAATGCCCACAGGAAAAGCACCAAAGATAATTGAATCGGAAACTGAAGGAGAACCTCCTAATGATGACGCCTATGTTAATTGGACCTGCACTTATTCTCCGGGCAAGATTTCGGATAATGACCCCAAGACAGCATGGGTCGAAGGAGTAAAAGGAACAGGTATAGGAGAAGTACTTATTGTCCCTTGCCTGGATCTGGCGAAGCCGGTTAAGATCTGGGCAGGATATGGGAAATCACAGACAGTATTTACTTCTAACAGCAGACCAAAGAAAATCAGAACTGTAATAATACGAGCTGAACTTGGGGGTGGTGCCCAATATGGAACAGATTATGAGAATCTTAAGGTAATATCTGAAGGGGTTGTTATCCTGGGTGATAAAAACGGATATCAGAATCTTTCAATACCAAAATTTAAGGTTGATACCTTTTTCTCACAAATATCCAACTCTTATGTAAAATATGAATATCTTCTTGGAATTGAGATACTTGAAGTGTATCCGGGGACAAAATATGAAGATACCTGTATTTCAGAAATTGTGAATGAGTAGGCGCTGGGTGCTGGGCAAGAATTATTAAATATGAAATCATTATGAAAAATACAGGAAAACGAATATTAAGACTATCCGCACTATGGTCAATAATGATCCTGGTTAACAATTATTGTTATAAAAGTTCAGACCTGTCTGCCTCTCCTTATTATCAAAGCAAGTACCAGTTTGTAAAACCTCCTTTGACCTTTGATAAATTTAAAGGCCTCGAATTCAGATTATCGGAACCATTCCTTTCAGGGAATGATCCCGGATTTACCATTGCCCTTGAATTGAAGAATAAAACGGCCGATGATCTTACAAGACTGACATTCAGGGTTAAGCTTTTCGACAAACAGGGTAAGGTTGTAAGTGAAAGCATGAACAACTGCGGACCGTTAACCTTCCTGCCTGCCTCAGGGAAAACCATTCCACCCGGATATACAGGTGTTTATGAAAGATTTAGCACCAGAGACAAAAACTTTATGGAAACTTTCGGGAAGATTGAGATTGAATTGATTGAAATTGAAACTGCGCCAAAGGGTATGTACGACAAGCCGGTGTTTGATCCTGACTGGCAAACTTTTGAAGCATTCAAAGGATTGGAATTCAGATTGTCAAAGCCATTCAAATATCTAGATGACCTCTCAGGAAATACATATTTTGCTATCGCTATTGAGTTTAAAAACAGATCAAGAAAAGCTATCAAATTTTTAAACTTCAGTCAGAAAGTCTATGATGACCAGGGTCTGCTGGTTGACCGTGAGGTTCAGAACCATAATCAGATGTATGAGCCTTACGAAATAAGAGATGAAAAATTCCCTGCAGCCTATTCAGGTATAAATAAAAAATTCTATATAAATGACCTTAAATTTTTTGAAAAATTCCAGAAAATAGAATACACCCTGGTTTCAGTTGAATACTGATAAACCGTAAACATGATAAAGAGACAATATTTAATTAAAAACATGTTTAACTAAATTAAAATGATTATGAAAAAACTGATTACTCTACTTCTGACATTTACCATGCTTACTGGTTTCGCCCAGAAAGGAAGGTATAATTCTGTTGATGCAGGAAAACAATTTCCTGGTTTTATGGTAACCGAGAAACATGACACTGTTAAGGGATCTTTTATGATCTACCTTCCTGAAGTTATGCAGGCCGGTTGTCAGATGAGGGATGCCAGCGGCAATGAACTTTATGGAAATACCTGGAATAATATTATTTGCTATGAAATAGAAAATGATACAAAATGGTACTCCACTAAGTTTACAACAATAAAAGCTCCTAAAGATCCTAAGAGATTTGGTGGCGGCGCTGAAACCTTTGTCCTTGTGGTTGAAAAAGGCCCGATAACCCTGTTTGATTATTTCTTTGTCGATGGAACTGCAACTCCTGAAGTAAGAGAACAAAAGAGTTATATGCAGCTGCCTTCAGGAGAAGTTATTGATGTATCCAGCATGCTTATGGGCTTTGCAAAGAAAATGCCTGGCTATGTAAAGGACTTCCCTGAGCTGGCAGATAAAATAACCAAGAAGGAAAAAGGGTATGGATTCACAAATATCAATGCGGTAATCAGGGAATATAATGCATGGTATATGTCTAAAAATCCTGATTTTACAATATTTAAATAAATGAGTAACAGGAATCATGAAAAAAAGAATTATGGGCTAAAGCCCGATTCTTGAGGTTGTTTAATAACCCCGGACTTAAGTCCGGGGTTATTGATAATGAGTTCATTATGGACTTTAGTCCATAATCCTGATTTCTTAAAAATACAAATCAAATGGAATGAACCCCAGAGCAAGTTCTATACTCAAAAACGGTGCAAGCACCGAGGAATAAAACCTGGCCTTCGCGTCCGCCGAAGTTTTGCGAAGGCAGATTAAAAGACAGTTCCATCAAAATTTTTGTACTCTTATTACATATTACCAACACTCATATTAAAATAAAACAAGTTTCTGATTTTAGATGAAAAATAGAGGCTGTCATTTTGGGGCAACCTTTTTTATTCCTTATGATAATTTTTCATTATCAAATCAGCCAAAATTCTGAGATAAATAATTTGCGATGTAACCATATATTGAAATACCGGACCTGCTATATTATGTGTTAATTTATTAACACATTAAAATACTATGTTTATTATTAGTAATCATTTCCTATTCCAAATCTTTTATATATATTTAAACATTATATGATTTTATTAATACAGTTTATATGTATTATTAATATCTGTTTTTAATTTTCATAACTATAGTGATCTTATGGAAAATCTTGTCTCGCTTACCAGATCATTTTTGTCCCACCGACAGTTATATTCAAGCGTTATGAATATTTGATTTTCTGACCAGTTATTCCCGCTTCTTATTCTTCCTGTATTTAACTTTTTTATATTAAATAACCATGAAAATTGCTTTAACATTTTCTCCTGGCTGTGCATGTAGTATCTCAATAATAGACTGGCAAACAGATTTTTTTTGCCGGTGAGGACGTATTTAAAAAAATGATAGAAACCTGAAAAATATAAATTTAAATAGCCTGCTAAATCTTAATATCATGAAAAAATCAAAAGCTTTATTGATTGTGATGTCCATACTTCTTCTGGGCAGCCTTTTATTAACATGTAAAAAGCAAGACAATGAACCTGCTGCAACAGATAATGAGGTAGCATTTTCAATTGACGTAATAAGCCTTAAAAGCGATAATGGCACTAAAGGCGCTGCAGCTTATAACCTGGCCGATGCAGATAAGATAATTCTTACCATCCAGAACATTGATGGCAGCGATACTAAATACACCAGCTCTGCAGTAAAAATACTTCAGATGAATGGAAGTTATTATACCCAGAAACTGGTACTAAAAACCGGTACTTACAAACTGACGGAATTTGTTTTAATCGATGCTTCAGGTAATACCATTTATGCTGCACCTCTTGCCGGATCGCAGGAAGCACAAAATATAACCAACCCGCTTCCAATCACTTTTACCGTGGCAAAAAATGCAGCCACTCCTGTAAATGTACAGGTATTAAGCACTGCTGCCCATACTCCTGAAGACTTTGGATTAAGTCATTTCCCTGTTACTGAAATAAAGACACTTAGTTTCATGATCGGGGTTCTTGATAATAGCAGCGATAAAATACTCCCGGCAACTTTAACTGTCAGTAATGGCACTTATACATACGTTCAAAACCTCGATTCAGTTCTGAACAATGTAGTTACTGTAATAGACGGCTTCCCTGATTATACATTGACTCTGGAATATACTGGATTTGTAACCTATACTCATACCTATACTATTGATTCATTAAAGATATTTGAAGATGCCCCTGGGAATTTGCCCTTGCTGGTAGAGCTTGAGAAGGCGATTGATCAGTATACATTGTCTGTTGGAAAGGCCGGGACTGGAACAGGATTAGTTACCAGTAGTCCCGCCGGGATTAATTGTGGCGTCGATTGTTCTGAACCCTATAATTTTGGAAGCGTGGTAACCTTAACAGCCACCCCTGATGCAGGTTCAACTTTTACCGGATGGTCAGGTGGCGGTTGCAGCGGAACTGGGACATGTCAGGTAACCATGAACAGCGTAGTATCGGTAACAGCTACATTTACAATCGATCAGTATACATTGTCTGTTGGAAAAGCCGGGACTGGAACTGGATTAGTTACGAGTAGTCCCGCCGGGATTAATTGTGGCGTCGATTGTTCTGAACCCTATAATTTTGGAAATGTTGTAACATTAACAGCTACTCCTGATGCAGGTTCAACTTTTACTGGATGGTCTGGTGGCGGTTGCAGCGGCACGGGTACATGTCAGGTAACAATGAACAATGCAGTATCGGTAACAGCTACATTTACAATCAATCAGTATACCTTGTCCGTTGGAAAGGCCGGGACTGGAACAGGATTAGTTACAAGTACTCCTGTCGGAATTAATTGCGGTGTCGATTGTTCTGAACCCTATAATTTTGGAAATGTTGTAACATTAACAGCTACTCCTGATGCAGGTTCAACTTTTACCGGATGGTCAGGTGGTGGTTGCAGCGGAACTGGGACATGTCAGGTAACAATGAACAGCGCAGTATCTACAACAGCTACATTTACAGCCGCCCCAATAGTGCCTCAGGTAACCAACCCAACTACCGGTAGAATCTGGATGGACAGGAACTTAGGTGCCAGCCAGGTAGCAACAAGCAGCACAGATGCAGCAGCTTATGGCGATTTATACCAATGGGGACGTGGCACCGATGGGCATCAAATCAGCACATCAGGCACAACCAGCACCCTATCAGGCACAGATGCACCGGGTAATGCAACCTTTATTTTAGCACCAGCTAGCCCTACTGATTGGCGTTCACCGCAAAACGGCAATTTATGGCAGGGGGTAAATGGGGTAAATAACCCTTGCCCGACTGGTTTTAGAATCCCTACAGAAGCAGAATTAGATGCAGAAATGGCAAGTTGGAGTTCACCAAACACAGCAGGTGCTTATGCCTCAACCTTGAAATTGTCCTTAGCCGGCTACCGCAGCAACAGCAATGGTTCGCTCATCAATGCTGGTTACGTCGCCGGCTACTGGTCGAGTACCGTAGATGGCACTACCTCGCGCGTACTGACCATCCAAAGTAGCGCTGCCGTTATTTCCAGCTACCAGAGAGCGCGCGGCTTTTCTGTTCGTTGTGTCAAGGATTAGACTATTAGCAAACATTGAAAAAGCTTTATTATTTACATAGTTTTTATTATCCATTAAAATTAAGTCATATGAAGACCATTCATTATTTATTTATCATCTCGGCTTTTATATTAACTGGCAGCTTGTTTTACGCCTGTACAAAAGAACAGGATAATTCTATAGATGCTACTGGCGAGTTTGAATTTGCCATT